>NZ_JACYOX010000103.1 GCF_015352955.1 Noviherbaspirillum soli
CGCGTCACAGCATCGGGATGGACATGGTGGTGCCGTTGGCCCAGGTGCCGATGATGTCGCCGTTCACATAGGTCAGCTTGATGGGCTTTTCCTTGGGCAGCGTGGCCTGGGTCTTCTCGCCGCCGATCACGCGCGCCATCGCGCTGGCGTCGAGTTCGTCGGCATGCTGCAGGTCGTTGATGGTCAGGGTGTTCATACGTGTCTCCTTGTCGGTCATTGAGTTGGCTTGATTGCTGATCATTGCTTGGGCGCCGGGCGCCGCGGCGCCCGGCAAGATGCTGCTTACATCCACTTCGGATAGGGCTTGCCGTAAGTGGTGGAGTGGCTGCTGGCATCCACGTCCACGTCCAGGTTCGACTGCGTCACGACCGGGGAAAACACGCCGACCTGGGTATTGGCGCCGCCCTTGCCGCCGAGGACGCCGGCCTGGTTGAAGTCGCCGATCTGGGACAGGTTGGCATTGAAGCCGCCGCTGATGGCAGCCATTTGTTGCGCGTCGAGGGAAGTGGCGACAGCCAGGTCTTTGATGTTCAGCATGATGAAACTCCTTGAAGGTGGTTGGTTTGGGTTGGTGAGCTTTTGTCTGGGCTCGCTATCCCTATTGCATAGCCCGTGCCAGGTCGCTCAATCGCGGGAAAA
>NZ_JACYOX010000104.1 GCF_015352955.1 Noviherbaspirillum soli
TCAAGATCCCAATGGCGCACGGCGCCTGCCCAGCGCTGCGGCTTGGCGGCCCGGGCGGCTTGATAGACCGCCTTGCGATGGGCCAGCAGCTGGTCCGCCTGGCCACGATGACGCTGATCCGGCGTCACATAGTTCAGGCCGCTGTGGCGGTGCTCCTCGTTGTACCAGCGCACGAACTGCTCCACCCACTGCCGGGCTTGCTCAAGCGTGTCGAACGGGCGTTCCGGCCACAGCGGGCAGTATTTCGCCGTCTTGAACAACGCTTCCGCATAGGCGTTGTCGTTGCTCACCCGCGGCCTGCTGAACGAGGGCACCACCCCCAGTTCCTGCATGCACGCCAGCATCGTCGCCCCCTTCATCGCCGTGCCGTTGTCCGAGTGCAGCACCGGTGGGCGATCCGCCGTCTGCTCTGCCAGGCAGCCCCGTTGCAACAGCGCGCTGGCTTGCTCCGACGTCTCGCTTTCATGGACCGCGTTGACCACCAGCTTGCGACTATAGATGTCCTTGACCATGTACCAGTAGAAGAACCGGCCCCTGACCGTGGTGGGCAGCCAGGTGATGTCCCAGCACCAGACCTGGTTGGGCCCATCGGCCCGGTGCGTGGTCAGCACACGCTTGCG
>NZ_JACYOX010000105.1 GCF_015352955.1 Noviherbaspirillum soli
CGCAGCACGCGATTGCGGAAGATGTCCGCCACCACGTCGCCGTCGCCGCCCAGCAGCGCCTTGGTCGAGCACATTTCCGCGCAGGCCGGCAGCTTGCCTTCGGCCAGGCGGTTGCGGCCGTATTTCTCGAACTCGGCATGCGAGCCATCAGCTTCCGGGCCGCCGGCGCAGAAGGTGCACTTGTCCATCTTGCCGCGCAGGCCGAAAGTGCCGTTGGACGGGAACTGCGGCGCGCCGAACGGGCAGGCATACGAGCAGTAGCCGCAGCCGATGCAGATGTCCTTGTCGTGCAGCACCACGCCTTCGTCGGTGCGGTAGAAGCAGTCGACCGGGCACACCGCCATGCAGGGCGCGTCGGAGCAATGCATGCAGGCTACCGAGATCGACTTTTCCTGGCCGATCACGCCGTCGTTGATGGTCACCACGCGGCGCCGGTTCACGCCCCAGGGCACCTCATGCTCGTTCTTGCACGCGGTCACGCAGCTGTTGCACTCGATGCAGCGCTCCGCGTCGCAGATGAATTTCATTCTTGCCATTTGCTATTCCTCTTTATTCGCTGTTGGCTACGCCGCATCAGGCCACGATCTTTTCGATGTTGCAGATGGTGGT
>NZ_JACYOX010000010.1 GCF_015352955.1 Noviherbaspirillum soli
TCTTGGTCAGGTAGCCGGCGATGGCGGCGGCATTGACGGCATTGGCTTCATGGCGGAAGCCGATGAAGCGAAAGCCCTCGGCCTGGGCCAGGCGGGCCAGGTCGGTGATGGGGATGCCGACCAGGCCGTAGATGGTCTCGACGTCATTGGCCTTCAATGCATCGAGCAGCACGTGGAAGCCGTCGGTCTGTTCGGCGACGGCTTCGACCGGTTCCTGATCCTGCGTGGCCAGCAAGGTGGTCTCGTCGGTCTCGGTCTTTTTCAGTACTGAAGACATGCGTTCTCCTCTGTATGGTTTTATGCGTGTGGCTCGCCATGAAGGGACATGGCCAGGCAGCTTGTCTGCCGACCCGTGCCGCAGGGTGCCCCCGGGTCAGGTTGCGGCCATCATAGCGATTGCCCGGCTTTTTTCTCATTGACCAGGGTCAAGTTTGACAACATGAGTTTTGGCCTGCAATTTGGGCGGGACAAGCGCGTGCGCAATTACTGAAACAGGGAAAAGGCCCGCCCACAAAGGCTGAAATGCGATCGGCGTTGCCACGCGCGGAAGCCATGCCCTGGCTGACGCGCATTAAATTTGCGGAATTTTGGAAACTTAACCGCGATCAAGGAGAAAGCTGGGGCGTTCTCTGAAAATCAGGCCCAAGTTACCAGAAGCCATCAGGCATACCATCGGCATCCCACGATACGGTTCCGCATCCTGGCCACCCGATCCTGTGGAAGCCGGCCAAGCGGGAAGGGCGGCTTGCAGGCAGCATCATGCTGTCACGACCGCCCTGCATTGAACGAGGAGACCAAGTTCATGAATCAGCCCGGTAACACCATCGCCACAGCGGTCGACCCATGTTCGCTCCACATGCCCTTGCCGGCCCTGCCATGGGTGCCGACGCCGCGCCTCGGGCCGCACACACCCTTTACCTGACGAACCGGTCCGGCCACGCCAGCCAGCGGGATCGTGATCCTGCTTTCGCAGTCAGCAGACATGATGAACACGCCGTATTCGCGGCCAAACGTCAAGCGCGGACTGAACCAACGACACAGATAGATCAAGCGACGTCTCCGCTTTCCCGGCAAGCCGGCCGCATGGCGGGAAAATTTAAAAACTTGACGTCGGTCAATTGAATTTCGAGCAAAGTTGTCCAGTATTTTTGTACCCATCCATGAATCGGAAAGATATCCGGACAAGGCCGGTAGCTTCTAAGGCGGCAAATGGCAATACCAGCGCCCTGCTGGTTAAACAATATAACTACGACGGAGACTGAAATGGATAAGACATTGCAATCAAGGGTCATCAGCGGTTCTGTGAAATTTGCCGGCTGCGCGCTGGCAGTGGCGGCCGCATTCGCGAGCGCACCCGCTGCGGCATGGGAGCCGACCAAGCCGGTGGAGTTCGTGGTCCCGGCCGGCACCGGCGGCGGCGCCGACCAGATGGCGCGCCTGATACAGGGCATCATCGTGAAGAACAAGCTGATGAAGCAGCCAATGATCGTGGTGAACAAGTCAGGCGGCGCCGGCGCCGAAGGCTTCCTCGAGATCAAGGGCGCCAAGGGCGACCCGCACAAGATCGTCATCACGCTGTCCAACCTGTTCACCACGCCGATGGCGACCGGCGTACCCTTCAGCTGGCGCGACATGACGCCGCTGTCCATGCTGGCGCTCGACCAGTTCGTGCTGTGGGTGAACGCCGATTCGCCCTACAAGACATCGAAGGATTTCGCCGCCGGCGTGAAAGCCGCCGGACCCAACAAGACCAAGATGGGCGGCACCGGCTCCAAGCAGGAAGACCAGATCCTGACGGTGGGCCTGGGCAAGGCGATCGGCACCAAGTTCATCTACGTGCCATTCAAGGGTGGCGGCGAAGTGGCAGTGCAACTGGTGGGCGGCCACATCGATTCCACCGTCAACAACCCGATCGAGGCCGTCGCGCAATGGCGCGCCGGCAAGCTGCGTCCGCTTTGCGTGTTCGACGACAAGCGCATGGACTACAAGGAAAAGGTGACCGACGCCCAATCGTGGGCGGATATCCCGACCTGCAAGGAAGGCGGCATTCCCACCAGCTACACCATGTTGCGCGGCATCTTCATGCCGCCGGGCGTGACCAAGGAGCAGACCGAGTTCTATCTCGACCTGCTCAAGAAGGTGCGCGAGACGCCTGACTGGAAGGACTACATGGAGAAGGGCGCCTTCAACCAGACGGTCATGACCGGCACCGAATTTACCCAGTGGCTCGAAAAGACCGAGACCATGCATCGGGACCTGATGAAGGAAGCAGGCTTCCTGGTGCAGTAACAGGGTTGGTGGATGCGGGAACGCCGGTTAAGCCTTCCCGCATCCGCGCCCGTCCGGTCCCATCCGGTTTCGTCGTCCAATCAATCTATCGGGGCATACAAATGGAGCAAATCAAGGAAGCCGACGAGGGCGCTCGCACCGGCGTTCCCACTTATGTCGTTGAAGCCGTTGTCGCCGGGCTGGTGCTGATCGCCGGCCTGGTCGTCATCTTTGGCAGCCGCAAGCTCGGCTCCGGCTGGACCTCGGACGGTCCCGGCGCCGGCTATTTCCCCTTCTACATCGGGCTGATCACCGCCATCTCGGGCCTCGGCGTGCTGTACCAGGCCCTGCTGGGCAAGAACCGCAACACCGAGATCTTCGTCGATGGCGAGCAGTTCAAGCGCGTGATGTCGGTGCTGGTTCCGGCCGCCGTCTATGTGCTGGCCATCCAGGTGATCGGCATCTATGTCGCGTCCGCGATCTATATCGCGCTGTTCATGGTCATCCTGGGCAAGTACTCCTGGGTGCGCAGCGTGATCCTTGCGCTGGCCGTGGCGGTCCTGTTCTTCTGCCTGTTCGAGGTGTGGTTCAAGGTACCCCTGTTCAAGGGGATGTACGATCCGCTGAGTTTCCTCGGCTACTGATCCCCACAGGCGCGGCGCGGCCTGCATGGCGCGCCCTTGAAACGGAATTAAAGGAGTTTTCTTATGGATGAAATCAGCGCGCTGTTCCATGGCTTCGCGGTCGTTCTGACACCGATGAATACGGTCCTGATGTTCGTGGGGATCATTCTTGGTGTGCTGATCGGCGTGTTGCCCGGGCTGGGAGGCGCCAACGGTGTGGCGATCCTGCTGCCCCTGACCTTCAGCATGTCCCCTACCACCGCCATCATCATGCTGTCCTGTATCTACTGGGGCGCACTGTTCGGCGGCGCAATCACCTCGGTGCTGTTCAATATCCCCGGCGAGCCGTGGTCGGTGGCAACCACCTTCGACGGCTATCCGATGGCGCAGAGGGGGCGGGCCGGCGAAGCACTGGCCGGCGCTTTCACCTCGTCCTTCGTCGGCGCCTTCGTCGCAGTGGTGATGATTACCTTTATGGCTCCGCTGGTGGCCAAGTTCGCGTTGAAATTCGGCCCGCCGGAATTCTTCGCGGTCTACCTGCTGACCTTCTGCAGCTTCGTCGGCATGGGCAAGGGATCGCCGTTCAAGATCCTGGCATCGATGGCGCTTGGTTTTGCGCTGGCGTCGGTCGGCATGGATACCGTTACCGGCCAGCTGCGCCTGACCTTCGGCTGGGCCGAGCTGATGCGCGGCTTCGACTTCCTGATCGCCGTGATCGGCCTGTTCGGCATCGGAGAGATCCTGCTGTCGATGGAAGAAGGCCTGGCCTTCTCCGGCAAGTCGGCCAAGATCAGCCCGAAGGTCGTGCTCGAAACCTGGAAGCAGCTGCCCAAGTTCTTCATGACCTATGTCCGCAGCTCCCTGATCGGCATCTGGATGGGCATCACCCCGGGCGGCGCCACGCCGGCATCGTTCATGAGCTATGGCATTGCCAAGAAGACCTCCAAGAACGGCGCGAAGTTTGGCACCGGTGAACTCGAAGGCGTGGTCGCGCCCGAGACCGCGGCGCATGCGGCCGGCACCAGCGCGCTGCTGCCGATGCTGGCGCTGGGCATCCCTGGCTCGCCTACCGCCGCCGTGCTGCTGGGCGGACTGCTGATCTGGGGCCTGCAGCCTGGTCCGCTGCTGTTCGTCGAGCAGAAGGACTTCGTCTGGGGCCTGATCGCCAGCATGTATCTCGGTAACCTCGTTGGCCTGATCGTGGTGCTGACCACCGTGCCGCTGTTTGCGTCCATCCTGCGCATTCCGTTCTCGATCATTGCGCCCATCATCATCGTGATCTGCGCCATCGGCGCCTACACGGTGCATAACGCGATGCTCGACATCTGGTTCATGCTGCTGTTCGGCGTGATCGGCTATGTGTTCAAGAAGCTCGACTATCCGCTTGCGCCGCTGGTGCTGGCGCTGGTGCTGGGCGACAAGGCCGAGGACTCGTTCAGGCAGGCGATGCTGGTGTCGCAGGGCGAGCTCTCCATCATGTGGTCCAACTACCTGGTGGGCGGCATCACCCTGCTCGCAATGATCCTGCTGTTCTGGCCGCTGATCTCGCTGGTGCTGCGGAAAGTACGCCCGGTCCCCGTCAATACGCTGGCTGCGCAGCAGCCGGTCGACTGATCAGGAGGATGCCATGCCCGTGATTGCAATCACGCAGGAAATGGGTTCGCTTGCCAAGGATGTCGGCATGCAGCTGGCCGACGCCCTGAAGCTCGACACCATGCGCCATGAAGTGGTGGAACGCCTTTCGGAAAAGATGAACATGCCGAAAAGCGTGATCCGCCGGCTTCGGGAAGGCAAGGCCGGCATCGTCGAACGCCTGACTACCGACCGGCAGAAGATCGCGGTCTATTCGGCCGAAGAGGTGTTCGAGCTGGCCAACAGGGGCAACATCGTGCTGCGCGGCTGGGGCGCCACCTGCATGCTGCGGCCCGTGCCGCATGTAGTGGGCGTGCGCATCACGCGCTCGTTCGAGAAGCGGGTGGACTGGCTGATGGAGAATCTCGGCACTGACGACCGCGGCTTCGCCGAGGATGAAATCCGTCGCAGCGACGAAGCCCATGCCGCGCGCATGCATCAGCAATTCGGCGTCACCTGGGGCGATCCGCTGCTGTACGACCTGGTGCTCAACACCGACCGGGTCTCGGTCGCCAGTTGCGTGGAACTGATCACGCAGCTGACCCGGCGTCCGGAGTTCGAGGAAACCGAGGCATCCCGCGCGATGCTGGCCGACATGACCCTGACGGCGCGCATCCGCGCCGCCTTCAAGGACAACGAGGCCACCCGCGATACCAAGGTAACGATCGAGTCGCACGGCGGGCATGTCAGCCTGCAGGGCATCGTGATCAGCGATGCCGAACGGGGCGCGGCGCAGCAGGTTGCGGCTGCGGTGCAGGGCGTGACCGGGGTCGACAACCAGCTGCGGGTGATGTCGACGTCGAGGCGGTTCACATCGGCGAAGTATTAGCGCCGCTGCGGTGCAACTGGCGCGCCTGGCTGAAGCAATTCAGCCAGGCGTTTTCATTTGTGAACATCGTGGTGTGTTCCAGGGCTCATGCCCATACGAGGCTGGATTGATGGGTTGTCATTTCTGCTTCCACAGTTGCCGTTGCGTTTGAAATGGCGGTTGCAGTTCAATCCGGTGATCGAGCCTCGCTGCCGCGGGGCTCGCGTGCTGCCGACGTTTGCAGCGGAACGCGGCTAAATTCGCTTCGCTCCACTCAGACTGACACTGCGTCTTTTCCCGCTCCGGGCACCGCTGACACGGCGCGTTCAACGGGATTCAAACCCAACGGCGGCTGCGCAGCGAGCTCGACAAATGGCGCACCGTCGCCCAGGAAAGCAGATCAGCACGGGGTGACCGCACGACAGGCTAGCGCTTCAAGCACGGCCGCCAGGTTAGAACTGGGGCGGCTTAGGGCCGGATTGCCAGCTCGGCAGGCTCAACCTGATCGGCCAGGCGCAGCGGCCGGCAGACAATGCCGTTCGCCGCGACCTGCCGATTCCTTTGACCGAATCCGCGTCACGGCCGGGAAAGCCCGTCAACCGTGCATGCCGGCTCGTACAATCGGCAGGCTGCGCCGCAGGCATTGCCGGTCGATGCGTTCCAGTCCATATCGCATGGCTGGCATGGCTGCGCTCAATTGCCGCGCCCTCAATCACACTGAACGGGACCCACTCAATGCATTCCAGCTTCCGCCTGCTCCCTCTCCTCATCGGCATCTCGGCCGCGCCGCATGCGATCTCCGCCGAAGCCGCTCCGCCTCTTGCGCCCGCCATCGACGCGCCGATGAGCCAGCTCGCCAGGCAGCCATCGGTCAAACAGGCGCTCGACTTCATCGAACAGAACGAGGCGAAAACAGTGGCCAACACCAAGGCCATCAATGCCATTCCGGCACCGACCTTCGAAGAGGGCAAGCGCGCCGCCGACTTCGCTGCTCGCCTGAAGGCGCTTGGCCTGGAGCAGGTGCATATCGACGAAGCGGGCAATGTGATGGGAACCTTGAAAGGCAGCGGCAATGGCCCGACGGTGATGCTGGCCGCCCACCTCGATACGGTCTATCCGATGGCAACCGATCTCACGCTGTCGGAGAAGGATGGACGGCTGTACGCGCCCGGCATCGCCGACAATGCCCGCTCGCTGGCAGCGATCCTGACCATCGCCGAGGCGATGAAGGCGGCAAAGATCCAGCCGGAAGGCGACATCATCTTTTGCGGCAATGTCGGTGAAGAGGGACTGGGCGACCTCAAGGGCGTCAAGCATATCTTTGCCCAGCACAAGGAGATCAGGGCCTTTGTCGGCCTGGAGCCGACCCTGGGCGGCGACGAGGGCGAGCCGGTTACTTATCTCGCCACCGGCAGCCGCCGCTACAAGATCAATTTCAAGGGACCGGGCGGCCACAGCTACGAAGCCTTCGGCCTGCCTTCGGCAATCCATGCGCTGGGAAGGGCGGTGGCCCATATCGACGAGCTGCGCGTTCCCGCCGACCCGAAGGTGACGTTCAATGTAGGCGTGATCGAAGGCGGCCAGTCGGTCAACACCATCTCGGGCGCGGCGTCGATGCTGGTCGACATGCGTTCGGAGGACAAGGCGGCGCTGCAGACGATCGAAAAGCAGGTCCTGGCCGCAGTGCAGCAGGGCGCGGACGAGACCAACAAGCGCTGGAACAGCACGGCGATCAAGGTGGAACCCGTGCTGATCGGGGACAGGCCGGCCGGCAAGATGGCGGTGACGTCCCCCATTGTCCAGATCGCCCTCGCCGCGGCATCCGCACAAGGCAGAAAGCCCGCGCTCGACAGCGCTCACTCGACTGACGCCAACCTGCCGATGAGCATGGGCATCCCGGCGATCACGATGAGCGGCGGCGGTGCGTCCTCCGGCATCCACTCCGCGAAGAATGAATGGTGGTCGCCGGTGAATGCGCATGCCGGGCCGCAGAACGTGCTGCTCACCATCCTGGGCCTGGCTGGCGTAAAGGGGGTTCAACCTTCGCTGCTCAATGCAACGCCGTAATACGGTATTTCGGGGCTATGCATGGAAGGGGCGTGGGCTAGCAGTCCCTGCAACAGGCCGTCGTCCCGGACTGCCGGCGGCCTATTAAGCTTGCGAATTTTCAGCAATGGACCGCGAATAGGACCGGCTATTGCAGCGCGGCAGTATGCATCTTGCATCCTGCCGCCGCTCTCCGAAACGTGTCGGAGCACGCCTACCTGCAGATGAGACATCGTGGAATGGTGCGCTGCAGCAGACATGGGTAACCTGCGTGTTGTAAATCGACATTAAGGAGTAATCATGTTTGACCACTTCACGCAAATCGCAACAACGCAAGGCGATTTTTCAGCCGAGCAGGACGAGTTCAGCGCCTTCGGTTCCCTGGAAGGTCCGCCGGCGCAGCTTGAGCATTTGCCGCAGGGGCTGATCGAAGACCAGCTGTAAATTTTCCGCACTGCCGCACCATTAGAGGCGCGACGCGTCGGCCGAATCGTCGTGCCCCAAACGCCATGGCAGTTGCCCGGGCGTTGGACAAAACGCCGGCCACGCAAGCCGGTCGTTCAACAAGGCGCTGTGCTTACACGGCGCCAATCGGCTTGCTGAAACAGGCTCTTATCGCCGGTTGAACATGATGGAAAGCGTCAGCGAAGCGAGAGCGACCAGATACAGCACTGCGCCAGCCGCATGGGAATATTCCCATTGCCGCGGAGCGCTTCCCACCCCGGCGGCAGGATGGCCCAGTTCTGTGTTGCCCTGTTGACCGGAAGCGTAAAAATCAGGAACACGGCGAGCCCGAGCGCGATAGCGAGCGCGGCGATAGCGACGAAATAAAAGGCAATGCCCTCCCCACGCTGAAGCAGGGCAAGCAGTACGGTGACAACCAGCGCGCCCACCAGCACGAATCCAAGCAAGGCCCAGCCACGATAGATCTGCTGCACGCTAAGGTAGTCCGCGTGACTCAGCGCCATCTTGTTGGGAAGCTCAAGCAGATGCGCCCAGCCGGCCGCCATGGTGATGGCAGTAAGGAGCACAGCGAGAAACTGCAGCGTCCTGAACATTATCGCCTCCAGCGCATGCGATGAAGAATCAACGCATATAGACCACCGCGGGTGGGAAAAATTTGCTTGTCGCATGGCAGGGAGCGGGGAGGCTGCGTTTGTTTTTAGCTCTGAAGCGGACCTTCAACGTTACGATCTCCGGCCGAGCGGTATGAGCCTGAAGCGATTCCTCGCGGGCCTCGCCGTACTCTCTTTATCACGAAACGAGTGAATAAATGCTTAGGGCTTAACGAAAATCTTAATCTTGAGCAGCGGACCAATTTTTCAGTGCAGACGTCGAAGCGACCGAGAGGATTTTTGCTCAGTGAAACCATAACCGCGGAATCCCAAACAACAGGATAGAAGTTCCCAGAAAAAATCCGGTAGCGACCGCAGCGGCGATACTGAGAGAACGGCCAAAAATACGTTTTCGCCACCATATAAAAACATAGGTCAATAAAAATGCAAGCGACCACACTAAAAGAGGAACGACGAGAACGATATCTTTCTCGCTACTGAAAGATTGCCTCTCCAGCATAAGCCAGGCGAACAGGAAAGTCAGGAATAAAGGTGCAACGGCTACCAACAAGTTGGATAAGATTCGCATAAGTTTAATTGGAGCGTTGCGTATCTGGGCATGACGATTTAGTTTATACCGGTCAGTTAGCCTCAATTTTGTCCTCATATTGCTTCAACCGCTTGATTACCGCTAAATTATTCTTGTAACGCATCCTTAATGCTGCTTGTCGCCGGTCCGTGCCAGAACAATAAATCTCGATGCTTTCTTGGATAAACGCTCGTCTTTCCCTCATCTGCGGTGTATCTCCATCATACGGCCCATCCGGAAAATGCTCGCAAATGTCCCGTTCCTCAATGAAGTGACTGACTTCAATAGGAACCTTTTCCTGAGCCCGTGTGGCTAAAGACCAATTTATACACAATAGGAAAAGCGCAGCAGTTCTCATTGGATATTTAACGTTTGGTTTGAAACAGACTGTCATGCGCAAATGCGCTTTAGGGAAGGCAGTGGCATCTGGTGGATTTTAGGAGCTTGATTGCCGAGGCAGTGTAAAGACTAGTCGTCGAGGGTGTCTAGACTGGCTGGCTAACGCCTCCTTGATCGATTGAAAGTTTGATTGATTTTCCCAAGGATGGAATGGAGTCAAGAAACGCCTCCAATGCTGTTTGCAAACTCCAACTAGTCGCGCCCTACTTAATTTACTGATGCGTTCATGAAATTAAATCGCGACCCGTCATTTGGCGTGACCTCGAGGATTTTCCTGCTTCCGCTTCGATGTCGCGCAAAGGCTTGTAACTAAATTGGCTTAAAAAATGAAAACTTGCATCAATTGCACATTTGCAGCAACCGTTTCCCCGTCGAATCAAATATTCGCATAACCGCATCTCGCTTGAGACACGCCAACATCGCAAAACTTTGCCCTTCAAATACGAGAGCAGCCGCCTACTCTCTAATCATGGTGTCACAGCGAGAAAATGCATTGAAGTCCCTTTTCTCATATGAGGCACATAGTGCTGTGCAAATTAATGACCAGAGAAGCCGTGAGGGAAATTTACAGTTGAGATTATTGTGAAGCCATGGCTCTTGTTAGAAGCGAAGCGACCAATGTTACGGATTTTGCTATTTATCACAACTATAGCGGTTTCTGGTTGTGGTGGAGGCAGTGGCGGAAATAGCAATACCCGGAATCAGCAAGCCAATGTTGATTCCCTCACACCAAAGCCAAATGACGTTGCCGCCGAGATAAGCCAACCTGTGCCAACAGGCCAGACAGCCATTGATGGCTATTACTGGTTTAACTTTCGCCGGCAGCAAATGGGGCTAGCGATCGTGTCGGAAAACCCGATCATCAGCAAAGCGGCGCAAGCGCATTCCGACTATCAGCGCCTTAACCAAACGATTACCCATCTGGAGGTGCCGGATCGGCCGGGATATACTGGGGTAACGCTGGCTGACCGGCTAGATGCGGCGCATTATCAGCTCCCTCCTGTTAATTATGCCTACGGAGAAGTCATCTCGGCGGCCGGCTATACCAGCGGTATTCTGGCTGCTGAATCGCTGCTCGGTGCCATTTATCACCGCTTTGTCGTATTCGAGCCAAAGTTCACCCAAGCTGGTGTGGGTGCGGCAACAGCCACCAATGGCTATACTTATTTCACAACCAATTTCGCGAGTAACGATCTATTCCGAGCCGGTCTTGGTAGTGGCCGCCTAGTCGCTTTTCCGTTCCCTGGCCAGCGAGAAGTACCCACGACGGTTTTCTCTGATCAGGAACAGCCGGATCCAGTGCCCGATCAAAACGAGGTGGGCTACCCGGTAAGTGTGCATGCGGATATCACTTCTGTAGTCCAGGTGGACACCTTCACAATACATCCACGAGGCGGCACGCAGGCAGCGACCCGATTGCTGACGCGCGAATGGGATAAAAATATTTCTTTTCCTTCCGTCGCCGCCATTATTCCTTTGTACCCGTTACAGCCCAAAACCGACTATGACGTGCAGTTTACCGGCACTGTGGATGACATCCTCGTCAGCCTGTCATGGACTTTTAAAACCCAATGAAAATTTCACACTCCTCAGTATCTTCATAGCCTATAGGCCTGGTTTTTAATTGATGCTTACCCTCTGCGACGTACTGGGCTTAGTGACGCTGGGCAGCGTAATTCAGAAACACGGAGCCCACTCCCTGCAAATAGCTTATCCCTTTAAATATTTGCATGCCAATAATTTCTTAGGACCGCCATTTCGCGTAACACCCATCAGATGCGTCGTTACGTAAAGACAACATTTCGTTGACGCATTACTATTTTCGCAATTACAATCAATTTCCTTTTTGCAAGTGAAAAAGGAAGCCGTACGGGTTCCGGCGATAAGAAGCCAATACCAAAAAAGAAAGTAGCAATGCAACATAAAAGACACAGGGACATTCCGGCAGTGGCCAATTACCGGCGGGCGATGAGCGTACTAGCTGCGTTACTAGTCACATTAGGTAACACCGGCTGCACGATGATGGCACCGCAGTATGCGCCGCTATTAGAAAACGTACAGACCTTACGAAACGGTGGGATGTATTCAGCGCAAGTGGCGGAGTTCGACTCACAGCCGGGTCAGCAAAATGAAAACCCGCTTTCGATTCGTGGAAATACGATCGTATCGCCATACGGCGGCAACTATGCAGGCTATCTGGCTGAGGCGCTGCGTCAGGAATTAGCATTGGCCAAAAAATGGTCTCAGTCAGCTGATACGACTGTCACAGGCATGGTCCTCAGAAACACAGTGGACGGATCAGGGATGAATACCGGCACCGCGGACATCGCCGTACGCTTTGTCGTCAAACGCAGTAACCAGGTGCGCTATGAACAGGTCAAAAGCGTACACCACGAGTTCCCGTCAGCCTTTGCAGCCGCCGTCGCAGTGCCGCGCGCTATGCAGGAATACCAAGTAGCAGTGCAAAAGCTGCTTGGTACCTTGTACGCGGATCCAGCCTTTTTTGCCGCCGTAAAACCGTAAAACCGTAAAACAACTTCATTTCCGGAGGAGTCATGATGTATTTCACCAAAGTTGCGACCGTATTCTCCATAGCCACCGCTCTAGTCGGATGCGCGCACCCGATTGTCGTCAGTCCTGATGTCGCGAAAATTGAAACGACAGCGAAGGTAGCGCCGCACAAAGCAGTGGTCGGCTACTTCATTAGCGACGAGCAGCGTGCGCGAGAAGTCATTACCCCTGGCGGCGGTGGCGATCGCGTCAGCTATTTCCCTTATCGCGATATGGAGACGGGTCTGTATAAAGTATTGGGCAATACATTCACTGATGTAGTCCGCCTAAAGTCGTCCACTGATAAAGACGCTATTACTCAAAATAATGTCGGCTACATAATTACTCCGCAGGTAACGACCAACTCTCAATCGCCTAGCCCATTTACTTGGCCACCAACACAATTCACCGTGGACCTAAGCGCCAACATTACGGACAACGTCGGCAAGCCTATTGTCACTAAAACAGTGCAAGGTGTCGGGCGCGCAGAGTTTGAAGAATTCAAGTCTGATTTTGGCTTGAGTGGCAAGCGGGCGATGCAAGATGCGCTCCAGAAGCTGCAGGAACTTCTTTCCGATGCCAAAGCTTTAAGCAATTAACAAGGCAACGACCGAATCGCAAATCTTGTGATCGACTGCCGCGATCAAAACCCGTCCTATCTGGAAAGAAAAATGTTCCTTCGAATTTCAACCGCTTTTATTCTGGCCGCCTCCTTGGTATTGACAGGCTGCGCTTCGATCGTAAATGGTAGCAACCAAGTGGTGTCAGTTGAGACCCGTAACTCGGCCGGGCCGGTAATCGGCGCTAATTGCAAACTGGAAAATCCTAAAGGGGTATATTACGTAACTACACCAGGCACTGTGTCAGTTAACCGTGCTTATGACGAACTCAACGTGAAGTGTGAGAAGGCGCAGGAGCAGCCCGGCCTGGCGAGCGTGAAGTCCAATACAAAGGCAATGGCCTTTGGCAACATTCTCTTCGGGGGTGTGATCGGCGCCGCCGTGGATGTTGGCACTGGGGCTGCGTACGATTACCCGATGCTGATTACAGTGATCATGGGACAGTCTATCAACGCGCCGGTCAACACTGGACCATCAAGCCCGGTATCAGCGAACCCTGTAGTAGCGCCTGACAAAGTCGCCGCTAACCCATAGGACCATAGTGCAGTCTTGTGCTCAGCGCGGAGTGCTTGCCGTTCTCGCTTGCGCTACCAGGAAAAAAGCCTTGAGTATGTCCAGTATGTGAAAAGTGGACATGCAGTGGAAAACGGGAATGCCTGATAAGCCTGCGGCATCGGGCAGTGCAGAAGAATCAGGGCAATAGGCCATGCCATGGCTTAGGTGAATGAGCCTTGGCAGGCAAGAGAGCATAGGGACCAGTGTTTAACGTCGTCGCAACACAAGCGGCAGAACATCCCCTGGCTGCGCGGCGTTTTGGCAGCCCGCCCAGTGCGGAAGCTTGCGGCGGGCGTGAGGCAGGGGGCCGGCCAGCCTGCCGGCTTCCCACACCGCTTTTATTCCCGAAGGCGGCCACGCCGCCCTCCAACTCTGCTCTTACTGCGGCCCGAGCGCCTTGATCAGCGCATCCAGCTGCTCGCATTCCTCCCCGGTCAGGTCGGTCAGCGGCGGCCGCACCGGGCCGGCGCCGCGGCCGACCAGGGTTGCGCCAGCCTTCACGATGCTGACCGCGTAGCCGGCCTTGCGGTTGCGGATGGCCAGGTAGGGCAGGAAGAAACTGTCGATCAGGCGCTCGGTGGTGGCGTAGTCGTTGGTGCGGATCGCTTCATAGAATTCCACCGCGGTCCTCGGGATGAAGTTGAACACGGCCGAGGAGTACACCGGCACGCCGATCGCCTTGTAGGCAGCGGCGTAGACTTCGGCGGTGGGCAGGCCGCCGAGGTAGCTGAAGCGATCGCCGAGGCGGCGGCGGATGGTGACCATGGATTCGATCTCGCCGACGCCGTCCTTGAAGCCGATCAGGTTGGGGCAGCGGTCGGCCAGTTTCAGCAGCGACTCCGCATTCAGGCGGCACACATTGCGGTTGTATACCACCACGCCAAACTTCACCGATTTGCACACGGCCTCGACATGGTCCACCAGGCCGTCCTGGCTGGCCTCGGTCAGGTAATGCGGCATCAGCAGGATGCCATGCGCGCCCAGCCGCTCGGCTTCCTGCGCATAGGCGATCGCGGTGCGGGTCGGGCCGCCGGCGCCGGCCAGGATGGGCACCTTGCCACGGCAGGTCTCCACCGCTGTCTTCACCACTTGCGAATAATCCTCCGGTGTCAGCGAAAAGAATTCGCCGGTGCCGCCGGCAACGAACAGCGCGGTCGCGCCATAGGGCGCCAGCCATTCCAGGCGCTCGATATAGGCGCCGGCCTTGAAATCGCCATTGGCATCGAAATCGGTGATCGGGAAGGACAGCAGGCCGGACGACAGGGTTTGTTTCAGGTCTTGTGGAGTAATCATTTGGCAGATGGACGCGGTCAAGGGTTAAAGGGACAGCAACACTGAAATGCAGCGTTGAAAAGGAAGTTAAGAGGTGTGTTATCAGTCATCGTACAACATGGTCCGATCAGATGCAAGCTTGGCACCGCGGCGCGGCTCGCCAATGTGGGCGGACTTATTTGCCTTCCGGCTGCGCCGGCGGCCGGTTGTTCTGCCTGCCGCGCTTACCTCGGGCATGACCGGCGGGCGACCTGCTGCCTCCTGCAGGCGGTGCAGTTCGTGGCTGTGCTGCGCCTGAATGTGCTGCTGCTCGTCTCCCATGCACTGGACAGGCGCGGCAGCCAGCGAAAGAAATGGCCGGCGGCGTGCTGTATCATCCCGTTCCGTAGAACGAAAGCTGCACATGCTCATCATCACCATTAAACAGGGTAAGGAAAAAGGCCTGCTTGCCGGCGACCCGTGGATTTATGTCTCCGCCATCGAAAAGGTCGAAGGCAAGCCGCAGGAGCGCAACAGGCCAGGCGCCACGGCGATCGTACAGTCGTCGGCCCGCCAGTTCCTGGCCCGCGCCGCCTATAACGCCAAATCGCAAATTGCCGCCCGCGTCTGGACCTTGCGCGAGGACGAGCCGGTTGACCACGCGATGATCAAGCGGCGCGTGCAGGCTGCCGTGCTCCTCCGTGCCGATGCGCTGCGCAGCGCCGATCCGCAGGCGCTGGTCCAGTTGGTCGATGGCGAAAAGGACGGCTTGCCGGGCCTGCTGGTGCACAGCTATGGCGGCGCCGCAGGCTATCTGATCTGCCAGTTCAATGCCGGCGGCGTCGACCTGTGGAAGGTGCCTGTGGTGCAGGCGCTCCTTAAAGACACGGGATGCCGCAACGTCTACGAACGTTGCGATGCCATGTTGCGCAAGGGCGAAGGCCTGTCCGCCACGCCGCGCGCGCTGGCGGGCGACGAACCGCCCCAGCGGCTGATGGTGCGCGAGGGCGGCCGTCTGGTGCCGATGGATATTCGTACCGGCTTTACCTACCCGCGCTGAGGGGCGCGCCGGGTGGGGAATGGCCGGAGCCATGCGCGAAGGCGTGCCGCAACTCGCAGCCATGCGCTGCCGTCACTGGGTCGATCTTGCATCCAATGGCAGCGTGACCCGGAACGTCGTTCCGAGTTCCGCAGCGCTTTCCACTTCCACTGTTCCGCCATGCGCTTCTGAAATGCCGCGAACCACCGTCAGCCCGAGCCCCCATCCCCTCTGTGATGCAAGGCCATCAGACTCATTGCGTCGAAATGGCTGGAACATGTTGAGCTGATCCTGCATCGGTATCGCCGGGCCTTCATTATGGACTTCGATCCTCGCCTGCATTGCGCCGTGCCGCAGCAGCCTGACCGTCACAGGACGGACCGCCGCACCGTATTTGATGGCATTGCCGCACAGGTTTTCCAGGAGGCGGCGGATAGCGCTCATGCACCAATAGCCCTCGATGGGTTCCATCGCCTGCAGGTCAAAGCGATTGCCATGGATGGTGGCAAGCTCATCCAGGGTTTCCGATACGAGTCCGCGCAGTTCGCAGTGCCCGACCTTGATAGGCAGTGTCTCTCCCGCCCTGATGCGGTTAGCGTCAAGCAAGTCGCGGATCATCTGATCAATACGATCGAGATTGCGTATGACCCTGCCTGTCAGCTTCACTACTTCCACTGGATTGTCCGCTTTGCGGGAGATGAGACTCGATCCCATCTGAGCCGCTGCCAGGGGTGTGCGCAAGTCATGGGTCAGTGTCACCACGAACTGCTCGCGCAATGCGCGCTCCTGTTCCAGCCCGGCCAGCGCTGCCCTGATCGCTGCGTCAGTGCGCACCTGCTTCGTTACATCGATCGTCGCGGTAATGACGCCCTTGACCTTGCGATCCTCGCCCAGCAGGGGGTGCCATGACAGGTCATAGAAATGTTCATTTGCTTTGCCGGTCCGTTCCGCATCCCAGACGATGCGTTGCTGGTTAGCCCAGAAAGGCTGGCCCGTCTGGAATACGCTGTCCAGGATGGGAAGCACATCGTCAACCGCATCGGGGACTGCCTCTCGAAATGTTTTTCCGACCAGCTCCCTGCCGGCAGACATGACCCTGTGGGCATCGTTTTCGAGATAGAACCGATGCTCGGGCCCAAGCAGCACGGAAACCGGAACGGGTACCGCCATCAGGAGCGAATGCAGATACTCACGCTCCGCATTCAAGGCATGCGTGCGCTCGGAGACCAGCTGATCCAGTCTTTCCTTCGCTTCCTGCAGATTCTGGTTGGCCCCTTGAATCTCCATTGCCTGCAACTCGACTTCGGGTGCCAAGCCATTGACGCCTGTTTGCCTCTGCATGAACTGCGTCACATCCTCCACGCGATGGATGATATGCGTGAGATCGCCTTGTTCGTCAAACACCGGCGTGTTGACCGGGCTCCAGTACCGCTCTTCGAACAATCCCGGTTCAACGCCCGGAAGATCATATTTTTGCACCGCCATCGTATCGGGTGCCCTGCCTTGCACGACCCGATTCAGGGAAGCGCGCAAATTTGCCAACGTTATGGCGTTAGGTCCATGCGCATGCTCTTGGAACGCTTCGAACAGGTTTTTGCCCACGATATCGTCGATCACGACCTGACTGCGATGCAGATAAGCATGGTTGGCCGCGACGATCGTCAAGTCGGCAGACAAAACCAGGTAGGGCGTTGGCAACTGGGCGAACAGAGTGCGGTAGTCCAGTTCGCTGGCATGTCGTGGTTCAACAGGATCGAATATATGTTCAGGCATTTTTTTTCGGCGGGACGGCTTCTGGCCGAATGCGGTCCGACTGCAACCGGTTATTTCGACCCAAATATGACACTCGCGCTTTGAATGACGGTAATTGGGAAACCTGGGAAATCCGGCCTTATTTCAAGGACAACCTTATCAGGTAACGCTTGTTCATATGCATTGGAGTATTGCGTCGCGCAATGCGGCGATTCCAATCGGCTTGGCAAGCACAGACGCTTGCAGATGCTGCAGGCGTTCCGATGACGGAATGTAGCCACTCATTAACAGGATAGGCAACTCGGGCCGCTGTCTGGCGATTTTTTCAGCCAGGCTGACACCATCCATCGAGCCTGGCATCTGCACATCCGACAGCAGCAAATCATAATCCTGGATAGGTTCTTGCAGAGCTGCATCGGCACTGCACACCCACCGTGTTTTGCATCCCATCATATCCAGCAGGATGGAAACCAATGCGCCGACGTCCGCTTCATCTTCTACATAGAGGATGCGAATACCTTTCAGACGGTCGGTGTTGGTGGAGACGCTGGGATTCATTGAGAGTGCCGCCATTTTCTATATCGCCTGTACCTGTGCATGGATGTCTACATCAGCAGCCAGGGGAAGCGTGAACAAAAAGGCGCTGCCGCCCTCAGGGATACTGCGCGCCCAGATCCTGCCTTGATGCTGTTCCACGATTTCCCGCGCAATGGCAAGTCCAAGACCAGTGCCCTCGGCGCTCGCCTTTTCTTCCTGCCAGAAGCGGACGAAGATCCGTTCTATGTTTTCCGGTGAAATGCCCACCCCCGTATCCTCTATGCTGAAAATCAGCAAGTCCTCGGATTTCCTGGCCGAGACAGTAATGCGTCCATCTTGCGGCGTGAATTTCAACGCGTTGCTGATCAGGTTGCCCAATACCTGGTCGATCCGATTGCGCTCGCAGAATACTTCGCTGTCAGACTCCTCCACGCATTCCAGCAACGATATTGACTTTCTTTCGGCAAGCGGCATGGCGAGTTCGATTGCATCCCGCACCAGTTCGCCGGCTCCCACCCTGGTGCGGTTACGCTTGGCCGTACCGTTTTCCACCTTGACCAGGTCGAGAACGCCGCTGGCCAGGCGATCGATCGCATCCGCGGCTCGCAGGCCGCGCTGCAGCAGGGAATGCACGGATTGCGGTAACTCGTTTTCTTTACGCTGCATCATATCGAGGCTTATCTTGATAATGCTGAGTGGCGTTCGCAAGTCGTGCGAAACCACATGCACCATGTTTTCCTTTTCCAGACTTGCCTTCTCGGCCGCAGCCCTTGCGTACTGCTCCTTGTGGAATTCGCGCTCCAGGTCCAGCGCCAGTATGCTGTTCCTCAATTCCGTAATCGCATCGATCTCTACCCTTTTCCATGGCAGGGAAACACCCTCGACCGTTTCCAGCCACGACTTGAACGACGCGCGCGGATGCAGGGTGAAATGATCTCCCTCCTGCCGAACCGCCTTTTCCGGGTTGCCGGCCCAGACCACCGTCGTAGCCACTTCCGGCCTGAACCACAGGATGTAATTGCGCTCGGACTTGGGTATCGGTACAGCCGCCAGGCCGCTTGCAACATTCTTGTAGCCATGGGCCGGCGGGAAGTGTTTGCTCAACTGGTTGGTGAAATACAGGTCATTGCGGTTGGGCCGTTGGCTCAGCCAGTCAACCAGCTTTTCAATATCTGCTATGTCCGGCGTATCGCCGACAACCGTCCATTTATTGTCGTGATAGACCGCAGCCGCAGCGCCCCGGGCGGCGGCCAGGTCAAGCATGTTGGGTTGATGCTTGACCAGACCCGCTACCAGGTCCTCCTCCTGCTCCATGTGATGGAGCAAGGACCGGTGCACCGTGCGCAGTCGTGCTCTATAGTGCGTGTCGTCGAGCGAATGTTTCAGGTGGATCTGGGAAGACACCAGCTGGCCAACCATCCTTGCGCCGACGCGGCTGCTGGTATCGAGAAGCCGCGGCGTTGCGTGGTGACAGGCAATGAGACCCCATAACTTCCCATCGTCGAGCAGGGAGACGGTGAGCGTGGCCTTGACCTGCATGTTGCGCAGGTACTCCAGATGGACGGGCGCAACGCTTCTCAGTGCCGCATGGCTGAGATCCAGGGGCGTCCCATTCAGAGGGTTAATGCCTGGATGCAGAGGGACAGGCGAATACGTGACTTCAGGAATCATGCGCAGCCAGTTTTGCAGGAAGACCGCCCTTGCCTGGGGAGGAATGTCGGAGGCGGGAAAATGGTGGCCGAGATAAGAATGCATATGCGGCGCGCAGGCTTCCGCTATCACCTTCCCGTGCCAATCTTCCGTGAACTGGTAAAGCATCACGCGATCGAACCCGGTGATTTCCTTCACCTGCCGCACAGCGACGTCACACAGTTGTTGCAGGCTGCCGGTCGCATAGAGCATTTGCACGGCGGTGCCCAGTCTGCGGTTGTAGGAAAGCAGGTCCAGGTTTCCGGCGCTGCTTGGCTCCAGTTCAAGAAGCAGGCAGCCGGAATGCCTGTGCGCCGTCAGTTCCCAATGCCGGTTACGCAGGGAAGACGGCAGAGAGAGAGTAAGGTCGAATGCAGGCTGCTCGCGTACATTCTCGCTGACGAGATATTCCTGAAGCCGCGCAAATTGATCTTCAGGGATGAATTCTGCGAGTGACCGGCCGATCAGGTCCTCTGCTCTGACACCGAATGCTTCCTGACAATTCAGGCTGGCATTGTGGATGCCCAGACTCGGGTAATGAACGCCTAGCAGCAGTCCGAATGGCTGAACGGCACCGGGAATGTGGATGGGTTCTTTTGCGCAATCCGGGAAAGACCCTGGATCGATTGTGTTTATTTCCATACAGAAGATTTTAATCAGGGCCGCTGACAGTTGCGTTCCTCCATGCGGGCTATACCGATTTGATCAACATCCTTATGTGAAGGGCAGTTGTCAAATTAAAAATCAAATTTCCAGTTAATTGCCGTCTCATGCACCAGGCACTGGCGTGCGCATTCTGTTTTGTATCCCGAAATACGATGCGTTATTCGCGGCAGCCGTGAGAAAGGATCTTTGTCATTTTCCGACGTGCGCAATGAGTTGTTTAAAGAGCCGGAAGGCTAATGCGCGAAGCCGGAATGCAAAGCAAGCACCGGAGGCAACAGGAGGGTTTCGCTGGAAAGCACCATGCGATTGCGCGGGCACAGAAATGTTCATTCTGACAATTTGTTACAACCCGGATAGAACCTTAGTCGGATGGAGCGACTCAATTAAAGGTGCTTCTACTGAGTACACGGCTTTAAGAAACACCAATGAATTACAAGGAGAAAATCCATGCGACGCAAAACTGAACGATTCTCTTACCTGATTGCAGCCTTTATCACCGCAGCCTCTGCGACGGCATTTGCCCAGACAAGCACGACACTGGGTACGGGTGCCAGCACGGCGGGCAATGGGAATGCCAGCTCCACGCTGGGCACTGGCGCAAGCAGCGCTGGCGGCGGCAGTTCCGGCAGTTCCAGCACCCTGGGTACAGGCGCAAGCTCCGCAGGCAATGGTTCGACCGGATCGGCCATTGGCACCGGGGGCAGTTCTGCCGGCAGCGACCGCTCCTCAGGCAGTTCCAGCACCCTGGGCACGGGCGCAAGCTCGGCAGGCAACGGTTCGACCGGATCTGCCATCGGCACCGGGGGCAGCACCGCGGGTAGAGGATCGACCGGATCGACGGTTGGTACGGGAGGCAGCGCTGCAGGAGCCGGTTACTCTGGATCGACGGTTGGGACCGGAGGCAGTTCAGCGGGTCATTCCCGCGATAGCGGCATGAATTCGCGCACTTCGGGAGCGTCCACATCAGGCACGACTGCATCGGGCAGCGCCATGATGGATGACGACCGTGGCGGCAGGAAGGGCCACAAGGAGCATAACGGCAAAAACTGCCCGCCGGGCCTGGAAAAACAGGGCCGCTGCTAACGGCTCGCCGCGTGTTCCAACAGCCTCATCCTCGATGGGGCATTCATGAGATGAATCTGCGCCGCACAACGGAAGCTATCCATGAGCGGCAAGAGGAGAATGAATGATGAAGACCAGACTCGGCATGACCCTGCTCGCCGGCGCCATGGCGCTTGCGGCTTCAGCGGCCCTGCACGCCCAGGGAACCACGTCAGGCAGCACCAGCACGACCGACAGCAGCGGCTTTGCCGCGGGCCGCCATGCGGATGGCGGTACCGGCGTTCGCAAGGCACAGAGCAGCAGTACGACCAGCACGAGCGGCGTCAGTACAGGCGGCTCCAGCAGCGCGGCTGGCAGTTCCAGCACATCCGGCAGTGGCGGCAGCGCAACCGCTGGCGGCGGCGTCAGCGCCTCCACGCTAGGCACGGGCGGCTCGTCGGCCGGAACGCGGAACAGCACTGGCGGCACGGCCACCAGCGCAACCGGCACCGGCAGCAGCGCCACTGCGACGGGCCCGAGCGGCAGGAGCACGTCGAGTTCCTCGGGCAGCAGCGCAGATCCTGCGCCAGGCGCTTCCGGTTACGCGCACGATAAGGCGCATTCCCCTGCGCATGGAAAAGATGCTGCACCAGGCCAGCGAATGAAGTGAATGAAGCAGGAATGGACAGGCCAGGACGGTTCTTCAACCTCCAGCCGCTCATGTGCAGTGGTTCCAGCTTGATCTGACAGAACGCGTCAGATCAAGCCTATCGCAGCCCGACCCGTCGTAGCTGTCGCAGCAGAAAGGGCTGCCGGCCTGTTGGTAGAGCCAAGCCCGGCAAGATGCAGTCCTTCGACAAGCACATCCGAGATGGGCACGCAATTATCCTCCTCCACATAATCGTTCAGACGCCCGCCTTTATTCAAGTGGCGGTTCAAACTGCGGCTATTTGGGCGCAGCCCGTTCCTGCGCCTGGCGCAGCCGTTCCCGGCTGTTGGAAAGATGGGTGCGCATGGCCGCGCGCGCCGACTCCGGGTCCTGCCGCGCAATGGCGTTGAAGATATCCTCATGCTCGCGTATCACCCGCTCCATATAGGCCACCGGATCATCCTGGGCCAGCTTGGCCGAGTTGAGGCGCGAGCGCGGGATGATATTGGTGCCGAGCTGGCCAAGGATGTCGTGGAAGTAGCGATTGTCCGAAGACTGGGCGATGGCCAGGTGGAATTCCATGTCGGCCGCCACGGTGTCGCCGCCATTGCGCACCTGTTGCTGGAAACGGTCGAGGGCGTCCCGCAGCGCCTGCAGTTGCGCCGCGGTGCGGCGGTTCGCCGCCAGGCCGGCGGCTTCGGTTTCGAGGCTGATCCGCAGTTCAAGGATCGCCAGCACGTCGCGCATCGTGACCACGGTGCTGGGGTCGATGCCCAGCGCCTGGGCGGGCGCCGGCTGCAGCACGAAGGTGCCGATGCCGTGCCGCGTCTCCACCATGCCGGCGGCCTGCATGTGGGAAATCGCTTCCCGCACGACGGTACGGCTCACGCCCATCAGCCGCATGATCTCCGATTCGGTGGGCAGCTTGTCGCCGGGCTTGACCGTGCCGTTGCGGATGCCGTCGGCGATGTAGGCAACCACGCCCTGGGCGAGGTTGCGGGGCTTGCGGGATGCGGCGGGCGGAAAGGGGACGGTATTCATGCTGTCGGCCTGGACGGAAGTTGTATCGCTTGACGGTTGCCAATTTCGGACGGGGTAATTATACTCTGTCATATGTTGTCTGATGACTGATGACATGTTCATGCTCGTCTTGGCAATACGCTTCAGCGAACACCGCAGCCTGGGAGTTTTAACGTCCTGTGGCGTGCGGTACAGCGGCAATCTTTCAGGAATCCCATGGAAATCCGGCACACCGAATCAGAGCAGGGCGCGGCGGCAATCAAGCCGCTGTATATCAGGATGCATCCGGACGACAATGTCGCCATTGTCGTCAACGACGGCGGCCTGCCCGCCGGCACCGAATTCCCCGGCGAGTTCGTGTTAAAGACGCGGGTGCCGCAGGGCCACAAGATCGCGCTGGTCGACCTGGCCGAGGGCGATGCCATCCGGCGCTACGACGTCACCATCGGCTACGCAATGCGCGACATAGCGCAGGGCAGCTGGATCGAGGAGTCGGCGGTGCGCATGCCGCCGGCGCGCGAGCTGACCAACCTGCCCATCGCCAACCGCGCGGCGCAGAAGGTCGAGCCGCTGGAGGGCTATACCTTCGAGGGCTACCGCAATGCCGACGGCAGCGTCGGCACCCGCAACATCCTGGCCATCACCACCACCGTGCAGTGCGTCGCCGGCGTGGTGGAGCATGCGGTGCAGCGCATCAAGACCGAGCTGCTGCCGCGCTACCCGAACGTGGATGACGTGGTCGGGCTGGAGCACAGCTATGGCTGCGGCGTGGCCATCGATGCGCCCGATGCGGTGGTGCCGATCCGCACCCTGCAGAACATCAGCCGCAATCCGAATTTCGGCGGCCAGCCCATGGTGGTCAGCCTGGGCTGCGAAAAGCTGCAGCCGGCGCGGCTGTTCCCGGCCGGCAGCATCCCGATCCGCGGCGACGAGCCATCCAATACCGTCTGCCTGCAGGACGACGCCCATGTCGGCTTCCAGTCCATGATCGATTCCATCATGACGATGGCCGAGCGCAGGCTGATTGAGCTGAACCAGCGCCGGCGCGAGACCTGCCCGGCGTCCGAGCTGGTGGTCGGCATGCAGTGCGGCGGCAGCGACGCGTTTTCCGGGGTGACCGCCAACCCGGCGCTGGGCTATGCCACCGACCTGCTGGTGCGCGCCGGCGGCACGGTGATGTTCTCCGAGGTGACCGAGGTGCGCGACGGCATCGACCAGCTGACCTCGCGCGCCGTCAGCGCCGAGGTGGCCGAGGCGATGATCCGCGAGATGGCCTGGTATGACGACTACCTGAAGAAGGGCGGCGTCGACCGCAGCGCCAACACCACGCCCGGCAACAAGAAGGGCGGCCTGGCCAACATCGTGGAAAAGGCGATGGGCTCCATCATCAAGTCCGGCACCAGCCCGATTTCCGGCGTGCTTGCGCCCGGCGAGAAGGCCAGGCAGAAGGGCCTGCTGTATGCGGCCACGCCGGCCTCGGACTTCATCTGCGGCACTTTGCAGCTGGCCTCGGGCATGAACCTGCATGTGTTCACCACCGGGCGCGGCACGCCCTACGGCCTAGCCGCGGTGCCTGTGGTGAAGGTCGCCACCCGTTCCGACCTGGCGCGCCGCTGGCATGACCTGATGGACGTCGACGCCGGCCGCATCGCCACCGGCGAAGCCACCATCGAGGACGTGGGCTGGGAACTGTTTCGCCTGCTGCTCGACGTGGCCAGCGGCAGGAAGACCTGGGCCGAGCAATGGAAGCTGCACAACGCGCTGACGCTGTTCAACCCGGCGCCGGTGACCTGAGCACGGGCGCAGCCGCATCGCCATCGATACAAAATCACCGATACAAGACCAACGAAGGAGACAACCATGCAAGTCGCACGCCGCACCCTGATCGCCGCCTCCCTGTCGGCGCTGGCGCTTTCCGCCATTGTCCTGCCGGCGCATGCCGAAGATAAATGGCCCAGCAAGCCCATCACTTATGTCGTGCCGTTCCCGGCCGGCGGCACCACCGACATCCTGGCCCGCCTGATCGGCCAGAAGCTCGGCCCGGCGCTGGGCACCACCGTCATCATCGACAACCGTCCTGGCGCCGGCGGCAACATCGGCTCCGAACTGGTGGCGCGCGCCGCGCCGGATGGCTACACCATCATGGGCGGCACCATCAGCTCGCATTCGATCAATGCCAGCCTGTACAAGCTGTCCTATGACCCGCTGAAGTCGTTTGCGCCGATCACGCTGATCGGCACCAATGCCAATGTGCTGGTGGTCAATCCGGGCAGCCCGTTCAAGTCGGTGAAGGAACTGGTCGCCGCCGCCAAGGCCAAGCCCGGCAGCCTGTCGTTTGCGTCCGCCGGCAACGGCACCTCGCAGCACCTGTCGGCCG
Organism: Noviherbaspirillum soli; assembly: GCF_015352955.1. GTDB lineage: Bacteria > Pseudomonadota > Gammaproteobacteria > Burkholderiales > Burkholderiaceae_D > Noviherbaspirillum_A > Noviherbaspirillum_A soli. The sequence continues at coordinate 25,167 of NZ_JACYOX010000010.1, forward strand.
AGCTGTTCAAGACCATGACCGGCATCGACATGGTGCACATTCCCTACAAGGGCAGCGCGCCGGCGATCCAGGACGTGATCGGCGGCCAGGTGCCGCTGATGTTCGACACCACGGTGGTGGCTGGCCCCTTCATCCAGAGCGGCAAGGTGCGGCCGCTGGCGGTCACTTCCGCCAAGCGGGTGGCCAGCCTGCCGGATGTGCCGACCATGGCCGAAGCCGGCGTGCCGGGCTATGAAGTGGTGTCGTGGCAGGCGATGTTCGCGCCGGCCGGCACGCCGAGCGCCATCGTGCAGCGCCTGCAGACCGAGGTGGCGGCCATCCTCAAGCAGCCGGATATTCAGGAGCGCCTGGCCAAGCTGGGCGTGGACCCGTCCGGCATGGCGCCGCAGCAGCTGGCCGAGTTCCAGGCTGCCGAGATCGCCAAGTGGGCCAAGGTCGTCAAGGCGGCCAATGTGAAGGTCGACTGAGGCCAACCCTTCCGCCGCATCCCGCGGCGGCGCTTCGTTCCCGAGCCAGGCAAGCCGGCGCGCCGTCAGGACGCCGGCTTGCCCGTGCTTCCGCGGTACACCACTTCGATCGGAAATGCTTCGAACGGCTCGTACGGCTGGCCTTCCAGCCGGGCGATGACCTGGTTCGCCGCCGCATGGCCGATTTCGATGATGGGCGTACGTATGCTGGTCAGGCCCGGCGTCTGGGTGGCGCCGAGATCGGTGTTGTCGACGCCGGTGATCGAGATGTCTTCGGGTATCCGCACGCCCACCTCGCGGCAGGCGACCATCGCGCCGACCGCGAACACGTCATTGGTCGCCACCACCGCGGTGGGCGGGCGCGGCAGCGCCAGCAGGCGCGCCATCGCCGCCTGCGCCGCCGGCAGCGAGATCGGCGCGTACTGCACGCATGCCGCATCGAGCGCCAGCCCGGCCTCGGCCAGCGCATCGCGCACCCCGGCGCCGCGGGCGCGCGCCCGGTCGTTGCCCTCAACCGGCGCGCTGATCAGGCCGAAGCGGGTGTGGCCCAGCGCCAGCAGGTGGCGCGTGATCTCGTAGGTCGCGGCACGGTTGTCGAAGCCCACGCTGGGATGCCGGCGGAACGGGTCCACGCCCCAGGTCAGCACATAGGGCCGGCCGTAGTCCTCCAGCAGGCCGAACAGGTTGGGGTCGTGGTCCAGGCCGACGAAGACCAGCGCATCCACGCCATGCTCGATCAGCTGGCCCGCCATCTTCAGTTCCATCGCCAGGTCGTAATGATGCTCGGCCAGCACCAGCGAATAGCCGCGCTCGCCCAGGCGCTGCTGCAGCGCGCTGGTGGTCCTGGCATAGAGCGCGTAGTCGAACGAGGGCACCACCGCGCCCACCATCTTGCTGCGATGGCTGCGCAGCGAGCGCGCCGCGCCATGCGGCACGTAGCGCAGCTTGGCTGCCGCTTCCAGCACCCGGCGCCGGGTGTCCGGCTCGACCTGCTCGGGCGTGTTCATCACCCGCGACACGGTGGCGGTGGAGACGCCGGCCAGCCGCGCCACGTCCTTGGCGCCGGCGCGTGCCTTTCCGTCTTCCGGCCTGGGGTGGGGCGTGGTTTGGCTCATGGGTGGCAGGCTTTCCTTGAAAAGCGTGATGATATCGATTTCAGAAAACCAATAAGTAAATGCAAAAACATTCTGGTTCTCCCCTGTTGTGGAGGCCGATGTTCAATGTTACATTGAATCCGTGTAATCGATTACATGAAAATAAATCGATACGCATGTTTTCCGTAGTGGCAGGCCCGCAGGTTCAGAAACGCACGGCAGGACCGCACCCGGCACGACAGGCGTTCAGGTATTGATCCAGCCTGGACGCCGCACCGGGGCGGCGATATCGCTGGACATCAAGGAGACGACCGCATGAACAAGAAAACAGTCCGCAGCGCGCCGGCCCAGCCGGGCAGGCGCAAGCTGGTGGGCGCCGCCGCGGCGCTGGGCGCATGGGCGCTGACGCCGGCCATGATGCGCAATGCGCAGGCCCAGGGCGACGACCTCGCGCCCTACCGCAGCGCGAAGATCAACTGGCGCCAGGCGGAGGGCGAATCGATCGCGGTGGCGGTGATCCCGGCCAGCTACTTCGATAACCTGGCCACGCTGCTGCCGCAGTTCGAAGCGCTGACCGGCATCAAGGTGCGCGTCGAGAAGGTGCCGCCGGGCCAGATCCGGCAAAAGGCGACGCTGGACCTGTCCTCGAAAACCGCAACCTACGCCACCCATGCCGCCGACCCGATGTATTACCCGCTGTACGTGGCCAACAAGTGGGTGGACCCGCTGGACCGCTACCTGACCGACCCGGCCCTGACCGACCCGGCCTGGTTCCGCTACGACGACATCCTCAAGGCCTGGCGCGACGCCGATTCGGTCGACGGCAAGCCCTACGGCATTCCCTATGACGGCGAAGTCACGGTGCAGGTCTACCGCAAGGACCTGTACGCCGCCAAGGGCCTGAAGCCGGCCGACACCTACGACGAGCTGCTGTCGAACGCGAAAGCCCTGACCGACGCGCCCAACCGCCAGTACGGCCTGGCGCTGCGCGGCTTCGCCGGCGCCGGCCAGAACATGTACATCTATCCCTCGCTGCTGCGCGGCTTCGGCGGCAGCTGGTTCGCCGGCAAGAATGTCACGGTCAACACGCCCGAAGCGGTGCAGGCGCTGCAGTGGTATGTGGACGCGCTGGGCAATTACGCCTCGCCGGCGGTGCGCAACTGGAACTGGCCCGACATCGCCGACGCCTTCTCGCAGGGCAACCTGGCCTGCTACATCGACGCCCATTCCTCGGCGGCGGTGCTGAACAACCCGGAGAAGTCCAAGGTCATCGGCAAGATCGCCTATGCGCGCTGGCCCAAGGGACCGAGCGGCAAGCGGGTGACCTCGATCTGGAACTGGGGCTTCCCGATCAATGCCGCGCTGAGCGAGCGGGCCAAGAAGGCGACCTGGCTCTTCATCAGCTGGGCGGCATCGGCCGAGACCCAGGCCCGCACCTCGTGGAAGTTCGCCGGGCCGGCCAAGCGCTCCGGCATCAACCGCACCTCGCTGTGGCGCTCGCCCGAGTTCGCCAGCGCGATGCAGGGCATGGGCGACAACTTCATCCCGGCCGCGCTGGAGTCGCTGGAGCAGGATACCGATGTCGACTGGCGTCCGCGGGTGCCGCAGTGGCCCGCCATCGGCGACACCATGGCGACCGCGATCCAGGCCGCGCTGACCGGGCAGAAGAAGCCCAAGGAGGCGCTGGACGAGGCGCAGAACCGCATCCAGCAGATCCTCAAGGGCTAGGGCTGATTAGATGACCCATACCCTGACGGCGGCGCCGGCGCAGGACGCCGGCCCGGTGACCCTGGCGCGCCAGGAGCAGCGCTTCGCGCTGGCGCTGCTGGCGCCGGCGATCATCCTGCTGCTGCTGACCACCACCATCCCGCTGGTCTACCTGGCGTGGAACAGCCTGCACCGCATCGACCTCGGCATGCCCTGGCTGTCCGGCTTTGCCGGCCTGGACAACTACGCCAAGATGGGCAACGACCCGCGCTTCTGGAGCTCGCTCTGGCTGACCGTGGTCTATACCTGCAGCACGGTGGCGTTGCAGGTGGTGGTCGGCCTGTCGCTGGCCCTGCTGGTGCTGCAGATTCCCAGGGGCCAGGGCCTCTTGCGCATCGGCGCCATCCTGCCCATCGTGCTGGCGCCGGTGGTGGTGGGCCTGTTCTGGCGCACCCTGGTGCTGGCGCCCGACGTCGGCCTGGTCGACCTGGTCACCCGCTCGCTGGGCCTGGGCAGCTACAACTGGCTGGGCGACCCGCAGCTGGCGCTGATCTCGGTGATCGCGATCCACACCTGGCAATGGACGCCGTTCGCCTTCCTGGTGATGCTGGCCACGCTGTCGACGCTGCCTTCGGATGTCTATGAAGCGGCGCGGCTGGACCGCGCCCGGCCGTGGCAGCGCTTCGTCTACATCACGCTGCCGCTGATCCGGCCGGCGATCGTGATGGTGGTGATCATGCGCACCATGACGGCGCTGTCGGCCTTCGCCGCGATCTTCGCCGCCACCGGCGGCGGTCCCGGCTCGGCCACCGAGATCCTGAACCTGTATGCCTACCGGACCTCGTTCTCCGAGCTCAACATCGGCTACGGCGCCTCGCTGGCAATGGTGCTGATGGGGATCACGCTGGCGATTTCCTGGTTGATGTTCCGCCTGAGGAGAAGCCGATGAAGCGCCATGCGCTGCGCCACGCGCTGCGCCACGCGATGCTGTGGCTGGTGGCCGGCCTGCTGCTGGCGGTATGGGCCTTCCCGGTGCTGTGGGGCCTCCTGACCTCGTTCAAGTCGGAGCGCGACGTGCTGGCCTATCCGCCCGTATGGCTGTTCGAACCGACGCTGGCCAATTACCGCGAAGTGCTGTTCGGCGCGTCCTCCATCCTGCCCAACCTCTGGTCCAGCCTGGTGGTGTCGTGCAGCGCGACGCTCTTGACCATGCTGTTCGCGGTGCCGGCGGCCTATGCGCTGGCGCGGCTGAACTACCCGGCCAAGCGCGCTTCCGGCTTCTACGTGCTGGCCACGCAGATGCTGCCGCCGATGGGCCTGATCATTCCCTACTACCTGGTGCTGCAGAAGATCGGCGGCCTGGACACCTACAGCGGCCTGACCGCGCTCTACCTGTCGTTCTCGCTGCCGTTCGCGATCTGGCTGATGGTGTCCTACTTCGAGGACATTCCGTACGAGATGGAGGAGGCGGCGCTGCTGGACCGGGCCGGACGCCTGCGCACGCTCTGGTACGTGATCCTGCCGCAGGTGCGCGGCGGCATCGCGGTGACCACCATCTTCGTCTTCCTCAATGCCTGGAACGAGTTCCTGTTCGCGGTGGTCCTGGGCGGCAACAAGGTGCGGCCGGTGACGGTGGCGATGTTCAATTTCATTTCGGTCGAGCAGACCCAGTGGGCGCGGCTGGCGGCCGGCGCGATGCTGGCAATGGCGCCGGTCATCCTGATCGGCCTGGCGGCGCAGCGCCATATCGTCAAGGGCCTGACCGTGGGCGCAGTCAAGGGAGGAGGACGCCGATGAAGCAATCAGGCAATGTACGCATGGAAGGGGTGGTGAAGCAGCACGGCAGCTTCACCGCATTGCACGGGCTGGACCTGGAGATACGGCCGGGCGAGTTCTTCGCGCTGCTCGGGCCTTCGGGCTCCGGCAAGACCACCACGCTGCGCATCCTGGCGGGGCTGGAATCGGTCAATGCCGGGCGGGTGCTGCTGGACAATGCCGACGTCACCCATGCCGAACCGGGCGCGCGCGACGTGGCGATGGTGTTCCAGAGCTATGCGCTCTATCCGCACATGACGGTGGCCGAGAACATCGGCTTTCCGCTGAAGATGATAGGCACGCCGATTGCTGCGCGCAGCGCCGCGGTGCAGGACGCCGCGGCCAAGGTGGGCATTGCGCACCTGCTGTCGCGCCGGCCCGGCCAGCTGTCGGGCGGGCAGCAGCAGCGCTGCGCGCTGGCGCGCGCCATCGTGCGCCAGCCGCGCCTGTTCCTGCTCGACGAGCCGCTGTCCAACCTCGACGCCAAGCTGCGCATCGAGACCCGCGCCGAGCTGCGCCGGCTGCAGCGCTCGCTGGGCGTGACCATGGTCTACGTGACCCACGACCAGGAAGAGGCGATGACGGTGGCCGACCGCATGGCGGTGTTCATGGAAGGCCGCGTGGTGCAGGTCGGCACGCCCAAGTCCATCTTCCAGCGCCCGGCCAGCGCCGCGGTGGCCAGCTTCATCGGCACGCCGCCGATGAACATGCTGCCGGCCCGGCTCGAGGCCGGCATGGTGGAAGTGGCCGGCGCCAGGCTGCCGGTGGCGGAGGCGGCCGGCAAGTCGGGCGCGGTCACGCTGGGCGTGCGGCCGGGCGACCTGCGCATCGCGCCGGACGGCATGCCGGCCACGGTCGAATTCATCGAGGACCTGGGCGACAGCGCCGTCGTGCTGCTGCAGCTGGCCGGGCAGCAGGTCAAGCTGCGCGCCGGGAATGCGCAGGCGCTCACCGAGGGCCAGCCGGTGTTCCTGCGCTTCGACCCGGCGGCGGCCCACCTGTTCGACAGCGCCAGCGGCCTGCGGCTGTAGGACCAGGCTCCCCAGCGCAGCCGCGAGAACAACATCAACGACACGGAGACCGGAAATGAGCAAGAAGCCTAACATCCTGCTGATCCTGAACGACGACATGGGCTATTCCGACATCGGCTGCTACGGCGGCGAAGTACAGACGCCCAACCTCGACCGGCTGGCCGCCAACGGCCTGCGCTTTTCCCAGTTCTACAACACCGCCCGCTGCAGCCCGTCGCGCGCCTCGCTCTTGACCGGCCTGCATCCGCACCAGACCGGCATCGGCGTGCTGACCTACAGCTTCGGTCCGGAAGGCTATGCCGGCGACCTCAACGACCGCTGCGTGACCATACCCGAGGCCCTGAAGGCCGGCGGCTACCGCAACTACATGAGCGGCAAGTGGCACGTCGCCGCCAACCTGACCGAGCCGACCGCGAGCTGGCCGCTGCAGCGCGGCTTCGACGAGTTCTTCGGCACCATCATCGGCGCCGGCAGCTTCTACGATCCCAACACCCTGACCCGCGGCAACGAGAACGTCGAGCACGAGGCCAGGCGGGAAGGCTTCTTCTACACCGACGCCATCAGCGACCAGGCCGCCGCCAACATCAGGAAACATGCGGAGCAGCACGGCGGCCAGCCCTTCTTCCATTACGTGGCCTATACCGCGCCGCACTGGCCGCTGCATGCACACGAGGAGGACATCGCAAAATACAGGGGCCGCTTCGACGCCGGCTGGGATGCGCTGCGCGAGGCGCGGCTGGAACGCCTGGTGGCGTCCGGCATCCTCGACAAGGCCTGGGCCCTGACCGGGCGCGACCCCAGCCAGCCGGCCTGGCCGGAGGCCGAGCACAAGGACTGGCTGCTGCGCTGCATGGAAGTCTACGCGGCCCAGATCGACCGCATGGACCAGGGCATAGGCCGCATCCTGCAGGCGCTGGAGCAGACCGGCCAGCTCGACGACACGCTGGTCATCTTCATGTCCGACAACGGCGCCTGCGCCGAGGACATCCCGGAAGGCGTGCCGGTGGACGAACTGGTCAACAACCTGATGATTGCCCGTTCCCATACCCGCGCCGGCGCCGAGGTCCGCTTCGGCAACCAGCCCGACATCATGCCGGGGCCGGAAGACACCTACCAGAGCTATGGCACGGCCTGGGCCAACCTGTCGAACACGCCGTTCAGGCTGTACAAGCACTGGATCCATGAAGGCGGCATCGCCACGCCGCTGATCTTCCACTGGCCGTCCGGCATCGCCGAAAAGGGTGGCGTGCGGCATACGCCGGGCTACCTGCCCGACATCATGGCGACCATCCTCGACATCTCGGCCACTGACTATCCGGGCGAGCGCGCCGGCAATCCGGTGCCGCCGCTGGAAGGCGTGACGCTGGCGCCGGCATTCCGGGCCGACCTCGCCGAGCGGGCGCCGATGTTCTGGGAGCACGAGGGCAACGCCGCGGTGCGCATCGGCAAATGGAAGCTGGTGCGGCGCTATCCGGAAGCGTGGGAACTCTACGACATGGCGCAGGACCGCACCGAGACCCGCGACCTGGCGGCGCAGCATCCGGAGCGGGTGGCCGAGATGCGGGCCCGCTACGAGGAATGGGCCGAGCGCTGCGGCGTGATCCCGCGCGAAAAGATCCTGGAGCTGATGCGCCAGCAGCCGGCCGCCTTCTGGGAGGAAGAGGAACTATGAGCGCCGCCGCGCCGCGCAAGCCCTGCTGCATGCCGGCCGCCGCAAGCGCGCCGGCGCCGCTGCCGCAGGCCATGCCGGCGCAGCAGGCGGCCCCGGCAGGATTGCTGTGCATCCCGGGCGGCAGCTTCATCATGGGCACCGATACCACCGAAGGCTTCGCCGCCGATGGCGAAGGCCCCAGCCTGCGGGTTGACATCGCGCCGTTCCGGATCGCGGCCACGACGGTCACCAACCGCGAGTTCGCCGACTTCGTGCGCGCCACCCGCTACGTGACCGAGGCCGAGCGGCTCGGCTCGTCCTTCGTGTTCTACCTGCAGGCGCCTGAACGGTTCAGGGTGCAGACCGGGGCGCCGCCGTCGGGATTGCCGTGGTGGCTGGACCTGCCGCATGCCTGCTGGCAGCGTCCCGAGGGGCCGGGTTCCCATATCCATGGCCGGCCAGACCATCCGGTTGTGCATGTGTCTTGGAACGATGCGCAGGCCTACTGCGCCTGGCGCGGCGTGCGACTGCCCACCGAGGCCGAATGGGAATATGCGGCGCGCGGCGGCCTGGAAGGTCGGCGCTATCCCTGGGGCGATGAACTCGCGCCGGGCGGCGTGGCGCAGTGCCATATCTGGCAAGGAGACTTCCCCAACCGGCCGGCCGGGGGCTGGCAGCCGGGCGCAACGGCGGCGCGTTCCTTCGCGCCCAATGGCTACGGGCTGTACAACGTGGCGGGCAATGTCTGGGAATGGTGCGCCGACTGGTTCAGTCCCGACTACTTCCGCGACGCGGCGGCGCGCGATCCGCGGAAGGCCAGCCCGACTGCGGCCAGGTCCATGCGCGGCGGCTCCTTCCTGTGCCATGAATCCTATTGCAACCGCTACCGGGTCGCGGCGCGCGGCTCGAACACGCCGTCCAGCACCGCGTCCAATTGCGGCTTCCGGGTGGCAGCCGATTTGGACTGAGCACGGCCCGGGAGGCTCCTAGCACACCGGCTGTTCCCGGCTGGACGCCGCCGCGGGGCGCGCAGGAAGCCGTGCCGCGCCGCGCCGGTCCAGCCGGCCCGCCAGCGTGGTCAGCGCCAGCGCGCCCAGCACCACCAGCGCGCCGATCCAGGGCGTGGCCAGCAGGCCCAGCCGCGCCACGATCAGGCCGCCGGCCCAGGCGCCGCCGGCGATGCCGACATTGAAGGCGGCAATGTTCAGGCCCGACGCCACATCCACCGCCTGCGGCGCATGGCGCTCGGCCTGCCGCACCACGTACAGCTGCAGGCCGGGCACATTGCCGAATGCGACCGCGCCCCAGGCCAGCACGGTGGCTACCGCCAGCCACGGATGCGGCGCGGTGAAGGCCAGAATGAACAGCACCGCGGCCAGCAGGCCGAACACGATCTGCAATGCCCGCACCGGGCCCTTGCGGTCAGCCAGCCTGCCGCCCCAGATATTGCCGGCCGCGACCGACACGCCATAGACCAGCATCACCCAGCTCACGCTGGCGGCGGAAAAGCCGCTGACCTGCTGCAGCATCGGCGCCAGGAAGGTGAAGGCGATGAAGGAGCCGCCGTAGCCGAGCGCGGTCATCGCATAGACCAGCAGCAGGCGCGGCTGCTTCAGCACCGCAAGCTGCTGCCTGATGGACGCCGCCGGCGGCGTCGGGATGTCGCCCGGCACCAGCGCCAGGCTGCCCAGGAAGGCGACCACGCCCAGCGCCGACACGGCCAGGAAGGTGGTCTGCCATCCCAGCGTCTGCCCGATGAAGGTGCCCAGCGGCACGCCGGTCACCAGCGCCACCGTCAGTCCGGAAAACATCAGCGCGATCGCGCTGGCCGCCTTCTCCTTGGGCACCAGCCCGGTGGCGATGGTGGAGCCGATGGAGAAGAACACGCCATGGGCCAGGCCGGTCAACACGCGCGCGGCCATCAGTGCGCCATAGCCGGGGGCCAGCCAGGCCACCAGGTTGCCGGCGGTGAACAGGGCCATCAGGCCGAGCAGCAGCGGCTTGCGGCGCATGCGGCCGGTGGCGGCGGTCAGCAGCGGCGCGCCGAGCGCCACGCCGAGCGCATAGAGGCTGACCAGGAGGCCGGCGGAAGGCAGCGATACCGACAGGCTGGAAGCGATGGTGGGCAGCAGCCCGACGATGACGAATTCGGTGGTGCCGATGGCGAATGCGCTGAGTGTCAGCGCCCAGAGTGCAAGAGGCATCATGATTCCCTTGGTGTGAACGATGCCGTAGTCTGGGGCAGGAAGGCGCGCGGAAAAACCGGCTTGGCTACAATACACTTTTGACGCGGAGTCACGAATGCTCAATATCGAGGCGCTGCTTGCCTTTGTAACCGTGGTCGATGCCGGCTCGTTTTCAGCGGCGGCGCAACAATTGGGCCAGACGCCGTCCGGCGTGAGCCGCACCATCGCGCGGCTGGAGGCGCAGCTCGGGGTGACGCTGATCACCCGCACCACGCGCCGGCTGGACCTGACGGCGGAAGGCGAATGGTTGCTGGCACGGGCGCGCCAGATGCTGGCCGACCTGCGCGAGACCGAGAACGAACTGGCCGGCAGGCTGCGCCAGCCTTCCGGGCTGGTGCGCATCAATGCCGCCAGCCCGGTGCTGGACCACCTGGTGGCGCCGCTGGCGGCCGAGGCGCTGGACCGCTATCCCGGACTGCGGCTGGAGCTGGTCAGCGGCGAAACCCTGGTCGACCTGATCGAGGAACGCGTCGACGTGGCGATACGCATCGGCAACCTGGCCGATTCCACCCTGAATGCCAGGCGTTTGGGCAGCAGCCGCCTGCGCCTCCTGGCCGCGCCGGCCTACGTGGCGCGGCAGGGCATGCCGCGGCTTGCCGCCGATCTCTCGGCGCGGCACCGGGTGCTGGGTTTTACCGCGCCGGCCTCGCTGAACATCTGGCCGCTTCGGCACGATGGCAGGGAAGGCTATCCGGTGACGCCGGCCATTGCCGCTTCCAGCGGCGAGACCCTGCGCCACCTGGCGCTGGCCGGCGCCGGCATCGTCTGCCTGGCCGACTTCCTGACCCGGGCCGACCGCGCCGCCGGCCGCTTGGTCGAGGTGCTGCCCGACTGTACGCTGGCCTGGTCGCAGCCTGTATGGGCCGTGTTCTACCGGCAGGGCGCATTGGCGCCAAGGGTGTCGGCGGTGGTGGACCTGCTGGCCGAGCGCCTGACCGGGCAGATGCTGGATGATGAGCGCGGGCCGCGTTAAGCTCTTGGGTCAATATTGTTTCTGGCCCAATCTCACCTACCTTTCCCGCGAGAGCTGCCGTTGTAAGGTGGAATACCCCGCAGGGTATTCCACCATTGGTCGATCAGGGAAGTCCCCGGCACCGCCATTCCATTTCGCAAAGAACGGCGCAATGCCCTTCGGGTATTGCGCCCTACGAAAGCACCCAAAGTAGGGTGGAATCCCCCGAAGGGGCATTCCACCATTCGCCGATCAGGAAAGTCCCCGACACCGCCATTCCGCTTCGCGAAGGACGGCGCAATGCCCTTCGGGTATTGCGCCCCGCAAAAGCACCGAAAGTAGGGTGGAATCCCCCGAAGGGGCATTCCACCATTCGCCGATCAGGGAAGTCCCCAACACCGCCATTCCATTTCGCGAAGGATGGTGCAATGCCCTTCGGGTATTGCGCCCCGCAAAAGCTGCAAAAGCTGCAAAAGCTTCTGCCCGGACAGGCGCCGTTCGATGAAGCCGCGCCCGGCCTACCTTCTCGACCGGCGGTACAGCGCCAGCAGCAGCCCGGTGCCCAGGCCCCAGGCGGCATTCACGCACAGGCCGGTCAGCATGTTGTTGGGCTTGAAGCCGCCCGCCATCGGCAGCCCCTTGATCGGCGCCACCACGAACCAGGCCACCAGCGTCGGAAACACCATGCCGAACAGCAGGCATTTGACGACGAAGCCCGGTGTCACCGGCCAGCGCCGGCTCAGCGCATGCAGCACGATGCCCCAGACGCCGCCCCAGAACGCGGCCGAGATGAATTGCGGCACGCCCAAGGGGCCGACCGCCTTGCTGGCATAGGGCGTGGCCTGGGTAATGCCGGCCGATGCCAGCAGGCCAAGCACGGGCTGATGCAGCGCCAGCACCGCGATGAAGCCGGCGGCGAAGGCCACCAGCCATTGCGCGCCGCCTCGCAGCGTGTCGGGTGAGGAATGGGTTCGGACCTGGTTCAAGGCAATGTCTCCCGTCTGAGGTGGAAAAACGTCGCCCATCCTATCCCGGCGCCGGCCGCGGCGCATTGCGCCGGCTCGCCTGGCCGCGCCCGCCGGTTGCGCAAGTCAGGTCAGCGATGCCCCGCATGATGCATGCGCCGCGCCGCCTGCCGTGCGCATTCCACCAGCCGCGCATTGCGCCGCGGCGCCGGCCGCGCGCAGATGGCCTGGATCGCCGCCGGGTCGCCGATCACGGTAAGGCGTTCGCGGGCCCGGGAAAACGCGGTGTAGAGCATGCCGCGATGAACGAAGGCGGGCGAGCCAGTGGTGCAGACCACGATCACTTCCTGGTATTCCGAGCCCTGCGCCGCATGCACCGTCAGCGCATAGGCCAGCGCCAGGCTGTCGAGCGCGCCGCCCGGAAACAGGATCTCGCGGCCATCGTCCAGCGCCAGCGCCAGGTGCAGCACACTGGTGCCGGCCTCATCCGCCTCGCAGCCCGCCACGGTGCCGGTGTCGCCATTGACCACCAGCGCCAGGCCCTGTTCGTCCAGCGCAAGATTGCGACGGATGATCACCCGGTCGCCCACGCGCAGCGCGCTGCCGGGAATACGCTCGCCGGACGGGTTCAGCACCTGCCGCAGCGCTTCATTGATGTAAGTGGTATTCCAGCCCGGCGCATGGATATCGCCCTTGCGCCGCGGCATCAGCAGCGCGACCCGCTCCAGGCCGCAGCGTCGCACCGCATCCAGGTAGGCATGCACCACGCGGGACAGGCCGACATCGTCCGGCGGCGGCAGCGAACGCGAAAAGCGCACGCCCGGCCGGTCATGGCAGGCGACCGCGCCCAGCCGGCATTGCTGCACCAGGTCATGGATGCCGCCGTCGTTGCGGTGGCCCTGGTGCAGCCGGTGATGGTCGCCGGGCAGCAGCAAAATATTGGCCAGCACATCGCCGGGGCCGACCGAGGCCAGCTGGCCGGTGTCGCCCAGCAGGATCAGGTGGCAGTCGGGCGGCAGCGCATCGAACAGCGCGCGGGCAAGCAGCAGGTCGAGCATCGACGATTCATCCACCACCACGATATCGGCCTGAAGCGGCTGCTCTTCATCATGCAGATAGCCTTCATCCCGGACGCCCAGCAGGCTGTGCACGGTGACGGCGCCGCAGCCGTAGCGCCGCACCCGGCCGGACAGCACCTTGGCCGCCTTGCCGGTCGGCGCGCAGAACAGGATGCGGCGATCGCGCGCCACATGAGCCAGCACTTCCATCATCGCGGTCTTGCCGCAGCCGGGGCCGGCGGTCACGGTGTGCACCATGTGCGACGAGGTCAGCATGCGCTGCAGCGCGCTGCGCTGGCCGGCATCGAGCGCGAAGTCCTGGCCCATGGCCTGCTCGGCGGCGCTGATTTCCGCCTCCAGCGCAGCGGCATCCAGCGCCACCATCGGCGCGGCCATGCGCAGCGCGCGCCGCGCCAGGTGCAGCGCCAGCGCCTGTTCGCAGTGATACAGCTGCGCCGGATAGTGGCAGCCATCCTTCACCACGAGCGGTTCGCCGATTTTTTGCGCCGCCTCCAGCGCCGCCTCGGGCGGCACCTCGGGATCGCAGGCGGCAATGCGTTCAGCCAGCCCGTCGGCATCGAGAAAGCTGTGGCCGTTGCGCTCGCAGCCGTCGCGCAGCGCATGGGTGGCCAGCGCCGCCATCCTGGCCTGGTGAAAGCGCGGAAAGGCCAGGCAGGCCAGGGCGATCCGGTCCGCCGCCGGAAACACATAGCCCTCCACCTGCCGGATCGGCGCATACGGATCGGCGCCGAACACGTTCCATGCCTGGCGCACCGGCTCGGCGGCATCGGCCACCAGCGGCAGCAGCCAGTCGGCCAGGCGGCGCAGCACGGCCGGCCTGATGCCGGTGGCGCCGACCCGTCCCGACAGGTCGCGGCAGATCAGCGCGGCGGTGTCGAGGCCTTCGGCGGCTGCGATGCGGCGCCGCGTGACCGCCGAAAAATCCACCGCATGCGGATTCTCGATCAGCAGGTCGCGCAGTTCATGCAGCCGGCCTGCGTAATGGTCAACCAGCTTGCGGGCCGTGGCTGCGCCGCAGCCGCGGAAGTTGGCCTTCAGGTGGGCGGCCAGCGCATCGGCCGAGCAGGGCAGGTCGACCGCGGCGGCGGCCACCAGGATCTGCGGGCCGTACTTCGGATGATTGACGATGCGTCCCTCCAGCCGGTAGCGGTTGCCCGCCGACAGTCCGGCCAGCGCCTCGCCGACGCAGGTCAACCGCTTGCCGTCATCGAGGCGGACGTTGCCCCGGCCCCATTTGTCGTTGTAGACGGCGAGCGAAGAAAGAATGCCTGCGACCTGGTCCATGGAAGAAAAGCGATAAGTGCCAATGAGTACAGCCAATGAAAAACGCACCGGCCTTCACGGTCCGTGTGGAGGGCTGTCTTGCCGTAGGGCTACGAGGCGAGACTGCAGGGAGGTCAAAGGTCGAAGGGGCAGAGGGAAGGTTTTCTGCCCACCACCGTGCTTGATTGAGCCTCTTTTTTCAGCTGCCAAGCTCCTGCTTCAGCCATAACAGGGCGATGTCGAGGCCGACTTGCATGCCCTGTTGAAAAAGAAATTGCAAAAAAGAAACTATTGGGGTTTAACATTCAACAGAATTTTTTACATTCCTTGGTACTGTATAAAAAATCAGTAGTCGTCGTCAAGCATTCAATTCTGAGGCGGGCAAAAGTTGCCTTTTGGAAAGCAACGATTCCAGTGCTGTATTCGCCCGTGATGGAACTGAACAGTCGTCTTGCAGGTGCCGACCCGGACGATCCCGGTCGATGTGCCGACCGCCATTTGCAGGAGTGCCGGGCCCGCCGCAATACTTTCGAGGCAAAGATATGAGTCAATTCCGCTACCATTCTTCGGGAGAAAGGGAAGCACGGTCATGGCATCCTGCAGTTCATGCGGACATCAGATTCTTGTGTCGGACCGCGTCTGTCCCCAGTGCGGCGCGGTGCCTCATTCCAAGCGCATGAAAAAACAGACCGTGGCCCTGCTGCTCGCCTCCACGCTTGGCTTGTTCGGCGTGCATCGCTTCTATCTTGGACAGCGACGCGCCGGACTGCTGTATCTGCTCTTTTGCTGGACCGGCATTCCGGCCCTGCTGGCACTAGTTGAATCCCTAGTCTATGCATGCACGAGCCGGCAGAAGTGGGCCGACCGGTATAACCAGGGAAGGGTGGACTCCCCGGTTCCCAAACTGGTCGTTGTCCTGACTGTCGGACTGCCGCTGCTCTTGTTCGCCGCCTTCGTGGTTTCCGTCCTTTTTCCCGATCTCGATTTCTAGAGCGAATTTGGCCAGACTAGCCCCATGCTGCAGGCTCAGTGCGGCGCACCTGCATCCTGCGCCCTTGGCATGCCCCTGGTGCCGTAGGGTGGAATACCCCGAAGGGGCATTCCACCGATGGTGAACCAGGGAAGGTCCCTGGAATGATCTTTGCGGTATGCGACCACGGTGCGATGCCCTTCGGGTATTGCACCCTGCCAATCCCTGGGCGGCTCTTCCAAAGGCGATCTTGCTTGGTCGGTTGATGCCAGTCAGGCTGGAAATGCGTTAGAGCGACGCCGGCCGGGACAAGCTGTGTTCCACCAGGCAGAGCAGGGATTTGACGCTGTGAAAGCCCACTCGCCCCGTCCTGCTCGAATTGCGATGGCAATCCTCCTTCCCTCATTCATCCATTTCCTTTCCAACTTTGAGACGTGCCGGCGATCTTTCTCTTCTGCGCACGAGAAGCAATGCGCACTCGGCTTCTTCCAGCAGGCGCTTGAATACCAGCGCGCGCCCGGCGCCGAGCGCACCGTGCCAGCCAAGCGCGAGAACGCTGGCGGCGTGCTGTCTAACCTGCTCAAGCAACACCGCCGCCGGATCGCCCTGCCGCAACATGACCCGGTTGATGCAATGACATTCCTCGGGCGTGCAACTGGCCACGCCGCGCTCGATCATTTCCTGCATGCGGCGCGGGTATTCATGGTGGGCGGCATCGGCATAGGCGCCGAGCGGCGCGGTGTCCGTTGCGCCTGGTCCATCCCCGGCATGCACCACTGTCACCTTGAGTCCCAGCATGGAGGCAAGCTGCGTCGCTGCTTCGAGTGCCTGGTCCGCCGCCTTGTCTCCGCTGGCCGCTGCCAGCATGGATGTCCACGGCAGCACTTCCCGGTAACGGATCGGAAGCAGCAGCACCGGAACCGGGCTGCCCTCGATGACGGCCTGCGCGATATTTCCCAGGCGCTGGGACAGTTTGAGGCCGGCGGAGGCGGACTCGCCACGGGCGCTCATCACAACGAGATCCACGCCATAGGTGTTGATTGCGTCAAGCACGGCAGCCTCGGCACGCGCGGAAAATTGATGCAGGATGATATGCGCGCGTTTCGCATCAAGAATGTGCAGGTGCGCGAGCGCTTCCTGTCTGGGGATGGGCTGGGCTGCCGCATGCAGCACATGCAGGCTGGCGTCGAGCGATGCAGCCAGCCAAAGGGCGCAACCGGCGCCCTTGGCCGCTTCCGGCGAGCCGTCGAGCGGCAACAGGATGGCATTGAAGCGTTTCATTGGCGGCCCTTTTCATCAGGTGATCGCGCCACCTTCACTACATGCGCGCGGCCACGATAGGCCAGCGTCAATTCGACGCTGTCCCACTCGGACGGAAGTCTTTCCGCGGCGCGCGGCTCCGGCTGCGGGCCCGCCTCATTGAAGCCAACGCCGAGGAATCCAAACACGAGCGCCTGCCAGGTGCCCCCCATGGAGGCCGGATGCACGCCCAGCATGCTATTTTCCATTGCGTCCGAAAGATCGAGCCACAGGCTCTGTTTCCAGTAGCGCTCGGCATCCTCGCGCAGGCCGATACGGGCGGCGATCGCGGCGTGGACCGAGGGAGAAAGGCTGCTGCCATGATCAGTGAGCGGCTCGTAATAGCGGTAGTTTGCCGCCACCACCGCTTCGGAAAATTCCTCTGGAAACAGCAAGGGCAGCATCAGCACATCCGCCTGCTTGAGCAGCTTGAGGCGATTGATCTGTTCCCAGTCGAACAAGCGGCTGACCGGCGCCTTGAAACGCTCCTTCGTGGGGAGCGCGTAGTCGTCGAGCGCGAAGAAGCCGTCGAACTGCTCGATGACGCCGCTCTCGTTGGGCATCGGAATGTAGAGCAACTGCGCAAGCCCGGCCCATTCGTCCGCCTCGGCCAGGTTGGTCCCGGATCGCCGCGCCAGCCATGCCGCCCGATCCAGGTTGAAGCGCACCATCCAGTTGGTGTAAGCGTTATCGTCCACCGAATGATGGTATTCATCGGGTCCGACCACGCCGCGGATGTGGTAGTGGCGCTCGCCGCGGGCCATCCGGCTGGTCCAGAAGCGGGCTGTCTCGAACAGGATCTCGCTGCCGGGACCAGCCAGAAAGCCCTCATCGTTCGTCGACTTCCAATATCGCCATACCGCATAGGCAATGTCCGCCGTCACATGCACTTGCTGGCT
The DNA here is from genome assembly GCF_015352955.1 of Noviherbaspirillum soli. GTDB lineage: Bacteria > Pseudomonadota > Gammaproteobacteria > Burkholderiales > Burkholderiaceae_D > Noviherbaspirillum_A > Noviherbaspirillum_A soli. Next base: position 42,605 of record NZ_JACYOX010000010.1, read on the forward strand.
TCCGGTGAAGATCGGAATTTCCTTCCCGGTGCTCTTGAGCAGGATGCTGGAGGGGGTGACATCATCCCCCGTGACGGTCGACTCCCAGGCAAAGCACGCCCCTCGGTAACCGAGCTCGCGTGCATGCCGGCGCGCACCTTCCAGGGTGTTATAGCGGTAAAGGAGCAGATTGCGCGCCAGGGCGGGCTCGACATGCAGGAAGAACGGCAACATGAAAATTTCCGTGTCCCAGAACACATGTCCTTCATAGGCGCGGCCGGTAAGCGTGCGTGCGCCGATGGAAACCCGTGCATCGTTGGCCAGCGGCAGCCGCAGATGATAGCTGTTGAAGCGCAGCGCCTGCGCGATGGCTGGGCGGCCCGGCACGCGGATATCCGCCCTGGTCCAGAAATCCGCCCACTGCGCTTCATGCGCCTCGAACATGCGCTCGAAGCTTCGTATATCCAGCGCCTGCGAGTGCGCCAGTGCTGCCGCCTTGGGGTCGGCGGTATCGCGGCTGCAAAACACTGAAATGAGACGGCGCAGCATGTTCGGCTCGCGCAGGATGCGGGAAGCGATGCAGATTTCAATCTTCGATGCGCGCGTGACATAGCGCACGTATTCCGTATCGCTTGCATCGCTCGAATGTTCCAGAAGCTCAAGATGTGGATGGCGCGCAGCCAGTTCCGGATCAAGCAGCGATGCAGAAAGCGCCGCTTCACTCCAATGGTTTTCGGGCGTGGCAGTCGCCTCCTGAAGCAGCAGGTGCGGATCGGCGAGCGAGGCGCAGCGGCGCGTGCGGATCAGCGTGCGTCGCCCGCCGGCCGTCTCGTACATGGCTTCGTGATGCAGCACGCCGCCGCGCATGTCGAGCACGCGACGAAGCTCGCGCCCATGCGGGCCGGCGAAGTCGAGGCAGGCGCCCTCGACGGCGATCTCCAGGCGGAACGGAAAGGGCAGGGGCACCAGTTCGGCAAATGGATTCGTGTCCCGTTCCGGCGTGAGGAACTCGGTTTCCGAGTACGGCAGGTTGGCGCGCTTTCGGTCATAGACGCCTGCGATGAACAGGTCGCCCTGCGAGGCGGGCAGCGGGCTGTCGAGTGCGCCGCGCACGCCGAGATAGCCGTTGCCGACGGTGAAAAGGCTTTCCATCTGTCGCTCGCGAGCGCGGTCGAAGCCCTCCTGCTCGACCCGCCAGGCGATCTTGTCCTGGTGTGCCCGGAAGCCGGCGTCCAGCTGTTCGACGCCGAGTGCGCAGAGATCCTGCACCACGATGTCCGCGCCGCCGCTTTGCAACGCATCGGCGTTGCCGCCGCGGTCCACGCCTACCACAAGGCCAAAGTCGCCACGGCGGCCCGCCTGCACGCCAGCCACTGCATCCTCGACGATCATCGCATGTGCCGGCGCCGTGTCCAGCCGTTCGGCTGCGCGCAGGAACATGTCCGGGTCCGGTTTGCCCTTGATCCCGAGTTCATCGAGATCGATGCCGTCCAGGCAGGTGTCGAAGAGTGACCTGATGCCGGCCGACTGCAGGATTGCGCGGCCATGGCGGCTTGAAGTGACCATGCCGATCTTCATGCCGCGCGCGCGCAGTGCCTCGATCAGCATGATCGTGGACGCATAGGTGCGCACACCCTGCTTCTCCAGCAGGCGCGCAAACAGCATGTCCTTGCGCCTGGCGACGTCCTCCACCTCTTCGTCGGAAACGTCCATGGCGCGTGCCCGGAGAAAGCTGCGCACGCCTTCGCGGCGCGGCTTGCCGTCGACATAAGTGCGGTATTCCCTGTGCTGATCGAATGGCATATAGGGCTTGGCATCTGTCGCGTGAAGATGAAGAAGATCGTCGAAGGCTTCCTTCCACGCGGCCGCGTGCAGATCGGCAGTCCGGGTCACGACACCGTCCATGTCGAAGATCGCGGCCTGCAGGCCTGTGCTTGACTGCGTCACCCCTTCACCCCTGGCGTAACTTCAGCGACATGGAAACATCCGGCATGGCTCTATCGTCGTTATCAGAACCACATGCGCTGGAACACCCGGTCCCGGTTCACAAGCAGGTGCTTGAGGCCGGCGGCAGTATGAATGGCAACGAGAACGACGAGCGCCCACGCCAGTGCCTCATGGACTTCGAAGAACTGCTCTGCAGTGTCATGGTTCGGAAGAACCCATGCCGGAAGGGAGATGCCGAAGAACGCAATGCCGGCCTTGCTGTATAGCGCACCGATAAAACCTGTAACCGGGAGCAGTATCATGCATCCGTAAAGCAGCCACTGGATAATGGATGCCATCGCCACTTCCCATTTTGGCAGGCTTGCCGGCAGCTCGGACGGCTTGTGGCCGATACGCCAGACGGCGCGAATCAGAACCAGCCCGAAGATGACAATCCCGATGGACTTGTGCAGATTGAAATATTTGTCAGCGCCCGGGTCATCCTCGATTGCCGTCATGTACCACCCCAGGCCGACCATGCCGGCGATGAGCAGGGCCAGGAGCCAGTGCAGCAGGACGGCGACACCGCTGTAACGCCAAGCAGCAGGCAGAGAGAGATTGCCCGCATCCCTGATGGTTTCCATCATGCCTCCATGCGTCTGGTAGAGACGGATTCATGGTATTCACCGGTATTCGGAATCGAATGATGTGGATCAAAATTTTCCGGATCCGAGACCGGCCGGTGCTTGGGTGATTGCGTTTTTGACCTCTTCGAGGCAGCGATGCATCAAACTCGTCTCTCGGAAACCTTATCCTTGTTTAAGTAATCCATCACCAATTCCGGGCAAGGCCTTTATTGCCGAATCCCTCCAACAATGAAAAAAGCCCCGTAATCACAGGGCTTTATAAGAACGCTTGCAAAACAGTCCTGCCATACTGAACCGCCCCGGGTTTGGAGGAAGCCGGTTGCCGTGAGGGAGGCCAAAACGAACTGACCGATAAGCTATACGGGCAACTGAAGATCGCGGATTCAAGAGTTCTTCATTCTTTACCTTGCAGCGCCGGTTTGCAGCACGTTTCGCGCATCTCCCTGTGCCGGATCGATGATCCCGCGAGCGCCAAGGTTTTTGCCGACAAACTCGATGGTTGTCTCGATCTCTATCTTGTAGTCGTCGCACAATTTCATGGCGCTGGAAATCGAAGCCTTGACGATGGCCAAGGCGTTCTCAGGCAGCGGGCCAGGCAGGAAGTCGCCGAGAATCGCGACGAGCTGTTCTGCGAGCAGCGCAACGGCAACCGGCTCCGGACGCGGGAGAGCCTGTCCCAGCTAAATCATGTCCCTGCGGTGGCTGTACACGGCCGCGGTCAATTCCGTGGTCGCGGTCGCGAGGTCGCCATTGAAGCAATAGGCCGCGTAATCTGCAGCGTATGCCTTCACCAGCAATGGCGTAAAGCGTTTCGCTTCACTTCGCGCCGCGGCGGCGAGCTTGCGTCCGAGCAGGGGATGCGCCTCCTGCGCCAGTCGGATGTCTATTGCATATTCCGCGATCACGTGCGCAATCGGCAATGCCGCTTCTTGGCCCGCTCCAAAACTGCCGGTGAAGACTTCGCCAAAGGTCGGGTTGGGGTAGGAAGGATCTATCGGTGTGTCCAGCAGTTGCCTGGCCTTGATGATGATGTACCCCCCGCTTTCGTATCCGGGTCGCAGACCCGAGACATGCGCGACGTAATCGTTTCCCCATTGTTGATTGTGGCTGACGAAGCCATAGGCAAGCGTCTTCTCCCTCGCTTTACTGGCGGCGTTCCAAAGTTTCATGAACGTCTCGCCGGTCGTGCCATGCGGCTGATCTGATACCCAGCCGCTGGAGACCTTCGGATCAAAAATGTAGTTGAAGAAATCGGGCGCGGTGCTGCCCCACATCTCCTTCAATTTTTGAGGCCCGGCGAGACGCTCTGCAATGTAAGCGTGGGTCGCCTGATTCCAGGCATGTGCGGCCCCGGGAAGCAAGAAAGACAGGAGGCACGCCAAACTCACTGCCGTAACGCTTTTCTTCATGATGTTCTTCTCCATGTAAGTAAGCCTTACGATTTCCGGTGGGCTCAAGCTCACTGCTGCCTGTTATCGCCCGCTGATGCAGGCCTGCCAGCCTCCCGAAACGAAGGTCGACTTATCGCACCAGGCTGCCATCGGGTAATAATCACCCATCACTTTTTGGGCGCATTGGCCCGCAGGTATCGTGGCATCGCTGTTCGGCACATTCGGCAACGTCAGGTCAAAGGTACAGCCTTTCTCCACTGCACGTTGTATCGAGTAGGGAAAGTCCGGTGCCGGCAACATGTTCCGGAAGAACAGGAGTTTGGGATACTGCTCATCTCCCCATCGCATCCAATTGACACTGGCCGGCACCCAGTCGGGACGCAGCAGATCGTCCGAGATGACGACCGTGTAGTTGCCGTTTTCAAGATTCGCGGTCAGATCGGACGCACAGTCAACGCTTGTTATCGGCAACTCGAAATTAACGCTGCAAAGCGCCCAGTACCGCACGTCGACACTCCTGGAGCCCCGCGTCGGCCGCCAAATTGGTGAGCCGTCATAGGTTCGTGGAGCGCCTGGCGCCTTACCGTGGATCACGATGATACGGCCCGGCTGGTACCGATCGCCTGGCAGCATGGCAACGTATTTGTTGTGCGGATTGGGAAATAGCCGCATCGGAGGGCTCAATAGCGGCGCAAACCACAAGCGGTCGGAGGACGGCATGTCGACGGGATTATTCAGGACAAGACCGCCGAAAAGATCTTGCAGCAACGCGCCCACGTCGCGCAGGTCGTTGACTGGTGAGCATTGCGATAGCGCTTGGCTCGCTCCTCCCCGCGTTACGGATACGGCAGGCAGCGGTACCGACCCTGTCAGGCTGTGGCCGCTCAAGCTCGGATCGGCATTCGGTATGTAAATCCGAAGCATGACCCAGGCAAAGTGGCCCGGGGGGACGCCAATCGTGTTCCCGGCAGACGGCTGGGCGTGCGAAATGACAATGGTGTACGTGCCGTCGCCCGGTTGCTGTGAAGGCCGAGCATGGGCAGCCTGAACCCGTATGTCCTTGGGGCGGACATACGGGTTCAGGCTGCCCGGATCAGGCGCAATTTGCGCATCGTACAGATCGCCGATGATTGCGGTCGGGGTCTGATCCTGGTAAACCACGTAGGAAAAATACCGGGCATGAGGATAAGCCCCCTTGATAACCAAGGAGTCGGATTGCGCGTCGAAGGGAATGAGGTAATACCTGGCCAACAATTCGGGCCCGGTCGCGTTTCCGTATCCCTCGGGCGAGAGTTCAATCGGCCATGCACAGTTCTTGACGTTCTGCGCTTGAGCGAAACCAGGAATGATGAAAACTGCGAGAGCCATGAGACAGCCCAACAGGGCAATTCTGCTGAACACATTTTTCATTTGCCGCTCCTTCAATATTCAATCCGCAGCATCATGCGCTGTTCGGTTTCGTAGCTCGACACGATCTTTACTTCGTCGGCAACGGATCGGATTTCAACGGCATGCACGCGCTCAGTACATAGTCAGCGCCCGGGACGGGCACGGAGAAATTGTTCTTTTGAAAATCCCATATCCATTGCGGCGAACTTGAGATGATTCCGCCATTAGCACCGGTGCAACTGCCGAAACCGAGGAATGGGTCCGTCTGCACCCGGCACTGGCAGGTCAAGGGCTTATTCGGATCAGCAGGATTCGGGTTTTCGGTACAGGGCGCAGCATCACAGATGGCCCAATACCTGTCTCCGGAATATCCTGGCTCCTGAGGATTGCACGCGATCGGCTTGTTCTGCCCTGATAAGCTGCACCATCCCCGATACGAGAACGTGGATACCCAGTTGTATCGAATGTGATCCACAGTGTATTTTCCATCCTTGATGGCTTGGCACGCCGGCGCCTCGTCGATCTCGCAAGGATGCCCGTTCGTGCATCTGGCCAGCGTCAGGCGTTTCATCGCCGCGTCCTGGATCTCACTGGTCTGAACGATATGCGGCTCGTTGACCCGAAGACAGTCGCAGTCAGCCTTGTCGCCATTCATTCGGCAGTCCGGGGAAGCGCTGCATAGCGCATGCCAGCCCGTACAGGCGACAGCTTCCTGCGGCGCCTCGGAAGAGGGAGGATGTTTGCGATCCGTACTTTCAACAGCCCCTGCTGAAAGTACGATCCCGGAAGCCAGGGCAACCCAGACCATGAACATGAATGCCAGCGATCTGAATGTCATTTCCCACCTCATCAGGTCCGCTTACCAAGCCAGAGTAGGTAACGGGTCTCACCGTCCTTTTGTGTGATATCAAATTAGCCGTGTCATTGACTATCGGTTTTTATCTGAACTCAATCAATAGGCTGATTGCAATTCCTTTTCCTCGCAGTAGCCATTCGCTCGATAACTGTGGAAGAGGTAATTTTCATTTTGAATCAGGCTAATCCAATTGAAAAATCCCTGGCATTTCCAGCGTTTTGATTATTGGTCATTAATGGAAATTGATCTGTCTCATTTTTTTCCTGTTGAGGCTTGCACATGATCAACCAAAACAGAAGCGCCAAGCGCAGTGACTGCGGCTCGAAGAATGTGTAAGCCACGCCCACGTTGTCGCGGGCGTGGTGTCGTTGCAGGCTCACCATTTCTTGTCGTGCTTTGCCCGTGTGACGCACTTTGCCCATCCGCCGTACTTGAAGTCCTCGCGGTCGCACCACAGTGCGGTCGGGTAGTAGAACCCCATGATTTTCTCGGTGCACTGTCCGGCCTGCGCGATCGCCTCCTGCGTGGGAAACGTCGGGAAGTTGAAGGCCACGCCGCAGCCCTGGTTTACGGCAGTTTGGGCCGTCTGCGCAAAGTCGGGCGAAGCCAATGTGTTGCGCTGAATGATGGCCTTCGGCACCATGTCTTCATCTCCCCACGGTATCCATGCAATCTGCGACGGCAGCCAGTCCGGTCGCAGCGCATCGTTGGAAATAACCACGGTGTAGAAGCCGTTCTCATCGGTCGGCGTTCTCGCATCCACTGCGCATCCCTCCACCGGTATCGGCGACACAAACGAGGCGAAGCACATCGACCAGTACCGCATCTGTACGGTGTCGAAACCGGGGGCCGGCTTGTTGATCGGCGCGCCAGCGTTAAAGGTGTCAGGGAAGCCCGGCATTTTTCCATGCACGACGAGAATGCGGTCCGGGTCATAGTCGGACATGAAATAGGAAATCAGGTACTTGTTGTCCGGATTCTGAAAAAGCCGTGCCGGTGGCTGGGGAATCGGCGCAAACAGCACATGGTCCGGTACCGGCGGCTGCGGCGTGGGATTCTCCAGCACGGGCGGGATGATGATGGGTTGCAGCACGGCGAGTTCGGACTGGCGGTTGCTCACGGGGCACGGCGGCAACGTGCGCGTCTGGCCGTTCGCGTCGGTCACGCTCATGCCCGGCAAAGGTACGCCGCCCGTCGTGCCAATGGCGGCATTGGGCAGATAGAGGCGGTAGACTAGCCAGCCGCCATTGGCGGGCAGCTGCAGGTTATTGCCACCGCTCTTGGCGCCCGTGCGCACAATATGCATCGTGTAATTGCGCGGCCGCCCGGTGGCTCTGCCGCTGGCGTCGGGCGAGGCAAACGGGTTGATGCTGCCTGGATCGGGGGCGATCTGCGCATCGTACAAGTGGTCTCCCAGAGCCGTGGCAGTCGGCAAGCCCTCGTACAAGGCCAGGGAGAAGAACCGCGCGTACGGGTAACTCCCGTTGATCATCACCTTCTGCCATTGCGGATCAATCGGCATGTACCTCCAGTGGCTGCCGGCATCGGGGATGAGCCAGTTGGAAAGGCCCGTGGGACCCCACTCGAACTGCCAGGCGCAGGTGGGGGTCGGTATCGACTGCGCCGCCGCGGCGCCCGGGCCAGCCAGGATCGCCAGCGCTGTCACCAGCGGGGATATAAGGGTTCGTAGGGTTCGCATCGCTCGCTCCTTCTGCGATAGGGCCGGCCAAGGCGGCGCGACATTCAACGGAGTGCAAGAAACAGGAATAGGCAATTACTGAAAGAGTCCCTTTCAAACATCCTTGTCAGGCTTTGCCCGAAAAGCGGACCGCGGAAATAGCCGGATATGTAAAGGCAGGCCCGGCTTACAGCGGATAGTCAGGCGCTTTCGCGCGACAAAAGTCGCAAAAATCCACGCCTATTGCGGCGGCCTGTGAGATGGTGCAGCGTCAGAATAGACCCGTGCATAAGTTTCGATCTTTGTGCGCCATCAAATCTCTTATGTACGGTCAACCGACATGACGGCATCAAGCCCGGTGCAGGACAGCGCCCCGAGGATGGTGACATTGCGCCCGAAGTTCTTTGGCACGGCATCCGGTACGCACCCACCGTAGGGAGCGCGGCCGTACCGGGGGTGGTGGCGATGTTGCAGCCGGACTCGTCAACGAACTTCAGCCGTCGGCTAACGCATTTCCAGGCTGACTGGCATCCACCGGCCAAGCAGGATTGCCTTTGGAAGAGTCGCCCGAGGGTTAGTAGGGTGCAATACCCGAAGGGCATTGCACCGCGGTCGCATACCGCAAAGACCATTCCAGGAACCTTCCCTGGTTCACCATCGGTGGAATGCCCCTTCGGGGTATTCCACCATACAGCATCAGGGGTATGTGCAGGATGCAGGTTGCGCCGCGCCTAAACCTGCGGCATGAGGCTAGTCTGGCCAAATTCGCTCTAACGCCTTCCCAAATTTCGACTAAAAAAATTTTTACTTAATTTGGTCAACAAAGAAAAAAGCCCTGCGAGAACAGGGCTTTACAAGAAAGTTTAAAAAAATACCGTAGGTGTACTTCAGAACGGGATCGCGTCGTCTTCCAGTTCGAATTCCGACAGCGCCGGCTGGCTCGACTTGCGGGTGGTGCCAGTTGCCACTTCTGCGCCTGGCTTGCCGGCTTCATGCGACTCGTCGCCATGCGGCCGGCCGCCCAGCATGCGCAGGTCGTCGGCGATGATCTCGACCACGTAGCGCTCGACATCATCCTTGCCGGTCCACTTGCGGGTCTGCAGCCGGCCTTCGACATAGACCAGCGAACCCTTCTTCAGGTACTGTCCCGCGATCTCGGCCAGCTTGCGGTAGAGCACCACGCGATGCCACTCGGTGGCTTCCCGCTTTTCGCCGGTGGCCTTGTCCTTCCAGGTCTCGGTGGTGGCCAGCGTGAACTGGGCAACGCTGTCCCCGGCGGCGGTGGAGCGCGTCTCCGGGTCGCGTCCGAGATAGCCGATCAGGGTGACTTTGTTCAAGGTACTCATGCGATTCTCCTTCAGGGTGCGTAATGCGTGCTTGTTGACTGCTCAATGAATGTCGAGCCGCACGCGCTGTTCCGCGTGGGCGCCCGGCACCGTCATGCCGGCTTTCAGCGAGGCCGCGATCGCCTTCTTGTCCGGCGTCGGCGGCGGCGGTTCATGCCGCACCAGGAACTGCGGCGGCAATGCCTCCTCCTGGTCGATCACCACCAGCGGCGGGTTCCTGCGCACCGCCAGCGAGAACAGGGCGGTGGTCACCTTGTCCCGTCCCGCGGCCTGCATCACGTCCAGCGCCAGCCTGCGGCCGCGCTCGGCGGCGCGCAGCAGGCCCGCATGGCGGGCTTCCAGCGCGGCAATGGTTTGCTCCACGCCACGGGCGGCGGTTTCCACGTTGCGAACCATCTTGGCCAGGTTTTCCAGGCGCTCGTCGAGCGGGCCGGAGATGCTGTCGAGCGTGTCGGCGATCAGCCTGGGATCGTCATGCTGCTCGGCCAGGATCTCGGCCAGCCGCCGATACTGCGCGGCCAGCTCGAAGGCTTCGAACACCGGGTTCATGCTGCAATGCCCAGCTGTTCTTCGTTCTGGGCTTCCAGCCAGGCCTTGCGCTCGTTCTTCAGCGCGGTCAGGTCGGCCAGGGTCTCGTTGTCCGAGAGCGCGGTCGCCACCCGGTAGGCCGCGGAAAACGCCTTGAACAGGTCGTCCAGCGTGACGGCGCCGGAGAGGGCCTGGCGCATCTCGACCTTCTGTTCCTCCGACACGGTGCGCTTGACCGGCGCATCCACGCCCGCATCCAGCCAGGACAGCAGCTGGCGGCCGGTCTCCATGTCCGGCTTGAAGATCGAGCCGTCGAACAGGCGGGTACGGTCCTTGCCGGCAAAGGCCATGTGGTGCAGGTCCAGTTCCAGGAAGGTGGTGAACTCGTACTCGATGCCGTCGCGCATGATGGGCGCCAGGCCGATCTTGCGCACGGTCTGGCGACCGGTCCGCTCATCCTTTTCCTGCACGTACTCGGTCTTGGCGCGCATGGTTGCAATGATGTGGCACTTGCTCTGCAGGAGCGCTTCCACCAGCGCATTGTGCTCCGGCGTGACCTGCCGCCAGGCCTGCCAGCTGTTGCCCGACTTGTCGGCGATCTTGCCCTGCCGGTCGAGCGAACCGCCTTCGCCGGTCCAGGCATGGGTCAGGCTGTCGACGATGATGGTCTGCACGCCGGCATCTTCCAGCGCATGGATCGCCTCGACATAGCGGGCCGGGGTGTACGGCGGCGTCAGCTGCAGCACGTCGTAGCCTTCCGGCAGCAGGTCGGCATACAGGTCGCCGCTGCCGTGCTCGGTGTCGATCATGCCGATGCGTCCACCCAAGCCGCCGGCGATCAGCAGTGCGGAGTAGGTCTTGCCGCTGCCGGCCGGTCCGGACATGCCCAGACGGAGCTTGGCGCGGCGCTTTGTAGCACGATGAATTTCAAATCCAGCCATGATGACTCTCTTCCTTTCAGTTTGGGTTTCCTGCATCTGTTGCCGACGGCCGACTTCCTCGAACCACTGCATGCCGCCATCGTCACTACTGTCCTGCTCGTCCATGTCACCTCCCTTGCTGCCCCATTCGGCTTAAAGAGCGACTTAAAAGGTAGTTCAATAATTGATGCGGGCGCTTCATCGGGCCACGCTGCAGCCTCCTGTCCTTGCCTCAGTGCAGCTTGCGCGCGCGCGCCGGGGCGTCGTTCGCCGCCATCGGCAGCAGGTCGCCCGGCGGCAGCAGGGCGCTGGCCTGGGTCACCGTCAGCCGGCCCTTGCGCACCGCCTCCAGCACCGCCGCCTCGCGCGCCTTCACGTCGCTGCCCAGCGAGGGCATCCAGCGCACCGGCTCGCGCTTGATGCGCGCCTGCTGCACCGCCCTGGCATAGTTGTCGCCGAACACGGTGCGTGCGGCGCCGACGTCGCCGGCTTCCAGCAGCGGCAGCGCCAGGCCCCAGGCACGCGCCATTTCCTCTGTCCAGACGATGGATGCCGTCTCGTCACGCGGCAGCATGTCCCAGGCTTCCTCGGCGTCCGGCCGGCCGTCGGCGATGCGCACGACGATGTCCGACACCTTCAGCCGCCCCTGAACTTCCATCCGGCAGCGCGACAGCGCGCCCAGGATCGCGGTCTCGTCGAAGTCGGCCAGATCGCCCGCCAGTATCCTGGCGGCAGCCGCCGACAGCGTCTGGCCGCAGATTTCCGAGGTCACCAGTATCGCGTCCACCAGCACGCCCTGTGCTGCCTGGGCAGGCGGGCTGACTTCGAATGTGTCCGAATTGATCGGTTGGGAATAACGAACTCTCAGCTTTTTCATGGCACTCCAGGCTTAACCTTCCTCAGTGATCGGATGAATCTCGGCGGCTCTTGTGCCAGCACAAAAAACGCCTAAATTGGTTGCATTACAACAACGAAAAATCCGGGTTCCTCGGCTACACTAGGCGGCATTCGTGGCAACCATCCCGGACCGGGCGCCGCACGCCATTCGTGAAGAATCCATAGCGAGGGAGAACGTCGATGAACAGCAGCCAGATCAGGCACAAGAACTTCCACGCCCTGTTCACCGACTACATCGCCCGTCATCCCGACCAGCCGCAACGCGGCATGCTCAAGCAGTTCGCCCAGCAACTGGGCTTGTCCGACCGTTACCTCAGCCACATCAAGTGCCAGCGCAAGAACATCGGCAACAGCGTGGCCCGCGCGATCGAAACCGCGCTGAACCTGCCGCACGGCTGGATGGACCGGGAACACGACCGGCCCGCGCCCCCGGCCGATGAACGCGAACGACTGTTCCTCGACACGGCGCTGACGCTGTTCCGCGCCCAGCCCGACTATGCGCGCGAGCTGATGCTGGACCTGCTGCGCCAGCAACTGGCAGCGCCGCGCGCCAACCTGTCACCGGCCGCGCTCAACGACACGACGACGGCCTGACTGGCGGGAGCAAACGCCACAGCCACGGACGGTTATTCAGGCAGCATCAAGGCAGAGCTGCCGCAGTAATTAATTAAGGAAATTCCGGCATGTTCCTGCCGGTCAGTGATTGCGAAATAGGCTGTATATAAACACAGTGCCCATGTTAACTAAATCTGCGACCAATTGCAATACCTTTCCGGTAGTTTTTGCTGAAAAATTCAGCAGAAAGTCACAAGGTTGAAGATTGGAAGAAAATCATAAAGCACTGTTTCTAAATAAAAATAAAATGTCGCGCAGTGCTTTTCGTCTCCATCGGAGATGAGGTTGCAGAGCTGGTTTTTCAAGGGGTTTCAAGCGTGACCAAAAGGTGTTGAAACGCGGGTGGAAACTGCTGTTCGGTCCGCTTTGACGTTAAGGCAACAAGCAGAGGATTGCCGGCATTCATGTTGTCGTAGCATTAATCTCGCGATGCCAGCCTGCATCCTCCCTTAATCCGGATCGGCTTGACTGTTGAGCTTTAATCCGGCAACCGTGGAGGCCAACAACTGCAGGCGAGAGCGGAGTGGCGCTTTCCCGGAGAGCAGCAGCCCGTCCGGTCCCATGGCATCGGCTGTTCGCAGGCGGCGTTTGGCGCTCCGCTACACTGCAGCGCCGTGCATAAAGTACACAAACGGGGAAGAATGTTCTATGCCGCTGCGCCGGCCGCCATGATGCGCTGATAAGCCAGCCCCGCCAGCGCCACATCCTGCAATCCCACGCCCACTGCCTTGTAGATCAGGATGTCATCCGCATCGCGGCGTACTGTTACCTTGCCGGCCACCAGGTCGCCGAGTTCATGGATGCTGCCGGCATCCACTGCGCCTTCCGCTGCCCGCACCAGGTCGCCGGCCTCGCGCAGGGTCTGTGTGCGCCACTCGACCACGACTGCCGCGGCCCGCGACAGGGCTGCGTCATCCAGTTCACGGGTGTGGGGCAGGCTCGAACCCACGGCAGCGATGAATGTGCCAGGCTTGAGCCAGTCGCCGGAAAACAGCGGCTCGGTTGACCGTGACGCGGTCACCACGATGTCAGCCTCGCGCACCAGCTGCTCAGGCTCCGCAGTCGTCACCTCCACGTTGCATAACGCCTGCAGGCGCTCGGCCAGCCCGACGGGCGCATACGGATCGCACACCAGGATGCGCCGCAGCGGGAAAGCCAGCGCGAACTGCTGCGCATGCTGGATGCCCTGCACGCCGGCGCCGAACAGGCCCAGCACGGACGACTCGGGCCGTGCCATCTGGCGCGCGGCCAGCACCGAGCAGGCGGCAGTGCGCAAGCGGGTGATCGTGCCGGCATCGAACGACGCCAGCGGCCGGCCAGTCTCGGTGGAGAACAGCAAAATCACGAACTGGAATTGTCCCTTGATGGTGGTATAGACCTTGGCGCCGGTCACGCCTTGCGCGGGAATTACCGCGCCCAGCGTCGACAGCTTGACGCCGCCCGCTTCGGTACGGATGCGCTCCTGCATCGCGGCTTCTCCGGCGGCGAAGCTGGCGAACGCATCGCGCATGGCGGCTTCGGCATCGGCAGCCGTCACGTGGCTGTCTATCATGTCATCGGTGATATGGATCAAGGGACTTCCTTTCGTCAGGTGGAGGGGCTTGGTGCGGCTGGCGGCCTCAGCGAGGCGTTGGCGGCGTTATGCACATGCTGGGCGGCGAGCAGGGCGGCCAGTTCGGCATTGCCGGCAATGACCGCCTGCAGGATCTGGGCATGCTCTTCCCAGTTCTGCCGGGCGCGCTGCGCGCCCGCACTGGCAAACAGCATCACGGTGCGGGTGCGCAGCGAGCGCACCATGTCGGTCAGCACATCGTTGCCGGCCACGGTGGCCAGCAGTTCATGAAACCGGTTGTTCAGGTCGGCCAGCAACTCGACCTTGTCGGTCCTGGCGGCTTCGATGCCCATGTTCAGCACCGCCTGCAGGTCGGCGACCGCCTTGTCGTTGCGGCGCTGCGCGGCCAGCTTGGCATTCAGGCCTTCCAGCGTGGCCCGCACCTCGACCAGGTCGCGCGCAACCTCATTGGAGAGGAAGGCCACCGAAGCGCCGCGGCGCGGCTCGATGGTCACCAGCCCTTCGGAGGCCAGCGCGCGCAGCGCCTCGCGCACCGGAATGCGCGAGGCGCCCAGCTCGTCGGCCAGCTTGCCCTCTACCAGGCGGTCGCCCGTCTTGAGGTCGCCGCTGAGAATGCGGGCGCGCAGCGTGTCGCGGATGACCTCTCCCAGCGATACATGCTGGTCGGCCAGCTTGACTGGCGGGTGCCGCGGCTCGGAAGTGCTGAATGGAAAGTTGGACATGAGATTGCTTACAGGAATGGGATACGGAACATTGTATGCCAGCCGCCCCTGCGGAGGGCTGCATTGCACCAAAGCCGGCACGTCGCGCTCCTTTGATGCATGTTCCGTCGGCAAACGCGCGTGGCGGCTAGTGTCGTCCTCCGCCATGCAGCTCAAATAACGATATATTGTATACCGTATTGGCGCGCAGACCCTTCTTCTGATCCTTAACTGGCAGACTTGGCGCGATATTGCCGTCTCCTCAGCAATGGGAACGCTTCTTGCTCAGCTGTGCAGTGCCAGCTGCCTCGCTTTTCTTCGAACTTGCTTGTTGCCGGTCCAGATTAAACGGTATACAGTGTACCAAGTTGGAAGGAGACAGTTTTATCTATAACTATTCAATTGGGATGACGCAATGCAAAATGCCATTACCCTTACCGCTGCCCACTGGTTTTATCTGGCAGGGGTTGCCGCCGTCGTAGTCACCATGATTTTCCGGGCCAATGTGGTCGTGCCTTCGGTCATTGCCACATTCTTCGTCGTCCTTGCGCTATCGGGCAGCATGATCAGCGCCCTGGGCGGTATTTTCACCGCCAGCCTGGTTGCCGCCAAGGAGCTTTTCAATATTTTCCTCGTCATCGCCTTCATGACCGCGCTGCTCAACGCGCTCAAGACCATACAGTCCGACGTGCGCATGGTGGAGCCGTTCCGGCTGGTGATGAAGAACGGCCATGTCGCCTACTTCATGCTGGCCGGGATCACCTATGTGATTTCGCTGTTTTTCTGGCCGACGCCGGCCGTGCCGCTGGTGTCGGCGATCCTGCTGCCGGCAGCGATCGCCGCCGGCCTGCCGCCGCTGGCGGGCGCGATGGCCATCGCCATCGCCGGGCAGGGCATGGCGCTGTCGTCGGATTACGTGATCGGGGTCGCGCCCGGCATCAGCGCCAAGGCGGCCGGGGCAGGGGTAAGCGCCGCGCTGGTGGCCGACCGCGCACTGATGCTGTCGCTGATCACCGGCGTGATCGCGCTGGGCCTGGGCTATCTGATGACACGCAAGAATTTCAAATCGGCCAGCCCCTTGCACCTGGAAAAATGGCAGGCGACCGCCGCCAACGGCACGGCGGACCTGGGCGGCCCCGGCACCTTTGAAAAGGCCGAGATCGCCCATGGCACCGAGCGCGCGCCTCTTGCCACCGAGTCCGACATCGACGCGCTGCTGATGCTGCAGAGCCAGCGTCGCAACCGCTGGTCCAAGATCTTCGCCGTGGTGACGCCGCTTGCCTTCCTGGCAGTAGTGCTGGTGATGGTACTGCCGAAGATGGGCACCGGGCTGCCCGACCTCAAGGGCGGCGACGCGGCCGCGCTGGTGGGCGGCGTGGCGGCATTGCTGATGATGCTGGTGACACTGGTGTCGGTCGGCCCGCGCCGCATGCTGGACGTGTGTCCAGACCATGTGACCGACGGCCTGGTGTTCGCTTTCAAGGCCATGGGCTCGGTGCTGCCGATTGCAGGCTTCTTCTTCCTGGGCGCCAGCGAAACCGCGGCCCAGGTCCTGGGCGTAACGGCCGACAAGGCGCCCAGCCTGCTGTTTGAACTGGTCCAGGCCGGCAAGGATTTCATTCCCGATAGCCGTATCTTCGTCGCATTCGGCGTGCTGCTGGTAGGCATGATCACCGGCATCGACGGGTCGGGATTCTCCGGCCTGCCGCTGACGGGCGCGCTGTCCGGTGCATTGGGTCCGGTGGTCGGCCTCAATCCCGCCACCCTCGCCGCGGTCGGCCAGATGGGCGCGGTATGGACCGGTGGCGGCACCCTGATCGCCTGGTCGTCGCTGATTGCGGTAGCCGGCTTCGCAAGGGTGCCGGTGCTGGAGGCGGTGCGCATGTTGATGCTGCCGGTGCTGATCGGGCTGGCAGTAGCGACGCTAGCGTCCACCATGATCTGGTAAGTCGCCACAGGCGTGCATGGCGGCGATGGTATCCCGCGCCATGCTGCCGCGTCGGCCGGGCTGAAAGCCTGGTGGAAGTGGTCAGGAGACGGCCCCGCCCGGCGCAGATGCCAAACGCCAGCATGGCGGAAGCGCCGCGGGAACTGGGCCGGCAGCGCCCGCTTCTGCAGCACCGGGCAGCGGCCGAATCGCAATCCAGACAACTGTAAAAAAACCGCAATACGGCGTAGACAAACAAAAACAACGGTATACAATATACTGGAATGCTGAAAAACACGGTGAAGCCCGCCAAGGTAATCCGCAGGCCAAGCTGAAAACGATGTTCAAGCGCAGCGCAGCACCGGCGCTTTAATTACCCCAACCTTGAATCGGAGACAACCATGACTGCATTAATGAACCGGGATGAATTTCGCACTGCGCTGGAGAACGCGATCAAGGGCCGCAGCGCCAACACCTCGCCGTTCAGCCTGGCCTGGGCCAATGGCACCCTGACCCGCGAGCACCTGGCGCGCTGGGCGGAAAACCATTACCACTATGTCGGCCCGTTCGCCGACTATCTCGGTTATCTCTATGCCCGCATGCCGGAGCGCTACACCGAAGCCAAGGACTTCCTGCTGGCAAACATGTACGAGGAAGAAATCGGCGGCGACCGCCACACCGACCTGCTGATCCGCTTCGCCGAAGCCTGCGGCACCACCCGCGAGCGCGTGGTCGACCCGGACAACATGTCGCCCACCACGCTGGGCCTGCAGAGCTGGTGCTATGCCGTTGCCATGCGCGAAGATCCGATCGTCGCCGTGGCCGGCCTGGTGGTCGGCCTGGAATCCCAGGTGCCGTCGATCTACCGCAAGCAGACGCCGACGCTGCGCGAGAAATACGGCTTCACCGACGAGGAAGTCGAATTCTTCGACCTGCATATTTCGTCCGACGAAATTCACGGCGAGCGCGGCTACCAGATCGTGCTGGAGCATGCCAACACGGTCGAACTGCAGCAGCGCTGCCTGAAGATCTGCGAACTGGGCGCCCGCATGCGCCTGCTCTACACCACCGCGCTGTATCACGACTATGTCGAGCAGCGCGGCGAAGCCCCGGCCCTGGCCAATGCGGCCTGAGTCAAGCGGGCAGGGTAACGCCGCATCCGATGCGATGCGGTGCTCCCGCAGTTCAGCACCAATTCAAGAAGGCCATGCAATGAGCAATCCACAGCAGTTTTCCAATTACATCGATGGTGAATGGGCCGCGAGCGTGACCGGCCGCACCTTCGAGAACCGCAACCCGGCCGACAGCAGCGACCTGGTCGGCCTGTTCCAGGCTTCCAGCGCCGACGATGCGCGCCAGGCCGTCAGGGCCGCCGCCGCCGCCTTCGACGGCTGGAAGAAAACCCCGATTTCCAAACGCGCCGCCATCCTCAACAGCGCCGCCGCCTACCTGGAGCAGAATGCCCAGCGCTTCGCCGAGGAACTGACCCGCGAGGAAGGCAAGGCGCTGGCCCTGGCCAAGGACGAGGTGCTGCGTTCGGCGCAGACGCTGCGCTTCTATGCGGTCGAAGGCCAGTCCTTCAGCGGCGAGACCTATCCGCAGGACGATGCCGACATGATCGTCTACAGCCAGCGCGAGCCGCTGGGCGTGGTCACCGTCATCGCGCCGTGGAATTTCCCGATCTCCATCCCGGCCCGTAAGATTGCGCCGGCGCTGATCACCGGCAACACCGTGGTATTCAAGCCGTCCAGCGAAGCGCCGCTGTCGGGCCTGCGCCTGGCCGAGGCGCTGGTGCAGGCCGGCATCCCGAAAGGCGTGCTGAACTTCATCACCGGCCGCGCCGGCGACATTGGCGCCGCCATCACCGAGGCGCCGGAAGTGCGCGCCATTTCCTTCACCGGCTCCACCGTGGCCGGGCAGCATATCCACCGCTCGGTGGGCATGACCACCCGCACCCAGATGGAACTGGGCGGCAAGAACCCGCTGATCGTGATGGAAGACGCCGACCTCGACCGTGCCGTCGACCTCGTGGTCAAGGGCGGGCTGTCGCTGTCGGGCCAGGCCTGCACCGGCACCAGCCGCATCCTGGTGATGGCCCAGGTCAAGGCGCAGTTCACCGAGAAGCTGCTGGCGAAGGTGAAGTCGATGAAAGTCGGCAGCGGCGCATCGGGCGCCGAGATCGGCCCGCTGGCCAGCGAGAAGCAGATGGAAAACGTGCTGTCCTACGTGGCCATAGGCAAGCGGGAAGCCACCCATTTGATCGGCGGCGAGCGCCTGCAGGACGGCGACTTCGCCCGCGGCTATTACGTCGCGCCGGCGGTGTTCACCGACGTCACCCAGCAGATGCGCATCGCCCGCGAGGAAATCTTCGGCCCGGTGCTGGCCATCATCGAAGTCGACAGCTATGAGGACGCGATCGCCAAGGCCAATGACACCGAGTACGGCCTGTCGGCGGCGATCGTCACCAGCAATCCGCGCTACAGCCACCGCTTCCCGCATGACATCCAGGCCGGCACGGTGAAGATCAACCGCACCACCACCGGCAACCTGATCAATGCGCCGTTCGGCGGGCTGAAGTCGTCGAGCACCTCGACCTTCCGCGAGTCCGGACGCGCCGGGCTGGAGTTCTATACACAGATCAAGACGGTCTATCGCGGCGCCTGAGCGCCGCCAACAAGCAAAAGGGAATACACATGAAGCAGGCAATCAAGCTGGAATTGCGCGAAGCGCGCCTGATGATCGCGGCGGCCATCGAAAAGGCGCGCCAGATCAAGGTGCTGGAAACCATCTGCGTGGTGGACGACGGCGGCTATCCGATCGCGATGGACCGCATGGACGGCGCCCGCATCACCGGCCCGCAGATCGCATGGAACAAGGCCTTCACGGCGGCCGGCCACAAGCGCTCCACCCATCTGTTCAACACCGCGCCCAACGGCCCGGCGCTGCCCGGCAATGAAGCCTTCGGCATCCAGTGGAGCTTCGACGGCAAGTTCGCGGTGTTCGTCGGCGGCTTCCCGGTGGTGGTCAATGGCGAAGTCATCGGCGGCGTGGGCCTGAGCGGCGGCAACGGCGAGCAGGATACCGCCTGCGGCCTGGCGGCATTGCAGGCGCTGAAGGACGCGCTGGCCGGCGAGGGCTATGACGTGATGGTCGAGGCGGACATCAAGAAATAAGGCAGTCCCGGCCTGGCCGGGAACGGATGGAGTGGACGATGGCATACCAGGTAATTCTGTTCAACACGGACAGCAGCTTCACGGTGCAGGACGACGAGTCGGTGCTGGACGGCGCACTCCGCGCCGGCGTGCCGCTGGCGCATGACTGCCGCATGGGCGGCTGCGGCACCTGCCGCGTGAAGCTGCTCGACGGCACGGTGTCGTATGAGGACGAACCTTTTGGCCTGAGTCCGGAAGAAGCGGCCGAAGGCTATGCGCTGGCTTGCCAGGCGAGGCCGCAAAGCGACCTGGTGATCCAACCGGGCGCGTCGGCCGCCATGCCGGAACCGGAGCGCCGCAGCGCCGTGGTGCGCGAGGTGCGCAGCCTGTGCGACAGCGTCCGGCACCTGCTGCTGGAAGTCGAAGGCGATGCGCCGCCGGTGTTCCTGGCCGGGCAGTACATGAATGTGCATCTGGAAGACGGCAGCGCCCGCAGCTTTTCAATGGCGTCCGCCCCGAATGGCAGGCTGATCGACTTCCATGTGCGGCGCATTCCGGGCGGCAGCTTCACCGACCGCCGCCTGGCGCAATTGCGTGCCGGCGACCGGGTTGACATCACGCTGCCGCTGGGCGGCTTCCACTACCGCAGCGCGGACTACCGGCCGCTGATCATGGTCGCCACCGGCACCGGCCTGGCGCCGATCCGCAGCATCCTGCAGTCGCTGATGGACGACCCGGACTGCCCGCCGGTCACGCTGTACTGGGGCATGCGCAACGAGGCCGACCTGTACCTGGACGCCGAAATCCGGGCCTGGGGCGAGAAGCTGTATGACTTCCGCTATGTGCCTGTGCTGTCGCGCCCCGAACCCGGCTGGACCGGCCGCACGGGCCATGTGCAGCAGGCGGTGGTGCAGGACCATGGCAGCCTGGAAGAGCATGCGCTCTACCTGTGCGGCGCGCCGGCCATGGTGCGCGACGCAAAGCAGCTGTTCATGGCCAACGGTGCCAGTGCCGACCATATCTATGCCGACAGCTTCAGCTTTGCCCACGAGTTGCCGGGCGAGCCGCTGGGTGCCTGAGCCTGGCTTCACAAACCAAAGATCAACCAGACGCGGACATCGTCATGCCGAAAATCCTGTTGCACAAGAACGGCCAGGTCCACGAGGGCGAGGTGAAGGAAAACACCAACCTCGTGGTGCGGGCCGGCATCAAGCAGTTTCCCTACCCGAACCTCTCCTACAGCTGCGGCATGGGCAAGTGCGCCAGGTGCGCCTGCATCGTGCTGGCCGGCGGCGAGCATTTGCCGGCGCCGAACTGGAAGGAGAAGAAGCAGCTTGGCGACCGGCTCGACCAGGGCTACCGCCTGGCCTGCCAGCTCTGGATCAGCCATGACATCGAGCTGAGCCAGGACAACATCGATCCGGAGCTGGCAGCGCGCAGCGACGGCCTCACACGCACCGTCTGACCGCGAGGAGCCAGCGCCATGTACATCATCCTGACCAGCAAGCCCGGACAATACCGCACCGAGCCTGCGCAAGGCATGCGGCCGGTGGAACAGTACGACTACCTGTTGTGCGGCAAGAAAAGGGCGGAATTCGTGCTCGCTGAAATGACTGCCGAAGGCAAGGTCAGGATCACCGAGGAAGGCGAGGGCGGCGTGGTCAATCACGTGCCCTCCAAGTTCCTGCCGCGTTTTGCCACTATCGAGCAGGCGCGCAGCGAACTGAAGCATCTTGCGGGCTTCGGCACGCTGGAAATCGAACTGGTGCGTGTCGCCTGACAAGGCGGCGCCCACATCCTGGAATACCGACATGATCGAAGTCACATTCATCACCAATGACAACAAGGTCGCCACCGCGCCCGACAACAGCAACCTGCTGCGGGTATCGCTGCGCGAACAGGGCGGCATTCCATTCCTGTGCGGCGGCGGCAAGTGCGGCACCTGCAAGTGCCGCATCGAGAAGGGCATCGAATATACGGACCAGGTCAAGGACAAGGAACGCAAGCACCTGACCCAGGAAGACCTGGACCAGGGCTACCGCATGGCCTGCCAGACCTTCGTGCTGGAAGGCAGCATCAGCGTGTCCTGGGTGCCGAAGAAGAAGGCATGAGTCCGCATCCCCGCGCAGCCTGCCTGCGGATGCCATGCTGATCACGCCCGTCACCCTGTCCGTGATCGGCATGGCCTTCATGCTGGCCGGCATGGTCAAGGGCATCATCGGCATGGGCTTGCCGACGGTTGCCATGAGCGTGCTCGGCCTGCTGATGGGTACGCCGGAAGCGGTTGCCCTGCTGGCGCTGCCGACCCTCGTCACCAACACCTGGCAACTGCTGGGCGGCCCCGGCCTGGGCCGGCTTCTGCGCCGCTTCGCGCCCTTGCTCGCCACGCTGATGGTCGGGGGGTTTCTCGGTTCCACCATACTTGCGGATGGCAGCTTCGCGGGCGGCATATTGGGCGCCGTACTGGCTGTGTATGGCGCCTTCGGCCTGCTGGCGCCGCAGTTCCATGTGCCGCCGCGGCTGGAGCGGCCGCTGGCGCCGGTGGTGGGCCTGTTGTCCGGGCTGCTGTACGGCTCCACCGGACTGGCGGTGATCCCGCTGATTCCCTACATGGGCTCGCTGAAGCTGGACAAGGAAGAACTGATCCAGGCATTCGGCCTGGCCTTCAGCGCCTGCGCGATCGGCCTGACCCTCGGCCTGATGATGGGCGGCCGGATGCAGATGTCGGTCACATGGACATCGCTGCTGGCGCTGTTGCCGGCGATGGCCGGCATGATCCTTGGCCAGCGCATCCGCCACCGCATGCAGCCGGAAACCTTCCGCCGCTTCTTCCTTATCTGGATGCTGGTCATCGGCAGCTACATGCTGGTCAAGGCGGTGCGGTGAAGGCTGCCGGGGAGGGCGGCAGCGCATGGCCGGGAGTGGTCGCATGAAGTGGCCCAGCCGTGCCGCGAACACTTCTTCATGATCTCTTCCGCGCTCTGAAAACAGGCCAGACCTGATTCGAGGGCCTTCCTGGCGGCATTCTGCAGCCTGCTGCTGCATTCCTGATAGGTTTTCCAGGCGCGGTCGTGTGCGCACTGGAAGTTCGCCTCCAGCACAGGCCGGGATCGGCCTTTCTGCTCATTGGGCGCATTGATGGCCTTGAATGCCAGTGTATAGTCGCAGACGATTGCGGCGGTCTGCCCTTTCCCGCAACGCATGCTTAAGCGGTCGCGTCACCAGCTCGGCATCGTTCCGCAATTTCGGGTACGGCGACACAGGGAGCGCGTCGATCCGCGCCGTGGTCTCCGGATGGACAAAAGTCGCATCATTTCAATGAGAACGGGAAAGTGATTTCTTGCAAGATGTGCATCTATCCCGGGTGACAGGCGTTAAAATCACAGCGTTAACACATGGCCTGTCATTGCGAATGCGATTCTGCATTCCAATGGAGCAATCACCACTAAAAGGAAATATTGCGATGTCCAACGCACGAAAAGTCTTTCTGTCAGCCGGGGTACTGGGCGCCTTAGGTTGGCTGGCTTCTGGTGCCTTGAACTTCAAGCGGGACAACGATGAATTGCCGGTCGAGCCAATAGCAGTGAATCTGACGCCTGAATTGGCGCGCCTGATCGAATTCTCAGGCAAGGTAGCGGCCGCCATCGGCGTATGCAGCGCTTATGCGCTCAGGTCAGACAATGGCGACCGGCCCATGCAGCGTGAGGACCTGATGTGGTTGTCAGATGCGCTGCACCGTTTGCAGGCGCTGGGCGCCTATATTGGCCACGGATCGGCAGACCAGATTGTCCATGCCTGTGATGGCCTGATCGCTACTTATCAGGAGTACCGGGCGAAGGACACGAAGTCGCATAAAGCGCGCGAATGTTTCGAGCGTCATGCGCAGCGGTTTTCCGTGGAGGATGGCATTGCCATTTTCACCGCCATCCGGAACAAGGTGCTGCCACTGTCGATGCCAGCCAAAGAGGCCGACGCAGCCGAGGCGGGTCCGGTTTGATGAATCCGAACGGCTGAAACGACTCCTTCAAGAATTCAGAAGCGTTTGACCATGACCAGCGGCGCGGCGGCGGCAATAAATGTGAGGTTCGGGGCTGTGACACACGCAGTCCAGGCTGGGCGTCCAGAAGCGAGTGAAAGTTGGAAAGGCAAATATTCTCGAGTCCCCCTTTTTCAAAATCAGAATACTTGTAATTTACGTTATGTAAAATGAAGTATGTCGGCGCCATCGGCAGGCTTCCCGCCTCTCCCGCCGAGGTCATTCATTGAATGGGCCCACAGCGCTGCTTCGCAGATTGCCGAAAATGGATTTCGAACCAACTCGCTGCAAGCATTGCCACTTCATCCAGCGTGCCTGGTTCCTCAAAAAGATGAGTAGCTCCCGGAATGATTGCAAGCCGCTTTTCACCGGACAAGAATTCATAAGCGGTCTCATTCAACTCAATCACTCCATGATCGTCACCTCCGATGATCAGCAGACATGGCGCCCTTACGGCCGCAAGTATTTTCTGACCCGCAAGATCAGGTCTTCCGCCGCGTGAGACCAGCGCAGTGATTTCCTGTGGGTGCCTTGCGGCAACTCGGAGCGCTGCCGCTGCGCCGGTGCTGGCACCGAACAGGCCCAGCGGCAGCATCCTGGCGAAATCTTGAGCCATTAGCCACGTAACGGCGGCGTCGAGACGCTGCGTCAGCAAATCGATGTCGAATCTGGTCTGATAATGCCGATCCTCATCGACGGTCAACAGATCAATCAGCAGCGTGCCAAGTCCGGCTTGCCGGAGAAAAGTTGCGACATGGTTATTGCGCACGCTCAGCCTGCTGCTGCCGCTCCCATGTGCAAACAACACCAGTCCAATTGCGTGGGCAGGAATTTCAAGCATGCCTTCCACCTGCAGTGCATCGACCGGGATGTGTACCAGCAGATTCAAGGGGGCGTTCATTCTAGTACTCGGTTGAAAAGCCTTGAAATAAGGCAACAGTACCCTGCTCTTTGCCTGTACGGCGCCGACGATCGAACAGCGAGATTGTCTTGTCTTTCGGCGGATCAGGAAACTGATAATAGAGCTGATTCAAATACTGGCTCACTGCTTCAACGTCTTCCTCGCTCCATGTTAGGCCGGTATTGCGTTCCCACCGGCGCACCTGCGCACGAAGCGACGGCCAGTCCTTTGCAAGACGCTGGTCCCGCCAATGTACCTGTGTCGTGTGACAGGCAACGCAGTGATTCTGATAAAGCATTTCTCCTCGCCCTTCTTCAAAAGGTGCGGCCTCGACGTCAGCAAGAGGTACTGCGAGCAAAAGGGCCAAAATGACCACGCCGTGGTTTCTCGCAAGTTCGCGAAAGTAAAATCGCCGGGCAGACGCAAATGCTGCAGCGACAGGCCTGCTTGGCCTGTACAACCGTGATCTTGCTGTCACATCGACATTTCGTACCACAGTTAAAGAGGCCATCACGACTCCCGGTTAAAGACAAGTTTCCCAAGACCGTCTCACGGCACGGCCATGGCGCTCTTTGGCGGACGGGACCGCGCACATAGTCCGAGTATTTCAGCAAGCCGGTGCGACGCCACCAAAAAGATTTTTCAGACGCACTATCATGACCGTTATGGCGATTGGTTTATACGACGCTATCCTGGATTAAGGAGCAGTCCCCGGCGAGCACAACGAATCTTCGATAACGCCAGAGGAGCCATAAGCGCAATGTTTCATTGGCGGAAATTCATGCGTCTTCCCACCTGAGTTGATACGGCACTGCATGGGTAGGAGCTTGGAAACTGATTTATCGCCGGTAACGCGATGGATATACGTTTGCATCTCCGACCTTCAGCCGCATGGCCCTGTTTCGAATACCAGCAAAGCAGACCTCCTTATCTAATCTAAGCAGCTCAGGCAACGAGACTTTGCGATTCCTCAGTTTTCCTGGCCCGACCCCAACGCAGGCAGACGAGAGCATGAAAGGATGCAAAAACGCCATCGAGCGGATATCCGAATTAACGCCAAACGACGTTTGTCTGCTGCGCCGGGCTCCATAAAATGTCATTGCTTTTCCTGCCAAGCATATATAGAGATTGCAGTAATGAATGCATGTTCGCTTAATGCATGTAACCAAAAAAAAAATCAAGGGTATCAGAGTTGCAAACCCTTTGCCGTTAATACGGAAAATGGTTTGGATGTTAATTGTTGAAATGTCCGTCCATCAGAAGTTAGAAGCTTCATAATGCTTTGCTGATGATCGGACACATTCCCATCCGACCACCATTCTTAGCGTTTTCGACAGGAGGAGAAAAAAGTGGAAAAGAAAGTTGCTGTAATTACAGGTTCGTCATCGGGTATCGGCGCCGCTACTGCCCGCCTCTTCGCACGTCATGGCTACAATGTAGTTATTAATTTTGCGCGGAATGCAAATGCAGCTGAGAGCGTTGCTATGGACTGCAGAGAGTATGGCGTCGAAGCATTAGTCATTCAGGCTGACATCGCCGAGGATGCGCAATGCAGAGCGCTGGCAGATGCAGTGAATCAGCAATGGGGGCGCGCAGACGCATTGGTGAACAATGCGGGTACGACAAAGTTTGTAGCCGCGAATAATCTCGAAGGGCTTTCGGCGCAAGACTTCCACGATATCTATTCGGTTAACGTCATAGGCGCTTACCAGATGATCCGGGCCTTTGTGCCTTTACTGAAGAAATCGCCTGGCGCAGGAATCGTTAATATCTCATCAGTCGCATCGGTGATGGGGGTGGGCTCCAGCTTGGCCTATATGGCCTCGAAGGGCGCGCTTAATGCCATGACATTTGGCTTAGCAAGGTCGCTGGCCCCGGAGATAAGAGTCAACGCAATAGGCCCAGGCATGGTCGAAACGCCGTGGCTTCAGAACGGTTTAGGTCAAGAGCAATTTGAAGCAAGGCAGCGGGCTTATGAGTCAGCGACACCGCTGGCGAGCACGATTGAGCCTGAAGATGTAGCCGAGGCAGCTTACTGGCTGTGCACCGGCGCACTCAAAACTACCGGAGAATTCATGCTGGTCGACAGCGGATTTGCCCGTTTCAGCAAGCTTCCGCGCGGTTGAATCTGAGCCCACGGCGGGCAAGGTACTCTTTCCCAGGATGAGCCACTGCCTATAAAGAAAAGTGAAAAAATGGAATGGCTCATCTCGCACAGCGGCTTTTCGATAGTTGCATATCTAGTAGTGGCATAAAATCAATACTGCTATGAATTCCGGGAGCGTGCCTCGCTGCCTGCAGTCGTATACGCTACGGCATCGATCGAGTGGCATTACGATTCGCCGCCGTAGCTGCACTCATCGACAGAGGCAATAGCCGAGCTGTCGAACTGGCCTACTTCTCAGTACAACAAAAACCCGCGGGTTCGTGGTGTGTTTTGAGGTTGCCATATCACAACATTTGTATTGTCGTATTCAAAACACTTCAGCATCGATTGCCTGCGTCCGTGCAAACAAGGACGAATTTCATAAGCGTGAAACCGCTGGTAATCCGCTTATACGGCTTTCTGTCGCACTGAATCTCAGGCACGACGGGCTGGGAGGAAGCAAATTAAATCACGCGAAAGACACGTCTTGCAGGTTAAGCACTTTTGGGCTAGCAACCCTGCCCGATTGCTGACTCAAAAGAATTTATGACGAGTGACGACGGTCAGACATCTCCATGTCCGTGCAGGCGTGGCTGAAGTTCTTTCGCGTCTAACGATCCTGGCAATGCAGAACCGCCTCTTGTGCTCATTGCCGGTCACCATGTTTTGTTTGCCCAGCCTAACTCCAACTTCACTTTCGTAAAGTTGCCAAAAATACACGCCAGGAAAAGCATGAACAATCCCGGACAAAAGTTTATTGGTTGAAATAAGTTGTCCGATCGGAACTAGCAAAGGCTTTTTTTCACTTAGCAGTCGTTACTTCTGATTCAAGAAAAATACTACTTTTCATAAACGGCTTTTGTATTTAACGACGTTACCTGTGCCTATGACTCTTAAGCGGAATCCTGCAGCTTTTGTGAGGAACGTGGTTGATGGCTCGCGCTTAATACTTCCAAGAAAAGGTTTGGAGAGCTTAATAATATTGCATTAATACATTACTTAAAAGCTCCAGAAACTAGGATCCCCACAGTCTTGCAACCAAGATTTAAAAAAGTTCTCTGGCATCCCAGCCACAACTGAAGTCAGGGGTCCAGCAGAGATAAAGACCTCATTACTCTTAAGAACAATAATGGCCAAATCCTTTCGTTATTACAGAGCGTTTATCCTGACTTCCCTTTCCCTGGCACTTGCCCATGTAACTGCCTCTCTGGCGCAGTCGGTCCCTGACGCTGGTCAGATCATGCGCGAGTTGAGGCAGACAAGTCCCGGCGGGTCGAAGTCATTATCTCCGGCGAACCCTACGGAGAGGCCGGAAGAAGGCCCTGGTAACGATGTTCGAATCACAGTGACCAGGTTCGATATTGAAGGCAATACTTCCATTTCAAGCGATGATCTGCAGGACGTCCTGACAGATCAACTCGGGCGGCAGCTCAGCCTTTCAGATCTGAAATCCGCAGCTTCCCGGCTTACCGCACTCTATCGAGAACGTGGCTTCCTGGTCGCGCGTGCTTATCTTCCCGTTCAGGATGTACAGGGCGGCAAAATTAAAATATTGATCCTTGAGGGCAATATTGCGCAGCTCCAGCTGCGCAATACGTCTTCCTTGTCCGACGAACGGGCCCAGGCATTTTTGAATCAGGCCGTGGCCGGCAATGTGATCCGCTCCGACCCAATCGATCGTGCCCTGCTGTTGTTGAATGATGTGCCGGGAATAGGTGCCGTGCGCGCGACACTGCAACCCGGCTCCTCGGTGGGCACCTCCGATCTGGTGGTGGATGTCGAGCCTGGCCCACGGGTCACAGGCAGCGTCGGCCTGGATAATTACGGCAGCCGTTATACCGGGGAAAAACGGCTGTCCGGCGCTTTTTATATCAACAATCTGGTTGGCATAGGAGACCAGACAGTTGTCAGCGGATTGCTTAGCGACCGTAAGCTTGGATACGGAAGAGTGGGTTACTCCGTTCCTGTTGGTGGAAACGGCTTGCGCGTGGGCACCTTTGTTTCTTCGACCAAGTACGAACTGGCGCGTGAGTTTGCCGTGCTGGATGCACATGGTACGGCCAAAAACGTAAGCATTTATGCAACCTACCCTCTAGTGCGCAGCCAGCGGGCAAATCTGACGACTTCAGTCAGCCTAGAATCGAGACGCTTGAACGACCGAATTGATGCAATCGGCGCGACAAATGACAAGAAAGCAAGGGTATTTGGCTTGGGGCTGAGCGGCTCCTATCGCGATGATCTCGGAGGTGGCGGCCTCAGCAATTTCGATGTCTCCACCAACTTCGGCAAACTGACAATCGAATCTCCAGTAGCCCTGGCAATCGATGATATATCTGCCAAAACTAACGGCGCATATAAAAAGGTATTTATCACCGGAAACCGGCTGCAACGGATTTCCGACAATGACTCCCTATGGCTGGCACTTAGTGCCCAGTGGGCAAGCAAGAACCTGGACTCCTCTGAGAAGTTTGTACTTGGCGGGGCAAACGGTGTTCGTGCGTACCCACAAGGTGAAGGCATTGGTGACCAGGGGTATCTGGCATCAGTCGAATATCGCCACAATTTTAGCGAGGCCTTGCAGGCGGCGCTGTTTTACGACACAGGCTCCGTGTCGATCAATCGCGAAGTATTTGATTCGGCATCGTCCAACAAGCGCACCTTGAGTGGCATGGGACTGGGTTTCAATGCTGTCCTCGGCGGCGCCGATCTGAGGGCGTCGCTCGCGTGGCGCAGCGGTGGCGAGCCTCTCTCAGTGCCGGTCGGGACCAGCAAGTCGCCGACATTATGGCTACGCGCTAACAAGCCTTTCTGAAAACGCTGTGAACCATGCGGGCCGCTGGAGCGCTGAACAATGCTGTCCAGCGCGCTCCAGGCAGTTCATGCGGACACCAAAGTTATTCACTCACGTTATCAATCTGGCTGCATCTGGCGAAGCGGCGGCTTTCCACGCTGGATCAGCACAAGCGTCGATAAACGAGGCTCAACGATTTTTCTCAAGGAACAATTCCTTGCCTAAGCAGCAAAACGCTGGAAGTCGCGTCGCTTTCCGTTTATAACGTGGCATCGCCGGCGGCGCTGTGCCGCTGGTGAACGCTGCGAAAGGGATTGCGTTGCACATTGGCGTCTTGCTATCCGTAACAGCCTCGGTGCTGTTTGCGGTCATGTATTTCTACACCACACGCTTGAGTCCGCTGACAGGAGAGGAAATCTTCGGATGGCGGATGCTGCTGACTTTTCCGTTCGCCACTCTGCTGATGTGGCGATTCGGCGATTGGCCGCTTGCGGCAGGGATGTTCCGAAAGATGCTCACGGCGCCACGCATGCTGCTTGTTCTGCTTGCTACCTCATCGCTGCTGGCGATACAGATCTGGCTCTTCATGTGGGCACCGCTACATGGGCGCGCACTTCAGGTCTCGCTCGGTTATTTCCTGTTGCCGTTGACGATGGTGCTGTCGGGCTGGGTCTGCTATGGCGAACGGCCGTCGGGCCTGGAAAGAGCGGCGATTGTCTTTGCCGCGGCGGGCGTAGGCAACGAGCTGTATCAGGTCGGCAGCCTGTCATGGGAAACGATGCTGGTGGCGCTGGGCTATCCGGCGTATTTCCTGCTGCGCAAAAAACATGGCATGGCGCACCTGACCGGTCTCTGGTTCGAAATGGGTCTGATGATGCCGGTGGCCGCATGGTTCGTCCTGCAACGGCCAGACGTCCTGGCCACGTTTCAACACCGCCCTACCCTGCTTCTGATGATTCCTGTGCTCGGCCTGATCAGCGCTGCGGCACTGGCCTGTTACATCGTGTCGAGCCGCTATCTGACACTGACGCTTTTCGGCCTGCTTGGATACGTGGAGCCGGTGCTGCTTGTATGTGTTGCGCTGGTACTTGGAGAGAGTATCGCGCCGCAGCAGTGGCCGACATATATGTCGATCTGGGCCGCGGTCGTGATGCTGGCCACAGGCGGCCTGCGGCACGCGCTGGCCGGGCGACGCTAGCGTTGGCTCCATTGAAAAAGGCTTCCATCAGGAAGCCTTTGCCTTGGCCCTTGCAGCAACGGGCTGGATCAGCAGGATGAGGGAACGCGTCTCATCCTGCCATGCCTTGCTTATACCTTGACGGTATCCGCGACCGAGCTGAACTCTTCGAGCTTGTCGAAGTTCATGTAGCGGTAGATATCCGCCGCATTCTTGTCGATCACGCCGGTGTGCTCCAGGTACTCCTCGCGGGTCGGGATGCGGCCCAGCGTCGAGCAAACCGCGGCCAGTTCAGCCGAACCCAGGTAGACCTGGGTATCCATGCCGAGGCGGTTCGGGAAGTTACGGGTCGAGGTCGACATCACGGTGGAGCCCTTGCGCACCTGTGCCTGGTTGCCCATGCACAGCGAGCAGCCCGGCATTTCCATGCGGGCGCCGGTGCGGCCGAGCGTGCCGTAGTGGCCTTCGGCGGTCAGCACCTGCTGGTCCATCTTGGTCGGCGGCGCGATCCACAGCTTGACCGGGATATCGGTCTTGCCTTCCAGCAGCTTGGAAGCGGCGCGGAAGTGGCCGATGTTGGTCATGCAGGAACCAACGAAGACTTCGTCGATCTTGGCGCCGGCGACTTCGGCCAGGGTCTTCACGTCGTCCGGATCGTTCGGGCAGGCGACGATGGGTTCGTGGATGTCGGCCAGGTCGATCTCGATGACCGCTGCGTATTCGGCGTCGGCGTCCGGCGCCAGCAGTTCCGGCTTGGCCAGCCAGGCTTCCATCGAACGGATGCGGCGCTCCAGCGTGCGCTTGTCCTGGTAGCCGTTGGCGATCATCCACTTCATCAGCGTGATGTTCGAGGTCATGTACTCCATGATCGGGGCCTTATCCAGATGCACCGTGCAGCCGGCGGCGGACCGCTCGGCCGACGCATCGGACAGCTCGAATGCCTGTTCGACCTTCAGTTGCGGCAAGCCTTCGATTTCCAGGATGCGGCCGGAGAAGATGTTCTTCTTGCCCTTCTTTTCCACGGTCAGCAGGTTCTGGCGGATCGCGTACAGCGGGATCGCATTGACCAGGTCGCGCAGCGTCACGCCCGGCTGCATTTCACCCTTGAAGCGCACCAGCACCGATTCCGGCATGTCCAGCGGCATCACGCCGGTGGCGGCGGCAAAGGCAACCAGACCGGAACCGGCCGGGAAGGAAATGCCGATCGGGAAACGGGTATGGGAGTCGCCGCCGGTGCCGACGGTGTCCGGCAGCAGCAGGCGATTGAGCCAGGAGTGGATCACGCCGTCGCCCGGACGCAGCGCCACGCCGCCACGGTTGGAAATGAAGTTGGGCAGTTCCTTGTGCATCTTCACGTCGACAATCTTCGGATACGCGGCGGTGTGGCAGAAGGATTGCATCACGAGGTCGGCCGAGAAACCCAGGCAGGCCAGGTCTTTCAGTTCGTCGCGGGTCATCGGGCCGGTGGT
The DNA here is from genome assembly GCF_015352955.1 of Noviherbaspirillum soli. GTDB lineage: Bacteria > Pseudomonadota > Gammaproteobacteria > Burkholderiales > Burkholderiaceae_D > Noviherbaspirillum_A > Noviherbaspirillum_A soli. The sequence goes on from NZ_JACYOX010000010.1 coordinate 74,650, forward strand.
GTCCTGGGAACCGACGGTGGTCATCTTCGGCTCGCAATAGGTGCCGGGACGCACGCCCTGGCCTTCCGGCAGGCCACAGGCGCGGCCAACCATCTTTTGCGCCAGCGAGAAGCCCTTGGTCGATGCGACCGGGTTCTGCGGCAGCCGGAACAGGGTGGACGGCGCCAGGCCCAGCGCTTCACGCGCCTTGGCGGTCAGGCCGCGGCCGACGATCAGCGGAATACGGCCGCCGGCACGGACTTCGTCGAACAGCACGTCGGACTTGACCTGGAATTCGGCGATGACGTCGCCGTTCTTCAGTGCAAGGCCTTCGTACGGACGCAGTTCGATCACGTCGCCCATGTCCATTTTGGACACGTCGAGTTCGATCGGCAGCGCGCCGGCGTCTTCCATCGTGTTGTAGAAGATCGGCGCGATCTTGTTGCCCAGGCAAACGCCGCCGAAGCGCTTGTTCGGGATGAAGGGGATGTCTTCGCCGGTGAACCACAGAACGGAGTTGGTCGCCGACTTGCGGGAGGAGCCGGTGCCGACCACGTCGCCGACGTAGGCAACCAGGTTGCCCTTTGCCTTCAGTTCCTCTATCTGGCGGATCGGGCCGACCTTGCCCGGCTCGTCCGGGTGGATGCCGGTGCGGGCGTTCTTCAGCATGGCCAGCGCGTGCATCGGGATGTCGGGACGGGTGGTGGCGTCCGGCGCCGGCGACAGGTCGTCGGTGTTGGTTTCGCCGGTAACTTTGAACACGGTCAGTGTCAGGCTCTGCGGCACTTCCGGCCGCGAGGTGAACCATTCGGCATCGGCCCAGGACTGCATGACGGCCTTGGCGTTGGCGCTGCCCTTGTCGGCCAGTTCCTTCACGTCGTGGAAGTAGTCGAACATCAGCAGGGTTTTCTTCAGGCCTTCAGCAGCCACGCCGCCAACGACGGCGTCGTCGAGCAGGTCGATCATCGGCTTGATGTTGAAGCCGCCCAGCATGGTGCCCAGCAGGCGGGTAGCCAGTTCGCGCGAAATCAGCGGGCTGGTCTCGGCGCCCTTGGCAACCTTTTCCAGAAAGGCGCTCTTGACCTTGGCGGCATCGTCCACGCCGGCCGGAACGCGGTGGGTGATCAGGTCGACCAGGAAAGCCTCTTCGCCAGCGGGCGGATTCTTCAGGAGTTCAACCAGGTCGGTGGTCTGTGCGGCGGAAAGCGGAAGCGGAGGAATGCCCAGGGACGCGCGTTCGGCGACGTGGGAGCGGTACGCAGCTAGCATGAGAGTGCTCTCTAGATAAAGGATTAAAGGACAAGGGAATCGCCAGCGATTCCAAATTCCCCGCTATTGTACATCAACAACTCTTATATAAGACATAAGACCAGTGAGATTAGTCGGGAATTTGTAACGTAATGTGGGATTGCAACGTCGCAAGCGCGCGCGGAAACGGCAGACAGGCACGAACATCTGTCATTCGGCCCAGGGGGCCATGCTCCGACGACCGGGTACCGGTCGCAGCGCCATACCGGGCGGTAAAGGTTGCAGCCTTATTCATGAAGTTTCATCAGCAGATTCGCGCATTGCGTGAATGCAACAGCATTCTTCGCTGCGATTTCGCCGATTGGCTAAACGCCGTCCAGGTGTTCCGCCAGCCGCCGGCCCAGGCACAGCAGCGTGACCGTCGGCGGCAGGCCCCACGCTTCGGGGATCACGGACGCATCACAGACGAACAAGCCGGCCGTCGACGTCTGCAACTGCTCGTTGACGCCCTCGCCTATCCTGACGCTGCCGCCCGGGTGCGCGGCGAAGTGGACGCTGTTGAAGATATGCCGGGCACCCGCCTGCGCCAGGATGCGCCGCGCCAGATCCGCACCATGGCGCAATTTCCGTCGGTCTCCCGGCTGCAGCGACTTGCTGATCCAGCGCGGCCCGATGGCGCCGCCGATCTCGTCGCGGATCTTGACCATCACGGTAAGCGTGCGGCGGTGCGCCAGGAGCCGGTCGATGCGGCCGGCCTGGGCGGCGAATCCCTGGTACATCGGCCGCGGCAAGGTCATGTCGGCCAGTGTGATGCCCTGTTCCGGCAAATGCATGCCGGCCGCCATCGGCACTTCGGCGCCGCCGTCGACATCGTCCACCGCGCCCATCACGGCAATCACGGGGTCGGCGAAATGCGCGGCACGGGCCGCGCCAAGGCCGGAGGCATGCAGCAGGCGCGGGCTGCCGATGCCGCCGCCGGCAAGCACGATGACGTCGGCGAAGCGCTGCTGCACTTGCTTGTGTCGCACGAATTCCACGCCGACCGCCCGACCGCCCCGTACGATCACCCGTTGCACCCTTGCATCCGCAACCAGTTCGGCGCCAGCGGCGACCGCTTCCTCGACCATGTTGCGGGCTGTCCATTTCGCGCCAAACGGACAGCCATAGACACAGCGCCAGCAGCCGGCGCGGCACTTGTCGGGCAGGATCATCTTGTCGAGCTTTTGCCAGTCATGCCCGAGCGCCCGCGCCGCTTGCGCGATGCGTGCGGCCATGGGTCCGACCAGCGCGTCGGGCAGCGGCGCCATCGGTATTTCCTGCTGCAGCGCCCGCAGCGCCGGTTCCAGATCGATGCCGTATTTCGCGAACATCGGCATGGGCGGCGCCATGGCGGTGGCAAAGTTGATCGCCGAACTGCCGCCGGAGGTCACGCCGCGCACCAGCAGCGAACCGTCCGCATTGATGAATGCGCCCTTGCCCGGGACCGCTGCCATGGCGGCCATCTGGCGCAAGGTGCCTTGCAGCGGCGCGGCGCTGCCCTGTTCCAGCAGCAGCACGCGCCAGCTGCGACGCGCCAGATCGCGCGCCACGATGGCGCCGGCCGGACCGCTGCCAACGATGATCGCGTCAAGGGCTTGCTCTGTATGCATGCGAGTCCGGGAAAATGGAAAAGGTGGATGCCTTGGCTTGATGGAAAATGGCGGAACGCATCATCCTGCGCGCCATCCAGGCGGATTTTACAGAACCTGGTGCGGACGATCAGAACGAGCTTGCCGTACAGACGGTCTTAGCTGCTGTGGGCAAGCGGAAGAATCGATGAGACTCTGAAGCACAGGCGCTGCGTCGGTCGGGCTTGATCGATGCCGCCATCATGCAGACGACAGCAAATGAAGGACATCAAGCCATGCTGAAAGCATTCGCATTATGCGCACTCCTGCCGGCACTGGCCATCGCAGGCGGCTCCAATTACACCGTGGCGCCCGGCGTGTCGCGGCCAGCCGGAAAAATCAGCGAATGGAATGTGCCAACGCCCAAATTTGCCCGCGACCCGGCGCCCGCTCCCGACGGACGCATCTATATAGCCGTGATGGCGGGCAACCGGCTGGCGCGCTTCGATCCCGCCACTGAACGCTTCGAGGAATGGGAATTGCCCGCCGGCACCCGGCCGCATGGCCTGGTAGTCGATGAACGCGGCACGGTATGGATGACGGGCAACGGCAATGGCACCTTGCTGGAAATACCGTTCAGCAACGGTCAGCCTCAGGCAATGAAGCCGCATCCGACACCTTCCGGCGGCACGCCGCACACGATCGTGTTCGACGGGCGCGATACGCTCTGGTTTACCAACCAGTCCGCCAACAAGGTCACCCGCTACCAGCGCGGCAGCGGCAAGATGGAAGAATTCAGCACGCGCGACGGCCCGTACGGCCTTGCAATCGACCGTGACGGCAACGTCTGGTTCTGCCAGGCCAGTGGCCAGCGGGTCGGCCGTATCGATGCACGCTCCGGCAAGATCACCGAAATCGACCTCGGCGCTGGGTCGCTGCCACGCCGCATCGCGGCCGCACCTGACAATACGCTGTGGGTAGTGCGGTACGGCGACGGCAAGCTGACGCATATCGATGCAGGCAGGCAATCCGTACTTAAAACCTATGACATGCCCGCCGGGCCACGTGGCAATCCGTACGCAGTGACCGTTGACGGGGCCGGCAAGGTTTGGGCAAATGAAATCTCGGTCGACACCGTTTCCCTGCTTGATCCGGTTACCGGAAAATTTCAGGTATTTTCATTACCTACCAGCAATGAAGGCATACGCAAGATGATCGTCGATGCGGAAGGCAGGCTTTGGTACATGGGAAGTCATAGCGGGAAGCTGGGTGTCGTGCGATAACGCCAGCATCGCCGCGGCGTTTCCTTTCGGAAATTTAATAATGGCAAAGATGTCGATATCCTTTCCATGTTTTCCATAGGAAAATCCTGTATTCATAGCCAATGCCAATGAAAAACTTTTTCCCTATATAAAATCCGCCGAAACAATTTCCTAGAAAAAATAATTCCCTCGATTTAAATGCATGAAGGCATTTGTGTCCTGAATTTTTCATCCAGAGGTAACGTTGAAATCCTTAAGTTTCTACAGGTTTATAAAAAACAATGTATTACGTCACTTCTATAACTGTATTTTGTCGGTCGCCTTTACATTAATTCAAGAAATCAAAAGCCGGCTCCTGCAACCTACTGTTTTCGTAAAGAAAAACCTCGTTGGCACGGGGCTTGCTCACGAGGCGACCTCGCAAATTGTTTTACAGGAACTATTAATGACTTTTTCTTCTGTTCTCAAATCCAGCCGCAATCTGGCTGTGACCGCCGCGGTGTCTTTAGCCGCCATGTCTTCGGCTTCGGCGCTGACCCTCGACAACCTGATCGGATCGGCGTCGCTGAGCAACTCCGGCGATCAAACAGAACTCAATGCAATCCAGAAGGCCGCTGGCGCGACGCTGACCCTGACAGACAAGGTCAGCACCGGCGCAGGCAACACCGCTGTCGCCGATACGGTGAGCGGACAATGGGTAATCGATGTCGGCAACGAGGAGCCGGGTTATTTTGTGCTCAAGTTCGGCACCGGCAACCTTGGTGGCGATGACACCTACTTCTTCCAGAACGTCGGCGAACTCGACAAGCTGGTCTTTTCCAACGACCAGGTCAATTTCCTGACCGGCGGCTGCGGCGCCAACAACTGCAACATCGGCCGTCTGAGCCATTACACCCTGTTCGAAGGCGCAGCGGGCGGCGGCGGCGGTGCCGGCGGCGAAGTGCCTGAACCGGCAACCGTCGCCCTGTTCGGCCTGGGCCTGCTGGGCTTCGCGGCTTCCCGCCGCAAGGCGCGCAAGGCATAAGCAAGGCCATGCCTCTGAAAACCCGCTCACGGAGCGGGTTTTTTTATGCCCTTATCTCAATCCATCGTGCGCCTGTAAGTCTTCAGCCCGAGCGCCAGCACGAGCGCCGTGAACAGCAGCAGCGGCCAGATCTGCGGCCACAATAGCGCCAGCCCATTGCCCTTCAACAGAATGCCGCGCACCAGCACCAGGAAATGGGTCAATGGCAGAAGGCTGCCCACTGCTTGCGCCCATTCGGGCATGCCGCGAAACGGGAACATGAAGCCGGACAGCAGCATGGAGGGCAGAAAGAAAAAGAAGGTCATCTGCATCGCCTGCAGCTGGTTGCGCGCAATCGAGCTGCAGGCGATGCCCAGCGTCAGGTTGGCGCAGATGAACAGCAACACCACGGCGTACAGCAGGAGCAGGCTGCCATGCATGGGCACGTTGAATATCCAGCGCGCGGCCAGCAGGATCAGGCTGACCTGGACCAGGCCGATCAGCACATAGGGGATGATCTTGCCGGTGATGACTTCCAGCGGCGTGGCCGGCGTCGCCAGCAGATTTTCGAAGGTGCCGCGTTCCCGTTCGCGCGTCATTGCCAGGCCTGTCATCAATACCATGGTCATGGTCAGGATCACCCCCAGCAGGCCCGGCACCACGTTGTAGGCGGTAATGGCTTCAGGGTTGTAGCGGCGGTGCACCCGCAGCTCCAGCGTGCGCCCCGACTGGGCTGGCTGGACCTGCTTCCCGGGCAGGTCGGGGGCGAACAGGTTCGGGCCGAGCTGGTTCAATACCGCGATCGCGCCGCCGGTAGCCATCGGATCGGTTGCATCGGCTTCCACCAGCACCACCGCCGGCGTGCCGCGCACCAGGTCGCGGTGCAGGCCGGGCGGAAAGGTCACGACGAATTGCACGCGCCCCTGGTCGAGCAGCCGCGTTGCCTGGCCCTCGTCGACGCTGCCCACGATGCGGAAATAGCCGCTGGCCGCCATCGCCGCGACATAGGAGCGGGCGAAAGGTCCGGGGTCGGCCATCACCACCGCGGTGGGCAGGTTCCTGGGGTCGGAATTGATGGCGAAGCCGAACAGCAGCAACTGGATCAATGGAATGCCGACGATCATGCCGAAGGTCAGCCGGTCGCGTTTCAACTGGATGAATTCCTTGACCACGATGCCCAGCCAGCGCGACAGGGAAAAGGCCAGGACATGGCGCTTCATCGGGCTGCGCCCTGGGAACCGGTGCTGCCGCTGCGCTGCATCAGGTCGATGAACACATCTTCCAGCGATGCGGGAATTTCCTTCATCGCCAGCGCCGTGCCGTCCAATGCCTGTTCCAGGCTGGCCTGCAGACCGGCAGCGTCGCGGCCGCTGACATGCAGCGTGGCGCCGAAGCTGCTTGCCAGCTCCACGCCCGGAAGACTGCGCAGCGACTGCGCCAGGCCTGGCGGGATGTCGCCGCTGACTTCCCAGGTATGCAGGCGCCGGCTCTCCACCACCTCCTGCGCCGTGCCCGAGGCCAGCAGCCGGCCGTCGGCAATATAGGCCAGCCGGTGGCAGCGTTCGGCTTCATCCATGTAATGGGTGGACACCAGCACGCTGACGCCGCTGGCGGATAGTCCATGGATCTGCTCCCAGAAGTCGCGCCTGGCACGCGGGTCGACGCCGGCGGTCGGCTCGTCCAGCAGCAGCAGGCGCGGCTGGTGCAGCAGGCATGCGGCCAGCGCCAGCCGCTGCTTCCAGCCGCCCGACAGCGCGCCGGCCAGCTGGCCGCGCCGGTCCGCCAGCCCGAGCCGCGCAAGCATCGCGTCGACCGCCGCGCGCCGGCCGCGCATGCCGAACATGCGCGCGATGAAGTCCAGGTTCTCGGCAACGGTGAGGTCTTCCCACAGGGAGAAGCGCTGGGTCATGTAGCCGACCTGGCGCTTGATCAGGGCGCTGTCGGCCATTACGTCCATGCCCAGGCAGGTGCCGCTGCCGCTGTCGGGCGCGAGCAGGCCGCACAGCATGCGGATCGACGTGGTCTTGCCGCTGCCATTGGGCCCCAGGAAGCCGAAGATCTCGCCCTCCCGCACCTGCAGCGCCAGGTCCTTCACCACGTGCCGGTTGCCGAAATGCTTGTTCAGGCCGGCCACATCGATCACCAGCGGCGACGTCACGTCAGCGCTCCAGGATGCGCACGTCGATCGGCAGGCCCGGCCGCAGCCGGGCGGCCTGTTCCGGCAGCGGCACGGCTTCCACCCGGAACACCAGCTTTTCCCGGCTGCCGCGGCTGTAGATCACCGGCGGCGTATATTCGGCCTGCGGCGCGATGAAATCGATGGTGCCGCGGATCGGCTGGGTGCAGCCGTCGCAGCCGGCCTCGACCGTCAGCCCGGGCCGCAGGCGGGCGAGCGCGGTTTCGGGGACGTAAAAGCGCAGGCGGCGGCGCTGGTCGGGCAACAGGCTGGCCACCGGTGCGCCCGCAGCCACCCATTCCCCGGCACGGTAGTAGGTCTCGCTGATCTCACCGGCGGCCGGCGCCCTGACCGTCTTGCTCTCCAGCCGCCAGCGCATCTGCGCAGCCTGGGCCTGGGCTGCCAGCAGGTCCGCTTCCGCCGCGCGCACCTCGGCGCCGCGGCCCAGCGCGGCGCGGTAGGTAGCGAGCTGCTGCTGCGCCGCGTCCACCTGGCCCTGCATCTGGTCGCGCTGGCTGCGCGCTTCATCCAGGCTGGCCGGGGAAACGAAATGACGCTCCGCCAGCGACTGCTGCCGGCCCAGGCGGCTTTGCGCAAGAGACAGGCTGGCCTGTGCCGCGCGAAGGTTCGCCTCCAGCGCCGCGATTTCCGGCTGGCGACGCGGCGCGGCCAGATTGGCCAGCCGCTCCCGGGCCGCAGCGACCCGTGCCTGCGCTTCGTCCAGCGATTCCGCATCCGGGTCGCCGGCAAGGGCGAAGGCCGCCTGGCCAGGCGCCACGCGGCTGCCGCGCAGCGCGTCCAGCGACCTGAGATAGCCGGCCTGCGGCGCGGAAAGATAAAGGAACTCGCCCTCGATATAGCCCTGGTAGAACGGCTGCCTGCTCTCGCTGCAGGCACACAGCAGGGCGGCCAATGCCGGCGGCAGACAGGCCAGCCGGCGCGGCCTGGGCCGGCGGGCGGCGCCGGTCTGTGCTTCCGGCAGGCGTTGTCTGGCGACCATGGACGGCATTTGCGCTGGCGCTTCATTGCTCCAGATAGGGATTAGAAACCCGATGCCCCGGCAATGACCTGATCAGGCGCAGTGTTCAGCGCTGCCAGGCGCCTCAGGCCATGCGCCCGCGGTTGGCCTCGATCGAGCGTGACATCTGCCGGCGCGTGGCCGGGCGTATTGCATAGTCCTTGCAGATCGTGCCGAATTCGCCGGCCACGCCGGCAATGCGATCGATCGTGGCGGCGGCCCATGCGGCGTCCAGGCTGTTGGACGCGGCCAGGCGCATCAGGTGCGCCCGGCCGGGCGCGCGCCCTTCGCCCTCGACATCCATCTGGTGCTCGCCTCCCGGACCCTCGCAATAGCTCAGGTCATAGCAGGGCGCGAGCTTCCACGAGCAGGTATGGTCCATGCGGAAGGAAAAGTTCTTCGCATGATCGTCGCGGTTATGGAAAACCACGTTGAACACGCAGCGCTCGAAGGCCTTTTCCACCTCGCGCTCGCTGTGCGTGAAAAGGCGGGTGGCGCGCAGCAGTGTCTGGTAGCTCACGCCCGGCAGCCGGAAGTCGGCATGCAGGGCGCCGGCCAGGCTGTGCATCGGCACGCGCATGCCATCCTCGCGGTCGAAGCGCTCGATGCCGAAGGCCGCATGGCGCGGGCCAAGGTCGAAATAGCGGGTGCGGGGCATGTCCAGGCCGCACGCCTGCGCAAGCCAGGCATAGCAGGCCTCGATGGCGCAGACTTCCCGGTGCTCGTGCCTGCCGGGAAATTTCACCAGCCACGGCGTGCCTGGCGCATCGCTGCGGGTGCTGACCGCGCTGGCGGCGACATCGTACTGCACCAGCACCTTGGGCCTGGCGCCCTGCGGGCTGCCGCCCAGCACCAGCAACTGCTTCAGCGCGGCGGTGTCGCGGTCGGCCACCACGGCCTGCACTTCCCTGGCCAGCGCCAGCAGTTCCAGGTCCGGCGTTTCCAGGGTGCCGTCCACGGCTGGTTCAAACGTCAGCGCGCCCATCGCGCGGTCGCCCAGGAAGGCAAGCCGGTGCAGCGGCGACAACTGATGCGGCTGGCGTTTGAAATGCCTGCTGAAGAAACGGTCCGTCAGCAGCAAGCCCCAGCCGTCGGGCAGGGCATCGGCCACCAGGCCCGGCAGCCTCGACTGGTATCCGGGAAAGCCGCCATAAGCGCCTGCCCGGAGCTTCAGATGCCGCGGCGACAGTTCGATGCCCCGGCTCAAGGCTTCCGGCGAATACTCGAAGAGCAGATGCTGTCCATTCTCGGCGAGAGTGGCCAGCGGCCAGCGCTGCCCCCAGCCGCAGAAGAACACCGCCAGCTTTTTCATTTGTCTTCCCCGGCACGGCGCCTGGCGCGCGGTGCGCGTATCCGGCTGGCCTGCTCGGCCCGCTCCATCCGGGCGATCGAGTCGATCTTCAGCAAGAGCAGCGACTGCAGTTCATCCGCCAGCCCCAGGGCGAGGACGGTGCGCATGAAATTCTCGAAGGTGCATTTGCCCTTGCCTTCGAGAAGCTTCAGGGTATTGACGCCGATCCCGGCCCGTTGCGCCACTTCCACCTGGGACAGGCCTTGCGCCAGGCGCTGGGCGCGCAAGCGCCTGCCCAGTTCCAGGCGGATTTCCAGTTCGCTTGCGAAGCCGAAGTCGAGCATGGGTGTGTGGTTGGGGACAGGGAAGCCAGTGTAGCAGCCGGGCGCCGTCCTGGCTCATTAAAAGCCTTTATTTAATCCCTAAAAGGCATTTTCCCGAGATAAAGGACTAATTTATGGCTATTTTTTCTAAATTGCCTCGCGCCGGCCATGAGGATGAAATGTCGATTCAGGATGCGTGAATTCTTCCCGTGCATGAGCGTGCGCGAAGAACAATGGCATCGTCGGCACCTGGCCAATGCCCATGAACCGTTCGCGTCTTGCGATGCGGGCCTTCACAAGCGAAAAGGCGGAGAACAGAAGCCATTTCTTCGCCAAGACCAGATCGCGGCACGGGAACATTCATTTCGCGCTGGTTATGGCGCGGGAAAAGAAGAGGCCTGGCAGCATTGGAAGCCAGAAGCTCAATCCACGGAATAACAGGGTCGCCGCCAGCGCCACAGGAAGTGAAATGCCAGCGTGCTGCAGCGTCAGGACCGACGTTGCCTCATATACCCCTAGCCCGCCCGGCACGATGCTGATGGTCCGCAGCAGGGTGGCCGCAATGAAGCTCATGAATACGCTGGTAAAGGAAGGGATTTCACCGAATGAACAGATCAGGACCCACACGGTCGACACGTCCAGCATCGTTATCAGAAGATGATACAAGACCCCCTTGATGATCAGCGAAGCGCTGCGGGCAAGGGCCGGATCGGCTTCCCCGAGAAGCGCAATCGCCCTTTCGAGCAGGGGAATGCGCATCAGGAAATGGGGCGCGCCGCCCTTGCGCCCGGCAAAGACGAGGGCGGCGCTTACCAGGACCACGGCGAACAGGACCAGGCATACCGCTGGCACCAGGATGAGCGGATTCACGTTCTCGCCGACTATGGCGATGCCGAGCGCGACAGCGAGCGTGAGGACGTAGGCGCCATAGTAAGAGACACCGTCGATGACGACCGATGCCATGACCGTGGCGCGGGAAATGCCGCGCAGCGCAAATGCCCGCGCGACAACCACGGTTCCGCTGAGGCCGGCCGATGGAAGAGCCTGGTCAATAAACAGCTTCGCGATACTCAGCTTGAATGCAACCAGCGAGGGCACCATATGCCCGGCAGCATGCAGAACCATGCGCCAGATGCTGCCCTGGGCGATATAGGTTCCCCCCTGCAAGACGAATGCGACAAGCAGCCACCATGGCTGGGCTCTTTCCGCCATGCGCACGAATTCCCGTTCTTCCGAGAAGTGCAGTGCAAGGACAATGGCGGCAACAAGGGTTGCGAGCCCGAGGATCCAGGAAAACCATTGCGCGGTGCGACCCGCGGCCTGGAATCCATCGCTGTCCCTGGCGGCGTTGCGCCCTGCGTTTGCCGGGTCGTGGCCAATCGGACGGGAAGGCTTTGATGGGACGGCGTTTGTATCACTATCTTTCATCCGCAATCTCCCTAGCAAGCTCTGCGCTGAAAGCGATGCCTGTCTGCCGCAGCAGCAAGACTCGGCGGTCTGGCTGCTACAGATGGTGCAAGTCCAGGGTTGGAGGGGGCTTGGCCGCAGAAGTGCACCGGTCCCGAGAAGTCTTCGCCAGATATTGCCTTGCGCAACAACCCTTCATCTGTCGGACGATGAAGATGCCGGCATGACGACATGACGACATGAATACCGCGTTCAGAAGGCGCATTGATTTCTACCAATGGCAGTAAAGAGTCAATAAGAGAACGCCGCCGAAGCCTCGTTGGGCGCTATGTTGATGAGCTCATGCAAGCATGTGCTGCGGCAACCGTGTGGAACGACCGGCGATCCGCTGCCTGGAAAGCACCGGGCTGACGATGATTCGTCGCTACGGCAGGATTGCGGCCTTATCAGACAAAGCCTAGCCCGATGCGCCGCTTGCGGCCTCGTGATCATCCGTCTCCCGCGAGATGGCGGAACATGCGGGAACGGCGCGTGCGGGAAGGATCAGCGTGAAGCGCGTTTCATCGGGATCGCTGCGGACCGAGACGCTGCCGCCGTGCAGCTGTGCAATGGTGCGGACGATTGCCAGGCCCAGTCCACCGGAATCCCCGGGCTGGTTGCGTGACGCGTCGCATCGGTAGAAGCGCTCGAACAAGTGCGGCAGATGTTCCGGCGCGATTGCATCGCCCCGATTGCAAACGCTGATTTCCACTTGGCCATTTCGTAACGCGCTATCGATGAGGACCAGGGTTCTCTCCGCCCCGTAGCGCAGGGCGTTGGCTATCAGGTTGGCGAGCGCCCTGCGAAGAAGCTCCGGGTCGGCGCTGATCATGCCTTGCGCACGATTCATCAACGGCATCCCGCGCTCTTCGGCAAGGCCTTCGAAGTAGTCGCACAACTGCTCTCCCAGGTCATGGAGATCAATGCCGCTGTGCCTGACAACGACCGCAGGCTGCTCGCTGCGGGCCAGGAACAGCATGCTGTCTATCATGCGCGCCAGCCTTTCATATTCTTCCTGATTCGATGCCAGCAGGCTCTGGTATTGATCGATGGTGCGTGTGCGCGCCAGGGCCTGCTGGGTCTGGCCCATCAGGTTGCCGAGCGGCGTGCGCATTTCATGCGCCAGGTCCTCGGAAAAACGCGAAAGCTGGCCAAAGCCTGCCTCCAGGCGCGACAGCATCTGGTTGAACGCAGACCGCAGGGCGCGCAACTCTGTCGCCTCACTGGCTTCGTCCAGCCGCAGATGGAGATGCTGCGAATCGATGGCGGCCGCCCGTTCAGCCAGCTCGCGCACCGGCCGCATCCCGTTCAGGCTGATGGACAGACCCAGTCCAAAGGCAAGGAGCGCGCCCGCGCCCAGGGCCAGCCCCAGTTTCATCCGGTACACGGAAAGCATCTGGTTCCGCTCGCCCAACAGCTTGCCGGCGATCAGGGTCAGGCTACCGTCGCGGCCTGGCACGCGCATCCAGGCGAGCCTTGCCGGCATGCCCGTGCGTATGGTCTGCCAGCGTACATCCGCGTCCCCGCGCGGCAGCGCAGGCACCTGGAAGCCGGCCGGATTGATCTCGATTTGCACCTGGCCGCGATCGTCGATAATCCACAGCATGCTGTCGCGATTGCCGAGCATGTTGCCATAGAGCTGAGGCCGGCTGCGCAGCGCTTCCAGGCTCTCGGTGTCATCGATCAGGGCACGCATGCGGTCGACGCGTCCCGCGAGCGCCTGGTCATCGAGCCATGCAATCTCCTTTTCCAGGGACTGGTAAAGGTAGAGCCCGATGCCGCCCAGCAGCAGCGCGCTGCTCAGCGCGAACAGCAGCGCCAGCCGCAGGCTCAGCGCGCCTGGCCAAAGCCTCAAGGCTGCACCTCGAGGGTATAACCCACGCCACGCACGGTGTGGATCAGCTTCACCGGATAAGGATCGTCAATCTTGGCACGCAGGCGGCGGACGGCGACGTCGACCACGTTCGTATCGCTGTCGAAATTCATTTGCCAGACCTGCGAGGCGATATAGGTGCGCGACAACACTTCCGCTTCGCGCGATATCAAAAGGTGCAGCAGCGCGAATTCCTTGTTGGTGAGCGCAATCCGCTCGCCCTGGCGCGTGACGCGCCGCCGCAGCACGTCCAGGTGCAGGTCGGCGACCTGGAAAAGCTCGACCGCCCGTGGCGGGCCACGGCGCAACAGGGTGCGCACCCGCGCGAGCAGCTCGGCATAGGAAAACGGCTTGATCAGATAATCATCCGCGCCCAGTTCAAGTCCCCTGACCCGGTCCTCCACTGCGTCGCGGGCAGTCAGGAACAGCACCGGCACCGAGGACTTGCGGCGAATCAGGGGCAGCAGCTGCCAGCCGCTCAGCCCGGGCAGCATCACGTCCAGGATGACCAAGTCGAATTCCTGCTCATGCACCAGGTGCTGGCCGTCGAGCCCGGTCAGAGCCACTTCCACCAGGTACCCGGATTCGCTGAGTCCCTTTTGCAGATAGTCCGCTGTCTTTTCTTCGTCTTCAACAACCAGAATGCGCATGAGTTATTCCCAATGAAGCAACGCAGCTTACCCTGCCCGCCCTGTTTTTCCCATTACAAATCTGTAATGCAAAGGTAACCGGATTGACGGAAGGAAGCCGATAGCATGGCGCCATCAGATCAAGTCATCCGTTCAGCCAAGGAAAATCATCATGTCATTCTTATCAATACGCCTGGTCACCGCCGGCTTGGCCTTCAGCATGTCATCGGCTTTTGCCGCGTCTTCTCCCCAGCCCGGGCAGCCGCTGCAGCATTCGGAGGTGTCGGCGGCACTGGCCATGCAACTGGTCGAGGGCGCGCTGGCGGCCTGCCATGCAAAGGGCCGTACTGCCGTGGCCGCAGTGGTCGACCGCGGCGGCAACCTGGTGGCGCTGCTGCGCGACGACAATGTCGGTCCGCATAACACGGTTGCGGCCCAGCGCAAGGCTTACACCGCGCTGTCGACCAAGACCGCGACAAGGCTGCTGGCCGAACGTGCACGCAACGACGCAGACAGCGCCAATCTCAACACCATCGATGAACTGCTTCTGCTCGGCGGCGGCGTGCCCCTGGTCGCGGACAGGCAGGTGATCGGCGCCATAGGCGTGGCCGCGGCCGGCGGCGCCACGATGGACGAATATTGCGCGATGCAGGCAGTCGGACAATTTTTACCTCCCACAAACTAAGCAAGGAAGACCATCATGAAACATATCTGTTCAGTTATCGCTGCTGTCGCTTTATCGAGCTTGCCGGCCCTCGGGTTCGCAGCCGGCCCCGCCGCAGGCAATCCATTGAGCGTGCATGTCCTCAACCTGCAGGACGGACTGCCTTCGCCCGATGTGGACGTTGTGCTCGAGAAGCAGAATGGCACCCAATGGGGCACATTGAGCAGCGGCGTCACCGATGCGCAAGGCAGGGTGCCAGCGCTTTATCCGGAAGGAAAGAAGCTGGAAACAGGCACATACCGGGTCACATTCAAAACCGGAAAATGGTTCGCCAGCCAGAAAGGCGTTACCTTCTTCCCGGAAATTCCGGTGATCTTCAGCGTGGATGGTTCGGTTGCGCATTACCACATTCCCCTCCTGCTGAGTCCCTACGGCTATTCGACGTATCGCGGCAACTAGCAAATTCCCGCCTGTCGGGCAACTTATCCTGGCCGAGGCGGTGGGCATCAGCCGAAGCCGTTCGGCCGCCGCCCGCCTTGCAGCCAGACCATCGTGAATTGCCCGCATCGGCGGCAACGCCGATGGCATGGCGCCGTCGCCCAGGGTCGCTTCTTGGGCGACGTCAGCAAGGAATCGACCAATCGAAGAGGCTGGCTGGAGGCGCCATCTCCCGGGATTGCCTTTCACGCAGATCCATGCCGTTGCAGCTCACCCTTTGCCCTATCAAGTCCCGGCATGAATGCAGCGTTGGAGCGCCGTCAGCGCCCCCATCCGGGCGCCGTCGACATGGGTTCAGGCCTGGCGTCGGTCGGCCGCTCTCCCCCCATCGCGACGAAAAACTGCGCCGTGTCAGCGTAGCGCTGCCCGCTTGCGCGCGCCATTCCGAGACGCGACTCCAGGTAGAGCCGCTGCGCCGTCAGCAACTGCAGCAGGCTTGCCTGCCCCGCCTCATAGCTCTGTTGCGTCAGGCTGAGCGTGGCACGCGCAACCTGCAGCGCCCTGCCCTGCGTGGCCAGCAGGCTGCCGTCCTGCTCCAGCGCTTCCAGCCGGTCGGCCACCTGGCCGAATGCCTGCAGTACTGCCTGCGCATAGTTTTCCAGCGTCGCGGCATAAGCATGTATCGCGGCGTCGCGCTGCGCTGCCAGGGCATGGCCATTGAACAAGGGGGCCAGGAGATCCGCCGCGACGCTGACGGAGGAAGCGCCGCCGAACAGTCCGGCCGGGCTGCTGGCGGTCCTTGCCCACGATGCATTGAGCGTGATGTTCGGGTAAAGCTGCGCAGCGGCGACACCGATTGCCGCGTTCGCTGCGTGGAGAAGCGCTTCCGCGGCCCGCAGATCGGGCCGGCGCCGCACCAGGTCGGAAGGCAGCGATAGTGGCAGCTTGTCCGGCAAACGCAGCGTGCTGAAGTCGAACTCCGGCGGCGCCCATTCGCCGGAGGTCTTCCCCGCTAGCACTGCCAGCGCATGCCGCGCAATGCTGGCCTGCTGCAGCAAGGGCGCCAGCAGCGTTTGGTCGGCGGCAAGCTGGCTGCTGGCAGTCAGCACGTCGAGCTGGGCCGTTTTCCCGGCGCCGGTGGAAATGCGGACCAGTTCGAGATTTCGTTCGTCGACCGCGATGATGTCCCGCACCGCGGCAATCTGCTCCAGCGCCGATGCCAGCGCGATTGCCTGCAAAACGATATTGGCGACCAGGCTGAGCCGTGCGGCTTCCCACTGCGCCTGCTGATAGGCAAGCTGCGCCTGCGCCGACTCGATGCGCCGCCGCGTGCCGCCAGACAGATCGGGCAGGAAGCTGATTGCCGGCCCGCCGCTGTAGCGATTGCCAGCCGCGCCTCTTGCGCTTGCCGCCATGGTGCTGTGCTGCCCGCTGAGCGTGAACTCCACCACTGGATACATTGCCCCGCGCGCCGCGTCCAGGAGGCTGCGCGCCTGCTCCACCGTGGCGCGTGCGCTGTTGACAGTCGGACTGGCCTCCAGGGCGCTGGCGACCAGGTTGTCGAGCGCGGCAGATCCAAAGGCTTGCCACCATGAGGAAGGCATCGCGATATCGCTTCGTATCTGCTGCGCCGGCGCGTCGCCGGCCGTAATCTGGCGTTGATCGTCGGGCGTATAGCGCATCCGGGCCGGTGGCGCGGGCGCTTCGTAGTCCGGGCCGACGGCGCAGGCCGATAGCGCCAGCGTCGAGGCCAGGGCGGCGAGGACGCTGATGCGGGAGGCCCTGCATGCAATGCCTTCATTCATAACGCAGCGCCTCGATCGGATTCAGGCGGGCTGCCTTGCGCGCCGGATAGTAGCCGAAAAAGATACCGACCAGCACGGAAAACAGGAAGCCGCCCGCGATCGACGCCGGCGATATGAGCGTGGGCCAATTCGCCATCGTCGCAATCAGCATGGTTGCCGCAATGCCGGCAAGGATGCCAGCCAGGCCGCCGACCACGCTCATGAACACGGATTCGGCCAGGAACTGCAGCAGCACATGGATGCGGTGCGCACCAATGGCCATGCGCAGGCCTATCTCGCGGGTTCGCTCCGTGACCGAGACCAGCAGGATATTCATGATGCCGATGCCGCCGACCAGCAGCGATATCGACGCCACCATGGCCAGCAGCGCCGCCATGATCCTGCTGCTGCCTTCGGCCGCATCGGCAATCTGGCTCAGGTTGCGCACGTTGAAGTCCGGCGTGTCCCCCGGCCTGATATGGTGCCGCCGTGCCAGCAGCGCATTCACTTCGGCGATGGCGGCATCGAGCTGCGCGGCCCCCGCAGCCTGGACCTGGATCTGATTCACATAACCCGTCAGCCGCGGCTGCAGGCCGAACGGATTCGCCGCTTGCGGATACTGCGCATTGGCGACGGCGGAGGTGCTGGGCGTGGCCACGCCCAGCACCTTGCGCTCGGCGGTGCTGAACGGAATCATCACAACGTCGTCCTGGTCCTGGCCGAACGCGGTCTGTCCCTTTGCCGCATAAAGGCCAACCACGCGCAGCGGAATGCCGCGCACCAGGATGGTGGCGCCGACCGGGCTGACCGCGGGCCCGAACAATTGGCGCCGCACGGTCTCGCCGATCACGGCCACCAGCCGGGCCGATTGCTGGTCATCGTTTTCCAGCATCCTGCCTTCGGCGGCATGCCAGTTGGTGATGGGCGGATAGGAGGGGGTCACGCCCTGGATTGCCGTAGTCCAGTTCTGATCCCGAAACTGCACCTGGCCCGACTGGCGGATCAGGTAGCTGACCGCATGCACATTGCGGCTCTCGCGCAGGATTGCATCGGCATCGGCCACCGTCAGGGTCGACGCGCTGCCAAAGCCGCCGCGCACGCCGCCGCTCATGGCCGCGCCCGGCACCACCACGAACAGATTGGTGCCAAGGCTTTCTATCTGCTTGCGCACCGCCTCCTTGGCGCCCTGACCGATCGCAATCATCGTAATCAGTGCGGCCACCCCGATGAAGACCCCGAGCATGGTCAACGCCGAGCGCGTCTTGTTGCGCCCCAGGGCCTGCATCGCCGCCGACAGGATCATCATGGCGAATGCCCAATGCGAGGCAGCGCGTCCGGCCCGGCGCGCCGCCGCCTCTCCTTCGACGCCGGCCGGCGCCGCCGGCCGTTCATCAGCGGCGCCGCCTTCCGCCCCTGCCTTGCGCTGGTCGGATACGATCTCGCCATCGCGCATCGTGACGACGCGCCGGCAATAGCTGGCAATGTCCGGCTCGTGGGTCACCACGACCACGGTGACGCCCTCCTCCCGGTTGAGCCGCAACAGCGTCTGCATGATCTCGCGCGAGGTCTGCGTATCGAGGTTGCCGGTCGGTTCATCGGCCAGCAGCACGGCCGGCGCATTGATGAGCGCGCGCGCGATCGCTACCCGCTGCTGCTGCCCGCCGGATAATTGTGCCGGCGTGTTCTTTTCACGCGCCGCCAGGCCCAGCATGGCCAGCATCGCGCGTGCCCTGGAAGCACGCTCGGCGCCATCGGTCACCGAAGACCCGGCATAGAACAGCGGCAAGGCGACATTGTCGATGGCGCTGGTCCGCGCGAGCAGATTGAAGCTCTGGAACACGAAACCGAGTCGCTCGCTGCGTATCGTCGCCAGTTCCGGCTCCGTCAGGCGCGCCACATCGATGCCTTCGAATCGATAGCTGCCGCTGTCCGGCCGGTCCAGGCAGCCGAGTATGGCCATCAGCGTCGACTTGCCCGAGCCCGAGGAACCCATGATGGCCACGAACTCCCCGCGCTCTATCGTCAGGCTCACGCCGCGCAGCGCATGGACATAGACATCGCCGACATGGTAGATGCGGCTCGCATTCCTGACTTCGATGCAGGCGGTTTCCATCGCCTCACCTTGCCGGCGCAAACATGCCGGCTGCCGGCGGCCGGCCGCGAGCCGGCGCATTCGGGCGCTCGGACAGGATGACCTGCTGGCCCTCCTGCAATGCGCCGCCCAGCACCTGGCTGTACTGATCGTCATCCAGGCCCAACTGCAAAGGAACACGCTTCGGACGTCCATCAGCCAGCACCCAGACCGCGCCGGTGCGCGCCTCGCGCGCCTTGCCGCCCTCCTCGGCGTTCGCCGCATGCCGCGTGCCGCCACGACCGGCGCCGGCATCTGCGGCCAGCGATGGCGGCGCCGGCTTGAACCTCAGCGCCTGGTTCGGGACCCGCAGCGCATTGTCCACCCGGTTGGTGGTGATCCGCATCGACGCGGTCATGCCGGGCTTCAATGCCAGATCCGGATTGCTCACGGCCACCACGACGTCGTAGGTGACGACGTTTTGCACGGTCAGGGGCGCCTGCCTCACCTGCTGCACCTGGCCCCGGAACTGCCGGTCGGGATAGGACTCAACGGTGAAGGCGGCCTCATTGCCGACCCTGACCCTTCCGATATCGGACTCGCTGACGTTGGTGTCGACCTGCATCTCGGTCAGGTCGGCGGCGATCAGGAACAGCGTCGGCGTCTGAAAGCTGGCGGCGACGGTCTGGCCCTGGGTCACGTTGCGTGACACCACGGTGCCATCCACCGGCGAGGCAATGTCGGTATAGCCCAGATTGATGCGCGCCGCTTTCAGTTGGGCGGCGCGCTGCAACAGCGTCGCCTTGTCCAGCGCAAGCTGGGCTACGGCTTGCAGGTAGGCATTGACCGACGTATCGACCGTCTCCTGGGACACGATGCCGCGCCCGAGCAGGTTGACATTGCGGTCCCGGATCTGTTGCGCATAAGCCAGGTTCGCGCGGTCCTTGGCAACCTGCGCGCGTGCGGTCGCCAGCGCCGCGTCGGCCTGATCGACGAGGCTCTGGTAGGGGCGCGGGTCGATCTTGGCGCACAACTGGCCCGCCTTGACCCGGGTATTGAAATCGCAGGAAATGGTCTGGATCACGCCGGAAACATAGGTCCCGACCTGTACCGTGGTTACCGGATTGACCGTGCCGCTCGAAATCACGACCGGGGCAATCGTGCCGCGGTCGGCAGGCGCCGTCTCGTAGTGCGGCGTTGCCCTGTCCTTCCCGCGCAGCAGGTAGGCCGCACCGGCCGTGGCGACGATTGCGGCGATGACGACTGCGGCAATCCGCATGGACCTGGCGGCAGGCCTCGCAGAGCGACGCTGCGGGCTCTCCTCTATTGCCTGGGAGGATGCCGGAGTGCCGTCCATGGCATTGCCGTACTTGAAATCATCGATGCTCCGCGCGCTTCATCCCGAAACGATCCCTTGAAGCGTTCGACATGGCCGTCGTCGGTTGATTTTCCCGGCCGGCTGAAATCTGCCTGTGCCTGCCGATGACGAGCCTCCGGATTTAGCGCCAGCCGGCCAGTAGGCAGCCCTTGCCGATCCGGACCTCCCGGCGGCCGGGCGGGCGTTGCCTGCGACAGTGACGACCGTCGGTTTTGCGACAGTCCGCCGGCCAACTCCGATCCGGCCGGCCGGATCGGCAAAGGATGCGCAGACATTGCGCCGGCGCGTGCATCAGCGGAAGCCATCTGCAGTATGCTGCGACGCACAGCACGGGCGGGAAGCCCGGTCCATCACCGCAGACAAAGGATGACTACCATGACAACCACGGCGCCGAAGATATTGGCCTTCGCGGGCAGCGCCCGCAAGGCTTCCCTGAACAAGCGGCTGGTGCGGGTCGCTGCCGAAGGGGCGCGGCGCGCCGGGGCCGAGGTCATCGAGATCGACCTGCGCGACTTTCCGGCGCCCATCTACGACGGCGACCTGGAAGCCGAGCAGGGCCTTCCGCCCAAGGCGCGCGAGCTGCGGCAGCTGATGCTGGAGCACCAGGGCTTCCTGATTGCCAGTCCGGAATACAACGGCTCCATCCCGGCGCTGCTGAAGAACCTGATCGACTGGACTTCCCGCGCCGTCGACGGCCAGGACGGCCTGGCCCCGTACCGCAACAAGGTGGCGGTGCTGATGAGCGCATCGCCCGGCAGTTATGGCGGCCTGCGCGGCCTGGTGCATGTCAGGGCCATCCTCGGCAACATCGGCGTGATCGTGCTGCCCGAGCAGCTGGCGGTGGGCAAGGCGCACGAGGCCTTCAGCCTGGACGGCAGCATGCAGAACCCGAAGATGCAGCAATCGGTGGAGACCCTGGGCCGCACGCTGGCCACCACGCTGGCCAGGCTGCACGGCATCAACCTTTACGAGGAACCGGCAGAGCGCCGGCATGATCCGGGCCGGTTGCCGTAAAGCCGGTCCAGCACATCAGCGCATTAGCGCATCGCAGGCCTCGGACAGGCCCAACCGGCCATGCAGATAGGGCGGCGCCGCCGCCGCGGCGATTTCCCGGCGTCCGAGGTGCTGCCATGGACCATCAGGATGCGGAAAAGGAAAGCTCATGGCCGGCGCGGCGTGGCCGCATGCCACTGTTCCACCAGTTGGGCGAGCTGCGGCAGGCCGCGCCGGATGGCCGCCGGTCCGGGCGACAGGATGTCGGGCGACTTGATCTCGAACACCATGCCGTTGCGGATCGCCGGGATGGCTTCCCAGCCCGGCCGCGCGGCCAGCATTTCGGGCCGGAACTTTTTGCCGCACCAGGAGCCGATGATGATGTCCGGCGCGCGCCGCACCACCTCGGCCGGGTCGGCGATGATGCGCTGCCGGGCCTCGCGGTGCAGCGCCAGGTCGGCGAAGGCATCGGCCCCGCCGGCGATCGCTATCAGTTCGGACACCCAGCCTATGCCGCTGATCAGCGGCTCGTTCCATTCCTCGAAATACACCAGCGGCCGGGTCGGATGGCGTTTGGCCCGCGCCGCCACCAGCCCGATCTCGAGCTGCAGCGCGCCTGCCAGCTGCTCGCCCTGCATGCGCCGGTCCACCAGCGCCGCCAGCGTGCGCACCATCCGCAGGATGCCTTCCACGCTGCGCTGGGAAAACAAGTGGACCTCCACGCCGGCCGCGGCCAGCGCATGGCACAGCTCGGCCTGCAGGCTGGAATACGCGACCACCAGATCCGGCTGCACCGCCAGGATGCGGTCGATGCGGGCGCTGGAAAAGCCGCTGATCTTGGGTTTCTCGCGGCGCGCCTGCGGCGGATACACGCTGTAGCCGGAAATGCCCGCCACCAGATCCTGCGCGCCGATGGCGTACAGGGTTTCAACCGCCTCGGTCGACAGGCAGGCAATGCGGCGATAGTGGCTCATGGCTGCCGGCTCCGCTTGCCGCGCGCCTCGTCGAGGCGCTCGCACAATCCGGCGATGCCGTCCAGGATGCGCGGCCCGGCCCGCGCCAGCAGGTCGGCATCGACAGTAAACAGGTTGCCGCGCTGCGCGGCCAGCAGGGACGGATACTGCTTCCAGGCCTCCAGGCCGGCGTTGTCCTGTTCTTGCTGGCCAGGCCGATTGCCCGAAACAATGACCTCCGGGTTTTCCTTCAGCACCGCCTCCACCGTCACCATGGGCGCGGTCACCGGCAGCGACGCGAAGATGTTCTCGCCGCCGCAGAGGCGGATCGCGTCGCTGGCCGTGTGGCTGCCGTTCAGGGTATAGAGCGGCCGGTCCCAGACCTGGTAGAACACCTTCACCGGCGGCCGGCCGGCATACCGGGCTTCGATTGCGGCCCGCCTGCGGTCGAAGGCGTCGGCGGCGCGCCCGGCCGCGGCGTCGGTGCCGAGCAGCCGGCCCAGGCGCCGCACTGTCGCGCCGATGTCGGCGATGCGGTGCGGCTCGCTGACATAGACCGGTATGCCCAGCTTGCGCAGCGGCTCCAGCTGCCGGGCAGCGCCGCCGAAGGGCCAGACCACCAGCAGGTCGGGCTTCAGGGCAATCAGCCGCTCAAGGTCGATCTGGCGGTGGCTGCCGACCCGCGGCAGCGCCTTCGCTTCGGGCGGATAGTCGCTGTAGTCGACCACGCCCACCACCTTGCGTGCGCCGCCGGCCGCAAACAGCAGCTCGGTCACATGCGGCGCCAGCGACACCACCCGCTGGGCCGGCTTGTCCAGCGTGACCCTGTTGCCCTCGTCATCCTGCGCCGTGACGGCGGCGCCCGCCTGCAGGCCGTGCAGGCACAGCATGGCCAGCGCCAGCTTGATCCAGTCCTTCATCCTGTTTCCTTCCATGCCGGCAGCGCCGTTTCCGGCCGTTTCCGGCCGCTGCCATCCGGCCTCATCCGGCGGCAGGCCGCAGCGCATGCCGCCCGCGCCGCGGTTGAACAGGCGCACCCGGGTGCCGTGTCCGGCCATCGTACGCCAGAAAAGTTCGGCCCGTGCTTCAGGCCACCATTGGCAGGGCGCGCTGCCGGCTATGGCAATGCCCGCCTCGCGCAGGGCCGCCTGCAGCCGCCGCCCGGACAGCCCGAAAAACTTGCCGGTCGAGCGCGGCGCGGCCAGCCTTGGCTGGCAGAGCAGCCGCTTGGATAGCCACACCGTCAGGCGATCCGCCGGCACTATCCGCTGCGGCGCGTTCCACGCCAGGGCGCGGCTCATGCCGGCCCTCCCAGCAGCGCCGCCGCAGCCTGCGGGCAGGATGGGAAGTAGGCATGAAAATAGGAAGCTGTCAGGGAGCCGGCTCGATAAACCGCCTCGCCGCTGTCGCCCGACGGATGCCTGCGGGCATGGCCGGCGGCGGCGATGTCGCCTTCCAGCGTCGAATAGTGGAAGGCATGGCCGCGCAACTGGCCATGCGCGGTCTGCCAGCCCTGCAGGCCCAGCGCCGCCAGCCGCGCTTGCATGCGGGTGCGGGCCGGCAGCAGCCCGGCCATTGGCCACGGCTTGCCGTCCTTGTCGACCAGGCTCTCGCAGACCGCCATCAAGCCGCCGCATTCGGCCAGCATAGGCTTGCCCTGCGCATGCGCCCGGCGCAGCGATGCCTGCCATGCGGTGCCGGCGGCCAGCGCCGCGCCATGCAGTTCCGGATAGCCGCCCGGCAGCCAGATCGCGTCGGCGTCCTCCGGCGCGGGCTCGTCGGCCAGCGGCGAGAAGTACTGGATGTCTGCGCCCATCCCGCGCAGGCAGTCGAGGTTGGCCCGGTACAGGAAGGCAAAGGCGGCATCGCGCGCGACGGCGATCCGCTTGCCCTGAAGCAGCGGCGGCAGTATTTTGGGCGGCGCCTCCGGCAAGGACGCGGCCGGCAGCGCATCCCAGGCCGCATCGTCCAGTTGCAGCGCATCGGCCAGGCTGTCGAGCAGATCGTCGAGCGCATCGACTTCGCCCGGCAGCACCAGCCCGAGATGCCGCTCCGGCAATGATGCCGCCTGGCCCGGCAGGCTGGCCAGCAGCGGCATATTGCGCAAGGCCTGCGCCACCATGGCGGCATGGCCGCTGCCGGCGACGCGGTTGGCGATCACGCCCGCCATCCGCACCGGGCCATAGTCGCGCAGGCCGAGCACCACCGCGCCGGCGGTCTGCGCCATGGCCGACGCATCCAGCACCGCCAGCACCGGCACGTCGAAGGCGCGTGCCAGGTCGGCCGACGAGGGCGTGCCGTCATACAGGCCCATCACGCCTTCGATCAGGATCACGTCGGCCTCGCCGGCTGCCCGCGCCAGCATGGCGCGCGATGCCTCGGCGCCCACCATCCACAGGTCGAGGTTGTACACCGCCGAGCCGGCGGCGCGTTCCAGCATCGCGGGATCGATGAAGTCGGGGCCGGCCTTGAACACCCGCACCGCCAGGCCGCGCCGCGCCAGCAGGCGCGCCAGCGCGGCCGTGACCGTGGTCTTGCCCTGGCCGGACGCGGTGGCCGACACCAGCAGCGCCACCGCGCCGGCGCGCCGCGGCGCTGCCCTTCCATCGCCTGCCTGGCCACGGCCCTCCCGCCGGCCACGTCCTTCCTGCGCCGCATGTTCCGCGTTGTCATCCATGCCGTCTTCGCTCCTGGTGCCATGCAGGAAGGAAGATGCGGCGGCCGCCGTGCTCGACGACATCGATTGCCGCGCCCAGGCATTGCGACAGCAGCTGCGCCTGCATCATTTTCCCGGCCGGGCCGGCCCGCCATGCGCCGCCGCCCATCAGCAATAGCGCATGGCTGGCAACGCCATGCGCGAGATTGAGGTCATGGCTGACCATGACCACGGTCTTGCCGGCCTGGCCGCACAGCCGCGCAAGCAGGGCCATCATGTCGACCTGGTGCGACAGGTCGAGCGCGCTGGTCGGCTCGTCCAGCAGCAGCAGCGGCGCATCCTGCGCCAGCGCGGCCGCCATCGCCACCCGCTGCCGTTCGCCGCCCGAGAGGCTGCGCACGTCGCGCTGCGCCAACCCGGCCACGTCCATCTCGGCCAGCGCCCGCCTGGCGATCTCCTGGTCCCGTGCCGACTCCCAGTAGCCGCTGCCCTGCCACGGATGGCGCGAGGCCAGCACCACGTCGATGGCGCGGTAGCCGAAGGCGTCGTCGCGTCCCTGCGGCAGGTAGGCGCGCCGCATCGCCAGCTGCTGCGGCGGCCAGGCCTGCAGCGGCCGCCCGTCCAGGCTGGCGGCACCGGCGGCAAACGGATGCAGGCCGGCCAGCGCGCGCAGCAGCGTGCTCTTGCCGGCGCCGTTGCGGCCGATCACGCACCAGCATTCGCCGGGCCGGGCAGACAGGGTCAGCCGCTCCACCAGGGTGCGCTCGCCGATGCGCAGCGTCAGTTCATGCAGCTCCATCAGCGCTTCCTCATCTGGTGCAGTTGCAAAAGGAAGGCCGGCACGCCGATCAGCGCGGTGATCACGCCCACCGGCAACTGCTGCGGCGCCAGCACGGTGCGCGCCAGCATGTCGGCCACGGTCAGGAAGATGCCGCCCGCCAGCGCCGCCGCCGGCAGCAGCAGCCGGTGGTCCGGGCCGAGCGCGAAGCGGCAGGCATGCGGCACGATCAGGCCGACGAAGCCGATGCTGCCGGCGGTGCCGACCGCGCTGGCCGTCAGCAGCGCCGCGCAGAAGAATAGCGCGCGGCGCAGCGCGCCGACCTTCACGCCCAGCGTGGCGGCGGCCTGGGCATGCATCGCCAGGATGTTGACGGACCCGGCCAGCCGCGCCGCCAGCAGCAGCGCCAGCAGCAGCACCGCCCACGGCAGCAGCCGCGGCGATGTCGCAGACAGGTCGCCGATCAACCAGAACACCATGCCGCGCAGCCGGCCCTCGGGCGCGACCGACAGCATCAGCGTGACCAGCGCGCCGCAACCGGACGACACGATCACGCCGGTCAGCAGCAGGAACGGGCCGTTGCCGTCGGCTGCGCCATGCCGGAAGTCGCGCCGCGCCAGGGCGTACAGCAGCAGCGCCACCGTCACCGCGCCGCCGAAGGCCGCCAGGTCCACCATCCAGGCCGCCGGCAGCAGCAGCATCGCGGCCAGCGCGCCGACCGAGGCGCCGCCGGAGATGCCCAGCACATAGGGATCGGCCAGCGGATTGCGCAGCAGCGCCTGCATCATCACGCCGGCCAGCGCCAGCATCGCGCCGGTGACGAAGCCCGACAGCGCGCGCGAGAGCCGCAGCTCCAGCAGGCTGGCCGCCAGGCTGGCGCTGTCGCCGCCGGCCAGCCCGGCCAGCCCGGCCAGCGCGCGCAGCGCGCCCAGCAGCTCGGAAGCCGGCAGCGGGACGGAGCCCACCGCGCCGGCGAGCAGGATGCTGGCCACGGCGCAGGCAAGGAGCAGGCCCAGCACCAGCAGCGCGCGCCGGCGCCCGGCATGGGCCGGGGCGGCCCGCGACGGCGAGGGCAGCGAGCTCATCGGTGCAGCTCCAGGCCGCGTTCAATCAAGGCCATGGCGATCGGCCTGAAGCCGTCATGGGCCGGACCTGTTTGGATAGCAAGCATGAAATGGTCAATGGCGAATTTTCCGGCCTGCCTCCCCGCAAGCCGGATTACCAGGAAGGCCAGGGCCCGTTGCGGCTCTTGTCTTCCCCCTGTCCTGGCCGGTATCCGGGCTGACAAGGCGGACCGCCCTGCCTTCCCGCGCTTGTCGCACAGTGGCTTTCAGGACGGCCGTCGCATGCAGCATGCGACGCTTGCTTACCGTTGCGGGGGCAGCACACGTTGATCTCGCGACGTCGATCGCCGATTGCGTGTTTCCCGTTTGACTGCGGACATGGACATGTCCGCGGGCACCAGAACGGCGCTATTGTAATCGGCCGCTTGACAATCAACCAAACGAATTGACCAGGCGCGGTTTCGAAAAGGCAATCAGCACCCGGTTGCGCAGTCGGCAATCACCAGCTCGCCATAGGCGATCCGGTGCGGCGCGCTGGCCGCCGCGATGGCCATGCCAGCGGGGCTGTCATGTGCCGGCGCCGCCAGCAGCAGCCGGATCACGCCGGCATGGCAGACCAGCACTGCGTCCCGCCCATCGGTTTTTAGCCCGTCGTGGAAGGCTTTCACGCGCCGGGCGACGTCCAGCACCCGCTCGCCGCCGCCGGGCCGATAGGTCGTCATGCCGGCGGCCCAGGCATCCACCTCGCTGCGCGGGATGCTGTCCCAGGCCTGCATTTCCCAGGCGCCGAAGTCCATCTCCAGCAGCCTGGCGTCGTAGCGCACCGTGGTGCCCAGCGCGCCGGCGAGGAGCCCGGCCAGCGCCGCGCAGCGCGCGGCCGGGCTGGACCAGAGTACGGCATCGCGCGGCAGCCGCGGCGCCAGCGCGCTGGCCGCCTGCGCCGCACGTTCGACAGGCACCGCCAGGTCGCTGCGGCCATAGCAGATGCCAGTGGCGACCTCGGGTTGCGGATGGCGGATCAGGTAGAGCCGCATTGCCTCAGCGCCCGACCATGGCCAGCAGGCCAAGGTAGAACAGGACCTCGGCCACCTGCTGCACGGCGCCCAGGCAGTCGCCGGTATAGCCGCCCAGCCGGCGCAGGAACATGCGCGCCATCCATAGGGTGCCGCACAGCGCCAGCAGGCAGGCCAGCAGCGCGCCCTGCCAGGCCAGCAGGCCGGCCGCGCACAGCGCCAGCAGCGGCGCCGCGCCGGTGCACACGGCAATCGCGAATTCGCCATTGCTCATGCGGGTGGCCAGCGGCTTGGCCTTGCCTTCATGCCGGGCGTAGGCCATCAGCCGGATCAGCGAGCCCGACAGCAGGCGCGACAGCGGATGCGCGGCCAGCAGGCTGGCCGCGGCAGTCCATGCCGGCAGGCTGGCGAGCGCCGCGATCTTCAGCGCCAGCATCAGCATGATGCCGATCGCGCCGAAGGCGCCGACGCGCGAGTCCTTCATGATTTCCAGCGTGCGTTCGGCGGTGTAGCCGCCGCCCATGCCGTCGCAGACATCGGCGAAGCCATCCTCGTGAAAGGCGCCGGTGAGCAGGATGCCCAGCGCGGTCGACAGCAGCGCGGCCACCGCGGGCGGCCATAGCTGCGCCGCGGCGGCATGGGCGGTGGCGGTGGCCAGGCCGACGATCAGGCCCACCGCGGGGAAATAGCGCGCCGCATGATGCAGCCACTCGGGATCGAAGCCCACCCGCTGCGGTATCGGTATGCGGGTGAAGAACTGCAGGGCCACGAAGAACAGCCGCACCTGGTGCTTCAATGCCGGTGCCACGCCGGCCGGCCGGCTCATGCCCGGGCCGCCCTGTTGCTCACCGCGGCCGACTCGAAGGTCGACATCTCGCAGAGGAAGCCCGCTGCCGCCCGCACCAGCGGCAGCGCCAGCGCGGCGCCGCTGCCTTCGCCCAGCCGCATGCCCAGCTGCAGCAGCGGCCGGCCGCGCAGGTGCCGCAGCAGCTGCGCATGGCCATGCTCGCCCGAGCAGTGGGCAAACACGCAGTAGTCGAGCACGGCGGGCTGCAGGCGCGCCGCCACCAGCAGGGCGCTGCTGACGATGAAGCCGTCGACCAGCAGCACCATGCGCCGCTCTGCCGCCTTCAGCATTGCGCCGGCCATCATCGCGATCTCCAGGCCGCCGAAGGTAGCGAGCACATCCAGCGGCGCCGTCACGTCCCGGTGCAGCGCCACCGCGGCTTCGATCACGGCCGCCTTGCGGCGCACGCCGTCGGCGTCCAGGCCGGTGCCGGCGCCGACGCAGTCGGCCAGCGGCAGGCCGGTCAGCTTGTGCATCAGGGCCGCGGCCGAGGTGGTATTGCCGATGCCCATTTCGCCTAAGGCCAGCAGATTGCCTGGCAGCGCATCGGCCAGCGCCTGGCCATGCGCCAGCGCCGTCTCGCATTGGGCCGCGCTCATTGCCGGCTCGCGCGCGAAATTGCGGGTGCCGGGCGCGACCTTGCGGTCGGTCAGGCCGGCAAGCGCGCCGAACTGGTGGTTGACCCCGGCATCCACCACCTGCAGCGCGCAGCCGTTCTGGCGCGCGAACACGTTGATGGCCGCGCCGCCGCCGAGGAAGTTGGCCACCATCTGCGCCGTCACGCTCTGCGGATAGGGCGAGACGTTTTCCGCGACGATGCCATGGTCGGCGGCAAACACCAGCATCGCAGGCCTGTCGATGCGCGGCTGCACGGTGCGCTGGATCAGGCCCAGCTGCAGCGCCAGGTCTTCCAGCATGCCCAGGCTGCCGGGCGGCTTGGTCTTGGCGTCGATGGCGGCGGCAAGCCGGCTGGCCAGGGCGGCGTCGGCAATGGCATCTACTGTCGGGATGGGCATGAAGGAAGGGTCGGAAGAAAGCGTGGAGTGTAGAAGCGCCGGCGGGCAGCGTCAAATCAGGCGCGCGGGCGACGGCCAGAAGAGGGGCACGCCGCTGCGCTGATAGTGCCGGCAGCGCTTGCCGTAAGCGGCGGCCGGCCGCGCCTCTTCTGCACAAGGCATCCGGGCGACGCTGGCCCGGCAGCCGCGCTGGCTGCCGCTTGGCTGCAAGGCGTCAATGCACGCGTCGACAGGCGGCGTGGCAACGGGTTCCGGCGCCCGGCGCCAGCATGCGCCGGGGAGGACTGCCATCAACCCACCCGCCCCCGCCGTGCCCATAAAATGAGCCTTTAACCACAGCCATGGAAAGCCCGATGCCGCACGCCACCCGCATCCTGCGCCTGCCCGGCGACGGGCTGGAACTGCATGTCGAAGTCACCGGCGAGGGCAGCCCGGTGGTCCTGCTGCATGGCTTCCCGGAGAGCGGCCACTCGTGGCGCCACCAGGTCGGGCCGCTGGCCGAGGCCGGCTATGCGGCCTGGGTGCCCAACCTGCGCGGCTATCCGCCGTCTGCCGTGTCTGCGGGGCAGGAGGACTACCATCTGCGCCGGCTGGCCGCGGACGTGGCCGCCATCGTGCGGGCCAGCGGCCATGCGCGCGCCCATGTCGTTGGCCATGACTGGGGGGCATCATCGCATGGACATTTGCCGGCCTGTATCCGGCGCTGCTGGACAAGCTGGTCATCCTGAATGCGCCGCACATGGCGATCTATTCGGGCAGGGTCTGGCGCAGCAGCCAGCTGCTGCGCAGCCTGTATGCGGTGTTCTTCCAGCTGCCGCTGCTGCCGGAAGCGGCGATCTCGGCCATGGACTACCGCATGATGCGCGAGATGTTTGCCCGCCTGCCGCTGCAGAACGCCGCCTTCGGCCCCGAGGACATCCAGCGCTACGTGGATTGCCTGTCCCGGCCCGGCGCGCTCAAGGCCGCGCTCGACTACTACCGGGAAAACATGCGCAGCGACGGCATGGCGCTGGCGGCTTCGGTGCATACCGATGCCAGCACGCTGGTGATCTGGGGCGACCGCGATCCTGCTCTTGGGGTGTTCCTGCTCGAAGGCCTGCCGCGCTATGCGCCGAATGCGCGCATCCGACGCATCGGCAAGGCCAGCCACTGGGTGCAGAACGAGGCGCCGGCCGAGGTCAACCAGGCCCTTCTGCGGTTTCTGAAGCAATGATGCCGGCGGCGCGCTGGCACGCACAGCCGGCGAAGGAAAGGTTCAGTCGAGCTTGATCTGGGCGTCGGAAATGACCTTGCCCCATTGCGCGATCTCGGCCTTGAACCAGGCGCCGAACTCGTCCGGCGTATTGGTCTGGGGCTCGGCGCCCTGCCCGGCCATCTTCTCGCGCACGTCGGGCATCTTCACGATGCGGGCCATCTCGGCATTGAGCTTGTTGATGATGGGCTTGGGGGTGCCGGCCGGCGCCATCACGCCCTGCCAGCTGCCGGACACGAAGCCCGGCACGGTCTCGGCGATGGTGGGCACGTTCGGCAGTTGCGGCAGCCTCCTGGCGCTGGACACCGCCAGGAGGCGCAGCTTGCCGTCCTTCACATGCGGATAGGTGGCCACCATGCCATTCATGGTCACGTCGATCTGGCCGCCGACCAGGTCGGTGATGGCCTGGGCGCCGCCCTTGTACGGAATGTAGCCCCATTCGGCGCCGGTCTTCTGCGCAAACAACACGCCGGCCAGGTGGGCCGCGCTGCCGGTGCCGGCGGCCGCCGCGAAATTGACCTTGCCCTTCTGCGCCTTCGAATAGCTGACCAGTTCCTTCACCGACTGCACCGGCATGCCGGGATAGGTCACGAGCAGATGCGGCGAATAGGCCAGCAGCGTCACCGGCGCCAGGTTGGCGGTCGGGCTGAACGGCAGCTTGGGATAGAGCGTCGGGCTGATCGCCAGGTTGCCCACGTCCATCAGCAGCAGGGTGTAGCCGTCGGGCTCGGACTTGGCGACCAGGTCGGCGCCGATGTTGCCGTTGGCGCCGGCGCGGTTTTCCACCACCACCGGCTGGCCCCAGGCGTCGGTCAGCTTCTGGCCTACCATGCGCGCCAGCACGTCGGAGGTGCCGCCGGCCGGGAACGGCACCACGATGCGGATCGGCTTTTTCGGATAGCCGGCGGCGGCGTCCTGCGCGGTGGCGGCCGTGGTGGCCAGGAAGCCGGCACAGGCGGCGGCCAGCAACGCTGCGGTTTTCATCATCTTCGTCTCCAGTGGTCTTGCGGGCTTGCATCGGAATGGCCCGATGCAAGACGGTCTTTGTCTGCGGCCTGTCTGTGCAGCGCCTGTGGACCGATTATAGGCATCGCATCGATATTCGTCTAAGCTAGAAAATGGATCCATCCATGCGGGAATTGAATCGATGATTGAACTGTTCCAGATCAGGTGCTTCGCGGCGGTCGCCGAGGAACTGCATTTCGGCCGCGCCGCCGCCCGGCTGTTCATGACCCAGCCGCCGCTGAGCCGGCAGATACAGATGCTGGAGCAGGCACTGGGCGTGCAATTGCTGGAGCGCTCCAGCCGCAGCGTGCGCCTGACGCCGGCCGGCCAGGCGTTCTACCGCGACAGCACCGCCGTGCTGGCCATGACCAGCCAGGCGGCAGACACCGCGCGCCGCATTGCCAGCGGCGATGCCGGCCGGGTGGTGCTGGGCTACACCGCGGTTGCCGGCTATGCGCTGATACCGGAACTGGTGGCGGCGCTGCAGAAGCGCTTCCCGGCGGTTGACATCGTGCTGCGGGAAATGGTGTCGTCCGACCAGCAGCAGGCGCTGTCCTCGCACGGCATCGACCTCGCCTTCCTGCGCCCGCTGATCTCCGGCGAGGCTTTCGGCTATGCGCTGGCGTCGAAAGAGCCGCTGCTGCTGGCGATTCCGGCCAGCCATGCGCTGGCCGCCAGGCCGCGCCCGGCGCTCAAGGACCTGGCGGGACAGGACTTCATCATGTACGACCCGGTGGAGGGAAGCTACTTCCACCAGAAGATCGCCAGCCTGTTCGCCGCCTCCGGCGTCGCGCCGCGCTATGTGCAGCAGATCGCGCAGACCCACACGATACTGGGCCTGGTGCGCGCCGGCATCGGCATGGCCATCGTGCCGGCATCGGCCCAGTCGCTGCGACTGGAGAACATCGTCTACCGGCCGTTGTGGCGTAGGGATGCGGTGGCCGAACTCTACATGGCATGGCCGCTGGCGCATCGCAATCCGGCGCTGGATGCGGTCAGGGACTTCGCGCTCGGCTGCCTGGCCGGCCAGGGCGGCATCGCCGCGCCGCGGCTTCCGCCCGCACGCTGAATCATTGACTGCCGGCAAAGGTTCTGGCCGCGCCGGCGCCTTCCCGTGATTTCACGCATGGCTGGTGTGCGCGCAGCCAGAACCATGGGCTTGGCACAGGACTCGAATTTTCAATGGATGACGCCATATGCCATCCCATCTTCCCGATGAAACAAACCATGCAAAAACTGACCGCGAAACTGTTGTTGACCCTTGTTGCATGCACCCTGGTCGTGCCGGAGTCGTATGCGAAGCGCCTGGGCGGCGGCCGCTCGGTGGGCCGCCAGTCCCAGGTGGCGCGGCAGCGTGCCGCGCCACCGCCGCCACTGGCCAGGCCGCGCCCGGCGCCCCCGGTAACGCCTCCTGTCGCGCAGCCGCGCGCGGTGCGGCCTCCTTATGTCGGACCGGCGCCGGCGCAGGTGCAGCGGCGCCCGGGCAGCTCGCTGGGCGGCATGTTCGGCGGCGCGTTGCTGGGCCTGGGCCTGGGCTCCGTGCTTGGCTCCAGCCATGCACAGGCACAGGCCGCGGCCGAGCAGGAAGCGGCGCTGCAGGAGGCTGCACGGCAGGAAAGCGCAAGGCTGGAGGCGGAGAAGCGGCAACAGGAAGAGGCGACTGGCGCAAGCGCTCAGGGCGCCACGTCCGCCGGCGCCGGCGAAACGCCGGCCGCGCCGGCGGCACCATCCGCATCCGGCAACTGGTGATTGGTGATTGGTGATTGGTGATTGGTGATTGGTGATTGGTGATTGGTGATTGGCAGGCCGTACAGACCCAGCCTGCCGCAGGCCAGGCTTCACGCCAGCCTGCAGCGGGCATCAGCGGATCGGAGGACCAGCATGCGACACAATGCACGCCCGTTGTTCTGCATCGCAGCCATCGCGCTGCTTTCCGGATGCGTCACCCGCACGGTGGAGATAAGGCCGGTCGCTCCCGTGGTGGAGTCGCGCGCCGCGCCGGTGGTTTCGCGCGGCGCCATGGCTGCGCCGCCAGTGGCGCCGTCCCTGCCCCAATTGAGCGGCGCCAGCGCCGTGTCGCGTCAGCAGAGTTCGGGCGGGGCCGACGAAGCGGCAACACCGCCTGGCGTGCAGGTCGAGGCCGTCATCCCGGGCGTGTATTCCGGCCGCTCGCTGTCGTTCGAAAGGGACGCAGCGACGAAGTAGCAGGTATTGCTCAGGCCGGCAGCAGTTGCGGCGCCCGGCCCATCTGCAGGGCCTGCATGCCGGCAGCGGCCGGCTCTTCCGCCTCCAGCCTGAAGGCGCCAACCACGCTTGCCAGCACGGCCGCCTGCTGCTGCAGCGCCGCCGCGGAAGAATTGGCCCGCTCCACCAGCGCGGCATTCTGCTGCGTCACCTGGTCCATCTGCGCAATGGCTGCATTGACCTGCTCGATCTCGGCAGTCTGCTCGCTGCTGGCTGCGCTGATGTCGGCCAGGATCTCGCTCACGGTACGGGTGCTGGCAACGATCTCGTTGATGGTCTGGCCTGCATGCTGGACGCGGTTGCCGCCTTCCTTCACCTGACCGACCGACGCTTCGATCAGCACCTTGATTTCCTTGGCGGCGCTGGCCGAGCGCTGCGCCAGGCTACGCACCTCGCTGGCCACCACCGCGAAGCCGCGGCCGTTCTCGCCGGCACGCGCCGCTTCCACGGCCGCGTTCAGCGCTAGGATATTGGTCTGGAACGCGATGCCATCGATCACGCCGATGATGTCGACAATCTTCTTCGACGATGCGCTGATGGCTTCCATGGTGCCGGCCAAGTCGGCCACCGCGTTGCCGCCCCTGGCCGCCAGACCCGAGGTGGACGTCGCCAGCGCATGCGCCTCGTGTGCGCCGTCGGCATTGCGCTTCACCCGGCTAGTCAGTTCCTGCATGCTGGCCGCGGTCTGCTGCAGCGAGCTGGCCTGCTCCTCGGTGCGGGAAGACAGCTCCAGGTTGCCCGACGCGATCTGGTCGGATGCCAGCATGATGGCGTCGCTGGTGTCGCGAATCTCGGTAACGACGTCGGTCAGCTTGTCTTCCATCGCGCCCAGGCCGCGCAGCAGGCGGCCGAAGTCGCCGCCGCGGTCGCTGTCAAATTCCTGGCTGAGGTCGCCCGAGGTCACGGTGTCGGCAATCAGCACGGCCTGTTCCAGCGGCTGCGCGGTGCTCCACCTGAGCCACAGCGCGCCACCCACCCCGGCGGCCACCGCCAGCAGGCCGGCGGCCAGCATCAGCATGCGCGCCGATGCCACGTCCGCAGCAAGCGCGGCGGTCTTGTTCGCGGCAACAATGGCTTCCAGCTTCGATGGATCGCCCAGTTCGCCCAGTTGCAGGGCGCCGGCGGCGATGCCGCACAGGCTCAGGGCGAGGACCGTAGTAAAGCTGATGCCGATACGCGTGCCGATCTTCAGATCGTCGAGTGCCATTGTGTCTCCTGTATTGAATGATTTCTGTTGCGCCTGCCTGATTCTGGGCATGCCAGATTAGCTTTTTGCAATAAGTTGTCTGGCGGAAATACATTATTTCACAAAATCGTTCATCGCTTCCTGATTCTCCGGAAATAAACCCGGTTACAGCCGCTAGCGGTGGCCATGAGACGAGGAAGGCCTGGCAGGGCCGGTGCGGCCGAAGCGCGTTGCGTCTCAAGCAGTCCGAGCGAAGGCGGGCTGTCGCTGACGGACCCTGTCGATCTTTGCCATCGCTGCCCAATCGGTGGCGAACCCGTCGTGAGCGCTACTGCTCGGCTGCCCGAGAAGCGAGATCGTGCCTGGGACGGACGGAAACCCCTGCCATGATGGCCTATTATCCAGACAGTGAATTACACCGTGAAAACTCCACATGCATGTACAAGCCATCACCAGGTTTTCCTCCAGCTGCAGCAAGCCATTTTTTCCTGGCCACGCCCGGAAAACATGACCGTCAAGATTTTATTAACCATTTGGTTAATTGAAACCCTTTCCAGCCGGCACGCCAGCGGGTATCCTTGCCGCTTTCACCATCGTTTCAACCAGGCAGCCAAGGCCAATGAGCGATCCCATTCCTGAAGACACGGCCGATGCGCCTGCCGGCTTGACCGCCCGCAACGCGGCGCGCACCCGCCAGGCCATCATCGACGCGGCCACCGGTGAATTCGCCGCCCTCGGGCTGGGCGGCGCCCGCATCGACGCCATCGCGGCGCGCGCAGGCCTGAACAAGCGCCTGCTCTACTACTACTTCGGCAACAAGGAAGCGCTGTTCCAGGCGGTGCTGGAGCGCGCCTATCAAAACATCCGCAGCGCCGAGCGCGAACTGCGGCTCGACGAAATCGACCCGGTCGAGGCGATACGGCGGCTGGTGTCCTTCACCTGGCATTACTACGTCAAACATCCGGAATTCCTCACGCTGCTCAACAGCGAGAACCTGCACCAGGCCGCGCACCTGAAGAACTCGGCGCAGATACAGGCAATGAATTCGCCGCTGATCCAGAGCCTGGACCAGTTGCTGGAACGCGGCCGCGCCGCCGGCCTGTTCCGCGGCGGCGTCGATCCGCTGCAGCTGTATATCTCGATTGCGGCGCTGTCCTTCTTTTATCTGTCGAACCGGCATACGCTGTCGGTGGTGTTCGGGCGCGACCTGCAAAGCCCGAAGGCCGAGGCCCAGCGGCTGTCGCACATGACCGAACTGGTGCTGGGTTACGTTCTGCGCTGAATAACAATACGACTGATCAAGGGAGAAACAACGTGCCAACCATTTTCTCAGGCAAGCAATGCAGCCGGAGCCGGACTGTGATCGCCGCATTGCTCCTGCTGGTCACGACGCTGGCCGCCTGGCTGCCGGCCGCCGCGGCGGACATGCGCCTTTATGCAGCGGCCGGCGTGAAGGCGCCGCTGGAGCAGGTTGCGCGCGACTTCGAAGCGGCCACCGGCCATCGCGTCACGCTGCTGTTCGATACCGCAGGCGCCGCGGAGCAGCGTTTCCTCGCTGACCCGGCGGCAACATTTCTCGTGACCACCCAGGCCAGGCTGCAGGCGGCCGAGAAGGACGGGCGGCTGCGTAATGGCATGACCAGCGTGATCGGCGCCACCGTCGGCGGCCTGGCCGCGCCGCCCGACGGCCCGGGGCCCGCGATCGCCACGTCCGAGCAGTTGCGCGCCGCGCTGCTTGCCGCGCCGCGCATCGCCTTTTCCGACCCGGCGCGCGGCGCCACCGTGGGCAAGCATTTCCTGATGGTGATCGAGGAACTCGGCATACGCGAGCAGGTGCTGCAGAAGGCCACGCTGGCCAGGGACGGCGTCGAGACCATGCACCTGGTCCTGGAAGGAAAGGCCGACCTCGGCGTGACCCAGATCAGCGAAATCGTCCAGGCCGATCCGCGGGCATTGCTGGGCCCGTTCCCGGACCGGTTCGACCTGGCCACCACCTATGCGTTGTGGCTGAGCGCGGATGCCGCGCCCGAGGCCAGGGCATTCGCCGCGCTCGTCACCAGCGCCGCCGAGCGTGCGCGGCTGCGCGCGCATGGCCTGCGCCCGCCCGAATAGCACGGCCGGCGTCTCCATGCGATGCACAGCACCGGTGCGGGCCGCGCTGAATTCAGCCCGCTCGAATTCAAGAAACGCTATGCCGGTCAGGTGTTCTGGTGACGCAGGCAAGGCCGGCGAGCCCGGCGCCGTACACGGAGAGGTCCAGGCAAAACACGCCTGCGTCCCAACGCCCTGCTGAAAGCATCCGTTACGCTTCCTGCACAAAAGACCAGCCGCAATGGCGGCATGCCATATCGCGAGCGCCACGGTAGCCGCCGCGCCCTTGAACCTGATTTGCTGCCTTGCGCCCGCTCAACGCGTCGGCTCATGGCAATCGGCGCACCGCACTCTCCCTGGGCGCCGTACGATTGCGCGCAAAGTGTCCTCGCCGATGTCGGATTAGCCTGACCGCGGCACACATCGCCGTAAGCGCCGCTTCATCCGGCCTGCATGCATTGATCGGGGAGGAACCAGCTTTGTTCGCTCAAGTCGAGGAAACCGTACAGTCCAGCGTTGAATGGCTGCGCCTGATGGTGGAAACCCTGGGCGCCATCGTGATTGCCGTCGGCGTGGTGGTTGCCGTGATCGGGCTGCTGCGCCAGATGCGCAATGCGCAGTCGGCCGGCTTTGGCGCGGTGAGGCTGTCGTTTGCCCGCTACCTGACGCTGGCGCTGGAACTTCAGCTGGCGGCCGACATTTTATCGACGTCCGTGGCGCCGACCTGGGAGCGTATCGGCAAGCTGGCGGCGATCGCCATCATCCGTACCGCGCTGAACTATTTCCTGAGCAAGGAAATGGAACAGGAAAGCAAAATGACCAGGCCGGCGGAAGCCAGGCCAAACATCCCGCCATGAGCGCGCGCCGCAAGCGCGTCGGCCTGAAGGGCGAACTGCTGCCGGCTTTCATGCCGATGGCGACCGTGGTGCTGGCGCTGGTCGCAGCGCCGAGCAATCAACGGCTGCTGTTTGCGTCGCTGGCCTCCAGCGCCTTTTTGATCTATCTCGGTCCGGAACATGCGGTCAATCAGGTCGGGACGCTGCTGCTGGCGCAGATCGGTTCGGCCGTGATTGGCCTTGTCTGCTGGCAGTGGCTGGGGCCGGGCTATCTGTCCGGCGGCCTTGGCATGGTGCGTGCCACCGGCCTGATGATCTTCAGCGATGCCATGCATCCGCCAGCGGTCTCCAGCGCACTAAGTTTTGGCCCGAGGTCGGGCGATGCCGGCAACCTGCTGCTATGTTGCTGGCGGTCGGCATTACGGCGCTGCTGGTGGTCGTGCAGCGCATGGCGCTGTGGACCCTGCGCCGGGTCAGCCGCCACGACAAGGCCTGCGGCCATGCGCATCCTGTCTGGCGCACCGGGAACAACAAGGGAGCTGCATGCTTGATATCGCCGCGATTTTTCTGACGCTCACCGCCGTACTGGCCTATCTGAACCGCAGGTTCATCGGCTTTCCCGCCACCATCGGCGTGATGATCATTGCACTCGCGCTGTCGCTGGTCACGATCGGCCTGGATGCGCTGGGCTTTGGCGTATTGCGCGACTTCGAGGAATCGCTGCTGCACAGGGTGGACTTCTCGGACCTGCTGATGGAAGGCATGCTGTCGCTGCTGCTGTTCGCCGGCGCCCTGCACGTGGACCTTAGCGAACTGCGGGCCTACCGCTGGCAGATCGGCCTGCTGGCCATCATCGGCACCATGGCCTCCACGCTCGTCGTTGGCCTGCTGCTGTGGCTTGGCCTGTCCTACACGCCGCTGGCAATGCCGCTGACGTATTGCCTGCTATTCGGCGCGCTGATCTCGCCGACCGACCCGATCGCCGTGATGGGCATACTCAAGTCCGCCGGGGCGCCAAAGAACGTGGAGCTGGTGATTGCGGGCGAATCCCTGTTCAACGACGGCGTCGGCGTGGTGCTGTTCTCCCTGCTGCTGTCAGTGGTTCACAGCGGCAAGGTTCCCGGCTTCGCGGAAGGCGCGCTGCTGCTGCTGGAGGAAGCCGGCGGCGGCATCGTGCTGGGACTGGTCATCGGCTATGCCACCTATCGCATGCTCAAGAGCATCGACAGCTACCAGGAAGAAGTCCTGATCACGCTGGCGGCGGTGATCGGCGGCTATGCCCTGGCCAGCACGCTGCATGTGTCGGGACCGCTGGCGATGGTGGTAATAGGCCTTATCATCGGCAACCATGGCAGGGCGCTGGCCATGTCGGAACAAACCCGCCGCCACGTCGACATGTTCTGGGAATTGATCGACGAAATCCTGAACGCGGTGCTGTTCGTGCTGATCGGGCTGGAAATCATCGTGATCACCAGTGCGCATGGCTTGCTGACGGCCGGCCTGATTGCCATCGGTGTCACGCTGCTGGCCCGCGTGCTGACCGTGGGCCTGCCGATCCGCCTGCTGCGCTTCATGTTCCGTCTGCCCGCAGGCGCCTGGAAAGTGCTGACATGGGGCGGCCTGCGCGGCGGCATTTCAGTGGCGCTGGCACTCTCGCTCCCGGCGGGGCCGCAGCGGGACATCATCGTCGCGCTGACCTACATGGTGGTGGTGTTCTCGATCCTGGTACAGGGCCTGACGATCGGCAAGGTAGTGCGAAGCAGCATTGAGTGCGCATCGCCGCCGCATTAGGGCATGCAGCGCAAGTCGCTTGTCGATACCAATGTGGCCTGCAAGGGCGGCACGCCGGCCTGGAACGATCTGCTGGGACACGTCGCGCTTTAGTCCAGGAACGTGCTGTTGCTGCTACTGTGGCTGTGCTTGTGACTGTTGCTGTTGAGGTGGCCGTTGCAGTTGCTGTTGAAGTGGCCGTTGCAGTTGCAGTGAAGTCCCGTTGAGCGCGCCGTGTCAGCGGTGCCCGGAGCGGGAAAAGGTGCGGCGTCTGTCTGAGCCAAGCGCAGCTTGGCGAGTTTAGCCGCGCCCCGCTCCGGGCACCGCTGGCACGGGCACCCCGCGCAGCGGGGCGCGATCACCGGGTCGCCTTTTTTTGGTTACTTTTTTTTGGCGAAGCAAAAAAAGTGACCCGGCCGCCGGGACGGACTCCCGGCTTGTCTCCACGGCAGTGCAACCGCCTTGCGTCACCCGGCAAGACACGGGCAGCACCGGCGCTTTGGCTTTGGCTTTGGCTTCGGCTTCGGAAAACAGGTAAATGCAAAGCCTTTGCTTGATCGACCAACGGCGGAATGCCCCTTCAGGGTATTCCGCCCTACGACAGACGCCGCACCTTATCCGCTTCAGGCATCGCCGTGACGGCGCGCTCAACGGGATTTCACTGCAACGGCAACCGCAACCTGCCCCAGCCGCAGCCCGCCATGCAGCCCACCCGTACACGCTTCAGCTGGCCTGCTGCCCCGCAGCCCCAATCGCCCTGCTCCCGGCATACACCCCAAACCGTATCCGCACCAGCAGCCCGCCAAGATCGGACCGGTCCAGCGTCACCGATGCGCCGTGGCGGCCGGCGATGGCCTTGACGATGGCCAGGCCCAGGCCGCTGCCGCCGGGGGGCGAACCGGGGACGCGGTAGAAGCGGTCGAATACCCGCTGCCGGTCCTGCTCGCCAATGCCGGGACCGCTGTCCTCGATGGTCACCACACCCATGTTGCCCTCGGCCTGCAGCGTCACTCGCACCGTGCCGTTTTCCGGGGTGTAGCGCACCGCATTGTCGAGCAGGTTGCGCAGCATGATCTGCCAGCCTTCGGCGTCCCCCACCACTTCCATGTCGCGCACGCCCTCGTACTGGATCTCGATGTTCTTCACCAGCGCAAAACGCGCGGCGTCGCCTGCCGCCAGTTCCAGGCAGGCCGGGATGTCGACCCGCTTCACCACCCCGCTCTGCAGCGGCGGGTCCTGGCGCGCCAGGTTGAGCAGCTGCTCGACCAGCCGCGAGGCGCGGTCGATGCCGCCCAGCAACCGCTGCGCGCCCTGCATCCGGGTTTCCTCGTCCTTGGCGCGCATCAGCGTCTGCACCTGCAGCCGCAAGGCCGTCAGCGGCGAACGCAGCTCATGCGCGGCGTCGGCCACGAAACGCTGCTGCGATTCCAGCGCATGCGACAGCCTTGTCAGCAGGGAATTGAGTTCCGACGTCAGGCCGGATACCTCCGTGGGCACGCCGCGCTCCGAGACCGGCGCCAGCGAACCAACGTCGCGGTTGGTGAGGTCCTCGCCGATGCGCTTCAGCGGCGACAGCGCGGCGCTGACCACGCCCCAGGTCGCCAGCAATAGCAACAGCGAGGTCGGTATCGTCGGCGACAGCGTCTTAAGCGCCAGGCTGGTCGCCCGGTCGCGCCGCACCTCCATGTTCTGCGCCACCTGTATGGTGCGGCCATGCGCCATCAGCGCATACACCCGCCAGTCGCCATCGGCCAGCGCCACGGTGGAGAAGCCCGGCCCTTCCTGCTTGGGCGGAAAGTGCGCCACCGAGGACTGGTAGCGCTTGTTGCCGTTCTCGTCCCAGACCTGGATCGCGAAATCGTAGGCATCGTCATTGCCGACGCCATGGCGGTACCAGTCCCAT
The DNA here is from genome assembly GCF_015352955.1 of Noviherbaspirillum soli. Taxonomy (GTDB): domain Bacteria; phylum Pseudomonadota; class Gammaproteobacteria; order Burkholderiales; family Burkholderiaceae_D; genus Noviherbaspirillum_A; species Noviherbaspirillum_A soli. The sequence goes on from NZ_JACYOX010000010.1 coordinate 116,447, forward strand.
TCCTGGAAGTCGCTGTCCTGCAGCGCCGAGGCCATCTGCTGCATGTGGTAGTCGAACAGCTTGTTGGCTTCGTGGCGGGCGGCGCCGTAGGACGTGGCGAACTGGATCACGGCCGCCACGATGATCTCCGCGCCCAGCAGCAGCAGCAGGCGCACCCGCAGCGAACGCATCATGTCTTGCCGACCATGTAACCCAGGCCGCGCACATTGATCACGATCTGCTGGCCCAGCTTCTTGCGCAGGCCGTGGATGTAGACCTCGATCGCATTGCTCTCGACTTCGCCGGACCAGCCATAGAGCCGTTTCTCCAGCTGCTCGCGCGACAGGATCGCGCCCGGGCGCAGCACCAGCGCTTCCAGGATTTCCCATTCGCGCGCCGACAGCATCACCTGCCGGCCCGCCAGCTGCACCTCCCGGGTGTCGATATGCACCATCACGTCGCCGTTGCGGTAGACCCGCTCGAAGCCGCCGCGCACCCGGCGCATCAGCGCTTCCAGCCGGGCGATCAGCTCGTCGAGGTCGAACGGCTTGACCAGGTAGTCGTCGGCGCCGCTGCGCAGGCCGTGCACCTTCTCGGCCACGGTGTCGCGCGCGGTCAGCACCAGCACCGGCATCGCATTGCCCTCGGCCCGCAGCTTGCGCAGGATGTCGACGCCGTCGCGGTAAGGCAGGCCGAGGTCGAGCAGCATCGCGTCGTACGGCCGGGTCGCCAGCGCGGCCTCGGCCTGCATGCCGTCCTTGACCCAGTCGACCGACAGATTCTCGCTTTCCAGCGCGATCTGGATGCTCTCGCCGATCATTTCATCGTCTTCCACCAAGAGTATCTTCATTGCTCCCCCCGCTTCTCCTGCTCCTCTTGCCTCTTCCGCGCCGGGCCGGCGCGGCCAGCCATGGCGCCGACATTACCATGGCCGCCGGCGCCGGCATACGTCCCGCCTCAGACGCCGTCGTCGCCCTTGTGGTTGCCGGTGTCGTCGAACCACTGGTACAGGGCCGGCAGCACCACCAGCGTCAAGAGCGTCGATGTCACCAGCCCGCCGATCACCACGATGGCCAGCGGCCGCTGCACTTCCGAGCCCGGTCCGGTGGAGAACAGGAAAGGCACCAGGCCCAGCATCGCCACCGTGGCCGTCATCATCACCGGCCGGAAGCGCGAGGTCGCGCCGAGCTGGGATGCTTCCCGCAGCGGCGTGCCGGCCCGGCGCAGGCTGCGGATATACGACACCAGCACCACCCCGTTGAGCACGGCGATCCCCCACAGCGCGATGAAGCCCACCGAGGCCGGCACCGACAGGTATTCGCCGGCGATGAACAGCCCGAAGATGCCGCCGATGGAGGCGAACGGCAGCACCATGATGATCAGCGTGGCCAGCTTGAGTGAGCCGAACAGCAGGAACAGCAGGAAGAAGATGGCGGCGATCGTCACCGGCACGATGATGGACAGGTGGCCCAGCGCCCGCTCCATGTTCTGGAACTGGCCGCCCCACTCCAGCCTGTAGCCTTCCGGCAGCGCCACCTGCTTCTCCACCGCCGCGCGCAGTTCGGCCACGAAGCCGCCGAGGTCGCGGTCCTTCACGTTTACGCCCACCACGATGCGACGCTGCGCCGCCTCGCGCGAGATCTGCGCCGGGCCGTCATGCACGGTGATGCTGGCCACGTTTTCCAGCCGCACCGCCGCGCCGTCGGCGGTGGTGATGAGCTGCGAGCGGATCGCCGCGACATTGTTGCGGAAGGATTCCGGCAGGCGCACCACCGCGTTGTAGCGGCGGGTGCCCTCGTACACCTCGGTGGCGACCTTGCCGCCGATCGCGGTCTCGATCACGTCGTGCACGTCGGCCACGTTGATGCCCAGCCGCGCAATCGCCTGGCGGTTGATGTCCACCGACAGATATTGCTGGCCCGCCACCTGCTCCACCCGCAGGTCGTAGGCGCCGGCCACGCCGCGCGCCACGCGGGCGATTTCGTCGGCCTTCTTCTTGAGCATGTCGATGTCCTCGCCGAACACCTTCACGGCCACGTCGGAACGCACGCCGGTCACCATTTCATCGACCCGGTCCGAGATCGGCTGGGCCATCACGATCTGCACGCCCGGCAGCTGCAGCAGCTTCTTGCGGATTTCCTCGGCGATGTCGTCCTGGTTCCAGCCGTCCGGCCACTCGTCGCGCGGCTTCAGGCTGACGATGGGCGTGGACTCGTTCTGGCCCTGCGGATCGGCCGGCGATTCGCCGCGGCCGACCGAGGACACCGCCGACTTCACGCCCGGCACCGTCATCACCAGCGCCATCGCCTTCTGCTCCATCCGGATCGATTCCTCCAGCGATATGTTGGGCACGCGGTTGATGCCCGGCACCACCGATCCCTCCTTCATCTCCGGGATGAAGGCCGTGCCCAGCAGCGGCACCACCGCCAGCGAGCAAAGGAACACCACCAGTGCGCCGATGAAGGTTTTCTTCGGCGAATTCAGCGCCGCCTGCAGCAGCGGCAGGTAGGGTTTCTTCATCGCCGAGATGAGGCGGGTGTCATGCTCGCCCTCGCCCGGCTTGACTTTCAGCAGGTAGGACGACAGCACCGGCGTCAGGGTCAGCGACAGCAAGAGCGAGATGAACAGCGCGATCGCGATGGTATAGGCCAGCGGCGCGAACATCTTGCCTTCCATGCCCGACAGCGTCATCAGCGGCAGGAACACCAGGATGATGATGCTGATGCCGAAGATCACCGGCGTGGCCACTTCCATCACCGCCGGCAGGATCTGCTGCAGCTTGTTCTGCTGCCCGGCCGGCCGCGCCAGGTGGACGTGGGCGTTTTCCACCACCACCGCCGGGCCGTCCACCATCAGGCCGATGGCAATGGCCATGCCGCCCAGCGACATCAGGTTGGCGGACAGGCCGAAATGATTCATCACGATGAAGGTCAGAAGCGGCGTCAGCACCAGCGTGGCCACCACCGCCAGCGACGAACGCACGTCGCCCAGGAACAGGAACAGCACCACCACCACCAGGATCACGCCCTCGATCAGCACCTTGATGACAGTCTGCAGAGCCGAATCGACCAGCTCGGAGCGGTCGTAATAGGACACGATGCGCAGGTCCTCGGGCAGCATGCCCTTGTCGTTGATTTCCGCCACCCGTTCCTGGATGCGCGACACCACTTCCTTGGCATTGCCGCCGCGCAGCATCATCACCACGCCGCCCACCGACTCGGTCACGCCATTCTTCACCAGCGCGCCGACCCGCACGTCGTGGCCGATCTGCACGTCGGCCACGTTGCGTATCATCACCGGCACGCCGCCGCTTTCCTTGAGCACGATATTGCGGATGTCCTCGGTGTCGCTGATCAGGCCCAGGCCGCGGATCAGGTACTGCTCCGCGAACTGCGGCAGCACGCCGCCGCCCGAGTTGGCATTGTTCAGCGCCAGCGAACGGTAGACTTCCTGCAGCGTGATGCCGTAGTGGCGCAAACGGTCCGGGTTCACCAGCACCTGGTACTGCTTCACATAGCCGCCCTGGGAATTGATCTCTGCCACGCCCGGTATCGAGCGCAACAGCGGCCGCACCACCCAGTCCTGGGTATTGCGGCGCCGTGTCAGTTCCTCCACCGACAGCGTGCGGTCGCCATCGTCGGCGCGTTCCAGCGTGTACTGATAGACCTCGCCCAGGCCGGTGGACACCGGCCCCAGTATGGGCGTGACATTCTGCGGCAGCCGCTGGCCAATTTCAATCAGGCGCTCCATCACCAGCTGGCGCGCGAAATAGACATCGGTCTGGTCAGTAAATACCAGCGTGATCAGCGACAGCCCGGCCTTGTTCAGCGAGCGGATCTCGGTCATGGCCGGCAAGCCTGTCATCGAGATCTCGATGGGCGCCGTCACCAGCCGTTCGACTTCCTCGGGCGAGCGGCCCGGCGCTTCGGTGGCGATCTGCACCTGCACGTTGGTGACATCGGGAAAGGCGTCGACCGAGAGTTTTCTGGCCGCATTCAGGCCAAAGGCCATCAGCACGAACGCCAGCACGACCACGACCAGGCGCTGGTTCAGGGCGCCTCTGATAAGGGATTGGATCATGTTGGCGTCACTCGCTGAGCAGCATGCGCTTGCGTTCGTTGTTGAGATGGAAGGCGCCTTCGACCACGACCCGGTCCTCCGCCTTGAGCCCGCTTTCAACCGGGCGCACGCCGGCGAATTCCGGCCCCAGCTTGACCTTCACCATGCGGAAGCGGCCGTTGCCCTCGTCCTTCAGCACATGGTCCTCGTCGTTCTCGCGCACCACCGCGCCGGCCGGCACCGCCAGCTTGTCCACCGGGCGGCTGGCGATCAGCATCGTGGCCAGCATCGCCGGCTTGAGCATCCGCTCGGGATTGTCGATCTCGGTGCGCACGGTGACGGTGCGCCGTTCGGCATCGACCGTTGCGCCCACATACACCAGCTTGCCTTCCAGGCGCTGGTCGCCCAGCGCGGGCACTTCGATCTGCACGCTCTGCCCGACCTTGATGCCATTGATCTGCTGTTCCGGCACCTCGGCCACCACCCAGACCCGCGACAGGTCGGCGATGGTAAACAGCATGTCGGCCGGCTGGGTCACCTGGCCCAGCGCAACCTTGTGCTCCACCACCACGCCAGGCGCGGTGGCGATGATCTGCGAGGTCGAATTGATGGTGCCGCTCTTGCCCAGCGCGCGGATGGCGCCGGCGCTCATGCCCTGCACCCGCAGCTGCTCGGCGGCGGCGCGCTTCTCCGCCTCGGCAATCGCCAGTTCGCTTTCCCGTTTCTGCAGCTCGGCCGAGCCGATCACGTCCGCCGCCAGCAATTGCCTGGCGCGCTCGACATTGCGCTGGTTCAGCTTGGCGCGTGCATCGGCGCTCAGGTAGGCGAGCTGCGAGGTGCCGAGCTCGGTGCTGTTGAGCTGGGCCAGCAGGTCGCCGGCCTTCACGCTTTCGCCGCGCGTCACGTGCAGCTGGGTCACGCGGCCGGTCACGTTGGCGCCGATCCGCGCCAACCGGTATTGATTGAAGTCGACATGGCCGGCGATGCGCTCGGTATGGCTGATCGGCACAGTGGTCGCCTGCTTGACCACCAGCTCGCGCTGGATTTCGGCGCTGGCCGTCACCAGGGTCGGGTCCTTGCGCTGCGGCTGGGCATCCTTGGTCGCGGCGGCGTTTGCGGTGCCGGCGTCCTTTGAAGCGTCGCATGCGCCCAGCAGGGCCAGCGGCAGCAGCAATGCTGCGGCGCGCAGGCCGGCCCTGCCGCGTGCCATCGGGAATGGGAAAGCGTTCATCGTCGTTATTCCTGATTCAGGGTTTGAATATCAATCAGCGCCGCGCGGCGCTCGAAGCGGGCAGAGATCAGCTCGTTGCGGGCGCTGCGGTAGACACGCTGCGCATCGAGGTAATCGAGGATGCCGCGCTCGCCGAAGCGATAGGCCGCCTCCGCCACCCGCAGCGCGGCCTCGGCCTGGCGGATGATCCCGGATTCCAGGGCGCTGACCTGGTTGGTGCCGATCTGGTATTGCTGGTAGGCGTTGGAGAGCTGCTGGCGCAGGTCGAACTCGGCCTGTTCCTGCTCGAACTGCAGCCGCGACAACTGGGCGGAGGCTTCCGCCACCGGGCCGCGCCGGCGGTCCCAGAGCGGAATGGTGACCGTGACGCCGAAGCGGGTGCTGCGCACCTCCGGGTCTTCGTCATAGCCGGCGCGCAGCGTCACGGCCGGCGTGCGCAGCGCGCGCTCCAGCCCGAGCTGCTCGCGCCCGCGCACGGTCAGTGCGCGGGCCCGCGCCAGGCCGGCATTGCGCTCCAGCACCTGTGATTCCAGCGTGGCCAGCGGCGGCAGTTCGGGCAGGGGCTCGATCTCGGCATTGACCCCGAAATTCGGCGGCAGCACATTGCCCACGCTGTTGCGCAGCGCGGCCTTGGCCTGTTCCACCCGAAGCCGCGCGCTCTGCGCCTGCTTCTGCGCATTGAGCAGTTCAGCGTCGGCGCGGATGATGTCGTAGCGCGGCGCCTCGCCGGTGGAGACCCGCACCGACACGCGTTCCCGCACCTGTTCCGAGGTTTTCAGGTCCTGCTCGGCGGCTTCCAGTTCGGACTCGCGCCGCAGCACATCGTAGTAGCGCAGCTTGACCATGCGCACCAGTTCCTGCCGCGACACCCGCAGCTGCGCCTGCTCCGCGCTCAGGCCGGCGGTGGCGGCATTGATGCGGGCATTGCGCTGGCCCGGCAGGTCCAGCCGCTGCGCCAGCGTCAGGCCATGGGTATTGCCCGCGATCGCGGTTGGAACCCGGGCGCGCTGCGATCCGTTGGACCATTCGACTTCAGGATTCGGATAAGCGCGGGCGGTATCGATGGCCGCGGCCGCGCCATTGACGCCCTCGGCTGCCGCCCGCAGCCGCGGATGCTGCTCCTGCGCCAGTCCCACCAGCTGTGACAGCGAATACCTTTCCTGCGCCTGGAGCGGCGCGGCAAGGCAGAACAGCGCGCCGACGCACAGCGTCAGCCGCAACAGGGAAGCGGCCGCGCGCCGCGCGGCCAGGGGTTGGTCATTGCCTGACATTGTTGTTGGCACTCCATATGCGCTGCCGGTGCAGCTTTGCGAGAAAGGGATGGGTGCGCTACGGCCGGCTGCCGCCGGGCGCGCTCACGACGCTGCGCATGGTAATGATGAAAACTTAGGGGGAACTTAGAACGCCTGAGGAGACGCGTGGAGCGCTCTCTGGCCGGGCGTGCCGGCGCGTGGAAAACCAGTCCTGGCGGGATTGAAGCCGCGTGAGGCGATCGCCTCCACGGAGGCAATCACCTGGGGCCGAGAGGATGGCGGCACGCCGCCTTCAGCACAAGAAATGCCCTTCCGGGCATTTTCTTGCCCGGAAACAGCCTGTCTGCCCTGCAAGCGCCACGTCGTGTTTGGTGTGCGGATGCAGTGGCAGGTGCCGACGCTGGCCTGGCGTCACGGGTTGCCGATGGTGCTCGGGTGCAGGCGTCGCGCAGGCGGCCCTGCCGTCAGCCGCCCATCATGCCCCGGCACGCCGCCAGCATTGAAGAGAACGCGCCCTGAAAGGGCAGGCCGCCCATCATGGCGCCGTGCATGAAGAGCATGCCGAAACTGCCCAGCACGGCGAGCGCGCCGATCGCCGCCAGCACGATGACTACAACTCGCACCGCTCCCGGCCCTGTGTCCATTGCAAGCTCCTTGTTTGCGCTTCATCGCTCCTGTTAGGCAGCGGATCTGACACGAGGTTCGCTGCGCAGTTCAGGATGCAGCAGATAAGGCAAAAGCCGGCGTGCGTGCGCCGGCTTTTGCCTTATCTGCTGTTTCGGTCCGGCCGCCCTGCAGGGCGCGGCCGGTTGCTGCTTCAGAGCGGATTGACTGCTGCTCAGCCGCCGAAGTAGGTGTCGTTCACATCGCCGTAGTGGCGGTTGGACGCGGCCTTGATGGCTTCGGCGCGCACTTCCTGGCGGCTCCGGCTGCTGGCGGCGTAGACCGTGTCCTGGCCGTCATGCTGGCGCTGGACGATGGCGCCTTCCGAGGCGGCCTGGGCCAGGTCCTGGCGCACTTCGGCACGGGTCAGGCGGGACTGGAAGCCGGCGTCCGGGGCGACGAATTCGGTCTGCTGGGCAAAGGCCGAACCGGCGGCGGCGAAGACGGCAACTGCGGCGATGAGGTTCTTGACGTTCATGGTGTTCTCCAAATAAAGGTTAGGGAAGCGGGCACGGCGGTCAAGGCATTCAAGAGTCAAGTCTGCCCGTCGGGTCCTGCTTCGGTGAACCGCACTTGCTGGTGCGTTCATCGATGGACACAGTATACTCACCCTTCCGGCCGCAATAAACAGCATCGGAATCAATGAACCATTTCGTTTTCAGGAATAAAGCTGGAGTGGCAGGCTTGGAAGGCAGATCCATCGCGAGCCAGAATGCGTCCCGCGATGTGCGGAGGATTGCATCCGGCTCCTGCCCGTATAAATTGACTAGGTTTACAAGGAAGCATGGCTTCCGCCGCTGCCGTTGAAGTGGCCGTTGCCGTTGAAGTGGCCGTTGCCGTTGCTTTTGAATCCCCGTTGAGCGCGCCGTGCCGGCGATGTCTGAAGCGGGAAAAGGTGCGGCGTCTGTTTGAGTGGAGCGAAGCGGAGCGAGTTTAGCCGCGCCCCGCTTCAGGCATCGCCGGCGCGGGGACCCCGCGTCAGCGGGGCGCGATCATCGGGGTCGCCTTTTTTGCCTCCTTTTTTGGCGAAGCAAAAAAGGAGGTCGCCCGCCGGGGCGAACTCCCGGCCTGGTCATGATGGGAGGACATGCGCATTGGGTCATCAGGGTAGAGACGTCCCTGCGAAGGAGCAGTCAGCCCCCCGCGAAGCAGCAGTCAGCCCCCCGCAAAGCAGCAGTCAGCCTCAATTTGAAAATCCAGCAAGAGCAGGAGCGACGGTGCCCCGCGAAGTCACCCCACCCGACTACTGTGCCGTCGGTATGGTGCGGCGGAATGCCCCTGCGGGGTATTCCGCCCTACGTCCTAAGCCATGCGCCATGCGCGGGCACCTTGCGCTCCGTGCTACTCGATTAAAAAACCAGGACCGAACCCGCCCTATCCCTCGTACCGCCGCCCCCGCTCCAGAATCCCGGCCGTCCCCAGCACCCCATTGAGCGCATCAAAGTCCAGCATGCGCCCCGCATTGCCCTGGTTGCTGCCAGCGTCATGCAACTGCCTGAAGTAGGCGTCAAGCGCATGCGCCACCGCCCGCACCGTGCCGCCCGGAAAAATCGCCAGCCGGTAGCCGATCTCCTGCAGTTCCTGCGCATCCTTCAGCGGCGTCTTGCCGCCTTCGACCATATTGGCCAGCAGCGGCGCCCTGGCGCCGAAGCGCCCGGTGACGATGCGCATCTGCTCCACGTCGCGCACGGCTTCGATGAACAGCACGTCGGCGCCGGCGTCGAGATAGGTCTCGGCGCGGTCCAGCGCCGCGTCGAAACCGTCGACCGCCACCGCGTCGGTGCGGGCAATGATCAGGGTCTGGTCCGAGGCCCGCGCATCCAGCGCCGCCCGGATCTTGCCAGCCATCTCGCCGGCGCCGATCAACTGCTTGCCGTCCAGGTGGCCGCAGCGCTTCGGGCTGGTCTGGTCCTCAAGCTGGATCGCCGACGCGCCGGCGCGCTCGAAGCGCCTGACGGTGCGCTGCACGTTCAATGCATTGCCAAAGCCGGTGTCGGCATCGATGATCACCGGCAGCGCGGTGCGCTCGCGTATCGCGGCCATGGTGTCGCAGACCTCGGCGAAGCTGACCAGGCCGATGTCGGGCGCGCCCAGCCGGGTGTAGGCAATGCTGGCGCCCGACAGGTACAGCGCCTCGAAGCCGGCGCGCTCGGCCATCAGCGCAGAGAAGGCGTCATAGACGCCAGGCGCGATCAGGATGCGCTGCTGTTGCAGCCTTTGTTTCAGGGTCATGTCGTCTCCTCCTTGTGTTTCTGCTGCTGCGCCAGGCGTTTCTTCAAATGCGGCAGCAGGCCGCCGTCGTCCACCATCGCCATCAGGAAGCCGGGAATCGGCTCGCACGCCAGCGTCACGCCCTGCTGCGGCAACAGGATGCGGCCCGCCACCGGGTCGACCTCGATCGCCGCGCCGTCGGGTATGCCGCCGGTATCGGGGCACACCAGCGCCATCAGCCCCAGGTTCAGCGCATTGCGGTAAAAGATGCCGCCAAAGGACTGTGCCACCACCGCGCGGATGCCGAGCGCCTTGAGCGCCTGCGGCGCCTGCTCGCGCGAGGAGCCGATGCCGAAGTTGCGCCCGGCCACCAGGACGTCGCCCTCGCGCACGCCACTGGCGAAGTCCGGCCGCACCGCTTCCAGGCAATGCGCGGCAAGCTGCGCGATCGGCAGCTTCATGTACTGGCCGGGCGCCATCACGTCGGTATCGACGCCGTCGCCGAATTTCCAGACCCGCGCGCTCATCGGCTTTCCCCCAGCAATGGCCGCGGGTCCGCGATGCGGCCCGCCACCGCCGACGCCGCCACCGTGTAGGACGAGGCCAGCCAGACCCGGCTGCTGTCGGCGCCCATGCGGCCCCGGAAGTTGCGGGCGGTGGAGGAAATCACGCGCTCGTTGTCGTCAAAGCGGAACTGGCCGTAGCCGGCGCAGGCGCCGCAGCCGATCGGCAGGATCTGCGCGCCGGCATCGGCCAGCGCCTGCAGCGTCCCTTCCGACTGCGCCGCCTGCTGGTCGCGCAATGATGCGGGCGCCACCAGCAGGCGCTTGCCCGCCGCCACCCGCCGGCCGCGCAGGATGCGGGCGGCCATGCGCAGGTCGGCCAGCTTGGCGCCGGTGCAGGCGCCGATATAGGCGGTGTCGATTTCCTGGCCCGAAGCGCCCTCGACCGGCCCGGCATTGGCAGGGCTGTGCGGCGCGGCTACCTGGGGCGCCAGCGTGGATGCGTCGAATGCATGGCGCGCCAGCAGCGGCGCGCCGGGGTCGGTACGCCAGTCGGCGAGGTCGGTCACGGCATCCGGCCGGCCCGGTGCGCCGGCGGCCTGCAGCCAGCCGCGCGTGGTCGCATCCGGCGCCACCAGCCCGGCCTGTGCGCCGAGTTCCGCGGCCATGTTGGCCAGCGTCATTCGCTCCTGCATTTCCAGCGCGGCAACCGCCTCGCCGGCAAATTCCACCGCCTGGTACTGGCCGCCATCCATGCCCAGCCTGCCGCACAGGAACAGCATCGCATCCTTGGCCGAGACGCCGTCCGGAAAGCGTCCCCTCCATTCGATCAGGATGGTGCCGGGCACCTTCAGCCAGATCTCGCCGGTCACCAGCACGCCCAGCATTTCGGTCGCGCCTATGCCGAACATGTAGGCGCCGAATGCGCCGCCAGTGCTGGAGTGGCTGTCGCCGCCGACGATCAGCATGCCGGGACGGATATGCCCGCGTTCCGGCAGCACCACGTGGCAGATGCCCTGTTCGTCATGGAAGTGACTGATGCCCTGCTGCTTCACCCAGTCGCGGGTGAAGCGCAGGATCTGCTGCGAATCAGGGTCCTCGGCCGGCACGTAATGGTCGGTGACGATCACGTAGCGGTCGGGATCCCATACCTTCGCGCCCAGGGCATCGAGCATCGGCGCCACGCGGCGCGGGCCAGACGAGTCATGCGACATCGCCAGGTCCACCCTGCAGGTCACGATCTCGCCCGGCTGCACCGACACCCTGCCGGCGGCGCGCGCGATGATTTTCTGCGCAAGCGTTTCCATCGGCGCTACTCCGCCACGGCGCCGGAAAACTTCACGACCTTGGCCCAGTGCTGCACGTCGCGCGCGACGAACTCGCCGAACTGCTGCGGCGGCATCGCGCTCGGGGTGCCGCCGTCGGTTTCCAGCTTCTTCACGAAGGCCGGGTCCTCGATCGCCTTCTTCGCGGCTTCGTACAGACGCTGCGTCACCTCGGCCGGCATTTTCGCCGGGCCGAACAGGCCGAACCAGGCATTCGACTCGAAGCCCTTGACCGTCCTGCCGATCGGCGGCACGTTGGGGAACTGCGGCATCGGCGCGGCGCTGGTCACGCCCAGCAGCTTGATCTTGCCGCCCTGCAGATGCGGCAGCACATTGAGCGCGCTGGCGAACATCAGTTCGACATGGCCGGCCAGCACGTCGGTGATGGCCGGGTTGGTGCCCTTGTAGGCGACATTGACGATATTAACGCCGGTCATCATCTTCAGCTGTTCGCCCGCCAGGTGCAGCGAGGAGCCGCTGCCGCCGATGGCGAAATTGAGCGCGCCCGGATTCTTCCGTGCGTAATCGAGCAGTTCGGGCAACGTATTGGCCGGCACGTTCTGGTTCGCGATCAGCACGCTGGGCACGGTGGCGACCATGGTGATCGGCGTGAAGTCCTTCACCGGGTCGAACGGCAGCTTCGGGTACAGCGAGGCATTGATGGTGTGGCTGGTGAAGCTCATCAGGATGGTCTCGCCGTTGGGCGCGCTCCTGGCGACCGCCTCGGCGGCGATGTTGCCGCCGGCGCCGCCGCGGTTTTCCACGATCACCGGGCGCTTCAGGCTCACTTCCATGCCGCGCCCGACGGCGCGCGCCAGGGTGTCGGTGGTGCCGCCGGCCGGCGCGCCGACGACGATCCTGATCGGCCGGGAATTGTCCTGGGCCAGCGCGGGCGCGGCGGCCAGGCTTAATGCAAGGGCCAGGCTTGCCGCGACGCGGCCGAGGGTGGGGCATGTGGTCTGCATCTGTGTCTCCTTTGGGTTCGATTCATTGTCAGGGGCCGGTCTGCGCCGGCCTGGCTCATTCCCTGCGATATGGCGGCATGCCGCTTCCTGGCCCCTGTGCTCAGGGCCGCGCAGCCTCGTCCTTTTGCACCCAGACGCGCGCTTCTTCGTCGCCGCCGCGCCAGAGGTCCATCCGGTACTCGTAGCGGTCGGGCCGGTAGAGGCCCTGCAGCCACTGCACCGGCCGACCTTCCACGTCCAGCACCAGGCGCCTGACCGCCAGCAGCGGCGCGCCGACCGGCACGTCCAGCAGCGCGGCGACACCGGTGTCGGCAAGCCGCGCCGTGATCGTCTGGCGCGCGTGCCCCACCTTCACGCCCTGCTCTTCCAGCAGCGTCAGCATCGGCCGCGCGCTGAGGGCCTCGGCATGCAGGCGCCCGCCGATCGCCGCCGGCACGTAGGTCGTGATGTGCGACACCGGCCCCTTGTCGATGCTGCGCACCCGCACCGTCCTGACCGCGGCCTCGCCGGCGGCCAGCCCGAGCTCGGCCGCGATCTCCGGCAAAGGAACGGCGCGCTCCAGGCAGATCACGCGCACCGAGGTGTCCAGCGCCGAACTGATGATGTTTTCCAGCAGGCCGGCGGAGCGCCGCTGCTCCTGCGCCTGCCTTGCCACCGCCGGGTTGACGAAGGTGCCCGCGCCGCGCCGGCGGGTCACCAGTCCTTCCTGCACCAATTGGTCCAGCGCCTTGCGCATCGTGATGCGCGACACCTTGTATTGCCGGGCAAGGTCGAGTTCGCCGGGCAATGGCAGGGTGGCGTCGCAATCGGCGACGCAACGGTCGCGCAGGACCAGGTAGATCTGGTGGTACAGGGGCACAACCGAGCCGGGGACTGCGTGCATGGGAGGGAAGCAGAGTGGGTCGAATGCGGGGATGCTAGTCCTGAGCTATTGTCATGTCAATAGGACATTTGATGATACATTTGCCCGGCCCCTGGCTTGCAGGCGTGATCCGGGCGCCAATCGGGGTTGTTTGACAAAGCTCGGAGATAGCCGGAAGCGGCGTAGAGCCGCTTCCCGGACAGTTACTCCTCAGTCGGCCCGGCCGCAGACCGATTCCATCTCGCGCCGGATGCGCACCGCCAGCGACGATGCATCGACATCGACATCGCCCCAGCCTACCGCCTGGCCCGCCTTCACCGGATTCTTCAGCCGCACGCCATGCGCCAGGCCCAGCGGCAGGCCGCCCAGGCGCAGCGATTCGCGGGCCGGCAGCAGCTTGCCATAGACCGTGAAGCCGCCCTCGCCGTCCAGCATTTCGCCGGCCGCGAGATCGCGCTTGGCGGTGGCCACCACGTCGCCGTTCCAGCACACCGGCGCGCCGGTCGGCTCGCCGCGCAAGCCCACCGAGGCCACGCTCAGGCCCAGTTCCAGGCCGATCAGGTGGTAAGGCTTGTACATCGAGGAATATTCGCCGCTGGCATCGGTCTTCAGGCCGTACTCGCTGAAGCAGCGCTTCACGTACTCGCTGCCGGCCGCAAACGTCACATACACGCCCCAGCGCAGGTCGCGCGGCACCGGGGAGCCGTCGCGCTGCAGGCTGGAAATCACTTCCACCTGGCCGCGCTGCGCCAGGATGCCGCCATCGGCCTGCGGCTTCAGGATCGCTGGCAGATCATCGACATCCACCGCCGGAAAGGCCAGGCCGCTGGGCGCCTGCAGGCCGGTGGCATTGGCCACCGCCGCCATCTCGATGGCGCTCTTGGTGCCGTCGAGGAAGCTGTTGAACATCTGCGCATTCATGCCGCCCTGCCGCGCGTCTTCGGCCGACAGGCCGTAGTGCTGCCACACCGTCTCGGGCGTGGAGGCATGATAAGTCGGCAGGTACTTGGTGCCCTTGCCGGCGGCCACCACCTCGAAGCCGGCGGTGCGCGCCCAGTCCACCATCTCGCAGATCAGCGCCGGCTGGTCGCCATAGGCCAGGGAATAGACGATACCGGCCTCGTCGGCACGGCGCTTCAACAGCGGGCCGGCCAGCGCGTCGGCCTCGACGTTGACCATCACGATGTGCTTCCCGTGCTCGCAGCAGGCCAGCACGTGGCCGATGCCGGCGGCCGGGTTGCCGGTGGCCTCGATGATGATGTCGATATGGGGGGAAGCGATCAGCGCCTGGCTGTCTTCGATGATGGCGGTTGCGCCGTTGCCGGCAGCCTGTTCCAGCGTGGCGGCAGCATAGCGCTCGGCTGTCCAGCCAAGGTTGGCGAGTGACTGTTTGACTCGCGCAGGCGCAAGGTCGGCGATGCCGACCAGGTGCACGCCGGGCGTGCGCGGCACCTGGGACAAATACATGGAGCCGAACTTGCCGGCCCCGATCAGGCCTACCCGCAGCGGCTTGCCCTGCCGCGCGCGGCTTTCCAGTTTGGCGAAAAGATTCACGAGGTCTCCTTGATGTCGTTGTTGTCAGGAGCGCTCTTTATATCACCTCGATCGTCTTTTCATGTCAGCGACTTTCCCGGGCGCTTACACCGCGCGGCGGACCAACAGCTCCTTGATCTTGCCGATGGCCGCATTCGGGCTCAGGCCCTTGGGGCAGACGTCGACGCAGTTCATGATCGAGTGGCAGCGGAACAGGCGGTACGGATCTTCCAGGTTGTCCAGGCGCTCGCCG
>NZ_JACYOX010000011.1 GCF_015352955.1 Noviherbaspirillum soli
CCGTTAGACTGTCCATGAGCGCCTCCTGCTTCGTGGCGATTGATCGGTGTGCAAACCCAATCTTACGAAGCGCAACGGAGGCGCTCAATCATGTCTACAAAGAAAATCCTTATCCCGAACTGAGGTTGTATTAGGATGCTGACCTATTCGAAAATAGCAACGCTAAGCCAACCGTGTGGGTCACCACTTCAATGTTGGCAAAGCGGCGCAGGGTGGCGCGGTCATACAGCGCTTCCTCGCGCGTCAGCTCAACCAGATTGAATCAGTGTTGCAGGGAATGCGCCGCATGCGCTCCAGCCCGGTCGGCAGCCGCCCATTTTCCCTTCTAATGATAATGGCTCTGCGCCCCAAAGTGCGTAGCAGGGACGACCCGGTTTATCGTCTCCAAAAACGCATCGCGCCGGGTCGGTTTGCGATGCCGTTCAAAAACCTGATCTGCTGCCATTGCCAAAGTTTCCTGCTTCACCGTTAGCGGCCTCGGTCGTTGTTATTGCTCTTATCATGGCAATACGGTATCAACCGTACACGGATACAGCGAAGCGTTAAGCGCTTCGGGGGAGTGGCACTTGGAACAGCGCTGTTTCTCAATTGAAAGGGAATGTTACTGTAAAACTTACGACATCTCAGCCGGTTAATACTGAGCCTTATAAGCTTTGTTGGTACCGGCAGTTTACCTATTCGTCTTTGAGTTGCTCATCGGCGCAAACTTTATTGAACGCATAGTGCCGGGTGTAACTGCGTGGCAACGACCACTTCCCGGCCAAATGTATCAACCTCGATGTCACTAAAGTTACCGGTGAGAGAATCGATGATAGCTGCTTGGCACCCCCCATCAGAGGCGAGAACGTTCGCCACTTGGCCATGAAAAGCGCCATAGCTCACGACATTCCTGCCAGGCGCCAAACAGAACGCTGTATTTTCCTGTTTAGTTTGGAAGTTGTATAAACAGCCGGTGTCGTCAAAAAAGGCGAACAAATGTCCCGCACCGTCAATCACACGGTCACCTCCGCTGCTATTGGCCCAGACAATAAATTGAGGCGCCGCTACGCTAACTTCGGCAGCGCCAGAGCCCCCGCCACATCCGCTAACGACCAGGGCAATCACAGTGATAAAGGCAACGCTTAGGTTTTTCATGGTTTATCCCAGAAGTACTACGGCAGGTGAAAAAACAGCCAATTGCGCTTGGTAAAAGAATAACATCAGCGTGGTGGTATAGGTTGGTCATAAACAAGGTGTCGGAACTTCCTCAAACTTCACCCACCCTCCAAGCGGAGCAACAGATTCTGGCACTATGTCATGGCCGTATTGATCTTAGTCTTGCGACCTTCACTATGACTGCTGTAGGCAGTTCCTGTACTGTTTCATAAGTCACCAGTGGAGTCGCCCGTCCGGAGCGTTGATTTTGCAGTTCAGCGTATTCCGTGCTTTTATTAATTCGGGATTTCCATTTGCCGCAGCGCTGAGTTAGAACCATCGCCCTGCACCATGCCAGAACTATTAGGTAACTTGCGGTCAAGGATGAAGGGGCTCATTCTTCTGTGAAGACAACGCTGCTCATTGTTGCCTACTGTCTCAAGGTGGGCTTAGGATTGACGACCTCGGGCTACGGCAGCAGGCTGTTTTTGCACGCCCCTGTACAGAGGAAAATCTTGGCCTTGATATCGGAAGCAAGCAGTTAATGCATATCTGAACAAGCAGCGATATACTATAAAAAGTCGTTATTTATACCTGGGGTAAGTAATGACGAGATGCCAATGGTGCTGGTACACCATTGGCATCGCTTTGCTCTCCTTTGTGCTAGCCATTCTCTTGCACTTCCTCTTTCTGAACTTCAGCATCGAGCTAGTCTAATTTTTTGATTCCATTGATTACGCACGCCGCGCATTCATACCCACATTAGAGAATAAATGGCGAGGTCAAGTGTCAGCGACGGCGATCCTTCGCCTGGAAACAGAAACGTGAACTTGGGAGACTTGCTTCCCCTTTGCCATAAATTGCAGCCGCGCTGCCACAGCGTGGCTGCAGTTCTCAGCTATGCAGCAACGGCATATGAACCTGCAGAACCGTTGGCCACGACTTTAACGTCGATCCGAACCTGAAAAAACCAGGGTGTATTGCGAAAATGCAGTTTTGCCTTTTAACAAGCAGTAGCTCTTTGGTGCAGCTTGTTAAGAATCCATCAAAAACGATTGCGAATCATTCTCATTCGCAATACAATTCTGACATATTATAGATACATTCCAGTGGTTCACAATCTTTTGAAAGCCAGCCAGAGGATTAGCCCTTAGCCAGCCATCGCACCTCACCAAATAAGGGCTTTTTATGGTATTTACTAAAACCCGGCTGGCATGCCTGGTAGCGCTGGCTGTGCAGCAACTTTCAATTCACGCTCAAGCGCAAACCGCGTCTTCCGCAGAACTTCCGGAAATCAAGGTTCAGGGTGCACGCGAGTTGCCGCCGAGTTACAACGCACCCACTGCTACCACGGCTACCAAAGTGGAAGCCCCCTTGCGCGACATTCCGCAAACAGTCAATGTGGTGCCCCAGCAGTTGCTGCAGGATCAGGCCGTGCGCTCAATGGAGGGGGCATTGAAATGGGTGCCGGGCATTGGCCTGTCGCATGGCGACGGCCAGCGTGACCAAGTTACCATCCGCGGCTTCACGGCCATTGCCGACCAGTTCGTTGACGGATTGCGGGACGACGCACTCTATTTTCGCGACCTGTCCAATATCGAGCAGGTTGAAGTCATCAAGGGACCAGCTTCAGTCCTGTACGGACGTGGCTCATCTGGCGGGCTGATCAATCGCATTACAAAAAAGCCTGGCATCGACAAGACGGAAGTGGTGGCCACCGTTGGCAGCTGGAACCAGCGACGCGGGGAGTTTGATCTGGCCCGCAATTTCGGGGAAAGCGGTGTTTCCTTTCGGGTCACCGGTGCAGTCGAGCGCGCTGACAGCTACCGGGACCAGCAGTTTTTAAGGCGGGAAGCGCTGGCGCCTTCATTGATGTTCAAGTTCAGCTCGGATACCAGCCTGCTGCTGCAGGCGGACTATTTGTCAGACCGCCGGGTGACGGACTTCGGCATCCCGGCTTACCGCGGCCGGCCAGTTGATGTTCCCGCGCGCACCTACTATGGCGCAGCCAATGCAAGGAATACGGATTTCTCGGAGTCGAATGTCACCTCCCTGGGCTTCACGCTGAACCACCGCTTCAATGACCAGTTCTCCATCCGCAATGCCTTCCGCCGATATGACTATTCGCTGGACCGCAACAACACGCTGGTCGGTTCTGTCAACGAAGCGACGCTGCGCGCTTCCCTGAACCGCAGCAATGTCAAACGGGATGAAGACGGCTACTTCAACCAGACGGAACTCACGCAGAAACTGGACACGGCAGGGATAAAACACCAGATCCTGTATGGAGTCGAGCTGGGCAAACAAAACAAGGACCAGTTGTTCCGTACCCGAAACAACATCGCGACGGTGGCACTGTTCAGCCCGGTTCCTCCCGTCGTGCCATTCCGTGTTACTGCTGCGCCTTCGACCGATAACTTGGGCATCATGAAGACAGCCAGCTTCTATATGCAAGACTTGGTGACCGTCTCGGAGCAGTGGAAGGCATTGGCCGGCGTCCGTTATGACCGATTTGAGCAAGAAACGGATGAACGGCGGCCTGGACAGCGTGACCTGAATCGGACTGACCGGGCATGGAGCCCGCGCGTGGGCTTGGTCTATCAACCAACGCTGACCCAATCCTACTATGCGTCGGTGAGTAAATCGTTCCAGCCGTCTGGTGAAAGCTTTCCGTTGGCGTCCAACAATGCTGATATTGCGCCGGAAAAGACGACCAACCAGGAAATCGGTGCAAAGTTCGATCTGTTTGAAGGCAAAGCGTCGGCGACTGCATCGTTGTTCCGGCTGGAGCGCACCAATATCAAGGCAACCGACCCGGTCACCAACCGACTTATCCCGATCGGTGTGCAGCGCACCGATGGCCTGGAACTAACCTTCAGCGGCGAGTTGCCAAGCGGCTGGCAGATTTGGTCCGGCTATGCCTACCTTGACGCTGCTATTACGTCGTCCATCGCCAGGGATGCGGGCCAGCCTGTGGAAGGCAAGCGTGCCACGCTGACGCCCAAGCATACCGCCAACCTGTGGCTTACAAAGAACCTGGGGCACGGCTTGCGGGCTGGTGCGGGCGTCAATTATGTCGCCGACCGCTTTGCCAATCCCGGCAATACCGTTGTCTTGCCAAGCTATACGACGGTCGACGCAATGGTTGCCTACAGAGTCGCCAAATGGGATCTGCAGTTGAACATCAATAACTTGTTCAACCGCGATTACATCCTGTCCGGCCATGGAACGTCGCCCAACCTGAACCTTCCGGGCGCACCTCGTAATGTGCAGATGACCGCCCGCTACGCATTCTAACTGACCCGGGAGAATTATGCGTATGAAATCGATGGCAAGTATTGCAGCGGCAATTGTGTTGGTGTCTTCAACGAACGCCCATGCCCACTACCTTTGGATTGAAAAGGGCAGTACAGGGCATCGGCTGCATTTCGGTGAAGCGCAAATGCTTTTGAAGGAAAAAAGCCCCGGCCGACTCGATACTTTTCAGGAGCCCCGTGCCCTTGCCGCCGATTCAGGAAGCACAACATTCAATACCGTTCCGGTGACGCGCGTCGGAGACCATTTTGCGCTTCGGACAAAGCCGCATGCACGAGCCGTCGTGGTATCGGAAGAATCCATGCCGGTGCGCGACCTCACCAAAAACGGCTTGGGTGTTGCAAAAACAAATTACTACGCGCGCTATGCGCCGTCAGTTATCGTCAAGAGTGATGACTTTCATCTTCCCGTTGACGTCGCTACAGTCGGCAAGTCAGACGCCAGAGTGCTGACCATTCTCTACCGTGGGCAGCCAATCAAGGGAGCAAAGGTACAAGTAATTGCTCCGAATACATGGATGCAGGAGCATGAGGCGCAAGCCGACGGGACAGTGCAAATCAATACGCCATGGCGTGGCCAGTACGTCGTGCATGTTTTGCATGTGGACAAAACGCCGGGGGAGTACGGTGGCCAGAAGTACGATACGGTACGTAATCATTACACCCTAACGTTTGTGCAGGACAATGGGACTCGTGCTGGTCCGACAATCCCGCCCAAGCAGACGATGGAATAAGCATGCACATCAGTGCCGACCGAAGCGTCTCGGAGCAAGCCGTCACGCACTTGCTGAATAAGCCGTTGTTGCGGCCGCTAAAGCGGCAACGCAGCAGGCGGGCCATTTTTCTGACATGGCTGCGCAAAATTCATTTGTATGTAGGTTTATGGGGCGCTGTACTAGGCTTGCTATTCGGCGTTACCGGCATTCTGCTGAACCACCGGGCAATTCTGAAGATTCCGGTCGAAAAAACCGTGCAGCGGACGGCACAGCTTGCATTGCGGGAAAAGACGCTTAATTCTCCGGAGGAGATGGCTGCTTGGCTCAAGACCGAACTTCGTTTTTCGTCGGCGCAAGCGGTCCAAGTAAAACGTCAGCCTGCGCAAGAAGTAATTTGGGCAGACCGGCCGCTCATGCAACCGGAACGCTGGACAGTGGCTTTACATAGCCCGCACCGCGCTGTGACTGCGGAATACTTTGTCGGGAACCGTGTCATCAAACTGGAGCATTTAGACGCCACGCCTGTCGGTACCCTTACTCGTCTCCACATGTCGGTCGGCGTCAGCGCATTCTGGGTGCTGCTGGCAGATACGATTGCCGGCAGCCTGATCCTATTGTCGCTCACCGGCCTGCTGTTGTGGACACAATTGCACACTATACGTACGATCGCCGTGTCAACCACCATGGGGGCGCTCACTGCCGCGGTGTGGTTAACTTGGGCTATCTAATATGACCAGTGGACTGCCACCTCTGGGTAGCGCTCTAATAATTTCGGGTTGCCATGAGCGCTCCTGCGAAAAGTAGCTATTTCGCAGCAAAACTTGGTGCAGACGGTAGAAATTACCACTTGAAAGCACTGCTTGGTTCATTTAGGCATTCCTTATCGGAGATAGAAATTGAAAAGAGACCGTAATAAAAATACGGCCCCCCCAAAGACTATTCTTGTGCCATTAATCCTGACCTGCTTACTAGGTTGCGAAGAGTCTGCGCAACAGGAAAATGTGCGTTTTGCTAAGAATCGGGTTGACTTATGTATGGACTCCGTAAGAAAGGAGAGTAAC
Organism: Noviherbaspirillum soli; assembly: GCF_015352955.1. Classification (GTDB taxonomy): domain Bacteria; phylum Pseudomonadota; class Gammaproteobacteria; order Burkholderiales; family Burkholderiaceae_D; genus Noviherbaspirillum_A; species Noviherbaspirillum_A soli. Next base: position 6,226 of record NZ_JACYOX010000011.1, read on the forward strand.
GAAGAAGTCCAAAAACTAGTGAGTTCCGCATGTGAAATATTGCAGACTGAATTAGATAAATTAAAAAATGAAAATTGAAGAAAGAGCATTGCACTTTATATTTAAAGCCGCCGAGCTTATTCGTTTGTTAGAAAAATAAATACTAGCTGTGTATCCCATGCGGCGGTAAAGTTTTCCTTGGTTGATTCACCATCTGTGCCGTCACAAGCCCGGCATATGCGCGGCTTTCTAAGGCAAGGAATACGGGGAAAAGTGGCGATCCTAAGCAAAAAGCACGTTCGCTGGAACACATTTGATAACAATCTTCTAAAACTTGAATCTGGGTGAAAAATATTCATCTTTTTGATGATTAATCTTCATCGCTTTTTTAGTGCTCAGAGACAATTTATGCATTGCGCTTTAGCGAAGTTCCAGAAGACAATCGGTCCGCTATAAAACTGAAGCGTTTAAAATTGTTAGTTCACTATTGCCGCGCCTTACGAAACTAATGTTATAAGCATCCATGACACCTGCTTGACCATCGCGCATTTTGAGGCAGTATAAATCTGTAATTAGTCAGCTAAGGAATGGCTATACGATCAGCATCATTATACTGCGCTACTAATGACGCGATGGCTCATGTCAAACAGTAGCAGCACAATTCAGAAATTGGCGTCCGTTTGAATAAAAAAATTGAAGGAGACAATCGATGTGGCAGCAAGTATATGACCCCTTGGGCAGTTTTGCCCTGTCCACCATCGCGGCCGGCATACCGGTCGCGGTACTGCTGGCGGCGCTGGCGTTTTTCCATATGAAAGCCCATCTTGCTGCCGGCCTGGCGCTGCTGGTGGGTATCGGCATTGCCGGATTCGTGTTCGGCATGCCGGTGGCGATGGCAGGCAAGGCTGCTGGCTATGGCGTCGCAGCCGGTCTGTTTCCGATTGGCTGGATCGTACTGAACATCATCTTTCTTCATCGCCTGACAACCCTGAACGGTTACTTCAAGGCGCTGCAGAACAGCATCAGCGGGGTGACCGAAGACCGTCGCCTGCAGTTGCTGCTGGTTGCCTTCTGCTTCGGCGCCTTTTTTGAAGGCGCCGCCGGCTTCGGCACGCCGGTGGCAGTGACCGGCGCCATCCTGATCGGCCTGGGCTTCTCGCCGCTGGCTGCATCCGGCCTGGCACTGATCGCCAACACCGCACCCGTGGCCTATGGCGCGCTCGGCGCACCGGTGCTGGCGCTGTCGGCCGTGACCGGCCTGGACCTGCTGCAATTGTCCGCGATGATCGGCCGCCAGCTGCCGTTCTTCTCGGTGCTGGTGCCGTTCTGGCTGATCTGGGCCTTCGCCGGCTTCCGCGGCATGCGCGAAATCTGGCCAGCCATCCTGGTTGCCGGCGTTTCCTTCGCGGTCCCGCAATTCATCGTGTCGAACTATCACGGCCCGTGGCTGGTGGACGTGATCGCTTCCATCGTGTCGATGGGTACCCTGACGCTGTTCCTGAAAGTCTGGAAGCCGAAGAAAATCTGGACCTCCACCGCCATCGTCAATCGTCATGACACCTCGATGGACGACATCGCCGCCAGCGGCATGGCTGCCGGCGCCGTGGAAGCCGGCGGTGCTGCGCACATCAGCATGGTGCGCGCCTGGGCGCCGTGGGTAATCCTGTCGGTGTTCGTGTTCATCTGGGGTACGCCCGCGTTCAAGAAGATCATGGACGGCCTGTGGGCATGGAAATTCGCCATTCCCGGCCTCGATCAGATGGTTGTCAAGATGCCGCCTGTGGTCAGCAAGCCTTCGCCGGAAGCTGCGGTGTTCAACTTCAATGTGCTGTCGATGGCTGGTACCGGCATTCTGGTGTCGGCGCTGACCGCCGGCCTGATGATGGGCTACTCGTTCACCCGCCTGCTGAAGGAATATTGGGAAACCATCAAGCTGGTCCGTTATTCCCTGCTGACCATCTGCGCGATGTTCGGCGTTGGCTACTTGACCAAGTACTCCGGTCTGGATGCAACGCTAGGCCTGGCATTTGCCCATACCGGCATGTTCTATCCGATGTTCGGCACACTGCTTGGCTGGCTGGGCGTGGCGCTGACCGGTTCCGATACCGCCGCCAACGTGCTGTTCGGCAGCCTGCAGCGCACCACCGCCGAGCAGTTGGGCCTGCCGCCGGTACTGATGGCCGCCGCCAACAGCTCGGGCGGCGTGATGGGCAAGATGATCGACGCGCAATCCATCGTGGTAGCCTCCACCGCCACCAAGTGGTACGGCCATGAGGGCGATATCCTGCGCTATGTGTTCTTCCACTCAATCGCGCTGGCCATCCTGGTTGGCTTCCTGGTGACGCTGCAAGCGTATGTCGCGCCATTCACACACATGGTGATTCGTTAATCCGTTAGGCACAGTGGTCTGGAAAGACTGAACCGCCCCGGGGCGGTTCAGACCGGGGTATTACATGCAGCCGGCTTTCGCTGGGTTGCCGCGCGCACTTGGTGTGAGTCTGATACGCACGTTGCCGGCGCCACTCATGCGGCGTCGGCAAGATAAGTATCAGATCAGTCTTCCTTCTCGCCCATCTGCGATTGCAGGTAATTCTGCAGCCCAATGTCCTGCATCAGGCGTTCCTGGGTTTCCAGCCAGTCGATCGAATATTCGCAGTGTTCCAGCAGTTCTTCCAGCAGGTCGCGGGTCACGTAGTCCTGGGTGGATTCGCACAGCGCGATCGCCTGGGTCAGCACCGGATGGAAGCTGCGCTCGTATTGCAGGTCGCAATTGAGGCATTCGGCCGGGTCCTCGCCGATCAGCAGTTTGCCCAGGTCCTGCAGGTTGGGCAGGCCATCGAGGAACAGGATGCGCTCGATGAGCTTGTCGGCTTCCTTCATCACCCGGATCGACTGCTTGTATTCATACTTGTCCAGCCGCTCCAGTCCCCAGTTGCGGAACATGCGCGCATGCAGGAAGTACTGGTTGATCGCGGTGAGTTCGTTCTTGAGGACCTGGTTGAGTGTGCTCAGGACCTGAGGATTGCCTTTCATATTCTTTTCTCCTGTTTAAGTGGGGGAGGACGCATCCATCTGGCTCTGCTGATAATTCTGCAGGCCAACCAGTCTGATCAGTTCCATATGCTGTTCCAGCCAGTAGGCATGATCCATCTCGGTGTCTTCGAGCTGCACCAGAAGCATGTCGCGGGTCACGTAGTCCTTCACCCTCTCGCAGGCGGCGATTGCCTTCCTCAGTGCGTCGGCGACATGGTATTCCAGGTCGAGATCGGCCTGCAGCATGTCGGGTACGGTGCGGCCGATGTTGAGCGGGTCGCGCTTGCTGAGGTCGGGCGTGCCGTTGAGGAACAGGATGCGCTGGATCAGCGCGCGCGCATGCTGGCGTTCATGGTCGGACTCGTGCAGGCTCATGTCGGCCAGACGGTTCAGGCCGAGATGCCGGTAGATCTCGCCATGGATCAGGTATTGGTCGACCGCGGTGAGTTCGCCGGTGAGCAAACTGTTCAGGACACCAATAATTGCTGTATCACCCTGCATAACACTCTCCACCGTGAAATGACAACATTGACATGTTGCAGGCGATCCGGTAATCGGGCAACTTTGGCATTTTAAAGCTCTTAATGGAATAGGCGTATCCTTCCTGAAACGGCATTGAAGGTCGGATTCAACCGGTCATCGCAACACTAGATTGTCGAAAAGATTTTAGGTACTCGTCTAATGCTTCGGCCGGTGTCTTCCAGCCAACCGTTCCTGGGCTGGAATTCAATGTGTTAGCCCCGGCCTCGAGTTCTCGAGCGCTCCAACGAGACAGGGCTGTATCCTTCGGGAAGTATTGCCGCAGGAGGCCGTTCGTTTTCTCGTTCGTGCCGCGCTGCCATGGACTGTGCGGGTCGGTAAAAAACGCTGCATTCCGGACTCGACCGTAAAGCGGGCGTGGTCAGAGAGTTCTTTGCCACGATAACAAGGCGATACTGCCACTACCGGGCAGCATTTCAGCCACGGCCTTCGCGAGCGCGTTGGCCATTGGACGGGCTGTAGCCAGCCAGCGCAGGGCCATTCTTTGTTCTGGGAATCAGCCCGTAACCTGCCTCACGAGGCAGGTGAACAAGCATGGTGAATGGACTTAAGCGATCGAGCAGCCTTCTAGTCGCGGGCCGATCCAGGCGATGATCAGGTCATCCTCCCAATGTCCCGGCAAAGCGCGATCCTGCGCTTCAGAGGGCCGGTTAGAGATGATCACATCCTCGCTAACGTGCGCTCAGGCCTCCGCTTGTGCCCTGGGCTTAGCCGCGTGCAACGCCCGCCAGTGCGCACAGCTAACCAGTTAGCACTTGAACGCCACTAACTCTTGGATATACATGACGGAGTGAATGGTTTCGTGAAAAATGCGTAAGGATTTGTCATCCGGAAAGAGCGAGTGAGTATCTGCTGGGTTGCCCGTATCTGCATGCGTATTCTAGATCCACCATTTGAGAGGACATACAGCAGAATTTTTAGACGTTCAAGCCTCGGCCAGTTTTGTGGCTTGGCTGCGTTATCTGAAATAACAAATAGGAAGAGTTGATTTCCTTCAAACCTTGAACGAGAGAAACAGATTAGGCTTGCTTGCAGTAACGCATAACTTCAACAAAAATACCTAAAACTTTGATGGAGACAAGATGAACTTCAAGGGCCCTATCGTCGCTTCAGTCGTTGCATTTTCTGTACCGCTGGCCGCCATGTCGCAGGACAACATGAAGAAGCTGGAGAACTTCCAGTCCACCGGCGCCAATCTCAATATGGAGACCATTCCCCAGACGGGCGCCAAGGCCGAGGCAATCCGGAACAATCTGAAGAACGTCAAGCTGCCACCGGGCTTCAAGATCGACCTGTATGCCATCGTGCCCGACGCGCGCCACATGGCGGTTGGGCCGTCAACCGGCATCCTGTTCGTTGGCACCCGCAAGACCCAGGTCTGGGCCGTCACCGACCGTGCAAAATCGCGGGTTGCAGACGAAGTGAAACCGTTCTCGCCTTCCATCAGCATGAAGGTGCCCAACGGCGTGTGCTTCTCGCCGGACGGCATTCTGTATGTGGCCGAACATAACCGGGTGCTGGCATTCCCGGCCGCCGAGTTCTTCTATGAGGGGCCGGATGTGGCCGCGGCCACCGTGGTGCCGCAGGGGCAACTGATCCCGGTGGAAGAGGAAAGCTTCAATCACGGCGCTCGCACCTGCCGCATCGGCCCGGATAACAAGCTCTACATCACCATGGGCAATCCGTTCAATGTGCCGGCCAAGGACAAGCTGCCGATCTATGCGAAGACGGGCATGATGGGCATCCTGCGCATGGACCGGGACGGCAAGAACCGCGAGGTGTTTGCGCAGGGCGTGCGCAATTCCGTGGGCCTGGACTTCAATCCCAAGGACAAGACCCTCTGGTTCACCGACAACCAGGTTGACGGCATGGGCGACGACACGCCGCCGGGCGAGATCAATCGGGCGACCAAGGCCGCCCAGCACTTCGGCTTCCCCTGGTATGGCGGCGGCAAGGTCCGCACCGTGGAATACAAGGATGACAACCCGCCGGCCAACGTCGTCTTTCCGCAGGTCGAAACGGCCGCGCATGCAGCCGACCTTGGCATGACGTTCTACCGGGGCTCCATGTTCCCGGCCAAGTACCAGGGCGGCATCTTCAGCGCCCAGCATGGCTCGTGGAACCGCACCACGCCGGTCGGCGCCCGGGTGCTGTTCACCTCGCTGAAGGCTGACGGCACCGCCGACAAGACCGAAGTGTTTGCCGAAGGCTGGCTGACGCCAAACAAGGAGTACCTCGGTCGCCCGGTGGATGTGGCGATGCTGCCGGACGGATCGCTGCTTATTTCCGACGACTATGCCGGCGCGATTTACCGGGTGTCCTATGCGGCGCAATAAGCTGGCGCCTGTTGTGCTGCTGGCGGCCGTGTTTGCTGCCGCCAGCAGCCCGCTTCAGGCCGCGGACATGGCCGCCGCCAAGGGTAAGGCCGGCCAGTGCTTTGTCTGCCATGGCGCCGACGGCCTGGCCAAGGTGCCGGATGCGCCCAATCTGGCAGGTCAGAATGAAGGGTATCTGATCAAGGCGCTGAAGGACTACAAGTCGGGCAAGCGCGAGAATGAAATGATGAACGCCATGGCCAAGAACCTGTCCGATCAGGACATCGCGCTGGTGGCTGCCTACTTCAGCGGCATCGCGATCACGGTCAAAGCACCCTAAAGCGAGGCGCGTATTCAGTGTCTGCAAGCAATGCCGGCTGCGCATGCCGCATGGGGTCGTTCCGCACAGCCGGGCATCATCGCCATATCTTTATGATGTCCCGTAGCATTTGGAAGGCTTGAGACCGTTGCCCGTCATGGGACAGTACATAAGGCAAGCCGCGCCGTGTGAGGGTCAGCGTAAATTCGATATGGTCACCATAAAAGGTATCGGCCACGATGGCCTTGAACCGAATGCCAGCAGTCGGGGCGGACTCGATGAGCGTGATCGCCAGTTGGGGCTTTGTATGGAAGGCCGGATCTTGTTTACTCAGTTCGAAGCGGTCACCCTGCGTATAGGGCAGCGCATGCAATGGGTAGTAATGCTGCTCGTCGGCCCACAAGGTAGTTAGCCCAACAATGCCGTTGTCGAGTTTGCAGACCGAGTCCAGATATTGACGGCCGACATGATCGGTTGCCAATCCCTTCTTGCGGTCGCCGGTGTCGTCCGGCACCAGTACGCCCTTGTTATTGGGGGCGGTTGCCGGTTCATTGCGGATCAATTCCACCGTCCGCGCGGCAAGTGCACTGGCATCCCAGACCGAATCGGATAGAAAGAATTGGAGTTGCTGCACTTTGGCACTTTGCGCCTGCACCCATGGCTCTGCGCCGGCAATGGCCGTTAAGGTCTTCGGTCGGTCGCGTGGTAGCAATAGGCCGGCCAGGTAAGTAGCACTACTCTGCCATGTTATTCAAGCTGATGCAGGTGGATGGTGGCGCCGCAATCAGGACACCGAGCGCAAATGATGGGACGCAGCGCGGCGATAAGGGCGCGGCGTACTGCCGGTAGTGATGGCTGGGGTGGCGGCCCCGGTGTTTTGGATGCTGGTTTTTTCCCCCGCCTGTAAAGCACTGGTTAGACGTCTGTGCTGCAGATAGGTGAACGCAATCATCGTCAATAACGCATGATGGTGTAGTCCCAACCAGGATCTGCCTTCGTAATGGTCCAGCCCAAGTTCGTCCTTGAGTTGCTGATGCGCCTGCTCGCATGCCCAGCGTGCCTTGATTGCGCGTACCAGGGTCCTGCGCGGCGTGTTGGGCGGGTGGTTGGTAAAGTAATATTTGCGCTCGCCGCTGGAGCGCGCTTCGCACACCAGCCATGCAGCCTGCCCAGGAAGATGCTGCCCATGCGATATCAGATCACCATCAGCAACGCGCACCTGCACAGCAGCAAAGCGCGTGCTGAGCATGCCCTTGGTGCCGCGGCGCCAGGAACAGCGCCGCAGTGCCTTGGGGCCCAATGTTTCAATCATCTGCACGACCGATACGCTCGGCATCGAAGGTTTTGCATGCTTGGCTGGGCGCCCCACCGGAGGATTGGCGGGCATATCAAGCGCCACATCAGCCGGGTAGACCTTCTGTGTCGGCTGCACACCCACTGCCCAACGTAGCCCGCGCTGTGTCAGCCCGGCACGGAATTCTGCCGAACTGCCATAGCCGGCATCGGCCAGGACTGTGTCAAAGCGCACACCGTCCGCCAATGCAATATCGATCTGCGCCAGGGCAATATCGCCTTTGGTTTCAAACGAGATCGATTCGGGCACCTTGGTTTCTGCACGCCGCGCTTTATCCTGCGCCCAGTCTTTGGGCAAGTACAGCCGCAAGGCAATCGGTATCGGCACCTCCTGTTGCGCCAAAGTGAGCGAGACCAATACCTGGCAGTTCGCCTGCTTGCCGAGTACGCCGCAGTGCTGCCGCTTGACGCCGACCGAGTGCTTGCCCTGCTTGGGCAGCGCCGTGTCGTCCACGATCAGCACAGCGTCCTCGCCGCCTACCAGGGCGTCAGCCGTCTTACGCAGCACCTGTTCCAAAGGGGCAGTGGACCAGGGCGAAGTCGACACGAAGTGGTGGAGTTGCTGCGTCTGCCCAGGGCACACACGTTCGGCCATTGGCTCGACACTCTTGCGTGCCCCTGGACCTATAAGTCCTTGCAAGTATAAGGGTGCCCAGGAACGTTGCTCGGACCGCTGAAAAACCGCCAGGAATGGTTCAAGCCATTCCTGAAAATCCTCATTCCAATCGGCACTAATCGGAATCACGGTATCCATGAATATTCCTCCAGACCGGCATATCCAGAAATTCTACGCTTTGACATGGCGGAGTAGTGCTATCTAGTGTAATCGATGCCCAGCACACAAAGCTCAACGTAGCCGCGCTGCCGCCTACAGAGTGGCATGTGGTACGGCTTGGCGCTCAGCTATGGCTCAGCGACTCGATAATTGGGCAAGTCACTGCAGTCGGACCAACTTCACACTGTTTGACCAAGATTTTTAATGTCGTACGAATACGATTCAAGTCCTTGATTCTTTCTTCAACGAGTTGCAGCTTGAGCACTGCGGCGTCATGCGTCTGCTTGCATGCATTGGACTGCTGAAGAGCCAGTAATCCAATGACTTCCTCCAGGGAGAAGCCTAATGTTTGCGCCCGTTTGATAAACCGGACGCGCTCGATAGCGGCTTCATCGTAGTACCGGAAGCCTCCTAGTGCTTTGGGTGGTTCGGCCAGCAAACCGCGGCGCTGATAAAACCGGATGGTTTCCACATTCACTTCAGCAGCGGCAGCTACTTTGCCAATAGTAAGTTTATTTTCCATAACTTTTTCTAAAAGGATTGACTCCGTACTATGGTACGGCATCTATAGTATGGTCTCAAACCTTAATTTTGGACCCTATGGATACGGATAAGCTTACAAAAACGACATTGGTCAGCGGTGCGGTCGCTGCACTGGCGGCATCCGCCTGCTGCCTTGGTCCACTGGTGTTGGTTAGCCTAGGCGTTGGTGGTGCCTGGATAGCGAACTTGACCATGCTGGAGCCATTCAGGCCCATCTTTATCGGCATCGCCTTGCTATGTATGGTGCTCGCCTACCGCAAGATTTATCGAGGTCCAGCTGCCGATGACTGTGCCCCTGGTTCAGTCTGCGCTATGCCACAGACCAACACAAAGTACCGGGTACTGTTTTGGGGGGTGTCCCTGCTGGTCCTGGTCGCGTTGGCGTATCCGTATTTCGTCACCTTGCTCGATTGAGGATTACCCCATTTTGAAGTTTCGCTGGATTCTTGGCACGCTGGCAGCCGGCTCGCTTTTTTATGCTGCGATGCTCTTATTTCTGCTGTTCATGCCGCGCATAGGCTGCTGCCCCATCGTTTTTACTCATTAGGAGAAATCATGTTGAAATCCATTCGTATCCTCGCGCTGGTCCTGGCTGCAGCCGGAATGTCATCGACCGCCTTTGCCGCTGTGCAGACCGCAACGCTTGCTGTGCCAGGCATGAACTGTTCGTCATGCCCGATCACCGTCAAAAGGGCGCTGATGAAGGTGGACGGCGTACAGGAAGTCAAAACCAGCTTCGAGCAGCGTGAAGCAGTCGTTACCTTTGACGACAGCAAGACCTCGCTTGAAAAACTCAGCGCGGCATCGACGAATGCCGGTTACCCAGCGACCGTAAAGGCAGCAAACTAAAATGCAAACGCTCAATTTTAAAGTCACGGGCATGACCTGTGACCACTGCGCATCATCGCTGCAGGCAGCCTTGGCCACGGTGCAAGGCATTCACAATGCGGCGGTGTCCTATCCGGAGCGTCATGCGACGGTCGCCGTTGACGCTGGCATCGAAGCCGAGACCGTGATTCACGCAATCCGCGCTAAAGGATATGACGCCCAGCTGAAAGGTAAAACACCAACCGCTCACCCCGGCAAAGGCACGGGATTGAAAGTGGTCATCATTGGCAGCGGCTCGGGGGCGTTTGCCGCGGCATTGCGCGTGGCCGAAGGCGGTGCGATCGTGACGATTGTCGAGGCCGGTACCGTGGGCGGCACTTGCGTCAATGTCGGCTGCGTGCCGTCGAAAATCATGATTCGTGCCGCGCATATCGCCCATCAGCAGGCGCACCACCCATTTCCCGGCGTTCAAAAACATACACCGCAGATCGACCGCGCCGCCTTGGTCATGCAGCAGCAACGTCGTGTCGAGGAACTGCGCCGCGATAAATATGAATCGATTCTGGAATCGAATCCGGGCATCAGCTTGCTGCGCGGCCGAGCTCGCTTTATCGACGCACAGACACTGGAAGTGACGCAGGCCGATGGAACCGTCAAGCATGTTGCCGCAGACCGGATCCTGATTGCAACCGGCCGCTCCCCCAGCATTCCTGACACCCCGGGGTTGGCAGAGACACCCTACTGGACATCTACTACGGCACTCGTGGCAGAGCGGCTGCCCAAGCACCTTCTAGTGTACGGTGCGTCGGTCGTAGCCCTGGAGCTTGCTCAGGCATTCCTGCGGCTCGGTTCTCAGGTAACAGTAGTCGCCCGCTCTACCTTACTCTCTAAGGAAGACCCGGCCATCGGTACAGGGCTGCAGGCTGCGCTCGAAGCCGAAGGCATGCGCATTCTGACGCACACCCGCGTTACTAGCGCCCGCTATGACGGCAGCAATTTTCAACTGAATGTCGGCAGTGAGGTGCTCAGCGGTGACAACCTGCTGGTGGCAACTGGACGACAAGCCAATACTGCCGCACTGAACCTGCAGGCAGCGGGCGTGGCTGTGGATGCAAGCGGCGCAGTCGTTATCGATTCCCACATGCTTACATCGGTGCCGCATATCTATGCGGCTGGCGACTGCACGAATCAGCCGCAGTATGTGTATGTCGCTGCAGTTGCTGGAACCCGCGCCGCACGCAATATGCTGGGAGAAGATGCCGTGCTCGATTTGTCTGCCATGCCAAGCGTGGTGTTTACCGACCCGCAGGTCGCCACAGTGGGAGTCACTGAAGCAGAAGCCCAGGCGCAGCGGCTGGACGTGGATAGCCGCACGCTGTCCTTGGACAACGTGCCTCGGGCTTTGGCCAACTTCGACACGACCGGGTTTATCAAGCTCGTTGCCGATAAAAAGACCGGGCGCCTCCTTGGTGCACAAATCCTGGCAGCGGAAGCCGGCGAGATGATTCAGACCGCTGCGCTGGCGATTCGCAATGGAATGACCGTGCAAGAGCTAGGCGACCAGTTGTTCCCATACCTGACCATGGTCGAGGGCCTGAAGCTGTGCGCACAGACGTTTTTCAAGGACGTTAAGCAACTGTCGTGCTGTGCAGGCTAACGGGACGCTGTCATGAAACACATAAGTAAGCGCCGCGTTATCGCAGTCGCCGGCCGCACGGTTTTAGGTGCAGCCGTCGTCTTGTCGGGTTGGTTGATGCAGCCCGCTTATGCCTACGACTCAGTCAGGTTGGCTGCCGCATTGGACGGATTGAATGCCCAGACGTTTCCAGACTGGGAAAGGCAGGCGCGTGCAGGCGCCCCTGTCGCGCAGAACGTCGTAGGAATGGCGTACAAGTATGGCGACGTTGTACCGCAAAACCATGCGCGGTCATTGCACTGGTTTGAACAGGCTGCACAGCAAGGCGATGCGGACGCGCAGTTCAACCTCGGGCGGATCTATGGCAAGGCAACAGGCTCCGTCTATGGAAAGCAGCGGGCCGTACCACGCGATGATGCTACCGCCGCGTTTTGGTATCGCAAGGCGGCTGAGCAAAACTATCCACTGGCCCAGCTCAATCTGGGGCAGATGTATGCCGAGGGTGGCCCGTCTTTCCCGCGTGATTTAGGCCAGGCATATTTCTGGACGCAGCTCGGCGCCGTTGACGGTGACCAGGCTGCTGCAGCTCAGCTGGCCGGTTACCTGAGCGAGATGCGCCCAGCCGACAAGAGCCGCGCACAGCAGTTAGCGGCCGAATGGAAGCAGCGTCAGCCGCAGTAAAGCGGCATACCAACCGATTTTATCAAGGACAACTCAATGCCTTCCTTACCCAACCGACCATCATTTTGGCAACGCAATCTCGACAAGATTGGTATTGGCGGCGCCGCTTTTGCCGCCCTATGTTGCATCGGTTTACCTGCCTTGCTGTCCATCGTATCCGCCATTGGCCTTGGCTTTTTGGTCAACGACGCTGTTCTGCTACCTCTCTTAATTGCGTCATTGGCGATTGCGTTATGGGGACTGTACAGCGGCACCCGCCATCACCATCAGTGGCGTGCCTTTGCGATTGGAGTTGTGGGCGCGATATTGATGGGGCTGTCGATGTGGCGCGGCAACGGTACCTATGCCGCCTTCGGTATTGGAGCCTTGGTTCTGGCAAGTCTCTTGAACATCGTTTTGCGGGTGCGGTCAGCGCAACGTATCTAATCCTGGCGCGGGTGGCGTTGCAGAACAACCGCCCAGCGTGTCTCGCTGTACAACTAAGGAAAGGAAACATCTGATGGAAGATCAAGCAAAAAAATCATGGTCTATGGGCTTTATTTTATTTGCAGGATTGCATCTTCTCTGTTGCGGGCTGCCTCTTTTACTGCTGGCGGGCGTGTCCTTCAAATTCGTCTCGCCAATGTGGCCAGTTGCTGGTGTCGTCCTGGCTTTGCTTGGTATCGGCGGTTTTATCTGGTACGCCAAGCGCGGTTGTGCCACCTGTCCTCGTAATGGAGGCAGCATCAAGCAATGACGGTTGCAATTGTTCTTCGCCTATCATGAAATAAAGTTGCACATTTAACAGATCAATTCATGGTCATCGTTCGCGCCCTGTCATTCAAGAATGATGCATTGCCAGGGTTCTACACCACAGAATAGGAAAACTACTATGGCAAAGCAGTATGACTTAGTCGTCATCGGTGCCGGTACGGCTGCGATGACGGGAGCAATGCGGGTTCGCGCTGCGGGCAAGCAAGTGGCCGTGATCGACTATCGTCCTTTTGGTGGCACCTGCGCACTGCGCGGCTGTGATCCAAAGAAGATGCTTATCAGCGGCGCGGCGGCGGTCGACTATGCAAGACGAATGGCAACCCATGGTGTTGAAGGTAGTGTCGAAATCGCTTGGCCGGCATTAATGGCCTTCAAGCGTACCTTCACCGACCCTGTGCCCGAAAAGATGGAGCAGCGGTATCAAGATAAAGGAATCGACACCTTTCATGGCAAGGCGCGATTTACCGGCAGGAACACGCTAGAGGTTGCCGGAGAGATCCTTGAAGCCAAACATATCCTGATTGCCTCGGGTGCCGAGCCAGCCAAACTTGGCATTCCTGGAGAGGAGCACCTGATGGATAACGAAGGCTTCCTCGCATTGGAGACGCTGCCACAGCGCATTGTGCTAGTCGGGGGTGGCTACATTGCTGCCGAGTTTTCGCATATTGCATCCCGGGCGGGGGCAAAGGTAACGATTTTGCAGCATGGAGATCGCATCCTCAAAGAGTTCGATACCGATCTAGTAGGGTGGCTCATGGTGTCCTTTACTGCTTTGGGTATTGATGTCCGCACGAAGACTTCAGTCGAACGCATCGAAAAGGTCCTCAACGGCTACCAGGTTTTTTCCTCGAGCAGTGGGACGCAGTCAATGATTGAGGCAGACCTCGTCGTGCATGCAGCCGGGCGGGTGCCTGACTTTGAACCGCTCGACCTGGCCGCCGGTGGCGTGGAGGTGGACAACGGCAGACTGAAGCTCAATGAGTATCTGCAGAGTACGTCCAATCCATCGGTCTACGCGGCCGGTGATGCTGCCCGTATGGGCCCGCCGCTTACCCCGGTATCCAGCCATGATGCGAAGGTCGTTGCTGCGAACATCCTGAACGGAAATCAGAAGACACCTAACTACCAGGGTGTGCCAAGCGTCGCATTCACCATCCCGCCGATTGCATCAGTCGGCCTGACAGAAGCCAAAGCACGGGAAAAAGGCGTGAAGTTCCGGATGCAAAGCCAAAGTACGCCAACCTGGTTTACTGCCCGGCAGCAGGCCGAGCCGGTCTACGGATTCAAGGTGCTGGTGGACGAAGTTAGCGACCACATCCTCGGAGCGCACTTGGTTGGACCGCATGTGGACGAGGTCATCAATATATTTGCACTAGCTATGCGCCATGGTTTGACGACGAAAGACTTAAAGACCACCATGTTCGCCTATCCGACGGGAGCGTCCGATATCGGCTCTATGTTGTAAGTTCTATTGTGAAAAATCGCTTCAGCATCACGCGCACTAAGGCAACATTGTTTATGGGGAATAAATATGCTTAATATTCAGCGGTTATGCAGCATGGCGGGAGTCGTGCTGTTGTTCAGTATGCTGTCGCATAGCTATGCACAGCAGTCTTCGCCTAGCAGTTCCTCTAAAGGGTCGACCAGTCTTTTCGCCAGCAGCAAAGAGGAGGAACTGCTGGATCCAGACGTGGCGTTCAAACTCAAGATAAGTGTAAAAGGACCAACCACAATACTGGCTGAACTGACCCCGGCAACCGGGTATTACATGTACAAAGACCGGATTCACTTTGCGGTCAAAGATGCCAGTGGTGTCAAGATTAAAGCGGTGAAGCTTCCTGTAGGTGATATCAAGACAGACCAGTTCTTCGGCAAGATGGAGACCTACAAGAAACCGGTTCAAGCAGAGATCACAGTAGACTGGCCTAGCCAAGTCAAGAACTTTGCCTTGATAGCAAGTTATCAAGGATGTCATGAAAAGCTGGGGGTATGTTATGCGCCTATCGATAAGAGTGTCACTTTAACGCTGCCGTGATCATGGATGCAAACTGCAGCCATAGCCGAAGCAGCAATGACCGCTTACCGCTTCATGTCAGACATTGGACAACCATGGATGAGGGACTGCAAAGGGTCGGAGGACTAAACCGCTCGCGCGGTAGGAGGCTGCGCGCCGGCGCCGGTGGTTGAGATAGAAGCACAGCGTGGCTGTTTCCTATGCTGGGAACGAGGCAATCCGCCTCGTTTCCGACAGGAGCAGAGCCATGACCCCCTCGACTCAAGCCATTTCGCCGCTGCGCCAGCGCATGATCGACGACATGCGGATGCGCAAACTCTCCCCCAAGACCCAGACTCACTACCTTCGCGCCGTACGGCAATTTGCCGGCTATCTGGGGCGGTCGCCTGACACGGCCACCGTCGAGGATTTGCGGCGCTATCAATTGCACCTGGTCGACCATGGCGTCTCGCCGATCTCGCTCAATGCGGCGATCACGGGACTGAAGTTCTTCTTCACCATCACGGCCGACCAGGCCGGGCTGATGGCCAGGATGCAGCCGGTGCGGGTGCCGCGGACTCTGCCGGTGGTACTCAGCCGTGAGGAAGTGGGCCGTCTGATCGTTGCCGCCGGCAACCTCAAGCATCAGACGGCACTCTCGGTCGCCTACGGTGCCGGGTTGCGCGCCAGCGAAGTCATTTCACTCAAGGTCAGTGACATCGACAGTCAGCGCATGACCCTGCGCATCGAACAGGGCAAGGGCCACAAGGATCGCTATGCGATGCTGCCGCCGGTGCTGCTCGAGCGCCTGCGCGTTTGGTGGCGCGTGGCCCGCGCACAGGGCAAGATGCTTGATGCCGGCTGGCTGTTTCCCGGCATGAACCCGATCGAGCCGCTCACTACCCGTCAGCTCAACCGCGCTATCCATGCCGCTGCAGAAGCTGCCCGGATCGACAAGCGGGTCTCGATGCACACGCTACGCCACAGTTTTGCAACGCACCTGCTGGAGCAGAAGGTCGATATCCGTGTCATCCAGGTCCTGCTTGGGCACAAGAAGCTCGAGACCACGGCGCTGTATGCCCAGGTCGCCACCGACATTCTGCGCGAAGTCGTCAGTCCGCTGGAGGCCGTGCGGCCCGGATAGGGCCCGGCCATGGGAGCGCCTGGCCTAGAGGTCGCGGATATCTTCCGCGTCCACGGGCCGGCCTGGCGCCAGGATCAGCACGCTCACCTGAGCCTGGGTCAGCGCAAGGTCATGTCGGCCATCGAACAGTGCCGCACCGCGGCGCTGGGCGGCCATGTGCTGCGCTGTGACGCCTGCGAGCAGGTCGAGATCGCCTACAACTCCTGCCGCAACCGGCACTGCCCGAAGTGCCAGGCCACTGCCGCACGGCGCTGGCTCGAAGCCCGTCAGGCCGACTTGCTGCCGGTGGCGTATTACCACGTGGTGTTCACCTTGCCGGCCCCGATCGGCGCGATTGCCTATGCCAACAAGGCGGTGATGTACGGCCTGCTGTTCGATATTGCTGCCGAAACCCTGCGCACCATTGCCGCCGATCCGCGGCACCTGGGTGCACAGATCGGTGCCACCCTGGTGCTGCACACCTGGGGCTCGGCGCTGACGCACCATCCCCACGTCCATGGCATCGTCCCCGGCGGCGGGCTGTCGTCGGACGCGGAGCGTTGGGTCGCCTGCAGGCCGGGCTTCTTCCTGCCGGTGCGCGTGCTCTCGCGGCTGTTCCGCAGGCGCTTCCTTGAGGAACTCGGCCGGGCGCATGACAGCGGCCAGCTGCAGTTCTTCGGTGAACACGCCGCGCTGGCCGATGCGGCGGCCTTCGCCGACTGGCTCGCGCCGCTGCGCCAGTGCGAGTGGGTGGTCTATGCCAAACGCCCGTTCGCCGGGCCGGCGGCGGTACTGGCCTATCTGTCGCGCTATACGCATCGGGTGGCCATTTCCAATGGCCGACTGGTTGCCATGGACGAGCACGGCGTCACGTTCCGCTGGAAGGATTACCGCGCCAAGGGCAAGACGCGTAACAAGACCATGACGCTGGAGGCGCATGAGTTCATGCGCCGGTTCCTTCTCCACGTCCTGCCTGGGGGCTTTCACCGCATTCGTCACTACGGCCTGTTTGCCAATGCCGGACGCCGGGCGAACCTTGCGCGGGTGCGCGCGTTGCTGGGATGCGAAGCGTCCGAGGCCACACAAGCGCCGCAGGCGGCGCCGGCTGAATCAATCCGGCCGACATTCGTCTGCCCGTGCTGCGGTGGAGCGATGCGCATCATCGAGACCTTCCTGTGCCACCAGCCGATCCGTGCGCAAGCCCGGTCGCGAGGTCCGCCATGACCGAAGGCATCTGTTCCTGCCCAACCCGCTCGTTGCTGCTTCATCGGCTACCGTCGATAGGGCAAGGCGTTGCCGTACGCCGCGAAAGCACCGTTTCCGGCCGCGCCCAGCGCCAAATAATGCAGCGGCGTCATTCAGTCACCGGACATGGGTGTGATCGCGCTGCGCAATGTGCCTGCCGGATCGTCGCGCTCAACCCGACTCCGCGCATCCAAACCCCATAACGACCGCCGCTAACCCGACCGTGCCGGAGCATTCCGCGGTTTCCTCCCCCGAGGGTTGTACGACGCCTGCCCGCTCGGCTTCGCTGTGCCTCGCCCGTCCTACGTTAAGGGCAGGCATCGTACAACCCTAAACAACAGCCGGCATCCGCAGATGCTCTTGCTATGACCGGTAGCCGCCCGCTAGCAGACCTTACTGAAGATACCAATGGTCCGGGTCCGAAATCGAAAGGGTCGCTAATAACGAATTCGACATGCAAGGGAAAACCGATCCTGTCAGTTTGCTATCGCCTTCGGCAATTCCGTCCACCTGGTCGTGAAGCACTGGGACTTGTTTTCGGCGCGTGCTATCCAGCGCTGCGCAGTCCCCGCGGCAGCCACCTTTACCGTGTCGCGGCCAAAACGGGTGTTGAGCCCATCGAGAACCGACATGATGACCGCCGAATGCCTTGTGTTCTCTTCTACCGCGTCAAATAGGGACCGTTGGATTGTGCCGGCCGGCGATATGTCGAGCAGCATCACGCCACACTTCTTGTATAGAAATCCATTCTTGAAAATCGCACTCAAACCCATCGCCGCAGCAGAGGCAAGCTCGCGCGTGTCCGATGTGGGGTAAGGCAAGGGGATAGTGACGGCATTGCTGTACTGCGGATCGTTTGGACGAAACTGGTTTGTGTGGATGAAAACCTGCAGCACCCCGCACACGGAATGCTGCGCACGGAGCTTCTCTGCCGCCCGGCTTACGTAGGTCGCCAAAGCCTCCATCAGTTCCTCTTGTGTGGCAACCGTCGCGCCGAAGCTCTTCGATGAGATGAATTGCTTTTTGGCGGGCGCCACTTCCTTAAGGTCCATACAGGGAGTACCTTGCAGCTCAGTGACCGTACGCTCCATCACGACCGAGAAATGCGCTCGGATCGTCTTTGGCGAAGTACGGCGCAAATCCTGAACCGTATGGATGCCCATGCCATGCAGCTTCTCTGCAATACGACGTCCAACCCCCAAACCTCGCCGACATCGATGGAAGACAGAAGGAGGTCGAGGTCGGCAGGGGGGTAGGCGGTCAGGTCAAATACACCGCCGAACTGGGGATTCTTCTTTGCGATGTGGTTCGACAATTTGGCCAGGGTGCGGGTCGGCGCCATGCCGACACATACCGGGATGCCGGTCCATTGCCTGACACGCATTCTGATGGCCTTTCCCATGGCAGTAAAACTCGGCCATAGAAGCCGCATTTGATCGACGCGCAGGAAGGACTCGTCAATGCTGTATACCTCATAGTCCGGCGAGAACTGGCTGAGTACTTGCACGACCCGGGCGCTCATATCGCCATAAAGCGTGTAATTGCTGGAGAGGCCAACAAGCCGATGCCGGCGTACCAGATCCTGCAACTGAAACCATGGCGTGCCCATCTTGACGCCTAAATCCTTCGCCTCCTGGCTGCGCGCTACGGCACATCCGTCGTTGTTGGAAAGTACGACAAGCGGGCGGCCTTCCAGGCGGGGATTAAAAACACGCTCACAGCTGCAGTAGTAATTGTTGCAGTCGACAAGCGCATAAAGTGCTCCGCTTGTGCGTTGCGTGGTCATGTCAGCTTGCGAACGACGCCAACGACTACCCCAAAGACAATCAGCTCTTCAGCCTCTCCCAACAGAATCGTCTGATACAAATGATTTTCCGGACGCAGTTCGATGCCATCCGAGGTGATATGCACCCGCTTGACGGTGTGTTCCCCGTTGAGGATGGCGACGATGATGTCGCCACTTTTGGCTTCGACCGCCCGATCGACGACAATCTTGTCGCCATCAAAAATCCCGGCGTTTTTCATCGAGTCGCCGCAGACGTCGAAAATGAATGTTGCAGCCCGATGCTTGACCAGGTACTCATGCAAGTCCAGACCGCTTTCGCAATAGTCTGCCGCTAGCGACGGAAAACCGGCCGGGCATTTGACCCTGAAGGCCGGAATCATTGAGTAACCGGTGGGCTTCAGAGGCCAGATAACAGGCACGAGCGTATGCAGCTCGGCCAGATTGACGAGATCGCGATTGGACATTGAGTTTGGGAAACAACTGTACTTTTGTCCAGTATAGGGAGCCAAAGTGTTTCCCGCAAGGCGCGATGTTGCTTCCTATTGATCTGTTACTACTGCCGAACACGAAAAGACACATTAATCTCGGGAAATAAAGTTGTTTCTCCTATAGTATGTTGCTAATCGTATAACGCTCACGCAAACCGAGGATGGCCGTGCACGATCATGAAGAGAATGCCTGGAGCGTCTGAGAGGGTCGGGAAAAAATGATGATTTTGAAATTGGTATTGGGCTTGGCGCTGATCTGGTTCATCCTTACCTTCCTCCTGGTCATCCATGAGTACGGGCATGCGTGGGTCATGCGTCGGCTTGGCATGCGGGTCGACAAGGTCGTCATTGGTGCGGGGCCGCTTCTTTTCGCAACCGCACAAGAAGAAATCCGCCTGCTGCCTTTCATCGGCATGGCCATCAGCGACGACTATGCGAAGGCTTCGGTGCGGGACCGGGCGATTGCCGCGGCCGCCGGACCGGCATCCTCCCTTCTTCTCGGCCTGTTGCTGCTGCTGGCCAACTGGATCGTGCCTTCCTGGGCGACGCTGATCGCCGCCAAAGGCTCGTTCCTGCTGGCCGCGATCAACATGATCCCGCTGCCGCCATTCGACGGTTTCACCGTCGTGGAAGCGTTTCTGGCCAGGCGCGGCGTGCAGATCAATGAGGGCCAGCGGCGCCAGCTTTTCACAATCGGCATTGGCACCATGGTTGTACTGACTCTGGTGCTGTAACCCCCTAGCAAGTACGAACCACGCAAACAGACAAGGCTGTCAGCATTGCGCTGACGATCAGTTCTGCTATCTTTGCCTGCTCCATTAACTTTGCATCCCCGTTCGCCATAGCGCGAACGCTCTTTCCTATCCATGGCAACCGAAACTGTTAGCGAACAGGCAAAGCGGCTGGCGCGTGAATGGACCCCTTTCAATCTTCGCGCCAACAAGAAAATTCTCGACGCCTGGGGCGACCCGGCCGAACCGCCCGTTCTGGTCCGGGAAATCCATGCCGAGATCTCCCGGGCCGATCCAGTCAAGGGGCAGCGGTTCTACCGGGAGTTTCTTCGTCCGTTTGATTAACCGACGAAGCGCGCAATATAAAGCCCTCGTATCCATGTCGGACCGAGGGCTTTGCATTGAGGAGGCCAGCGACTGGCCAGAAGTTAGAACTCTTCCCAATCCCCGCCAGACGTTGCCGGCGCAATGGCCTGCTTCGGGCGCGAGACCGGGGCTGCTACCGCCCGTCCCGAGGACGGCGTGATGCGGACGGCCGAGGCAGTCGGCTCCACTCTGCGCGGCGCCAGCCGGGCTGTCGAGGCCAGGACCGGGCCACCGACCACTGCATTCTGCTGTCCAGCGTTAAGCTTGAACGCCGAAACGGTTTTGACGAGGCTGCTGGCCTGGTCACGCATGCTTTCAGCCGCCGCCGCAGCTTCCTCGACCAGTGCAGCATTCTGTTGCGTTGCTTCGTCCATTAACGCGACTGCCTGGTTCACCTGTTCGATACCCATGCTCTGCTCCTGGCTGGCGGCAGTGATTTCGGCCATGATGTCGGTGACCCGTTTGACGCTTTCCACCACTTCATCCATCGTTGCGCCGGCCTGATCGACCAGTTTGGTACCGACGTTCACATTGGTGACCGACGTATCGATCAGGCCCTTGATTTCTTTTGCCGCGGCCGCGCTGCGCTGCGCCAGACTACGCACTTCCGAGGCAACCACGGCGAAGCCACGTCCCTGCTCGCCAGCACGCGCGGCTTCCACGGCCGCATTCAATGCCAGGATGTTGGTCTGAAAGGCGATGCCGTCGATGACAGAAATAATATCGACGATCTTCTTTGACGAAGCATCGATTGCGCCCATTGTCTCCACAACCTGCGCCACAGCAGCGCCGCCGCGTAACGCAATGTCGGACGCCACGACCACAAGCTGGTTGGCCTGGCGCGCGTTGTCGGCATTCTGCTTGACGGTCGACGTCAATTCTTCCATGGAAGCGGCAGTTTCCTCCAGCGAGCTTGCCTGTTGCTCGGTGCGGGAAGACAGGTCCTGGTTTCCAGAAGAAATCTGTCCGGAAGCGGTGGCAATGGCATCGGTGCCGGTTCGTACTTCGCTGACGATCAGGGTCAGCTTGTCGCGCATCGCCTTGATCGCAGCCATGAGGCTGTGTTCGTCGCCAGCGCGAAGCGGAATGTCTGTCGTGAGATCGCCGGTAGCAATCCGTGCTGCCGCCTCTGCAGCATGGCTTGGCTCACCGCCGATGGCGCGTTCAACACTGCGAAGGATCGACCAGCTAATGGCGGCCAAGGCGACACCAATTGCGAACAGCAGCCCGATTGACTTCAACAGATCGGTTTTGAATACCGCGTCGAGATCATCCATATAGACGCCGGTCATGAACGTCCAGTCCCATGGTTTATAGGTGCTGTTGTACGCCAGCTTGGATATCGGTTCCTTTTCGCCCGGCTTGGCCCACAGATACGTGGTGAATCCGCCGCCCGCTTGCGTGGCCTTCAGCGCATCGAGGTAGACCGCCGTGCCGTTTGGGTCCTTGAAGGTCGCCACAGCCGTACCAATCAGCTCGTTCTTGATCGGATGCATCAGCACTGTCTGGGAATCGATGACCGTGAAATAGCCGCTGGTGCCATAACGCAGAGCCTTGATCCGGGCGAGCGCCTGTTTTTTCGCATCATCGACGGCGATTTTTCCGGAAGTCGCCAGTTCACCGTACTCCTTCGCAATCGATACTGCCATGTCGGATACCGCGATCAACTGCGCTTTGCGTTCATCGAGGCGCATCGTGCGAGTCTGAAATATATTGACGCTCATTACAGCGAGAAGGCAAAGCAAGCTCAGGCACAGTGGCAAGAAGAGCTTTTGGCGGAAAGTGAGCTTCATTCGTTACATCCTGGGTGGAGATAGGACTTCAGTTAATTTTGTACGCAAATTCAGCGAAACGGCTGTGTAAGTCCGCCGGTTCAACTTTGGCAATATATGGACACTACTTTCAACCGGAGGAGGAATTGAGTGAGCATGCTTGTGAAATAACGCACGCTGCGCAGAGCCATGCGCCAATCTGCATTCGACTTCCTACTGCACCTGGAAGTCACTTCCAGCAGGAAATTTCTTTCTGATACCCCCTGTCGGGATGCCCTTATATCGACACGTGATCAGAATTCTTTAAACGATTTTTCCTCGTCTTCGGGACCGGGAAGGGTTAGACAATCGGTGCTGCATTCATGTGACTGTCGACTACGTTGCGCAGAATGGCGACGAACTTCGCCAGTTCCTCTTCGGAGCGCCCAGTGATGGAAAAGCCGGGGTAGACGGCCCCCCGGCTGCCGCTGCTTGAAGGCAGATGGCGCAGTTCGTGGCCCGCGCTTTTGATCAGCACCTCGGCAGACGCTGCCAACGAAGTGGGGGTGATGTAGAAGTGGTCGTTCTGGACCTTGCCGATCCGGGGCGTGCCGAACTTTGCCCTGAACTCCGGCCGCCTGTCGAAAACGGCCACCCACTTCTCGCGCACCTCGGTCTCGAACTGCGCCTGACTCAATACATGAATGATATCCATCGATGCCCAGAAAGTTGACCATAGGAAAGCATGCGCAGTGTAGCAGCCGATCCTGTGGCAATGCTATCGGGCCGGTAAAAGGAAGAAAGTGGTTGTTTTGCCACGACAAAAAGAAACGCCCTGATCGAAATGATCAGGGCGCGGGTACGACATTAAGCAGCGAGTGGTAGCTCCGTTTGTGCGGAGTGCGTCGTCGCCTTGTTGGCCCATACTTTCCGGGCCGCTTCGGGCAGCTGGTTGAAAGGGATTGCCTTTTCCAGCAGAGCTTTGATGTCATAGTCCAGGGTTGCGCCCAGACGGTCCTTGAACGCCGTGCGTTTCAGCACTTCGTCATGTTTTGCTACCTGGGCATGGGACAGCGTGATGACCCCATACTGCACATAGAACTTGTAGGCCTGTGTGATACCTCCCCTGTTATAGGAAGCGTCATACATGGCCAGCATGTTCTCCAGCTCGAAGTCGAGAAGCATTGCCGCGGATTCCTGATCGACCGTGAACGACTGTTCGGTCTCCAGATCCCACGCCGCTGTTCCGTCCTTCAGGATGCGCAGGTCCGGCGTACAGCCGCTTCCTTCGGTCAGCGCTTCGACATAAGCATCCCGCATCCCCGTCCAGGCAGAGTCAGGGGCACTGGTGTCCCAGTCCTTGCCCACATGCAGGAACTTCGCATCAGGCATAGGCGTTTCCTTGAACGGTACGACATCGGGAATGTCGAACCGTATGCCCTTGTCGTAGATCGAGCGGTAATCGTCCCAAATGGCAAAGGGACGGGCTATGCCGTTCAGGCTTTGTAATGCATCGATGGCAATCATCATTTCCAGAGGAAGCAGCGTGAACTTCCTCTTCTCCCCGGCACGACGGGCTCGCACCCCCTCATCATGGTCTAGCTGCAGCATATACCGGGTGATATTGCGGATCTCACGCGGATGCAGCGTATCGGGTTGAATGATGATGTGGCCTTCTTCGATCGTGCGACCGACCCAGGCCGTGTAAAAACGGCATCCACAAGGGTGCATGCGTCGATAGCAAGAATTGGTTGTCGATTCAGATGGTTCTGTGGATAGAGAAGCAGCGTGTTGCTGCCGAAGGCCCGTCAGGCCTTGGCCGGTATCATCATTAACTCATTGCCCATGATGCTGAGGAGCCGCTTAAAGTTATAAGCAAGTACATGCAGGCTCATTTCCGTGCTGACCCCGGCAAGGGTCTTTGTCAGGAAATGCGTGGCACCCATCCATGATTTGAGGGTGCCAAAGGGATGCTCCACCGTTTGCCGTCGCAAACGCATTTGCTCAGGGGCTTTGCTGAGCCGTTCCTGCATGGCGTCTATGACGGCTTCATGCTCCCAGCGTCTAATGCGGCGCTCCGGGCCGGTTGTACAGTCGGGCTTGAGCAGGCAGCCTCTACACGCCGGCGTCGCGTACACATTCATGATCAAACCTTTGTCCAATGTGTCGAAGCGGCGGGTCATTGTATGCCCGGCCGGACAGCGGTACTCGTCCCGGTCTGGCATGTAGACGAAGTCTTGCTTGCCGAAGCGGCCGTCCGCCTTGGCGCCTGATGTGAGGGGCTTCGGAACGTAGGTAGCGACGCCAGCCTGGTCACAGGCGAGGATTTCTTCACCGCTGAAATACCCACGGTCTGCAACGACAGCCAACTTCTCAATACCAGTCGCTTCCCGAGCTTGTTCAGACATGTTCGCCAACTGGCTCCTGTCATTGCCGATGTTGGTGACTTCATGAGCGACGATGAGGTGATGTGTGGTATCGACTGCAGTCTGCACGTTGTAGCCGACCATTCCCGTGCCACGGCCGCTGGTGGCCATGGAGCGGGCATCGGGATCGGTTAGAGATATCTGCCCATCAGGCGCATCCGGAAGGCGTGCCTCAACCTCCTTCAGCGCTTGCATTTGTTCTTTGAGCAGGGTGATCTTGTCTTGCAGTCGGACCGTCTTTGCCGGCGCCTCTGCTGGCTCCGTGCGGTCGATTGTGTCCAGCATGCTGAGGTAGCGCTCGATACTCTCCTCGATCTGCTGCAGGCGTGCCTGCACCTTTGCCTTGGTAAAGTTCCGGTCACGGTTATTGACGGCCTTGAACTTGCTGCCATCAATCGCTACGAGCTGCTGCGTGAACAGGTTCAGATTACGGCACAACAGCACAAACTGCCGACAGACGTTGCGTATGCCGACGCCATTATCCTTGCGAAAGTTGGCAATCGTCTTGAAGTCCGGTGTCAGCCGACCCGTCAGCCACATCAGTTCAATGTTGCGCTGGGCTTCGCGTTCCAGGCGGCGACTCGATTGAATGCGGTTCAGGTAGCCATAAATGTAGAGCTTCAACAGGTCGGCAGGATGGTAGGCAGGACGACCAGTGTCTGCAGGCGTCACACCTTCAAACCCGAGTGTCGCCAGGTCCAGTTCATCGACAAAGACATCAATTACCCTCACTGGGTTCTCGTCTGTCACATAGTCATCCAACTGCGCAGGAAGCAAAATGCCTTGCGCCCGATCGCTGCCTTGGATGAAGCGCTTCATTGGCCACCTCGACACTAGTGAAAGACATCAGTGTGACAGCCCACGGCACAATTCGTTTACTAAAAGCCCGCGTTTTTACACACCCTGGGCCCAATGCCGCCTGCTCCAGTCCTTCTCGATAGCGCGCAGATAGCTGTTCAGGCGATTCAAGCCACGTAAGTACTCGTAACGGGGTTCCAGTGCGATCATGGCTGCCAGCGACATGTCTTCGGCCTTCAAACAGGGAAAACATCCATGCCTGGCGCCACAGCCGCCCTTCTTCTGCTTGCCTTCATAGATACTCTGCGCCACCACCGCACACGACGTTCCCGCCGAGTGCGCATAGATGCGAAGCGTTTCCTTGAAGTCCGAGTACGACTGGCGCAGGCCGGAACTGCACTCGCCCAGATACTCGAATACATCATCTTCCGACCAATAACTCACTGGGCAAAGAACAAGCTCTCCATCCTTGTTGCGTACCGGCGTTTCGGCCCTTGCGCCATTCTGCTTCATCCGCGCTGCCCTGACTTCGGACTCTTGGATGCGCATGCCCAGGCAGGTAACCGGCTCGGGCATTCCCTTCTCTGCAATCGTGCGAAACAGCTTCTTCCGATAAGATTTCTGTGGGGAAATTTTAAGATCAACGGTACAGTCATTTCCCCCTGATGCCCAGCTTGGAATGCCCCGCCCTGACAAGATTTTGACCTGGAAGGTGGAGAGCAGCGGCGGCGTGACGAACTTCCCAAAAAAACGGATGCCGTGCTCTTTTGCGTACGCATGGAGCTTGCCCATTTCCTTCTTGGCCATGGCATGAACTTCAGGATTTTCCACTAAGGTGTCGGCCGATGTCGCTACCACCAGTGGCTTGCCACCGGCCGCGGCGAAGTCCCTTGCGGCATTCATGACGATGGACATGACAGCTGAACTGTCCTTTCCAAAACTTGTTGCGATCACGATGGGCCGGCCTTCTTCGAACAGGTCCATGATGACCCCGGTAGCTGACGCCACCCGGTCATCGAGCGACATGGTGATGTCTTCCATGCGGAAGAGTTGAAGCGTTTGATACTTTGCTGCGTGACTGACTGCGTTGGTATGCATGATCTCTCCTTTGAAAGAAGGCGTTGGTTGCCTTGACAGGAGGGAAATGACTTACACGGCGACGGAAGAAAGGGTGATCAGAAAAACGAAAAGCCGGGCGCGACATGAAAGTCGGCCCGGCCTGCTTACATAGCAATTCAACCACAAGGGAAAGCCCTCGATATTGCTAATCTTGTTGGACAGTGACGAACTCAACCTCCACCATTTCGTCCGCGCCGAAGCTGTCCGGCCCGTTCGGGTCTGATCCGATCGATGCCATTTGTGCATGTGTGGCCGATACCTTCACGAAGTCTTCGCCGCATTGCGGGTCAAAGAACGTGCCGTCGATTGTCACCCGGCAGAAAGGGATCGTTGTCTTCTGGCGGGGAACCACTGCCACCGGGGTATATGCCGCCGCCTTGTCAAACCCTTTCAATAGATTTGCATCAGGGATGGCACTGCTCGTAGGTACGTTTTGCATCAAAAAATCTCCTGTAGAAGTTAAACCACGTTGGCGTGTATTGAAGATGCCAAACGACGTTCTATAAGCTGGCATGCGTTGCTCCGGAAGCGTAAAGAAAAATCCCCGGCCTCTAAAGAGAACCGGGGATGGGTGAGTTAAGAAATGACCTGGCAAGGAAAGGCGTGGAAGCCCTGCCCTGTTAGTCTCGCGTCAGCACAAGGATCACGACAGCGACCTGTGTGCCTTCGAAGCGGTTGTCGAAGACTTCGCTCCATTCGTGTGTCCAGCCTTCCATCAGCGTCTTGTTGCGACGGCTGGCCGGAAGAATGGCGACGATCTTGCCTCCATCAGCTAACAGCGTTGATGCTTTCCTGACGTGCTCAGCATCTCTGCCTTCGCTAAAGGGTGGGTTGAGGCAGATACGGTCGAACTTCGTTGGTGGATTCCACCGCAAAAAGTCCTCGCATACCGTGTTGTACCCCTTGCTCTCCAGGACCTTGCAATGCAGTTTCGAGATCTCCACACAGGTCGTGCGGTCCTTCGGCAAGTGCTCGGCGATGCTGCCAAGGCCTGCGCTGGGTTCCAGCACCGTGTCGTTCTCGCCAATGGCAGCCAGTTCGGCCACCATCGACGCCAGGCATGCCGGCGTTGGGTAGAACTGATGGGTTTTCTGGTCGGGAATCCGGCCGGTCCGCATCAACTCTTCCAGCACCGCCTGGATCGGATAGTCGAAGGACCATTCGCGCATGCTGGCGCTTGGCACACCGCCCAGATACTGCAGAACCGCTACCGTGCGATGGTTTGCCTTGACGTCGTTGCTCCAGAAAGACAGAACCTGCCCTGTCCGGTCAACCCGGCCCCGCGACAATTCTGCCAAAACTTCAAACGGCACCAGGTCATGCACCATCGTGAAGTCCTTTGGCGCCCGTGGCGGTTTCGTTCGGAACTTGCTCGGGATAGCGGTCGGATGCAGCCACGCCAGGACCTGGTTGAGGCGGTAGGCGATGTCGGGATGCACTTCGAGGTGCGCCGTGCCTTTCATATACAGCCGCATGCGAAACGCACCACCATCGAAGCTCTTCCATTCCCCGTACTGGCCGTTGCGGTACATGTTTCTCAAGTCCTCGTCCGTCACGTTGCCAAAAGGCGCATCCCGACCCATGAATTTCGCCATAACTACGCGAAGGTCATGAATGTAGTTTGCCCGGTCGTAGTTCAAGGTGCCGTATGAGGTTCGCAGGTACGCGACTATCATCCGCTTTCCGAAGCCCTCCGGCGCGTTGGTCACATGCTCGCCCGACAAGGCACGAAACAGGCCATCGACGCGCTCGGCAAAGAACTGCGAGCGCTGGGCCAGCAGATCGCCAATGGTCGACTTGACCGAGTCCGGCTCAAACGCCGGCGTCTTATGGCTGCGGATCTGCTCGTTCCATGCATTGCGTTTTTCTGCAGGCATGGTTTCGAGGACATCGGTCAGTGACATTGCCCGCGCCCAGAAGCTCGCATCGAGCGCGCGGACAGCCGGCTCGATAGCAAACAGACTGGCTGCACTGATGCTGCTGATCTGCTGCTCAACCTGTGCGCCGCACATGAAAAACCGCATGACGCCGCCGGTTTCGTTGGCGACATAGGCAGCAATGCGCTCCAGATCAGCGCGGTTCTTGCGATACTCGGATAGAAGCGCATCGATCGGGGTAAAGACGGACAGCTGGTTTTGTTGGCCGGAAAACAGCTCGGGTTCATTCATGTTCATGCTTTTCTCCTGAAGGTGAGGATTTATGTGAAGTGGGAATCACGGCGCCGGCGCTTGCCGGAATTTGCGTTGCAGGAGGAAATGCAGAACAGGAATCAGGAAGGCACGATCGAAGCGGCAAAGAAAAAGCCCGCGTCGATCCTCGAAGAGGAAAGCGCGGGCTGTGGTGGGTTAGTCGGTTATGGCTGTGCAACAAGTGCGTTCCCCAGTGCAAACTCGGCCCTGGCAGCGGCATCCCGGGAGGCAAACGTATAGTCGCCGGGTTCGCCGAGTTCATTACGCCGGCTGTCGCAAGCGATTCGCCACTTCTTGTCAGGATAGTTATTGGTCACGCAGCCACATGCGCCGCTTGGGTAACGAACGTTGTCGACGTACCAGCCGCCATGACGCCAGCGGGAGTACACCGGCATCCATTCCTGCTTGTCGTCGGTACCAGGCGTACTGACCGGGGTCGCGTTGTGGTTCATGTGTTCGTAGGCGGCGCGAACTGCGTCGTCACGGATCGGGTGATCTTCGGATGCGAAGTCATCCTTCTCAAAGTAGTAGCCCATCAGGTCAGAACGCAGGATTTTGTAGTCCTCAGCCCTTGTCTGTCGCTCCATCGTCTCGACGGAAACTTCAGTGATGGCGCATGAGACGGAAGTCCCGGTCACGGCATCGCCCGGCTCGGATTCGGCCAGGTAGGTGCGAAGCGTTGCGAGTGCCGATTGACGTTCTTCCAACTTGATGCTTTCCGCCTCGTTGACTGGAATGGCTGCGACCTGTCCAAGATAGCGAGCGCTCATGTCGAGAAGAATAGCGATAGCATTACGGATAGTTGACTGCATGTTAAAAGTCCTTGTGAAGTTGGATAACGATATGAGCCCTTGCAGACACCAGGGTATTGACCGTGCCTTCAGTGATGGCGCACAAGGAAATGCAAGGAGTTGGCAGGATCGATAGGCACAGGGCGCAGCACCAAGGGGAAATGCAAAATGCGAAGTTGGACAGGGATAGAAATTGCAGCGGAACGTGAACGTCTGGAGCGCGAGGCCGCATCGATCCTGGGGCACATGCTGTTCGAGTACTCCAGGCTGGATATGGATTTGGGTTTGATGCTGGTATGGGCTGACGATGGCAAAAGGCTGGAGAAGTTAACCACCGAGCACAACGAGTCAAATTTCTACTATAAGCTCCGTTTCCTCGAAAAAGAGGCCTCGATCAAATATGCGAATTCGCCCGATGCACTGACGGCTCATGCAGGCTGGCTCGTAGATGCGCATAAAGTACGGGAGTGTCGAAACAAACTTGTTCATGGCCGCTGGGGGATCGAACCGACCAGACGGCAGGTTGTCAACGTCGTGGGATTGCCGACCTCACCGGAACAAACTGCCTACCCTTACACAATCCGAGACCTTCAAGCCGAACTGGATGGCATCAAGGCCTTGCGCGCCAGTTTGGACGCCCTTAGAAAGGCTTGGCCCATCTAGATGTGATGCCACTTTCTTTACGGAGCTGCGCTATCTAGCCAACGAGGCATCGTCTTTGCTCCCGGCCATGATTTTGATGACCTCGGGAGAAAATTCTGAAACGGATAATGGTTTAACCAGGTATTTGGATATGCCCAACAGGTTGCTCCGGTAGACATCCTCCTGTGACCTGGATGCGCTGAGAATGAAGACAGGGATTTCAACAAGCATGGGGGTGCTGCGTATGTGTTTCAGGACTTCAAAACCATCGGTATTGGGCAGCTTCAGGTCCAAGACAATCAGCGATGGGTTTCCAGTCGCCCTTTTTGCATACCGGCCTTCGCAGGCAAGGTATTCCAATGCTTCCTGACCATCTTGTACGACATCGATTGGCCCAGCAAACCCACATTGCTTGAGGACTTTCTGTGTCACATAACTTGCAATGTGGTCGTCTTCAATAAGTAGCAGATGACAGGGCATTTGCTATTTTAACATTATTTTCTTCCCATCAACATAACTGAGTTCGTGGCAATGTTCTGCTTCATTCATCACCGCCGAAGGGTAAGTATTGGCCGAACCCAGATTTGCACCACGATTTTCAACGAAGGCTTCGAGTAACTTCGCTGCATGAAAAAAGAATCGCCCACGATCCGAGGTCGTGGGCGATGGACTACGTTTATGGGCTATGGTACCTCGTGAACGATTATTGGATATATCCTGCTGCGCGAGAGTATCCTGCGTCGCCTGGGCCGAGGTAGATCAGCTCGACGTCTTCCGCGAGACACTGGCCGCCGGCGAAAGTAAACCGCTCGCCTGCCTGGATGGCTTTGACCGCATCTGCCCACTTCTTGAAGACGACAAATCCCCACTTTTCACCCTCCTTCATGGCGAAGCGTGAGAACTGTACTGCGCGCTTGAACTTGATGACCGCGTGCATCATGTCGGCCTCTGTCGTGCGTTGGGACCAGTCGGCCACGACCAGGTCAGCGGCGTCCTCTACCGGAATGACCAGTTGGGCATAGCCGGCGTAGTCCACGAAATGAATCATGTCCATGATCCAGCCTTGACGCGGCGTGCCATAGAACGTGCCGCTGGCCTGAACGCCGTTTGCTTCGATTTCTGCGACGGTATATTGCGTTTTCATACATTCCCTTTTGAGTAGGCAAATTGAGAGGTTTCCGGACGGGCCGGGTTAGCAGTTACCCATTGAAATGCGCAACACCGGCATGCAAGCGGGCAGGCCAAAGAAAAGCCCCCGATCCGGAAAAGATCGGGGGCGATACTGGGTTAGAAAAGTAGCCCAGCGTGTGCCGGCGCCAGTGGTTGCACGAACGCCTGCCGAATCGCTTCAGCGGGTCCGAGACGGACGTTTTCCAGTATTCGGGCGGCGATACTGCCCTTCAGATTGGTCATTGCCGCACCAAACTGCCCGGTGTGGCTTTGCTCGAGCAGCACCAGCTGGAACGCCGGCGAAAACCGTTTGACGGACCCCTTGCCGCACAGTGCCCATGTTGGCGAGTGCAGCTGCGTGACAGAGTCAAACTCGCACGCCTGCAGGTAACGATCGCCCAGAAGAATCAGGGTCATATCCGATGGCGCATCCAGAACTTCAAGGACGCTTTCCTGGATACCCAGCATGGTTGCCCATGCATGGCTTTCCTTCTTCTTCATCGTGTTGAACGTCATTTCGTAGGGAGCGATCAACTGCCCCTCTTCCACGACGCCATATCCGGCGCTCAGAATCGATATGCTGACCTTTGCGCCTTGTTCCCTGGCTGACTGAACGCCCCTCATCAAGCGGACATGCTGCTCGCCGGCGTACAGCATCCCTGCAGGCCGCATGCATTCGGCCAGTTCCGCTTCTCGGCTCCGAACATGGCTTTCGCCTTTTGCAAAGTCCTCCTGAGTGAGCTGGTTTGGGACCGAGACTGTCTTGAAACCGGTGCAGGAAGTGATGATGGAAATCTTCATCGTTCCTCCCTACGCGGCCAGTGCCAGCTCGTCAGCCTCGACGGCGCTGTCTTCGAACACGGTGGCAACTGCAACTGCCCTCATGCGCGCCGACAAGGCCTTCAATGCGGCTTCGCCAAACACCTGATTTAAGCCACAGGTCCAAAGCAAGCCCCATTCCGGATCGACCTCCTCGATGAGTTCCTTCAGACCTTCGTCGCCGGTCCGGTGCTGCCTGACCCATTCCTTCAGCCGTTTGGCATCGGTGACCCCATAGAAGCCCGCGATCGCCTTGACGTAGCGCTCCGACATCCAGCCTTGCCCGCACACCACTTCGGAAATCATCTCGGTCTGGTCGAATGATCCATCCCAAGCCTGATCCGAATGCGCTTCGATCAGCCTGGCATGCTCATGACTGATCGAAGGGGTGTTACTTCTGAGCTGGTTTGCGTCACAACTGACCTGGGCGCCGGGACAGTTTTCCAGGAAAGCGTATGCGATTTTGAACAAGGGCAGCCCCATCGAAGCGCGGCCCAGGATATGAAATCGCCTGAAGCCGCGGATCGTTGCGACGTCAGACAAAGACATCGCCGCTGCTGCGCTTGGAATGCCGAGGGTGATCTCCCGGGTACCAAGGATGCCTGCAACCTTGTCAGCCGTTACGCCGGCTGGCGTCAGCCCCTTTTGCAGCGGGATGATGATGCTGACATTAGCACCGACATAACCAAGGATCTTGCTGCGATGTTCCTGCAGCAGCGCCAGCGACCATTCTGGATGCGCCAACACGTCCGGCATGACCAGATGCAGGTTATGGAGACAGGCGGTCGGTGTCCCTTCCACCAGTTCGTCATAGACGGCAAACACCTTCTGGAAGTCGGCAAGCGGTGTCTCTGCTTTCCCTTCCTTCCACTTGGCGAACCGTCCGTAGGCGCCGCTGTCGACGAAGACTTTTCCTCCGCGTGACAAGTAGCTTTTCAGCAGATCCATGACGCGTGGCCGGACGAGGTCCGCAACGACGCCCACATCCTTTCCCGCCATGGTCAATCCCAAGGCATCAAAGTAAGCGCTTCCGCCCGAATGAAACGTCGCACTGAAGCGCTCGGGACTGATGGAGTCGTTCAGGGCAAACAGGCCGCCCGTGATGACCGGGATGGTTTTCTGCAAGCGCAACGGCACTGCCTTTACTCTGACTCGTTTACTGTCTTCCGACGGTGCGCCGAACATATCCGTTTGCACGTTTATGGTCGCTACTGACTGCATTCCCTTCATGTGTTTCTCCCTGGTCTGGTATGCCCTTGCGAGGGGCGTTCATTGAGCTGATTGCCAAAGCCTGTTTTCCGGTTTCCCGGAGTCGGCCTGGTGCTAGTGATGAGTCACACAGGAATGGAAATGCAGGATGCTGTCAGGGGGCGACAATTTCTTTGCGCAAGGAGACGCTGGTCCAGCCGCACCTGGAGCGCCGGGAGGCACGGTGCGAACGAGAGAAATGCCTAATAACAGTTGTCGCTTAATACCAAACGTATTCATATTGACTGTGTTTGTATTATCGATATACTGAACGCCTCCTTAACTGCATTCAACGGCGTTACTCTCAATGGGCTACCTTAATCCTCTGCTGGACCTTCCTTCTGCAAAAGCACTGCTCGATCGCCCTTTGGATGAGCGGCTGGCTCTTGCAGCGATCTTCCGCGACCTTCGCACGCAAGCGAACGTCGAAGCGGAAAGGTCTTGGGCCAAACGCAAGGGTCCGATGGCGGCTTACTGGCGTTCGGTGTCTACTTATGCGCGGCACACGGCGCACGCTCTTAGCCAATCGAATCCCGCTGCCATTCCTGTGCAAACCACCCGGCCTGCTGAATCGGCGGACAGCCATTGCACATCCGATGCGGCCGCGGAGATCTTCCAATGAATGCCGGTTTCCCCTACGGCCCTGCACAGGCATGCCAGCGCTGGACAAAACGCCGCGTGAGTTTCAGGCCAGCCGGGGAGCTGTTCAACCCGGACAGGCATGAGGTCGTCCTGTTGAATGACACCGACGCGAAGGCGTTCTGTGCCGAGCACCACTACGCTGGAACACTGCCGCCCGCCAGATTGCGTGTCGGCCTCATGCGCAAGATGGCATTTAGCCCGGATGCCCTTGTCGGCCTCGCCGTGTTTAGCGTCCCCATGAAAAATGCAGTGCTGGAAAAGTACCTCAAGGCGGACATGGAAACCGGTGCGGAGCTGGGCCGCTTCGTGTGCACGGAGGCGGTCGAAGGCAATGGCGAATCATGGCTTATCCGCGCGGCCTGCCGCCTGCTGCAAAGGGAAACCAAAATACGGTCCATCGTGAGCTATTGCGATCCGCTGCCACGCACGGATGAGTTCGGCCGCATCACAAAATATGGCCATGTCGGGACAATCTACCAAGCTTCTTCGGCGAAGTTTCTTGGCCGCTCGTCCCCGCGCACGTTGGTTCTTTCGCGCAGTGGGCAAGTGATTAGTGAACGGGCATTGTCAAAGATTCGGGCGGGTGAAAGCGGTGCTGCCTATGCGTATCGCCAGTTGCTGGCCGCCGGCGCACCGGAAAGGGAATGGGGCGAAGAACCGGGCGACTACGTTCGCCGCGCGCTCAGTTCGGGGGCCTTCACCAAATTCCGCCATCCTGGTAATTATGTGTACGGCATAGGATGCGGGAACAAGCTGGAACGCCGTCTTGCCAGTTCACGCCTGGGACCAGGCCTGCCCTATCCCAAGGCTGAGCTGGTATCCATCGCATCACGCAACGACTGGGTACCTTCAAACATGGACTTCAACGTGTTTGCCGCCTAGATCAGGGATTCGCATCTCACTCCGGTCCTGTTACTTGCTTCTCAAGGACAGAAACACCACCACGGCGAAAAACCCGCCGATGAGCAGCAGTATGTAGTCGAGCGGACTCATGATTTCTCCTAATGGATGCATGAGACCTAGTTTAGTCCAAAGACATTTGACTCGCAGAAAAGAAAAAGCCTACCTTTGCGAAAAGGTAGGCTTTGGTATTGCGCTTATAGCGTGTGCTGGCAAGGAGCCAGATTACTTCCCTCTGAGTTTGAAGTAGACGGGAATCAGAAAAAACACGCCAATGCCAATCAGCATATAGTCAAGGGGGCTCATGAGTTCTCCTGTCGGTCGTTGTCAGTGCCGCTTTCGGTGGACACTTCAGTGCTATCTATCGAACACATTGTAACCAAGATAAGTCCCAAAGACACTACCTTCAGTGCATTCGGCCAGTGATTCAAATCGTTTGTAACAATCAAAGCAGCATTGCCGAGTAGTAACGCCCCAGCTGTTCTTCCTGCCGCCATGAAGTTATCAACGCTAAGGTTGTACTTTCGTTTTGGTTGTGACGCCATTAATTTCCCGTTGCGGTTCTAAGTTGCTTAAGATGCAATAAAGCCGGTTTCTCGACGTGTCATTGCAGGCCGGAAATGCCACACACAAGCCGATAATTACGTCGACTGTCGAGGAACGGCAGGGTGCTGGTTAGCCGTTGTAACAGGCCGGATACCTTGCGGCGTGTTGTCTTTCACGATCTGGACAATCTCGTTTCGATACCGGACAGGAAGGACGGCTAAGGCCAGTGCCGCGGCGGACGCCGGATGGCGTTCTGCCTGGTCGACCACGAAACACCATGCCTCGAAGTCGTTTTGAAACACGGCGACCTCATCGCATCGCTGCAGGTCCGGCCGGCCATCCACATCAAAAATGTCCCAGCCTTCCCGGACCGCATCCTCGGCAAACACATTGCGCCAGGCACGGCGAGCTTCCTCTCCGGCCGCCTGATCTGCTTGCTCTGCCGTGGCATAGCCGCCCTCGCTGACGACGCCGGCTGCGTTGCGCCAGTAGAAATACGCTTTGCCGGATTCCGGCGGGTTCGACAGGATCGACCATCCCTTTATGCTACATGGATGCTCTGTCGGTTCCGCAGTCAGTACTGTTGTCACTACTCTCTCCTTTGTTGAATGAAATTCCCTTTGCAGGGGTTAAGGTGCGAGGAGAGATGTCGAACATCGAACACGATGGAAAAGCGTTAATAAACTTTTCCCGATCAGAGGAACGGCAAAGAAAAAACCCTCAGTCGAAAAATCGAACTGAGGGCGTGGGGTTTAGTTAGACCGAGAGAGCTGGCTGAGCAATTACGCCGCAACCGGCTGCTCCTGCGGCTTCTTTTTGGCGCGTGAGGCCCTTGGCTTCTTTACCGGCGCGGGTGCCGAGGGAACGACATAGCCGAACCGCTTCCAGACCTCTTCGCTGACCTGCAGGGGGGAAGTTCTCCCCGACTTCAGGTTCACAAAGATGCCGTGGCAGGCGATCTGTCCATGCTGGAAAAGCTCCGTCAGGATATTGCAGGCAAACATCGCCACCGAGGTGTTGATGAACAGCGACTGCTTTTCGAGTGCGTCAGCCAGAGAGCAGCTGGGCACGTCGTCTGTGGCGTCCTGGGTAGGATCGATCAGTTCCGGGTACAGGTCCGCAGCGTGTGGCAGCCGCGGCACTTTGCGTTCCTTGGCGATCTGTGGGCAGACCTCGCCCAGCACCACCTGACCGTCGCCGAGACGATTGCCGCAATCGAGCCAATACTGCACCCGGTTGCGTTGCGCCGCCTGCAAAATTGCCAGACGTGCCTTGCGGTTGTCCACGCAGCCAATGACGATCTGCGCTTTCAGCACGCTGTTGCTATCTATCCGCTCTACCCGACTCGACCAGTTCAACTGGAAAGCCAGGTTGATGCGATTGATGATCGTTGCCGCCTTTGCCGAACCGATATCGCCCGGATAGAACGACTGCCGGCCGACGTTGGCTTCGCTGACGGTATCGTCATCCCAGAGCGTGACATGCAAGCCGCCAGGATGGCCGAGTGCGATCAACGCCAGATGCAGCCGCACCAGGTTGTTCATCAACTGCGACCCGGTGCCGCCGGCGCCGATGACGGCAACCTGTACCTGCCTGTTGAGAAGCTGGGGATGGATTTGATGGATTGCCATTATTGTCCCTCCCACTTGTTGCCCATGTCGATGTACAGGCCATTGGCGCACAGGCGAAACCTGCACTCGATGTCGCCATCGAGCTTGCCAAACACGCCAGCGACCTTGAACTCGCCACGGTCATCACGGTTGTCTTCGGAAGAGAAGAATGCCGGGAGGCGACCATGGGAATGCAGGTCGACCACCAGGTGCTCGTTGTCAGCCAGCGCGGGCCGGTTAAACGCCACCGATGCGTTGGACACGGACGTTGGGACCATCTTGACCAGCTTGCACTGGTCGGTCTCATCGTTCCAGATGATCCAGGCAGCACATTCGAGCGGACAGACGTCACGGGCGAAAGAGATGAACTCCTCGACCAGACGGCCCGGCACTTTCTGCACCTGCACCACGGGCTCGACCGCGCCGTAAGGCATGGCAACCTGCGCCTGCTTCGCCAGATTCCAGCGAAGATAAAGCCATGCCCTGCGTGCTTCCAGCCAGAGGCCGTCAGCCGCTGCAAGGAAGCGGTGGCCATGACGCGCCATTGGGACAAAGGGTTCATGGCGAGGCACCATGACAGTCGGTGTGGCTGACTGCAAAACAGCATCGATACGGTTAAGCATGGTTAGCATTCCTTATTGGAGTTTATGGATTAATTTTTGGGCGGTGACATTCGTGCTCACCAGGACTTCATTGGGAAAAGTGGTGAACTTCCCGTCGAGCATGTCGCGCCAGAAGGCAAAGCAGCCGTGTTCCCAGAGGACCAACTGGTTCAGTCCGTGGATGTTGGGATGGGTAAAAGCACTTTCGAAGAAGGCCTTCGTCCATGCATCCGGGTTGGTGACGGCTTCCTTGGTTGGCGTGCGCGTGGAGCCGGTACAGATAGCGCCACCGGACCAGACGTTGAAGTACGGCGAAACGTACAGGGCCGTGTCAGCCGTTGGACGTTTGTTCTCTGCGAGCGCAAAGACATACCAGCTTGCCCCCTTCACCACGAACAGCAGCGCGGGATGCGGCACGATGGCTGCGCGCTTTCCCAGTTCCTTGCATTTGAAAGCAATGCGCCGGGACTTGGCTTCTTCCCACCACACCATGCAGTCGTCGGTTAGTGCGATGACGTTCGGGTGCAGCAGTTCGAGCGGCTTGCGCACGGCTTCCTTGACGCATTCCAGCATGTCGAGCAGGCCGGCCTTGGTCGCGCCGCGCCCTTCGCCAATGACTGGACCGGCAGCGGTCTGGACCACGGCATTGATCGTGACCAGGTCGACGCTGTCCGGGTTGGCCCCGTACATCAGAATGGCATGCTGCAGTGAATAGGACGGGGTGGACTGATACAGGTTGACGTTCATGGAAACCTTTCAAAAAGAGGCATTGAGGAGTTCCGCAGGGAGCGCGGATTGGCTATGTGCTGGAGATATGTCGAACGCCGGGAAATAAGCAGGAATACGGGAAATGCCCTTCGGTTGCGCAGCGCAAAAATGTTCATCCTGACAATTTGTTACAACCCGGATAGAACCTTAGGCGGAAGGAGGGACTCAATTGAGGGTGCTTCTGATGAGTACGCAGCTTCAAGAAACACCAACGAACTACAAGGAGAAAATCCATGCGACGCAAAACCGAACGATTCTCTTACCTGATCGCGGCCTTTATCACCGCAGCCTCCGCAACGGCATTTGCCCAGACCAGCACGACGCTGGGCACAGGTGGCAGCACGGCCGGCAACGGCAGCGCCAGCTCCACGCTAGGCACCGGCGCAAGCACCGCGGGTGGTGGCAATTCCGGCAGTTCCAGCACGCTTGGCACAGGCGCAAGTTCGGCCGGCAACGGCTCGACCGGATCAGCGATTGGCACTGGCGGCAGTAATGCTGGTAGCGACCTTTCCTCGGGCAGTTCCAGCACCGTGGGCACTGGCGCAAGCTCCGCAGGCAATGGCTCGACCGGATCGGCCATTGGCACTGGCGGCAGTTCTGCCGGTCGCGACCGTTCCTCGGGCAGTTCCAGCACTCTGGGCACCGGCGCAAGCTCGGCTGGCAACGGTTCGACCGGATCGGCCGTTGGCACTGGCGGCAGCAGCGCAGGCAGGGGATCGACTGGATCGACCGTTGGCACGGGAGGCAGCACCGCAGGGGCCGGTTCCTCGGGGTCCACGGTTGGAACCGGAGGCAGTTCGGCCGGTTATTCCCGCGATAGCGGCGGCATGAACCCGCGTACTTCCGGATCGTCCGCATCAGGCACCACTGCCTCCGGCAGCGCCATGATGGATGACGATCGCGGCGGCAGAAAGGGCCACAAGGAGCACAAGGAGCACAAGGAACACAACGGGAAAAACTGCCCGCCGGGCCTGGAAAAACAGGGCCGCTGCTAACGGCTTGTCGCGTGTTCCGATAGCCTCATCGCCGATGGGGCATTTATGACATGAATCTGCGCCGCACAACGGAAGCTTTCCGTGTGCGGCACAAGGAGAACGAATGATGAAGACCAGACTTGGCATGAGCCTGCTCGCCGGCGCCATGGCGCTTGCGGCTTCTACGACCCTGTACGCGCAGGGAGCCACCTCGGGCAGTACCAGCACCACTGACAGCAGCGGCTTTGCTGCAGGCCGCCATGCGGATGGCGGTACCGGCGTTCGCAAGGCACAGAGCAGCAGCACGACCAGCA
The DNA here is from genome assembly GCF_015352955.1 of Noviherbaspirillum soli. Taxonomy (GTDB): domain Bacteria; phylum Pseudomonadota; class Gammaproteobacteria; order Burkholderiales; family Burkholderiaceae_D; genus Noviherbaspirillum_A; species Noviherbaspirillum_A soli. The sequence continues at coordinate 46,022 of NZ_JACYOX010000011.1, forward strand.
CGAGCGGCGTGAGTACAGGCGGCTCCAGCAGCGCCGCCGGCAGTTCCAGCACATCCGGCAGCGGCGGCAGCGCAACCGCTGGCAGCGGCGTCAGCGCCTCGACGCTAGGTACGGGCGGCTCGTCGGCCGGAACGCAGAACAGCACGGGCGGCACGGCCACCAGCGCAACCGGCACCGGCAGCAGCGCGACTGCCACGGGCCCTAGCGGCAGGAGCACTTCGAGTTCGTCGGGCAGCAGCGCGGACCCTGCGCCAGGCGCGTCCGGGTATGCGCACGATAAAGCGCATTCCTCGACGCACGGCAAAGACGCTGCACCCGGCCAGCGAATGAAGTAGGCACAGACAGGCTAGGACGGTTCCTAGTCTTCGAGAACGCTCATCACTCTCATCTCTGCACCATGCAGAAATGAAAAGCCCTCAGCAGGACCGGCGCAGGAGGATGGTGCTGTGGCCGACTTGCGCCGAAAAGCAGGATGGCAGAAATTCCAATGAATACCTGTTCAGGCAGATCAGTTCAGACCACGAATTGTTACAATAGAGAAACTTTTATTTGTGGTGCTGTCAAACTGAATGTAGGAGCAAGTGGATGATTTGCAAAAACGCGGACAGCAAAGCCGAGGCCATTGCTACCCTGGAGAGCCTCCTTGCGCGCGCTACCCCTGACAAAAAAGCATTGATAGACCGTGAGTTGCGCATGATGCGCGCCGGCGTAAAAGGGGAGCAGGAGGCTGCATACCTGATCGATTTCCAACTCAAAGAAAGTAAGAACACTGCCGTCGTCCATGATTTGCGAGTGCAGCTTGGTGATGGCCGCGTCGCCCAGATTGACCATTTGCTGATTCATCGGACGCTTCGCTTCTACATCCTGGAGACCAAGCATTTCTCTCATGGTGTAAAGATCACCGATGAAGGCGAATTCCTGCGCTGGAACGACTGGAAGAAGACCTATGAAGGTATACCATCGCCGATCGAGCAAAATGAGCGTCATGCGGCGGTGCTACGTACGCTACTGAGCAAGCTTGGCCTCGGAGAACCAAAGATCGAGTCGATGATTCTGATCGCGCCCCAGGCGCGCATTGACCGTTCCAAGCGGTTCGATAGCGCCAGAGTCGTCAAAGCTGACCAGTTTTTGACCGCGATGCAAAAGAATCTCGACAATACCAACATCTTTGGCCTGCTCGGCGGTCTGGCAAAGGCGTCGTTTTCTGAATCGATCGGTGACATCGCGAAAAAGCTCATCCGCTTGCATCGGCCAATTACCATTGATTATGCGGCCAAGTTTGGCATGGCCAGCAGTTCGAGCGTTCCGGTTACCCCGCCCCTCTCTGCAACCCAATTCGGCCATTCCACACTGGCTCCGGCACCTGCCGCTGCCCAAGTAGCGTCAGCCCCAAGTGTCGCCGGTATGGAGGCACAGTTCGGCCAGTCGGCATCGCCGCTGCCGAACACGACGCCTGCGGCGCAGACTCCAGCCGTTTCCCCAACCGGTTCCTGTCGCAAATGCCAGGGTATGGACGTCTCGGTCCAGTATGGCAAATACGGTTATTACTTTAGATGCGCCAGCTGTGACGGCAATACGCCGATCAAGCTCGATTGCGGCAAGGAAGGACATAAGGAACGGTTGCGCAAAGACGGCCTGCGGTTTTACCGGGAATGTGCGGATTGCCAGAGCAGCGCAATGTTCTTTACCAATCGACAGTAAGCAGAAAGAAAAAAAAGCCCTCAGTTCGGAAACTGAGGGCTTGGTTGGAGTTGAAGAAGAATGCCGGGGCAGGCGTCGCAGGTAGCGCGGCGCCGGCTAGCATCCATGGCGGTAATTGCCGTTACTGAGTTGCAGAAGTAGCGTCTCGATCGTTTTGACCAGCCTGAAGCCGTCCAGGATCCCTTTCCACCATTCCCCAAACGCCTCGGTATCGTCCTGGTAGACGAGCTCAAGATGCGAGGACTGCGTGTAGTTGTCGCTGCAGTTGTTAGCCATCTGGAAGAAGTCATCCAGAATCATCCCCATCTGATCCTCGGAACTGAAGCGGATGACTGCCAGGGTGTAGACCGGTTCGTGTTCGCTGTAGCTGAACTCGCCCAGCTTGTGCGACCCATCCTTGTAGGCTTCGGCAAGCGCCAGCGTTGATTGCAACACCTCCTTTGCCCAATCCGGCGTCGACACCTTGTTGATGATGTCTTCCACCTGCAGCGGCGTGAGTTTCAGTTGCGGGCAACCTGCCCACTTCGGCACCCCTTCCAGCAGCGTTTCCTTGGTCGGCAGGCCTTCGAAGTTCGGGTCTTCCTCTTCGTCGTCCCCGTTTTCGCCCTGCTCGCCTCGTTCGTCAAAGTAGTACATGAACGGAACGTTTTCGAACACATGGTTGAACGTGAACAGGAGCATGCTCGCGTACCCGGCCCATTGCAATGCGGCGCATACCGTTTCTCCCAGCCCTGGACACAGTGCTTCCAGTGCCAGGATGCGTTCGCCGATGAAGACGGTTGGAATGGCGCCGGTATCGACCGTGAAGTGGAATCGGCTGCCGGCCGGTTTCGCTTCATGATCCTCCCGCATTTCCGCATACTCCTGTATATCGCCGTCGTTGATATCGACCGACAGCTCGAACAGGGTCGGCTCGCCAAGAACTTCATCAATCCCGCGGCTGACCGCTTTCTTGATCACGCCCTCGATGGTTTCATCGGCAAGCAGATCGTCTTCCCGAATCACCCCGATACGCCCCAACTGGCTGGCCAGCAGGACGATCGACGCATGGGTGGCCTGAGTGAAGCAATCGGGCACCTGCGGGGCGATCTTGGGGAGGCTTAGAAGAAAGGGGGCAGAAACTGCGGTGCTGGCTGCAGGACCGGCCCCTTGTTGGATGCCAAAACTGTTTTCGTAGCCTTTGAACATAGTGTCATTTCCTTCTGGTCAAATGAAAAAAGGGGGGAAGAATTTCCCCCCTTCGCGTTGTTGGCATCGTCAAGCTTCTGACGAACCCAAGCATCGATGGGGGTCATGTTGCTTACCCTTTGGCGCCGGCCGTCTTGACGAACTTGTAGAGGAGCTTGTCGCCCTTGTCTTCAGGTCCTTCCACGGTGGCGTTGGTCAGTTCGGGAAACGTGGCACTGTAGATGTCACGCACTTCGTCGACGCTGAGGTTGTTACCCGGGCAGGGAAGCTCGGTACCGTTGTAGGCAAAAACCCGGGCCAGACTTTGAACTTGCAGAGCCATTTCGATTTCCTTGGTTGATTAAGCAAAAATGTTGATTGCGGATTGGCCAACATCGGGCGTTGCTGCGGGAGCGCCGTCGTTGCTGGTGCTGCCCGTGGTGCTTTGGCCCTGGTCATCATCGTCGTCGCTGGAAGGCGCCGGCGAGGATGCGGTGCTGAGCTTGCCTGCTTTCTTGATGGCGGCGGTTGCCTTGGATGCGAATTCCTTGCGGCCCGCTTCCAGGACTGCCTTGGTGGCTTCCACTTGTTCCACGACCGAAAGACGCGCGGTCGAGAACTGCGTGAGCGCCTCCACGAAGCCGGCATCAAGTTCCTCGGCAGTGCCGGTGAGCTTCAACGGCTGCGCCAGGGCTGCGGAATCGCCAGCGGTAGGCTTGGGCATCACGACCACGGTCAGGTTGTTGCCTTGTCCGGTAATGCTCATGGACAGGGACGGGCTTTGGGACAGCAGCTGCTGGAGTGCGACGAACATGGAATTTCCTTTGAAGTGGATGGCGCCCGAACGGGCATTGGGAGAAAAGAGGAGAACGGCGGATGCCGTTCCCGGTTGTTACTTCGCGTATTGCATCGAGCGGGGGACGAGTCCCTTGTACTCGAAGCCGTCGACCTTCAGCAGTGCCTTGATGATGTCGTCTTTCTTCTGGCCGAGGATTTTGGAGAATTGCTTTCCAAGCTTGGCTTTGAGTCCGATTTCTTCACACAGCACTTCGATCTCGCTCTTGGTGAGCAGGTCCAGAAACTCGGCGTTCAACTGCCAGTGAGCCTTCAGGTCCAGTTCCAGGAACTGCATGATTTCGATCAGGCGACGTTCTTCGATGGCGTCCATGGCGGAGGTGGTAATCCCCATGGTCATCATCTTGCGATAGTCCTCGGTGAGTTTCCCCGCCGCGTCGATCGCCTTGGTCAGCCCGGTTCCGGTAAAGGTTGCGTTGGTGCCGGACAGCTTGCCCAGTCCTTCGGCGAGCTTGCCGCTGTTGACGTGCCGGAATTCACCGGTCGCCGCCATCGACAACATGACCAGCAGGTTTTTCTCGGGGTTCTGCATCAGCTCCTTCTTAGTGAAGGTGCGCCATTGCTTGACCCGATATTCCTTGACGCGCGTGGAGTCCTGCACCGTGACCGGTGCCGTCGTCTTCGTCGTTGTCGTGGTTGCCGCCTTCGCCGTGGTGCCCGAAGGCTTGGCGCCGGTTGTCGGTTGGGTTTCCTTTGCAGGAGCCGCCGCCGCCTTTTCCGCGCTGATGCGCTTGGCCAACATCTTGCTGTTGCAGGCTGTATCGAAGCACTGGTTCTTGTACATCTTCCCCATGGCGTCCGGTATGGCGCTGACTGCGGCACCGTAGTTCTTGCAGGCGCGGCAGGCATTGGCCTGTTCTTCGCCCACGCCGGTCGCACCTTCTGCCACCAGCTTGATGATCGTGTACTGATCACCTGGTCGAACGATCCTGACTTCAGGGAATTCATCGGCAAGCGACTCCTTCCTCTTCACCAGTTCGGCTTCTGTCTTTTCGGTGTAACAAGCGCCGTTGGTACAGGAGCCGGTTCCAACCGCTTCGCCGAAGAGCGCCTGCTGGTTGTCCGAGTTGTGCCGGCAGCCAGCGCAATCGGTTTTGTCGAAGATCGCCGCAGCCATGCTCTTGGAGATGCTTTGCAGCTGCTGCTTGACCGCGCCGACCGTCAGGTTGTGCTCCAGGATGGCCGACAGCGCCTTGTCCTGAACCGCCTTTTCAGCCGCCGCGAGCAACTCGGCATGACCCAGTTGGATCTTGCGTTCGTTGAGTGCGGTGCGAACCGCTTCCGAACAGTTGGTCAGCGCCAGGCGCTTGACCAGCGTCGCACGCGACCAGCCCAGACGCTTTGCTGCCTCGTCATGGTCACCGGCACAGCTTCCCAACACGCGGGCGGCTGCGACAGCTTCCTCGGTCGGCGACATCTGTGCGCGCTGCACGTTTTCAATCAGGGAGACTTCGTCGGCCTCGGCGTCGGTCATATCCTTGACCAGCACCGGGATTTCATAGTCGTCGCCCTTCACTTTCTTTGCAGCGCGATAGCGGCGTTCGCCAGCCACCAGTTGATAAGCATCCCCGAAAGGACGAATCAAAATGGGCTGGATCACACCTTGCGATGCCACCGAAGCTTCGAGTTCCGCCATTTCTGCCGGGTCGAAGTAGGTGCGGGGATTACGGCCCATGGAAATACGGCCGAGGGACATCAGGGATGGGTGAGTCATTTCAATTCTCCAATCAGTAGTCATTAATGAACAAATACGGTTACCAGCTAATGCCGATTTCTACCTTGCTCATGGGGATGCACTACACGCGGTGATAACCGGGCAGGAAAAGGACTGGCTGATTGGTGCTTCGGGAAAGCTCAGGGTGTTCAACGCGCAGCGGCGGATGGTGAAGCGATGCATCTGCTGCAAGCGCATCTGTTTGCGTCCTGACAACTTCAATGCGCATTAAATGTTTAACATTTAGCAATGTCTACCTATTGATACGGAATGAGTCATGGACCAGAACCGCCCAGTCGAGACGCAGCCGGGATACGACCCTGACAGGTTGCTTGATGCAATGCTAGAAAAACTTCAGTTGAAGAATGACGCGGCCCTGTGCAGGGCACTCGAGGTCGCGCCGCCGGTGATCAGCAAGATCCGGCATCGCCGCTTGCCTGTGGGCGCTTCGCTGTTAATCCGCATGCATGAGGTGACGGATATGTCGGTGGCTCAGTTGCGTGAAATACTGGGGGATCGCCGGCAGAAGTACCGGCTCAGTGATGTGCAGGGCAAGCCAAAATAAGCCTAGGGCATCGCGAAATAAGTAGTGGCTGGTAAGTTATAGATTGCGTGTGCTCGCGTCAGATAAGGTGCAGTGGCTTGGACTTCATCTGACAGCTAGTGTCAGATTTGATCAGGACTTCGATCTGACCAATAGACCTTGGCCCGGTTTATTTTCCCAAGGTTTGTTAGAAAAATGAATTAAAGAAACTCGTGCCGCGAAATTCCCAAGTTCAGCCAAAAAAACGGACATAGAAAATTAATCTATTAGCGAGTTGTCGAAATCTTGCCAAGCACTTCTGCGAGGTGTGTAATATTTACTGGCTTAGCGAAATGGTAGTGGAACCCGGCTTTTTTGGCGAGTTGACTATCGTCGTTTCTTGCATATCCAGTGATCGCAATGAACTTCGCGTTTGAAGCGTGCGGTAATAAGCGTAACAGCCGAAGCAGTTCGTAGCCATCGACTTCGGGCAATCCAATGTCGAGCAGGTACACGTCAAAATCATCAGCATGCGCCAAGTCGAGTGCCTGTTTTGCATGGTAGGCGACGGCAACAGTATGGCCCTCTTGTTCAAGCAGGCTAGCCAATCCCTGTGCGGCGTCGCGGTTGTCGTCGACGATTAAAAGGTGCAGGGATTGAAGGCCTGCCGATTGCTCCGCTGAGGGGTGATCGGTTGGCGCAGGAACAGTTATAGGCCTCTGCGATACGACTGCCTTCTTCCAATGCGGCAGTCGGATGGTAAAGGTGCTGCCTTGGCCCAGCCCTTCACTGTAAGCAGTGACAGTACCACTATGCAAAAGAATGACCTTTTCCACCAACGCCAATCCAAGACCTAGCCCGCCTTCCGCTCGGTCTGAATTTCTTTTGGCCTGCACGAACGGCTCGAACACATGCGGCAACAACTCACGGCTTAGCCCCTTTCCGTTATCCTTGACCCGCAATTCGACATGGCCTGCGTCGATGCGTAGGGTTACGGTAATGAGACCACCTGCAGGTGTGTACTTGGCAGCATTGCCCAGCAAGTTCGCTACGGTTTGTACTAAACGCGTATGGTCGCCGCAGACGCATGCCGGTTCACCAGAGGTTTCGAGAATTAATTGATGCGCCTTCACATCAAACATGCATTGCGTTTGGTCGATTGCGCCATGCAAGATCTCATTCATATCGACCGGCTGCTTATCGATAATAACCAGGCCGCGAGTGAGTCGTGAGACATCGAGCAAGTCATCCACCAGCTCGGTCATGTGCTTGACCTGTCGCATGATGACGTCACTCGCCGCAGACAAGCGTCGCCCATCGAGTTGGGTGAACTTCAGTAATTGCCCAGCCGTACTAATGCCGGCGAGCGGATTTCTTAGCTCATGCGCGAGCATCGCAAGAAATTCATCCTTCCGTTCATTTTCTACCTGTAGCTGCTGCGCCTGCTGTTCTGCCTTGAGCTGTAGGTCCCTAAGCCTTTTCCCAAGCAGGCTCAAAACTAATCCTATACACAAAAAGGTGATGACAATGACAGCGCCGGCACTGTCTTCAATCCGGAAGCTGTAATAGGGGGAAATGAACAGATAAACGCTGATCATCGCACTGGTCACGGTGGCAAAAATGGCAGGCCCAAAGCCACCATAAGATGCGGCTATCACCACTGGGATGGTAAACAGGACAACCGGAATTGAGCTACCGAGTATTGGGTCAAGCCCATAACGCAGCGCCGCAGCGAGGATAACCCCTATCAATGCAATGAGATAGTGCTTCAAAACAATGCCACGCTTCAGTTGGTTTGACATGCTAGTGGCAAGATTGGTGTAGAAGATTGTCAAAAAATTACGAATAGCGTATCAGCGTTCCTGAGTGTCGACAAATATCATCGCTTTTGGAGTCCTGCCAGTTAAGCTCCACGTTAAAACGCACGTAACCTATATGGCTTGACTGTCTCACCGGGGAATACTCATCAACCTTCCTTCGGCTTGCCTTGTACCAGGCTGATCCGGTACTTCTGGCGCCGGTCACCCATCAGGTTACGCAGTTCGCGCACTGGCAGGCCAGACACCTCATGCATGCGGATAAGCAGCGCTGCGCCGACCGGCAATCGCCGGTGCCGGATCTTGCTTAGCAAGGGCGGCGCTATTTCCAGCAAACGTGCCAGGGCCGCGTCATTCTTTAATTCGAGCCTCTCAATAAGCGCGTTGAGCAGATTGTCGGGGTTATAGTTGACAGGATTTGGCTGTGCAGGCGAAGTTTGTTCCATTGGAGGGATAACAGCGGCTCTGAAAGAACCAAATAATATCCCATAGGCAACTTATGAGGCCAAATACTCATCCCGGCTGTATCCTTTGCGCCTCAAGCGACAAAGGGGAGCAGGCGGCGCGCGCGCCGGGTAGTTGTCCCTTTTTCGCCTCCATAGGCTAGAACGGCCACGGCTTCCAGAGTGTCGCGCAAGTCGCCGGGCTTGGCCCCTTTAGAAATCCAGGCATGCGCCGCCCGTACGACGGGCGATCTCTTCAAAGACGTCCCTGGCTTTCTGGTCGCCTGTCGAGGCATCGTGAAAGAGGATGGCCCGGACACCGCGCAGACGAAGCGCGTCGGCCTGTTCAAGGGCCGCGGCAGGCGCTTCCTCGAAACAGTCGCCGATGTAGAGCAGCATCTTGAAGCCGGCGTGGGTGCGCACTTGTTCCATCAGGTTCACCAGCGCGGTCCCGCCTGCCTGGCAGTGCACTGCCGCAGCCTGATCGCGGAACAGGCGCGCATCTGACGAAAATCCGGTGAACGTGTGGACCCGGCCGCCACCATGGACAGCCAGGGCGACATCCAGTTGTCCCGGCAAAGCGGTAAACAGCGCATCGGTGACCTCGCGTGCCGTGTCCCAGGCGGGCTCTCTGGAGGCAGTTGCATCGAACGCAAACACCAGCCGCGGCCGCTGCTGCGGCGCGATCGCAGCGGTCAGCAGGTCAGCGCGTCGGAGACCATCGGCCAGCAGCCTGGCCGGCGTCGCGGCCCGGATAAGGTCCAGTGCCTTGCTTTTCTTTCCGGCGCCAGAGGACTTTCCCACGCGGGCCGGCAGCTTCGGGGAATCGTTCGCGTCAGTCATGCAGTTTCTCCCCGTTCCTGGCGAATCGTGCGATAGGCGGCTGCGGCTACGCGGGCAAACCAGTCGCTGACATTGGCTAGATCCGGATGGACCCATTGCATGATGCGCCTGTATGACTTGACGATGTCGTCCATAGGCGCGTCACGCGGCACGCCGAGGACTTCATAAGGATCTGGCGTAGCGCCCTCGCCGCTCCCGCCCGCAGCCGCATAGGAGGCGCCCTGCTCGCGCCAGTCCGGCGCTGCCGCATCGATATCGAGCCCCTGTGTGCGCAAGGCGCCGAGGATCTCGATCAGCAGTAGGAGGCCAAGCTCCGCCAGATCGGTGCCGCCGCGCACGCCCATGAAGTCCTTTTTCAGTCGCCCGATGACTTCATTGCTTTTATTGACTTCGACCAGGATGAAGTCGCCCTCTTCACCGGCGCTTGGCGGCCTGCCCGGAGGACGGCGGCAGTCGCTGTCCGGATCAACGCCCAGCCAGCTGCAGGCCTGTCGCATGATCAGCCGCTCGACTTCCTGCGACACACTCGACACCGGGCGCAGTCCCGCGGGCCTGGCATCCTCGATGAGGTATCCATTTGCCGCCTCGATGCACTGCCAGAGTGCTTCCGCGCGCTGCAGGTCGGACTCCCACTGTTGCACGGCGAGCTTGGAAATCCAGGTATAGGCGTCAGCCACGCTGCCGCGCATGCCGGCAGCCAGCTTGAACGCCACTTCGCTGAGGGCAACGGTCGTTGCTTTTTCAACCAGTACAAAAGGACCCCTGTCGGACACCACTTTTCCGCCCAAGGCCATGCTGCTCTTTGCCTATCGGAACGGTGACTCCAACATGCGGGCCGTATGGCTCTGCACTCGCAATGACATGATTGGAAACGCAGCAGTGCTCTTAGCAGCCCTTGGCGTATTAGGAGCCGGCTCTGTTTGGCCAGACATTGTCGTGGCGGCTGTGATGGGCGTCTTGGGTGTAACTGCAGCCCGCTCTGTAATTGCGCACGCGCGCAGCGAGATGCAAGCAGCTCCGGCGCCAGTGACAATCGAACTGAAACGGAGGTGAATCATGACTCCTGCACTGAAGGATGCCTTTGAACGCGAAATGACCGAGGCCCGGCGTCTCTATCGGGACGGCTAGCTAGACCAAGCATACAAGCACCTGGAAACCGCCCACGTTCTTGGCCAACGTCATGTCATACCCCATGTCCGTTTGCACTGGCTGATGCTGAAAATCGGCCGGCGCCGGCGTTCCATGGCCGAGGTCTTTGGTCAGGCAATCCGCATTGTCTTCGGCGCGCTGGGTTCCGCCGTCGGCGTGGTCCCGACCGGCAACACCGGCGGCACGAATATCAGCATGTTCAAGCGCGTGCCTATCGCACCGGCCATTGCACGCAAGCTCGACGGCGAGTAGCTTCACGCGATAGCCTTGAAATTCCGCGCTAGCTAGCCATCATGCCCCGGCACATTCCCATCATCGAGGAGAGTAGCCCATGGAGCGAGGAGCCACCCATCATGGCACCGTGCATAGAAAGCATGCCTACCCCGCCTAGCACTACTAGCGCTCCTATCACGGCTAGCGTGATGACCACTATCCGTACTGCCCCTGACCGCATGTCCATTTCCACACTCCTCCGCTTGCCTTGGTTTGGCAGCAAATTCGTTAGGAGGTTCGCTTCCACTAGGTGGCTGCTTGACCTTCCTACCGGAGGAAGGCGTAGAGTATGGGCCGGTTTATAATGTTCTCTACACTATGCACGTTTGAAATTTCCGTAGCCCATGCGCAATCTCTTTCCATCTCTCTGTCGGCTGATAGCCTGCTTCCTGGTCATGACTGTCCTGACCTACGGAATCGCAATGGCTGCCTACGCGTGCCCTCAGCTCGCGCCGGCGCCGGTGGAAGAAATGGTCATGGAAGGGATGCCCTGCGCTGAAATGGACAAGAAAGAACCTGTCCTTTGCGCGGAGGAGCAATCCGGCGTCCAGTTGGCGCTCGAGCACCTGGCCACGACGTCGGCGCTGGGCCCGCTTACCATTACCTCTGTCATACCGGCACCGTCGCCGGTCGTCCCGCCTGTCCTCGCTGCCGCGCAGGGCAACGTTCCTCTTGAGTCTGGAACGGACCCGCCATACCTCCAGACACTGCGACTTCGCATTTAACCTGAGCTTCTGCTGATTCACCGGCCGGCACCTTGCCGTGGCCGGTACACGTCCCATCACAGGAGAATTCATGTTTTTTAGCGTAAAAGCGTCGCCGGCGTCCAATGGCCGCGTGCGCCACCTCTACCACTTGGGCGCCCTCGTGGCGATTGCCATCATTCCGGCGTTCAGCCACGCTCAAAGCTCGGTCCTTACCCTGGACCAAGCGCTTCAACTGGGCGTCCAGCGCTCTGCCTCCAGCCAGGCAGCCGTGGCCTCCGTGCAGGCGAGTCGGGAAATGGCTGCAAAGGCCGACCAGTTGCCTGACCCAATGCTGAAATTCGGCATCGACAACGTGCCGGTCAACGGGCCGGATAAGTTCAGCCTGAGTCGGGACTTCATGACTATGCGCCGCGTGGGCATTGAACAGCAGTGGGTATCCGCCGACAAGCGCACCGCCCGGGCTGAACGTGGCCAACGTGCAGTTGATGCCGAAGAAGCCAGTTACTTGACCAACGTTGCCAAAGTCAGGGAAGAGACGGCCGTTGCCTGGATAAACCTGTTCTTTGCTCAGCGTTCCCTCGCATTACTCAAGGCTTTGGAGTATGAAACGAACCAGGACCTGACGACTGGTCAGGCGGCGCTGCGAGGCGCGAAAACTGGCGCTGCCGATGTCCTTCAAGCCCAGCTGGCTTTGTCGCAGGCGCAGGACCGCACCCGGAAAGGCGAGCAGATGCTCAAAAGTGCCAGGACGGCATTGTCCCGCTGGGTGGCCGTACCCGTGGAGTCCGTGACTGGCTCCCTGCCACCATTGACCTCCCATGTCCCAAATCTGCCGGTCGACGAGTTGGAGAAATACCACCCGATGCTGTTGAGCGCACGTCGCGCCATCACCCTTGCTGATGCAGACACCGCTGTCGCCACGAGAGAACGCAGTCCCGATTGGAGCTTTGAAGCTGGCTATGCGCAGCGGGGCAGCCAGTATTCCAACATGGTCTCAGTCGGCGTGACCATCCCGCTGCCGGTGAACCGGGCACAGCGGCAGGACCGCGATATCGCCGAAAAGTCGGCACTCGGCACCAAAGCCCGGATGCAGTATGAAGAGGCCCTACGCGAGCTGCGGGCAGAAATTCAAGACCAATCCCTGACCCTGTCCAGCCTCCAGGAGCGGGGGGCACAGCTGAAAAAGGAGCTTCTGCCCGCGGCGAACCAGCAGGTCGAGTTGGCCATGGCGGCATACCGGTCGGGTACGGGCAGCTTGGCGGCAGTATTCAATGCAAAACGGATGGCCTTGGACGCCCAGATGCAAGTGCTGGACGTTGAAAAGGAAGCGGCTACCACTTGGGCCAAGCTCGAATACCACGTCATTCCACACAGTCAAGTCGCCACAGGGAGAGCTGAGCAATGAAATCGAATTTCGCATTGAAAGGGCTGGCCTTGGCTCTCGCCGGCGCAGGACTGGCATACGGCGGCTACTGGGCAGGAACTCATCAGCAGGCTCCTGCAACCATGACTTCTACCCCAGCGCCCATTGCCGCGACTGGCGACAAGGTTGACCCAAAGACAGGACGGGCGGTGCTCTACTGGCACGACCCTATGGTGCCTGGGCAAAAATTCGACAAACCGGGACGGTCTCCCTTCATGGACATGGACCTGGTCCCGGTATACGCCGACGAAGCATCTGCAGAGGGCGGCGTAAAAGTCAGCTCAACCCTGCAGCAAAATCTGGGCATTCGCTTCGCCACTGTTCGCAAAGAAGAAACGCGAGAGTCGTTCGACGTGGTTGGCACGACTCAGTTCGACGAAAGCATCTCTGAAGTCGTTCAAAGCCGAGTGACCGGCTACATCGACCGGCTTTATGCTCGCGCGCCCATGCAGCGCGTCAAGCGCGGGGAGCCGGTGGCCTCGCTGTTTGTGCCTGACTGGATTGGCCCCCAGGAGGAATACCTGGCGCTCAAGCGGTCAGGCAACGAGACGCTTGCCGCGGCGGCTCGCCAGCGGATGCAGGCACTTTCAATTCCGTCCGGTCTGATTGCGCAGACGGAGCGTACCGGGCAGGCGCAGAGCCACCTGACGCTGACGTCGCCAGTCACCGGCGTCATCACTGAGTTGGCGGTGCGTGAGGGCGCAATGGTGTCCCCTGGTATGACCGTGGCCAAGGTCGCCGGCCTGAACAAGGTCTGGCTGGTTGCGGAAGTGCCGGAAGCCCTGGCCAGTTCAGCACGGGCTGGAATGTCGGTAGAAGCGGCGCCCGCCGGCGACACAAATCGGAAGTACACCGGTAAGGTGCGCGAAATTCTGCCTGGCGTCAGCACGACCACGCGGACTGTGCAGGCCCGCCTTGAGCTAGACAACCGGGACGGCAGCCTCACGCCGGGAATGCTCATGCGCGTCCGCCTCGGCGCCGACAAGTCGGTTACCCGGCTGCTGGTGCCGACTGAGGCTGTCATCGCTACCGGAAAGCGGTCGGTAGTCCTAGTCGCCGGCGACCATAACAGCATGCAGCCGGTCACCGTCACAACCGGTCGTGACATCGGGGACGATACCGAAGTCCTGAGCGGGTTGGAGGAAGGCCAAAAGGTCGTCGCTTCAGGGCAGTTCCTGATTGATTCAGAAGCCAGCCTCAAGGGCGTCCTCCCGAAGTTAGCCAGCGCAGCGCGAGCACAGGGAAGTTCGGTTTCAGAGCCAACCTCCACAAGCATGTCACCGGTCTACCGCGGTGTCGGCAAGGTCGAGAAGGTGTCCCCGAAAAGTCTCACCTTTTCCCATAAGCCGATTCCCGAGTTGAAATGGCCGGCGATGACCATGGACTTTGCCAAGCCCAGTCCGGACGCGTTTCCCCACGCCCAAGTGGGCCAAGAATTCGAGTTCTCGTTCAAGGAAGGAAAAGATGGCAGCTACCTGCTCGAAACCGTCACACCAGCCGGCGGAGGCAGGAAATGATTGCCCGGATTATTCGAGCGTCCATTGCCAACCGGTTCTGGGTGCTGCTGGCGGCGGTCGCTATCCTGATATTTGGTGCGCGAGCGGCACTTACCGTACCCGTCGACTTTTTGCCGGAGCTTGGAGAGACGCAGGTCATAATCCGGGCGCCGTTCCCCGGCAAATCTCCCCAACTCATAGAGGACCAGGTCACCTACCCGTTGACGACCGCCCTGTTGTCAGTCCCGGGAGTGAAAACGGTTCGAGGGTACTCGTTTTTTGGAGACTCCTTTGTCTACGTAATTTTCCAGGACGATGTTGACCTGTATTGGGCACGGTCCAGGGTGCTGGAATACCTAAGCCAAGTACAAAGCCGGCTGCCACAGGGCGTGCGTGCCGAGTTGGGTCCGGACGGAACCGGGCTAGGCTGGGTCTACGAATACGCTCTGGTTGACCGCACTGGCCAACATGACCTGAGCCAGCTGCGCGCGCTGAATGACTGGTTTCTGAAGTACGAGCTCAAGACCGTTCCGAACGTCGCGGAGGTCGCTAGTATCGGCGGCATGGTCAGGCAGTACCAGGTCGTGCTTGACCCGGATAAGCTGCGGGTCTTCGGCATATCCCACGCCAAAGTGCTGGAAGCACTGGGCAAAGCCAACCAGGAGACTGGCGGCTCGGTTGTCGAAATGGCGGAAACTGAGTACATGGTCCGCTCCCGCGGCTACTTGCGCACTTTGGAGGACTTCCGCAGTGTGCTCCTGAGCACCAGTGGCGCCGGGACGCCGATCACCCTGCGAGACGTTGCCACAGTCCGTCTCGGTCCAGAAATGCGCCGTGGCATTGCCGAACTGAATGGTCAAGGCGAGGTCGCCGGCGGCGTAGTGGTCATGCGCTCTGGGAAAAACGCACTGGAGACCATCGAAGGAGTCAGAGAACGCCTGGAGACGCTAAAAGGCTCGCTTCCCAAGGGCGTTGAAGTCGTGCCGACCTATGACCGGTCGAACCTGATAAACGCCGCCATACACAACCTCAGCAGCAAACTCGTCGAGGAGTTCATCGCAGTCGCCGCCGTCTGCGCCCTGTTTCTGTTCCACTTCCGCAGCTCGCTGGTTGCAATCGTGTCGCTGCCGGTCGCCGTCCTTACCGCTTTTATCGTGATGCGCTATCAGGGCATCAATGCGAATGTCATGTCACTTGCCGGAATAGCAATTGCAATCGGTGCTGCGACGGACGCGTCCGTCGTGCTGGTAGAGAGCGCCCACAAGCACCTGGAAGCCTATGCCCATGCTCACCCGAACCGAAAAATAACGGATAAAGAGCGGTGGGAGATAGTCACGGCAGCCTCAGTGGAAGTAGGGCCTGCCTTGTTCTTTTCGCTACTTATCGTCGCGCTATCGTTCATTCCGGTATTCGCCTTGCAAGGAGAGGAAGTTGTTTGCCGGGCTGGCCTACACCAAGACGTATGCCCTAGCAGCAGCCGCTGGCTTAGCCGTTACCCTGGTTCCTGTGCTAATGGGCTATTTCATCCGCGGGCGGATACCCACCGAGGCGTCGAACCCTGTCAATCGAGGGCTCATTTGGGCATACCGGCCACTACTTGAGGCCAGCATTCGGCATCCATGGTGGACGATTGGTGTGGCTATGGTCGCGCTGGCACTGACCATCATTCCGGTCTCTCAGCTAGGGGGTGAATTCATGCCGGCACTCGATGAGGGAGACCTGCTCTACATGCCGTCGGCGCTCCCGGGCCTCTCTGCGTCTAAAGCCGGCGAGCTTCTGCAGCAGACTGACCGGCTCATCAAGACGGTGCCTGAGGTGGCCACGGTGTTTGGTAAGGCCGGGCGTGCGGAGTCGGCAACAGACCCAGCGCCAATGGAAATGTTCGAGACGACCATCCAGTTCAAGCCACGCGACCAATGGCGCCCGGGGATGACGCCGGAGAAGCTGGTTGAGGAACTGGACCGTGTTGTGAAGGTGCCTGGGCTTGCGAATGTTTTTATTCCGCCAATAAAAAATCGTATCGGAATGGTCTCCACCGGAATTAAAACCCCAGTTGGCGTGAAGGTGACTGGCGCGGAGTTGGCGCAGATTGACCAGATTGCCTCTCAAGTAGAAAAGGCAGTTAAAAACGTACCCGGCGTCACATCCGCTCTGGCAGAGCGGCTCAGCGGCGGCCGGTACATCGATGTCGATGTTGACCGGGCACGGGCAGCACGGTACGGCCTCGCGGTCGCGGATGTGCAGTCGGTCGTCTCGTCGGCAATTGGCGGTGAGAACGTTGGCGAGGTCATTGACGGCCGCCAGCGCTTCCCTATCAACGTGCGCTATCCGCAGGCGTACCGGGATTCGGTGCAGTCGTTACGCGAATTTCCTGTCGTGACCGACAAGGGCGCCCAGATTCGCCTGAGCGATGTGGCCAATATCACTGTCACCGATGGGCCGCCGATGATTCGAAGCGAAAATGCCCGGCTCTCCGGAGTAGTCTATGTCGATGTGCGTGGCACCGACTTGCGCTCGGCGGTCAATGCCATGCAGGCCGCCGTTGCCAAAGAAGTGAAGCTGCCTCCTGGATATTCAATCGCATGGTCGGGTCAATTCGAAAGCATGGAGCGCGCGGCTGAGAGACTGCAAACCGTCATTCCGTTGACGCTAGTGGTCATCTTTCTTCTCCTCTATCTGGCATTCCGGTCTGTGCCTGAAGCCGCCTTGCTCATGCTGACCGTGCCCTTTGCGCTTGTCGGGGGCTTCTGGTTCATCTGGCTCCTAGGCCATGCGGTATCGGTCGCCACAGCCGTTGGCTTCATCGCGCTTGCCGGCCTGGCTGCAGAGTTTGGCGTGGTTATGTTGGTCTATTTGAGGAATTCTCTTCAGCACCGATTGGACGCCGGGCGACCGTTGACCAAGGAACTGATTCTGGAAGCGATACGGGAAGGTGCCGTGCAGCGTGTCCGCCCGAAAGCCATGACAGTGGCCGTCATTCTGGCTGGGCTCATCCCACTGATGGTGGGGCAAGCCGCAGGCCATGAAGCCATGGGAAGACTTGCGGCGCCCATGGTTGGAGGCATGCTCACCGCGCCTCTGCTTTCTCTGTTCGTCATCCCGGCGGCTTGGCGCCTTCTCCAAGAATTCAAGCTGCGTCAAGCGACTCGCCACGCAGCGACCCACCCTGAATTACAACCACAGCCTGAAGGAGTAGAACTATGAAACACCGTTTTTTAAGAGCCGCTGTCGTCCTCGGATTCGCCGTATTTGCCCTCAACGCTCAGGCCCAACAAAGTCATAAAGACATGGAGATGAGCGGCATGAACATGGACTCGCCGAAGCCTGCAAGCCTGGCCATGAATGAGGCAGTAGTACAAGCGATCGATACGGCCGGGAAATCTGTGACAATCAAGCACGGCCAGCTGAAGAGCAAGACGGTCGAGATGCCGCCGATGACAATGACTTTTCCCGTAGAAAACGCGTCTTTGCTTTCGACGGTCAAAACTGGTGACAAGGTCAAAGTGGCTGTTGACAATGTAAAAGACCAGCCGACGGTTACGTCGCTGACCGTGCAGAAGTAGTCTCCCAACTACTCGAGTGTAGGAGGCATCCGTTTATAAACAGATGCCTATACTTGCTTTGGCTTTTTCGAATTTGTTTTTTAGGGAAATTTCGAATGCGTACGATGAGAAAACGCTCGCAGTTATGCACTCGCACGGCAAATCAAGAAGACCAGGTAATCCGCGTCGCTGCAGCGCGCAAAATGCACGACGAAATGGCTTCGCGTGCCGCTGATACGAAGAGTCACGAAGTCGTGCCCAAGGTTTTCAGCTCCATGACAAGGGAAGAAATTATTGCGACAATTCTCGGCAGAGCTTAACTGACGGACCCTTCGCCACCTAGCATCAGTTGGAAATACCCCCTAACCGTCCGGTGGCCCAAACCAGTTTGGAATGGCACCGTGAGCCAAGCTCATGTCTCCAGTGCCGGGGTAGTGGCGAAGCAACGTGACCGCCTGCTGCCGCACGGCTTCTGGCACGCCAGGCGTTCGAGTGGGATGATGTGCCAGCGCGCACAGAAATTCGCGGGTCTTGAGTACGGCGCGGGTGCGTTCGAATGGAGTGGTCATTGCGAGGTCCTTGTCGTGTTTAAGGGATAGGCCGTACGTCGAGTGCCGAGTTAGGGTTGAAGGCAGGCGCGTAGGTAGCCAGCACCTTGGCGTATTCAACGAGGATACGTCTGCGCTCGGCTTCGGTAAGTTTGACGTCAAGAGTGATGCTGACTGAATTTACAATGCCGTCGCCAAGGACATAAGTGTCGTAAGTCCGCCAAGCATGCTGGCGCTTCAGGGCAGCTTGGCTTGCCAAGAAGGTAATCGCCATAACGACCGCGACAATCCCAAGGCTAACGAAAGTCTGGTGCCAAAACTGCTCCCGCATCTGCCTCTCCTATCGGACCGCCGGCCGCCAAGACTGCACTGAAGCTTGGACGTGGTCTGCCAAAAATCCCAGCACCCTGTTTTCCTTAATTTTAAGGATGTTGGCAAAAATTTAATACGAACGGAATTGTTTTAGTTTTGTGCATTGCAGCAACATATCGTCCAAACCTTTGATTTAAAAGGTTTTGGGCCATCTGCTTATTAACACCCGACCGAAAAAGAAAGCCCCCGCTTTCAGGGGAAAGCGAGGGCTGCAGAAGCAAGTTAGGTGGCTTGGGCTGGTGAGACATAGCAGTGCATTCGTGCAGGAAAAAAGAACGTCCCTGAGCGGCCAAAGCGGCACCTAGGGACGAACTCACTTGCAAAGCTTCGCCATCTGCGCATGAACTTCCGTGAGGCTCCAGCGAAATGCGCCGGGATTGCTCATGTCGATGTTCACACGCTTCTGTGGCTCCGCCAGCCAGGCTTCCTGTGCGTTGGCACACTTGACGGTGTCCTGCGGCGGCCTGGGGTCATTCCTCCAGTCCCGGTACTGCGTATCCGCTTCCCACGCAACGGCCAGACCCATCGGGACGGCTGCAAGGACGGCGACACACAGCATGGCAACTACTGGCGAACGTTTCATCGAATAATTCCTTTCTGAGATGGTGTATTGGATTGAGTTGATCAAGCCTTCCTATATGCACCACACGAAATGACAATCGCACCATCCTCCAGCATACAAAAAGACCCGGCACTCAATGAGTAGCCGGGTCGGGTAAGGCAGTCCTGAAGTCACTGCGTCATGGGTTCATGTTGCAACTGGTTGCGCTGATGCACCCTGCGAAAAACTTCCACGGTCTCGCCGGTGCGCGCCTGCCTGATGTCATAGTTCGACTCGATCATGTCCGAGAATTGCTCGAAGCTGCCCCGTTTGAACTGCATGAAGGGACCTGATGCCCTGACAAGATGGCCAAAATCCTGAACCGCGAGGCGAACGACCTGCCCTTCCTCGTCCGTGCCCAGAAACTCGTTAACGCCGATGGTATGTGCATGCGATACGATCATGATGTGCTCCCTGTTGAGTTACATTGATTTTCGGGACAGCCCCGGCATACCGTGCAGAGGAGAGATGCATCACATCCATACACAAGCGCACAAACCGTTTGGGCAAGAAAAAACCCTTGGCGCATGGCACAGGGGTCGGCGGGTTGGTGGCACGGGTTCAGAAAAGTTCTTTTTGTCCCTTGTGCGGATCGGCCGCGGTTGGTTGCTGTACAGGCGTTTGTGCTTGGGGCGAAGCGCGAGCAGCTTCGTCGTCATCCGGCAGATCGGGGAACGACTGCCACGCTTCCTGAGCGGCCCCGTTTTCCTCAAGGTCTGCAACTGGGACCAGCACGTCGTCATGCGCCATATCTTCGGCTGAGCGATCGGGCATGAAGGTACCTGCCGGTCCATTGGTAAAGAGTGCCCACAGCAAGGGAAACAAAACGAAGGTGCACGACACGAAGATGACATAAGCCCAAATGTCCTGGTTGTGCTTCATGAGCCACCACGCGCCGTAATACACCGCTGAAAAAAGAGTTAACAGGAAGATTTTCATAATGTGAATTCCATGTAAGGGGCGAAGTTTCCGCCTTTGTGTTTACGTCCCGAAAGGATGAGACTTGATGTCCGGGATATGTGCCACATGAAAATAGAACGCTGCTAACTTGGTGCCCGCTTGGCCGCTGATATCCAGGCGGCCTGTTTCGTCGGGAAAAGAACACTCCTTGTCGCATAGAGACGACAAGGAGTAGGAACAACGGTTAAGCCAACGAAGACGTGCTTTTCAAACCTGTGCAGACAGATCGGGAAAGTGCAGTCCTGATCACCGCAGCGACCTGTGTGGCCAAGGCGTGGATATCATCAGCGTATAAGAACGACGCCGACTGGTCCAGCAGGCTTTTGCTCATGCCGGCAAACGGCTTGCCCTGCTCAATCCAAAGCATTACGCGGTGCTGATCGTCACCAAACACCTCGGTTTTGCCATTTCTTTGCAAGGTTCGCCGTTGCCAAAAGTACCGGACCTCAATGCCGAACTGGTGGACGTCTTGCTCATTTGCCAGCGTGCGGCCAATGAAGAAGGACGCACCGTTAAGCGTGGAACGAAGCGGATCGCCAGCATTCCACCGTAGCGCCCTTTCTGCCTGTTTCCAGGCATGGCCGGCAGGACAGACAACCAGATCGCGGAGCGAAGCATCCATCTCGGAAAAGCACTGCTCGATATAGGCGTTGAACTGCTGGTGGTCGAGCGGCACATTGCGTGGGTCGGCGGCCTGCTGGCTGCCAACCATGGCGAAGACATCGGGAAATCGCGCTGCCACTTGCGGATAGTCGGCCAGTACGGCAGCCGACGGCATGTCGGCCTTCATCCATTCCGGAGCGTCAGGAGAGTTTGCGTAGAGGGCATTGTTGACTTCGCGCTCATGCACCTGCGCCAGCGCCGTTTCCAGGCTCCCGTCCGCAAAGCCGAGGCTGCAGCCGTGAAGGAATATCTCCCAGTTGCGGCCGTGATTGAGAAGCTGTACTGCCGTTGCTGCCTGGGCGAAATCGCCAAAAGACATTTGCTGCGCGGGGACTGCTGCTGACATGAAAAGCTCCTTGAAGAACGGCCATTTCGGCCGGGATGAACAGGTTTATGGAATTCGCCGTGGTGTGGCGGTTTTGATGTCCAAGGAGATGCTTCACACCAGAACGCAAGAGCGGGAATACCCGGCAGTAGAAAGACAAACGGCCCTCGAAGAATCGAGAGCCGGTGAACTACGTTAAATGCGGAAATTGGAAAGGATTTCGATTTCTGCCGGGCAGGCGCCTATTGCACCGATTAGGCGTTCGTTTAGCGGACGAACGCCAATCGGTCTGATGGGATGGCAATTTAAACTGATGATCCAGCCAATTCCCCTCCTCCCGGTTTCAGGAATAGAAAACCGGCACCAGTCGCCGAATTGAACGACTGCCCCTTTGCGATCAAGAACAGGTGGCAAAAGCGCGGCCGGATCAACGTCATTGCATCGCCATGATTTCGCCTCTCTCAATGCCAGAAGTGTGCTGCGTTCAATGACGTTTTCAATTTTGGCCTGGGCCTCGATGATGATTCGTTCGATTTCGACAGAATGATTCCATGTGATGCGCTGACCGAGTGCGACGTGGCCAAACGTTGCGAACTGAATCGTTCCGGACGAGGGGGCACGAACGTTGAACGCCCCAATCGAGGAAAACGCTCCGAGGCCTGCCTCAACCATCTCGAATGCTACGGCGGTGTGCTGAGGTTCCGTGGCCAGCGTAACGGCGACAGGCAAATCCAGCCCGCCGACCTCGTGGTCTTCGTTGTGATCTTTAATGTGGATGATTTCTGCTGAAAATGCCATGCAATTCTCCTTGTGATGGTATGGAGATATGCACCACGTCAAAAGATATGCGTACTGCCATCGCCAGCAATTAATATCCGCGAAAGGCAAACTATAATGAAATTATGACAACTTCTTAAGCAGATGCTTAAAACGTTTCGATGTATTTACAAACGGTTTAACAAAGACGATTTTGAACAATGAGTCGGATGGATTGCTTTTAATCGCAAGCGCATATGTTATAACCTGCCCTCCCCTATGCAATACAGGGGCTTTTTATAACGGCGAGAAAGGAATCACTATGGCAAGTTTGAAAGAAATTCAGGCGCAGATCGAACAACTCCAGCAGCAGGCTGCGGCGCAACGCGAACAGGAATTGTCTGGGGCCATTCAGCAAATTCGTGGCCTCATGCAGGAATATGGCATTACCGTAGATGACTTGCAGCCGAAAGGCAAAAAAGGCGCGGCAAAGAAATCCGGCACCGTGCAATTCCGCAATCCCGAGACTGGCGACACCTGGAGCGGCCGTGGCCGTATGCCGAATTGGCTGGCTGGCCAGGACAAGGAAAAATTTCGGTTGTGATGCCGGAAGGTCGCTGTGTCACCTATGTGACCCGCTCTGCCTCAGGGAAAAGGTAACGCTTTTCCAACAGCCGCCTTACCTGAGCGGCTGGTACCGGCCGGGATATGTAATAGCCCTGTACCTCGTCGCAGGACAGGGCCTGAAGTGCCGCCAGCTGCTCGGCCGTTTCCACACCCTCGGCCACAACACGCATGTCCAGCGCATGCGCCATCGAGACGATCGCCTCGAAAAGTGCGGCATCCGCGGGGCTGTTGAGCATCTGCGACGTGAAGGCGCGGTCGACCTTCAGCCCATCCATGTCCAGTCGCTTTAACTGCGCCAGGCACGAGTAGCCGGTGCCGAAGTCGTCCACGTACAGTTTGATCCCCATCTTCTGGATGGCTTCCAGTTCTGCCACCGCCTGTCCGTCTTCGGCGATCGTGGCGGACTCGGTAATTTCCACTTCAATCAGACTGGCATCCAGACCGTTGCCCGCCAAGGCGCTATCCAGAATGGCGTTCACGGTGCCGGCGTCGATCTGTTGTGCCGCGACATTGACTGAAACCGGTACGACATCCAATCCTTCTTCCTTCCACAGCGCCAGCTGCATGCAGGCCATGCGGATCACTTCCTCGCCCAGCGCCACGATCAGCCCGGCTTTTTCGGCCATCGGAATGAACTCGACCGGCGGTATCAGGCCTCGTTCCGGGTGATTCCAGCGCACCAGGGCTTCCATGCTGGTGATCTCTCCGGTGTCGCCCCGAACCCTTGGCTGATAGTGCAGCACCAGTTCACCGCGCCCGATCCCGCGCTTCAACTCGGCCTGTCGTGTCAGCTGCATGAACAGGTGGCGCTCCATGTTCGGCTCGAAGAGGCAATACATGCCTTTTCCATTGTCCTTGGCCGCATACATGGCCATATCGGCTTGCCTCAACAACGTTTCGGGATCACTCCCGTGCTCCGGAAACAGACTGATTCCTACTGAGGCCTGCAGAACGTGTTTGCGCTCGCCATTGGCAAGCGCAAACGGCGACCGAAGGGCCTGTATCACCCGCTCGGCCACGGCCAGCACCTCTTCTCGGGTCTGGGCCGATTCGACAACGATGGTGAACTCATCACCGCCAAGGCGGGCAATCCTGTCCTGCGGTCGAATGACGCCTTTCAGGCGCAGGGCGGCGGCTTTGAGCAACTCGTCGCCGGCGGCATGGCCGAGTGTGTCGTTAATGTTCTTGAAGTCGTCCAGATCCACGAACAGGACGGCCAGTATCATGTCTGTGGATCGGGCAGAGTCGACCGCGCCAGGCAGATGATTCATCAGCCAGTGCCGGTTGGGCAGCGAAGTCACCGGGTCGGCATTGGCCATCACAACCAGCGCCTCCTGATGGCTTTTGCTTTCGGTAATATCCCGTAATGTCACGGCCAGTCCCGCGCTGGAGCGAACAATGCGCAGGTAGAGCCATTGGGGTGCACGGGCACCCTCCTGCGATATCTGCACCTCGTCTTCCAGAAAGCCGGTTTTCAACGCTTTGTGCAGGTAGGCCATCATGCGCGGCTGTGCCGTTTTCGAAATGGCTTCGACCACCGTCCTGCCGACCAGCGCTTCCCGGGACAGACCCTTGTATATGGCGCCGCGCTCGTTGCAGTCCTCGATCAGGAAATCAGTGATCTCCCTGTTTTTTCCTTGAAGCGGCCTGAGCATGTAAAAGCCTTCTTTGGCACTCTCGGTAGCAATGCGATAGGCCTCATTGACTTCGCGGTTATATTGGGCCTTCGACACCTTGCTTAACATGTGGCGGGTACCAACTATGGCAATGCCAAGCAATATCAGGGTACCGGCAGCGGCCAGTCCAAGTAATTCATGCCTCCTTGGTTCGTAGTTGGCCAGAAGGGATGCCTCTGCCACGCCCACGACTGCCATGATTGGGTAGCTCGACGCGGTATTCCAGGCGACGATGCGACCCTTTTTGTCGCGATATTGGTCTGCCGACCGATACCGCACGCCGGCGGGGGCTTCAGGCGGCCGCTTTTCAAGAAGGTTCGGAACCTTGTACTGAATCCCCTTCTTCGTCTTGGAGACCAAAAAATCCCCATCTGCGCTGCGAAAAGAGACGAAATCTCCCTCGCCAAAATCGGCTTCATCAATAAACGCGGCAAGGAAAACGGGCTCGATGGCGACCACCATGACGCCGGCAAAAGCCCCATCTGGGGCGTTAAGTCTGCGCGAAAGGAGAATGACATCACGCTCAACCAGAATACTGTGCATTACCTTGGAAATAACCAAAGCTGTGCTGGGGCTGGCCGCATGGCTTTTGAAATAGTCCCGGGTAGCGATTCCCTTTGTCGATTTGATTTGCGGACTGGTTGTCGTGACCGGCCTGCCATCCGGACCGAACAGCGTGACGGAAATCTGCGCCGCTTTGGGTACCAGGCCAGCTTCTTTCTGTTTTTCCAAATTCAGCCGACCGTTATTCTCCTGCCACTGAAACTGCAGACTCTGCATGATGTAGTCAAGATGGCCGATCGTCCGCTCGATCAGTTCGGCCTGCATGCGGGCATTGGTTACCGCTGTCTGCTGGGCGAGTTCCCGCGACTGCTTCTTTTCCTGCTGCATGGTTGTCCATGCCCAGAGCCATATTCCGACAATGAGCAGGCCACAAGCCACTGGCCATACGACCATAGCCTTGGCATTTTCACGGTAAAACCTGAATGTATGGGAGGGGGGTAGACGCGCGGAAATTGTGGTCATAGGGCTTGGCTAGCAAGGATGCATGCGGGAATTTGCTAGGAACAACAGGTTTAGCAATCGGGCCCTATAGGCATGATATGCCAGAGAAAGTATAGAACGGAAATTATCTCAATCTTACTTTAGTTGCAAAAATGAAAGAAATACCTTGATCGACCACGTTTGCCGTGGCGCGAAAACAATAGTAAAAAGCAACGCTTTGCTAAGGGCAGTTTAGGGCAACAGCAACCTGCCGGGCCGCTTCGACCCGGCTTTCATACCGATTAGAACTGTTCCCAGTCGCCGGCTGCGGACGTCTGCGTATCCAGCGCACGAGTCTGGCGTGGCTGTGCCGCCGTGGACCGGCCCGAGGTTGGCAATGCCGGACGCATCGGCTTTAATTCTGGCGCAGTGACTCGCTTAAGAGATGCCATTTTCTGGGGCGCAGGCGCGATTGGCTGACTCTGCACCGTGCCATCGAGCTGGAACACGCTGACCGACTGCGCAAGCGATCCAGCTTGTTCCTGCAGCGAATCGGCAGCGGCTGCAGCTTCTTCCACCAGCGCCGCATTCTGCTGGGTCACTTGGTCCATCTGTGCAATGGCTTGATTGACCTGCTCGATACCTGCGCTTTGCTCCTGGCTGGCCGACGTGATCTCGCCCATGATATCGGTCATACGCTTGACGCTGGTGACGACTTCCTCCATCGTCGTGCCTGCTTCGCCGACCAGTTTCGTGCCAGCCTCGACCTTTTCAACCGAGTCATCGATCAGACCCTTGATTTCTTTGGCCGCGGCGGCGCTGCGCTGCGCCAGACTGCGTACTTCGGTCGCAACCACGGCAAAGCCCCTGCCCTGTTCACCGGCCCGCGCAGCTTCGACTGCCGCATTCAATGCAAGGATATTCGTCTGGAAGGCAATGCCGTCGATCACCCCGATGATATCGACGATCTTTTTGGCTGATGCATTGATCGAATCCATCGTGCTGACCACTTCGGAGACCACGGCACCGCCCTTGATGGCCACATCGGATGCGGACAGCGCGAGCTGGTTTGCTTGCCGCGCATTGTCGGCGTTCTGCCTGACCGTGGAGGTCAGTTCTTCCATGGAAGCCGCAGTTTCTTCCAGCGAGCTGGCCTGCTCTTCCGTACGTGAAGACAAATCGAGATTGCCCGCTGCAATCTGCCGTGATGCCGTGGCGATGGTATCGGTGCCCCCGCGCACTTCGCCCACGATCGTCACCAGGCTTGCATTCATTTCTTTCAACGCTTGCAGCAACTGCCCGGTTTCGTCAGTGCTGGTAACAGAGATATGGCTGGTCAGGTCGCCGGCCGCCACTGTCTTTGCAACGCGCACTGCCTCATTGATCGGCTGGGTAATGCTTCTTGTAATCAGCCACGCGATTAGTGCCCCCAAGGCAACCGCAACCACGCTAATGGCAATCATCAGGTTGCGGGCGCCTTCGTAAGTCCTGTCTGCTTCTGCCGCCGCATCATCGTTGAGCTTATTCTCGAAATCGATCAGTTCCGCCAGTTGCGCCAGCAGCTTGCGTTGTACCGGACGTACATCGCTAATCAACACAGCGGTTGCTTCCTCACTTTTATTGGCCAATCCCAGTTCCACGACCTTGCTCATCGATGGCTTTAGCGCCCGGTCGATTTCATGAACCTTGGCCAGCATGGATTTTTCCTGCTCGGTCGTGCCGGAAAGCGTGCTGAACATCTTGTCGAGCTTCGCATACGCCTCAACAAACTTCTGCTCCTCCTTTGCAATCCGCTCAACTTCTGGACGCATTTCCTCGTCTTTGGTCAGAAGAGCGACATTTCGGATGGCTATCCCACGCTCATAAATAGTGGCGCGCATAACCAATGCTAGCTTTGATTCGACGTTGTTGACGTCGGTAATTTCTCTGAGATTTC
This sequence comes from Noviherbaspirillum soli, assembly GCF_015352955.1. GTDB lineage: Bacteria > Pseudomonadota > Gammaproteobacteria > Burkholderiales > Burkholderiaceae_D > Noviherbaspirillum_A > Noviherbaspirillum_A soli. The sequence goes on from NZ_JACYOX010000011.1 coordinate 73,123, forward strand.
CCTGGATCTTCCCCATGCGCTGGAGGCCAAGGACTGCGACGAACGTAAGAAACACCAAGAGGGTTGCAAAGCCAAGGCCCAAGCGAAGGCCGATACGCAGATTCGATATTTTCACAATTTTTCCAGTGGAAGCGAAAGCACAGATAAGTGGATGTAAGCTGCTCACGCAGCCATTTTGTCGAAAAGGCCCATCTCGCTCGAAGACAGCAACTGGTCGATATCGAGCAGAATCAGCATGCGATCATCGACAGTACCGATACCCATCAGGTAGTCGGTGTCAACAGCAGACCCCATCTCCGGAGCCGGGCGTACTTGATCTTCTTGCAGGGTTACCACGTCCGATACGCCGTCGACCACCATGCCTATGACGCGGTTGCGAATGTTGAGAATCACGACAACGGTAAAATCATCGTATGCTGGCACACCGGTATTGAAACGAATACGCATGTCGATGATCGGAACGATGACGCCACGCAGGTTGACCACGCCTTTGACAAAGTCAGGCGCATTGGCGATGCGGGTCACGTTTTCGTAGGTACGCAGCTCCTGGACCTTCAGGATGCTGATGCCATATTCTTCGGTGCCAAGTCTGAAGTTCAATACTTCACAGGGATAAGTCAGGGGCGATACGGAATACATTTGCAGATTTCCTTGATGACGGTGCAATGAGGGTGCCTTGCGGCGCGCAATACGGGACAAAGTAGGGCTTCGCAAGGTTTACGGCATTTCCAAGTGGAAATGTAGGTATGGCAGCTCAATGGCCGGTTAGGAACTCAACCGACCTGCTGTGCCAACCGACTAAAACTCTTCCCAACTTCCAGCGTCGCGAGTGGTCGATTCCTGATTCCTGGCGCGCGTGTGCGACAAGGTCCGTCTGGCTACTGCGGCTGGCTTTCGATCGACGATCAGCGAAGGCGCGGGGGCACAGACTGGCTTGCTTACCGGGGCAGAAAGGGAAGTTAGCCCTTCCCCTCCAAGCCGGAAGATGCTGACTGCCTGGGTCAACGATCCCGTATCGTCCCGCAGCGAGGCTGCTGCCGCTGCCGCCTGCTCCACCAGTGCCGCGTTCTGCTGGGTGACCTGGTCCATCTGGCCGATTGCCTGATTCACCTGCTCGATGCCGGCGCTCTGCGTAAGCGCCCAGTCATCTCGTCTTGACGAAACCTCTTGGGGTAGATGGACGAATTAGGCAGGCGTCCATCGATGCGGGAGCAAGTCGCTGATACGGCTGGCCGGTAGCGTCGGCAAGCGCTCCAGGACGTCCTTCATGTAGGCGTGCACGTCGTGGCCATTCAGTCGCGCCGAGTGCAACAGAGTCATCACCGCGGCAGCACGCTGCCCCGCCCGCAGGCTACCGGCAAATAGCCAATTCTTTTTGCCAAGCGCAATTGGCCTGATCTGGTTCTCTACCCAGTTGTTATCGATCGGTACCGCACCATCGTCCAGATAGTGCGTCAATGGACCCCAGCGGCCCAGGCTGTAATCGATCGCTTTGGCTGTCGCACTGCCGTCCGGTACGCGCTGCCGTTGTGCCAGCAGCCAGGCATGCAAGGTATCGGCCGCTGGCTTGCCGAGTTGCTGCCTGGTCGCTCGCCTGGCGTCAATGTCGAACTCCTGTACTTGGCGTTCAACGTCGTACAGCACCCCGAACAGCTTCAGTGCTTCTTCGGCGATCTGGCTCTGGTGATTGGCATACAGCTCGTGGAACTTGCGGCGGGCATGCGCCATGCAGCCAGCTTCCATCATGCCTTGCCGGAACAGCGCTTTGTACGCCACATAGTCATCACAGACCAGCGTGCCGCGCCAGTCGCCAAGGAAGTCGCCGGCATGGCGGCCAGCGCGCGATTCGGCGAAGTCGAATACGACTGCCTTCATGGTGCTCATGCTGGTGCTGCAGTAACTCCACAGGTAGGCCCGATGCGTCTTGCCATTGCCCGGCTTGAGCATCGCCACTGGCGTCTCGTCGGCATGCAGGACGGGCTGCGCCAGCAGTTCCTGACGCAGTGCATCTACCAGCGGCTGTAGCTGTACACCGCAGACGCCGACCCACTGAGCCAAGGTCGAGTCCGGGATGGCCAGTCCGGCGCGCCCAAAGATGCCGCTTTGCCGGTATAAGGGCAGATGATCCTGATATTTGGCCACCAGTACATGAGCTAGCAGGCCCGCCGTCGGGATGCCCTTGTCGATGATCTGCGGCGGCACCGGCGCCTGCACCAGCGTTTCGCATTGCCGGCAGACCCATTTACCACGGATGTGACGCTCCACCGTAAAGACGCCGGGCTGGTAGTCGAGCTTCTCCGCCACGTCCTCGCCGATGCGCTGCAGCTGGCAGCCGCAACCGCAGGTGGTGGAATCCGGATCGTGGCGTATTTCCTTGCGCGGCAGCGCGGCCGGCAACGGTGCGCGCTTGGGCTGCCGCTTCCTGTCCTCATCATTGGCCGGCTTGGTCGGCGCGAGTTGTTCGATCTCGGCGGTCAGGGCTTCGATGTCGGTATCGAGGGTCTCAAACAGCATGCGCTGCTGCTCGCCGCTATAGGCTTCGCTGGAAGCGGCAAACTTGAGCCGCTTGAGGATGGCCATCTCGTGCGTGAGCTTGTCGATCAGCGCCTGCTTGCCACGCATCTCCTCCATCAGCCGGCTGGCGAGCTGGCGCAGTTGGTCGGCGTCGAGGGTGGACAGGTCGGGTGCAGAAGTCATGGGCGGCAGTGTGCCAGAACAACTGCCGTATCGGAACAGAAACAGTATACGTACGGGCGTTAGACCACTGCAATGGCGTGGTCAGTGGCCAGCGTCTTCCATGGCAGGCCGGTAACCAGTGCCTGCAACTGCTCGGCGTTGAGCGCTACGGTGGCAATTGGCGCCCCCTCGGTCCAGACGAAGCGGCCGCGATTGAGCCGGCGGGCGGCCAGCCAGATCCCCAAGCCGTCATACACCAGGACCTTTATGCGCGTGCCGCTCTTGTTCGCAAACAGATAGGCATGGTGTGGGCGGGCGGCGCCGAACACCTTCACGACGCGTGCCAGGGCAGTGTCCGTGCCGGCCCGCATATCCAGCGGTTCGCCGGCCAGCCAGATGGCATCAATGCGAATCACCGCAGTACCTCGCGCAGCCATGCTGCGCACTCGGCCGCAGATGCCATCGGCCAGCTGACCGTGGCGATCACTGGACCGCGGCGCAATTCAATGCGTAGTTCCGTAACCTCAGAGGTCAAGGCGGCAGCCTGCAAGGGCACGGGAACGAAGGAGACATGGGGCGCCGTCACAGCGGTGTCCTGGCGTTCGGACGCCCGGGCACGCCACTTATGCACCAGGTTGGCATTGACGCCATGTGCCATGGCGACAGCGGCAATCGATGCGCCCGGCCGTTCGCATTCTGCGAGAATCTGCGCCTTCAGGCTTGCGCCATGGCGGCGCCGACGTACTGTCGTCGAGATTGGTTCTGTCATGAGGTGTCCACTTAAGAAGATAGGTGGACACGATCATCCCTAATATGCCGCGCCTGTCACAAGGTGAGTTCGCTAGGCGCTTACCGCTCTGCTCCTGCGATGCCACCAGGATTTCTCCCATGATGGCGGTCACCCGCTTGACGCTGTCGACGATTTCTTCCATCGTCGCACCCGCTTCTGTCACCAGCTTGCTGCCTGTGCCGATCTGCTCGACCGAATCACTGATCAGGGACTTGATTTCCTTGGCCGCGGCGGCCGACTTCTGCGCCAGGCTGCGCACTTCGGTTGCCACCACAGCGAAGCCCCGGCCCTGTTCCCCGGCTCGTGCCGCCTCGACGGCGGCGTTGAGCGCGAGGATATTGGTCTGGAACGCGATTCCATCGATCACGCCAATGATGTCGGCAATCTTTTGCGCCGACTGGTTGATCGAGCCCATGGTGCCCACCACCTGGTTCATGACCGAACCGCCCCTGATGGCGACCTCCGAAGCGGCAATTGCCACGGCATTCCCATCGCGGGCATTGTCCGCATTCTGCTTGACCGTCGCGGTCAATTCTTCCATCGACGAGGCGGTCTCTTCCAGCGAGGACGCCTGCTGCTCGGTACGGGAGGACAGGTCCATGTTGCCGGATGCGATTTCGCCAGAGGCGGTCGTGATAGCCTCAGTACCGTTACGCACTTGCGCCACAATGGCTGCAAGACTGTCGCGCATTTCCTTCATCGCCGCCATGACGCTGGATTTGTCATCGCCGCTGGTAGCAATGCTGACCGTCAGATCGCCCTGCGCCACGCGGCGCGCAATGCCGGCCACCTCACCTGGTTCGCCACCCAGTTGCCTGAGCAGCCCACGTGTAATCAGGACACCGACGATCACGGCGACCAGCAGCGCCAGCGCCGCGACCGTCATGATGATGTTCACCGACTCGCTGACGGCCGCTTCTGCGGCGCGGCTTTGGTTATCGACGTTGCGCTGGACCGACTTGAGAACGACATCGATGTCGGCGACGATCTGGCGACGCAGCGGCGAACATTCCTTGACCAGAAACTCGCCATATTCCTGCATCTTGCCCGCACTGCGGTACTGGCGTGGACGCTTCAATTCCTCCGCCATCGCCAGCAAGCCCTTCTTTGCCTTTTCGAAGTCGGCATCCCCTTTGAACGCTGGTGCCATTGCGCCAAGCGCGTCGAGATAAATCGCCTTTTGCTGGTCAAGGATGTCAAGTTCCTTGTTCGCGTCCGTATCGCTGGTAAAGATGAAGGCATTTCGAGCAGCCATGCCAGTCTGATCTAAGGCTTCCCGCGCACTGTAGAGCTGCTCCAGCTTCTCAGCGCGGATTTTGTTTTGTGATTCAACCACCGCTTCAACGCCGTACATGCGCGAGAGCGCAAAGGCGGCGAGGACGACAATGAGCAGTGCCATCGCGCCAAATCCAAGCGCGAGCTTGGTACTGATTTTCAGACTTGAGAGTCTTTGCATTTTTTGAATGAAAAGGTTGGCAGTGCTCTTCCAAGAAGAGGACCATGAATATTGATGGACCAAATAAATTTCCAGTTAGTAATACTTACGACGCAATCGTTACCTACTTGAGCTATTATTGGAGCAGTTAGTCCAAAGAATGTACCAATTCATCCAAATGAACGATGAGCTTCTAATTTCACTTCTGTCCCGCTTCAACTTCGCAGCGGAGACCTTTTTCTCGGGCGGCTTTTGCGGTGCAAATGAGTTCAGCGAGAACCAGAAAGTCAGCCACCTGCATTTCGTGCGGCGCGGCCCCGTCACCATGGAACATGACGACGGCTCGACGATCGTGGCCGCGGACCCGACGATCATTTTTTATCCACGGCCCTACAATCACCGCCTGATCGTGGCACCCGGCACCGAAGCCGAACTTGTCTGCGCTAATGTCCAGTTCAAGGAAGCTGAACGCAATCCGTTTGCCCAGTCACTCCCGGATTACCTGGCTATCCCACTGGCAGAGATCGATGGCATTGCTGAGATCGTTGAGCTGTTGTTTGCCCGCGCAGCCACGCAGTCCTTTGGCAAGCGCTTCATGATGGACAAACTCAGTGACATCCTCGTCTTCGAGGTAATTCGGCATGCCATGGAAACCGAACAACTGAAAGCCGGGGTCCTGGCCGGCTTCGCAGATGCCGGCATTGCCAAGGTACTGACGTTGATTCACGAGAACCCGGCGGCGGAATGGCAGGTTGGTACTTTGGCGACCGAAGCATCAATGTCACGCAGCAAATTTGCAAAGAAGTTTCATGACCTAATCGGCATCAGCCCGGCTGCCTATATTGCCGACTGGCGGCTGGACCTTGCGGAAAATCTTCTGCGCCAGGGCCAGCCAGTCAAGTCAGTTGCCAGAGCGGTTGGCTATGGCACGCCGCAGTCCTTTGCCAGGGTGTTCATGGAACGGCGGGGCCAGACGCCAACACAGTGGGCCGCGCGTATGAAAAAACCCGACTCTCCAGAAATGGAAGAGTCGGGTCGGTAGAAAGGTTACTCCCGGGGTGCGGCAAGCACCCCGGCGGCGTCTACAAAACCGCGTTCCTTCAGAAAGGCAGCGACCTCAGCTGGTGCCGGTTGGGTTTCATACAGTGCATTGAGCAAGGACGTCAACTCATTCAGGCCTTTTTGCGCATGTGGCGACCCGTCGTAGATCACGAGCTTTCCTACAGCGGTTTGCCCGGCACCTTCCCACTTTACGAGTAGCCGGCCTGGCGCAGCACCGTCGACCGTACCGTGAACTGCGGACGTTACCTGATCAATCGCCTGCCCAACCGACACTCCCATAGCAGCAGGATCGTCAGGGAAGTCAGATGACAAAAGCAGGAAGCTCTTTTCATTAGCTTTCTGGCCTAACGGGTCATCGTCTTCCGTTTCCGGGAATTTGACGCTATCCCATGTCCAGCCGCCGCCGATTTCGTAGACTTCTACCGCCTCACCCTCGCAGGTGATTGTATGGGGCCGATAGTCTTCCGGATCCTCCCCCACGAACTGCAGGGTAATGATGCCGGTCGCCTCGTTATAGGACAGATCCGGCATGAGCGACACGATTTTCAGGGCCGTCTCCTTGTCGAAGCGGGGCATGCCCCAGCCGTTCCAGGCGCTGCCGTCGCTGAAGCATGGAAGCACCACGTCTTCAGCAAGGAATTCCGCCGTTACCGTGCCGCGGCGCATGACAAGCGCCGGCGCCACAACATACCGACTGGCGAAATCCTCCGCGGATAGGAGCCGTTGAAAACCACCTCCCTGTGGCCAGATCGCAATCCGGCCATCGTCCTCGGTAGAGACCTCGTAGAGGCCACCATGTTCCTTGTGCCTATAGAGGATGCGCGCCTGAGGATGTTCTGCCTTGTTGTTGCCATGTTGGTCGTTCATGTGTTTCTCCATCGTTGAAATGAGTAATCCGCTGTCGCGGGTTTGCCTTACTCATGGAGATGGCGAACATGGAATACCAGGCAATGGGAAACGGGCCAACTGAACTCGAATGTTTCCACAAAAAAGAAAAACCCCCGGCATCAGAAGATGCGCGGGGCGAGTAGAGGTTAAAAAACGTGGTCCAAAAGACCTTTATGCAGCCGCGATGTCATCCGGTGCCTGCTCGCGGACGGCGCGTAGCACCTTGATCCATTCCTTGCAATGTCGCACGGCGCATGGGCGGGCCATGAAAGCATAGCTGCCCCTATTCCGATTTTTGAAACAGCGCAGTACGCCGGCTTCCGCATGCTTGGCACGAAGTGCAGCATTCATGAACATAGACTGATTCCTTTTCTCCACAAGTTGGCTCCGCTGAGCCGTTCGCTTGCCTTGTGTGATGAAGAACATTCGTCAGTAATGCGCCGCGCGAAAGAGATCGATCCCGCAGGCGGAGGCGGTCAGAATTACTGCAATTTCCGAGTCAGAGTTGCAATTAAATCATCAGAGTTAGTGCAATTTGCTCTTGGTGCCGCGGCGATGCCGGCAAATTTAGGGCCGACCATGTGGTTGGCCCTTTCTTCTGACCCGGGAGAAGTGGTGACGACGGCGTCCGCTTTGGCAGCACAAACGATCAAAATGATCGGATCTCGATATGCTGCAGATCGGCCAATACCAGTCTTTCAAATGTTTAGTTTCTCCGTCCGCTTCAACGTTGAAAGCAGACATGATCTTGCCCTGTATAACCGGACACGGTCTAGCGCTTGGTTTGCGTTATTTTTCTAAGCTTGACGCACCAGTCCTTTCTGTATATGTCAGGGGATTTCCATTTCAAAGCCGAATGAGGATGGGACTCCATTGAAGTGTTCAGATACGTCCTGCAATTCACATAGAACGGCAGCGGCCGTATTGCAGGCCATCTGGTTGACGTAGTCGCTTGAGCGAGTTGACGTACCCTTTCAGCCATACCATTGGACTGAGGACTGCAAACTGGCGTATGACCCACCGTGTGCAAATTTTTCAATGTGCCTTTAGCTCAGTACGGTTGAGTCAATAACTATGCCGTAATAGGCAGTTACAAAATAGTTGTTTATTTTTAACATTTTTAAGAGCACAATTGTTCTTGCAATAAAGTTCCGACAGAGCACAAGTTCGCTCGAGTATTTACCGTCGTGGTTCATAGCCAAGGCGGTTTTTTTTACCTGAGTCCGTTATGGGATTGGTATAAAAATGCGGCGTGACATTCATCAGCGTAGGGCCTATGCTGCGCAGCGAGCAGTAATAGCCGTTGATAGAGCCAGCCGCTTGGTCTCAGCAGGTTCAGGCGTAGATAGAGAAGTGGCTTTTCGTTGGATGAAGTTGTGGATGGCTTTCGCAGCTTCCCGCCCGATAAGCAATCCCGCTAATGCTACTGCTAAAGCTGCCTAGGCATATGCGTAAGAAGGTCCGATACACGACTTCGTATAGGCCACATAGACTCTAGAAGCATGCCGGCCGCGTAGGTAGGATACGTATAGTAGATACCTACCGCCGGTTGTCAGGGGTTTTCTTGGCCAAGCACTAGCCGACTAATCCCTTGAGCACACTCCATCGCAGACGAGTGCTCTGTCCCACTCTCACAAGCAACTGCAAAACCAATCTTGTCCCACTGTGGCCAATTGCATTGGCTTTCGTCAACCTTTGGGGGAGAGCACGTTGGATTGAACGACCCTACGCCAAGGTACCAAAAGCAATTGTATGACTCGCTGCCCATATTGGTGAGACGCGCTGCCACTTGGTAGACGCGTAAGCGCCCGGTCATCTCATCTTGACGGGGCTCTGAAGGTAGATGGAGGAATTAAGCGGGCGTCCAGCGATGCGGGAGCAAGTCGCTGATGCGGCTGGCCGGGAGTGTCGGCAAGCGCTCCAGGACATCCTTCATGTAGGCGTGCACGTCGTGGCCATTCAGTCGCGCCGAGTGCAACAGAGTCATCACCGCGGCAGCACGCTGCCCGGCACGCAGGCTCCCGGCAAATAGCCAATTCTTCTTGCCAAGCGCAATCGGCCTGATCTGGTTCTCTACCCAGTTGTTATCAATCGGCACCGCACCATCGTCCAGATAGTGCGTCAGTGGACCCCAGCGTCCCAGGCTGTAGTCGATCGCTTTGGCCGTCGCACTGCCGTCCGGTACGCGCTGCCGTTGTGCCAGCAGCCAGGCATGCAAGGTATCGGCCGCCGGCTTGCCGAGCTGCTGCCTTATCGCTCGCCTGGCATCAATGTCGAGCCCCTGCACCTGGCGTTCGACGTCGTACAGCACGCCGAACAACTTCAAGGCTTCTTCGGCAATCTGGCTCTGGTGATTGGCATACAGCTCGTGGAACTTGCGGCGGGCATGCGCCATGCAGCCAGCTTCCATCATGCCTTGCCGGAACAACGCTTTGTACGCTACGTAGTTGTCACAGACCAGCGTGCCGCGCCAGTCGCCAAGGAAGTCGCCGGCATGGCGGCCAGCGCGCGATTCGGCAAAGTCGAACACGACTGCCTTCATGGTGCTCATGCTGGTGCTGCAGTAACTCCACAGGTAGGCCCGATGCGTCTTGCCATTGCCCGGCTTGAGCATGGCTACTGGCGTCTCGTCGGCATGCAAGACGGGCTGTGCCAGCAGTTCCTGACGGAGTGCATCGACCAGCGGCTGCAGCTGCACACCGCATACGCCAACCCACTGAGCCAAGGTCGAGTCCGGGATGGCCAGTCCGGCGCGCCCAAAGATGCCGCTTTGCCGGTACAAGGGCAAATGATCCTGGTATTTGGCCACCAGTACATGGGCCAGTAGGCCCGCCGTCGGGATGCCCTTGTCGATGATCTGCGGCGGCACCGGCGCCTGCACTAGCGTTTCGCATTGCCGGCAGACCCATTTGCCGCGGATGTGGCGCTCCACCGTAAAGACGCCGGGCTGGTAGTCGAGCTTCTCCGCCACGTCCTCGCCGATGCGCTGCAGCTGGCAGCCGCAAGTGCAGGTGGTGGAATCCGGATCGTGGCGTATTTCCTTGCGCGGCAGCGCGGCCGGCAACGGTGCGCGCTTGGGCTGCTTCTTACCATCGTCCTCGGCTGGTTTGGTCGGCGCAAGTTGCTCGATCTCGGCGGTCAGGGCTTCGATGTCGGTATCGAGAGTCTCAAACAGCATGCGCTGCTGCTCGCCGCTATAGGCTTCGCTGGAAGCGACGAACTTGAGCCGCTTGAGGATGGCCATCTCGTGCGTGAGCTTGTCGATCAGTGCCTGCTTGCCACGCATTTCTTCCATCAGCCGGCTGGCGAGCTGGCGCAGTTCGTCGGCGTCGAGGGTGGACAGGTCGGGTGCAGAAGTCATGCGCGGCAGTGTGCCAGAACAACTGCCGTATCGGAACAGAAACAGTATACGTACGGGCGTTAGACCACTGCAATGGCGTGGTCAGTGGCAAGCGTCTTCCATGGCAGGCCGGTGACCAGTGCCTGTAACTGCTCGGCGTTGAGCGCTACGGTGGCAATTGGCGCCCCCTCGGTCCAGACGAAGCGGCCGCGATTGAGGCGGCGGGCGGCCAGCCAGATCCCCAAGCCGTCATACACCAGGACCTTCATGCGCGTGCCGCTCTTGTTCGCAAACAGATAGGCATGGTGTGGGCGAGCGGCGCCAAACACCTTCACCACGCGTGCCAGGGCAGTGTCCGTGCCGGCCCGCATATCCAGCGGTTCGCCGGCCAGCCAGATGGCATCAATGCGAATCACCGCAGTACCTCGCGCAGCCATGCTGCGCACTCGGCCGCAGATGCCATCGGCCAGCTGACCGTGGCGGTCACTGGACCGCGGCGCAATTCAATGCGTAGTTCCGTAACCTCAGAGGCAATGCCGGCCGCCTGTAAGGGCACAGGAACGAAGGACACATCTGGGACCATCATAGTGATGTCCTGGCGTTTGGCCGCCCGGGCACGCCACTTATGTACCAGGTTAGCATTGACGCCATGTGCCATGGCGACGGCGGCAATCGATGCGCCTGGTCGTTCGCATTCTGCGAGAATCTGCGCCTTCATGGCTGCGCCGTAGCGGCGCCGACGCACTGTCGTCAAGATCGGTTCTGTCATGAGGTGTCCACTTATTAGGTGGACACCATCATCCCTAATATGCCGCGCCTGTCACAAGGTGAGTTCGCTAGGCGCTTACGTAGACGCGCCGGTCACGCAGGGAAAAGTGCAAGGGGCACCACTGCCGCAAGATGTTGCAAAAGTTGCAACAATCTAATACATTACCATTGTTTATGAGAGATCGCATCAGTGGTCCAATGCAGGTCATACAGGGAGGTGGATATGCAACCGCACCGCGATAGTTTTCAACGGAAGGTATCTGCAATGCGCCGAATGGTCATAGCGCTGGACCGACAAGCTCAGGCTGATTCCATCACCGAAAAAGAACTGGCCAAGCGATGGGTTTCGTTGTGGGGAGCCATCGCCGGAGTGCGCCGGTTCCCGCTAGAAAAGCCGGGCCGAGCCGTCTACAAGAGGCGTTGGATAATTCAACCACGACGAAAGCTGACTCTAACTTGGTGAGATTAACTGACTGGCTCGGTTTTTATGCTACTGGGACCGCGCCAGAGCCAGTAGGCGCTGCGTGGCCACCAAGGACAAAGAAAGTCATGGCCAAAGCCCGGCAAGTCACCGTGGGCGTCTATTCTGTTGTTGCTGAAACGGACTTGAGACGACCATGCAATAATGCATTCCGGCAATCTCGGAAGTTTTCCCGTCTTGATACTTGTATTAATACTCGGTGAGCGTTCACGTATTACCTCACCATCTTGCGGGAAACACAGCTTCTGCCGCCTAGCGTCGTGAAATGAAAATTGTTACAAAATGTAATTTACTTTACCCTGTGAAAGGTTGACAATAATTCATCTTTCCTGAACGCATTCAAGATGCCCGCGCCCACTATGAAAATTGCCATACTCGATTTCGACCTGAGCGAAGGTAAGTCTATATGCGAGGTCTTCGGGAACATCGGGCATGAGTGTGACCAGGCTGCCTCCAGCATAGAACTGCTGAAGAAACTGCGTCATCAGCCCTTTGATGCTTTGGTCATCGGTCTAAAGCGCCCGGAAGAAGAACGGGATTTCGTCAAGGCAGTGCGCAAACAGGTGTCCGCAGCAATACCAATTCTGTTTATTACCGGTTCTGCAAACGAGGATGACGTCATTGCCACCCTGGACGCCGGCGCTGATGATTACATGTTCAGGCCGACCCGGCGCAGGGACCTTATTACGAGGGTATTAGTGCTGTTGCGTCGAGCCTATCCATCCCAAGCGGACGACGAAAAACTCGAAATTGGGCCCTACGTTTTCGAGCCGCGCCGGGGCCGACTTACTGTCATGGGCAAGCCAGTGGACGTAACAAGAAAAGAGTTCGATCTTGCACTTCTATTTCTGCGTAACGTTGGCCAGCCGCTATCGCGGAGCCTCATTGTAGAAACGGTTTGGGGAGGAAACCTGCCGGGAATATCGCGCACCATGGACACCCATGTATCACGGGTACGTAACAAGCTGAGCTTGATCCCAAGCCGCAACTATCGCCTTTCCCCTGTATACGGCTATGGTTACCGTTTAGACGAGATCAAGGCAAATAATGATACCGGGCAGACCAACGGCCATTCTGAACGCAATAGGTAATGTCGCACTGGCGGTCCGGTTGCGCTCAGCAAAACGCTCGCCCTTGGTGTTTCGATAGATAACCGCATTTTGGATCTCGAAAAGGTAAGCATTTCGGGTATGGCCCACAGTAAAAGGCTTAACGTCTCCCCGGTTGTATTTCAGAAGGTTGTAGTAGATGTGCGGCAACCAAAATGGCCGCTTCCTACTGCATTGCAGTCTTTCTGATGAATGGGCTTTATGATCGATCGTGGATAACATCAAACAGTGACATATCTGGCCTGACACGTTCTGTCAGATCAAGTTGGAACCACTCACTTTACGATGACGACTGCCCACTGGTTTTTGCTGATTGGCGTCCTCATGCTTGCGCGTGGATTAGCCGCAACGGCCATCACGCGTCTGCCGGTTTCCTCGGCCATGTTCTACCTCACCGTCGGCCTTGTGCTCGGGCCAACCTTTTTTCATATCTTTACATTTGATCCACTGAAGCAATCTTCCACCCTGGAAGTCGCCACCGAAATTGCGGTTCTCATTTCATTATTTTCTGCCGGTGTCAAAATGCCGGTGCCTGTTACGATAAAGCGATGGGCCGCACCAGTCCGCCTTGCTTGGGTCTCCATGACGATTACGGTGTTCATGGTAGCGGCGTTTTGCTATTTCGCATTTCACCTCCCATTGGGAGCCGGCATCTTGCTGGGTGGGATTCTCGCCCCGACAGATCCGGTATTGGCTACAGACGTGCAGATCCGGCGCGCAGGTGACAGCGACGAACTGCGTTGTATGCTCACATGTGAAGCTGGCATGAATGACGGTAGTGCGTTTCCCTTCGTTATGTTGGGGCTTGGTATGCTCGGGTTGCACGAAATCGGCTCGTTCGGGAAAACGTGGATGCTCGTTGACGTGGTTTGGGCCACCATTGGCGCCATTCTAATCGGCGTGGTGAGTGGCGCGGCACTGGCTAGAGTTGGTTGGATGCTGCGGTGCACCGATCCCAAACATGACGTGCTCGACGATCTGGTAGGGCTAGGTCTTATTGCCGTCGTCTACGGTCTGTGCGTTTCTTTTAAAACATGGGGGTTTTTAGGAGTCTTTTTCGCCGGTGTAGCACTTCGCCATACTGAATTGGTTCTCGCTGGAGCACCGCGCGACAAAACAGGTATTCTTGAGTCAGACATGTCCAAGTCAGACGCGGCAAAGGAAGACCCGGAGCATCATGCACCACTAACAGTAAGTGCCGAGGCACTGGTATTCAAAGAGCATCTGGAACGACTCTCCGAATTAATGCTGGTTTTGCTGGTGGGCGGAATGATCTATCTCGGCCAGTGGAGCTGGCGTGCGGTAGGGTTGGCGGCGTTCCTGTTCTTCGTAGCTCGACCGTTAAGCGTTTTCATTGGCCTGGCCGGCACCCAGACCTCGCTCCGACTGCGCGCCATCACCGGCTGGTTTGGTGTACGCGGAATCGGCTCAGTCTATTACCTCATGTACGCGATTCAGCATGGCCTGCCAGAAAACTTGGCGCGGGAGATGGCATCGCTCACGCTTACTGCCATCATGCTATCAGTCTACATACATGGCATTAGCACCAAGCCAATACTGGCGCGTTTCTGGCGGGATTAAGCCTCATCATGGAAACGGCAAGCAGATGCGTTGGAAGATTCGTGCCCTGAAGCCAGCTTCCGCTGATTGTCGCATTCCAGACCTTCGAGAACTCAGTCGTGGATAGCTGGTTTGGGTCGTTCTGTGCTGGCCGGTGAAAGATAGCAGCCGGCCAGAAGCGGAAGTTGATGACCCATTACTGTATGTCTGCTTACCAACCAGAGGCAAACGCTAATTTTGTTCGGTGCGCCGTATTTTTTTCCGTGCTGTTGTGTAGACCAGGCAACTTTGCTGCGGAATGGATAACGCTGATGGTTCTCCATTCCGCACATTTTGCACAGCTAGGGTTAAAGCTCCGCAGCGGGTTCAATTGTCTCCGGCGTAGTAACCGCAATCGAGGTAATGTCGACTGGCTCGGTTGTTTCCGAACTGGATGCAATCACCGACTGAACCTTGGCAAAGAAAGCATCCGATGCCCCGGCGCTGCTACCTGAGTTATTGCCGGACTGATTATCGTTCGAATCACTACCGCCGCAAGCTGTCAAGACAAGCAAGAACAGCAGGGCCGATACGGAATGGAGGATTTTTTTACTGGTCATAATGGGTCTCCATTACTTATTGAAGTTGCCTGGGAGCGGTGCGCTGAGATACGGGAAAGTTTGCAGATAATCCGCTGCTGTCTTGCGCACCCCATCTGTCAGGGCCAGTCCACCGGCGGGCGCATCCGCCGGCTTGCAGCCAACTTGCAATGTGTCAGTAGGCCCAGTAAGCACGCATAGTGCCCCCATTGCAACGCGCAGTGACAGGTCAGTTACGTCGTCTGCCGGACGGCGACCATTTGGAAAGCCTGCCTTATCGCCGCCAGCCACTCCCAGCGGATTCTGGGATGTAGCAGCGACCGGCGCAATTGATGTGTTCAACCGCATCATCTCCGATGCTGTAACGGATTTCGGCTGGTTCAAGCCACTGATTCCCTTCAGGAATACAGTGACAAGGTCAGTGCGCGGGAAATTTGTCGGTGCCTTGGCACTCGGGAACAGAGTTTCAACCAGCTTCGGCAAGACCGGATTCGTTACATAGTTGATGAACTGGCCGTCGTCCTTTGGCTTGGAGGCGTTGAAGCGATCCTTGTCGTCTATTCCAATTACTACTTCATTGACCAACGGCATACCAATGCGTGAGATTTGGGTCCAGGCGCCGCCTTCCTTGGTCGCGTTATTTAAACCGGAGCCAGGAGTTGGATTCAACAATCGGCCCTGACGCATGCTTGCTGTCGTGTAGCCACCAATTACCGGGTCACCTGCTGTCGTCGCAAGACAGGCAATCGGCACTTCCATGGCAATGGTACTGATATTCTTTTGTTCCAGGTCATTCTTATTGCCGGCGTTTTCGGGTCCAAGCGGGTTCAGATTGAACAAGTCAAAAATTTTACCGACGGCTATATAGAAAGGTTCCTTGCGCTGTCCAACGAAGACACGGCCATTGCCGCAACCGGGAATCGCGACCGTGTAAATATGCTGGTTCGCATACGCGTCATACCCGGCTGGAAAGGTCTTTTCACCTATGTTGTCAACCGGCTTATCAAACTCAGTCCCCCCAGCAGTATTGGCCAGGCGCGTACGGGTTCCTGAGCGACGATCGCCTCGAACAATGTCGATCGTGTAGGTTTCCCTAACATTGAGTGCGGCGTCGTTGGGCGCAGATATCGGACCGGAATTAATAAGGGGAATAAGCACCTGCTTATCGCCTACCGGCAGGGCTGTACGCTTGGACGTGTTCTTAAAACGGAACTGAAATGTGATGTCTTCCTGCGCATCGCCATTGCTGTCGATATGAATTTCGTACAGCGCATTTTGATCAAACTGGTAAAAATTAGGGCCACCCTGAGGGTCCTGAAACGGAATGTAGTTAGCCAACAATGTGACATAGTCCTGGCGTCCTGCCTCATAGCTGCGAAACATGTAGAAATCGGTTCCATCGACCTTTGGTGCATTCGTCAGAAACGGTGCTTCGCGATGGCTGGATGCACCAGCGGGTAGGGGAAAAGCACCTACGATGGCGGCAAACAGAACTGAGCTCTTCAACAATGACACGGCTACTCTACGACGCATGGCTGTCTCCTCAAGGACGTTGAAACCAGGAATGATTTTTCAAGCTTAACCAGAAAGCTGAAGACGGAGTGTAGAAACAAAAGTGATGTGCATTGTGGAACATGTCATCTTTTATTGCGCGTTTCGTAGTTCGGACAGTCAAAGACAGAGATGTGCTCTGGCATACCCTATGCCATACCCGAATAGTCGGCACAATTACTGCTTTTCGACAAGTGTTGTAACAGCGGCTGATCTGTATCTTTCATCTCATGTCTTGGACTAAGCGTCGGCGAAAAATATAAGTTTGCACAATGGTTGAGTTCCTGCTTACACGCTTTGGGACACACGGCTTATCACGACGATTTCTTTGATGGTGTAGCTGAAATAGTTGAAAACTCGGAACTCAATTGAATGTCTTTCATCAAATCTTCTAAAGCCATAGAGCGCGTGCGCTTTAGTCCACTTTAACTTAATTTCTCAAGGAGAATATTGTGCCGCAGGGTGATAAATCAGCTTATACAGAGAAGCAGAAACGCCAAGCCGAGCATATTGAAGAGGGATATGAGAAACGCGGCGTGCCGGAAAAGGAGGCAGAGCGGCGCGCTTGGGCAACCGAGAACAAGATTTCCGGTGGCGGCAAAAAATCTGGATCCGGAAAACGGTAACGCTGTGTATGTCATCTATAACCACTGCATAAGCTTTCTGGCCCAGAGATTGCAAATCAACGTCGCGGTCCGCTAAGCCGAACCAAGTTCAAAGAACGCTTCATGAAGGTAGTCAGCCGCTCGCAGAATATGTGTGGTATATGCCTTGTTCCGAGCGTATTGACGTGCGGTCGATCAGGCTGCGCCGCGCGTTATCTATGCGCAGGCAAATTGCATTGGCCTCCCAATTTTATTCGCTTTGACTCCGAGTTGACAAAACCATGACAAAACCGCGCAAAGGCCAGTTTGGCGAGATGCTCAGCCGTGATGAATTCCGTTCCCGCTTTCAAGGTTCCTTCGGACATCCCGCATTCGAAAAAGTTGGCGGGGCGCTGGCGCAAGTGGAAGAGGTGGCATGGGACGCCTATATCAACGAGAAAAAGCTCGCCCGCACAGAAAAGGCAGGTGCTGAATTTTCTGATCCCGATTATGAGCTCTCCGTTGAATGGAAACAGACCAGAGATCGCTTGCTCGCCGCCGAGGCGACGCAAAAGGATGCCGGCACGCGTTCGCGAGTGTTGCTGATCTGCGGCTCAGATCGCAATGACGGTACTTGCCCAGGCGAGATGTCCAAGACCTTCAGGCTGACGCAGATTGCCCGTGAGGTTCTGGAAGCGGAAGGCATCGAGGCGGATGTCTTAGACCTGAGTCGCCTGATTTCCGATTACGACTGGCATATCCACCCGTGCAAGGGCTGCGTATCGACTGCCATGCCGCTGTGCCACTGGCCATGCAGCTGTTATCCGAACCACGGCCTTCGCCAGACGAATGACTGGATGGGGGAGATCTATGAAAGATGGGTAGCTGCGCATGGCATCATCATCTTCACACCGGTGTACTGGTATCAATCTCCCAGCGCGCTGAAGCTGATGATCGACCGCCTGGTTTGCGCCGATGGCGGCAATCCCGATCCGACCACCACTTCGGGCAAGAACGCCGAAATGGCAAAGGACTTGGAACTGGCCGGATGGGCATATCCCAAGCACCTGGCAGGCCGCACCTATGGTCTCGTCGTACATGGCGACGTTGCCGGGATCGAAGGCACGCGCAGGGCGCTTTCCGACTGGCTCGACTGGATGGGCCTGATTGACGCCGGTACCCAGGCGCGCCTGGACCGATTTATCGGCTATTACCAGTCCTATGCGAAGAGCCATGAGGTGCTGGATCGCGACGAAGCTGTGCAGGAGGAAGTGCGCAACGTAGCGCGCACGGTGCTTGAAGCCGTTGCCGAATTGAGGGCAGGCCGCTTGTCCATGCCTGACCGCGCACTGTCCCGTCCTCGTCCTAAGTAGGCTAGATAACAAGCTGACCTAGGCCGTAGAGGCGATTAACCGGCTAGCCCCGATAACCCACCCACGTCGGAGGGTGCTGCAGTATCCAACTTTGTTTATAACGTTGTTTCTTGAAAACGCTTACATCAAGCAGGTCGTTGTAACTACGCGGCCCCATTTGCTGGTCGTCCATGGTCGCTATTTCAATATCGAAAAGCGGTGGGACGAGGTCACGCGCAAAAAGGATGGTCATTGTACTGAGCAGTCGAGCCTTGCGTACATCCTTGCCTGCGCAGACGTATTTTTCAACAATCAAGTTTCCAGCACGGCATATCCCTTTCCTGATTTCTTCTGAAGACAGGATCGTACCGTCGCGGTACATACATCGCATCGTAAATAGCATGTCATGATGACCTTCCAGCTCATAAGGGGTTCTGCGTTGCAGGCGAATGTGCTTGTTCATGCGCATATTTACGTTGCCCCATCTAGACCAACGTAGCTCAGGTTTAAAGTACGTGCGAAATCCGTGCGCAAGGTCGAGAACCGTCATCAAGCATATCGGTCTTCCAAGACCATTGACGATTTAGACTCAGCAACGATGAGCAACGTAACAAGCCTTATGCTGAAGAGACTTATCCGCAAGATAGAGATGCACGAATGTTGCATTTATGCCATTAACTGTAAGCTAAAAGCACTTGCGGAGAAGAACGCTACCCAGAATGGGCCCTACGCAACATTGCTTGAGAGACGCGACTTTCTACAGGACTCACTCGACGTACTTCAAAAGTGCCTAATCGACTTTCGCAAACGTCTTCACTAAATGCATTCTGCAAATCCTTGTTAGGCTCCCCCAACTAGGCAATGCCACGATGGTCACCGTGTCCGTGCCCGGCATCTTGTGAAGCGCCACGTCAATTCCACAATAGAATAATAATGTCCCCTTATTGTTTATAGAGCGGACGTTCATGTGATATCTGCCAGTGTCTGCAACGGGTCGACAGCCGGCATCCGCAGATGCTCTTGCTATGACCGGTAGCCGCCCGCTAGCAGACCTTACTGAAGATACCAGTGGTCCGGGGACGAAATCATAAGGGTCGCCCAGACGGTTGCTCCTGCTTCTCCAGGGTCGGTATCTCTCAAGACACTCATTGCAACAACTACGGCTCGGGAGTAGGCAAACTGCATTAACTCTGACGTCCCGAGAGGCTTTACGTTGAAGCCGAGATTCCTAAGCCGTTGGTTTATATCCTCTCGCGGTTGCAATAACTCTGGCGGCCTCCGGCAGGACAAAAAAAACACCGCAGGCGATTGCTCGCCGCGGTGCTTCTCTACCTACTACTCGCCGAGCGCGATCAGCGAGGCCGGCATCATGCCATTACTTGTGCTCTTTGTGAACCTTCGCGCCAGCGTCGATCTGGGCTTCAGCCACATCCTTCTTGGCAGCCAGGATCTTTTTGTCGGCCTTGGCCTGTGCATCCGCCTTGGTTTTTACAGCCTTGGCATCGGCCTTTGTGTCGGTCACAGCCTGATCCGCCACGGCCTTATTGATCTTTTCGGTCGCCTTGATTTCAGCCTTTTCGACTTTCGCAGCAGCTTTCACATCGCTCTTGGTGGCCAGCTCGCTTTTGGCGGCCGGTTCCGTGACCACAGCAGGTGCCTGGGCAAAGGCAACACCAGAGAACAGGGTAGCGGCGATCAGAGCAGACAGTTTTTTCATGTGGACCTCAGTGGTTGTTGAACAGTCGAAGTGCAACGACTTGCTGCGTTCTTCTAGCCAGCACGATAGCGAACTCTAACTTCGGTGGGTGTAAGCAATTGTATGAACTGACCGGAACATGTAACCAATATCGAAAAAGAAAAAAGCCCGGTCCAAGAATGGAACCGGGCTGTATGGTTAATGGCTTGTGGCAGGGACAGTCGCCGCATGGGTTGAGACAGCCGCCTTGATCTGCGCCGCTCGCTCCGCATCCTGATGCTTGGCAAAGAACTCGACAATCGCATCATTGATCCAGGCGCGGCAGGCGTCAGGCGCCGGCATCGAACCTGTTGCGGTAACGGTCTGGGCGATCCAGAGGCCAAACGGCGCAGCCACTTCGTATTCCAGCACGCCGGGATACTCCAGATCGTCGCCGCATGCACTGGCAACTGCGTTGATGGCGTCCACCAGGTAGGGCACGAAGCCCATGACCTCCCAGACCAGTTCGACGCAGCCGCCGTTCCATGCGGTCAGGACGGCGTCGTAGTCCTTGTCATGCATGCCTTCCATGATGAAGGCAGAGTACATCGCAATCATGTGCGGATCGCGTTGTGGCGTGGGCGTGCCGGGGATGAGGCGTTGGGATACGGCGAGGCTCGATGGGATTGTTTTCATTTCGTTCTCCTGAAAGGTTGGTTCTCGAAAGCCGAGAGAGGCGGAAAGTCCGCTGGACACTTGCGGAGAGAAATGACCAGCATGCTTGTCTACGCCGCAAAAGAAAAAGGCCCATTTCCGAAGAATTGAGCCTTGGCATACTGGAGAACCCCGAGAGGTTCAGAAGTACGATTACTTGGTTGTGAAGGTCCAGGTCTTGCCGACCGGGTTTTGCTTGACCGAGCCGACAAAGGTAACTTTATAGGTGGTGCCAGCGTCGAGCGGGCTCGTTGGCAGCAGAACGATGTTGCCGGAACCATTGATGTGCGCATCCGAGGTCAGTTTTGCACCCATCGACAGCACACCAGGTGCAGTCAGGATACGAGCATCGACCGCAGCACCGTCGCTTACCCGCGTCATCGTGTAGCTGATGACGCCTACTTCGGTCGGTGCCAGTGTTTCGGCGCCTTGCGAGTACAGGTTGACCAGTACCGGACGGCCCACGCCGGTGCCTACGCCAATATCGGCCGCAGGCGTTGGCAGTTCCAACTGGTTGAAGAACGTGGTTTCCACGCCCGTCTGGCCAGATGAAGGCGTTACCGACACCGAACCTGCTTTTGGCAGTTGCGGTTTCATGTCATTGGCTGCGTCATGGCCAAGAACGATAACGCAGGTCTTGCCCGGTGTGACCGAAATGCCGACTTCGCGATACCAGTTCACCAGGGAGATCAGGTGATAAACCGAGTTGAACAGGTTCTTCGCGCAATCGCCCGCTGGGGTATTGACGGTCACGTTTTCAGTGACTGTACCCGTGTACTGGGCAAAGATGGCACGATCTGCAGGAGCCTGGCCGGTAAAGCCGAACAGCGCCGGGTCCTGGTAGTGCGGTCCAAGAATGCCGTTGAACGTGGAATTGATATAGGTCCCATTCTTGTACAGCTCGTTCTTCACAAAAAAGAAGTCATGGTTCATTGCTGCAAAATCGAGCTTCAGGCTTTGCTGCAGCAGACCCACGCCCATTGCACCGCGCATATCATTCAGCGCCTTGAAAATTGCCGCTTCTTCGAGGGTCGGAGCATACTGCGCATCCGGCACCGACGTTACCGGATCGACCACCGTGGTCGAGGCAAGGATCGTCGTCTGTGGAATGTTGTTGCCACTGCCCGTGCCGGCATTGGTGGTGATATTGCCGCCGGGTGTCGCGCTCGTCGACGAGGTGCCGCTGTCACTGCCACCGCCACCGCCACCGCAACCTGCCAGTGCCAGACCTGCGATCAATGCGACGAGAATTGCTTGCTTCTTCATGGTGAAATTTCCTGCCTTGGTGGTGTTAAACATGATGTGCTTTCTTGATGAGTTAAAAAGGATTCCAGACCTTGCGATTACATCTGGCTTCTGGAGATGAATGACAGTAATTTGTAAGGCGGCTCAGTGTTCGGCCTGGGGTCCTACCTGGCGTGCGGCCGCAATATCTTCGACAAAGAGCGCCAGCGCCTCAAAAGGCAGGCCGTATCCCTTGCAGACCTGCACGATCGTGCTGAACTTCGGGTCGCGGATCTTGCCCGCTTCGAGCTTGCTCAGCACCGGCAGTGAGAGGTCGCTGCGGCGTTTGATGTCGCTGATGGTCAGCGGTCGGCCTGATGCGCCGCATTGGGACAGGCGGGTCTTTTTCAGGAACTCGCCCAGCGAAGGCGGCGCAATGGTGGCGTTGCAATGAGTGTCGGCTTGGGTTTGCATGGTGTTGTGTTAACCGTTCAGAAAAGAGATCAGGCGCGGCTCGCGCCCTGGATGTGTGCAATGGCGCGATTGGCATGGCCAGCGCACAGAATCATGTCCCTGAGATATTCCTCGGGGGTGGCATAACTGGCTTCATGCGCCATTCCGCCGATACCGTACTGGCGCCCAATCTCGTAGCCATGCACGGGGCTATGGGGGGGAAATTCCTCCACTGGGAATGGCTCAAAGAAGTGGAACCGGTACTCGCCGGGATAGCCGTCGGTTGGTTCCCCACAGTAAGCATTGAAGGTGACGAACCACGGCCGCAGCGAGGTGAGCACGGCGGGATGCTTTTCGATGAGCATGTGGACCGTATAGGTTTCGTCAGCGGCGGGCCAGCGAAGCGATTCCACCGAATCGTTTTGAGGACTGGAAAAGCTCATGCTGCGTACTCCGACGTGGCGCGGCGCAGTTCCCGCGCATCATTGGCTTCCTCGATCAGGCGGCGGTTGTGGCGCTGCTGCTTCTTGATCTGCTCGAACTGCTGCCGGGTCATGGGCGGCGTGGTCATCAGTGCCTTGTTGGAGGCCGGGTGATCCATTTCACGATGCTGGCTTAGCTGGTTTTTCATCTCAGGCCGCCAGTTCATCCTGGACCTCGCCGCCCAGGGCGTCGATCAGTCCGTTAATCAGGCTGTTGAGTTCCCCGGTCATCAGGGCCCAGTCCGAGTCGAACACTTCGTCCGAACCTTTCGGGGTCGGATCGGCATGGTTCTTCAGCACCTCCAGCGGCCGGATCCGCTTGATGGTGGTATTGCCAGACAGGACAAAGGAAATCTTGCCGTTCCAGGTCATGGCCAGATTCAGGCACTGCTTGCCGGCGACGATGTGATTGCGCACATCCTGCGCATCCAGCGAGTGGCGGGTGTATTTGACGGTAGCCTTGCCTTCGCTCATCGACTGCAGTTCGGCCTCGTTGTCGACTGTGAAGGCGCCGGGCGCTTCGTCTTCGGACAACCATTCGGTCATGGCGCTGGTGGTGGAGCGGCAAAGACGCAGGCTGGAGACCGGAAGCTGCTCGACGGCCTTGACCAGGTACTTGAAGACGAGTTCTGCCTTGGCTGGCGTGGAGGCATCGATGCCGATCCAGCCGTTGACCGGATCAATCTAGACCTGGATGGCGGACCGCACCGGGAAGGCCTTCGGCAGCAGGTCGTCGATGACCTCTTCCTTGATTTCCTTGAGCTGCTTCTTGCCGGGCTTGAAGCCTTGCTGGTTTTCCAGTTCGGTCGCTTTTTCCTTGACCTTCTGCTTGATGGTCTGCCCCGGCAGATTCTTTTTCTCGATGGCCAGTGAAATGAGGAACTGGCGATTGAAGGCATAAACCAGTTGCCCGTCATCGCGTGGGCTGATCCAGCCAATCGACTCAGACTGCAGGCCGCTGCACGGCTGGAACGCCTGCGTGGCCAGCAGGCCGGCCAGCTTTGCCGCTGACATGTCCCAATGTGGCCGTAGCCGCAGTAACTGAAGGTTCTTGAACCACATGCTCGCTCCCTTGCTTTGAAGATACATAACAGACGCCCATAATACGCAACGTATTTATATGAAGCAAGAAATAATGTATCTTTTGTGAAATAATTTTGCGGGGAGCCGGCCTAGAGCAAAGGCCGGTTGTTCTTGGCGACGAAGTACGGGGAATTAGCGGGAGAAAAGCCAAGCGCCGTCTGGCTGCTTGACGACTTCGTGGTCGGCCTTGACGGTTTCGCCGCTGTCGTCAGCGAGATAGACGACTTCGAATGCCAGGGCATTTAACGCCTGCATCTTCCAGCCGTGGATGCGCGCGACGCTCAGACATGCCGCCTTGTTGTGGTACGGCGTGTAGGACATCGGCAGCAAGCCGGCAAAGTCGCGGCCAGGCGCTGTGTAGACCCGTGTACCAGCTGCTGAATTGCATGCACGCTTCTCCAGTACCGTCTTAATCGTAGGCGAAGCTTCCCGGAGCGACGCGGCGATACGCTTGTCGCCCTGCTGACCCTGGAGCGCCTGCAGGAGGCTTGCCTGTTGTTCGACACTCATCTGCGGGGCGATCGATACGGGGCGTGTCTGCAATGCGCCAGCCGGAGCGCCAGAAACGGCAGCCAGAGTATTGTTCAGACCGGTCAGTCCCTGGTTGACGTCCTGGAGCGTGGTGGCGCAACCGGCAAGGCCGAGAGCGGCGATCAGGGGAACAAGAATACGGGATAGCATGGAAGTCCTTTAGGTGAGAGGGATAGCAGTGGAAGATCCTGGGTTCTGCAGGGATTACTGGGCGCAAGGGCGTGGCTCGCTGACGAACTGCCAGCGGACCTGTTGAGCCTGAAGTGACGTTAGCGGAACGGTGGTATCGCCAACGCCAATGATTCCTTCGTCATACACCGTGCGCATATGCACACTATCGTCCCGGACCGCCTGGATGATGAAAACGCGTAGTCCTAAATGAGGATGCTTTTCTGCCCAAGTCTGGCCAGGACGTACCTGATGCTGTGTGCTTGTACTCATTAATGCTCCGACAAATTGAATTCAATGGGCACAAGGCAACGCCAATGCACCGTATACAACGCAACGTTATTGCGGCATAACAAGGGAGAATAATACCCATTGGATTTCTTATGAGCAAGAGAAATGTTTCCTCTCAGCCTCTTTTGTGGTCGACCTTCCCTTCGCATAAATGAAAAAGGCCCCGGAGTTCGGGGCCGTGATTCGATGTGGAGCGCATTACAAAATTGGATTGTGCAATCCAACTGCTTGCTTACTTGCACATCTGCTTTTGATTGGAATGCACAATCCAAATTGGGCGTTAGTTACGTAAGCGGCTGGAGTTCAGGTTGCCATAGACGCTGTTTATATTTGCGTTCTTAAGGGCGACGCACTTTGGTTCCTCTTCCTGCCGGGCGGTACCAAGCCGCTTGCAGAATTCGCTGGTCTCGGTCTTGAACTTCGCGTCCGCCTGCAGCTGCTTCTCGAACTTGATTTCCTGCTGCACGAATTCTTCGTTGGACATGGCAGCCAGAGCGGAGGCGCTGGCCAGCGACAGGGTGGCGCAGATCAGCGCGGCGAACGTGTGGGACATCTTCATGGGGTTTCTTTCGTCGTTTAAAAACTGTGCCGCAGCACAGGGGTTAGTATTCAAGCTTGTTTGGCTCGCCTGTATGCGACCATCACGCCGGCAGCGCCTGCCACCGACACCAGTGAACTGCCCCAGACCAGCGGCATGCGCCATTGCTCCAGGCTGGCCGGCGCAAAGGGGATGAGGGTCAGGACCGTTATGCCGGCATTGAGGCCATGCAGACTCCATTTCGTCAGCGCGGTCTTTTGCGCCAGCATTGTTCTAAGCGTCGTAATCACTTCTTTTTTCCTTGTTCGGTTCTTCTTTGCCTGGAGCGTGAGGCCGGCGCGGCAAGGTGATGTGCTGTCCGAAAAACCAGACGAACACCAGTGGCCAGCCGATGAAGGTAGCCAGCGCCAGCAGTGCCGCATAAAGCCACTGGGGGTGCCTGGCCAGCCAGATCACGCCGGCGGTGGCTACACCCATGACGACAATGTTCAGCGTTCGTAAAGGACTCATTGCACGCCGTCCCGCTGCGCCTTGGCTTTCACAGGGCGCGCGAGGGCTTCCTTCGGTTCATGGGGATGCGTCACTTTGAGCCCGCGTTCGACCAGCGTGCGGATCTCGGCCATGACGCGGCGCCCGACCAGCCGGGATGCGCCGATCCGCGCCAGTTCCTCGGTGCGCTGGCCTTCCACATCGATAGCCCAGATGCGAAGCTGCGCCCGCGCGGCCGGCACCGATCCCCGTATGAGCGTGAAGACGTGGTACAGGTCCGGGTCGACCGAGATCGATGTACGCTTCTTTCGGCCATCGACCGTCTTGGGATAGACGATCCGGACAAAATCATCCTTGGCCATTCTGCCTCTTCTTGAAATGTGCCTGGAAAGCGCCCATGACGGCCGCGTTCTTTTCCCAGTAGTGAAGGCAAAGCCGGGTTTCGAGGATCATCTTGACGGCGCTGGCGACGATATCTTCTACCGGGACGCCCAGCTCTTTGGCGATTAACTGCTCGTCCAACCGGGAGGTGCGAACGATAAATTTCTCGATGGCGGTTTCCCGGATGAAGTGCGGGTCAGGAGCAACCGGCGCCTGAATACCTGCTTTTGCCGCATGAATGACTTCCTCTGCTTCCTTCAATGCGACTGGCGGCGCACCGGCCGGCACCGGCGTTCCAACCTGCAACGGATGCCCGGCAAGGTGCGTTTTCCACAAATCCAGGAAGCTGCGCATATTCTGGTTGATTTCCAGAGCGGTGATGGCGCGAGTCATGCCGACATAGAGCATGTTGACTTCCTGCTCCATTTCATCGCCGCTCATGTCGCGGAACTTGCCATGCTCGTCCAGCAATTCTTCGAAGTCATTCTCCATCACGACCTGATCGAATTCCAGCCCTTTTGCCCGGTGGACCGTCATCACCAGCACATCGGCCTCGTCGCGGTTTGCGCAGTTTTGTGCCCGCACATTGGCGACCAGGCCCGGCAGGTTGTGCCCGTAATCTTTCACCGCGCTCATGAGCGACATGATTTCCTTGTCGTCCACTGCGTGAGCGTAGGCTTCCAGCTCGTCCAGATCCTCAAAGGCGCGGAAGAACGGATCGGTGATCGCGCCAGGCGTCTTGTTCCAGATCTGGAAAACATCGAGCAGCTTGCCCAGCGGGTAAGTATCGATCCCCCCGACGAAATGCACCTTCTTGGTGTTGAGCAGGGCAACCGCGTTGGCAAACACCTTCGCGTTCGTGCGGCAGATAATGGCGTACTGCCGGGTACGATCCGCCCGCGCATGGGTCAGTTCTGCCACGCCGCGGCCGATGATGCTGCGCTCCTCTTTCTTGAAGCACTTGAGCAGGTGGTTCGACACAGTGGCCACGCCGCGGCCGAAGCGGAAGCTGTGCGTCAGGGAATGACGCTCAGGCTCCCCTTCGATCATTTCAAAGGCATGCATCGCATGCCGAAAACCGTAGATCGACTGGTGACGATCGCCTACCAGCACCTTCTTGCATTTCTGATTGACATAGATAGCCGCCGTACAGGGATTGGCATCCTGAAATTCGTCAAACAGGATCGCCTGATATTTCGCTGACAGGTCCGGGTTGGAGAGCTGGAACAGTTTCAGGTAACCGTCATGCGGCATGCGCAACTGGGTGTTGTCGACATTCTTGACCTCCTCCCACAATGCAGTGGCCTTCTCCAGCACAAGGGCGCGACTCGCAACAGGCACCTCGGGCGGCACATGGTCGACGAGGATGGTGCGATCAGCCGAGGCGATGAAGCGGTCAATGGTGCTTACCAGGTACGTCGCGGCCAGGACCGGAATGCTGTAGAACCGCATGACGTCATTGGGACGCAGCATGCCGGTCTTATGGGCATACAGGCGGCCGGTATAGGGGAACGCAAGGGAATGGGTGGTCTTGCACTGGACGTTCGGCGGAAACTTGGCCTGCGCTTCCATCTGGATCGCCTTGTTGAAAGCGACATACAGCATTCGTTCGTAGGGCCGCGCCAGCGCGTACTGGACCAGGGTGAAAGTCTTGCTGGCGCCGGCGGAGGCTTCGACAACCAGATACGGGGCGTTGCTCTTGACGATGCCGCGCTGTTCGGTCGTCAGGGTGATGGTGCTTTCTTCCATGCTTTTTTTTCCTCGCCCCTTATATGAGGCCTTACTTGTTCAGTCCCCCCGCACTGGCATTCGGCCGGGGATCACGGCAGCTGTGCACACGATGAACTTCCTTCAGTGCGGCACAACCATTTGTGTCTACTATACCATCTGTATTTCCTATCATCAACAATTATTAGGGCTACGTGTTATGGAGCGCTGCGCGCCTGCACAACAGTTTATGCCTTGGGCCAGCCTATAAATGCGGTGCATAGAGATACACTTCCTTACAGGGCTTGATCGTCACACGAGGACGGATGCACAACGATTTATGCTTAGGCGGTAGCGCGTATACCTGTTCTGCCGACACAAGTATTTATGCCGTTGACGGGTGCCATATAGCTTCGCCGGCACAAGCATTTATGCCGGGTGGCGAGTGTAAACCTCAGCTCGGGGAATTGGTGTCTCCGAGGCGGGTACAGGGGAAGAAAGGCAAAGGATGCCCGTACCGGCTCATCCTCATTGTCCGGTTGAGTGAGAGAAGCTGGATAGCCCGGTCAACAGGCTGGTGAAAGGCAAGGCGCAGGCGGAGTCAGTACATCCCGCACGGGAACGGTTATTCATGTTCACAAGCCTCGGCCATGAGAAAGGACAAGAGCAAGGGCGAGTCCCAACCATCATGTTCAAACGGCTCGGCCAAGGGTCAAGGTGCGAAGAAGCGCCAGTTTCAGCCCTCATGTTCAAACGGCTTGGTCAAGAGGCAAGGAAAGAGCAACCGCCCATCCCGGCCATTGTGTTCACACAGCCCATCCCTGCCTTCATGTTCAAACGGCTCGCCCAGGAGGCAAAGAAAGAGCAAGCACCCATCCCGGCCCTTGTGTTCACACAGCCCATCCCTGCCACGACCTCCCGCAAACCACGCCGGTCGCATCATGGGTCCGCCCTTCAACCTACTGATGGTGGAACATGGAAGCACTTTGCAAATGGCGCCGCCGTTTACGCACTTGAACAACGATCACTCCAAACCGATGCCCTCCCCCTCCCGCTGTTGAAAAGACGCCAGTCGCGGACAGGACCGAGCCAAAGGCATACCGAACAAAGAAAGGGGGGCAAGCGGGGCCATGCTTGCGCCGGATGAAAAAGACAGCAGTCCGCGTTGATCGGTAGGCGGGGCGGGCCAGGCCAGGACCTTATGACACAGGTGTGCCTGTCAGCGCAGGTGAAACGCAGTTGAACCTGGTGAGCGATCGAGGAAGTGCCGGGGTACCCTGGACCGGGTACGGGGCCAAAGCCTTTTGACACTGGTCAGCCGGGTAGCGCAGGTGAAACGCAGTTGAACCTGGTGAACGATGGAGGAAGGGGCGCCGTTGCTCGGGGCTGGCTTGGTATCAGGTGCGGGGAGGCTTCGCGGCGAGGATTCCGGGGCAACTAGCCGGAGCAGGCAGGGTCTGGGCCGGATGGTCGAGGCAGTCGAAGCGGTCAATGCAACCGGGCCGGTCGTTCGTGCCGTCAGAGGAAAAAGAAGAGAGAGAGAAAAGAGAGGGCCCCCGCGGATACCCGGATCGGGTCGAACTCGGGGCCAACCGGGGCAGTCAAGATCCGCCATGTGCAAAAGAAGCCTAATCCTGTCTGCGCCGCATGGACAAGTGCCGACCCGACTGACCGAACAAAAGGAAAGCTGGTGCCGCACGACGGACAAGAGCCACGCTGGTCTTCGCTTCTATCCACTCAATCGCCTGTCCTCGCTTCAGGAACAAGCAAAGCCGACCCGGAGCCGCGCGCCGCTGCAGCGCCAGCCCAGAGCAAGGGCTTTTGACACGGGTCAGGGTGTTGAGCGGATGGTGAAACGAAGTTGAACCGGGAGCGAGGAGGAAGACGGGCGGTGGCCGGTAGCCCACGACAGGGGCCGGAACGGGGTGGCCAAGGCAGGCTCGGACGGATGGTCGACCTGGTCGGCAGTCTTCACGGCCGGGAAGTTCGCTTGCGTGCGCAAGTAGGCAAGACAACCAAGATGACCAAGATGAAAAAGGAAGCAAGCCGCGCAAAGCCCTGCAGCCTGCCTGCGCCAACCCTGGACAAGTAGCGGTCCCCGGAAAAGCCGACCAGCACTTGCGCCGCATGGACAAGTTGCCCCACTGCGCATCCAGCACAAGCAAGTTCCCGGGAGGATGAGTCGCCCATCGACACTTCCCTCTCCCCTCTCTTGATCCCCTCGGACGGCACTCACCGGCAATGCAACGGCCACTTCACCGGGCAAAGAAAGAAAGGGGGACGCCGGTCGATCGGCAGAAGGAGGCAGGCACGACTCAGCAGGAGCCAGAAAAGTCTCGGACCTTTTGACACGGGTCAGATTGACCAGGCCGGCCAGGAGGCAAGCCAGTCAGTCTCGGAAGTCAGCCGGTCATGGCCATTTTGATACGGGTCAGGAGGACTGCCAGGTCTAGGAGCCAGACCCGGCCGGGAAGTTGTGAAAGGGGAAAGAGGAAGGAAAGGACTTAGTGGAAGTCAGTCGTCGTCTTCAGGCTCCATTTCGAGCAAGACGGGAGAGGAAAGCTCCGGCTCAGAGTCGGGACTATCTGTTCGGTTCTCCAAGGCTTCGAGCAGGCCGTCGAGATCCGCGTTCATTAATTCAAGTGACTCTTGATTCGACGTACTTAGCGCTTCAGCCTTCTTGAAGTTTTGAATCGTTTCCAGCGCCCGGGCACGCAGCACAAAAAGTCGCTTCGTCATTCGCATGAGATCTTTGACAACGGGAGAGTCTGCCCGCCACTCGTGAGATGTTTTCACAACAAGAACGAGTGATTCCAAACCTACGCGCTCTGCTCGCCATAGACCAGGGCGGACATATAGCCATTTCGCTACGGTGGGGACCATCTTCCCACGGCTTTTCCACCAATGAATTCGTAACTTGCCGCTCTTCCGAGGCTGCAATTTGCTCAGCGCTGAATCGATTTTTGAGAGCTGAATATCGACTTGAATCACCAGTTCAGCCAGGGTGCTGGCCACGTCACGGCTTTGGGAGACGAGGGCCATGATTTCATCAAGGTTAGGGGGGGTGTGCAACGCCATAGTTTAAGTAAGGGTTAGGGGGTGTGTGCAACGATCAGAAATCCAACGAGTTTGGTTATAAGTTTTCTCAGGATTGTCAGTCCACGTATTGTAATATAAAATTAAGTATGTATCTTGTAGACAAACAACATGTATTTGTACCAAATAGCAATTAGCAAGTCGTATGTCCACAAGGTCAAAGCCCATCCGATGTGCAGATCAACCGCATGAACCGGCACTTGATCTTGCCGAATTAGTGAGTCCTTCTCGTATAACTTATCCATAGGAATTTCTAATGTACGAACAAACCCTCATCGGCCTTGATATCGGCCGAAGCGCCGTAAAGGTTGTTGCGTCAGCCCACCACAACCAGTACCAGGTGACTTATCCTGCGCTGGTTTGCCAGGGCATTGAACTGACCGACGAGAACTCCATCCGCGCGGCTGAACCTGAAACGGTGATCGTCGAAGGTCGCAAGTACTTCACCGGCGACACCGCACGTCTGCAAGGCGGCGTGACTGCATCCATTGGTCTCTCGAATGACTGGACCGAAACACTGGAATACCAGGCGTTGGTGTTGTCTGCCCTGAAGCGGCTGAAGCGTATAGGTGTGCCGGGACTGGAAACTGCTTACGTGGTGGTCGGGACCCCCGCCGCCCTATATAGCAAGCAGCGTGATCGACTGGAGGAAATTACCCGAAAGGCGATGCCGAACGCTGACGTGAAAGCGTTATCCCAGCCGATGGGTGCGTTTCTGTCCTTCCTCCTGAGCGCCAATGGCCTTCCCGTTTCTGAAAATTTTGCTGACGAGATTGGTCGTAAGAAGTCGTGGGCGGTGATCGAAGTGGGGCATTTCACGACCGACTTCCTTTTGATGAAGGAAGGGGTACATATCGACCGCAAGTCCGACTCTTGCGAAGGTGTGTTTATGGCGGCAGAACAGCTCGCTCGCATCCTGGCGGCAAAAAGCATTGATGCTTCACCTGTAGCGTGTGAAGAAGCATTGCGTACCAAGAAAATCCGCCATTTCGGCGTCAAGGATGTCGCTTCGGAAGTCGCAGAAGCCGCAAACTTTATCGTGGCGAAGATCATGGCAAAAACAAACGCACTACTTGCCGCGGAAGCTGCCACTGTGGACGGAATACTTTTGGCCGGCGGGGGAGCACCGATTATCTATGACAGTCTGGTAGCGCAATGGCCCCATATTGTCCTGCTGCCCGAACCGCGGATGGCTGTTGCCGAAGGTTTTTGCCGGTTCGGAAAAGGCCAGCTTCTCAAACGCGCTGCATCCATAACAGCCAAACAAAAGGTGGTAGTCAATGGCTAGGATCATTCGTCAATACGACCCGAGCGAACCGCAGAGGCGCATAACAATGGAAATCAAGGAAGAGAATTGCCCTGGTTTTCTTGAATTTCTCTCTCAGCTTCCTTACGGCCACGAATCTTCGTTACTCCGTGCAGTTACCTATCAGTGGTTCCTTGAGCATCAAGGCAATTTGGACCAGGCCATTGCGAACGCACTTTGCGGCCTTGGCGGACGCCCTGACAACAGGCTCCCCAAAGGAGTACAGCGGGAAGTATTGAATTTGCGTCAGACAGTTGCAAAGAAAAAGCATCAGGCAGTCAAAGCGCGGCCCGTATCGCCGGCGCCACGGGTGAAGCGTTCAACCACCCAGACGTCGCCCGGCAAAAAGAGCGCGGCACGCACAGGCAAATTTTAAGGAGTGATCCATGGCGCGGTACATCAAACAGTTCGACCCCGAAGAAACGCACCGGCGAATTGCTGTGGACATTCAAGAAGCGCACTGCCCTGGCTTGCTGGAGTTTCTGTCGACTTTGCCGTTTGGCTACGAAGGACCAGGCCTGCGTGCCATCGTTTATCAATGGTTCCTGGCGCGCGAGGCAGAGGGTACGCTACACGACGCGTTCGAATCTGTTGTAAGCGGCCCGGGCGGACTTTCAGGCACTCGTCAGCTTAAAAAGAAAGCTCAAACAACACGTCGGCCATCGACAAGACCGTTAGCCCAGCCAGCCAAACCCAAGCGCGCGCTGCGCGCTACTCAAGAAGAAACGACACCCGCCGTTTCGTCAACGAGGGATGCCGCTGGCGAACCAGAGCCTTCGCAGTCCGTGGACGTGCCCAGCGTTGGCCAGTCGCTACCGCCCCCTCGGGAACCTGCCGTCCTACAGCAACCAACTGATATAGCCATTTCACCTCCCTCAAGCGTCCATGCGGAATCTCCTTCCGTAACGCCTATTGGGGAAGAAGGCCCAGTAGATCCCGACAAGATCACCCCATTACAGTATCAAATGCTGATGGGGCTGGACACGATGTTTGAATAAGTATGAATACCATTGTGCGGCTCGGGTGCTCCTCGAGCCGTACGTTTGATGCCAGTTTCATGCATGCTCCCTAGCCGTTAAATCTGAATAAATTACAACTTCGCTATACCTGATCCCCGCCCCTTCTTGCACGGTGGCCTTTTCATTCAAACGACATCCACTCTCTAAATCCAGTGAAAACTATTCAGTTCAGCCTGTTGGCAGCGCTGGTTGCTGCCTCCATTTCTCATGCAAATGACTTCTCATTAAAACGTGCGGATGAAGTCCTCCGCTCCTTCGCAGGCAGTCGACCGGTTGCAGCGCCTGCTGGCCAGCAGATCGAAGTGGGTTTCTCGCCTAACCAAGGCGCTGAAGAAGTGGTCCTCAAGGTGATCAATTCGTCAACGAAGTCGCTTCGCGTCGCTGCCTATTCCTTCACATCGGCGCCCGTCGTCTCCGCCCTGCTTGCCGCTCACAAGCGCGGCGTAGAAGTCGCCGCCATTGTCGACTACCGGAATAATTTCGTCGAAGGCTGCGGCGATCGCGGCGCCTGCAAGGGTAAGCATGCCGTTGCTACGTTGGCAAACGCCGGTATCCCGGTGCGGGTGATCGACAAGTACGCGATTTTTCACCACAAATTTGTCCTTTCGGACGGCAAGCACATGGAGCTTGGCAGCTTCAATTACTCGGCAAGTGCAGCGACCCGGAATGCCGAGAATGCCATGGCGATCTGGAACAATCCCGAGGTCGTTGCTACCTACGCGGCAAAATGGAATGCCTACTGGTCCGAAGCCAGGCAGCCGCCTCTCGACTACTGATCTAACAGTCTCACCCTCCCCGGTTCCATCAGCGGACCGGGATATCTCCCCAAGTATCCCCCCTCTCTTATCTTCTGGCGTATCTCATACCTCCCCTGTCAGGCCACCGCAAGCGGCCTTATTTCAACCTGTCAGGAGAAGCAAATGGAAGTGCGTCAACTGGAACTCGAAGCATTGTGGGCCGCGCAGCCGGTCAAAAAGTTCAATCCCGATGAGTACAACGGATACGTCAACTCAACGACCTACTGGACCTGTATGTATCTGCAGCAGGAATCGTCGATCTATCATCAAATATAAAATTTCGTGGGAGCGAACCGTCAGGTATGCCCGACGCGCCTGTCCGCAAAATTCAAGGTCAAGCGCGTCCGGGAAGATAGCGATCAGAGCGAGGGGGTTCGGGGAAATGTGATCTGGATTCCGAGCTGGTCTGAGGGGGAAGTAAGCTGGGAAGAAGTCGCAGCGTCGTATGCGGATTGCCTGGTGGAGTCACATCAGCCCGTTCCAGAGGATGTATCGGCGCCAGCCCGTCAGGTCGCCGATCTTTCCCTGATCGAGTTGTTCGCGGAGGCCACCACCGATGGCAACATCGTCCGGTTTCCTCGCAAGCTGGATGCGGCTGACTACCGGCGTGTCGATGCGGCGCTGACGGCGCTGGGCGGCACCTGGAACCGAAAAGTCACGGGCCACGTCTTTGGAAAAGATCCCACGGATCTGATCGAAGGGGTCATCAAGACAGGCACCTACGGCCGCCCGGAACGAACTGAGAACTTCGGGTTTTTCCCAACGCCGTCGGCGCTGGCCAAGGCGCTGGTCGAAGAAGCACAACTGGAGCCGGGCATGACGGTGCTGGAGCCGAGTGCCGGGATAGGTAACATCGCAATCGAAGCCTCGGCAATCGTCGGTGCACATAACGTTCTCGTCGTGGAACTGCAGGCATGCAATATCGATGTCCTCAAGGGTCTGGGGTTTTCTCCGGTCCAGACAGACTTCCTGTTCTTTCAATCGGAGGATGGGTTCGATCGGGTCCTAATGAATCCGCCATTTTCGCGTCAGGCCGATATCGATCATGTGCTGCACGCATGGTCGATGGTCAGGGAAGGCGGTCGGCTGGTTGCCATCATGGCAGCAAGTGTCACCTTCCGCAACAACGCCAAGTCCGTCGCGTTCCGCAATCTGGTCGAACGTCATGGCCGGATGTGGGATAACCCGGATGGCTCCTTCAAGAGCGTCGGCACCCAAGTTCGAACCGTCACCGTCGTTCTCGACAAATAACCAACCCGCGCCTCATCCCTTCAAGGATGGGGCGCTTTTCTTTTTCCTTTTCTTCTCCCTTTCCCCGATTACCAATGGGCGTTCGACATTTCACAGGTACCAGGCTTTCGCGGAGCTTGGCCGCTTTCTGCGGATTCAACCTATAGGAGAACATCAATGACAATGCGCATCATCACCGGGCCGGAATCCATTCAGGGTTCCGCTGAATGGCTCGCGTGGCGGCAAAAAGGCCTCGGGGCTTCCGAGGCGCCGATCATCATGGGGAAGTCGCACTACATGACGCCGTACACCCTGTTCAAGCTTAAAACCGGGATCATGCCGGCGCCCAAGCCTAACCCTGCCCAGCTGCGCGGACATGCACTCGAGCCAAAAGCCCGGATCGCCTATCAGCAGCTGACCGGCAATGTGGTCGTCCCAACGACTGCGGAGTACGTCGAAGTTCCCATCCTCCGGGCGTCGCTTGACGGCATGAGCTTTCACGAAGACATGATCGTCGAAATCAAATGTCCTGGGGCGGAAGCGCACCAGTCAGCCTTGAACGGCGTGGTTCCGGCATGCTTTGCAGATCAGTGCCAGCAGCAGTTGCTGGTGACCGGTTTGCCGAAAATGCACTACTACTCGTTTGACGGAGAAAAAGGCGTGCTTCTCGATGTCGTTCGGAATGAGGCCCGTATCCTGGAAATCATCACGGCCGCCAACGCATTCTGGGATCACGTCATGTCCAGGACCTGGTCGACAGACGAATGGGCTGCCGCCGCAGCGGAATGGATCATGGCCTCACAAGCCGTGGAACATGCTGAAGAAATGGAAAAACAGGCGCGCGCCATACTGGTGAGCATGCTGCCGGGCGATCAAACCAAGCGTGAAGGCAGTGGCGTGTCCGTGACCAGGGTGACCCGCAAGGGCGCTGTGGATTACGATGCGCTGCTCAAAGCCAAGGGGGTCGGCATTGCTGATGCGGATCTGGAGTCGTACCGTAAAGGCAGTTCCGAGTCCATCAAGGTATCGGTGCTGAAAGAAGCAAAGGCATCGCCGGCACCGGTTGCCGCACTGGCATCGCTCAAGGCAGCAACACCGCCCATGTCCCCTTCTTCCGTCAAACCGGCTGTCACGGCCACGCAACCAGAAGACGAAGGGTTCATCTTAACTGTGTAGCACCGACGCCACCGCTCGAATTCGAGAGGTGGCGTTTTTCTTTCCATTTCCTTGTCATTCATCTCCTAGCACGAAGACACCGCAAGTGCCTTTGCCCTTTCTTTTTTACTCAGGAGATTTTAATGAATGCTGTTTCCCTGCAAGTCAATGTGCCAAACCTGGTTCGCAACATGCGTTTTTCGTTTTCCAACTCGGTCAACGTGCTGTCTGAAATGATGCAGAATGCCCGCCGCGCTGGCGCCACGATGGTCCAGTTCTCCTATTCGGAGGATGGGACGCTGGTGGTGGTCGACAATGGCAAAGGTATCGATGACTTCCAGAAGCTGCTTACCCTCTCCGAGTCGGGATGGGATGCAGAACTGGTGGCCAGAGAGCATGCCTTCGGGCAGGGCTTCTTCAGTGCGCTGCATAGTGGGAAGCATGTCACCGTCGAGTCGCGCGGCCGCAGGATCGCCTTCGAAACCGAAGCTGTTCTGCGCTTCGCCAGTATTGCCGAAGAACCGTCCGACTTCATTGGCGGCACCCGCATCACGCTGCAAGGCATGACGCTGCCGAAAAAGAACGTGGTCGATGCGCTGACCCGCTTTGCCAAGGGTTTTCCCATCGAGGTCACGCTCGACGGTGTGCAGGTCGCGCGCAAGCACGCCCTGTCTGCACTGGCAACGCTGGAGACAGCCGTTGGCCATATCCATCTGCGCGGCTATCACGACAGCAAACCGCAACTCACCAGCGGGATCGAGGTCTATCTGCAGGGACTGCCCATCTACAATTCGGGCTTTTCCTGGGAGGACCGGAACATCGTCCACCTGGATGCGACGCAGTTTGACGCACGCATGCCAGACAGGTCGCAGCTGATCGACGAAAAGGAGGCAGTACAGTGCATCCAGAACGTCGTGCGCATCGAACAGGAGAAAATCCTGGAGGCACACAAGGCGGAAATGGGTTGCGAAGCCTTCGCGGAGAAATACTGGCATGTACTGCCGCAACTCGGCCTGTCCGAGATGCTGCTGGATATTCCGTATTTGCCAATGTCGGCGCTGGAGTATGCTCCTGAGCCGGTGCTCAACAGGGATTGTCTATTCCGGTCGCCTGTTGTGGCCGGCATTACCCGGGAGTCTGTGGAGTCGGGAGAGAACGTCCTCTGTCTGGGATCGCCAAGCGAAGAAACGATACCGGTACACATGCTGGCGTATAAAAAGCGCTGGATGGTGGTGTCGAGTCTCCCTGCTGGCCACTGGGCGGATCAACACCAGGTGGATCTGGAGGAAAACGCCGAAAAGGTCGTCGTTACCCTCAACGGTGATGAAGGCACGATGCAGATGTTTCAGGGCATGTATATCGATGCCAGGGTGCGTTTCTGCGACAGTGTGACCTTAACGCTTGATCAGCACGCCGTGACGTTCGATGACGAAGCGGTTTTCTGCGCATTTGGCGAAGTCGCTGTACCAGCCAAAGCCAGCGGCTGGAACGCGGTCATGCAGGCCAGTTCCTATGTGGGCGACAACGACCAGTTCGAGGAAGACGATCGGGACACGGACGATCAACACTTCCAGGCACTTGTCACGCTGCACCGCACGAAGGACCTCGGCACCGCTGTCAAAATGCTGTTGTCACAAGGCGGGGTGCATCGGTTCGATGCGCTGCGAGGTCATTCTTTTAACGTCATCGTCGATGACACTGGCAATCTGACGGTCACGTCAGTCTAGCCAGCCCTGAAGTAGCAAGCCCACCATGTTTTCATGGTGGGCTTTTTTTCGTCTGATATGGCACGCGCGCCATCGGCCCCGGCTTGAAGCACTGCTCAGCCTTAGATTGCTGCTGCAGTGGTATCGACCAGGCGCTCGTAATTCGGGATGACTTTGCGCACATCGTCCAGCGAGGTCGCGTTCTGCATTTCCAGGAAAAGGCTGGCCAGCACGATCTCGGCGCGACCTTCCGGATATGACAACAGTGCCTGCTTCAGCTTG
Organism: Noviherbaspirillum soli; assembly: GCF_015352955.1. Classification (GTDB taxonomy): domain Bacteria; phylum Pseudomonadota; class Gammaproteobacteria; order Burkholderiales; family Burkholderiaceae_D; genus Noviherbaspirillum_A; species Noviherbaspirillum_A soli. The sequence goes on from NZ_JACYOX010000011.1 coordinate 111,624, forward strand.
CGTGCCGATGGCGTTGCCTGCCCACCAATTTTCGAGACATCAGCGTAGCCCAGCATGTCCAAACCCATTTCCACTGCAGTATTTGCAACAACCATGATGTTTCCCCAAAAAATGTGTGTGTTTCGTGTGCGGTTACCGTTGTTTCTTCCGCGGTAACGAATAACGACATTTTGCCCACGGGAAACATATGCCACAATATGTCTTTCGGCATATGCCGAAAGTAACTAACTGGAAATAGATTCGCTCCATACCACCTTTAGTTACAGTCTGTCGAATCGGGTACGCCATGACGATCCTTATTATTGATGATCACCCCATGCTGGCGGCTGGACTGAAGTCCATGCTTGAGCATCACATCCCCGACTATGATTATTTGACCTGCACGAACCTTACTGCTGCCAGGGCCATCCTGTTCGCCAAGGATGGTCCGGCGGTCGCCCTGGTCATTTGTGATCTAGGCTTGGGCGCGGAAAACGGCGCGGAACTGCTCACCTGCATGCAGGCATTTTCAGGGCCCAGAATTCCGGTCCTGATGATCTCCGGATTGGTGGAGCAGGCAGCCGTCAATTCCTGCAGGGGGCTGGGTGCAAAAGGCTATGTCTCAAAGACTGACAACACCGACGTGCTGATCGAGGCGATCCACACCGTTCTCGCTGGCGGCGAAGTCTTTCCTTCCTGGGACAACAATTGCACATCCCACTTTCTGGATCGTGCATTGAAGCTGACAGATCGTCAGCGTGCGGTGATGGATCTGGCGATCGCCGCGCTGTCCAACAAGGAAATCGCCCGTGAGCTCAACATCACGGACGGCACGGTCAAGAATTATCTGCGACAGATTTACGGCTTTTTGAATGTAAAGAACCGCACCGACTTCGGAGCACAGGCTACCAAATGCGGCTATATCCCACGCACGTTTCCAACCACTCACCGCGTCTGACCTGTCTTTTCTTCGCCAGTTTCCAGCAGTTCTGTTTCCTGTCTGCGGAAACTGGCGGATCTGAATGATCCCTCCCATGTCTACTTCCATCCTGAACTCACCAGGTGTGCGCCGTCTTGACTTCAATCTGCTGGTCGGTTTGCCGCAAATGCTCCTGTCGTGCGGCACGGCCACGGTTGGTACTCTGTTCATTTTCTGGGTAACCCAAGCCTACGCCAAACCGTCTGCTACGAATTGTCTCTCCGTGGTTTCCTGGCTATGGGTTGCCGCCAGCTTTACGCTAATCGTTGTTCGCAACTTGATATATGCAAAGCTCAAAAACACCCTCACGGGCACCGATTCCGGCCTGAGCGGAGTGACGCTTTCCCCCGTCCAGAAGCCGCTAATAGAAGGCCAGCATGTTAATTTTGGCCAGGCAATTCCCCAACGTGCCGCGGCCGCGATTGCCTCGGGTCTGATCTGGGGCGCTGCAGGCCTGCTGTTCTTCAATGAGGTCAGCGATGAAGGACAACATTTCCTCCTGCTCGCGTTGGTTACGCTGACCTTCACCAGCATGCCGTCGCTGTATGCATCCCCGTGGGGGTTCCTGGCCCTCTGGGCGCCAGCATGGCTTCCGAACATACTCTTTCATTTTTCAGGCGACCATGCAAACGTGTATCTCGTTGCTGCATTGGTCACCCTGATGGCTGGCATGACGGTCTCCAAGGGCATTCGCATGGCACTGAGCCAGATGATGAAGCGACACAACATCTGGATCGACCAGGTGATGGCATCGAAGCACCAGGCGATCGAGACCGAAGCCATCGCCAAGGCGACGAAAGAGATGGCATATCAGCACAAGATGTTCCTGCTGGGTGCTGGCCACGACCTGGCGCAGCCGATTCACACGATGCTCAATTGTCTCGGCAGCTTTGAAAAGAGGATTGAAGACATGGAGCGCTTTGGCGGCCCGCTCAATTCGATGCGCACCGCCGCATCCGTACTGCAGCGGCTGTGCAAGGACATCATTCAGCTCGAACAGATTAATTCTGGGCTGCACAAGGCCGAATGCAAACCGCTTTCACTGCAGGTGATGTTTGAAAAAGTGATCGACCAGACCCTGCACCTTTCAAGATGTAAATATTTGACCGTGTGGAGCCGGGGGACGAATGCCGTTGTCAGGACGGACCCGTTCCTTCTGGAGCGAATCCTGCGTAACCTGGTGGAAAATGCAATCCGCTATACCCCGGCAGAAGGGAAAGTCATGTTGGTCGCGCGCAGCGCTGGAGACGCCATCAATATAGAAGTGTGGGACTCGGGCGCCGGCATCTCGCCGGCCACCCAGCAGCGGCTCTTCGAGGTTTTCGAGCGAGGTGACAATCCCGGTCCGCAAAAGGGATTCGGTCTTGGCCTGTCCATCGTCAAAGGCCTGGCCACATCGATCGGTGGCGCCATCACAGTAAAGTCCATTCCGGGCAAGGGAACGCGATTCAGGCTCTCGCTGCCAAAAGCGGAGATCGGCAGTGCAGAACTGGAAGCCGTCGAAACCTCCCCGCTCCTTCCATCAATCAACGGGATGTGGATTACCCTGATCGAGGATAACGACAACCTCAGGACTTCACTGGTGGACTACCTGCGCCTGGAAGGGGCAGTTGTCCTCGCCGCCAAAGACTCAGCCGGCATGGTCTCCCAACTCAAGGAATGCAACGAGCGCATCGACATCCTGATCACCGACTGGAACCTTCGCGGCGAGACAGGAGAAGACACATTCAGGAAACTGCTGAGCGAAGTGCCGGGCTTCTATCCGATGTGGATCGTCATCAGCGCAGCCATTCATCCAGAAAAGGCAGGAGAGATACAGGCACGCGGAGTGCCGGTCCTGAACAAGCCAGTCGAGCCTACTGTCCTGCGGGATGAAATCGCCAGGCGCCGCAACCTGTCGATGAACCCGGAGCACCCATAGACGAAATGAACCCCTCCTACCCCAAGCCGCGAACGTACAGCTCGCGGTTTTTTTTCGCCATGACAATGGCTCGCCTGCCCGCAGTCGGCATCCACACCAGTCATGTGTATCGGATTTGAATCGGCATATAAATACTCAGTATTCATTCTTATTTGCTCATGTTGCGCGGAGGCGATATACTTCAAGGAATCCGAATACAGGTTACTTTTTCACCCACCATGTCAGCCGTCATCCTAGAAGATCCTCCCATCGACGAGTCCACCAAGGCCTCGGCACTCGAGGAGATGATCGAAAAATACTTGCAGCATCCAACGGATGACAAGGCATTTATTGACAAACTGGCATTGGCACTGTTTAACGACCCTCGTGCACGAGGGATTTGCCGCAAGCGGGCTTTCGAAAATGGTGTCGATTTGAAGCGCGTGGAAGAAGTCATCCAGCGCATGATGATTGTTTTCTTTGCCAAGATGTTGCCGAAGATCCGCGCTTCCCGCGCTGTCTACTACGTGATCTGGGCGATTGCGGACAACGTCAGCCGGGAAGTGCTTCGGGACGAGAACACACTGACCTATCACCATGATTCGGTGGAAGCCATGCATGACCGCGGCGAAGAACTGACGCAAGTCGGGCTGGTGGAAACGGAAGAGTTTGACCTGGACTTATTCATTGACCAAAACAACGAGCGCGCACGATTTATGACTGATCTGAACAAAGTAGCTACAGGAGAAATGAGCATGGGTGATACCGGGGTATTCAATATCGATGCAGTCCCTTTCATGGCGTTCGTGCCTCCATCGACCGAGCCGGAACAGGAAGTTCCTGATCGCCGCTATCTGAAGGATACTTACAAAAGCACGACGCCGGGACGCCGCAAGGGCCAGACCCGCACTATCCTGTCCAAGGACCAGCAGGAGCTGGTTTCCATCGGCGAGGAAATGGGCGTGCGCAATCAGGATTACGCTGTCCTGTTGGGAATCGGCCTGCCCCGCCTGTCTTCGTACATCTATGGCCGCACTGCCAGCGTTTCCAAGGAAGTCATGGCAAAGGCCCGCCAGCTGCTTGAAGAGCACAAGACCACGAATGGTGTGCGCGCCAACAAGTTCGACAAGCCGATGAGCGAAATCCTTGCGGGCTGGGAACAGCGCCTGGGCACCACGGAAAATACCGGCATCGCCAACCTGATCGGTGTGACCACCATGACGATCCATCGCTGGAAGAAGAACGAGAACAAGCCGGACGCCACTGCCCTCACCCGCTATGACCATATCGTCTCCACGCTGGAAGCGCGGATGGCGCGTATCAATGCCTGACCCGGTCGGCACCTGAGACCCCAAGCCCGCTCACGAGCGGGCTTTTTTATGGAGGAAGGAAATGCCGGATCGCCAATCTTTGTTTCGTAAAGGCAACGATAATGCAGAAATGACGCGAAAGGAATTGGCTTTCGCAGGCGACCAATTTAGGATTGCGTCTCTGGACAAGCGGTGTCGATACCAGCAGCAAGGGTACTAGGCCGTCACACGCAATACAGCAAGTGCGTCCAGCCTAATTCTTCAGCCGCTGTGGTTGCGCGCTGAGTCGGGGATGCCCCTTGATCGCGCTCCAGACGATCTGCCAGGTATCCCGGTCGATAATCTCGTTGATCTCCTCCAGCTGCGCCTGTGCGGTCGCCTGCGCGCGCTGCAGGTCATCGAACGTGCCCAGCACATAGGAGTGATCCTGGCGGACCTGGCCATGCTTGTATTGAAGAAGGATATAGCGGCTCAACGTCTGACCTCCACATGCCGTGATCATCTTGCTTGCGATTATATTAATAGTTGGATGATGTTTCCACGAAGATACTCATCAGGTTTGATCTGATCGTATATCTTGCCTGCGCCTTCACGAAGTCGACAGGCTCTGCCTTGGGTCTTAACTCCACTCGGCCACAAAAAGAAAACTCCGAGACGCATAAGCGAACTCGGAGTGTGGATCAGATGTCGCAGAACGACCAAAGATTGGTTAGACGCCAAGGGCCTTCACGATAGGACGCGAAATTACCCAACCGGTGATGCAGCAAGCCGTAAATACGAGTGCCATGGAAGACTCCTAGAAAGCGTTATGAATGAGTGAAGGATGCAAAGGACTTTGCGTAGTAGCGGGTAGGAACAGCGCATTACTGCGCCATTCCCCCCTAAGAACCGTGCGTGCGAATCACTCCGCACACGGCTCAAGCCTTGATAAGCCTCCTTGCGGAAGCCGGTTGAACTACGAAGTAGTGTTGTGGTGTTGCCGATGGCAGTTGGGATGGAGCATTTCGAGGTTGGAGAGTTGATCTCCTCCCCCTTTGGCACGCGGGGTGATGTGATGGATGTCCCACCCCGTCTCCCGCGTTACTGCCTGGTAGCAGATCGGGCAGCGCCCTTTCTGCCGTTTCCAGATCGTTAGCAGCTTTTCCCGACCCTTCAGGGTTGTCATCATTCGGGTCTTTATCAGACCTTCGTAATAACTGGCCCAGTCAGGGTCGTAGGGATTGGCCTCCCACCTGACCTTCGTGTGGCGTTCGATCGAGAAACTCGTTAGACGGCGCAGGGAGATAACCCGTTTGCCGTTTTCGGTATGCACCGCGGTGGTAAAGGTCCACTTGTTGCCGTTGACCGTGCCGTAGTACCGGCGTGCTATCCATCTTCCACCCTTGTTAGGATGTCGACGCTTGCACCAGACCCAGACCATTCTCCAGATGATGCTATCCATCTTGGAGAACGTTTTGCTCGACGCAGCCTTCCTGTGATAGTTCGCCCACCCCGTAATGATCGGGTTAAGTTGAACTATCACGTTCTCCTGCTTTGCCGTGCGTTGCTTTAACACTTCCCTAACTTTTCCAAGCAGCGCCTGTTGGCTCTTTTTGGATGGTCTCGTCAGGTATTTGCCGTTGTACTTGCGTACGTTCTGACCCAGGAAATCAAACCCATCTTCAATGTGAACGATTTTCGTTTTTTCCTCCGAGAGCGCCATGCCGCGGATAGCCAGAAACTCGGCTACCTGCTGCCTGGCCTTCTCGGCGATTTCGGGCGTTGCCGCCGTGATCACGAAGTCGTCCGCATATCGGATGAGGTGAATCTTGGCTGCGTTTCTAGCCCGGGAGGTGCGGTACTCCTTTTGGAGTTCCGCTTCCAGACCGTCCAGAGCCAGATTGGCGAAGACTGGTGAAATAATTCCGCCTTGCGGCGTACCAGCCTCTGTGTCAAAGCGTTTGCCTTGCTCCATATATCCCGATTTCAGCCACTTCCGGAGGATCACCTTGTCCATGGGGACGTTGGCAATCAACCAGTCGTGACTGATGTTGTCGAAGCAGGCTTTGATATCTCCCTCCAGAACCCACTTGGCATTCGTTGTACGAGCCAACTCCAGATAGATCTGATGCATGGCGTCGTGAGCGCTTCGATGGCTCCTGAACCCGTATGAATTGGGGTCGCCCGTTACCTCCGCGACTGGGTCAAGGCCGAGCAGGTATAACGCCTGCATGGCCCTGTCCTTCATCGTGGGGATGCCGAGCGGCCGGAGTTTGCCATTGCTTTTTGGGATGTAGATCCGTCTGAGGGGTTGCGGGTGATACCCATGGCTCCTCAGCGACAACACTGCCGCGGTTTTCGATGCCGGAGTAGACCAAGTTTCCTTGTCCACCCCCGGCGTCTTCCTTCCACGATTTTCCGTAACCCGTCGCACGGCTAATGCCTTGCCGCTAAACGAGTGGGTCAGTATCCGTTGCAGGGCTTTCACCTTGTTCCATCGACCTTCCCGAGTTGCCTTCACGATGCGTGCCTGCAGCCTCCTTACGCTTCCATGTACCCCGCGCCAGTTGATCTGGTGCCAGGACAGGGATTCGCCAGAAGCCGCACACGCCTTGCTGCTGGCGTTCATTTGCATTGCTCCTGTTAAAAAGGTTCTTCAAGCTATGTCGTGATTCAAGACCACGGAGAAGTGGGCTGGCTTTCGCCATCAGGTCATGTCGGTTGCCAGTCTTCTGGCTTCCTTAACCCGTATCCGTCCCGTTACAGGACGGCATTCGCTTTTTCTCCGATCTCATACCCTCTCCGCCAACAGTCTTCCTTGCGGTTGACCTGCCCATTGCTGGGCGACGAGTAGGGCTTACCGTGTTCCATTTCAATAACAGAGCTAGTCGGATCTCATCTATACACCGGCGGTCGTAACATCCGCGTGGGGGGAGTAAAGTACCCGTCCACCAGACCACATTGCCATTTTGGCCACAGCCTTAAACAGTACCTTATGGCTGTATACCATTTACGATGTTTTAGGCGATGATTCACATGTGTTGATCGTTCTAGTTCGAGGCTTGCCCCTTGCCGCGTGATACTCGCAGCGGCCCTTTGTCTCACGACTCTGGGTGACCTTTCGGTCCGGGATACGTTACTGACAGGGCTTCTGACCGGGGATTACTCCCATAGCCAGCCCGTCTGGCCTACCGACAGCGGAATGTCGGGTTGAGTCTCATCCTTGGATGACCCCAACAGTTATTAAAATGACGTTATCACGTCACACCTTTACATATGGGTAATGGCCAACACGGGTTTGTATTCGTGGGATTCACACGCTTTGGTAAGAAAAATATTTTTGGTCATGAAAAAGCCCGGATCTTCGTAAAGAAGATTCCGGGCTGGTGGTTAAGGACAGGCAAAGCCTGATTAAGTGATGCGGCTGCTTATGCGGCGAGAAGCTCCAGGAAACCCTGCTGCTCCGCGCTCTGTGCTGGCGCTGGTGATTCGACGACTCGTTGAGGATGCGCTGCGATCAGCTCGTTGATATCGGTGCCCTCGATGTAGATCTTTTCGGTTGCCGTAAACAGCGAGTGTGTGGCCTCAATGACAAAGCACACGGCAAGCGAGCGCAAGGCGTAGAGCGTCTCGAGGGGGAACTTCTCCTGCCCCGTATGGTAATGAACCGTTCCTGTTTGGGGTTTGCCATTAGTCCACGAAGTAAGACGAATATCCGCCACCGCGATGGGTTCGCCTTTACGCGACACCGTGCAGCGTTCCACCTTGTAGTCAAACTCCTTGAGACGCCGCTTTGCAGTGGCATCGTCCAGCAGCTTGACCGTTCCGGCATCCCGGTCCAGCAAGTAGACTTCCCGGCGGTTGGCGTCATGCATGTCGATGGCATAGTCGACTTCCGCATTGACCCGTGGCGCCACTCCCAGCCGGCAGAGGTAAGTTCCGCTTTCCCGGACTATCCACATGAATTTCACCCCAGGCGCATCGTTCTGGCGGAGATATTCAAGGTCGTGGACATAGAGGTCGACTTTGTAGCTGGTGAGCAGTGGGTAGCCCGCGCGCTCGACGATCGCCTTCATTTGTTCAAACAGTTTTTCTGCGTGCATTTGATTCTCCTGAGGATTGATGAATCCAGGCGTTGCGTTCACCTGGCAGAAGGAGAATGAAAAACAGCGAAATAGAAGGTGTCAGACACGGCATACCAGAGCGCAATATTTTAAAAACGGCCTCTTAGTCTGTATTCCCTGGAATGGTCAGCGGATTCCGGAAGCTTGCATGCCAAAAAGGGCTTTCCTCCTTCAAGAAAAAGTATGTGCGTCCGCCAGAGTCGGTGCTTCCTTCGATGGCGGGAAGAAGGCCGGTTCGACTATTGAATACGACACCGACAATGTGTCCAGGCGCGCGATGGAGGAAGTTGCTAGCAGCTAGTCTCAATGACGTTGGTTGTCCGTCCGTGAGATTGTCGTGGTCGTGCAAGGACTGCAACTCAGTGGCATCTACGCCCTGCAACGCTACCCAGAACAAAGCACCTCGACCGCCAGTGAATTGGCGTGCGGCGGAATCGTCGAGAGTTGCGAATACCTGATTAAGGACGTCATCACTGACTGTGCTTTGCATCACGAATGCTAGCATGCCGCCTGCAGAAGTTTCGTAAAAGACTGCATCGCGATTTACTGTGCCGGTCACTGCATCAATGGCCTTCCTCCATTGCTCGCGGCTCTCATTTTTTGTTGTGTCGACCGAAACAGGATCGAAAGGCACTATGCGCACGTTCGTACCTCCACTCAAAGTCGCGCTACTCCCGGTGTTGATTTGAGCAATGACCTCTCTTGCGAGAACGGCTCTCTGCTCTGTCTCTCTGGGTAAGCGGTCAGGAACAGTCAGTACTACTACAAGCCCCGAGGACAGGTTGTTCGCGACGCTGGCCAAGTCCTTTTGCATCTCGCCCAAAAATTCCAGCGCATCTCGGCGATGAATGCGGCGGCCCTTGTCTTCGGAGATGGATTTGCATTCAATTTCAAGCCCATTAGGACCGAGATCCTCGACCAGGAGATCAAAAGTCCCTTCATTTTTCCGTCTGTGCAGTGCCACATGGTGCCCTCGACGGACGAAGTGAGTCGCTGCCTGCAGTTCCAAGAGAAGACCGTGCATGTTTTCAACGCTTCTGAACGCGGTTTGAACTCGTTTGACGAATGTTTTACCCTGACCGCCTATGCTCCGCTCTAGGACTTCGAGCACCTGTGCACCGAAGGCCAAAGCAGGAAAAATACCTGGATTATTGCAGGCGTCGTGTGGCACCTCTCCATACCGCGCCGCCAGTTTTCGCAGATGGTCCAACTGATATGCGATGGCGTACTCCGAACGCAGATAGTCACGGAGAAAAAAATTCGACCGTATCGCATCTTCCTGCCTCTCCACCGCACCTTGCCAGTTCGCTTCACCGATTGCTCTGGCGAGGCGCCGGTACATTCCAGGTGCTTCCTCGGTGCTCAACTCAATAGCCGGCATATTTCTTCTTTCCTACTGCCTTATGAAAATATCAAGAATACCAAATAGGTGTGCAATGGACCTTAACCGTCAGGACAAGCACATAGAGAAATTAGGCTACCCCAATTTCCCTATGTGCAACTAACTTGTAGAATTGCAGTATTGTAATTATGGAGCAGCACTTGAAGATATCGCTACCACCTCAGCCGCCATACGGCCGTGATGCACTTGGATGCTTCTGGGATGGCCTAGACATGAATGCCTCTAACAGCGAGCAATTTCATGCAGGCGTAATAATGCTTGATACACGCGATACTGCTATTCGAAAAGTGAATGAATACCGACTTAGGCAAGCGCAGATAAAAGCACAGCCGCCACAGGAGAGCGGAAATAAGAAGTTGATTAACTGGAAATTGCTACTCGCGATTATCGTCGTGGCATTCGTGTTGAAAAAGTTTTTCAATATCTGACTAAAATAACCGCGTGTTAGGGCTAATCTATTCATGTCACTGAGCAGGCTATGACGACTGTTCCCGTTACCTTTGCCCTCCGCGGAAAAGACTTGGTACACATCAACGATGTTCCTAATGGGCTAGGATGCGGTTGCGTCTGTCCGTCCTGCGGTGACCGGATGGTAGCAAAGCAGGGATTGATAACCATCCACCACTTTGCCCACGAAGGCGGTACCGATTGCGCAGGGGGGTTGCAGACGGCACTTCACCTTGCGGCGAAGGCTGTGTTGTCGAAGGAGTGCCGAATGGTCCTGCCGGACCTAACCTTGACGGCTACAGCGTACGATGCAAAGGGCGTAGCGCATACGGTATCTAAGACAGTGCTTCCCTCCCAATCTGTTGTGTTTGATGCTGTTACGGAAGAACAGCGGCTGGGCGACATTGTTCCGGACTTGATTTGCAAGATTGGCAAGCGCGCGCTCTTGGTGGAAATCGCGGTAACGCACTTTGTGGACGATATAAAGCGCGGAAAAATCCAAGCACTGGGTCTAGCATGCGTCGAAATTGACCTGTCCAGCATGATCGCTGCTTGGAACTGGGACACACTAAAACATGCTGTAGTTGAAAGCGTTACCCATAAGCTTTGGATTGAACATCCAAGGATCACTGATCTAAGTTCTGAACTACAGCGCCAGGCGCAGGACGAAGCCGCCATGTCAGATCAGAATGATTTGATCGCCAAGCGCCTGCATACACCTGAAGTACAGGCGACATTACAGAGGCTGGCAGAATTCAAAGAATTTGAGAAGTCCCCTGAGTTTCAGCAGGAGCGCTACGCGTTTAATAAAGCAGGGCCAGAACACAAGCTATGGCTTTCGGCAGCTAACATGATGAAGCTTGATTGGAGTAATCCACCCAACTATCTTGACATCGAAGTCCCAGGCGAAAGCATCTTTCTGGTCCCGCGGAAGGTATGGCAAGCGGGTTTGTATGCACTCATTTTGTCCCAAGCGAAAAATGGCAGTAATTCATTCTACTCACGAATTGTTTCTTTAAAGTGCCGCCTTATATTTCCTATCAGGACTGGATTTGAATTACCACGAGAACACATGGAGCTTGTATCGGAGAGCGAGAAACAGGCTCTTCCCAATATCCATACGCCTATCGTAGCCTATTTAGATGCTCTCGCAGATCTTGGCTATCTAAAGTCTGAATCGACCGACTTTAGCAAAACCTTCTTTTTACAGGACGGAGCACCACACTGGAAAGGTCGGCGATCTGGCGTCTAACCACTTTCCAGGAGCGAAATACGTTTGTGCCTGGAGTCAGTACCGGTACTGCGAATCGCAGCGCGATCTACAACGTGATTGGTCCTGAGCACTTGCTCCAACGGTTACGTTACGACTGTGCTCGAAGGAAGCTTAGACGAAGGAAATTACGTTGAGCGGATTTGCAAAGTCGAATCAAAACAAGCTCTGTTGGCGGCTAGTCAATAAGGCAAAGTGATCGCCGAGAAACGGCAATATGGCATCCGCAACTGGCTGTAACTGGCGCGTCAGATAATGCTCATAGTCGATTGGCGAGCGCCGGGTTTCCAGAGGCTCTGGACCGGCCGTCGTCATCACATAGCGTATCCATCCACGGTTCTGATATTGCTGAGGACGTCCTTGTTTCCGGTTGAACTCATCCGCGATACGCGCGGCGCGGACATGTGGCGGGACGTTTTGCTGATATTCCTCCAAAGGTCGACGCAGACGCTTCCGATACACCAGCAGCGCATCGAGATCGCCCTTGAAGGTGCGGGCGACATAGTCCCGTATGTAGTCGCGATAGGGCTCTCCCTTGAATATGCGCAGATACAAATCCTGCTGAAATTGTTGTGCCAAGGGCGTCCAGTCGGTGCGAGCCGATTCCAATCCCTTGAAGACCAGTTCTTCCCTGCCATCGGGATTGATGATTAGGCCAGCGTAACGTTTCTTGCTGCCTTCTTCGGAACCGCGAATGGTCGGCATTAGAAAGCGCTGGTAGTGGACATCGACCTCCAGCTCAAGAGCGCTATCCAACCCAAATTCCTGCCGCAGGTGGTTTCTCCACCACTCGTTGACATGGTCCACCAGCCTGTTCCCTATTTCGACTGCCTGTGCCTCTGTATGAGCGACCTTCAACCAGACAAAGGTGGAATCGGTGTCGCCGTAGATGACCTGGTATTCCTCATGTTCCTCTATCAGTTCCCGCGTGCGGTGCATGATTTCATGGCCGCGCATCGTGATCGAGGACGTCAGGCGGGAATCGAAAAAGCGACACCCCGGTGTGCCGAGTACACCATAGAACGCATTCATGATGATTTTCAGGGCCGCCGAAAGCGGTTGGTTGCCTTCTCGCTTGGCTGCCTCGCGTCCTTGCCACACATGATTGACGATCGCCGGCAGGCAGTGCTTGTCCCGCGAGAACCGGGCGCCTCGAAACCCCGGCACAGTCGCACTGTCATCGGTATTGGCGAGGCCTTCAACCAGCCCGACCGGATCGATCAGAAAGGTGCGGATAATGGAGGGGTACAGGCTCTTGTAATCCAGAACCAGCACCGAATCGTACAGGCCGGGCCGGGAATCCATGACAAAGCCGCCTGGACTGCCCTCCCCCTGCACATCGCCCAAGTTGGGCGCGACATAGCCTTGGCGGTGCATCATTGGCATATACAGATGCTCGAACGCGGCCACGGAGCCACCGCTGCGGTCGATGCCCAGCCCGGTCAAGCTTGCGCGCTCGAGCAAAAAATTCATCAGGTCGGTTTTGGCAAAGATCCGCGTCACCAGTTCGCAATCCTTGAGGTTGTAGCGCGCAAGGGCGGGCTTGTCCTCGACAAAGCGTCGCTCGATCTCCGCCATGCGCTGGTAAGGATTGTCGATCGCCTTGCCTTCTTCCAGCAGCGTTTGCGCGACATGCTCCAGACTGAAAGATGCAAAGTGCCAGGATGCCGATCTGAGGGCTTCAATGCCGTCAATGATGACGCGACCCGCGACCGCGGCAAAAAAATGCTCCTTGCTGCCATGCTCGCGCCATTCAATCAAGCTTCCATCCCGTCCGAGGCGCAATGGCACGCGGTGGAGGTCCGCCTGCTGCTGCAGGACACGGAAGTCAAACTGCACTACGTTCCACCCGATAATCACGTCCGGATCGTGCCGCTCCATCCACCGACACAACTGTTCAAGCAGCTCCGCACGGCTTTCGCAGTATTCCAGCGTGAAGTCGAGCTGGTCCTCACCGCCGTTGAAAGGGCCAAGCATGTACACCTGACGCTGGCCACAACCCTCAAGGGCGATGGAATACAGGTCGCCTTGCGCACTGGTCTCGATATCCAGCGACACGGCTCTCAGGCGTGGACGGTATCCAGGTGCAGGCCTCAGATGACTGTCGATGAACTTCCCTTTGCCTGGGCCCGGCTGTCCAAGGATGCGAACAGGCGCGGTAATGAAGCGTTCCATGAGGTAACGCTCCGGGGGGCGCACGTCGGCTTCGTAGACATCGATGCCACTCTGACGCAGCCGCTTTTCCAGCTTCATCAGTTGCTGGTATAGGCTGCAATACAAGCCCACCACAGGTCGCCGGCGAAAATCGCTCAGTGCGAGCGGACGGAACTCGACCGAACGTTCGCCGCGCAAGAATTCCTCTGCTTTCTCGCGTTGCTCGGCCGGAATGAATGCCACGGACGGCTGCGGCGCCAGGCGCACATGGCGCGGCCCCTCATCGGTCGCGAGCCAAAAGTCGACTTCCGTGCCAGCGGCCGTGTCGCGCCAGTGGCGGGTCAACACGAAACCCTGCATTTGTTCACTCAACCTGCAACCTCAACTCCTCCCATCACGCTGTCCAATGACCCCTCATCTGGTGCACGCTATTAAATCACACCCTGGCCAGCCGAATGCCACTGTCCAGAAGTGGGAAATAGGAGCGCCGCGGCCAAAAAAAACCGCGATCCGACAGAAAAAATTCTGCTGGATCGCGGCGGGTGCCCGGTGAGCTGGGCGGGTTAGGTTTCAATCGGTTGCTGGAAGAGCGGGTAATCCGTTTGCCAGAGACTTCTGGAACTTGTCGATGAAGTAGTGGCGTTGCGACTCCGGCAGCTTTTCCAGCAAGGCTTTCGCCTGGCTGGACATGGCCTCGATCATATCGTTGAAGGATGACAGCCCAGAAAGGGCCAGCATGTTTCGCAAGTACGCATCGAACGGTTTCAGAAACAACGCCTGTTCAACCGGAACAAAGTAAGCCACGCCAACAAAATGGCTTACCGGACCGGGGTCGGCAATCTTGCTGATCGCGTCGCGCAGGATCGGCATGTCATGAAAAAGGAAATAGACAACGCCGCCTGCCTTCATGCTGACCTTCCAGCATCGATGGTGTTCGTTTCCGCACTTGTCATCATGGTTGAAGCCTTTGGCGGCTGCCACGAATTCCGTGGCCACCGACACCAAACTGCTGTTCATGAAGTCCTCAGCGTTGATCGTCTGCTCGGGATCGGCTGTCAGCAAGAAACCGTGGATCCCCGGCCAGGCTGCCATCGGCGGACTGCTCTTGATGTCCGCCTTCTGGGCAGTGCTTTCCTCAAACAGGCGTGAAATATCTGCTGCAATCATCATCAAAACTCCAGAATTGTGACGGTTGTGGGTGGTGGGGAAAACAACTGTGCTTCGCCTTGCGGCTGTACCAGCTTGTCCCATTGGGTGAGGAAGGGATCGGTGACCAGATCCTTGATGTCATCGAACGAGCCGTTGGCAATCAGGTCCTTCAATGCCTGCGCCGGGTCATCCTGGCCAAGCAACTCAGTGACGATTTGCAAAGGACATTCGTGGATTGGTACGGTCATAAGCACCGGAGCGCCATCCTTGCGGACATACAGCAGCTGCGTATCGATCACAACTGCCAGATACTCCAGTTGCTTGTTCTTGCGGAGGCGCCAGACGACGACATTGTCGTCGGTGCCGACATAGACTTTCGGGCTTTGCATCATGTGGAATTTTTCCGTTAGGGGGTGTAATACTGGAATGCGCCACACCGAAACGGAAAAAGAAAAGCCACCCTTCAAGGAAAGGGTGGCTTGATTGAGGATTACTGGACCTTTGTCACAGTCCAATTTTGCGGTAGCTTGAGCGATACGCATTCCACGCAAAAATAGCCCTGGTTTGGAATCGCTGCAAAGTTGATCTTTGTATTGAGTTCCTTGACGTGAAGCTCGATCAATTTGGATCCCGCCAGGTTACCGATCTTGGTGAGGACACCATCCTCTTTCATCGTAACGTGGTATTTGACACCGTCCGGATGATCCGGCGGCAGTGCCAGGACCGTCATGACACCCTCCTTGCCATCAAGCTGCACCGTCGATCCGGCTCCGCGCTGGCCGGACTTCGCCTCCATTGCGAACTTATCGTCGGAACACCCCGTGAGCAGGCCCATCACCATCATCACCGCCACTAACATCTTTTTCATATTGCTCTCCATTGGTTTGCGGCGAGGCACCATTGCTTCGCCTGACCCATCTATATGCGCCACATGAGAACAGACGCGGAAAAGGAAAAGGGGTCCCGACCCTCAGGTCGGAACCCCTCAATCCACCAGCCCTCAGCCCAGCGCTACAGCGATCGCGCGGTCCAGCGCCACCCCTGCCCGCTCGGCCATCTTCTTGACCTGAAGGGATGCGCCACTGCGATCCGACTTCAAGGCCTTCTCAGCCAACACCAGCAATGCCTCTGAAGGCAAAAATTCATACGTCCTGCCCTTCAGATCCTCGTACTGAACGGCCAAATCCTCACCTGCTACCCTGCTCCCTCCTACAAGCCCTTCAAACACCTCCGGCAAGTCGGTCAGGACATACTCAAAAAAACTGAGATATGCCTTGATCCGCTCGCGGCTCCCACCCTGTGAGGCATGGAACAGGGCGGTATCGACGGCCTCGACCTCTGTAAAAAGGTCTTCTTCCGAAGAGACGCCGACCTGGTCCAACAGCCTGCCGGTACTTGTGTCAAGAACACAAGAAATTGAGAGATCACCGCCATCCTCCGAGTAGCGAAAATCAGCCAGAAGGCCCATCTTCGCTTCGAACGGAGTCGCTCCGCAAACAGTGCCCTTGTAGGAATCACCGTTCGGACGGAAGCCGACGACTGTGAGGTTTTGGTTAGCTTGGGAAGTTTGAATCATCTGAATCGACATATCGATCTCCTGAAATATGAAAAATTGGTTGAAGTGACAAAGACACTTGCGAGGTCCTTACAGGTAGGAAATGGGTGACATCGATTTGTAAGATGAAGAAAAAACTTCGAAAAAGAGCTTAAAAAACAGCAGGTTATAATACGTGCAGATTTACTTTGAGCGTTACAGGTTATAAAATTAGCGCTTTGGGGTGGTCGGGCCGGGCTGTAAAAAGGCGGACTTGCCGGACCATCCGACGATTTGAGCACCCCGTATAAGGACGACCCAAGGATGGATATCCTCCTCGTTGACTGCTATTCCATTGCCTATGCATCCCATTTTTCAGCGCCTATGCGGGCCCAGAATGGCGACGAAGTCCAGGCGATCTACGTCACCATCCGCACTTTGGCCAAACGCGTGAGGGAAAACCCGACATTCGTGCCGGTCCTGCTGTGGGATGGCCATGCGAAATGGCGCTATGACCTGTATGCGGACTACAAGAGCGGCCGCAAGAAAGGCGAGGCGTCGCTCGCGGCCCGCGCGTCGGTGAATCAGCAGATGCCTTACCTGCGCATCATGCTGGCCAAGTTGGGGCTCATGCAGCTGCACGACCCGAACGCCGAGGCGGACGATATAGGTCACCAGCTGGGCAAGCAGCTCGTTGCCAACGGCCATACCGTGAAGTTCCTCACCGGCGACCATGACTGGCTGCAAAATCTCCAGCCGGGGGCGTCCTGGCTCGATCACCGCACTGATACCCATATCTGCACCCCCGAGGAGATGGAGGCGGCAGTGGGCGCGCGAAACGCCCGTGACTTCGTCCAGATCAAGGCCATGGTCGGCGACACCTCCGACTCGATTGAAGGGGTCGCGAAAATCGGCGAAAAGACCGCGCCGAAGATTCTGGCCGACTTCGGCAGCGTGGAAGACTTCTTTGCCAAAGTCGACGCCGGCGAGTTCGAGCCGCGGCTGGTCGCGCACAAAAACCTGGCAAGCGAGGAAGGTCGGGCTACCTACCGGCGCAACCTGCGGCTGATGGATTTGTCGCTGGCACCGGTTCTCTCTGCGGAGAGCATCATTACTTCACGGGAGGAGCCGGACCATCCGACCTTCCTCGACTGGTGCGAGAATTTCCAGTTCAAATACTTCCTGCAGAATCCATCCCGGCTGACCGGCCCGTTTGATGAAATCATTCGCCGCGCCGACTACACTGCCCTGCTCCAGGCAATCCACCAGCTAGGCGAAGTAGAAGATGAGGAAAATTATTGAGCGATTCAGGCTTAGAACAAGTCGCCTGTCGTTGGTGCTGCTTGCCGAGCACCTTCCTTCTTGCTCCTCGATGCCTTCGGTTCTGGTCTCGCCGCCATGAGGTCGGCTGGAAAAAGCCGAAGAAAGGAGCGTGCTTCTTCCGGGTTCCGACAAGTAAGCCAGGCATCGTAATCCTCAGGCGGAACAATCACCAGCGACCGCTTTTCGTCATCGATTCGATGCATCTTGTTCATCAGAGGATGTTCATCGGCATTCACGGTGAGCTGGGTGAAGGAGAAGGATAGCTGACCATCGGCTTCTTCCCACTGGCGATACAGACCCGCTACTGCAAATGGCGACTTGTCGGCCATATCGATACGGTAGCGAATATGCTCTCCCGTCTCCCAATTGGGCTCATAAAACGCGTCCATTGGCACCAGACAAAAATCGCAGCGCTTCCATGCTCCAGAATAGCTTCGCAGCTGGCCAACGGTTTCCGAACGGGCGTTCATTGTCGAAAATCGTTTGACGCCTGGCGGCATATGCTGCTTTGGCACCATGCCATAGGAACCGACAAGAGACTCGCGCCCTCCTTGCCCATCGTGTCTGATCAGTGGCGCCAGATAATCCTGGTAGGCCTCGTCGGGCCAGGCAGCATCAGTCGAGACAGGGGCGTGAAACGTCTCCACAAGCGTCTTTCTCGAAACCGGCAAGTAATTCACGCACATTCCAACCTCACTCCAGACAGTAGCCTAACATGGCAAGATTTTGCTATTTTGACACCTTGAGTGTTCGCATGGGGGAGTGCACGGGTTGATTATCCAAAGAAAAACCCACCTCGCAAGGAAGTGGGCTTGGTCTAACGGTTACGTCGCATTCTCAGAATACGATGCTGCATGGCGAGGAGCCAACTTTGGCTGGCGCCGTTTCCTTTGAGTAGTACTCGACTCGGCCCCGAACATAGATGCGATTCGCATAGATGGTGGCCTGTTCTGCAAACCGGATGGGGCGGTTTTCACTATCGCAAAAGAGCCGTACACGTTTTGGATTGAAGCTGATTTCAAGCCCCGAAAAATCCGGAGCGGCATCCATGAAGGCGCCATCCACCGATGCAAGCGGAAACTTGCTCACAGCACCGGATGCCACATCTTCCCGTCCCTTCTGCGACACATTAAAGTATGCGTTTTCCAGCGTTACCGCCTTCTGGTATGCGATTGCCGCTCCGTTGTAGAGGCCTCGGTTCCGCTTATAGCCGTCTGATCGATTCCCGGCATGAACGGTCTGGACAGGCACCCCTTTGCTCTTGATGAGATTCAGGTTGAGGCGAATCCCCACGATGTCCCCCAGCGCCGGCCCGAGGCCCTTGCTCATGATGCGCTTGCTTGTTGCGTCAGAGTCCAGCGCTTCTTCGACGACGTCGTCAGGCACCATGATGATGGTTCGCTGCTGGTACAGGGGGTGCGTTGAGGCTTCCATGATGGCCGGTCGATCCGTATCGATTCGCTCTCCGGTGAAGATGGAGAAAAGGTCGAAGTTTTGCTGAAGGTTCAAATTGTCGGTAAGCGCTCAATTTCCCGCACGTGTGTGTTCTCCATTGCCTCGGACGAGTCGTCGCGCATCGCGACGACTCCGTACAACGATCGGCGGTGTCCTGGGAGCTCTGGTCAGTAGCGCGGGTGCAATCA
>NZ_JACYOX010000012.1 GCF_015352955.1 Noviherbaspirillum soli
TGAGCGGGTCTCGTCGCTGTAGCCAATGTAGGGCGAATACAGCAGCCCGGGGCGCGCCAGTTCGGCCAGCAGCAGCGCCACCTTGGCTTCCTCGTCCAGCGCGGCATAGTCGGACTCGACCCGTGCGCAGGCGAACAGCTCGGCCAGCACCCGCTCATGCACGTCCGAACTCTGGCGCATGTCCAGCGTGGCTAAATGAAAGCCGAAGATCTCGGATGCCCGCAGCAGCGACGCCAGGCGCGGCCGCACCATGGCCGCGCCGAAATGGCTGGTCAGCGAGTCGACGATGACCTGCAGGTCCAGCGTGAATTCGATGGCGCTGGCATACGGTTCGGCATGGCCGACTTCCTTGCGCAGGATGTTGGTCGCGCCCAGCGTTCGGGCGCTGGCAGCCAGCCTGGCATAGATGTAGATCAGCGCGCGCCGGTACGGTTCGTCATTGCGATGGTCCGACAGGTCGGGCGAGGCATCGGCCAGCGCCTGCAGTTCCGGGCTGACGCCCACCAGCAGCGTGGAAATCGACAGTTCCGCGCCCAGCGCATGCACTTCCTGCAGGTAGAAGTCGAGGATGGTGGTGGACTGGCGCACCAGCGCGTGCTGCATCGTGGCCGCGTTCACGTTCGGGTTGCCGTCGCGGTCGCCGCCGATCCAGCTGCCCATCTGCACGAAGGGCGGCAGCTTGGGGCTGGCGCTCTTGTTGCGCAGCTGCGGGAACTGGGCGGCGAACTCGACTTCCATGTCCTCGTACAGCGCCGGCAGTTCGCGCAGGAAGGTGATGCGGTAATAGGAGAGCGCGTTCTCGATCTCGTCGGCCACGGTCAGCTTGGTGTAGCGCAGCATCCGGGTTTGCCACAGCGTGGCGACCTGGGCATGCAGCAGTTCGCCGTTGCGGGTGCGTTCGCGCGGCGTCAGCGGCAGGTCGCGTTCGGCCAGCAGGCGGGCGATTTCATGTTCCGCATCCAGGATGCTCTTGCGCTGCACTTCGGTTGGGTGCGCGGTCAGCACCGGCGACACCAGCGCGCCATCGAAGAATTCCCGGATCGCCGCGCCAGGCACGCCGGCATCGTCCAGCTTCGATAGCGCATACGGAATGCTGCCCGGCTGCGCGGCCGAACCGGCCAGCAGATGGGCGCGGCGGCGCCGGTTGTGATGCTGGTCCTCGGCGATGTTGGCCAGATGGGAAAAGTAGGAAAAGGCACGCACCACGGAAATGGTCTGCTCGCGCGTGAGCTTCTTGAGCATGCGGTTCAGCTCGGCTCCAGCCGCCGAATCGGCCTCGCGCCGGAAGCGCACCGCGGTCTGGCGCACGGTTTCCACCACGTCGTAGACGGCGTCGCCTTCCTGTGCACGCAGCACATCGCCCAGCAGGCGGCCCAGGAGGCGTATGTCCTCCTTCAGCGGCTCGTCCTTGGCGATGGTGGAAGATGCGGGCCGGGTGGATGTCTTTACCTGCTTTGCCATGATGGGGGTACGCGCTCCGTATAGGGGGATGGGGTCAGCGGACGAAAGTCGGCATGCTAAAATCGGCCGCCTTCCGCCCCTGAAAAGAGTCTGTCTTGAATGCCGCTGCCTTGAATCCTTTTACCGGAAAACTTGTCATTGCCTCACGCGAGAGCCGGCTGGCGATGTGGCAGGCCGAAACGGTACGCGCCCAGTTGCGCGAATTATATCCGCACAGTTCAGTTGAAATTCTGGGAATGACCACCCGCGGCGACCAGATTCTCGATCGCACGCTGTCCAAGGTCGGCGGCAAGGGCCTGTTCGTGAAGGAGCTGGAAATCGCCATGCTGGAAGGCCATGCCCACCTGGCGGTGCATTCGCTGAAGGATGTGCCGATGGAGCTGCCGCCGGAATTTGAACTGGCCGCGGTGCTGGAGCGCGAGGATGCGCGCGACGCCTTCGTCTCCAACGACTACGACAGCCTGGCCGACCTGCCGGCCGGCGCCGTGGTCGGCACCAGCAGCCTGCGCCGCCAGGCATTGGTCGCAGCCCGCTTCCCGCACCTGGTGATCCAGCCGCTGCGGGGCAATCTTGACACCCGGCTTGCCAAGCTCGACCGCGGCGACTATGCCGCCATCATCCTGGCCGCCGCCGGTTTGAAGCGCCTCGGCCTGCCGCAGCGCATCCGAAGCCTGCTGGAGCCCGAGCAAAGCCTGCCGGCGCCGGGGCAGGGCGCAATGGCAATCGAGATTCCCGCCGGCCGCGAAGACCTGCGCGCGCTGCTGGCGCCGCTGAATCATGCGGACACCTCGGCCGCGGTGCGCGCCGAACGCACCCTGTCGCGGGTATTCGGCGGCAGCTGCCAGGTGCCGCTCGCCGCCTATGCCACCGTGAGCGGCGGCCAGTTGCACATGCGTGCCATGGTCGGCACGCCCGACGGGCAGCGCATCGCCAGGGCCGAGGCCAGCGGCCCGGTCGACGCACCCGAAGCGCTGGGCGAACAGATCGCGGCGGCGCTCAACACCCAGGATGCGGCCGCCATCCTGGCGGCATGCAAGGCGGATGCCTGATCCCGTCGTCATTACCCGGCCCGCGGCGCAGGCCGCCGCGCTGGCGCAGCGGGTAGCCGCGGCGGGCCACGAGGCCGTCGTCTTTCCGCTGCTGGCGATCGATCCCTTGCCTGACCAGTCGGCCCTGCGCGCCGCCCTGGCCGATGTCTCCCCCTATGCGCTGGTGGCCTTCGTCAGTCCGAATGCGATCGACGCTGCCTGCGCCATCCGCAGCGAATGGCCGCGCGAAGTGACGCTGGCGGTGGTGGGCGAGGGCAGCCGCGCCGCGCTGGCCCGGCATGGCATCACCGACGCTAATGCCACCATCGTCAGCCCGGCAAACACCCGGCGCACCGACTCCCAGACCCTGCTGGAAACCCTGGATCTCGACCGCCTGCGCGGCGGCCGGGCGCTGATCGTGCGCGGTGAAACCGGACGTGAACTGCTGGGCGATGCACTGCGCAGCGCCGGCATGCAAGTGCAGCAGCTAGCCGCTTACCGGCGCAGCATTCCGCTACTGGATGACGACCGCCGCCGGCAGCTGCTGCGGCTGCTTGATGCGGACAGCCTCTGGATCATCACCAGCTCGGAAGCCCTGCGCGGCCTGATCGGGATGGCGACCCAAGCCGGCGGCAGGGATTGCGTTGTAAAATTGCAACAAAAGCGCCTGCTGGTTCCGCACGAGCGGATCGAGGAAACCGCGCGGGAACTGGGTTTCTCCTCTGTGGCGCTGACCGGATCAGGCGACGAAGCGCTGCTTGCCGCGTTACAATTCCGCGGATGAACGAACCGCCTTACAACCCTGACCTTCCCCAGCCGCCGCACCTTGCGGCGGGAACAGCGGACCCCATGGCGCCTTATCTACGCAATCGCAACGGACGTATCGGTTATGTGCTGCTGGCTGTGCTGGCCCTGCTGCTGGCATTGCAATGGTGGAGCAACCGCTCGGAGCTGCGCCAGCTGCGGCGCGAGATGGCGCAGCGGCTCCAGACCGGCGACACCATGGCCACCGAGAGCCGCGCGATCGCAAGAACTGTCCAGGATGACGTCAAGGAATTGCAGGCCAAGGTCTCGGTGCTCGAAAACAAGCAGGTGGAAGGGCAGAGCCAGCAACTGGCGCTGGAACAGCTGTACCAGGAACTGTCGCGCAACAGCGACGACTGGGCGCTGGCGGAAATCGAGCAGGTGCTGTCAACCGCCAGCCAGCAGCTGCAACTGGCCGGCAACGTGCAGGGGGCGCTGATCGCGCTGCAGAATGCCGATACCCGGCTGTCCCGCTCCGACAAGCCGCAATTCATCACGATACGGCGCGCCCTGGCGCGTGACATGGAAAAGCTCAAGGCGCTGCCTTCGGTCGACGTGACCGGCATCGCATTGCGGCTCGACAGCCTGATCAGCCAGGTCGACCGGCTGCCGCTGCTGTCCGATGAAAAGCCGGCGTTGCCGGCGACGCCGGCGAAGAACCATGCCGCCGCGGCGGACGGCAAGCCGGCGCCGGCGCCGGCCTGGATCGGCGCGCTGAGCGACAAATGGCAGAGTTTTTCCAGCGAGATGTGGACCGAAATCCGCCAGCTGCTGCGGGTGCGCACCGTCGACACGCCCGACGCGCTGATGCTCTCGCCCAGCCAGGCCTATTATGTGCGCGAAAACCTGAAGCTGCGCCTGCTCAGCGCCCGCCTGGCCTTGCTTTCCCGAAATGAAAACGCATTCCGAAGCGACCTGATGGCGGCGCAGGACACGATCAACCGCTATTTCGACACCCGCGCGCGCCAGACCCAGTCGGCGCAGACCCTGCTGAAGCAGGTGCAGGCGAGCGACCTCACGATCGAGATGCCGACCCTGAACGAAAGCATCGGCGCCGTGCGCAACTACAAGTCCAAGCCCTGAACCTCATGCGCATCTTTCTCTGGCTCGTCGCACTGCTGGCAACCGCGATCGGACTCGCGGTGATGGCCCGCTTCAATGCCGGCAACGTGGTGCTGTTCTATCCGCCGTACCGGGTCGATCTGTCGCTGAACTTCTTCCTGCTCTTGCTGTTGCTGCTGTTCCTGCTGAGCTATGGCGTGCTCAATGCCATCCGGACGGCGCAGAAAATGCCGGTCCGGGTGGCGCAATATCGCCGCAGCCGGCGCGAGCGGGAAGGCAACCGCGCCTTCCGCGAAGCGCTGAAGGCCTTGTTCGAGGGCCGCTTCGGCCATTCGGAAAAGGCAGCGGCCCGGGCCGAAGACCTGGAGGAAAACCGCGGTCTGGCAGCGCTGATCGGCGCGCGCGCGGCGCACCGGATGCGCCAGACGGCGCGGCGCGACGCCTGGCTGGCCAAGGCCGAAGCCGAACCGGCGCTGAAGGCCGCCCGGCTGATGACGGCCATCGAATTGCTGGTCGACGAGGACAAGCCGGAAGCCGCGCTTGACCATGTGCGCGAACTCAATTCGACCGGCACCCGCCATATCCACGCGCTGCGGCTGGCGCTGAAAGCCAACCAGCGCGCCAAGAACTGGCCGGAGGTGTTGCGCCTGACCCGCTCGCTGGACAAGAACAATGCACTGCATCCGGCGCTGTCGCAGCGCTTGCGTGAACTTGCCTATGACGACCTGCTGTCGGCCCGCAGCCACGATGCCGAGTCGGTGCGCCGGGTCTGGGCGGAAGTGCCGGCAGCGGACCGCATCAAGCCGGCGATTGCCATACGCGCCGCCGATGCCTTCAATACCCACGGCCTGCATGAGGAAGCGGCCGGCGTCGTGGAGAAGGCGCTGGCCGAGGGATGGGACGACAGGCTGGTCTGCGCCTATCGCCGCGCCGCCGCGCCGGGAGGATCGCCGGCACTGCTGGCGCAGATCGAGCGTTGCGAGCAATGGGCGCGCAGCCATCCGGGCGATGCCGAGCTCGGCCTGACGCTGGGAACGCTGTGCCTAAAGCAGAAACTGTGGGGCAAGGCGCAGCACTATCTGGAACAGGCGCTGTCGGATGCGATCGATTCGGGCACCGTACGGGAAATCCACCTGAAACTGGCGCAGCTGCATGAGGCGCTGAACCATCCCGAGCAGGCAGCCGCCCATTATCGGCAGTGCGCGCTGACCAGCCTGATCTGATGGCCGGCTTGATCCGCGTCTCGTGCGCTGAGCGGCAAAGCCGTTATAATCTGCCGACTTAAAATTCTTACCACTTCTGGAAAGCACACCATGAGTCTCAACGACGTCAATTCGGGCCGCGACGTGCCCAATGATTTCAATGTCATTATTGAAATTCCGATGAATGCCGATCCGATCAAGTATGAAGTGGACAAGGATTCCGGCGCGATTTTCGTGGACCGCTTCATGGGCACAGCCATGCACTATCCATGCAACTACGGCTATGTGCCGAAGACCATCTCCGACGATGGCGACCCGGTCGACGTGCTGGTGATCACGCCGTTCCCCCTGATCCCGGGCGTGGTGGTGCGCTGCCGTCCGCTGGGCATGCTGAAGATGAGCGACGAAGCCGGCGGCGACGCCAAGGTGCTGGCGGTGCCGGTGGATAAAGTGCTGTCGATCTACAGCCACTGGCAAAAGCCGGAAGACCTGAACGAACTGCGCCTGCAGCAGATCCAGCATTTCTTCGAGCACTACAAGGACCTGGAAAAAGGCAAGTGGGTCAAGGTCGAAGGCTGGGTTGGCCCGGAGGAAGCCAAGCAGGAAATCCTGGGCGGCATCGAGGCCTACAACAAACTGGAAGCCCAGGGCCAGGCCTGATTCTGGTCCTGATCGCCTGATGAGCGGGCGCGCCGATCCGAAAGGGGCGGCGCGCCCGTTTTTTATTGGACGGAGTTGTGCTTGGGCTTACGTCGACCAGGGAACATCGCCGCTATGACCATTCCGGTTTGCGACGATGGTGCAATGCCCTGCGGGTATTGCACCCTGCGGGGGCAGACCTTCCGAGTCTCTCGGGCTGGATTTCGTAGGGTGTAATACCCCGATGGGGCATTACACCAATGGTCGTTAAGCAAAGATTTCCAATCTTGCCATGCAAGCTGAAATCCCTTGATGGATTGCAAAAATGTCCCCGAGCCTATCGCTCGCTAGCCGCCCGCCTCCCGCCCCTTCCTGAACGGATTACGCTCGTCCAGCTCATCCATGTAGGCAGCAATCCCGCCGCTTTCCTGCTCCAGAAAACGCTCCACCGCATCGCTGAAGGCCGGATGCGCCAGCCAGTGGGCCGACCAGGTTTTCTGCGGCAGGAAACCGCGCGCCATCTTGTGTTCGCCCTGCGCGCCGCCTTCGAAAGCGGCCAGGCCGCGCTCGATGCAGAATTCCAGCGGCTGGTAGTAAGCCGTCTCGAAATGCAGGCAGTCATGCTGCTCCAGCGCGCCCCAATAGCGGCCGTACAGGGTCTGGCTGTCATGCACCACCAGCGACGAGGCGATCGGCCTGCCGTCGCGCTCGGCGATCACCAGCAGCAGGTTGTCCGGCATGGACGCGCCGATGCGCAGGAAAAAGTCCAGGTTCAGGTAGGGCGAGGAATAATGCGCCGCATAGGTGTGGTCGTAGCAGCGCTTGAAGAAGCGCCAGTCGGCTTCGCCGATTTGCGCGCCTTCCAGGCGACGGAAGGTAATGCCTGCGTCCCGCACCTTGCGCCGCTCGGCCCGGATGTTCTTGCGCTTCTTCTGTTCCAGCGTGGACAGGAACTGCTCGAAATCGTCGTATCCGTCATTGAGCCAGTGAAACTGCACGCCGTTGCGCAGCAGGAAACCGGCGCGCTCCAGCGCTTCGGCCTGCTGCGGCGGCGGATACAGCACATGGGTGGATGACACATCCGCCTGCTGCTGCAAGGCCAGCAGCGCCTTGACCAGCGCCGACCTGGCGGTTTCATCGCGCGCCAGCAGCCGGCCGCCGGTCACCGGCGTGAAGGGAATCGCCGACAGCAGCTTGGGGTAGTACTCCAGGCCGTTGCGCCGGTAGGCGTCGGCCCAGGCCCAGTCGAACACATATTCGCCATAGGAATGGCTTTTCACGTACAGCGGCATGGCTGCCGCCAGCGTGTCGTCCTGCCACAGGGTCAGGAACTGGGGTTGCCAGCCGGACTTGCGCGCGGCGCTGCCGGAGGCATGCAGCGCTTCGAGGAAGGCGTAGGACAGAAACGGGTTGGCGTCCGCCTGCAGCGACAACAGGGAAGTCCATTGCGCCTGGCCGGCCTCGGCCAGGGAAGCAATAATGCGCGTGCGATAATTCAGGGTCAGCCTCGTTCAAGCATGATTGATGGAAGAATCGCCAGGGCGCCGACCGCTGCAGTGGTGCTCCGGGTTTGCCGGAATCCCAGTTTGCCGATGGCCGGCGCGGGGCAGGGCTGTTGCTTGGCCCGGCGCGAGCAGCCCATTCTACGCAAAATCCGTCGCCGCGTTTGCGCCGCCCGGCCGACGGCGACAGCGGCGGGAATGCATGGAGCGCTTCCCGGTCCAAGCGTTTCCGGCAGAAGCACAAGAACCGAGCATGTCATCAACCGCCCACTGGGCATTCCAAGGCAGAGCACATGAATAACAAGGACTTCTTCAATCTCTATTCCCACGATTTTGCCCGCGTATCGGTCGCCATTCCTTATTGCCGCGTCGCCGATCCGGCATTCAATGCGAAGGAAACGATTGCACTGGCAACCGAAGCGGCCAATCGCGGCGCGGTACTGATCGCCTTTCCGGAGCTGGGCTTGTCGGCTTATACCTGTGACGACCTGTTCCATCAGCGCGCGTTGCTGGATGCCTGCAAAGCGGCGCTGGCAAGCATCGTCGAGGCATCCCGGACGCTGCCGGCGGCGCTGGTGGTTGGCCTGCCGCTGCAGGTGGATCATATGCTGTTCAACTGCGCCGCGGTGGTCGCCGGCGGCCGCATACAGGGTGTAGTGCCCAAGACCTACCTGCCCAACTACGGCGAATTTTACGAAGCCCGGCAGTTCAGCGAGGCCGACGCCGCCATCAGCGACCAGATCGAGCTGCTGGGCCAGAACGTGCCGTTCGGCGCGGCCCTGCTGTTCGAAGTGGCCAACATGCCGCTTCTGCGCTTCCACGTGGAGATCTGCGAAGACCTGTGGACGCCGATTCCGCCGTCGTCCTATGCCGCGCTGGCCGGCGCCACCGTGCTGGTGAATCTCTCGGCCTCCAATATCGTGGTCGGCAAGTCGCGCTATCGCCATCAGTTGGTGGGCCAGCAGTCTGCGCGCTGCCTGTCGGCCTATCTGTACTCGTCGGCCGGACGCGGCGAATCCTCGACCGACATGGGCTGGGATGGCCAGGCGCTGATCTATGAGAACGGCGAACTGCTGGCGCAATCGGAGCGGTTTTCCGACGCGTCCCACCTGATCTGCGCCGACATCGACCTGGAGCGGCTGTCGCGCGAGCGCATGCATGTGACGACCTTCGGCGACAGCGCCCGTCGCCATCGCGACCAGGTGACGGAATTCCGCACGATTTCCTTCGAAGTGAATGTTCCCGTGTCCGGGCCGCTGAAGCTGGAGCGGCATGTCGAGCGCTTCCCCTATGTGCCGTCTGACCACCGGCTGCGCGACGAGCGCTGCATGGAGGTCTACAACATCCAGGTGCAGGCGCTGGTGCAGCGGCTGTCGGCTTCCGGCATCAGGAAGGTGGTGATCGGCGTTTCGGGCGGCCTCGATTCCACCCATGCGTTGCTGGTCTGCGCCAAGGCGATGGACAGGTTGGGCCTGCCCCGCACAAACATCCTGGGCGTGACCATGCCGGGCTTCGCCACCAGCGGCCGCACCCTGGAGCAGGCCAGAAAGCTGATGGAAGTAGTCGGCTGTTCGGCCAGCGAGATCGACATCCGGCCAAGTTGCCTGCAAATGCTGAAGGATATCGGCCATCCGTACGCGGAAGGCCAGGAAGACTACGACGTCACCTTCGAGAATGTGCAGGCGGGCGAGCGCACCAGCCACCTGTTCCGCCTGGCCAATTTCCACAATGGCATCGTGCTCGGCACCGGCGACCTGAGCGAACTGGCGCTGGGCTGGTGCACCTATGGCGTGGGCGACCATATGTCGCACTACAACGTCAACGCCAGCGTGCCAAAAACGCTGATCGTCCATCTGGTGCGCTGGGTTGCGGAAACCCACCAGATTGGCGCCTCAGGTTCCGATGTGCTGATCAAGGTGCTGGAAACCGACATCAGCCCCGAACTGGTGCCCGGCAAGTCGGCCGACGTGCCAGACCAGAAGACCGAGAACGTGATCGGCCCCTACGAACTGCAGGATTTCAATCTCTACTACACCCTGCGTTTCGGCCTTACCCCGACCAAGGTGGCTTTCCTGGCGCTGTCGGCCTGGGGCGACCGGGAAGCGGGAAGCTGGCCGGAAGGCCCGCATGTGGCGCGCAATCAGTACACGCTGGCCGAGATCAGGAAAAACCTCGGAATTTTCCTGTATCGATTCTTCAAGACCAGCCAGTTCAAGCGTTCATGCATTCCGAACGGACCCAAGGTCGGCTCGGGCGGATCGCTTTCGCCACGCGGCGACTGGCGCGCGCCCAGCGACTCCGAAGCGTCGGTCTGGATGGAGGATCTGAAAAATATTCCCGAACAATAAGCGGGCCAGTTGCGCCGCCGGACTTATTTATCGGAGAAAATTGCAAGGCGTCGGCTATACTCCCGGCCGGTTATCGCAATGATGGTGTAAATGTTATCCAATGTGCCGCACCATCTTGCTTCCCGTTCCGGGACGACTGACAGACCCTGTGCAATCCAACAGAAGGAGCTTTTCGTGAAACAGATTACTGCGATTATCAAACCGTTCAAGCTCGACGAAGTGCGCGAAGCGCTGGCCGAAGTCGGCGTGAGCGGCTTGACGGTGACCGAGGTCAAGGGCTTCGGACGGCAGAAAGGCCATACCGAACTTTATCGCGGCGCCGAATACGTGGTGGACTTCCTGCCCAAGGTGAAGGTCGAGGCGGTGGTGGACGATGGCGTGGTGGATGCGGCGGTCGACGCCGTGATCAAGGCCGCCCGCACCGGCAAGATCGGCGACGGCAAGATCTTCGTGCGTGCGGTCGAGCAGGTGATCCGCATCCGCACCGGAGAAACAGGTCCGGACGCAGTCTGATGCTTACGGCGGTGCCGCCATGGCCCCGCGAGCAGCCAGCCTCTAGCGCATTTCCAACCTGACTGGCATCAGCCGGCCAAGCAAGATTGCCTTTAGAAGATTCGCCCAGGGGTTGGTAGGGTGCAATACCCGAAGGGCATTGCACCGCGGTCGCATACCGTAAAGATCATCTCAAGGACCTTCGCTGGTCCACGCATGGTGGAATGCCCCTTCGGGGTATTCCACCCTACGGCACCAGGGGCATGCCAAGGGCGCAGGACGCGAGGTGTGCCGCACCTGGGTCTGCAGCATGAGGCTAGTCTGGCCAAATTCGCTCTAGCTCTGCGCCTTCAGCAGCACCATCACCGCGCCGGCGCCGCCGTCAGCGGCGCGTGCCTGGCAGAACGCCAGCACTTCATCCTTTTGCACCAGCCAGTTCCGCACCTTTTTCTTCAGCACCGGTTCGCGGTTGACCGAACCCAGTCCCTTGCCATGAATCACCCGCACGCAGCGCAGGCCGCGGCGGGTAGCGAGCCGCAGGAATTCCGCCAGCGCCTCGCGCGCCTCGTCGGTGCGCAGGCCATGCAGGTCGAGCTGGCTTTGCGTGACCCAGTGCCCGCGCCGCAGCTTGCGCACCACTTCCTGGCCTATGCCCGTGCGGGCATAGCTGAGCCCCTCGTCGGTTTCCAGCAGCGACTCGATACTGAACTCGTCCGATAGCGACTGCGCCAGCGCCGCTTGCTCATCGGCCAGATGCTGGCGCGCCACCGGTTCGGGCAGCGGCGGGGCGTGCGGCGCCTTTTCGCTGGCGCGCAGCGGCGCCACATTGCCGATGCTGTGCCGGAACAGGTTGGCTTCGCGCTGCGCCAGCGCTTCTTCCTCGCGCCGCCTGGCCTCGGCCCGCGCGCGCGCTTCTTCCTGCTCCTTCAGCCGGTCGCGCAGCGATTGCAGCGCCGCGAAGTCCTTGATGCCCGCCATGACTGCTTCATCCGATGAATGACGATGACTATGCTTCCTGGCTTTCCAGGTAGCGCTGGGCGTCCAGCGCCGCCATGCAGCCGGTGCCGGAGCTGGTGATGGCCTGGCGGTAGACGTGGTCCTGCACGTCGCCAGCGGCAAATACGCCCGGCGCGGTGGTGGCGGTGGCCATGCCTTCCAGGCCAGTCTTGGTGACAATGTAGCCGTTCTTCATTTCCAGTTGGCCTTCGAAGATGCCGGTGTTGGGCTTGTGGCCGATTGCAATGAAGACGCCGTGCAACGGCACTTCGGTGACATTGCCGTCCTCGGTGGACTTGACGCGGATGCCGGTCACGCCGCTGTCGTCGCCCACCACTTCATCCAGCGTATGGTTCCACTTGATCTCGATCTTGCCTTCGGCGACCTTGGCCATCAGGCGGTCGATCAGGATCGCCTCGGCGCGGAACTTGTCGCGTCGATGCACGACGGTGACCTTTTTGGCGATATTGGACAGATATAGCGCTTCCTCGACAGCCGTATTGCCGCCGCCGACCACGGCCACTTCCTGGTTCTTGTAGAAAAAGCCGTCGCAGGTGGCGCAGGCCGACACGCCCTTGCCCATGAAGGCCTCTTCCGACGGCAGGCCCAGGTACTGGGCCGAGGCGCCGGTGGCGATGATCAGCGCGTCGCAGGTGTATTCGCCGGCGTCGCCGATCAGGCGGATCGGCTTCTCGCTGAGCTTGGTGGTGTGGATGTGGTCGAACACGATTTCCGTGTCAAAACGCTCGGCATGCTGCAGCAGGCGCTGCATCAGCTCCGGTCCCTGCACGCCCATCGGGTCGCCCGGCCAGTTCTCGACGTCGGTGGTGGTCATCAGCTGTCCGCCCTGCTCGATGCCGGTGATCAGCACCGGCTTGAGATTGGCGCGGGCGGCATAGACGGCGGCGCTGTAACCGGCGGGGCCGGAACCGAGGATCAGGACATGAGCGTGTTTGGGAGTGGACATGGCGATATGTGAAATGGAAAGAAACGGGAGTGGCAAGACTGGCAATGCCGACAAAGGAAAGCTGCGGCGCAGCGGTCCAGTCGTATATCATGCCGGTCGGGCCGAATTCAACCAGTGCGGATTTCGTACAGTGTTGCAGCCTGAAAATGGTTAAGATTATAGACCAAGCCATCCGGCAGTCTGGCTTGATCCCCAGAAACATTCCACGTAGCAATACCCAGCCCCCAGCCGTTTGTTGCACGCCTCCGATTTATGACAAGAACGAGCCAAACCTATACCCGCGACACCAGTCCGCAACCGCAGTTGCCCAGCCGCCTGGTGCGCCTGCTGTCGGAAGCGAAGTGGCTGGTGCTGACGGTGCTGACCACTTATCTGGTGCTGATCCTGCTGACCTATGCCAAGGCCGACCCCGGCTGGTCGCATGCCAGCATGGTGCCGCGGCTGCACAACTGGGGCGGACGCATCGGTGCCTACATTGCCGACCTGGCGCTGTTCATCTTCGGCCTGTCGGCCTGGTGGTTCTGCGCGCTGCTGTTCAAGGCGGTCTGGCTGGGTTACCGCCGGCTGGCCGACGGCGGCATAGAGGAGCCGGAAGCCATTTACCGGCAGGAAAAGATCATCCGTGCAATCGGCTTCGTGATGATGCTGGCCGGCAGCGTCGGCCTGGAGCATGTGCGCATGTACAGCCTGAAGGTGGCGCTGCCGCGGGCGCCGGGTGGCGTGCTTGGCGCCCTGATCGGCGGCAGCGCCCAGAATGCGCTCGGCTTCACCGGCGCCACGCTGCTGCTGGTGCTGCTGTTCGGCCTGGGCTTTTCGCTGTTCTTCCAGGTGTCCTGGCTGACGCTGGCCGAGCGCATCGGCGGCCTGCTGGAGAATTCGGTGACGTCGGCGCAGAAGCTGTACGCGGCCCGTGTCGACCGCAAGCTGGGACAGGTCGCGGCCGTGAAGCGCGACGTGGCGGTGGTGCAGGAGCGCGCCAAGATTGTCGAGGCGCCGCCGGTGCGCATCGAGCCGCAGATCGTCACCGTGCCCAAGGCCGAGCGGGTGGTCCACAAGGACCGGCAGGCCAGCCTGTTTGGCGTCGACAGCCGCGACACCAATCTGCCGCCGCTGTCGCTGCTGGATGACGCGCCGCCGGCGCAGGAGACGGTCAGCGTCGAAACCCTGGAATTCACCAGCCGCCTGATCGAGAAGAAGCTGTCGGACTTCGGCGTCGACGTCAAGGTGGTGGCGGCCTATCCGGGGCCGGTGATCACCCGCTATGAAATCGAGCCCGCCACCGGCGTCAAGGGCAGCCAGATCGTCAACCTGGCGCGCGACCTGGCGCGGGCGCTGTCGCTGACCTCGATCCGCGTGGTCGAAACCATCCCCGGCAAGAACTACATGGGCCTGGAGCTGCCGAATCCGAAACGGCAGATCGTGCGCCTGACCGAGATCCTCGGCTCCAAGGTCTATAACGACGGCGTCTCCAGCCTGACCGTCGCGTTGGGCAAGGATATCGCCGGCCATCCGGTCGTCGCCGACCTGGCCAAGATGCCGCACCTGCTGGTGGCCGGCACCACCGGCTCCGGCAAGTCGGTCGGCATCAACGCCACCATCCTGTCGCTGCTCTACAAGGCCGACCCGAAGCAGGTGCGTCTGATCCTGATCGACCCCAAGATGCTGGAACTGTCGATCTACGAAGGCATTCCGCATCTGCTGGCGCCGGTGGTGACCGACATGAAGCAGGCCGGCCATGCGCTGAACTGGGCGGTCAATGAAATGGAGCGGCGCTACAAGCTGATGTCCAAGCTGGGCGTGCGCAACCTGGCCGGCTACAACCAGAAGATCGCCGACGCCGAGAAAAGCGAGCAGAAGATACCGAATCCGTTCAGCCTGACGCCGGACGCGCCCGAGCCGCTGGAGAAGCTGCCCACCATCGTCATCATCATCGACGAGCTGGCCGACCTGATGATGGTGGTTGGCAAGAAGATCGAGGAACTGATCGCCCGCATCGCGCAGAAGGCGCGCGCGGCCGGCATCCACCTGATCCTGGCAACCCAGCGGCCATCGGTGGACGTGATCACCGGCCTGATCAAGGCCAACATCCCGACCCGCATCGCGTTCCAGGTCAGCAGCAAGATCGATTCGCGCACCATCCTCGACCAGATGGGCGCCGAGGCATTGCTGGGCATGGGCGACATGCTCTATATGCCGCCCGGCACCGGCCTGCCGGTGCGCGTGCACGGCGCCTTCGTGTCCGACGATGAAGTGCACCGGGTGGTCGACCACCTGAAGGAGCAGGGCGAGCCGAATTACATCGAGGGCATCCTCGAAGGCGGCTTGGCCGAGGAGGGCGGCGAAGCTGGCGCAGCAGTGGGCGAGGGCGGCGGCGAAAGCGATGCGCTGTACGACCAGGCAGTGCAGGTCGTGCTGAAGAACCGGCGCGCATCGATCTCGCTCGTGCAACGACACTTACGAATTGGTTACAATCGCGCCGCCCGCCTGCTGGAACAAATGGAACAGAGCGGCGTCGTATCCAGCATGCAATCCAACGGCAACCGCGACATCCTGGTCCCGGCCGGCAATACTGCAGAATAGGACAGCACTTGACCCTGAAAGCCCGAATCAAACCGTTGCTAGCGTTCGCGCTGGTACTGCCCGCGCTGGCGCAGGCCGCCGCGCTTGACCAGTTCAAATCCTTTGTCGGCAGCACCAAGACCGCGCGCGGCGAATTCACGCAGCGCCTGGTCAAGAACGAGGGCGGCGCCGCCAAGGTGTCCAATACGTCCACCGGCACCTTCGAGTTTTCCCGTCCGGGCAAATTCATCTGGATCTACAAGAAACCGTACGAGCAGCAGTTGCAGGCCGACGGCGAAAAACTCTTCATCTACGACAAGGACCTGAACCAGGTCACCGTGCGCAAGCTCGGCAATGCGCTCGGCTCGTCGCCGGCGGCCATCCTGTTTGGCAGCAATGACCTGGAAAAGAACTTCACGCTGAAGGATGCCGGCGAACGCGACGGCATGGAGTGGCTGCAGGCCATACCGAAAGCCAAGGACACCACCTTCGACCAGATCGGCATCGGCCTGCGGGACGGCGTGCCGGTGGCGATGGAGCTGCGCGACTCCTTCGGCCAGGTATCGCTGCTGACCTTCACCCGGTTCGAGAAGAATCCGTCGCTGCCGGATAGCCAGTTCCGCTTCACGCCGCCCAAAGGCGCGGACGTGTTCGAGCAGTGAGCCGTCCCGGCACCGCAGGCAGCGCGCCATGACCGACCTGTTCAGCACCGCGCCGCGCCAGCCGCTGGCCGAAGCGTTGCGGCCGCGCAGCCTGGATGAGGTGGTGGGCCAGCGCCACCTGCTGGGCGAGGGCAAGCCGCTGCGTCTGGCCTTCGAGTCCGGCAAGGTGCATTCGATGATCCTGTGGGGGCCCCCGGGCGTGGGCAAGACCACGCTGGCGCGGCTGATGGCCGATGCCTTCAACAGCGCGTTCATCGCCCTGTCGGCGGTGTTCTCGGGGGTCAAGGATATCCGCGCCGCGATGGAGCAGGCGCAGCAAAACCTTGACCAGCATGGCCGCCATACCATCCTGTTCGTCGACGAGATCCATCGCTTCAACAAGTCGCAGCAGGACGCGCTGCTGCCGTTCGTGGAATCGGGCCTGGTGACCTTCATCGGCGCCACGACCGAAAACCCCAGCTTCGAGGTCAACTCGGCGCTGCTGTCGCGCGCCCAGGTCTATGTGCTCAAGTCCCTGACCGACGAGGAGATGCGGCAGTTGCTGCAGCGGGCGCAGGCCAGCGGCCTGGTCGACCTGGCGTTCGAGGATGTCGCCATCGACGCCCTGGCCGGCTATGCGGACGGCGACGCCCGTCGCTTCCTCAACCTGCTGGAGCAGGCGGAAGTGGCAGCCCATACGCAGGGTGTGCGAACGATCGACGCCGCCTTCGTCGAGAATGCGATGACGCTCAACGCGCGCCGCTTCGACAAGGGCGGCGACAACTTCTACGACCAGATCTCGGCGCTGCACAAGTCGGTGCGCGGCTCGCATCCCGATGCGGCGCTGTACTGGTTCTGCCGCATGATCGACGGCGGCGCCGACCCGCGCTACCTGGCGCGCCGCATCGTGCGCATGGCGTGGGAAGACATCGGCCTGGCCGATCCGCGCGCCATGCAGGTGGTCAACGACGCCGCCGAAACCTACGAACGCCTGGGCTCGCCCGAAGGCGAGCTGGCGCTGGGCCAGGCCGTGATCTATCTGGCCATCGCGGCCAAGAGCAATGCCGGCTATAACGCCTTCAACCAGGCAATGGCCTTCGTGAAGAAGGACAAGTCGCGCGAAGTGCCGGTGCACCTGCGCAATGCGCCGACCAGGCTGATGAAGGAACTCGGCTACGGCCATGCCTACCGCTACGCGCATGACGAACCGAATGCCTATGCCGCCGGCGAGACCTATCTGCCGGAAGGCATGCCTGAGCCGGGCTGGTACCAGCCGGTGCCGCGTGGCATGGAAGCCAAGATCGCCGACAAGCTGGCCTGGCTGCGCCAGCTGGACCGGGACGCCGGCAAGGCCGGGTAGTTCGGCGCGCTCCATGCGGCGCGCTGTCTGAGACCCTTGGCCGGCATTTCGCCGCGACGCCAGCATGGTTGCCTGGACAGCCTTGTTACAATGGCGGCTTTCGAAACAGCCAGCCGTCCGTCATGATAGACATCCAACTCCTACGCAAAGATATCGCCGCCGTTGCCGAGCGCCTGGCAGCGCGCAAGTTCCAGCTTGATGTAAGCGCCTTCAACGAACTGGAATCCGAGCGCAAGCAGATCCAGACCCGCACCGAGGAATTGCAGGGCCGTCGCAACAGCCTGTCCAAGCAGATCGGCATATTGAAAGGCAAGGGCGAGGATGCATCCGCAGTCATGGCCGAAGTGTCCGGCATAGGCGACGAACTGAAGGCGTCCGCCGCCCGGCTCGATGAGGTGCAGGCGGCGATGAGCCGCTTCCTGGAAGCCGTGCCCAACCTGCCGCATCCCTCGGTGCCGCTTGGCGCCGATGAGTCGGGCAATGTCGAAGTCAGGAAAGTCGGCCAGCCTCCCGTCTTCGACTTCGAGGTCAAGGATCATGTGGACATCGGCGCGCGCCTGGGCCTGGACTTCGATACCGCGGCCAAGCTGACCGGCTCGCGTTTTGCCGTGTTGAAGGGCGGTGTCGCCCGGCTGCACCGTGCCCTGGCCCAGTTCATGCTGGACACCCATGTGGAGGAGCATGGCTATACGGAATGCTATACGCCCTATATCGTCAATGCCGAGTCCCTGCGCGGCACCGGTCAGTTGCCCAAGTTCGAAGCCGACCTGTTCGCGGCGAAAAAGGGCGGCCAGGAAGGCGAGGGCGAGGCGCTGTACCTGATACCGACCGCGGAAGTGCCGCTGACCAATATGGTCAGGAACGACATCGTCGCGCGCGACAGCCTGCCGATCCGCCTGACCGCGCATTCACCGTGCTTCCGCTCCGAGGCCGGCGCCTATGGCCGGGATACCCGCGGCCTGATCCGCCAGCATCAGTTCGACAAGGTGGAAATGGTGCAGATCGTCGAGCCGGAGCATTCCTACGATGCGCTGGAAGAAATGCTGGGCCATGCCGAGAACATCCTGAAGAAGCTGGGCTTGCCCTACCGTGTCATCACGCTCTGCACCGGCGACATGGGCTTCGGCGCCGCCAAGACGTATGACATCGAAGTGTGGGTGCCGGCGCAGGGGACTTACAGGGAAATTTCCTCGGTATCGAACTGCGAGGCATTCCAGGCGCGCCGCATGCAGGCAAGATTCAGGAATGCCCAGGGCAAGCCTGAACTTCTGCATACCCTGAACGGCTCCGGCCTGGCTGTCGGCCGCACCCTGGTTGCCTTGCTGGAAAACAACCAGCAAGCCGACGGCAGCGTGCTGATTCCGTCGGTGCTGCAACCCTATATGGGCGGACTGGAAAGACTGACGCCGGCAGCGCAAGCGGATTTGAAATAAAGCGCATTTTCCCTATTCCAATTCTGGAAACCCCTCTGCTATAATTCAGCGCCTTGCGGGACTGCGGTGCCGCAAGGAATCAGACCAGGAAAGGTGGCAGAGTGGTCGAATGCGCTGGACTCGAAATCCAGTGTACAGTTATGCTGTACCGTGGGTTCGAATCCCACCCTTTCCGCCACAAATTCAAGTAGTTGGCAGCACAAAACAAGCCCCTGAAAAGGGGCTTTTGTTTTTGTCGCGCACAAATTCTCGTGTCACGGATGTCAACGCGCAGCGTGCCCGTTCAACGCTTCAAATTACAGCGCCGGCACACTCCTACAGGCTTTGAAGTGTTTTTCTGACTGAACCTTCGGTCGATATTGTCTACTATAACTTCGTCTCCTCCTCCGTCCCCTTGGATGGATTTGGCCCGCATCAGGTGCGGGCCTTTTTCGTTGGGATTGGGTATCAAGCGTCAATTGTTCAAAGTCAGGTGCTGCTTGCTGAAACACGGGTACATTTCGAAAACCATGACTAGTCGCGATGTCTCTTTCAAGGAACGCGTGGGAAACAGGCTCCGGTACGTGTGGCGGCTGGCTATTCCCTTGTGGCAGTTTCGGGATGCGAACCGGGGCACGATCGAGCAGCGCATTGCAAATTACCGCTTCAACCGTGAAATGCGCAACATCCTTCCCTTTTTCATGCTCAAGTGGGCAGGCATGGCACTGTGCCTGATGAAGATGACCGAGTTGTTGTCCGGACTCATGCTGAGCAATACAGCACAGAGCGCGGATCACCTGTGTGCCGCGTTTCTATGCATGGGCGCGGGCATCGCCTTTGCATTCGCATGCATCGTGCTGCTCGTGCTGACCACCAGCTATCTTTA
This sequence comes from Noviherbaspirillum soli, assembly GCF_015352955.1. Taxonomy (GTDB): domain Bacteria; phylum Pseudomonadota; class Gammaproteobacteria; order Burkholderiales; family Burkholderiaceae_D; genus Noviherbaspirillum_A; species Noviherbaspirillum_A soli. Next base: position 19,360 of record NZ_JACYOX010000012.1, read on the forward strand.
CCTGAGCTGCGTCGAGCGCTGAAACTCGTGATGGCGCCGCTACCCCGATTTACTGCGGGGCCACATGAATGTGATAAAGGCCCCACGGACACAGGCCAAAACGCTGATTGAGCGGCTTTGCAGCCATGTCCGGAAAACGGTCGGCGTCATACACAGCCCACAGCGGACCCAGTCCACCCAATGCCATGGGTTGCCCATCAAGCCGGGTGGCAACGATAAAGCGGTACTTGCGCAGATCGCTTGCCTCGACTCTGACTGCGTAGCCATCGATTGCCCGCAGCAGAACGCTTGCATTGGCGGCTCCTCCGGCGGCCTTCAGCACATCCTCTACCGTCGGGCCCGAGAGTTGGTGCGCTTTTTCATCATATTCGATGACCGGGGAAATGGTCTGCCGGGGGAGTCTGTCGAGCGCTGCGAAGTCAAAGGTAAACGCCCGGTCGAAGCTCAGCTTCTGCTTGGCCATTAATTGGTCGAGCGCGGGATCAAGGGCACCGCGGTTGGCCCTGGTGATTGCGCCAGTCACGGTTAGCAGCGCAGGGCCGCCGGACTGTGTCGCGCTTGCCTTTGCGTGCGTAAATGGAGAAAGAATTGCGGCCGCTGCCGCGGCCGTCGTATGCAGGAATGCGCGTTTTTTCATGGGAGTTGGAAGAAAATCGAGGGGGCATCAATCTTCAAAATACTCGGCGCCGGCCAGCATGGCAATCTTCCCATGCAGCGTGCCCTGCAGGCGACTTTCTACCGTCGCCAAATCAGCGTTGTAGCTTTCTTCACTGCTCTCGAGCCACATCATGCGGCGGAAGACAGCGCGCGCCATATTCGCGGTAGTTGTATTCGGTGACTGAATCTGGGTTTTTGTAGAATGCTCGGACAAGGTAGTGATGAAGGGGAAAAGCGCGGCCGCCTTCAACTCTCCACTGACCATGCCGTGATTCAGGTAGACGTCATATTCCGTGTCCACCGGGACGCCTGCTTCCAGATAGGCCAGCAGTTTGCGCCTGGACGCGCCGTTGACCACATATGCGGTAGCCCCGATAAAGGGGATTTTGGCTAAATCCAACGGGATTACCGTACGCCTTTCCATTAACTGACTTCGGTTAAGGGCAAGCATCATCATGGTTTCCATTCGCAGAGGGTTAATATCGGTAAAGAGCAGATCCCATTGCGCACTGCGGTTTTCAGCCAGAACGCCTTCGATGACTTCCAGACTGGTCAGCCCGAATTGCGCATCGTCTTCCAGGACCACAAATGATCGGCCGTCGTCCGGCTGCTGTTCTATCAAGCTTTTATGACTCAGAAAACAGCCTTTTTCGCGCCAGCTGCGCTTTCCAGGGATCTTGTTTTTTTCGGCTGTCGCTTCGTCAAGAGCAACAAATCGCTTCAGTTCCCAACCTTCACGGCGGCACCTCGCAAAGTTGGCTTCCAGAGTAGACCGACGCTCGACGGCACTATCTAGGTTGATGTAATGGCATTCCATAGTGAATTCACCTTATGTGAAGTGGTGGAATAGTGGAAGCTGAGGATAGAACTTGCTCAGTTTCAATGTTACTAGTTGAGTAACGTCATGCCGAATGTTGCTAAAAATCAATGAGCAGTCGGCCATGCTTAGTGTTTGTAATCCCTTCCTTAATTGACTTTTTCTGAAAAGATAAATGGATTCAGGCCCAACTCATCAGAATCAATCCGCGGAAGCACCCGAATACACCGCTGATTGGTTTAATGCCGCCCGTCCCGTATGGGATAGGCTATTGCCACAATTGGATGCGCGGCTGGTACTGGAAATCGGCTCTTATGAAGGTGCGAGCGCGTGTTATCTCATCGATGTACTAGGCCAAAAAGCGCCATTGGAAATTCACTGTATCGATCACTGGAATGGCGGCATCGAGCATCGCGCCGCTGCCGTCGACATGGCGCGGGTGGAGCAGCGTTTCCTTCGCAATACCGCCATCTCGATCGCTAATAGCGCATTCCCGGTGGACCTGCATATCCACAAGGGCAGTTCGGAAAGCTGCCTCGGCGCCTTGCTGAGCCGGCAGCCCAAGCCGCAGTTCGATTTCATTTACGTCGATGGCTCCCACCAGGCAGCCGACGTGCTGCTTGACGCCAGCATGGCATTCCGGCTGCTCAGGGTCGGCGGCATCATGGTCCTGGACGACTATCTCTGGCATGAGACGCTGGCGGGAGACAGGGACCCGCTGACGGTGCCGAAGATGGCGATCGATGCCTTTATCAACTGCCATTTCAACCGGGTGCGCATGGTTTCGGCGCCGCTTTATCAGATTTTCCTGCAGAAGCTGGTTGAATGATCACGACCCGGAGCCTGCGGTGTTGAATGCCGAAGCAACCGGTCGCTGTGCATCGGGCTAGAATGTGCCGTGAATCGCAGCTGGTCCTGATGCTGCGGCACCGACAAGGGAGAGCAAGCAGATGGCAGGCCCGCTGGCTGGATTGAAAGTGCTTGAAATGGCCGGTCTCGGCCCTGCGCCGTTTTGCGCGATGATGCTGGCCGACATGGGCGCGGACGTGGTGCGCATCGAGCGTCCCGGCAATACCAGCGTGACCGGCACGACCGGGGCATACGATGTCCTGTCGCGCAACCGCCGCATTTTGAAGCTGAATCTGAAGGAGGGCGCCGCATTGGACAGCGTGCTGGCGCTGGTGGAGCGGGCCGACATCCTCATAGAGGGATTCCGGCCGGGCGTGATGGAATGCCTGGGTCTCGGGCCGGAGATCTGCCTCTCGCGTCGTCCCTCTCTCGTCTATGGCCGCATGACAGGATGGGGGCAGACCGGGCCGTTGTCTCATGCCGCCGGGCATGACATCAATTACATCGCCCTGAGCGGCGCGCTGCATGCGATAGGCAGGCCGGGAGAACCACCTGTAGTGCCGCTGAATTATGTCGGTGACTTTGGCGGCGGCGCCATGATGCTGGCCTTTGGCTTGCTCTGCGCGCTGCATCATGCCCGGCTCACCGGACAGGGGCAGGTAGTCGATGCCGCCATGACGGATGGCGCTGCATTGCTGTCGGCAATGATGTACGGCATGCATGCGGCCGGCGTCTGGAGCAACCGGCGCGGCGAGAACATGCTCGACGGCGGCGCCCATTTCTACGGTACTTATGCCTGTGCCGACGGGAAATACGTATCGGTTGGCGCGATAGAACCCCAGTTCTATGCGCTGTTGCTGGAAAAGGCGGGCATCGCCGATGCCGCGTTTTGCGACCAGAACGCTACACGGCACTGGCCGCAACTCAGGGAACGCCTGGCGCATATCTTTCTTACCAAGACTCGGGCCGAGTGGTGCGCGCTGCTGGAAGGCAGCGATGCCTGCTTCGCGCCAGTGCTGGACTGGGACGAGGCGCCGCTGCATCCCCATAACCAGGCACGGCAGACTTTCGTGACGGTGGACGGCGTGCTGCAGCCGGCGCCTGCGCCGCGCTTCAGCCACACACCCGCGGCAACGCCCGCGTATGCGGCAGCTGCCCCGGACGACAGTGCCGGCATCATTGACGAATGGGGAAGGACGGACCTGGGCGGAAACAAGGGCGGGAGCTGAGCGGTCCCATGCAGCATGCATGCGCCGCCAGGCCAGGCCTCGATGCTGTTCTTTGGACTCAACACAAGCAGGCAACATAGGGTCTGGCGTAGCATGCGCAGTAACGATTCCGATGGAGCGCCCATGAAATTACGTACGCTGCTGCTGTTGCTGCTACTGCTGGCCATTACCCTGTTCGTCGCATTGAACTGGCCGGTCATCATTGCACCGACCACCCTGTCGCTGCTGGTGACGACGGTGGAGGCGCCGCTGGGCTTGATCATGCTCGGCATGCTGGTCTTGCTGACAGGTGCGTTCGCCGTTTTCGCCGGTGTGCATCAGACCTCGATTCTGCTAGAGGCGCGGCAGCAGGCCAAGGAACTGCAGGCGCAGCGCAAGCTGGCTGACCAGGCCGAGGCATCGCGCATTACCGAACTGCATCAGCTGCTCACTGCCACGCTGCAGAAGCTGGATCAGCAGGCCCAGGAAAACCGCCTGGCGACCCACGCCCGCATCGACGCGCTCGAGCAGAGCCTGCGCGCCGCCCTCAGCCAGGAAACCACCACGCTTTCCGCCTATATCGGCGAACTGGAAGACCGTCTCGAGCGCGGCACGGCGGGCAGCCATCCGCTGCGTGGCGGCTGAGGAACAAGTATCAGCATGGCATCGGTGCGCCAGCTAACCGACACCTGCAATCGGGGCCGGTATGTTTGCTGGTCGCTGTCTCGTCCGAGTAAAAGACAGCGAGTCATCCGTCGTGGAGAATGAAAATGCAAAACCCTTCCGAGAATATTCCGCTGATCCAGATGCAGCAGGCTGAAAGCGGGCAGTGGCATGTCAACCAGGTTGGTCTGGCCGAACCGCTGGCTTCCTTTGCGGAGATGGAAGCCGCAGTCGATTATGCAAGCGATTTTGCTCAGACCAGCGGTGGCCGCATCGTCCAGCATCTTGACTGAGCCAGTGGCGCAAGGCCGTCCCGGGCTGCGCGCCATGCTGGAACTGGTACGGGATGCGGTGTCGGCCTGGAGCCGCGACTATGCGCCCAGCATGGGCGCGGCGCTGTCGTATTACACGATCTTTTCGATTGCTCCGCTGCTGCTTATCGTCATTTCCATCGCCGGCATGTTCTATGGCGAGGAAGCGGCACGCGGTGCCGTGTTCTATCAGGTCAGAGACCTGATGGGCGATGGCGCCGCAGTCGCGCTGCAAGGACTCCTGGCCAGCGCGCGCAAACCGGCCGATGGCATCGTTGCCGCTTTCATCGGCGTGGTGCTGCTCATTGTCGGCGCAAGCTCGGTGTTTGGTGAACTGCAGAGCGCACTGGACAGGATCTGGCGCGTTCCCGAGCAGGAAAAATCCGGCGGCTTATGGAAGCTGCTGCGCACTCGCTTGGTCTCCTTCGCCATGATCATTGGCATAGGACTGCTGCTGATTGCCTCGCTGCTTGCAAGCGCCTTGCTGGCGGTGCTTGAAAAGTGGTGGGGTGCGCTGTTCGGCGCCCGTGCGCTGCTGGCCAGCGCGCTCAACATCGGCTTGAGCTATCTGATGGTCACCGTGATGTTTGCGATGATCTACAAGATCATGCCGCGCATTCGCATCGCCTGGCGTGACGTCTGGACCGGTGCGGCGATCACATCGCTGCTCTTTACGGCCGGAAAGTATGCAATTGGCCTGTACATTGGCACCAGCGGCGTCAGCTCCACCTTCGGCGCCGCCGGCTCGCTGGTCGTGATCCTGGTATGGGTGTATTACTCGGCGCAGATTTTCCTGCTGGGCGCCGAATTTACCTGGGTATATGCCCACCGCTATGGCTCCCGCCGTTCTTCTCAAAACACCTGACGATATGTCCTCCGGCGCCGTTGCGCCAGTTCTCCGAACTGCCTGTGCGGGCAGTACGGGCACGCCTTGCCGGCGTTTTTGCTGGATGCTTTTAGTTTCCGTCGTTCGAACAAAAGATCTTTTGTCGGCTTGAATCGGGAACAGGGGATTTCTTTGCGTTACTCAACGCACTGCTCAAGCAAAAAAATTCCTCAAAAGTCCGGTTTGCAACGTCCAGTCCTTTCCGAATGCTACTAGCCGGCTCAACGATAAAAATTCATTCATTGCGTGCCTTGCGGAGCATTTCATGCCACCTTGCCGGCATTCGCCTTTGCGTCCGGCTTCTCCCCATCCTGGGGATGTTCTTCACATGCGGCTCCGCATCGGGCCAGCAGTTCAGCGGCAGGCTGCTCGATGCGGTCAGGCTGACGTTATTGCATGAGCCGCAAATAGGCGCCGCCAACCGGCAGTTGATGCTCAGCGAAGGCCAGCTCCAGGTCGCCCGCGGTGAATTTGACACAGCGCTCACTACCGGAGTCGAACTGGCGCAGGCGCGCTCGCCCTTGCTGCAGGCGCTGCAAAGCCCCGCAGCAAGCCAGGTCGAAAGCAGCACCGCCTCCTATTTGCTGGGAGCGACAAGCCGTCTGCGTTCGGGTGTGACGGTAGCGCCCAGCGTCAGGATCAATCGGGTACGCGACAACATCCAGTCGCTGACTTCGCCGGCCACAGGCACCGTGGCGCTCAATTTCACTGTGCCCCTCCAGAAGGGCAGGGGCACCCGCTTCAATACCGCTGCGGAACGGGCAGCGGAGCAGGTGCTGGCCTCGGCAGACATGGGTCTGCGGCACACCATCGCGTCCCGGATCAGTCGCAGCGTCAATGCCTACTGGGATTACCTGGCCGCACTGCAGGCGCTGGATATCCGCCGGCTCTCCGAAAACCGTTCCCTGCTATTGCTCGATGATGCCCGCCGACTGGCCAGGGGTGATGAAATTCCGCAGGCCGATGTGCTCCAATACGAGGCACAAGTGGCGCGCGACCGCGGCCTGCGTATCGCCGCCGAGCAGTCGCTGGCGGAAGCGCGCGCGGCGCTGGTGCTGGCCATGGGGATCGCCGGACAGCCCGATACGCCAACGCCTGCGCCAAGTGACGACTTTCCCGAGTTGCCTGCTGCCGTCATGGAATCGCTGTCCAGGCCATGGCCCTATTCGGCACTGGCTGCGCGCTTTGACGTCAGGGCGCAGCAGCGCCGCGTTGACGCTGCCGAGATTCTTTATGAGGCAACGCGGCGTGACCCGATCTCGCAGCTCGACCTGACCTTGTCGGTTGGCTATAGCGGCCTGCGTGAAAACCGTGCCGCGCTCGCCGCCTGGCAGGCCCTGAATGCGCCGGCGTCTGGCTTGAACGCGTCGATCGGCCTGGTCTACGTGCTGCCGGTGCAAGGCAATACCCAGGCTGGCCTAGTCCGCCAGCGCGCGGCGCTTGCCGAGCAGGCGCGCCTTGAGCTTGACGGCCTGCTGCAGGCCGCGCATGCCACTGTCAGCGTGCAGCGCGCCAGCGTTTTGAGTGCGGCCCTGCAGCTGGAACAGGCGCGGCAGCAGGTGAGGCTGCAGACACAGGTGTTTGCCGACGAGCGCAAGAAATACCGCCTTGGCCTGGCCACCGTGCTGGATCTGCTCACCGCCGAGGCAAGGCTTACCGCCGACGAGCTTGGCGTGATCGATGCCCGCCGCCGTCTTGCCCAGGCACTGGCCAGCTACCGTTTCGAGACCGCCACGTTGCTGGGCGCTGACGGCGACGAGCAGCGCGTCACCATGGAATCATTGACGACCCTTCCGGAGCTGCCATGAAGCAGGAGATGTTTCGCAAGTCGGCGCTGGACAGCCTCGCCACGCCTGACCGGCTTGATGAAGCCATGCGGATTACCCGTCCGCGCGCCTGGATTGCCCTGGCAGCCATTCTGTTGATTCTTCTTTCCAGCCTGGTATGGAGCATTTTCGGCACGCTGCCCGCCAGCGTAGAGGGGCAGGGCATCATCATTCGCGAGGGCGGCACCTTCAACGTCGTCTCCTTCGGTACGGGCGTGCTAACGGAAATGGCCGATCTCGATCTCGGCGACCCGGTCCGCCCAGGGCAGGTGCTGGGTCGGATTGCCCAGCCTGAAATGGAGCAGCAGGTCGCGGCGCAACGCAAGGTGGTGCGGCAACTGACTGACGAGCAAAATGACCTGATCAGCCGCACCGATGCCTTGCGGCCGGTACAGGAAAAGGCCGTAAAACTTCAGCAGGCAGTGCTGCTCCACACCATCGCAACCCGGCAGGAGCAACTGCAATCTCTCCGTACCATGCTTGACGGGCAGCGGGAATTGCTGGGCGATGGCCTGATCACCCGCCAGCGCTACGAGCAGACCCGGCAGCAGGCGCTCGGTGCGGAAAGCGATATCGACAATGCCCGTACCATGCTGCAGAAGCTTTCCGTCGAGCAGATCGAGGTTGCCGCAGCGCGCGAGAACCGTTTGCGCGAGGTGGGCAACCGCCTGTTGCAGGCACAGAGCCGGCTCGAGGACCTGCTTTTGCAGCATGATCTCGCGTCCCGCATCGTCAGTCCGCATGAAGGCATCGTGGTCGAAACGATGGCGATGCAGGGTGACGTCGTCAAGAACGGCCAGCCCATCGTCAGTGTTGAAATCAATGAAGGCTTGCTGGAAGCCGTGGTCTACCTGCCGCCCAATTCCAATGCCAAGCTGCTCAAGGCAGGCATGCCCGCCCAGATTTCACCGGCAACCGCCAAGAAGGAACGGTTCGGCTACCTGGTCGGCACCGTGACGGCGGTGGCGCAATACCCGGCGACCGAGCTGGGCATGCTGTCGCTGTTCAACAATGCCACGCTGGTGCGCGAGCTGACGCGCAACGGGCCGCCCATTTCTGTTCAGGTTCAGTTGACCAAAGATGCCGGCACCCGCAGCGGCTATCGCTGGTCGTCCAACGCCGGAGCCAAGGTCGAACTGTCCAGCGGGACCCTGGCAACGGGCACCTTCGTCGTGGAAAAAAAGCGCCCGATCAGCCTGCTTATCCCTTTGTTGCGCGAACTGACCGGGACCTGACCATGGGCAAGTGGAACACGTTGTTGCGCCACATTAACGGCTGCAGGATAAAGACACCGACGGTGCTGCAGATGGAAGCGGTGGAATGTGGCGCGGCTGCCCTGGGCATCGTGCTGCAGCATTATGGCCGCTACGTGTCGCTGGAAGAGTTGCGCATCGCCTGTGGCGTGTCGCGCGATGGCAGCAAGGCCAGCAGCGTGGTGCGTGCCGCACGCGCGCACGGGCTCAAGGCCCAGGGTATGCGGCTTGACATCGACGCCCTGTATGGTCATGCCTGCCCGATGATCCTGTTCTGGAACTTCAACCACTTCCTTGTCCTGGAAGGACTGAATGACAAGAAGGCGTGGATCAATGATCCGGCGACTGGCCCGCGCACCGTTGCCATGGATGAATTCAATCGATCCTATACCGGCATCGCGCTGCTGTTTGAGCCCGAGTCCCATTTCGAACGTTCACCTGATCCCAACGGGATCGTCGGCGCACTGAGCCGTCGGCTGCGCAATGTGCGGGGTGCTGCGGCCTATGTCCTGCTTGCCGGTCTGGGTATGGTCATTCCCGGCCTTGCCATCCCCGTGTTTTCGCAGGTCTTTGTCGATAGCTATCTGATAGGCCGGCTGCAGGGTTGGGTCAAGCCCCTGTTGCTGGGCATGGCGCTGACCGCCGTGCTCAGGGCCTTGCTGACCTGGCTTCAGCTGTCCTATCTGCTCAGGCTTGAAACCCGCCTCTCTCTTACGGCGTCGGCCAATTACTTCTGGCATCTGTTGCGACTTCCTATCGACTTCTTCAGCCAGCGGCACGCCGCCAGCATTGGCCAGAGGGTAAGCATCAACGACGGTATCGCGCGCCTGGTTGCCGGGGAGCTTGCGGTCAACGTGGTGAGCCTGGTGACGCTGGTCTTCTATCTGGCCATCATGCTCTCCTATGATGTGCTGCTGACAGTAATCGGCGTATCGCTCACCATGCTCAATGTGCTGCTGCTGGCCGTGGTCTCACGCAAGCGACGCGACCGCACCATGCGCTTGCAGCAGCAGCGAGGCAAGCTTGGCGCCACGCTGGTTGGCGGCATCCAGACCATTGAAACCATCAAGGCGGGCGGCGGCGAAGCCGATTTCTTCAGCCGCTGGTCGGGCCTCAAGGCGGGCGTCAACAATACCGAGCAGGACCTGCTGTTCTACACCCGGCTGCTTGGCACCCTGCCTTTGCTGGTATCGGCAGCCATCACCGCCTCTATTCTGGGCCTGGGCGGTTTGCGTGTCATGTCGGGCGAGATCACGATCGGGATGCTGATCGCATTTCAGAGCCTGATGGTCTCCTTTTCCAGTCCGGTCAACAATCTCATGGGCCTGGCCGGCAGATTGCAGGAAGCCGACGCCGACCTCAAGCGCCTGGATGACACGCTGCGTTATCAGGTTGATCCACGATTCATGGCCTCCGATGCGCCGGCAAACCCATCGGAGCAGGATGCGCCGGGGCTTGAGGAAAAACTTCAGGGCGCCCTGGAGCTGCGTCATGTCAGCTTCGGCTACAGCAGGCTGGAACCGCCCTTGCTGGAAGACTTCAGCCTGAGTCTTGCGCCGGGGCAGCGCGTTGCGCTGGTCGGCGCATCGGGAAGCGGCAAGAGCACGGTGGCGAAACTGGTAATGGGACTGCATCAGCCGTGGTCGGGTGAAATCCTGTTTGACGGGCGTCGCCGCGCCGACATCAGCCCACGCGTCCTCAGCGCCAGCCTGGCCGGCGTGGATCAGGATATCCATCTGTTCTCGGGGCGCGTTCGCGACAACTTCACGCTATGGGACAGCAGCGTGGCAGAGCCGGACGTCGTGCGCGCCGGGCAAGATGCAGCAATCCATGACACCATCGCCAGCCGCGCTGGCGGCTACGATACACAGGTCACCGAGGGCGCCAGCAATTTTTCCGGAGGCCAGCGGCAGCGTCTTGAAATCGGTCGCGCGCTCACGGGCAATCCGCGCATCCTGGTGCTGGACGAAGCCACTGCGGCTCTCGACACGGCCACCGAGAAGGAAATCGACGACAGCCTGCGCCGTCGAGGCTGCACTTGCCTGATCGTTGCGCACCGCCTCTCCACGATACGCGACTGTGATGAAATCATCGTGATGGACCATGGCCGTATTGTCGAGCGAGGCACCCATGACACGCTGCTGCGTCGCGCAGGCGCCTACTCAGCACTGGTTGGCGAGATCGCAGCATGATGGCCACGGACAGCGCCGATATGGCGGCACACTTGGTGCAGTTGCTTGCGCCCCATGGGCAAAGGCAGTTTCCGCTTGCCCTGGAACCGGTCGTTCTGGGTGTCAGCGACACGGTGTGGCTGGTGGAGCAGGGCGGAGTCGACCTGTTTCATGTGGCAATCGCCGGCAGCGTGCCGGCTGGAGTGCGACGTCATGTATGTCGTATCAAGCCGGGCGAAGTCATCCTCGACAGGCCTGGATCGCCCGATTCTGCATTGATGGCAGTCGCCCTGTCGCGCACCTCATGGATTCGACTGGAAAACGCCGGCGAAGGCGTGGCAGGCGACCAGGTTGCCGAGCAGGCCCTGCAACAACTGAAAGAGAACTGGCATCGCACGCTGTTGCGTGCAATACCCGGCTTGCCTGCGGAAGCGGTTCAGGCAAAGGCCAATCATGTTGCGCTGTTGAACGTGCTGGACGATCAAGCCGGCCAAGCGCAGATGCGGGAGCATGCACAGCTCCAGCAGGGTGCGCTGGCCGAACTGCAGCAGATGCAGCATGCGCTGTCCGAGGTGGCTCAGGTCCTGTCGACTTCGGAAACCGCGCTGCCTGCAGCGATTGGCAATCCGCTGCAGGCAGCTTGCACGCTGGTGCTGCGCGCCTCGGGTATCGCACTTCCTGGTTTGAAGGCCATCGCGTTGACGGCATCGGGCAGCGAGCCCTGGCTGGAAAGCTTTTGCCGTGAACATCAGTTGATACAGCGCCGGGTCAAACTGAAGGGTCCGTTCTGGTGGCGCCAGGATCACGGTGCGCTGCTGGCCTTTCATGAGGGATATAAAAGACCGGTTGCATTGATTCCGAATGCCAGCGGCTATGTGTTGAGCGACCCGGAAACCGGAACGACGTGCCGTGTGGATGCTGACATCGCCAACAGCCTGACGACCCATGCAGTCCAGTTCTTTCCCTGCCTGCCCGGTGCGGCGCTTCGTTTCAAGGACCTGGTGTGGTTTGGCCTGACCGGCAGCCGCCGTGACCGCCTGAGACTGATCGTTTTCGGAATGGCGGGCGGGGCCGCTGGCATGATCTCCCCCATCGCCATGCAGGTGCTGACCGATTCCGTGCTGCCCTCTGCCGACCGCGACGAGCTTGGGCAATTGATTGCGCTGCTATTCATGACCGGCATCTGCATGACGGCGTTTACCTTCTGCCGCGTGCTGGCAACGATGCGCATCCGCACACGTCTCGGCAACAGCGTTCAATGCGGGGTTATACATCGGCTGCTGGGGCTGCCGGCCGCTTTCTTCCGCGATCATGAGGCGGGCGATCTGGCGCAGCGGGCCATGGGGATCGATGCAGCACTGCAAACTATCAGCAATACCGTGGAAAGCGCCATTTTTGGCTGGCTGTTCGGCTTATTCAGTCTGCTGTATCTGTTTTTCCTGGACCTGCGCCTTGCTGTCATGGCCATCCTGCTGGTGGGCGTGCAATTGGCCTGGACGTTGGTGATGAACTATCGGGCATTGCTGGTCGAGCGCCAGAGCGCCGCTTTGTCCGGGCGTATCGCCAGCCAGGTTTTCCAGCTGCTCACAGGCATCGCAAAACTGCGCGCCCATGGCGCGGAGCGGCGAGCGTTTTCAATCTGGGCCGGGCTTTTCGCGCAGCAGAAGGCGTTGGATATGCGCATCCATCGGATCGGCAACGCCAGCGCCACCTTCGATGCCGGCTTTGGGCTCTTGTGCAGCATTCTGCTGTTCGGTGCTGTCGCATTCTTGTTGCCCGACATGCGTGCGGGTGAATTCCTGTCCTTCAGCGCCGCTTTTGCGCAGTTCCTGGGAGCAACCATGGCGTTGGGCAGCGCCTTGACCAGCAGCCTCGGCGTGATACCGCTGTACGAGAGGGCGCGGCCAATACTGCAGGCCATTCCCGAGGCCGTCGCAAGCGCGCATTTGCCCGGCAGACTCAACGGCGCAATCGATATCAGTGGACTGTCGTTTGGCTATGGGGCGGATGGGTCCGACGTGCTCAGCGATATCAACATCGCCATCCGCCCCGGGGAATTCATCGCCCTGGTTGGCGCATCGGGCTGTGGCAAGTCGACTTTGCTGCGCCTGTTGCTCGGTTTCGAAACGCCGCGCTCCGGAGCGATTTACTACGACGGCCAGGACCTGTCCGGGCTGGACAAGGTGGCAATACGGCGGCAGATCGGCACCGTGCTCCAGAGCGGGAAGCTGATAGCGGGCGATATGTTCACCAATATTGTCGGCACCGCGCCCCTGACCATGGAGGACGCATGGGAAGCCGCCCGGATGGCCGGACTGGACGAAGATATCAAGGTCATGCCTATGGGCATGCATACGATGATCAATGACGGCGCAACCACAATTTCCGGAGGGCAAAGGCAACGCATGATGATCGCGCGTGCCATTGTCAGCAAACCAGCCATTCTTTTACTGGATGAGGCAACCAGCGCTCTCGATAACCGCACACAGGCCACTGTGACAAGCAGTATCGCCAGCTTGAAAGCCACCAGGGTCGTCGTTGCCCACCGTCTTTCAACGATTGCCGGGGCCGACCGCATTTTCTTTATCGAACGAGGACGCATTGTGGAGAGCGGGACTTACCAGGAATTAATGGCACTAAACGGTCGTTTTAAAACACTGGCTGAAAGGCAACTCATATGAGCAAGCTGCTGCTGGCTGAGGGCGATAAATGGGTCGAACAGGCCCGGAACGGCAACCAGGACGCATTCAACAAGCTGATGGAAGCCTATTACAGCAGGGTATGGCGGTTCCTCCTCAAATGGGTGAAGAACCGCGACGATGCCGAGGAACTGACGCAGGAAACCTTTCTGGCGGCATGGCGCGCGCTGCCTGGCTACCGGGCCGGATCGCAGTTTTCCACCTGGCTGCTGGGCATTGCGCTCAACCTGGCACGCAACCATCACAACCGGGTGGTCAAAAAGCGCCTGAACGATGTGGAACTGGACGAGTCGCTTTACCTGGAACGGCCGGGTGGGCATGATATCGAACCGGAATCGCAATACCAGCGCAAGCAGGCGATGATCGCGCTGCAGCAATCCATAGACCGATTGCCCGAGGACATGCGGGAGGTCATGGTCATGGTCAAGCTGGAGGGCATGCTGCTTGAAGATGTCGCCAGCATGCTGGGCATTCCTTCCGGAACGGTGAAAAGCCGGCTGTCGCGCGCCAAGACCAAGTTGATGGAAGATATGGGACGTCATCTCTAGTCAGGAGGCGGCGGCCGCAGTCGGAACGAAACGCCGACCGCAGTTGCTCAACCTGTCGAACGCACCCGTTCTCATCGACTCTTACCAAGGACATCAACATGAATGACAAGGAATCCAAACTCGACCATCTGCTGGCGGATCTGGCGGCATCCTATGCCCGTAGCGCGCCGCCGCGGGACGGGCTGGAAAAGCTGAAGCGCCGCATGCAGGCAGAGACCAATACGCTGTCGGACGCCGACCTGGAATGGCTTGCCGCTGCCGGCAAGGCCCTGGAGATAAAAGGCCACAAGGACGAATGAAGGTTCAAACAGTCAGGTCCGGCAGCCTCCGGCAGCCAGGTCTGGCAACGCAAGCCTGGTCGTCAAGCCGAAGCCCGGCTGATCGCCGCAGCGAGCGGGCGCACCGCCAGCCCTTGGGTCCTGCGCCAATAAATACCGCGCACGCTTCATTTCCCCTCTGAGCTTCATTTCCCCTTTGAATATCCCCGCAGATACCTGCGGGCGGCCATTGTTGATCCCCTTTCCCTGAAGGCAGTACACTGTTGCGGCATTTGACGCGATTTTCGCGCTGCCTAGCGACTGGCATGGATGCAGATGGTGGCTTCCGCCCGCCTCCCGAGGCTCATCACAGGCGCTCGCGGCATGGTCCTGTGGCATGGTGCTTGCACGGTCTTGCCATCCAGGCCAAGCCTTCCGCCGCCGTACCGGCCTCATCAATAAGAAAACCAGGAGATGTAATGAATCAGTGTCCCGTGAAGTTTTCCAGTGTCCTGCGCCTGCTGGGAAGCGCGTTGCTCATTCCCGGCCTTGCGCTTGCCAGTCCGTTCGCCTATGTACCCAATGAGAAGTCAGGCACGGTGTCGGTCATCGATGTTGCCAACGACAGCGTAGTCACCGACATCAAGGCCGGCAGCAAGCCGCGCGGCCTGGCCATCGCCGGAAACCGGCTGTATGTCAGCGACCAGCCGGCCAACGCCCTCGTGGTGATCGACCTGGCCAGCCGCAAGCCCAGCGGAACGGTCGCGCTCGGCGAGTCGCCGGAGGGCGTGTCGGCTTCGGCGGCCGGGGACTGGATCGTCGCGGCCAGCGAGGTCAGCAATGCAGTCAGCTTCATCGATGTCGCTACCGGGAAAAAGGCGTTTTCCGTCACCACGGAAGGCAAGAATCCGGAGCATGCGGTGTTCAGTCCCGACGGCAAGCTGCTGCTGGTCAGCGCCGAGGAAGCCGACAGCGTGGACGTGGTGGATGTGGCGCAGCGCAAGCAGGTGGCGTCGATCAAGGTGGGCATGCGGCCGCGCGGCATTGCCTTCCGGCCCGACGGCGCTGTCGCCTATGTCGCCTGCGAACTGGCCAGCACGGTGTACGCGATCGACGTGCCCGGCCGCAAGGTGATCAAGGAAATCAAGGCCGGCAACTTTTCGAATGGCGTGACCATGGCGCCCGACGGCAAGCGGGTCTATGTCTCCAACGGCAAGGATGGCAGCGTGTCGGTGATCGACACCGCCGGCAATGCGGTCGTTGCCACGATTCCGGTTGGAAAGCGACCCTGGAACATGGCGATCACGCCGGATGGCAGCAAGCTCTATGTGGCCAATGGCCGATCCAATTCGGTGTCGGTGATCGACACCGCCAGCAATACGGTCAGCAAGGAGATTAGCGTCGGAGAAATGCCATGGGGAGTCGTGATCCAATGAATGCCATCGTAGAAGGGAAGGCGCTGCAGGCACAGGCCAGGCCGGCTGCCCGTTACACCTGGCAGGCCATTGCGCTGCACTGGCTGCTGGCGGCGCTGATCATAGGCATGCTGGTGCTCGGCTATTCGCTGGAAGACATTCCGCGCAATACGCCTGCGCGCGGCTTCTATGTGAACCTGCACAAGTCGTTTGGCGTGCTGGTGCTGGTTCTGGTGCTGGTGCGGCTGGGCTGGCGTTTCACGCACAGGCCGCCGCCGCTGGAAGCCGGCGTGCCGCGCTGGCAGGCGGTCGCCGCCGCCTGGAGCCACGGGCTGCTGTATCTGTGCATCCTGCTGCAGCCCTTGTCGGGCTACCTGGGATCCTCGTTCGGCAAGTACGGCGTGAAGTTCTTCGGAATCGAACTGCCCAACTGGGGCTGGGAAGACAAGGCGCTGCGCGGCTTCTTCGGGGAAGTGCATGAAGCGGTCGGGTTCGCGCTGGCGGTGCTGATCGCCATCCATGTGCTGGCGGCGCTGAAGCACCTGCTGATCGACCGTGACCAGGTGTTCCAGCGCATGATGCCGGGCGGGCGCAGATCCTGACTGCACTGGCGATTTCTTCCACTTCCAGAACCGGCCGCGCGCCGGTTTTTTCTTGGCCGCGACGGCGCCGGCATCTTGACGTCATTCCCTGCCGGCCGCTGCCTCGCCGCCGTTATCACAACTTGGGACAGTGTTGTTGCAAAAGGGAGCAGCCGTTCAGGTCGTTGCCACGCGAACCGGGATAAGGCGCCTGCGACCAGCGGCGCAGCATGGGCCATCCATGGGAAAAACGGCGGGACCGGCCGACGGACGGCATGTCGGGCGAGCTGGCACGTGGATTGCGTTAATAGCGATGGCAGCAGGCGAACCATCGCTTCAACCATCCCATGACAGATAAAGAGGAAGACACCATGAATCTCGCAGACATCAGCAAGCTCGGCATCAAGAACCCGTTCAAGGAGCGCTATGACAACTTCATCGGCGGCAAATTCGTCCCGCCAGTGAAGGGCCAGTACTTCGAGAACATCAGCCCCGTGATCGGCAAGACCTTCTGCGAAGTGGCGCGCTCCACCGCCGAGGACGTTGAGCTGGCGCTGGACGCCGCCCATGCCGCGAAGAAGGCCTGGGGCAAGACTTCGCTGGCCGAGCGCTCGCTGATCCTGAACCGCATCGCCGACCGCCTGGAAGCCAACCTGCAGCTGCTGGCGACCGCCGAAACCATCGACAACGGCAAGCCGATCCGCGAAACCATGGCGGCCGACATTCCGCTGGCGATCGATCACTTCCGCTATTTCGGCGGCGTGATCCGTGCCCAGGAAGGCTCGATCGCGCAGATCGATTCCGAGACCTATGCCTATCACTTCCATGAGCCGCTGGGCGTGGTTGGCCAGATCATTCCCTGGAATTTCCCGATCCTGATGGCCGTGTGGAAGCTGGCGCCGGCGCTGGCAGCCGGCAATTGCGTGGTGCTGAAGCCGGCCGAGCAGACGCCTGCCTCCATCATGGTGCTGATCGAGCTGATCGCCGACCTGCTGCCGCCTGGCGTGGTCAACATCGTCAATGGCTTTGGCCTGGAGTGCGGCAAGCCGCTGGCGTCTTCCAAGCGCATCGCCAAGATCGCCTTCACCGGCGAGACCGGCACCGGCCGCCTGATCATGCAATACGCGTCGCAGAACATCATCCCGGTGACGCTGGAACTGGGCGGCAAGTCGCCCAACATCTTCTTCGAAGACGTGATGGACAAGGACGACGCCTTCTTCGACAAGTGCCTCGAAGGCTTCGCGATGTTCGCGCTGAACCAGGGCGAGGTCTGCACCTGCCCATCGCGCGTGCTGGTGCAGGAGTCGATCTACGACCGCTTCATGGAGCGCGCGGTCAAGCGGGTCGAGGCGATCAAGCAGGGCAACCCGCTCGATTCGTCGACCATGATCGGCGCCCAGGCTTCGCAGGAGCAACTGGAAAAGATCCTGTCCTATCTCGACATCGGCCGCCAGGAAGGCGCCAGGGTGCTGACCGGCGGCGCGCAGAACATGCTCGAGGGCGACTTCGCCGGCGGCTACTACGTCAAGCCGACCATCTTCGAAGGCCACAACAAGATGCGCGTCTTCCAGGAAGAGATCTTCGGGCCGGTGGTGTCGGTGACCAGGTTCAAGGATGAAGCCGAGGCGCTGGAGATTGCCAACGACACGCTGTATGGCCTGGGCGCCGGCCTCTGGACCCGCGACAATGCGCGCGCCTTCCGCGTCGGCCGCGAGATCCAGGCCGGCCGCGTCTGGACCAACTGCTATCACCTGTACCCGGCCCATGCGGCGTTCGGCGGCTACAAGCAGTCCGGCATCGGCCGTGAAAATCACAAGATGATGCTGGAGCACTATCAGCAGACCAAGAACCTGCTGGTCAGCTACAGCCCGAACGCGCTCGGCTTCTTCTGAGCCGGCGTACAGCCAGGCGCATGCCGCCGCATGCGCCTGGCATCGATGTGATACCGAGATGGGATGGAGTCATGGAAGCACTGGTACCCCGAGTCACCGCCACGCCGGCCGCGCTGGAACTGATCGCGCAGTTGCGGCAGAAGCATGGCCCGCTGATGTTCTTCCAGTCGGGCGGCTGCTGCGACGGCAGCTCGCCGATGTGCTATGCGGCAGGCGAATTCAATGTGGGCGATGAAGACGTCTATCTCGGCAATCTGGATGGCGTGCCGTTCTATATCGGCGCCGACCAGTTCGAGTACTGGCAGCACACGCAACTGATCATCGATGTGGTCAATGGCATGGGCGGCATGTTCTCGCTGGATAACGGGACGGGCAAGCGCTTCCTGACCCGTTCGCGCATCTATACCGACGAGGAGTCGGCGCAGCTGGAAGGCAAGCGCACCCATGGCGACAGCCTGCGCAGCGGGCAGCCGGGATATCCATCGCATCAGGCAGAACAACCGCAGTAATTTCCGAGGAGACTGTAATGCAGAAGAAGAGCTTAGCCATTTTCGTTGCCCTGGCCCTGTCGGCGTCGCTTGGCGCGCAGGCGGCGGGCGTGACCAACGCCATGCTTGAGAGCACGGGCAAGGACAACGCCAGCGTGCTGAACTGGGGCATCAGCCAGGACGGCCAGCGCTTTTCGCCGCTGACCCAGGTCAATACCAAGAACGTGTCCAAGCTGGTGCCGGCCTGGTCGTTCTCGTTTGGCGGCGAGAAGCAGCGCGGCCAGGAGTCGCAGCCGCTGATCTATAACGGCAAGATGTTCGTCACCGCGTCCTACTCGCGCATCTTCGCGCTGGATGCCAAGACCGGCAACAAGCTGTGGAAGTACGAGCACCGCCTGCCGGACGGCATCATGCCGTGCTGCGACGTGGTCAACCGCGGCGCCGCGCTGTACGACAACCTGGTGATCTTCAGTACGCTGGACGCGCAGCTGATCGCGCTGAACCAGGACACCGGCGAAGTGGTATGGAAGGAGAAGGTCGACGACTATGCCGCCGGCTATTCCAACACCGCCGCGCCGCTGATTGCCAAGGGCCTGCTGCTGACCGGCGTGTCGGGCGGCGAGTTCGGCGTGGTGGGACGCGTCGAGGCGCGCGATCCGAAGACGGGCCAGATGGTCTGGTCGCGCCCGATGGTCGAAGGCCACATGGGCTACAAGTACGATGCCGACGGCAAGGCCATCGAGAACGGCATTTCCGGCACCACCAACAAGACCTGGCCGGGCGACCTCTGGAAGACCGGCGGCGCGGCCACGTGGCTGGGCGGCACCTACGATCCCAAGACCGGCCTGGCCTACTTCGGCACCGGCAATCCCTCGCCCTGGAACAGTTATCTGCGTCCTGGCGACAACCTGTACTCCTCGTCCACCGTGGCGATCGACGTGACCACCGGCCAGATCAAGTGGCACTACCAGACCACGCCGCATGACGGCTGGGACTTCGACGGCGTCAACGAGTTCGTCACCTTCGACCAGGGCGGCAAGCGCCTGGGCGGCAAGGCCGACCGCAACGGCTTCTTCTACGTGGTCGACGCGAACAACGGCAAGCTGGAAAACGCCTTCCCCTTCGTCAAGAAGATCACCTGGGCCACCGGCATCGACCTGAAGACAGGCCGGCCGAACTACACGCCTGACGGCCGTCCCGGCGACCCGACCAAGGGCGCGGACGGCAAGAAGGGCCAGTCGGTATTTGCCGCGCCGTCCTTCCTGGGCGGCAAGAACCAGATGCCGATGGCGTACAGCCCGAAGACCAACATGTTCTACGTGCCAGCCAACGAATGGGGCATGGAGATCTGGAACGAGCCGATCACCTACAAGAAGGGCGCGGCCTTCCTCGGCGCGGGCTTCACCATCAAGCCATTGAACGACGACTACATCGGCGCGCTGCGCGCGATCGATCCCAAGAGCGGCAAGATCGCCTGGGAAGTCAAGAACAATGCGCCGCTGTGGGGTGGCGTGCTGGCCACCGCCGGCGACCTGGTGTTCTATGGCACGCCCGAAGGTTACCTGAAGGCGCTGGACGCGAAGTCGGGCAAGGAGATGTGGAAGTTCCAGACCGGCTCCGGCGTCGTGGCGCCGCCGATCACCTGGCAGGAAGGCAATACGCAATATGTGGCCGTGGTGTCGGGCTGGGGCGGCGCAGTGCCGCTGTGGGGCGGCGAAGTGGCCAAGAAGGTGAATTTCCTTGAGCAGGGCGGCTCGGTCTGGGTGTTCAAGCTGTCGTCGCTGTAAACACGTTTCGTTACAGGCTCTCCCGCTGCCTTCAGGCAGACTTGCCGGTGACCACGCTGTGGTTGCCGGTTTTTTTTGCCTGCGGCACGGGGAACATTTAGGCGGGTTGGCGGCGCGGCTTCGGTAATCAGGGGCGTTGCCGGGACGGCAGCGGGTTCAGCCGCCTTGTAGGGTGCGATACCCGAAGGGCATTGCAACGTGGTCGCAAGCCGGCATCGCTTTGCCGGCCGGCTTCCCTGATTGACCAATGGCGGAATGCCCCTGCGGGGTATTCCGCCCTACGACGCAACACCTTTTTTGCCGCCCATGGCACGCCGCGGCGCGTCGACCGGCAGCGGCATTTGCAGTTTCTACTTCGCCTGTGTACAATGCGACCTCTCAGACGCGGGGTGGAGCAGTCTGGCAGCTCGTCGGGCTCATAACCCGAAGGTCGTAGGTTCAAATCCTGCCCCCGCAACCAAGGTTTCAATGCAAAAGGCCCGCAATCGCGGGCCTTTTGCTTTTCGTCGTGACAGCGCGCCGTCAGCGCGGCTTGTACTCCACCAGTTCCATCGCCACCCGGCCGCCGCTGTAGAAGGTGGTGGCAAGACGTTCGACCCGCTCCAGCTTCACCAGGCCGACGCCGCGGCAATACCATTCGGTGGTAGTCACTGGCACCTTGTTGAAACCGCGCACCGGGTCAGTGAAGAGCGTCATCTCGGCATGGCCGGCGACCCGGGCGCAATGGTCGTAGCTGCCGGCGGCGACAGTCAGCTTCTCGTCCAGCGCCTCGACCGTGTAAGTCATCAGCAAAGGCCGGCCGTACTTGATCTCGCGCGGATACTCATTCTTGCGCAGCACGGTGTAGGCCACGGTCGGCGCGCGCCAGCTGTCGCCAAGCTTCAGCGGCAGCCTCAGCACCGTGCGCGGCGCTTCGTCCAGGCTGGCCTGTTCCTGCAGGTCCAGGCGCTGGGCAATGCGCACGATGCCGTCGGGCTCTTCGCGCAGCCAGTACTCGACGCCGATGTTGTCGGGCGTCTCGCTGCGCCGGATGAACAGCGGCTTGCCGTCGTAGACGCGTTCGTCAAGCACCCGTATGGTCTGCTGGCCGCGGCTGGTGGCGCCGTCGCTTTCGGTCTCCACCGCATACGTCCAGCGCGCACCGGGCTGCAGCGGGAAGTAGGAACTGCTGTCCTTGGCGCCGCAGCCGGACAGTAGCAGGCAGGCGAGCAGGGTGGTTGCGCGCATGCTCATTTCTCCGGCAGTTGAGGGGAGGGCGCGTCGCTGATGCGGATCTTGATCTTGGGGTCGGCCGCGTTGCGCAGCCACGAGTTGCTCGCGCCCAGCGCCGGCGGCTCGGTCGAGCCGATCTGGCTTACGCCCTGGCGGTTCTTCTTCATGGCCTCGCCCAGCAGCGCATGCAGGTCGCGCGCATAGGGCAGCTTGTAGGCCCTTGGCTCCTGCGCCGGCTTGTTGTCGCGCAGTGCATTGACCCAGATGTAGAGCGCACCCTGCTGCTTTCTCTCCTTGTCGGGCTCTTCCACCACCACCGCCAGCAGCACGAACTTTTCCGGCGGGGTGTTCGGCGCCGGCCAGCCCAGCATGCCCTGGAATGCCGCCTGCGCGACGAAGTAGGACGCGGTCACCAGCAGCACCATGCCGGCCTTGACCCATAGCGGCCAGCGCGTTGCCAGGCACAGAAGCAGCAGCAGGAAGGCCAGGGCAACATAGAGCAGGGTCAGCAGCAGGGGATGATCGGTCATGGCGATTGGACGATGGTTTTTGGCAGGGTGTTGATATCGGCGACGTTGCCGTCGGCGGTGACGGTGAAGCGCACCGCGGTGCGTTCGGCCCCTTTGGCCGGCAGCCTGACGCTGCCGTAATAGACAACGTCGGCGCGCGGATTGACCTTGACCACGGACACGGTCACGTCCACCGGCGACTGGTTGCGGCTTTCGTAGTACTGCACGTTGACGGTGTATTCGCCGGGCGCGAAGCCGCGCAGCGTCACTACTTCCTGGTTCAGCGGATTGACCACTTCGCGGCCATTGACCAGCAGGGTGTCGCCGACGGTGCCGCGGTCGTCGCGGTCCAGGTGCATCAGGCCGCCTTCGCGCTGGCGGAACCAGGCCAGGTTGCCGGCCGGGTCCTGCACCCAGGTGTCGATGTCGTTGGGGTCGTTGTCGGGCCAGCTGACCGTGATGATGAATTCCGCCTTGGCCGGCACGTCGCCCGCCTTCTTCGCCTTCGGATTCATCGCCAGCACCGCGATGATGAAGCAGAACACGAAGGCGATCAGGATGTTGAACAGCATGTCGTAGAACGGGTCGACATCGCTGTCGCGCCGGCTGCGCCGCCTTGGCATCAGGCGGCCTGCCCGAGCGCGGTCTCGGCGTACTGCATCGCGTCGGCCAGCAGTGCATCCGCGCAGCGGTCGAGCCGGGTCAGCTGCAGGCCCAGCAGCATGTTGGCCACCAGGCCCACCGCGGTGGTCAGGAGCGCAATGCCGAGGCCGCCGGTCAAAGTCTTCAGCAGGTCCTGGGTCTGGCTCGGGTCGAAGCTTTCCAGCCGCGAGATCTGGATCGCCAGTATCGAAAAGCCGATCACCTTGCCCAGCAGGCCCAGCTTGATCTGGATGCCGTTGACCCACCAGGCGCCGTCATTGGGGCCGTGCAGCCGCTCGGCCAGCACATCGGCCAGGCGGCCGCGCGCGCCGGCATCGGCCGGCTGCTGCGCCAGCAAATTGCGGAAGTAATCGTCGATATGGCTGTGCGGCCGGCCGCGCATGCCGCGCCGCCAGCCTTCCATGCTGGCGCGCTCGGCGCACAGCCAAAGGCTGCGCCGGCCGCACCACAGGGTGGCCACGGCGAAGATGGCGACGATGGTCATGGTGATGCCGGTCGGGTCGGCATCCAGCAGCATGCGCCAGACGCCGTACTGCCACAGCAGCACTGCCGCAAACAGCAGCACGCCGGCGAAGGCCAGCCAGGTCAGGAAAAGCGTGTCGGCGGAAGCGGCGTCGCGCTGCATGGTTTCTCCATCGTTCTTGTGATGGAAGACCGACGCAATTTCCATGCCCCGCGGCATGGACATGGGAGACAGCCGGCCCGGCGTCCGCGCTGCTCCAGCAGGAAACAGTGCTGTTGCAAATTGGGACAGCCGGGCAGGCTCCTAATGATGCAGCTTGCGGTAGATGGTGTTGCGCGACACGCCCAGCGCGCGCGCGGTGGCCGATACATTGCCGCCATGGGCTTCCAGCGACTTGCGGATCACCGAGGCTTCCACGTCTTCCAGCGTCGTCATGTCGCTGACCACGCGGGTGACGGTGTCTGCCACTTCCTGGCGACGGGCGTGGCTGATGTCTTCCAGGAAGTCGTCGGGCAGGTGGTCGACGCCGATCTCGGCATCGTCGCCCAGCATCACGATGGCGGTGCGCAGCAGGTTGGTCAGCTGGCGGAAATTGCCCGGCCAGTTGTGCTGCTTGAACATGCGCATGACCTCGGCCGACACCTTGCAGGGATGGCCGTCGGATTCGGTCGCCAGCAGCCGGTTGATCACCACTTCGAGATCGGTGCGCTCGCGCAGCGGCGGCAGCTTCACCACCAGGCCGTTGAGCCGGTAGTACAGGTCCTCGCGGAAGGTGCCCTGTGCGATCATGTCGCGCAGGTTGCGGTTGGTGGCGCAGATCAGCGCGACATTGACCGGGATCGACTTGGTGCTGCCCAGCGGCGTGACCATGCGGTCCTGCAGCACCCGCAGCAGGCGCACCTGCAGGCTGACCGGCATGTCGCCGATCTCGTCGAGGAACAGGGTGCCGCCATTGGCCTGCAGGATCTTGCCGATGCTGCCCTTCTTGCGCGCGCCGGTGAAGGCGCCGTCTTCATAGCCGAACAGTTCCGACTCGATCAGGGTTTCCGGTATCGATGCGCAGTTCACCGCGACGAAGGGACCGCCGCTGCGCGGCGAATCGTTGTGGATGGCCTGTGCCAGCAGGTCCTTGCCGGTGCCGGTCTCGCCGGTGACGAGGATCGAGATGTCCCGGCCCAGCACCTTGCCGACCTTGTCGATCAGCCGCTGCACCTGCGCATCGCCCGTATTGAGGTAGCGCAGGCTGGACAGGCGGCGGGCGGCATTGTCGAAGGATTCGGCCCGCGCCGGCGCGGCCGGCCTGGCCTGCTGGGCGGGCGCTTCCTGGTCCGCCGCCGGCATTGTCATGTTATGGAACACCATGTTCGTGCGGCGCATCTCGGCGCGGGCATAGACCCGCACGCCGTTATGCAGGCACAGGTTCAGCAGCGACGGCGCGGCGGTACGGTAATGGTCGAACAGCGCCGACACCGGCAGGCCGAACAGGGAGCTGAAGGTGTGCGTCTGCAGCGCCGACAGCGGCAGGCCGAGCTGGAACAGGCCGCTGCGGCTGGCCGACAGGAAGCGGCCGCTCGGCGAGAAGGATGCAATGCCTTCCATCAGCGTGCCGATGAATTCCGGGCGGCTGTGGAAGTGCAGGGTGATGGCTTCGTCGAAGGCGGCGGCGAACAGGTTGTTCTCTATCATCTGCGCCGACATGCGCACCAGCGCCATCGTGTGCTGATGGTAGCTGCGCTGGTCGCCGGTCACGTCGAGCACGCCGATCACATTGCCCTGGTGATTGAAGATGGGCGAGGCCGAACAGGTCAGGAAGTGGTTGGCCACCAGGTAGTGCTGGTTGGCATGCACAAGGGTCGGCTTCTTCTCGACGATGGCGGTGCCGATCGCATTCGTGCCCTTGCCCTCCTCGGACCAGGAGACGCCCGGCTGCAGCGCCACGCGGTTGGCTTTTTCCAGGAAGTCGGCATCGCCCAGCGCATGAACGATGACGCCGTTGGCATCGGTCAGCACCACCATGTTGTGGGTGTTGACGATCTGCTCGTAGAGCGTCTCCATCACCGGCAGCGCATGGGTGTGCAGCACCTGGTTCTGTTCGACCAGCAAGCTCAAGTCGCTGCGGCCGATGGGGGAGAAGTCGGGATGCTCGGTCTCGGACAGGCCGTAGGATGCGCAACGCTGATGGGATTCATTAAGCATGATGTTCGAGCAGATTGCAGAAAGCATGCCATCGCTTCCTGCCGTCGCGCGAACGCCGGAACCGGCTTCGCCGGTGTTGTCTCCTGCCATAACCGCTCCTTCTTGGTTTGGGGGCGTGGTGCACTTTAAGTAGCTATTTTTTTCGCCATGGTACACCTGTTGAGAAATGGCGCAACCGTTTAACGAACAACGCGCAGTGCAAGGCAGAAAGCCGGCTGGCACGGCAATTGCGGTAGGGATGGCATCCGCTTTTCATACACAGGAGACACTCCATGCGCAAGACATCCTTCCTCTGCACCCTGGTCCTGGCGGCTTCCGCCTTTCTTTCGCCGGCGGCGCATGCCCACGGCGATGTGACGCCGCAGGTGGTCGATACCAAGACGCTGCCGCCGCTGGGCGACAAGTGGGCCGCCGAGAATCCCTATCGCGACAACAAGGAGGCGCAAAAAGTCGGGGCCTCGGCCTACGGCGCCAACTGCGCGCGCTGCCACGGGATCGACGCGATATCGGGCGGCATCGCGCCGGACCTGCGCCTGCTGGACCGCGACTGCATGACACAGAAAGTGGAAGCCAAGCGCAAGGCCTGCATCAAGGACAACGATGACTACTTCAGCAACAGCGTGCGCAAGGGCAAGGTGCGCAACGGCGCGGTCTACATGCCGCCGTTCGAGGGCGTGCTGAACCAGGAAGCGGTGTGGGCCATCAAGGCTTATCTGGAAACCCGGCGCGAGGTGAAGTAACGCCGTACCCCGTGCCCACCAGGCCGCCACGCAACGATGGCGGCCGTATAAAAATATTGGAGACCTCATGTTTTTTCCCCTCATACGCTGCGCTGCCACGCTGATCCTGGCCTGCCTGGCGCTGACGATGTCGGCGCCGGCCAGCGCCGACATGGACAAGATCCGCCAGTCGGGCTCGCTCAAGGTGGCGGTCTACAAGGACATGGCGCCGTTTTCATCCGACGACGGCGGCATCGATGTCGACATCGCCGACGCGCTGGCGAAAAAGCTGGGCCTGAAGCTGGCGCTATTGCCCTTTCCCGCCGGCGAGGAAGTGGGCGACGACCTGCGCAACATGGTGTGGAAGGGCCATTACCTCGGCTACGGACCGGCCGACGTGATGCTGCATGTACCGGTGGACCGCTTCCTGATCGCCCGCAATGACAAGGTCGAGATCTTCGCGCCGTACTACCGCGAGACGGTGCGCCTGGCCTACAGCAAGGAAGCGGTGCCGCGCTTCGACGGCCTGGATTCGCTGCAGGGACGCGAGATCGGCGTGGAAAAGGTGTCGATCGCCGGCGTGCTGCTGCTGGGCGAAGGCGACGGCAAGTTCCGCGACAAGGTGCGCATCTATCCGACCGCGGTCGAGGCGCTGCAGGACCTGAAGGCCGGCAGGCTGGCCGGCGTGCTGGCCCACCGCTCCGAGATCGAGTCGGTGCTGCGGGACGATGCCCGTTTCGGCATCCAGCAGGTGGCGTTCCAGCGGCTGCCGGCGCAGGGCTGGGCGGTCGGCATGGCGGTGAAGAAGGAAGCGCGCGACCTGGCGCAGGCGCTGCAGCAGGCGCTGGCCGAGCTCACCGCCTCGGGTGAAATGGGCCGCATCTTTGCCAAGCATGGCGTCCAGCCCGTCACGCCTTAGGGCAACGCTGCTCGCCGCGCTGCGGACGGCGTTCGCCTTGCTGCTGCTGGCGTGGTTCGCCGCCGCGCCGGCGCTGGCCGGCGCGCTCGCGCGCGACGCGCTGGCGCGTTATTTCCCGTCGCCGCTGATGGTGGGCGAGCGCGACGCCGCGCTGCCGGTCTGGCCGCTGCTGCGCCAGAATGCCACCGCCACCGAACTGGTGGGCTATGCCTTCGAGTCGATCGACTTCGCGCCGGTGCCCGGTTTTTCCGGCGTGCCGATCAATCTGCTGGTGGCCATCGATCCCAAGGGTCAGTTTCTCGACGTGCGGGTGGTTTCCCACCATGAGCCGGTGTTTCTCGAAGGACTGGGCGAGGCGCCGATGGCGCGCTTTGCCAGCCAGTACCGCGGCCTGGCGCTGCACCAGAGCATTGCCATCGATACCGCGCCGCGCGCCGGACCGAAGCAGGATGGCAATGTGGTCCATATCGACGGCGTGGCCAAGGCCACCGCCTCTGTGCGCATCATCAACCAGAGCGTGCTGTCGTCGGCGCTGAAGGTGGCGCGCGCCCGGCTGGGCTTTGCCGGCGCGGCCGACCCGGACCAGATCGCGCGCCTGAAGCCGGATGTGTTCGAAAGCCTGTCCTTCGAGGCATTGCAGGCGGAGGGATTAGTCAAGCGGGTGACGCTGACCAACCGCCAGGCCGAAGCCGCATTTGCCGACAGCGACGCGGCCGGCATCGATGCCGAGGCGCTGGCCAAGCCGGATGCGGTGATGAGCGACTTCTACGTCGCGCTGGCCTCGGTGCCCAGCGTCGGGCGCAACCTGCTCACGCCGGCATCCTGGAACAGGCTGGCAGGCCGGCTCGATCCGGGCGACCATGCGCTGCTGGTGCTGTATGAAGGGCGCTACGGCATCATCGGCGACGACTTCGTGGCCGGCACCGCGCCCGACCGCCTGCTGCTGAAGCAGAACGGGCTGGCCATCGAAATGCGCGACCTCGACCTGGATCTGAAGACCAGCGAGCCGGCGCTGCGCGGCAAGTCGCTGCGGGTGTTCCGCATCATTGCCCAGTCCGGGCTGGACCTGGCGCATCCGCTCGAACTGGCGCTGGTGGTCAGGCGTGCCAAGGGCATCATCTATCCGGAGCGCTTCCAGCGCGAGTTTGCCAGCCGGCTGTCGCTGCCGGCGCGCTTCTACGATGCACCGGTTGCCGCCGACAAGACCTGGGTAGCGGTATGGAAGCAGCGCTGGCCCGACCTGGCGTTGCTGGCAGCCGGGCTGCTGGTGCTGACGGTTGCGCTGCTCCGGCAAAAAACGCTGACGGCCAGCCAGCGCCGCTTCGCCTGGTTCCGCCAGGGCTATCTGTTGTTTACCGCCTTGTTCATCGGCTGGCATGCGCAGGGCCAGCTTTCCATCGTCAACCTGACCGGCCTGCTGCAGGCGATGCGCGACGGCCGCGACCTGTCCTTCTTCCTCTACGACCCGATGACGGTGTCGCTGTGGGCCTTCGTGCTGGTGTCGCTGCTGGTCTGGGGCCGCGGCACCTTCTGCGGCTGGCTGTGCCCGTTCGGCGCGCTGCAGGAATTGGTCGGCAAGGCGGCGCGCCTGCTGCGGGTGCCGCAGATCAGGCCGCGGCGCGCCACCGACGCCCGGTTGAAGCTGCTGAAGTACCTCGCGCTGGCGGCCATCCTTGGCAGCGTGTTCCTGGCGCCTGCATGGACCGACGCACTGGTGGAAGCCGAGCCTTTCAAGACCGCGATCACGCTGAACTTCGTGCGTTCCTGGCCTTTCGTGCTGTATGCCGGCGGCCTGTTGCTGGGCAGCGCGGTGGTCTACAAGTTCTTCTGCCGCTACCTGTGCCCGTTTGGCGCCGGCCTGGCCGTGCTCGGCCGGTTCCGGCTGCTCGACTGGCTGCCGCGCCGCAAGGAATGCGGCAAGCCGTGCCAGACCTGCCGCCACCGCTGCGAGTACGAAGCGATCCGCGCGGACGGCCGGATACGCTATGACGACTGCTTTCAATGCATGGACTGCGTGGTGATCCACCAGAGCGACGCCCTGTGCGCGCCGCTGATCCTGGAAAAGAAGCGCGCCCGGGTCATTCCCGTGCATTCCCTGTCTTCCTGACCTGCAAGGAGCCGCGATGCAACGTCGTACCTTTCTCTCTGCCGCAATCGGCCTGGGCACGGCCGGCGCGCTGGGCTGGGGCCTGTTGCAGCCGGCGGCCGGCGAGCTTGCGCGCGGGCCGCGGGCGCGGCTGCGCATGCATGCCGGCGCCGATCTTGCGTTTGGCACCGAGATCAGCGTCAAGGTGCTGCACCACGATCCCAGCGTTGCCGAGCTGGCGATCGCGGATGCGCTGGCGCAGGCGCGCACGGTCGACGCGCTGATGAGCATCTACCGGCCCGGCAGCCAGGTGCATACCCTGAACCGCGACGGCTGCCTGGCGCAGCCCAGCCATCACCTGCTGGCGGTGCTGCAGGAAGCGGCCCGGCTGTCGGCCCTGAGCGACGGCGCGTTCGATATCACCGTCCAGCCGCTGTGGGACCTGGCGCGGCACGGCCGGGACTGCGCGCCGGCGCTGCCGCTGATCGGCTGGCGGCGCATCAGCGCGGATGCCAGCGGCGTCATCCTGCGGCCCGGCATGGCGATCACCCTGAACGGCATCGCGCAAGGCTATGCGCTGGACCTGGCGCGCGCGGCGCTGGCGGCGCGCGGCATCCGCCATGCGCTGATCGACACCGGCGAATTCGGCGCGCTGGGCCAGGCCGAGCAGGGCAGGGCCTGGACGCTCGGCGTGCGCGACCCGCGACGGGCAGAAGGCTATGCCGGCGCGCTCGAACTCGACAGCCGCTGCGTCGCCACCTCCGGCGACTATGCCAGCGCCTTCAGTGCCGACTTCAGCCGCCATCACATCTTCGACCCTGCCACCGGAGCCTCGCCGGCGGAGCTGGCAGCAGTGACCGTCGTTGCGCCCACAGGCATGCTGGCGGACGGCCTGTCGACCGCCTGCATGGTGATGGGCGCCCGGCGCTCGCTGGCGCTGGCGGCCGGCATCGAAGGCGTCGACCTGCTGGCCATCGACAAGGCAGGCCGGCGCTGGCATAGCGCCGGCCTGCGCTGGCTGCCGGCGGCGGGATAGGCAGGCCTGACGCGGTTCCGTCGCCGGCATGCCTTGCCTCTCCGCAAGGCAGGGCGCGTCGTCATTTGCTGTTACCATTCCCGCCTTTGCCTTGCTGTCCACCTTTCTTCCAGTTCAACTCTCCACCGTCCCGCCATGCCTTCCATCCTTGCGCTGAACCGTTTTTTCCTTTTGTTTGCGATGCTGTTCCTTGCCGTCTGCGGACTGGCGCAGGCCCAGGAAGCGCCCGACGTGCTGATACGCCGCGTCAGCCAGGAAGTGATGGATCTCGCCCGCAACGATCCGGCCATCCAGGCCGGCGACCGCAGGCGCATTTATGCAGTGGTCGAGTCGCGCATCATGCCGCACCTGGATTTCCAGCGCGGCACCGCCCTGACCATGGGCCGCAACTGGCGCCAGGCCACGCCCGAGCAGCGCCAGAAGCTGTCCGAGGAATTCCGCAACCTGCTGCTGCACACCTATGCTGGCGCGATGTCGCAGATCAAGGACCAGACCATGACCTTCAAGCCGCTGCGCATGGACCCGACCGACACCGATGTCGAAGTGCGCTCCGAGGTACGCATGCCGCGCCGGCCGGAGCCGGTGGAGGTGAGCTACCGGCTGCACAAGTCCGCCAGCGGCTGGAAGATCTATGACGTCAATGTGATGGGCGCCTGGCTCAGCGAAACCTATCGCACCACCTTTGCGTCGGAAGTGAGCAAGGGGGGGATCGATGGCCTGATCCATACGCTGGAAGAGAAGAACCGGCAGCTGGCATCGCGTGATGCGCAGGAGAGTGGCAAGCCGTAAGGGAAACGTTTTCGTGGTGTTCGTAGGCTGCAATACCCGAAGGGCATTGCAGCACGGTCGCCAACGGGAATGGCATTGCCGCCCGAGTCAGCCGATCGACCAATGGTGCAATGCCCCTCCGGGGTATTGCACCCTACGAAATCTGCCTTATGCCTGCCTGAACATTACCAGCCCGCCGCAGCGCCATCGCTGCGCGGATCCGAACCGCCTTCCAGCAAGCCATTTGGATGGCGGATGATCGCGCCGGCATGGCCCATCGTTTCATCCCAGGCCTCCAGCACATCCACCTCATGCCCCATTTCCCGCAATGCGGCAACCGTCCCGTCGGAAAAGCGTGCTTCCAGTTTCAGGGAGTCGCTGGTCTGGCCCCAGGTGCGGCCCAGCAGCCAGCGCGGCGCGCTGATGGCGGCCTGCGGGTTCATGCCGAACAGCGCGATGCGCGAAAACACCGCGCTCTGCGATTGCGGCTGGCCATCGCCGCCCATGTTGCCGTAGACCAGCGTGCGGCCGTCGTCGAACCGGGCCAGCGCCGGGTTCAGGGTATGGAAGGGCTTGCGGCCCGGTGTCAGCGGGTTGCGCGCCGCCGGGTCGAGGCTGAAGCTGCAGCCGCGGTTCTGCCAGTTCACGCCCGACGCGGGCAGCACGATGCCGCTGCCGAACTCATGGTAGATGCTCTGGATGAAGCTGACCGCCACGCCGTCGCGGTCGATCACGCCCATCCAGATCGTGTCGGCCGGGCCCATGCCCTTGCCCCAGGGTGCGGCATGCCGCGGGTCGATGGCGGCAGCCATGCGGTCCAGCGCGTCGGGCGCCAGCAGGCTCTGCGGGTCGACGCTCATGTAGGCCGGGTCGGTGATGTCGCGGTCGCGGATGGCGAAGGCGCGCTTGGTTGCCTCGACGCAGGCATGCACGAAGGGCGCGCCGGCAGGGTCCATGCCGGCCTCTAGCAGCCGGTCGATCTGCCCCAGGATCAGCAGTGATACCAGGCCCTGCGTCGGCGGCGGCATGTTGTAGACCGTGCCCAGGCTGTGCCGCAGCGCCAGCGGGGTTTTCCATTCGGCGCGGTGGCGGGCCAGATCGTCCAGCGTCAGCGGGCTGTCCAGCCGCGCCAGGTCAGCGGCCATGGACCGGGCCAGGTCGCCGCGATAGAAGTCGTCGAGGCCGGCGCGGGCCAGCTGTTCGAGCGTGGCGGCCAGTCGCGGCTGCAGGAACAGGCTGCCGGCGTCGGGCGCAGTGCCGTTGGGCAGGAAGGTGTCGGCAAAGCCGGCGATGCCGGCCAGTTCGTCGCGCTTGCCGGCCGTGCAGCGCGCCTGGCTCAGCGTCACCGGGATGCCGTGGCGGGCATAGTCGATCGCATCCTGCAGCAGCCGCGCCAGCGGCAGGCGTCCGCCCAATGCCTCGCGCGAATAGCCCTGTGCCGCATCCCAGCCGGAAATGGTGCCGGCTACCGTGTTGGCCGCGACGCCGCCGCGAAACGGGATGGCGGACAGGCCACGCTCGCGGTAGGAAGCAATGCTGGCCGCGGCTGCGGCGGCGCCGCAGGCTTCCAGGCCCCGCGGCGCCTCGCCCGGCCGGGCAATCAGCCAGAAGCCGTCGCCGCCGATGCTGTTCATGTGCGGATAGACCACGGCGATCGTGGCGGCCGCGGCAATCATCGCTTCGACTGCATTGCCGCCCTCGCGCAACACCGCCATCGCGCTTTGCGCCGCCAGCGCGTTGGGGGCGGTTGCCATGCCATGCCGGCCGCGCGCCGGGTTGGGGGATGAATTCATGATTTGGTGCTCCTTGGCCTTATCGTTTCAGGGGAATCAGAACCTGCTGCCTGCGCGCATAACGCTGCGCCAGCATCGCGCACAGCATCAGCTGGATCTGATGGAACAGCATCAGCGGCAGCACGATCATGCCCACCGCATGGCTGGCGAACAGCACCTTGGCCATCGGCACGCCGCTGGCCAGGCTTTTCTTGGAGCCGCAGAACACGAGCGTGATTTCATCCTCGCGAGACAGGCCCATGCGGCGGCTGATCAGGGTGGATATTCCCAGCGCGGCGCCGAGCAGCAGCAGATTGATCACCACCAGGCCGGCCAGCGCCGAAGGCGGCAGCTGCTGCCACAGGCCCTGGATCACCGCTTCGCTGAAGGCGGTATAGACCACCAGCAGGATCGAGCCCTGATCGATCAGGCGCAGCGACGGCTTGTGGCGGTCGACGAAGCCGCCGATGCGCGGCCGCAGCATCTGGCCGGCGGCGAAGGGCAGGAGCAGCTGCACGATGATCTTGAGGATGGAGTCGAAGGAGGCGCTGGCCGAAATGCCGTGCACCACGAACAGGCCCACCAGCACCGGGGTGATGAACATGCCGATCAGGTTGGACGCGGAGGCGCTGCAGATGGCGGCAGGCACGTTGCCGCGCGCCACCGCCACCAGAGCGATCGACGATTGCACCGTGGACGGGAGCATGCACAGGAATAGCAGCCCGGTGTAGAGCTGCGGCGTGATCAGCGTCAGGGCCAGCGGCTTCATCAGCCAGCCCAGCAACGGAAAGACGATGAAGGTGCTGGCCAGAATCACCAGGTGCAGCCGCCAGTGGGTGGCGCCGGCGACGATGGCTTCGCGCGGCAGCTTGGCGCCGTGCAGGAAGAACAGCAGCGCGATCGAGACGCTGGTCACGTCATGCGCGACATCGGCCACGCGGCCGGAACAGGGCAGCACGCTTGCAAGGATCACGGTGAGGGCAATGGCCAGCGTGAAGTTGTCCGGGAAATAACTAGGGCGTGTCATGAGGCAGGCAATCCGTTGATGAAAAACAGCCGCGTATGATACGCGCCCGGAAAAATCTTTGCTTCCCTATAAGCAAGCAGTATGCCGGCCCGCAAGCCTTGTCGGGCGGGCGGGAAGTCGCCCTTGCTCAGTTTTGTGGACGAAACCGGTTCGCCGCCGGGGTCGGCGGGTTGATCCGACATGCGGCTGATCTCGCAAAACAGGCAGCCTCGCGGCGGCCCTTCTTCAGGAATGCTGCAAAAATGTAAATGAAATGTTGTCGGCTTAATTTACACATTCATGCCTGCGCCTTTTTCAATT
The DNA here is from genome assembly GCF_015352955.1 of Noviherbaspirillum soli. Lineage (GTDB taxonomy): Bacteria > Pseudomonadota > Gammaproteobacteria > Burkholderiales > Burkholderiaceae_D > Noviherbaspirillum_A > Noviherbaspirillum_A soli. The sequence continues at coordinate 53,338 of NZ_JACYOX010000012.1, forward strand.
TTAAGTAAATCACTGAATTGATACGCCTTTGTCTGGCTGGCCCGTTTCGTGCAATTACCTGCTTTGCCCGCTTTCAGAATTGCAGGGGCATTGCGGTTGTTATTTGCGTCAGATATGTATGCCGATGCTGGCTGCGAGGATTTATGGATGGCGGAGTGATGTAATTAGATCAATCGAGAATGTCATTTCGATATCGCCGTCACATTGGCGCATACGATCTGGCCCTGATTATTCGTATCAAGGAAATATCATGGAAACCATACTGTTAAAAGGCAAGGCGGTTCCAAAATTTGATCATGCACTGGTTGCATTTCTGGGCGTACCTGAAGTGGAAGCAATTACCGACGGCAGCATTCGCCAGTTCGGCATAGAAAACGGCGACGGCGAGGTTTATCGCATCGTCGGCGCCGAGAGCGAGCAGGTTTATGACGCGCTGATCGGGAGGCTGCGCAATTTGCACTACCGGATTGAGCCGCTGGGAAAGAGCGGCTTTGACAAATTCAGGGCGGTAGCACGGATGCCGCCCGGACTCTGACTGCAGGTTTGATTGCCGGTTCGTGCAAGGACTAATAGCGTGATCGCACACGCCAGGTGTCATCGGTCTTTCGTGAAAGCCGGCATGCATCATTAATCATGGTGCATACCGGCTTTTTCCCGTGCCGATGAATGCAATTCAGATTCAGTTCCAGGGGAACATGAAGAATGCAAAGGCATCGATGTGCAGCTATAGGGCAATAAGGGGCAGATACGACAGGAATATTATTGTAAGAATACAAGCTGTTTTCGATCTGGTATATGTTGGGATTGGCGCAGGTTGCAAGGTAAATGCCCAGCGTGCATTTTTCTTGTTCAATTTCAACCTTTCCCACCTCGCTTCCTCCGACCAGCCGGATCAACCCGGTTTCGATCATCCGCCCACATTCCGCGCCGCCGTTGCGCTCGCCGCGGATAAGGGAGACCAGGGCGCGGAAGCGCTGGCCGAACGTTTTGGCATCACGCCGCAGCAGGTACTGGCTCGGCACGACGAGTTGCTCGAAAACGCCGGCCCGGCATTCCGGAACGCGGGCGACGCGGCATCGGCGGCGCGGTCCGGCCATGCCGAACTGGCGCTGGCGATTGCCGAGAACTCGACGCAGGGTTTTGCGATGATGGACCAGAGCGGCTACCGCCGCTACGCCAACCGCGCCTGGCTGGAGATGACGGGTTACACGGTGGATGAAATCCGGTCCAGGCCACTGCATAGCTGGTTCATCATCACTACCCGGATGGCCGGCCCTATCCGATGGCAGCCTGCCCGATCGACCGTGCACTACCGGAATACTTCGATGTCCGCGCCCATGAAGAGCTGTTCTTCCGCAGGGATGGCAACACCTTCCATGTGCTGATGTCAGGACCATTGTGCCGGATGCGGTGGAGCCGGTGCGCGCCGCCGTCGTGACGCCGCGCCATCGCCTGATGGTGCAACTGGCGCCCGAATCCGCACTGGTTTGGGCCGACCGCAAGCGGATGGTGCAGGTGCTGGTGAACCTGCTGCACAACGCCGTGAAATACACGCCGGAAGAAGGCGGCATCGTGGTCTCCATCGACGTGCAGCCGGAGCGGGTGCTGTTCGCCGTGTAGGACAATGGCATAGGCATGTCGGCCGGCTTCGATCATCACTTTGTCAGGCCGGTATATTCCGCCGGCATTCTTTCCCTTACTGAAAACCATTAATTAATTGTAATTGTCAATTTCTGGTTAGTTCATTGTCGGCTTTTATTACACAAGTTAACAGATGATAGGAAAAGGATTTACTTAAGTATTTGATTGGAAAGTAAAAGGAAATTTTGGCCCGGAAATTGCATTGTTAAATGAAAAACTGGCATTTAACAAATTATGGCAACCCGCGATTTCCGCCTAGACACGCTTCGTGGTGTCTTTCTTGCAATTATGATGATCGACCATCTCGGTACCCGGATGGCCGAGTTCACTTACCAGCCCTTCGGCTTTGTATCGGCGGCGGCGGCGTTCGTGATGCTGTCGGGCTATATGAATGCCTTCACCTCGCCAGCTGCCTATCCCGGCATGCGCGCGCTGCTGCGCCAGGCGTGGAAGCGTGCCTCGCGCGTCTACCGCTATCACTTCGTGCTGCTGCTGGCGCTGCTCGCCCTTGCCGTGTTCATGACCGCCTATCTGCAGCGTTCCACGCCGCTCTATCCCGACCGCGGCGGCGCGCTGGGCATGCTGGCCTATGGCGCGCTGCTGCTGCACCAGCCGTCCTACATGGACATCCTGCCGATGTATTTTCTTTTCCTGCTGCTCAGCCCGGCGCTGCTGGCAGCGCTGCACAGGGGGCATGACTGGATCGTGATCGGGGGCAGCATCGCATGCTGGTTCCTGGGCCAGTTGCTCGATCCGCAGGAGTGGCTGGAAGCCACTTTCGGCACCGGCGCCAGTACCGGCTCATTCAACCTGCTTGCCTGGCAACTGCTATGGGTGGCCGGCCTCTATGCCGGTTTCCTGCACAAGGTGCGACGCCAGACGGCATTCTTCCACCATCGCGTCCTTTTATGGGTAGCGGTCGCCATCACGGCCGGCTTCTTCCTGGTCAGGCATCAGCTGCTGCCGGTCAGCGATGTCTTCCTGGCGCATGTGGAGAAGGAAGACCTGCGCATTCTGCGCGTGGCCAACATCGCAAGCCAGGTGGTGCTGTTCTGCTGGCTGATCCGGCTGGTGCCGGCCAGCCGCGGCCTGCCGTGGTTTCGTCTGCTCGGCAGGTATTCTCTGCCGGTGTTCTCCTTTCATATTCTTCTGGTCTATCTGCTCGAACCGCTGTCCTGGCGTGTCGCCTACTGGTTTGGCTATAGCGTGAATTTTCTCTATACGGCGGCGGTGCTGGCCACCCTGACCCTGCCGGCATTGTTCTACCGCGCGTATGAACAGGCGCTGGCGGCAGGCGGCGCCCGCACCTGGGCAGGGCGGCTGCAGGCGATGGTGCTGGCGGGAAGGCATCCATTCTCGGGCGGAAAGTCGGCGCGGGCATTGGAAGCCAAGTAAGGCGGGGCTTCGGTCGGCATGGCCGCACGGCGACGACGGTCGTTGCGGCACTGGCGCAAAGTCGCCATGCGGTTCAGGACGATGCCAGCGCTTGCGATCCGGCTGCCGCAGCGGCGCCCGGCCATCAGTCCAGCGTCAGCAGGTACGCCACCATATCCTGCGCATCCTGCTCGCTTACGCCAAGCGCCGGCATGGCGGTGTGCGGATCGATTTTCTGTGGCTCGCGTATCCAGCGCGCCAGGTTCTCCGGCGTGCTGGGCAGGTTGCGGGCAATGATGCGCCGGGTCGCGAAGCCCTTGAGGGTCGGACCGACATACACCTCGGAGCCGGTGATGCCCGGAATCTGGTGGCAGGCATGACAGGCGTACTGGGTCAGGGCGAGCCTGCCGCGCGCCGGGTCGCCGGCGACGCCGGCCGGCGCCGATGGCTGGCCGCAGGCGGCGAGCATGCCTGCCAGCGCCAGCACGCCTCCTGCGCGCCGGCTCATTGCGCAGCCTCCGCCATCGTTGCATAGTCGCGCGGCGACAAGGCCGGCAACTGCGCCATGAAGGCCACCACGGCCCAGATGTCCTCGTCCGCCAGCCGGAATTCCCAGGCCGGCATGCCGCTCATCTTGATGCCGTGCCGGGTGATCCAGTACATCTCGCCCGGCTTCCAGCGCCTGGCCGCGTCGACCAGGGGGCCCGGAATCGGCTGCATGCTCTTGCCGATGTCATGCTGCGCCACGCCTGGCGCGCCATGGCACTGCACGCAGCGCGCGGCGTAGATCGATGCGCCCTGGCGCACCATGCGCGGCGCCGACAGGTCGGGCGGCGTGATGTCGCGGGCATGATGGCGCACCGAATAATGCATGCCTCTTTCCAGCACGGTATAGACCGGCTGCCAGTGCTGCCTGGTGGCGCCGATGTTGTACCAGCCGGAAAAAAGCAGCAGCGTGCCGGCAAGCGCGGCGAGCATGATGCCCGCCGCCAGCGTGGCGGCCACTGTCAGCAGGACCAGGCGCTTGTTGGAAGTCATGGGAGCGTTGATGTGATGCAAGCGATATGCCGCGTGAACATGAATGCTCCTCATTCTGCACAGCCTGCGCAGCCTGTCGCCGCGTCTGCGCAAGCGCAGGCGCTCCGAGCTCGGCAATTTCCGCCTTTCTTGTGCGGACCGTAGCGGCAGCGGAGGAAAACTTGGCAGAATCTGCCATCGCGTACTGCGCAAACTTTCTTTCGGACGCTTCCTGAACCCGCCGCCATGAATCCGCACTGTTTTCCTTTTCCTTTTCCTTGCCGGGCCCTGCATCGAACCGCGGCACGGAGCAGGGGCTGAGCATGGCGCGACGCGGCCATGCCTGCGCTATGCGCGCTGTCGGCACTGCGCTGTGCCTGCTGTTGCTGGCTGCCTGCGGCCGCGACGACGAAAAGGCGCCGCGGGTTGCCGGTGGCGACGCCGTGCGCGGCATCGCGCTGATGGCGCAATACCAGTGCGGCGCCTGCCATGCGATCCCCAAGGTGCAGGCCGCGGGCGGCGAGGGCGGCCCGTCGCTGGAGAGCTTCGGGCGGCGCAGCTATATCGCCGGACGCCTGCCCAACATGCCGGACCGGCTGGTGGCATGGATCGTCGATCCGCCGGCCCTGGTGCCCGGCACCCGCATGCCCGTGATGGGCGTGTCGGAAAACGATGCGCGCCATATCGCGGCCGCGCTCTACACCCTGCAATGACACGGCGCGCCCGCCATCGCCTGGCCATGCTGCCTGCGCCGCTGCTGTCGGGCTGCGGCGCGCAGCTGTCGCAGTCGGTGCTGCATCCGGCCGGCCCGGATGCGGCCATCATCACGCAGCTGACCTGGCTGCTGTTCGGCGGCGGCCTGATCGTCTTCCTCGGCGTGATGCTGCTGCTGGCGCTGTCGCTGCGCGGCGGCCGGCCGGCCGGCACGCTGTTGTGGATCGCCGGCGGCGGCATTGCGCTGCCGGTGGCGGTGCTGTCGGCGCTGCTGCTGTTTTCCACCTGGCGCAGCGGCCAGCTCAGCACCCGCACCTCGCAGGATGCGCTGCATGTGTCGGTGACGGCGCGCATGTGGTGGTGGGAAGTGCGCTACCGCGATCCGGCCAGCGGCCGCGACATCGTGCTGGCCAATGAACTGCATGTGCCGGTCGGTCGCAAGGTCTACGTCGGCCTGACCGCGGCCGACGTGATCCACAGCTTCTGGGTGCCGGCGCTGGGCGGCAAGATGGATGCGATGCCGGGCCGCGTCAACGGCCTGGTGCTGCATGCCGACCGGCCCGGCATCCACCGCGGCCAGTGCGCCGAATACTGCGGCGAGCAGCACGCGAAAATGGCGCTGCACGTGGTGGCCGAGAGCCAGCAGGAGTTCGATGCCTGGCTGGCCGCCCAGGCGCGGCCGGCGGCGGCGGCGGCCGGCAATGCGCTGCTCGAGCGCGGCCGCGCCGCCTTCCTGGCGCAGCGCTGCAATGCCTGCCACGCGATACGCGGCGTGACCGAAGGCGCCGACGACGCCGGCGAGGGCACGCTGGGTCCGGACCTGACCCATGTCGGCAGCCGCCGCTACCTGGCCGCGGGCGCGCTGCCCAACCATGCCGGCGCGCTGGCGGGATGGATCGCCGGCGCGCAGGCGGTCAAGCCGGGCGCGCGCATGCCGTCGTTCGAGCGCATCGACGGCGCCAGCCTGTCGGCGCTGGCGGCCTACCTGGAGCACCTGAAATGAACCAGCGCGCGCCTTCCTGCGCCGACGGCCTGCCCAGCTCGCTGCCACGCCCCGACGGCGAACTGGCGCGGCTGGAGGCGATATGGAAAACCCCGCGCGGCTGGCGCTTCTTCAAGAGCGTCAACAACACCAACATCGGCCTGCTCTATATCGGCACCGCGCTGCTGTTCTTCCTGCTGGCCGGCGTCCTGGGTTTGCTGATGCGGCTGCAGCTGGCCGTGCCCGACAACACCCTGCTCGGCCCGGCCGCCTACAACCAGGTCTTCACCATGCATGGCACGGTGATGATGTTCCTGTTCGCCATTCCCGTGGTGGAGGCGATCGCGGTGTACCTGCTGCCCGGCATGCTGGGCGCGCGCGACCTGCCGTTTCCGCGGCTGTCGGCCTATGCCTACTGGGCCTATGCCTTCGGCGGCCTGGCCTTCTTCTGCACGCTGTTCGTCGGCCTGGCGCCGGACGGCGGCTGGTTCATGTATCCGCCGCTGACCGGCACGAAATATTCACCGGGCATGAATGCCGACTTCTGGCTGCTGGGCATCGGCTTCATCGAGATCTCCGCGATCGCCGGCGCGATCGAGCTGATCGTGGGCATCCTGTTCACCCGCGCGCCGGGCATGACGCTCTCGCGCATGCCGGTCTATGCCTGGGCCATGCTGGTCGTGGGCGTGATGATCGTCTTTGCCTTTCCCGCCATCATCGCCGGCACCGCGCTGCTGGAAATGGAGCGCGCCTTCGACTGGCCCTTCTTCATTGCCGAGCGCGGCGGCGATCCCTTGCTGTGGCAGCACCTGTTCTGGTTCTTCGGCCATCCGGAGGTCTACATCATCTTCCTGCCGGCGGCCGGCATGGTCTCGACCATGATCCCCGCCATTGCCGGCCAGCCGCTCGTGGGGCGCGGCATGGTGATCGTGGCGCTGGTGGCGGTGGGCTTCTTCAGCTTCGGGCTGTGGGCGCATCACATGTTCACCGCCGGCCTGGGCCTGATGTCGATGAGCCTGGTGTCGGTGGCCAGCATGGCGGTGGCGGTGCCGACCTCGATCCAGGTGTTCGCATGGATCGCCACGCTGTGGCGCGGCACGATACGCATGAGCGCACCGGCGCTGTTCCTGCTCGGCTTCATGTTCATCTTCGTGCTGGGCGGCCTGACCGGCGTGATGGTGGCGGTGCTGCCTTTCGACTGGCAGGCGCATGACACCTACTTCATCGTTGCGCACCTTCACTACGTGCTGATCGGCGGCATGGTGTTTCCGGTGTTTGCCGCGATGTACTACTGGCTGCCGCTGGTCAACGGCAACCAGCTGTCGGAGCGGCTGGCGCGCTGGATCTTCGGGATGATGTTCGGCGGCTTCAACATCGCCTTCTTCCCTATGCACCTGACCGGCCTGCTGGGCATGCCGCGCCGGGTATATACCTATGGCGCGGAGCAGGGCTGGGGGCTGCTCAACATGGTCTCCACCGTCGGCGCCTTCCTGTTCGCCGGCGGCGTGCTGCTGTTCATCGTCGATGCGGCGCGGGCGCTGCGCCGGCCCGCGCGCGAAGCCGGCAATCCATGGCGCGCATCCACGCTGGAATGGCTGCCTTCGGAAGACTATGCCACCCGCAGCATCCCGCAGGTCGATAGCGCCGATCCGCTGTGGGACCGGCCCGCGCTGATGGAGGAGGTGGAGGCCGGCCGCCACTGGCTGCCGGGCACGGCGACCGGGCTGCGCGAAACCATCGCCACCTCGCCCATTGCCGCGCGTCCGCGTTACCTGATGGTGCTGCCGGGCGACAGCTGGTGGCCGCTGGTCGCCGCTGCCGGCACGGCCGGCTTTTTCCTGCTGCTGACGATGAAGCTGCATGTGGCCGCATGGCTGTGCGGCCTGGCCGCCATCGCCGGCATTGTGGCGTGGCTGTGGCAGTCCGACCAGCCGCCGCCGCAAGCCACGGCCAGGGTGTCGGATGGGCTCTGGCTGCCGGTCAATGCGACCGGCGCGGCGTCGCAGTCATGGTGGGCCACGCTGATCATGCTGGTGGTCGACGCCATCGTGTTCGCTTCCTTCCTGTTTGCCTTCATCCATCTTTCTATGCGCCTGGACACCTGTCCGCCGCCGGGCGCCGCCTTGGCCCAGCCGCTCTGGCCGCTGCTGTCCAGCGGCCTGCTGGCGGCGGGTTCGCTGCTGATCGCATGGGCGCGGCGGGCATTGACGGCGCAATCCTCGCAGCGCGGGTTGCGGATTGCGGTGGCGGCGGCAGCCGTCTGCGCCACCGCCGCCTTCGCCGCCGAATGGCATGGCCAGCTGCAGGCGGGCCTGGCGCCGTCCTCGCAGGCATGGAGCGCGACGGTGGCTGCAATGCTGAGCTACCAGGGCCTGCATGTGCTGGTGCTGCTGCTGATCGCGCCTTACCTGCTGGCCCGTTCCTGGAGCGGCCGCCTGGGCGCGGCCAGCCGGGCCACCATGGACAACAGCGCCTTGATCTGGCATTACACGACGCTGCAGGGTCTTGTGTTTGCGGCAGCGGTCAATGTGCTGCCGCGCATGATGGGCTGATGACCATGCGCGGCGACGACCACCTGATGCCCATCCTGTTGCGTGCCAGTGCGCCGCTGCTGGTCTGGGGCGCGCATTTCTTCCTGTGCTATGCCTTCATCGCGATCGGCTGCGCGGCTGGCATCGGCGGGACGATGTTGAAGGCGGTGCTGCTGGCGGCCACCGCGCTGGCGCTGGCCGCCGCGGTGGCGATGGCGGTGCGGCCCTGGCGCCGCATCAACGGCCCGGCGCCGGGGCGGCTGCGCGACCTGGCGGCGCTGTGCGGCGCCGGCCTGGCCGTGATGGGCATGGGCTGGACGCTGATTCCGCTGTGGCTGCTGGGGGTTTGCGGTCGATAGGCTGACGGGCAGTCTTGCGGCGGAGGCGCTTCGGTGGAATGCCCCTGCGGGGTATTCCACCCGACGACAGTCGCTGCAGCTTCCCCGCATTGGACACGGTAGTCCCGGCACATCCAACGAGATTGCAAAGCAACGCAGCCCGCAGTAGGGCGGAATACCCCGCCGGGGCATTCCGCCAAGCGGTCGATCAAGGCGATGCTTCGCAGGCGCCGGCTGTATTGTGCGCAACGCCAGGGGAACCAGTGCCGCCCGTAGCTTGCCAGGCGCCGCAGGCCGATGCGCAGACAGACGCCGCACCTTTCGCGTCCCGGACAAGACTGCTGCGGCACACTCGACGCAATTGCAAACGAACCGGCAAGGGCACGCGCATCAAACCCGACCCTTTCGCCATCGCCGCTTAAACAATTGCGCCGATCATGTTATATTCCCGCGTCCTTTGGGGAGTAGCCTGCTTCCGTCCCCCGGAAGCGCCCGCGTCAACATACTCGGCGATGTTCCATCCCGTGGCGCCGGCAGCCTAATCAGGTTGGCGAGACTAATGGCATGACGGCGCGCCCAGGTCGGGCCGCGCCGCGTGCCTTTTTTCGTGCCCGACCCGGAATATCCAGATGAATTTTGCCGCTACCTTCCTGCTTGCCCTTGCCATGTCCACCGATGCCTTCGCCGCCGCGGTCGGCAAGGGCGCCGCACTGCATCGTCCCCATCTGCGCGAAGCTCTCCGTACCGGCCTGATCTTCGGCGTCATCGAAGGCCTGACCCCGGTGGTCGGCTGGCTGCTGGGCCAGGTGGCGGCGCCCTATGTGTCCGCCTTCGACCACTGGATCGCCTTCGTGCTGCTGGGCGGCCTGGGGCTGCGCATGATACGGGAAGGCTGGTCGGGCGACGAGGAAGAGGCGGAAGCGGAAAAGCCGGGCCGTCATTCCTTCTGGCTGCTGGCCATCACCGGCGTGGCCACCAGCATCGACGCCATGGTGGTGGGCGTGGGCCTGGCCATCATGAATGCCGACATTGCCGTCACTGCCGCCGCGATCGGTTTCTCCACCTTCGTGATGGTGACGCTGGGCGTGATGCTTGGACGCGTGCTGGGCCGCATCGCCGGCAAGCGCGCCGAGATCATCGGCGGCATCATCCTGATCGGCATCGGCTCGCTGATCCTGTACGAGCACCTGAGCGCGCCGGTCTAGAAAATCTCCACGCTGCCGCTCGGCGACTGCACCTGCAGCAGCCGCGCGGCCACCAGCTGGTCGTACAGCTGGATCTGGTTGCGGCCATGCTGTTTCGCATAATAGAGCGCCTGGTCGGCATGGCCCAGGATCACCACCGGCGCGTCGCTGCTGATGCTGGCATAGCCCACGCTGACGGTGACCCGGCCCACCTGCGGAAAATCATGCTCCTCCACGGCCTTGCGAAACCGCTCGAAGGCCAGCGACGCATTCTTCAGCGTGACCGCGCGCAGCAGCACCACGAACTCCTCGCCGCCAAAGCGGAAGATGCGCTCGTTGGAGCGGAAGGAGGCCTTGAGCATATTGGCCACCAGGATCAGCACCTCGTCGCCGTACACGTGGCCGAAGCGGTCATTGATGTTCTTGAAGTGGTCGATGTCGACCACCGCCAGCCAGTTCTCCCTGGCCTGCGCGCTGTGCCGCCGCTCGGCGCGGCCGGGCAGCTGCGGCTGGCGGGCATGGCCGCCCTGCGCGGTCATGCGGGCGAAGCGGGTATCGAAGGTGCGGCGGTTGAGCAGCCCGGTCAGGGCGTCGCGCTCGCTGTAGTCGATCAGGTTCTTGTGGTTGGCATAGACCTGGACGATGCCCCTGATCAGCGCCCTGGTGTCGGCGTCGCAGGGAGCGGCGTATTCCAGCCTGACGCAGCAGCAGACCCGGTCGCCCAGGCAGACCGGCAGCCAGAGCAGGCAATGGCCGTTGCCATCCGTCTGTTCCAGTTCGACCGCCTTGCGCCGGATGGCATCGGCCAGCGCGGCATCGCAGGGAATCACGCGCACCGATTTTTCCGGGTCGGCCGGTGCTTCGAACTCGCAGCGGACGCGGCCATCGTCGTGCATCGTCACCCTGGCCTGCAGGAAGAAGTCATCCGCCGACTGGATCACGGTCAGCGTGGCCACCGACAGCGCGCCGGTAAGCTGATGCAGGGCAGAAGCCAGCGCGATATCCAGCGGCTCGTGCTCGCGGCAGCGGGTGATCTCGGCAAAATGAAAAAGGAGCAAGTCCAAGCGCAGTCCTCGGGAAGGGCAATGCAGGGAGCGGCCTTGCAAATCGTAAATGGCCTGCGTGCATCAAACGGTTGACATGCTACCGCATTCGGCGTGTCAGCCGTTGATTGCGCCGGCTTCCGGCGCTGGACTTCCGGCCGGTGCGGCGGCGGCGTTCCGGGCGCGCAGCAGCAGGGGCACCGCCTCGGCTTCAAGCGGGCGGCTGAACAGGTAACCCTGATAGGCATGACAGCCGAGTTCGCGCAACAGTTCGAGTTGCCGCGGCGTTTCCACCCCTTCGGCCACCACTGTCATCTTCAGTCCGTGGCACAGGCTGACGATGGTGCGCACGATGGCCAGGCTGTCTTCGTCGTGGCCGAGGTCGCGGATGAAGGCGCGGTCGATTTTCAGGCACTGGGCCGGGAGGCGTTTCAGGTAGGCGAGGCTGGAATAGCCGGTGCCGAAGTCGTCGATGGCGATATCCACGCCCAGCGAGCGGATGTCATGCAGCAGCACGTCGATATCCTCATGGCTGGCCATCACCGTGCTTTCGGTGATCTCCAGCTCCAGGCTGCCGGGCGCGATGCTGCTGGCGGCGAGGCACTGGCGCAGCATCGGGACCAGTGCGTCGCGGTGAAACTGCCGCGGCGACAGGTTCACCGCCACCTTTACCTGTTGTCCCAGGCTGTCCTGCCAGGCGCGCATCTGGCGGCATGCTTCCTCCACCACCCAGGCGCCGATGCTGACGATAGCGCCGCTGGCCTCGGCGATCGGAATGAAGCGCGTCGGCGGCACGTCGCCCAGCACCGGGCTGGTCCAGCGCAGCAGGGCTTCGAAGCCGGTGACGCGGCCGCTCGGGATGTCGACCTTGGGCTGGTAGACCAGCCGCAGTTCGCCGCGCTGCAGTGCCTGGCGCAGCTGGCTTTCCATCGCAAGCCGCTCGTCCAGCACCAGGTGGCTGCTTTCGGAGAAGAACTGGACGGCATCCTGCCCCTCGCCGGCGGCGCGGTGGCGCGCCACGTCGGCGCGGCGCAGCAGCTCCTCGGCCGCGCTGCCGTCGTCGGAGGAGGAAGCGATGCCGATCGCGGGGCCGAGATAGAAGTCGCGCTGGCCGACCGGCATCGCGTCCGACAGCGCGCCATGCAGCCTGGCGGCGAAGGCGGCCAGGCTGCCGCGTCCGTCGTCGCAGCGGATCGAAAGCGCGAACTGGTTGCTCATGGTCCGCGCCAGCGAGGCATCCGGTGCGGCCTGGCGCAGCAGTTGCGCCACCTGCCTGAGCAGGGTATCGCCGGCCGCATGGCCCATCAGGTCGATGATTTCCTGCAGCCGTTCCAGCGACAGCGCCAATACGCCCACGCATTCGCCGCTGGCGGCAGCGGCATGGATTTCAGCGTCCAGAGTGCGCAGGAAGCGCGCCTGATTGGGCAGTTCGGTCAGCAGGTCGAAGTCGGCCAGGTAGGCCAGCCGCACTTCGGCCATCTTGCGTTCGGAGATGTCGGTGCGCACGCAGACGATCTGGGCTTCGCCGGTGTCGCTGATCAGGCGCGACGTGGTGCTGATGAAGGTGCGCAGTTCCCCGGCGCTGTCCACGACCTCGGTTTCGTCGACCATGTCGCCGGCGCCGGCCAGCACCTGGGCATAGGTCTGTTCGCGCTCGCCGGCGCCATGCGCATCCGGCGTTTCCTGTTCCAGCCGGCCCAGCAGTTCCTCGCGCCGCTTGCCGGCGAAACGGCAATAGGCATCGTTGACCAGCACGAAGCGGCGCTGGCTGTCGAGCACATACACCGGGCTGGCGATGGCGCCGAGGATGCTGCCCAGGTAATCGGCGCTCCTGGCCAGCCTCGCCTCGCTGGCGCCCAGCTTCTCGATCAGCGCGGAACGGCGCGCCGCATCGCGCGAGATGCGCCAGGCCATGACGGAAAGCGAAAGGGTGGCCAGGCCTAGCAGGCCCACGGCAATCGCCACCCGCTCGTGCCAGAACGCCAGCGCGTCCTCCTTGTCCATGCCGGCGATCGTCACCAGCGGATAATTGCGCACCTTGCTGTAGCCGTAGATGCGGCGCACGCCGTGGGTCGGGCTGGTGGCTTCGAAGGTGCCGGCGGCGGACGCCGGCAACTGTGTCTGGAACAGCGGCGTGGCGGCGAACGAGCGGCCGACCGCGCCCGCCGCCGCCGGCCCGCGCGCCAGCATGGTGCCATCGCCGTGCATCAGCGTGATCGAGCCGCCGCTGTCCAGGGCCACTTGCGCATAGAGATTGACGAAATAGGCCGAGTCGATGCGCGCCACCATGGCGCCGATGCGTCGGCCACCGTCGTCGAGCAGCGGGCGGCCCAGGGTCAGGATGCCGCGTCCGCTGGCGGCATCGATGGCGCTGATGGTAATTGCGAGGGTATCGTCCGGGCCGGGAACCGCGTTCGCCGGCATGTCCGGCGGCAGCGGGCTGCCTGTCAGCAGATGGCCGTCCCGGTCCAGCAGCGAGATGCCCAGCACATCGCGCGGCAGCGGCGGCCGGCGCATTGCCGGGCGCTTGCTGTCGCGGGGCGCGGTGCTTTCCAGGTAGTCCTCGCGTGCATTGTCCAGCAGCCGGTCCAGCGCATAGGCGGCACTTGCGGTCTGCGCCGAAAAGGCCGTGGCCAGGTTGCGCAGGTTGTTCGCTTCCTGCCGCAGCGTGTCGTGATAGCTCGCCGTCAGCGCCAGCGCGGTGCAGAGCACCATGACCGCCAAGAGCGCGATGGCGGCAATGCAAAGCCGCGGCCGCGGCGGCAGCGCCGGCGCATGCGGGGCAGTGAACAGTTTGCTGGAAGGAAACATGCGGCGGCTGGTGATTCGATCGGCAGGCAGTCTTGACCCTCGACAACTGGGCCGCCGCTACTCTACTGCATACCAGCCAAAACTGCGTGCGATTATTAAGCATTCTGTCTGATAATGTTTACATTCTGGATAAAAAGTTAATTTTTTCTCGACTTTACTTGGCTTCGTTCGGCTGATAACATTGGCCGATAATGAAACGGTGTTTTGCTATGCAGAACAAATCCGGCGCGTCGGTGAGCATGATCTGCCGCGCGGCCACGAGCATGAAGTTCGAGGAGACGAGAAGATGAGCGTGAAACAGTTATTCAGCCTGGATGGCAAGGTCGCCCTGATTACCGGCGGCTCCCGCGGCCTGGGCTTGCAGATGGCCGAAGCGCTGGCCGAGATGGGCTGCCGTCTTGCCATCACGGCGCGCAAGGACGACGAGCTGCAGGAAGCCAAACGGCACCTCGAAGCGCAGGGCGCCGAAGTGCTGACCATTGCCAGCGACCTGTCCGACACCGCCGGCATTCCGGCCATGGTGGAGCAGGTGGTGCAGCGCTACGGCGCCATCGACATCCTGGTCAACAATGCCGGCGCCACCTGGAATGCGCCCGCCGAGGACTATCCAGACCATGCCTGGCACAAGGTGATGAACCTGAACGTGGATGCGCTGTTCTTCGTCGCCCGCGAAGTCGCGCGGCGCTGCATGATCCCGCGGCAGTCGGGCAAGATCATCAACATCGCCTCGGTCGCCGGCCTGCGCGGCAGCGCCACCAACGTCACCACGGTGGCCTATCACACTTCCAAGGCCGCGGCGGTGAACATGACCCGCGCGCTGGCGTCCGAATGGGGCAAGTACAACATTAACGTCAATGCGATCTGCCCCGGCTTCTTTCCATCGAAGATGTCGGCCGGCCTGCTGGAAAAGGTGGGAGAGGGCATCATCGCCCGGGCGCCGCTGCACCGCATCGGCGGCGACGAGGACCTGAAGGGCTCGGTGGTCTTCCTTGCCAGCGAGGCCTCGCGCCACATCACCGGCCAGGCGCTGGCGGTGGATGGCGGCGTCAGCGCCGTCTAGTTTTCCGATTCCATTCAACGCTTCAAAGGGACGGCGCGCGCGTCGTTGCATTCCATGAGTTCAGATCCGCAAGACCGCTTTACAGGCACCCGGCCGGTAGCGCCGCAGCATGCCTTCGACACCGCCAAACTGGCCGCCTTCATGCGCGGCCATGTCGAGGGCTACAGCGGCGAGCTGCAGGTGGAGCAGTTCAAGGGTGGCCAGTCCAACCCCACCTTTCTGCTTTCCGCCGGCGGCAGGAAATACGTACTGCGGCGCAAGCCGCCCGGCACGCTGCTGCCCTCGGCCCATGCGGTGGACCGCGAATACCGGGTCATCAGCGCGCTGGCCGATACCGATGTGCCGGTCGCCAAGGCTTATGCGCTGTGCGAGGATGAAAGCATCATCGGCACCGCCTTCTACATCATGGATTACGTGCAGGGCCGCATTCTGTGGAATTCTGCGCTGCCCGACCATACGCCGGCCGAGCGGGCCGCGCTGTTCGACGAGATGAACCGGGTGATCGCCGCGCTGCACAGCGTGGACTACCAGGCTGTCGGCCTGGAAGGCTATGGCAAGCCGGGCAACTATCTGGAACGCCAGGTGGCCCGCTGGACCAAGCAATATCGCGCTTCCGAGACGGAAAGGATCGAGGCGGTGGAAAACCTGATCGCCTGGCTGCCGGCCAACATCCCGGCCGGCGACGAGACCCGCATCGTGCATGGCGACTACCGCATCGACAATGTGATCTTCCATCCGACCGAGCCGAAGATCCTGGCGGTGCTGGACTGGGAACTATCGACGCTGGGCCATCCGCTGGCCGACTTCGCCTACCACTGCATGACCTGGCGCATGCCGCCGGGCCCGTCGCGCGGCATGGCCGGGCTGGACCTGCCGGCGCTGGGCATCCCGACGGAGGAGCAATACCTGGAAGCCTACTGCCGCCGCACCGGCCGCGCCGACATTTCCAGGAGCGACTGGGAGTACTACATGGTGTTCAACATGTTCCGCCTGACCGGCATCCTGCAGGGCATCATGGCGCGGGCGCTGCAGGGCAACGCCTCCAGCGCCGAGGCGATGGTGGCCGGCAAGCGCGCCCGCCCTCTGGCCGAGCTGGCCTGGCAACTGGTGGAACGCAATCAGCAACGCGCAAGTTAATCGAGACAACAGGAGACAACGATGCAATTCAGCTATTCCGACAAGGTCATCGACCTGCAGAAGCGGGTCACCGCATTCATGGACGAGCATGTGTACCCGGCCGAGGAAGCCTTCGAGGCCGAGATGGACGCCGCCCGCAAGAACGGCAATCCGTGGGTGCCGACCAAGACCGTGGAGGCGCTGAAGGAAAAGGCGCGCGCCGCCGGCTTGTGGAACCTGTTCCTGCCCGAGTCCGATATGGGCGCTGGCCTCACCAACCTGGAATATGCGCCGCTGTGCGAGATCATGGGCCGCTCCCATATCGGGCCGGAAGCCTTCAACTGCTCCGCACCCGACACCGGCAACATGGAGACCCTGGCGCGCTACGGCACGAAAGAACAGCAGGACCAGTGGATGAAGCCGCTGCTGGCTGGCGAGATCCGTTCCGCCTTCGCGATGACCGAGCCTGACGTGGCTTCGTCGGACGCGACCAACATCGAGGCCCGCATCGAACGCGATGGCGACGAATACGTGATCAACGGCCAGAAATGGTGGACTTCCGGCGCCAACGACCCGCGCTGCAAGATCCTGATCTTCATGGGCAAGACCGACCCCGACAATCCGAACCGGCACAAGCAGCAGTCGATGATCCTGGTGCCGATGGATGCGCCGGGCGTGACCGTGCTGCGCCACCTGCCGGTGTTTGGCTATGACGATGCGCCGCACGGCCATGCCGAGGTGCGCTTCGAGAATGTGCGGGTGCCTGCTTCCAACATCCTGCTGGGCGAGGGCCGCGGCTTCGAGATCGCCCAGGGCCGCCTCGGGCCGGGCCGCATCCATCACTGCATGCGCCTGATCGGCCGCGCCGAGCGCGCGCTGGAGAAGATGTGCCGCCGCTCGCTGAAGCGGGTGGCCTTCGGCCGCCCGGTGGCGGACCAGGGCGTGACCCGCGAGCGCATCGCCAACTCGCGCATCCTGATCGACCAGGCCCGCTTCCTGGTGCTCAACGCCGCCTACATGATGGACACCGTGGGCAACAAGGCCGCCGCCAAGGAGATCGCGATGATCAAGGTGGCCGCGCCCAACATGGCCTGCCAGGTGATCGACTGGGCGATCCAGGCCCATGGCGGCGGCGGCGTCAGCGAGGACTTCGGCCTGGCCCGCGCCTATGCCAGCTCGCGCACCCTGCGCCTGGCCGACGGCCCGGACGAAGTGCACCGCAACGCCATCGCCAAGCTGGAACTGGCGCGCTACAAAGAACGCTGATCGCAGTACGTTTTAGAGGAAGCCGTATCCATGTCGGACCGTCACCTGGCCTTCTGGCCCAAGAATCAGCCGCGGCACCTGACGCTGCCGCGGACCAATCTGTTCTTCAACGCCGAGGTCTCGGCGGCGCGTTACCCGGACAAGCCTTTCCTGGTGTACTACGACACGCCGGTGACCTTCCTGCAGTTCAGGCAGGAAGCCGAGCGCATCGCCGGCTTCCTGCAGCAGGAATGCGGCGTGAAGAAGGGGGACCGGGTGCTGCTGTACATGCAGAACAGCCCGCAGTTCGTGCTGGCCTATTACGGCATCCTGCGCGCCGATGCGGTGGTGGTGCCGGTCAACCCGATGAACATGACCGAGGAACTGCGGCATTACGTCAGCGACACCGGCGCCAAGGTGGCCTTCGCGCCGCAGGACCTGCTGGCCAACATCGCGCCGCTGCTGGACGAGGGCCTGGAGCACGTCGTGGTGGCGGCCTATTCGGACTACATCCGCACCGGGCATGACTATCCGGCGCCGGCATTCATCACCGCGCCGCGCGAGCCGGTGGCGGGCGCCGGCCTGACCGCCTGGAGCGACATGCTGGCGCGCGACCTGCAGCCCGGCCCGATGACGGCCGGCCCGGACGACCTGGCGGTGATGCCCTATACCTCGGGCACCACCGGCCATCCCAAGGGCTGCATGCATACCCATCGCAGCGTGATGTACAACGCGGTGGCCGGCATGACCTGGGTCGGCACCTTGCCCGATTCGGTGCTGCTGTCGGTGCTGCCGTTCTTCCATGTGACCGGCATGCAGGGCAGCATGAACACGCCGCTGTATGCCGGCGCCACGCTGGTGATGCTGCCGCGCTGGGACCGCGACGTGGCCGCGCGCCTGATACAGCGCTACCGGGTCAACGGCGTGCAGCTGATCTCGGCGATGGTGGTGGACCTGCTGTCGCATCCCGGCATCGGCGAGTACGACCTGTCGTCGATCAATCGCATCAGCGGCGGCGGCGCGGCGATGCCGGAAGCGATTGCGCAAAAGCTCAACGACATGCTGGGCATCCCGTACGTGGAAGGCTATGGCATGTCGGAGACCATGGCCGCCACCCATCTGAACCCGATGCAGCGGCCCAAGAAGCAATGCCTGGGCATGCCGCTGTACGACGTCGACTCGCGGGTGATCGACGCCCACACGCTGCTCGAAGTGGCGCAGGGCGAGTCGGGCGAGATCATCGTCAGCGGGCCGCAGGTGATGCAGGGCTACTGGAACAATCCCGGCGCGACCCAGGACGCCTTCATCGAGCGCGACGGCAAGCGCTTCCTGCGCACCGGCGACATCGGCATGATCGACGAGGACGGCTACTTCTTCATGGTCGACCGCCTGAAGCGCATGATCAACGCATCCGGCTTCAAGGTCTGGCCAGCCGAGGTGGAGGCGCTGATGTACCACCATCCGGCCATCCAGGAAGCCTGCATCATCGCCGCGCCCGACGAGAAGCGCGGCGAGACGGTCAAGGCGGTGGTGGTGCTCAAGGAAGCATATCGCGGCAAGGTCAGCGAGCAGGACATCATCGACTGGGCGCACGAGAACATGGCGGCCTACAAGAGCCCGCGCATCATCGAGTTCCGCGACGCCTTGCCCAAGTCCGGCTCGGGCAAGGTGATGTGGCGCGAGATGCAGGAACAGGCCATGGCAGCTGCAAAGGCCGCCGGCTAGCACTTTGCACTTTATGCACACAATGCAAACGAGGAGGAGACACGCATGCGATTCAAGGACAAGGTAGCCATCGTCACCGGCGCGGCCAGCGGCATCGGACGCGCCACCGCGCAGCGGCTGTACGAGGAGGGCGCCGCGCTGGCGCTGGTGGACCGCAACGAGGAAGCGCTGGCCACCCTGGCGGCGACGATGCCGGACCCGCAGCGCGTGCTGTGGCGCGCATTCGATATCGGCAGCGAGGCGGAGGTGGAGCGCTTCGTCGCCGACGTGCACGCCCGTTATGGCCATATCGACGTGCTGTGCAACAACGCCGGCATCGCCGGCGGCGACTACTCGCCCATCAGCGAGACCGACACCGAAGTCTGGCAGCGCATCCTGCAGGTCAATGTGATGGGCGCGGTCAACTTCACCAAGTATGCGTCGCGCATCATGCGCGACCAGAAGGGCGGCGCGATCGTCAACACCGCCTCGGTGGCGGGCGTGCGCTCGGGCGCCGGCGGCAATGCCTACAGCGCTTCGAAGGCAGCCGTGATCAACCTGACCATGACCTCGGCCTGCGACCTGGGCCAGTATGCAGTGCGGGTCAATGCAGTCTGCCCCGGCCTGATCGAAACCGGCATGACCGCCCCGGTCTTCGAGCGCGCCCGCGCCGCCGACAAGGAAGACAAGCTCGGCTCCCGCTGCGAACTGCGGCGCTACGGCCGTCCGCAGGAAGTGGCCGCGGTGATCGCTTTCCTGGCCAGCGACGATGCGAGCTATGTAACGGGGCAGGCATTGCCGGTGGACGGGGGCAATACGGCGTCGCTGAATTTGCCGGGGATGAAGGTCTAGAGGCGGAGCGACCCACACTCCGCAGTGGCATTGCACCTTTGGTCGATTAAGAAGCCGTAGCCTGGGTGGAGCGCAGCGCAACCCGGGGTTGCACCGGTCGCACAAGACACACATCCCGCGCTTCCCCGGCCACCTCCCGGACCCTGCCTTCCCCATTTGGCTGGCACAGTCGCTGGCTTCAGCGATGAATGGCCCGGGTTGCGCTGCGCTCCAGCCAGGCTACGGGCTTGCTTCAATCTTCCCGCTTTTCTCGTCTTTCCGAACCAATCGGGCCAAGCTCGCCAGCCTAGTCGTCCAGAAATCCCCCCTTGTAAAAACTCCAGGCCGTGCCGTCGTGCAAATAAAAAAAGCCGTCGGCGCAGGCTTCCTTGCCCGGGAAGTAGTCCCGGTACTGCCGCGGCACCAGCCGCGCCAGTTCTTCCTCTCCCAGTTCCTCGAACTCCTCCGGCGTGATCGCTTGTCCGACCCGCAGTCTTCGGCCTGCCATGGCAATTCCTTCGCAATTGGGAAACCCGATTATAGAGAAAGCATTCATTTTCCCGTACGGAAACCAGGGTGCGCGACAGGGTAAAACCGTGGGGAAATGTTTCGGAAACAAATGCAAATGTAAATAATTGTTATCTTGTCTTCCAAAACGAGGGGTCGGCCGTTATGTGTCCTAAATCAACAATCCGTACGGAGATTTTCTTCATGACGACCCAAAACCGATTCGACGCCGATCTGACCGTCCGCTCTTTTGCCTACGTGGCAAGACAGCTCGCCCAGGGCGCCGCAGCCCCTTCGGCGCTGTATGAGCAGATCCTGGCGGAAGCGGAAAAACATCGCAGCGCCCTGCGCCTGATGCGCCGCGACATGGTTGAGAAGGTCGAAACCGCCCTGCGCAGCCGCACTCTGACCAGGGGCGAGTTCCAGCGCCTGTGCGATGCCGCAGTGCAAAAGATCGAGCAGGCGCAGCAATCGATTACCCGTATTGCCATGCAATACGCGCCGCAAAGGCTGGCTGCCTGACCAGCTTCGGCGTCAGGCGGCCAGCTTCCACGCCGTCTGAAAGCCTTGTCGTTCTGACGAGGATGAAACCCGACCGGGCATGTGCCAGCATCCCGGGGGGTGTCGCAACCTGGGTCATCATTCTGATCGTGCTTTGCCATTGTTCTTGTCTGTCGTCATTGTCGGTCTGACAGTTTTTCCTACAATGACGCATGTCCGAACTCGTCATTGCCGGTTTCACCGCCATCACTGTCCTGATGACCGTGGCGCCACTGTCGCGTTCCTCGCGCTGGTGGATACGCGGCCTCGACTTTCCCCGCCTGCAGATCTTCGCAGCCGGCCTCCTGTTGCTCGTCGCGCAACTGACTTTTCTCGACCTGAGCGAATTCCCAGAGCAGCTGATGCCGGTGGCGACAGTCGCCTGCCTGATCTACCAGGCCTGGTGGATCCTGCCTTACCTGCGGCCCTATCCCAATGAAGTCAGACTGACGCCGGCGCCTGCCGACAAGGACCGGTTGCGCATACTGTCGTCCAACGTGCTGATGACCAACCGCAATGCCGACGCGCTGATCGGGCTGGTGCGCCGGCATCAGCCCGACATCCTGGTCACGCTGGAAACCGATGCCTGGTGGCAAAGCCGGCTCGATGTGCTGGAAAGCGACTATCCGCATACCATCAAATGTGCGCTGGACAATACCTACGGCATGCATGTCTATTCACGACTGCCGTTGGAGGATGCAGAGACCCAGTTCCTGGTGCAGCCGGACGTGCCATCGATGCACGCGATGGCGATCCTGCGTTCGGGCCAGCCGGTGCGCATGCACTTCCTGCATCCTGCGCCGCCCAGCCCGACCGAGAACGACGAATCGACCGAGCGCGATGCCGAGCTGCTGGTGGTGGCAAAAAGCGTGGTAAAGGTGCCCGGCCCGGTGATCGTCGCCGGCGACCTGAACGATGTCGGCTGGTCGGCCACCACCCGGCTGTTCCGCAAGATCAGCGGCCTGCTCGATCCGCGGGTCGGGCGCGGCATGTTCAATACCTTCCATGCGGGCCACTGGTTCATCCGCTGGCCGCTGGACCATCTGTTCCACAGCCGTCATTTCACGCTGTCGTTCATGCGGCGGCTGCCGAATGTCGGCTCCGATCATTTCCCTGTGCTGGTGGAACTGGTGCATGATGCCGCCGCCGGCGCCCGGCAGGAAGGCCTGACCGCCGACGCCGAGGACAGGCAGACCGCCAACGAGAAGATCGCGAAGGAGCCGGTGCGTCCTTCCGATGTGCACGAGCCGGAGGCATAGCCGGCTTGCCGGCAGCGTTCAGGCCAGCCAGTCGGCCACCACCCGCGCTGCCTGCGCCACGATCTCGTTGCGCGGTTTGGCATCGGGCGCCGTGCCGGTCAGATAGATTGCCAGCATGACGGGTGCGCGTTGCGGCGGCCACAGCACGGCAATGTCGTTGGTGGTGCCGTAGTCGCCGGTGCCGGTCTTGTCGCCGACGCGCCAGCCGGCCGGCATGCCGGCCCGGATGCGGGCGTCGCCAGTGGTGTTTCCCGCCAGCCAGTCCTGCAGCTGCGCCCGCTGCGGCCCGGCCAGTGCGTCATCCAGCACCAGCCGCTTCAGGGTGGCGCTCATCGCTGCCGGCGTGGTGGTGTCGCGCTCGTCCCCCGGCAGCGCCGAGTTCAGCGCGGTTTCCCAGCGGTCCAGGCGGAAGGCCGTGTCACCCAGCGAGCGGGCATAGGCGGTGAGCCCGGCAGGGCCGCCGACCAGCTGCAGCAGCAGGTTGCCGGCGGTATTGTCGCTATGCTGGACGGCGGCCGCGCACAGTTCCTTGACCGTCATGCCGTCGCCGATATGGGCCTGGGTCACGGGAGAGTAGGTGACCAGGTCCTGCCGCGTATAGCGGATGCGCCGCTGCAGCAGGTCCGGGCTGCGGCTGCTTTGCGCCAGCACGGCAGCGGCAAGCACTGCCTTGAACGTGCTGCACAAGGGGAAGCGCTCCGCGGCGCGCCAGGCAAGCGACCTGCCGCTGCCGGTATCGATGGCGCACAGGCCGAGCCGGCCATCGAAGGTGTGTTCCAGTGCCTGCAGCCGCGCCAGCGCCGCCGTGTCGCGCGGCGTCGGCGCCATGCCCTGGCAACCGGCAAGAAGCGGCAGGGCGGCGGCACGCAGCAGCAGGCGGCGGCGGGGAAGCGGAAGAGAACGGGTATCAGGCATGGGCGGCATGGGCGGCAGTGGACAAGGCGGCATTCTAGGGCACTTGCAGCCTGACCGGCTTGTCGAAACCGGCCAGATCGCCTCGGCCCTGCGTCGGGATGCCGTGCCGCGCTTTCTTCCGGGGCCTGTTTGCTCTGGTCCCGCCCTTGCCAGCCAGGCCGGAAGCGCTGCCGCAGGCTTGCGTGGCCAGCCTGCGGCCCGGCGATGCCGTCAAGCGAAGGTGTCGACCGCGCCGTCGCGCGCGATTCTCACCACGCCCTGGTGCAGCTGCGGCGCTTCGGCGCCAACATGGTCGGCGGCACCGCGGCCACCTGATCTGTTGCCGCCTTCGAAGCCGGCAAACTGCTGCTGGCCGCCGGCGCTGACATTGGCCTGGCCGAGCTGGATGCCGGATTCGTTCATCATGTCGCGCAGTCGCGGCAGCGCGGCTTCCAGCGCCTGCCTTACCTCGGGCTGCGCCGCCATGAAGTCCACCGTTGCCTGGTTGTTGCTGACGCTGAGCACAACCTGCATCGGTCCGAGGTCGGGCGGATTCATCGTCAGCGAGGCGCTTTGCTCGCCACCCTGCGCCATCCAGACGATCTTCTGGCCCAGGGCCTGGTCCCAGGCCGGGGTGCCGACCGCTGGCGTAAGCTTGTCGGCATGCGCCGTCGGCGCATGCACGGCCTGGCTGGCGGCCTGCAGCGTGGCCAGCGCGGTCGCGGGGGCGGCGGCATCGGCCTGCGTGGCGGCCTGGATGGCCGCCAGGCGCTGGCCGGCGGGGTCGGCCACGGCCATCGCCTTGCCGAAGGCGGCATGCAGGTCGGGCGCGGCCTGGCCTTCGCCCTTGCCGGCCAGCGCGGTGTCGCCTTCCTGCATCTTGCCTGCCTGCGCGCGCAGGTCCAGCGGACCCTGTGCGCCGGCATCCTTGCCGCCCTTGCCAACAATGGCTGCCGCCGCGGGTTCCGCCGCGGCGCCGGCTTCCTGCGCCGGGGTGGTGCTGGCGGCTGCGGCGGCGCTGGCCATGAGCTGCATCATCAGCGCCGCCTGCGGTGCGCCGGGAATGTCGGCCAGGCTGGCTGCATTGTCCTCGGCGGCCGACTCCTCGGCTGGCGCCGCTTCGCTGGTTTGCGCAGTTGCTGGCGCGCTTGCGCCCGGCTGCGCCGGCGCCTGCTCTGCGGCTTCAGTGCGGCCGCTCTGCTGGGCAGGTTCAGCCTTGCTCGCTTGCGGCCGCGTAGCCTCCGGCGCGCGCGCCTGCTGCTGCGGCGCCGGGCGGGGAGAGGACGGCGGCGCGGCGTTCGCCTGGGACGGAGGCCGCTGCGCCACCTCGCGCGAAAGCAGCTGGTTGAACGGGGTGGACGGCTGCTGCTGGCCGGCCTTGGGGGCGGCCGCGCTGCCGCTGCCCAGGCCAGCCAGGGTATTGACGATCGAAGGGATATTCATGTGCGGCCCGTCCGTGGTTAGCGTTTGTAGAGCAGCTTGCGGGCTGCCTGTTCATCGGTCTCTTTCTGTTCCCGCTTGGCGACCTTCAGGTCTTCGGCCTTCTGGGCGCGGCTGCCCAGCGCGTCGTAGGAAATGCGCTTGCGCTCCGATTCGCGCCAGCCATTGCGTTCCTGTTCCACCCGCCATTCGGCGTCGCGCACCACCTGCTGCTGGCCGATGATGGCCTGGTCCAGCTTGTCCATGAAGCCCTGGAAATTGCGATAGGCCATGGGCGTGAAGCCGGTGGTCATCGTGACCTGGAAGCGGCTGGCGTAGTCGTCGCGGTAGCCGGAGAGCAGGCTCAGCTTCTGCTGCGCCTCCTCGACCGCGCGCACCGCGCGTCCCAGCCGCTTGGCAGCCTCGTCGACATCCTTGGTCGCCAGCTCGATCAGTGTGGTCAGTGCGGAAATATCAGCCATGCGCCATTATCGATGCGGACCGCCTGCGCCCATCAGCCGAACAAAGCGGAAAGTTGGCCGCAACTCTCGGGCATGGTCGACTGCTCATGGATGCCCTGCTGCAGGAAGCTGGAAATGCGCGGCTGCAGCGCGATGGCTTCGTCCAGCATCGGGTCGCTGCCGGCGCTGTAGGCGCCGACCGCGATCAGGTCGCGGCTGCGCTGGTAGCGCGAGGTCAGCTGCTTGAGGCGCCGCGCCAGGGCCTGCTGCTCGGGCGTGGTGATGCTGTGCATCACGCGCGAGATCGACTGCTCGATGTCGATGGCGGGATAGTGGCCGGCCTCCGCCAGCGTGCGGTTCAGCACGATATGGCCGTCGAGGATGGCGCGCGCCGAGTCGGCGATCGGGTCCTGCTGGTCGTCGCCTTCGGTCAGCACCGTGTAGAAGGCGGTGATGGAGCCGCCGCCTTCCCGGCCATTGCCGGTGCGCTCCACCAGCGCCGGCAGCTTGGCGAACACCGAGGGCGGGTAGCCCTTGGTCGCCGGCGGCTCGCCGATGGCCAGCGCGATCTCGCGCTGCGCCATTGCATAGCGGGTCAGCGAGTCCATGATCAGCAGCACGTTCTGGTTCTGGTCGCGGAAATGCTCGGCGATCGCAGTGGTGTAGGCGGCCGCCTGCAGCCGCATCAGCGGCGGATTGTCGGCCGGCGCGGCCACCACCACCGAGCGCTTCAGGCCTTCCTCGCCCAGGATCTGCTCGATGAATTCCTTGACCTCGCGGCCGCGTTCGCCGATCAGGCCGACCACGATCACATCGGCGCTGGTATAGCGCGCCATCATGCCCAGCAACATGCTCTTGCCCACGCCGGAGCCGGCGAACAGGCCCATGCGCTGGCCGCGTCCGACGGTCAGCAGGCTGTTGATGGCGCGCACGCCGGTGTCGAGCACTTCGGAAATCGGCGCGCGGCCCAGCGGGTTGGCGGCGCGCACCGACAGCGGCGCGGCATGGCTGGCATTGAGCGGGCCGAGGCTGTCGAGCGGCCGGCCGGCGCCGTCGACCACCCGGCCCAGCAATTCCGGGCCGACCGGCAGGTGGCGGGTGCGGTCGCTCGGCCGCCTGCGCGGGTGATTGACCGCGCCGGGGCGGGGCAGGGACTGCACCACTTCCACCGGATAGACACGGCTCCCCGGCACCACGCCATCGACATCGCTTTGCGGCATCAGGAACAGGCGGTCGTTGTCGAAGCCCACCACCTCGGCTTCGATGCGGGTGCCATTGGGCAGCGGTATCGTGCAGGCGCTGCCGACCGCCAGCTTCAGGCCCACCGCTTCCATCACCAGGCCGGCCACCCGCGTGACCCGGCCCGACACCTGCAGCGGCTCGGCGATGGTCAGCAGTTCGCGGCAGTCGCGCAGATAGGCGCGCCAGCGCTCGCCGGCCTGGCCGAGTTCCTGGGTCATGCCAGCCATTGCCCGTCCTTGCCCAGCGAGGCGGCGATGCGCTGCCAGCGGCTGGACGCGGCTGCATCGATCTGGTTGCTGGCGGTCTCGATGCGGCAGCCGCCGCGTTCCATCGCCGCTTCATCCAGTACCCGCCAGCCAGCGCTGGCGAGTTCGGCGCCCATGCGCTCGCGCACCAGCAGCGCATCGTCCGGATGCAGGAACAGGAGCGCCGGCTGCTGCAGCGTGGGCAGGTAGCCGATCGCATCGTTGACGATGGGCAGCACCCGTTCCGGCTGGATGGCCAGCGCAGTCTTCAGCATGGCCTTGGCCAGGTCCAGCGCCAGGTCCAGCAGGTCCTGCGCCACCAGTTCCTTGGCATGCGCGATCTCGGCGCCGAAGGCCTGGCTCAGTTGCTGCAGCAAGGTGTTTTCTTCCAGCGCCTGGGCGCGGCCCTGTTCCATGCCGGTCTGGTAACCCTGGGCCAATCCTTCGGCCAGTCCTTCGCGCCTGGCCTGCTCGCGCGCCGCGGCGATCTGCTCGCGCGCCTCGGCCAGCAGGGCTTCGGTGTCGATCTGGGCCTGCGCCGGCTCGGCCGGCGGCGGTGGCGCTTCCGGTTCGCCGAAGGAGGCCATCTCCCAGCGCTGGTAAGCGGTCTGCCGCTCTTTCGGCAAGGCGTCAGACATACGCATCCTCGCCCTTCGCGCCCAGCTGGATCTGGCCCTCGTCGGCCAGGCGGCGCACCACCTGCAGGATTTCCTTCTGCTGCGCCTCGACTTCCGACAGGCGCACCGGTCCCTTCGATTCCAGGTCCTCGCGCATCATCTCGGCGGCACGCTGCGACATGTTCCTGAAGATCTTTTCCCGCATCTCGTCCGACGTGCCCTTCAGCGCAATGATCAGCGACTCGGACTGCACCTCGCGCAGGATCACCTGGATGCCGCGGTCGTCGATCTCCATGATGTTGTCGAAGACGAACATCTCGTCCATGATCTTCTGCGCCATGGTCTCGTCATAGGTGCGCAGGTTGGCCATCACGGATGTCTCGCCCTCGCCCGACATGAAGTTCAGGATCTCGGCCGCGGTGCGTATGCCTCCCATGGGCTTTTTCTTCACGCTCTCGTTGCCCGACAACAGCTTGGTCAGCACTTCATTCAACTCGCGCAGCGCGGCCGGCTGCACGCCGTCCAGCGTGGCGATGCGCAGCACCACGTCATTGCGCAGCCGCTCGGTAAACCGGTCCAGCACCTCGCAGGCATGATAGCGCTCGAGGTGGACCAGGATGGTGGCGATGATCTGCGGATGCTCGAAGCGGATCAGGTCCGCCACCGATTCCGAGTCCATCCACTTCAGGCTCTCGATGCCGCTGGCATCGCGCTGGCCGAGGATGCGGTTGAGCAGCGACGAGGCCTTGTCGTCGCCCAGCGCCTTGGTCAGCACGGTGCGGATGTATTCATCCGAGTCGAGGCCAATGGAGGTGTTCTCCTCGGTCTTCTCGATGAAGTTCGACAGCACCTTTTCCAGGTCGTCGTTCTGCACCGCCTTCATCGACGACATTGCCGCGCCCAGCTTTTGCACCTCGCGCGGGCCCAGGTATTTCATCACTTCGGCGGCTTCATCCTCGCCCAGCGCGAGCATCAGGATCGCGCCTTTCTGTATGCCTGCATCACTCATTGCCATCCACCCAGTTCTTCACGATATTGGCCACCATGCGCGGGTCCTGCCGCGCCAGCGCCTTGGCCGCTTCCAGGTTCTCCTGGTAGCTGCGCTGCTTCGGCGCCGGCAGCGCGCCGCCGCTCAACTCGACCACGGCGCCATCCTCTTCCATGCCGTTCTCCAGCGCGGCCTGCTCGCCGCTGTTGTCCGGCAGGGCCCGCGGCGGCGGCGGCGGCGACACGGTGCGCAGCAGGGGCCGCAGCATCCTGAAGTACAGGAACAGCAGCGCCAGGCCGATCAGCAGGTAGCGTCCGCCTTCCTTGGCCATGGCGATATATTCCGGGTTCTTCCAGTACACCGGCTCGACCGGCACTTCCTTCTCGGGCGTGACGAACGGGCTGTTGAGCACGTTGAGCGAATCGCCGCGCTCCTTGTTGAAGCCCATCGCTTCCTTGATCAGGTCGGTGATCTGGGCCTTCTCGGCATCGGTCAGGGCGCGGGTGGTGGGCTGGCCGTTCTTGCCCGTCTCGGTACGGTAGTTCAGCACCACTGCCACCGACAGCCGGCGCAGGCCGCCCATGGGCTGCTGCGTGTAGCGGATGGTCTTGTCGACCTCGTAGTTGACGGTGCTGTCGCGCCGGGTATTGCCGGCCTGGGCCGGCGCCGCGCCCGGCTGGCCGGGCTGGGCCGGCTGGCCATTGATGGGCGCGGTGGCATTGGCCTGCGGCTGGTTCGACAGCGCGCCCGGCACGCCGCCGGCGCCGGCGCCGGCCGGGCCGCTGGCTTCGCTGCTCTGCTGGCTGCGGATCGATGCGCTGTCCGGCGTGCCGTTGGGCTTGTAGGTTTCCGCGGCCTGCTCGATGCGCGAGAAGTCCACGTCGGCGGTCGCCTCGGCCCGCACATTGTTGGCGCCGACGATGGGCGTGATGATGGACTCGATGCGGCGCGCAATGCCCTGCTGCAGTTCCTGCACGTATTTCAGCTGGGTGGCATCGAGCGTGTTGGCATTAGCCGGCTTGTCGCTGTTGGACAGCAGGTTGCCGTCCTGGTCGACCACGGTCACGTTCTTGGCCGGCAGGTCGGGCACGCTGGAAGCCACCAGATGCACGATGGCGCTGACCTGCTGCGCGTCCAGCGTGCGGCCCGGATGCAGGTTCAGCAGCACGGAAGCGGTCGGCTTCTGCTGCTCGCGCACGAACACCGTGTTCTTGGGCATGGCCAGATGCACGCGGGCAGCCTGCACCGCGGCGATCGACTGGATCGAGCGCGCCATCTCGCCTTCCAGCGCGCGCTGGAAGTTGACCTGCTCATGAAACTGGGACACGCCCAGCTTCTGGTTTTCCATCAGCTCGAAGCCGACGCCGCCGCCCTTGGGCAGGCCCTGCGCCGCCAGCTTCAGCCGCGCGTCATGCACCTGCTCGGCCGGCACCAGGATGGCGCCGCCGCCGTCGGCATACTTGTAGGGCACGTTCAACTGCTGCAGCGAGGCGACGATGGCGCCGCCGTCCTTGTCGGTGAAGTTGGAAAACAGGACCTTGTACTCGGTCTTCTGGCTCCACATCCAGATGCCGGCCATGACGGCCAGCACTGCCGCCGCGCCGATGGCGGCCAGCACCTTCTTGCCGGTGGGGCTCTGGACAAAGCCCATCACGCCCGCTGGCTGGGGCAGGGCGACCGGACTTGCTTCTATCGCTTCCATGTGTGCTTTCGCATGAATCTATTCGCCTTGTGCTGACCAGTGAATATTGCACTGTATCAATTTTTTCTCATGGGTGATTGTCGTCTGGCGCGTCAGAATCAATCGGGGGAAAAGAGCCTGATTTCGGCCGCTGATTCGAGGGCTGGCCAGGGACGGCGCTGTTAAGGTAGCGGCGTGAAATAGCGGCATGGAGCGCGAGATGAGCATCAACGGAATAGACAGCAGCAGGATAGAGGCGATGGTGGCGCAGCTGCGCAACGCCGCCGCGCGCGCCGCCGGCCCGGTGACGGCGCCTTTGGAAACAGGCCAGGCAGAGCAGGCCGGTGCAGCCAGACGTCTCGACTTCGGCGAAGCGCTGCGCGGCTCGCTCGACCAGGTCAATGGCGCCCAGCGCAAGGCCGAGGACCTGGGGCAGCGCTTTGCACTGGGCGACGACAGCGTGAACCTGTCGGACGTGATGATCGCCAGCCAGAAGGCCAGCATCGGCTTCCAGGCCACGGTGCAGGTGCGCAACAAGCTGGTTTCGGCGTATCACGACATCATGAACATGCAGGTGTGACGGCGGACGGGGCGTTCCGCGGGCTCGCACACATCGTCCAAGCCATAGCCATATTCGTAATATGCCGCACGGCCGGCGGCATGCCCAGCCTTGCCAATCCCGCTGTCGCTGTCTCTGGGCGCCGCGATGCGGGTTGTCATCCGCTTTGCGCCATACGCCTTGTGCCGGATTAAACCTGCGCCGGAAAGTGCATATCGTTTCGTCATAAGCGCGGCGCCTGCCGTGCCGGAGGGGATTTGCCTTCCTGTCCACGGGTATACACTGTGTCGCATGAGGCAGGCTTGCCTTGCAAGCCTGCGCTCGGTCAGGACCTGACGGACCCGACTTCCTCCCGCCCGCCAAGCCCAAAGTCATCCTGCTTTGGAGACCATCATGAACACCAGACACCTCGTCCTGTTCGCCGTACTGGCGACGGCAGCGGCAGGCATAGAAGCGCAGCAAACCGAATTCCGCGCGCCGGACAGCGGCTTCCATTCCTCGCTGACGCGGGCGGAAGTGCGCGCCGATCAGCGTGATGCATTCGTTGCCGGCCTGACACCGCAGAAGATGCATGACGGCCAGGACATGCACTACGCCGCCGGCATCCAGACCCGGCGCGATGTGCGGGCCGACGCAATCCAGTCGGCACAGCTGCACAGGCACGACGGCACGCGCAGCATCTACTTCGGCGATTGATCCGTTCCGGCGATGCTGGCGGCAGGCCTGCCTCCCGGCATCGCGACGGCGTGCTTCAGGCCGGTCGCGGCATCGCCGGGAGTCCATGCAAAGGAGGCGAATCATGAACACCATTATGAACACCGTTGCGCTGGCGGCAGCGGCGCTGGCCTGCACGGCGGCAGTCGCTGCCGACGCGCCTGCCGGCAAGGCCCGGACTGACCAGCAACTGATCAAGAGCGCCATGTCGGCGGCGCCCCGCAAGGTGGGGGCCGGCGCCAACATCGTCGTTGCCGAGAAGGATGGCAGCATGCGCACGCTGCGCGAAGGCAGCAATGGCTACACCTGCATGCCGGACAACCCGGCCACGCCGGGCCCCGACCCGATGTGCATGGACCGCGCCGCCCTCGACTGGGCCGGCGCATGGATGGCGCACAAGCCGCCGGCGGCGGGCAAGGTCGGCTTCATGTACATGCTGTCCGGCGGCACCGACGCCAGCAACACCGACCCGTATGCCACCAGCCCGGGACCCGACAAGCACTGGGTCAAGACCGGCCCGCATGTGATGGTGGTCGGCGCGGAGCAGGCGTTCTACGACATGTATCCAAAGAGTCCGGACCCCGATACCGCGATGCCCTACGTGATGTGGCCTGGCACGCCGTACCAGCATCTGATGATTCCGGTGAAGTAGAAGGCAGTCGGCGTAGGTAAGTCGTTGATCGCACGGAACGATCGGGTGCGCTCGCTTACCTATGGGGCTTGCCTCCGGATGCGGGCACGACGCAGCGCGTCGCGGAGGCAGTCTTTAATTTGATCAGGAGAAATGATGGGAGATAAGAATTTCGGGATGCCGTTTGCCTCAGGCAAGGCGTATGCACGCAATGAGATGCCAAATCTGAAAATGGCAGACAAGGACATCAAGCTGAACATGGCTCGGTTACAAGGCATGGGCAATGGCATGGCAGGGGATCAATCGATGCCACATATGTCGGAGCGCATCCCCCTGAAAACCAGTTGGGATGACGTTGTGCTGGAGGTGTCCAGGGACAGGCTGGTGGACCTGGAGAAGGGCGTGTTGAAACAACCTAGACACAGTCAGCTGCTGGTGCACTCATTTGATCCCGGTAGCCTGGGGAGTGCAGGAGTATCTGGCGCATCTTCAGCCGAAATAAAAGCCAGGCTCGCATCCGGGGTGGCAGCGGCCAAGGAGAAACCACCCGCCAGTTGCTGTCCTTGCCTGCCTTGCCTGGGCGAACCCGAGGACGATCACGCATCTGAAGCGACAGCGGCCGCCAGTGAGCAAGCTTCCAGCGATTGCTTGCCCTGCCTGCCTTGCAATCTGTTCTAGGCCTTGCGGCCAGGGAGCAAGCCGCGCTGGTTAATCCCGGCGTCGGCCAGGGCGTCCAGCGCCTGGGTCCGGCGCCCGGCTTTTGATCCAATGCTCCCGGCAAGGGATGCTGCAAGCCGGTTGGGACAGACATTTCTTTCATAAAAATATCAGGCATCCCGGCCTGTTCGCTACGCGGGATGCCGGCGGCGCGAGCAAGCAGGTTGCCCGATCGCATGGAACGCCAAGGCGAGCCTGCTCACTCACACGGCCTGCCTGCGGGTGCCTGCGCCATGCAATGCACGCAGCGCTTCGCGGGCAACCTTCTTTAATTTTCGACAAGGAAAAATAATGGCAACCACATTCTCGGCCGTAACGGATTCCCGCACATCGGTGCCGCAGAACAAGCAGGCAGTCAATGCTGAGAGCCTGCTGCGCGGCACGGACAGTTACTCTTCCAGAATTCCCGATGTGCTGTTGATGCACGAGCGCATCGAACCGCGCGTTGGGCAGCGAAACATATCGGATCTGCTTGCGCAGGAACGGTCTGGCGAGGGATGGGACAAGATCAGGAGTTTGGCCACGCATCAGGCCCGGTACACAGCACCTGTGTTGAACATGCCTGACGTGCGCCTCGACATAGACGCGGCTGTAAGCGCGCATGCATCTGCGCTCATGGTGACGGATGAACGGGCTGCCGCCAACTGCTGTGGCTGCCTGCCCTGCAATCTGCTGTAGGTCTTGCCACTGAATTCGCCCGCCGCGTTGGCCAACTGCACATTGGCCACGCCGTCCATCACCATGATCCTGCGCCTGCCAGCCCCGCTTTCCTGCAAGGATGCTGGCGCGGCGGGACGGCGAGGCAGGCTATTCCTCCAGCCGGAATCCGGCTTTCAGTGTCACCTGAAAATGGGCGATGGCGCCATTGACGATGTGGCCGCGGGTTTCCACCACTTCGAACCAGTCCAGGTTCTTCACGGTCTTCGATGCGCGTTCGATCGCATTGCGGATCGCGGCATCCGAGCCGTCAGGGGAAGAGCCCACCAGTTCAATGATCTTGTAAGTATGTTCGGACATGTCGTCACCTTTCTTTTCGTCGTGTATGAAAGCGTTCCAGCCGGCGCCGACGGCACGCCAGCGTGCTCAGGCTAGACCAGAGCGACCGGCACTGGTTCAGGCAGACCCGGGAAAGATTGCGGGTGCTCAACAGCAAGTCGTCAGACAGGCTTCAGCGAGGCGCGCTCCGGGTGACGCGGCGAAAACAGGGGAAGGAGTACCGACAGAACGGGGAGCATGCCGTGGCGCGCATGGCGGCCGGGCAGGGCCGTGGAGGGGATATGAACCGATGCCATGCATGGCCGCGCAAGGCGGCCTGCAGGACTTTGACGGGACGCGCGACATTGCCGGCGCAGCCCCGGCATTCTTCATGCCGTCATCAATGACGGCGACGCTGCTGTCCGCCGCCCACCGGGCCGCGTTTTTCAATGTGACGGAAGGTGATGCGGCCCTTGCTCAGGTCATAGGGCGACAGTTCCAGCGTGACCTTGTCGCCGGCCAGGATGCGGATGTGATGCTGGCGCATCTTGCCCGAGGTATAGGCGATCAGCTGGTGGCCGTTGTCCAGGTCGACCCGGAAGCGCGAGTCGGGCAGGACTTCGGCAACCAAACCGTTCATTTCAAGCAGTTCTTCTTTAGCCATGTTTTTTTCCCTTGTAATCGTTGGCGCCCACGCAAAAGGCGAGGGCACGGCAAAGCGTGGCGCGGCAGCGCGCGCATCGTGTTGTGATGGCAGCCTGGAGCGTGGGCTGCCGGTGAGCTTGTCTTGCCGGTACCGGCGGGAGGCCTGGCGGCAAGGCCTGTCGTTACTTGCTTGCGCCAGTCAGGCATGGCCGGCGCGGTGAATGTTGCGTTGAACAGTCAGCAGGCTGAAAAGGCATTTGCCTGCGACTGGGCGATGTGGATGGAAGGCGGTGCTGCGTTCCGGCCAGGTTATTGACCGACAGGTCAGTATTATACCCGATCCGCCCGCTTCGCGCCTGCCACGGCCCGGCGCTGGCCGTCACGCCGATGGCTGATCCGTGTCAATCCGCATCGCCGAACGGCCGGTGAGACAGGCGGCACTAAACCGGGTGCCGCTACCGGCATTGGTCAACGCATCGAAAAGGAGATTCATGGATTCTGTCCCTCAAGCCTCATCCAGCCCGCGTGCCGCGCTTTCATCGGGCGTCGGCGATCCGCCGTCTTCCATGCCGGCGAGCCAGGCCGCGCCAGTATTGTCGCAGCCGCCGGCCGACGATGGTGTCAGGCGCTTCTTCCATGCGGCTGCCGGCGGGTCGCCGGCGCAGCCCGGGGCGCAGCAGACAGTGCTGTCGCAGGCCTGGTCTGCGCTGCCGCCGAGCAGCCAGGATTGACCCGATGCGCAGGCCGGCATGCGATTTCGCCGGCCGGCCATGCGCAGCCGCATCACTGGCTGCGCGGGCTTCACGTATGCTGGATGTTTTTCAGCGGAATCCAGCACCATGTCGATATTCTCCTCTGCCGCCGTGCGCGCCCTGGCGCCTCATCTGGTTGATCTGGTCAAGGGCGTGCTGCCGCTCTTCACGCCCGAGCGCGAAGCGGCCGAAGCGCCGCCCGAACAGGTCGACGATGTGCAGCAGCGGCAGATCAGCGAACTGCAGCAGGCCGCCACGCTGCAGGCCACGGCCATACGCGAACTGGCCGAGCGCAGCGAAGCCTCGATGCGCGCGCTGGAAGCGGAACTGGCCAAACAAAAGCGGCTGGCGCAGGCGGCCCTTGCCGTGGCGGTGCTTGCGGCGCTGCTGGCGGTATGGGCCCTGTTGCGCTAGCCGGCCGCCGTATCAGCCAGCCCCGTTGAGCCGGGCATTCTGGTCGCGCTCGAGCTTGCTGACATAGCGCTGCACCAGCGCCAGCGTCGCCGCGTTCGGATTGATGAAGGCACAGCCCAGGCGTCGCGCGACCCGGCCGTTGTAGAGCGTGAGTTCGCAGCAATTCATCACGCACAGGTTGACGACGATATTCTGCGCGCCCGGCAGCTGCAGTTCGCAGTGGCTGTATTCCGCTCCCTGGCTGGCGTCGAGCAGCTGGTGGTCATCGATCAGCGCAAGGCCGCCGGCGCTGACGTTCTGCACCGCGAACGATACCGGCGGCGGGCCGTCTTCCTTGGCGATCTGGATCGAGCAGCGCGGCGACAGCACACGGTAGTGCTCGCGCCGCTGCAGCCGGATCATGGTGTCGGGCAGAGCAATGCGCAGTGCCGGCCGCGCATCATGCAGGCATGCTGCCGCCCGCTTGGCGAAGAAGGCAATGCGGATGCGGTCCAGCGCGGTATCGAAGGAGATGCTGTCGCTTGCCAGGATCCGGTCGATCTGCGCCTGGTCGCGCGCTGTGTCGATGATCACGCTGTCCTCATTGACTTCCAGCACCGCGGTGGCGAGCGCCTCCTCGCCGTCGGCGAAGATCATGCGCACCAGTTCGTGCTTGTCTTCCAGGCGGCGCAGCAGCGCGATGATTTCACGGCGCGAGTGGATCAGGTAGGGGCCGACGTCATCGACGCCGATATTCATTTGCAGGTTCATTCCGGTTCATCAGAGGGTTGATCGGGTAGGGTGGCCTTTTCAAGCCGGTAGAGCCAGGCCAGCAGTTCCGCCACGGCGCGGTACAGCGCTGGCGGAATGTCGCGGTCGAGGTCGACCTGCATCAGGAGCGCCACCATTTCCCTGGATTCATGCAGGAACACGCCGTGCTCGCGGGCACGCGCGATGATCTGGTCGGCCACCAGGCCGTAGCCCTTGGCGACGACGCGCGGCGCCTTGTCGCCCTGGCCATAGGACAGCGCCGCGGCGCTGCGGCGCGGGTCAGGCGGGTTCATGACGCACGGTCATCAGGTCCAGCGGCAGGCCGGCGGCTTCCAGCGCCGAGGCCAGTTCGCCGCCGCTGGCGCGCAGCAGCGCGGCGCTGGCGCCATCCTGCGCGCGCAGCGTCAGCTGCAGGCGGCCGCCCTGCAACTGGAGGCTGCCGGCAACGGCGCCCAGGGCCGGCAATTCCAGCCTGACCGTGCTGTGCCAGGCGCGCTCGGCAGGCGGCTGCGCCGGGCCCGACTGGTCGCTACCCTGTTCGCGCACTTCCCATCGCATGGCCTGGCCCGGCAGCAGTTCGCCCTGCCAGCTCACGCTGCGCTGTTCCAGGGTGTCGAGCTGCAGCCGGATCAGGGGCGCGGCGTCCAGCGCCGGCGCGGCGTCGGGATGCGAAGGCGCGGCCATGCCGGGCATGCCCTGAACCACGCGCAGTTCGGAAGTGCTGTCGGCGGGGATGACCTGCGCCGCCTGCATCTGCGGCTCGCGCTGCAGCTGCGGCAGGGAACGGGCGCCGTGCGCCCATTGGCTTACGTGAGACTCGTAGAACAGGCCGCTGTACTCCAGGCTGCCTTGCAGCGCCTGTGCCAGCGGCGCGGCCTGCAATGGCGCGCCCGGCGCGGCCAGCGGCGCGGCGCCGGCCAGCGCTGCCGGTGGTGCGAATGCGGCCGACGCCGCCGATGCCTGCATCAGGCTGCTGACCAGCCGGGCGGCGGGACTGACAAATGCCTGGTCCTGCGCTGCCGGCCGCTCCAGCAGGAACAGCGGGCGCGGCTCGCGTCCGACCATGGTCAGCGACAGTTGCTCGCCGACCCGGGTGCCTTCCGGCAAGGCCATGCGGGCGGCGGTGTCGGCGATGCCCACCACGAAGTCGCCATTGGCCAGGCGTGACAGCACCTGCGCCTGAAAGGCCTTGCCGGTTTCCAGCGCGGTCAGGCGGCGCAGACTTTCCTGGCCGGGTTCGCCGAGCGCGGCGACCGGCACCGCGGCGCCGACCGGCGCAGCCGCGGCAATGCCGCCGATGCCTGGAGGAGCCGCCATCGGACGGCCTAGCCCTTGTGGCCGCCATGGCCGCCATGACCATTGTGGCCATCGCGCTGGGACGACCGCTGCGCGACGCCCTGCAGCAGACGCGACAACTGGTGCAATGAAGGTTCGGTGATGTTGCGTATCTCGCGGTCGTCCGCCAGGATGGATTGCAGCAGGCGCACCTTGCGCGCCCGGAGTTCAGCCGGCAGCGCGGGTGCCGGCTGGCCGTGCCGCAGCACTTCCACCTGGTCGGCGCAGGCCTGTTCCAGCCGCTGCAGCGCGTCCCAGTCATGTGAGCGGGCCGCGGTGAGCATCTGGCGCGTCAGGGTCGACACATTCTCGTACAGCCGGATGACGTCCTCGCTGCTCATTGCCATGGGCCCGCCGCTGTCAGGCCGGACCGGGCCGCGCCGGCGTGCCGCGAGGCGGGCAGAGTACAGGCGCTGCCGGCGCCATGCATACTTCCAAACATACTTCTGTCTCCTGATCCGGATTGAGGCCGCGCTGTCGACTTGCGTCATGAAAGCGCCCGAGGCGCCAAAATCACACTCTAACGGTATAACGGCAGCTTCAATCAGGACTTTAGAGGGGCAAAGCTGCCCTTATTCAGGCATCGACATGGCAGGAGCGCTGGGGCAGGGAAGCCAGGCGCCCGCATGCCTGCGGCCCGGCCCGCTCGCCGGCCTCGGACGACGTGCCGCAGCCGCGCCCGAGACGGTCAGCCTGAAGGCAAGCTAATCCACCAGCTTGTGCTTGATCGCGTAATGGGTCAGTTCGGCATTGTGCCGCAGCCGCATCTTGGCCAGGAGGCGCGAGCGGTACATGCTCACGGTCTTGACCGACAGCGCCAGCTCGGCGGCGATGTCGCTGACCGCCATGCCCGAGGCGATCATGGTCAGGGTCTGGAATTCCCGGTCCGACAGGCTCTCATGCAGCACCTCGTCGCGGTCGTCGCTGACCTGGTTGGCCAGCTGCTGCGCCAGTTCCGGGCTGATGTACTTGCGCCCGGAGGCCACCTGGCGGATCGCATTGACCAGTTCGGCCGGGGCGCTCTGCTTGTTCAGGTAGCCGGAAGCGCCGGCTTTCAGCGCGCGCACCGCATACTGGTCTTCGCGGTGCATCGACAGCATCAGCACCGCCAGCGCCGGCTTTTCCTTGCGGATCTGCTTCAGCACCTCGATGCCGCTGCGGTCGGGCATGGAAATGTCCAGCAGCAGCACATTGCTGTCGCAGCCGCGCACCAGCTGCACCGCCGACAGGCCATTCTCGGCTTCGCCCTCTACCACGATGTTGGTGGTGTCGGCCAGGATCTGCTTCAGGCCCTCGCGCACGATCGCATGGTCGTCGGCAATCAGCACCTTGATGGTTTTCCCGT
This sequence comes from Noviherbaspirillum soli, assembly GCF_015352955.1. GTDB lineage: Bacteria > Pseudomonadota > Gammaproteobacteria > Burkholderiales > Burkholderiaceae_D > Noviherbaspirillum_A > Noviherbaspirillum_A soli. Next base: position 91,619 of record NZ_JACYOX010000012.1, read on the forward strand.
TGTTCCTGTTCATGACGCCGCCGCTTCCCGATGATGTTCGCGCGACAGCGGCGACAGCGGCAGCCGCACCGCCACCCGGCAGCCCGGCCCGGCGTCGTTCGGCCCCACGTCCAGCCTGCCGCCCAGCGCATGGACGCGCTCGACCATGCCGCGTATGCCGAAGGACTTGGGCTTCATGCGGTCGGCCGGCTTCAGGCCGCGGCCGTTGTCGCGCACTTCCAGCGCGATCGCATCGTCCAGCACGTCCAGCCTGACTTCGACCCGCGACGCCTGGGCATGCTTGCCGATATTGGTCAGGGCCTCCTGGAAGATGCGGAACAGGCCGGTCGCCTGGTCCGCCGGCAGGTCGATGTCCTCGATACCGGCGTCGGGCCCGCGCAGTTCGCACGGTATGCCGAGCTGCTTCTCGAATTCCTGTGCCTGCCAGGCAATCGCCGCGACGATGCCCAGGTCCAGCGTGCTGGGGCGCAGGTCGCGGGAAATCCGGTGCGCCGCCTCGATGGTGCGGTCCACCAGCGCGTCCACATAGTCCGCCTTTTCGCGCAGCAGGGTGTCGCCCTCGGGCAGGCGCCGGGTAAGCTGGGACAGGGCCATCTTGATGGCGGTCAGGTTGCCGCCCAGGTCGTCGTGGATTTCCCTCGCGATCCTGGTGCGCTCCTCTTCCTTGACCCGCTCCACGTGGGCCGACAGTTCTTCCAGCTGGCGCCGCGAGCGCAGGATGTCCTGCGCCGCCTTTTTGCCCTGGGTGATGTTGGTCATCAGCCCGTCCCACTGGATGCCGACGCCGTCGATGCGGCGCGGCGTGGCGCGCAGGTTGATCCACTTGATGTCGTGCCAGGTCTCGATCCAGATCCGGCCTTCCCAGTTCCAGCCTGCCAGGCGGCTGGCCGATGCCTGCATCGTCTCCAGGTAGGAGGCGCGGTCTTCGGGTTCGATCAGTTGCAGCAGCAGTCCGGGGTCGTTGCGCAGCCGGTTGGCGGAAATGCCCAGCAGGCTGGAACAGCCGCGGCTCAGGTAGGGAAATGCCTGCGTGCCGTCATCGCGCAACAGAAACTGGTACACCAGGCCCGGGGTATTGGAAGCAACCGCCAGCAGGTCGGATGTTCCCGTCTGATGTGCCGCCTCCTGGCTGTCGTGCTGAATGCTTGCCGCCATGCTTTTCTCGTGCCGCCATCCGCCGCGTGATGGCGAAAACGGCAATTGTTATTTCTTGTTCGTAAAATTGTTGCGTAACCCTTACCGAACGCCGCAACGATTGCCGCACAATAGCATTTTTGTGTGGAAAGCTGAAGCGAGCGCGGACGCAGTGTGACAGGAAGCGCACACCTTATTGTTTCTTCCAGGAAATTGCGTTATAACGTTGTTTCTGCTGGTATGTCGGCGGTCGTGCTAAAGACCGGTCGCCGGATGCCGATAATCAGGGGCAGAAGGGGAAATCAACATCGCAGCGGACGGTAGGACTGGCACCAGCACACTGGACTTGCATTGCACTCATTTTGAATAACGCAACACCGAACCCCGCGGGCAAACGATGGTCGTCAGCATGAAAACAAGCCTGGTGCAGCAACGGGCCGAAGGCTTGAAGGAATTCGAATTCACCGCACGCGATTTCGAGCGGGTGCGCGCGCTGATCTACAGGCAGGCCGGCATCGCACTGGCGCCGGGCAAGCAGGAAATGGTCTACAGCCGCCTGGCGCGGCGCCTGCGTTCGATCGGCATGCATTCATTCGAACGCTATCTCGACATGCTGGAGCACGACCGCGCCAGCGCCGAGTGGGAGTCTTTCACCAATGCACTGACCACCAACCTGACCTCGTTCTTCCGGGAAGAGCATCATTTCCCCATTCTCGCCGAGCATGTGCGCAACCGGCGCGACGTCAAGGTCTGGTGCTCGGCCGCGTCCACCGGCGAGGAACCGTACTCGATTGCGATGACGCTGTGCGAAGCCTTCGGCACGCTGACGCCGCCGGCGGAGATTCTGGCCACCGACATCGACACCAATGTGCTGGCCACCGCCGAAGCCGGCATCTATCCGATCGAGCGGGTAGAGCGCTTGTCGCCCGAGCGGCTGCGCCGGTTCTTCCAGCGCGGCACCGGCGCCCAGGCCGGGCTGGTGCGGGTGCGGCCCGAACTGCGCAAGCTGATCACCTTCCGCCAGATCAACCTGCTCGACGACAGCTATCCGATCAAGTCGGCCTTCGACGTGGTGTTCTGCCGCAATGTGATGATCTATTTCGACAAGCCGACCCAGGGCCGCATCCTGTCGCGCTTTGCGCCGCTGATGAAGCCGGACGGCCTGCTGTTCGCCGGCCATTCGGAAAACTTCCTGTATGTCAGCGACGCATTCAAGCTGCGCGCCAAGACGGTTTACCAGCTGGCTTCGGCTCGCCCACTCTGAGAGCATCCATGCCCATCGCCAAGCCCGAGCACTTCGCCAGCAACCTGTACTACGACCGCACCTTCGATAGCGATGCCGCCAAGATCCTCCCCGGCGAGTTCTACTGCACCATCAAGGACATGCTGATCGTGACGGTGCTGGGTTCCTGCGTGGCGGCCTGCATCCGCGACCGGGTGTCGGGCATCGGCGGCATGAACCACTTCATGCTGCCGGATGGCGGCGACAGCGACAATCCGCTGATTTCAGCCTCGGCCCGGTATGGCACCTATGCGATGGAAGTGCTGATCAATGAACTGCTGAAAAGCGGCGCGCGCAGGGAAAACCTGGAAGCCAAGGTATTTGGGGGCGGCAACGTGCTGCGCGGCCTGACGGCGCTCAATGTCGGCGAGCGCAATGCCGCCTTCGTGCGCGCCTACCTGAAGGCCGAAGGCATCAGGGTGGTGGCGGAAGATCTCAATGACATCTTCCCGCGCAAGGTCTATTTTTTCCCGCGCACCGGCCGGGTGCTGGTGAAGAAGCTGCGGGAGCTGAACAACAACACCCTGGTCAACCGCGAACAGGACTATGCCAGCCGCCTGCAGGGCGGCAAGGTGGGCGGCGAGGTCGAGCTGTTCTGACGCGTTGCGCCATCCGGCGATTTTTTTCCGCCGGCGGCCCGGCGCCAGCCGGCCGGCAGCGGCTGGCGTGCTATGCTCCCGCCATTTCAAAACCATCCCCCGCAAGCTGTCCATGAATACACCGACTCCCGTTCCCAGCCCGGCGCAGGCCGCACGCGTCCTGCTGAAACAGCTGCAGGCTGATTTCGAGGTGTTCCGCCAGGCCAAGCCGCTGGCCATCGGCATCGACAAGCAGCTCATCGCCAAGCTGCCCGATGTCAACCGCAAGGTGCTGCGCATCGCCCTGGGCATGCACACCAATTCACTGCGCTATCTGAAGGCCATGGAAAAGGCGACCGAGCGCTTCAACCTGGAAGGCCAGGTCGATGGCGACGTCACCGACACCCACCGCAGCCATGCCGCGCAGACCGTGGGCGAGCGGCTGAAGAAGGAAGCCGACCAGCGCCGCGCCGAGCGCGCCGCCCAGCAGGCCGAGGAAGCGCGTCGCCAGAGCGAGGAAAAGCTGCACCAGCTGGCGGCCAAGTTCTCCCGCGGCCGCTAGACAACAGGCCAGGCTTTTCCGGCCTGCCTCGACGCGGCCGTTACGGCCGTATGGAAGGCGCCGGCGCGCGATCGATCCGATTCACAGACGGCGGCCACCATCCTTTGTAGGGTGCAATACCCCGCAGGGGCATTGCACCATGGGTCGATCAAAGAAGGTCGTTGATATAACCCTTGCTGTATGCGACCGATGGTGCAATGCCCTTCGGGTATTGCACCCTACCGCTTGCTGCCGCAAGGCCAATCCCAATCGATCGTTCCCGCCTTCGATTTGTGAATGAGAATGATGCCCACAAAATGGCGATGGCCGCCATCCATCTTCACCGTAACCGCCGCAGTTGTGCGTCTGGCCAGTCCGCCACCCCGACAGGCGTCGGCGCGCCGCGCAGGTTGAGTCTGTTGGCCAGGGTGTCGTCCTAATGCGTTCAATGGCTGTCTGGCTGCACCGCTACCCGGGCCTGGTGCTGGACGCGCTGCTGCTGACAAGCGGATCGAGCCGCTGCTCAAGACCCTGACCGGCGGCGAGGGCACGCGCCGCAAGCCGCCGCCATCGCGGCCGCCGGCTTCGCCGTTGCCGGCGGCCGCGATGGCGGCCATGCTGGAACAGGCATTGCGCCTGCATCCGGACGGCCGTATTTCCCGCGCGAGCCTGCCGTCCAGGTCCGACGAGGCAGTGATGGTGCGCATGCGCCTGCCTGGAGAGATACACGAGTACGGCCGCACCTTCGTCTGGTTCGATCGCTACGACGGCACGCTGCTGCGGGACGACAATGCGCTGCAGGCCCACCTCGCCACACGGGTGCAGACCTGGTTCTATCCGCTGCATACCGGCAGCTAAGGCGGCCTGGCCACGCGCTGGCTGCAACTCGCCGCCGGGCTTGGGATGGCAATGCTTTCCCTCTCCGGCGCCTGGTTGTTCCACCGCGGCTGGCGGGCGCGCACGGCGGCAGGAACCGGATGGGGCGGGGCGGGGCTGGGTCGGCGTCAGGCCTGCAATTCGCGGTACAGCGCCACGAATTCGCGGCTGAGCTTGTGGCTCGCATCCATATGGATCAGGGGCAGGCTCAAGCCATGCGATTCCCGCATCTTGACCGAACTCGACAATCTGGTTTGCAGCAGGGGCAGATTTTCCTCGACCAGCTGCGCGACCAGGCGCTGCGGGACCGAGGCGCGGGCTTGAAACTGGTTGACCACAATGCCTTCTATGCGCAACGCCGCATTGTGGTCGGCCCGGATCTCGTCTAGGTTCCTCAGCAGCGTGTAGAGCGCCTGGCGCGAGAACTCATCGCAGTCGAAGGGAATCAGGCAGACGTCCGCGGCAATCAGCGCCGACTGCGAAAAGAAATTATAGGCCGGCGGCGTATCGATGATGATCTCGGCAAATTCCTCCGACAGCTTGTTGAGTGAATCGCGCAGCTTGTAGATCTTGTGCCGCGATTCAAGCTTGGACTGCAGGTCGCCGATCTCCGGGTGGGAAGGAATCAGGAACAGGTTGTCGAACGGCGTCGGATGCACATAGTCGCTGTCCGGCGTCGGATAGAACTGGAAGTCGAGCGATTTTCTGAAAAAGTCGGCGAGCGTCGGCGTCAGCGACGACGCTGCGGCGCCGCCGAGGTAGCGGCTTGCATTGCACTGCGGGTCCATGTCGATGAGCAGGGTCTTGCGTCCTTCCCTGGCGGCGATCGCCGCGAGGTTCACTGCGATGCTGGATTTCCCGACACCGCCCTTCTGGGTAAAGACCACGCGCTTCATGAGGCTCCTCTCGAATTTGCCCCGACAGTAACTGAAAATGCTGCATTGCGTCAAATGGCGGCCGCCGGCCCGGGCCATGTTTGCGATAATAAAGGTCATTCTTCCACGCAACGTCAGTGCATAGTCAGCCGGTTGGGATGCTGCTGCTTGCCAGCGCGGACAGGCGGCCAGCACAGTAACCCAAGAGCCGGAAAAAATTGAACAAGAGCGGAATTCTTCTCCACGTCGCAGGTTTATGGACGCTTTCCACGCTGGATGCGTCGGCAAAGTGGCTGGTGCTGGCAGGCGTGCCGGTACTCATGGTGACCCTGGTGCGCTACCTGATGCATGTGCTGCTCATGACAGCCGTCGTGCTGCCGTCGCAGGGCAGGGCGCTGCTGAAGACACGGTCGCTATCCCGCCAGCTCGTTCGCGGCCTGCTCATGGTCTTGTCCACGGTGCTGTTCTTCTCCGTGCTCAGGCGCCTGCCGCTGGCCGAGGCGACCGCGCTGAACTTCATGGCGCCGCTGTTCCTGATGGCGATGGCGCCCTGGCTGCTCAACGAGCCGCATCGCATGCATCGCTGGGTCGGCGTGCTTCTGGGTTTCACCGGCGTGCTCATCGTGGTCCGCCCGGGCGCGCAGCTCGACCCCGTCGGCGTCGCCCTTGGCTTGCTGACGGCCATCACCTTTGCCTTTTTTCAGATTGCCACGCGCCGCGTCGCGCATGACCATCCGCTGACCACCAATTACTACGGCGGCCTGTTCGGCTCGGTGGCATTGTTGCTGGCGCTGCCATGGTTCTGGAGCATGCCGGCATTGTCGGCAGCGCAGTGGCTGCTCCTGCTTTCCACGGGATTGACCGGTTTCCTGGGACACCTGATGCAGATCGTGGCTTACAGCAGAACCCAGGCGACGCTGCTCGCCCCCTTCAGCTATTTCCAGATCGCGGCCGCGGTAACGCTCGGCGGCCTGGTGTTTGGCCAGCTGCCGGACCTGGCGACCGCCGCCGGCATCGCCCTCATTTGCCTGGCAGGGCTCGCTGTCGTGTTATGGGAATCGCGCACGATGATTCGACGGCTCATCGAACGCCAGTGAACCGGGCCGTTCGGCAAGGCGCTGGCGGGGCATGCCGGCGCTGAACAGCATGGCGAACCAGGAAAGGTAGCTGTATTCCAGCTCGTTCTCGTCGGGGCCGAGCCGCACATCGCCATGGCGGCCCAACATCAGAAAAATGACGAGGAACAGGGAAATGGCAACGGCACCGATGGTCGCCGATGCCGGCCCAACAGATGAGCGTGACACCAGGGAACGGTTGCTCTTCGGGAAGAAAGCTCAGGACTGCGTGAAAGAAGATGCCTTTGATCCGGTTGCACCGTCCATGAGGCTGACGATGGCCGGGGGCCAGTTCAGCCTGCCCATCTACCTGGCTTGGCCGTGGGCAAGTTCGCCAAACGATATAGAATGGCGCCTTTTCCCGTTGCGGTTGCTTGCGCCAGCCGTAGCGACCGCCACCTTGCAGGCATGCGCAGCAGGCGACTCCATAGGGACACAAGCGGCTTGCCGGTCTATCCGCCTCGGCGGCGAAGCTCAGCCACCCGGCAATGGCCGGTTGCAGCCGGATGGCACCCGTTTCCCTGTCAGTTTCCCTGGTCGCAGCCCTGCATGCGACGCAGTTCCTGGCACCCGCATCCGCCTGCGCCTGGGCAATGAGCAGATTCTTGATTAACAGATAAATGACTTCAACGACTTACAAGAAAAGGACCCTGTCGGTCGCGCCGATGATGGACTGGACGGACCGCCACTGCCGCATGTTCCACCGGCAGATCAGCCGCCACACCTGGCTCTACACCGAGATGGTGACCACCGGCGCGCTGCTGCACGGCGATGTGCCGCGCCACCTGGATTTCGACGGCGCCGAGCATCCGGTCGCGCTTCAACTTGGCGGCAGCGAGCCTGCAGACCTGGCGCACAGCGCCCGCCTGGGCCAGCAGTGGGGCTATGACGAAATCAACCTCAACTGCGGCTGCCCGTCGGAGCGGGTGCAGAAGGGCGCGTTTGGCGCCTGCCTGATGGCCGAGCCGCAGCTGGTGGCCGACTGCGTCAAGGCGATGCGGGACGCGGTTGACATCGATGTCACGGTCAAGCACCGCATCGGCCTCGACCAGCAGGAGTCCTATGACTTCGTGCGCGACTTCGTGGGTGCCGTCGCAGACGCGGGCTGCGCTACCTTCATCGTGCATGCCCGCAATGCCATCCTGAAGGGCCTCAGTCCGAAGGAGAACCGGGAAATCCCGCCGCTGCGCTATGACTATGCCTACCGGCTCAAGCGCGACTTTCCCGCACTCGAAATCATCCTCAACGGCGGCGTGCGCACTTTGGCCGAGATCGACACCCACCTGCAGCATGTCGATGGCGTGATGCTGGGGCGCGAGGCCTATCACAATCCCTGGGTCATGGCCGAATTCGATGGCCGCTACTACGGCGACACTGCCGCGCCCAGGTCGCGCGCCGAAGTGCTGGCGGCCATGCTTCCCTACATCCGTAGCCAGCTTGCCCTGCATGGCCCGGATGCGCCGGGCGGCGGGCTGCGCCTCAACAGCATCACCCGGCACATGCTGGGCCTCACCATGGGCCTGCCGGGCGCCCGCCGCTTCCGGCAAATGCTGTCCGACCCGAAGCAGCTGGCCAAGGGCGACCCGTCGCTGCTGCTGGACGCGCTGGCCAGCCTGCCGGCCGCTGCCTGACTTCCTCCTTCCCGCGCTGCCCTTGCGGGCAGCGCCGCGTCTTCCTTGCTATCCGCTCATTCGGTAACCGAACACCTACCGCGAGGTTGGAAAGAATGTAACGATTTCCCTCGTTGCATGTAAGTTTTACCCCTGCGTTCGACCACTTTCCGTGAATTAAGCCCAAATGACTGTTTCTTAAGGATTTCGGCACATTTAAAACTTGGCACGGAAAGTGCGTTAACACACTCCGTAAAGAGGGTTTGCAATCTGGCAATGCAAGAATCGCAAGCTGGCCATCGCCCATGTTGGCATACGGCTTCGGGAAAGCGGCTTCTAGTGCAGGTGCAATCCAACCGGAACCAATACAAGGAGTCCTCATGCAAGCACTATCCAGGCTGTCCAGGGCCATGCTGGCCATGGCGGCGATCAGCGCAGCGCTGATCGGCTGCGAGCGGCGTGCTGCCGACACCACGTCGCCCGGCGCATCGACCAGCAGCGCGACCACGCCAAGCACGACCGCCTCGCCGTCCACCGGCAGCGCCGGCAGCGGCAGCACCGGCGGCACCATGTCCGGCGGTTCGACCACCGGTTCCACCAGCGCCGGCGGCACGGCGGCCGGCACCACTTCCGATGGCAGCACGGCCGGCACTGCCGGTTCTACTGGCGCGACAGGATCGTCCGGCTCCACCAGCGGCTCGGCTGGCGGCGGCATGTCGGGCAGCACCACCGGCGACGGCACCTCCGGCAGCACCGGCGCGACCGGCGCAGGACCGTCCGGCACCACCGGCACCGGTGGCACGTCAGGCACCACCGCCAGCGGCGCGGCACGCTAGGGGCCGCGCATTGATTCACAAGACGACGCTGCGGGCCTTGCCGCCCGCAGCATCCTGAACCACATTTCAACAACCTTTTTGGGGGGATTTACCATGAAAAACACCACACGCACTTCCGCACTGATGATGGCCCTGCTGCTGTCGACCGCCATGCTCGGCGCCTGCAAGAAAGCCGATGACACGGCCGCCACGCCGGCAGCCAGCGGCAGCACCGCGACCACGACCACCACCACGACCACCCCGGCCGCGCCAGCCGCGCCGGCGGCGACGACCAGCAGCACGACCACCGCGCCGGCCGCTGACTCCGCCGCCGCAGCCGCCAACAATGCCGCAGCCGCCGCCAACAATGCCGCCGCTGCCGCCGGAACGGCCGCAGCCAATGCCACCGACAAGGCCGGCGACGCGCTGAGCGACTCCGCCATCACCGGCAAGGTCAAGGCAGCGCTGCTGGCCGATGCCGAGGTCAAGGGCACCGACATCAATGTCGAGACCAGCAAGGGCGACGTGATGCTGAGCGGTTTCGTCGAGAGCCAGGCGCAGATCGACAAGGCGGCCACGCTGGCCAAGAACATCGATGGCGTCAAGCAGGTCAGCAACAAGCTCGAAATCAAGAAGTAATGCACCCGGCGGATGACCTTGCCGTCGTCCGCCTGACCGCCGCGCGGCAGGCGCAGGCATGAGCGGCATCTTCGACGTCGACTGGGCCGAAGTCTTCGCCTTCGGCGTTTCGCCGCTTGAAATCGTCGTGCGCGGCACGGCGATGTACTGGTTCCTGTTCGTGATCTTCCGCTTCGTGGTGCGGCGGGACGTCGGCTCGGTAGGCGTGGCCGACATCCTGATCCTCGTCATCGTCGCGGATGCGGCCCAGAACGGCATGTCCGGCGAATACACTTCGGTGCCCGACGGCATGCTGCTGGTCGGCACCCTGATCTTCTGGAATGCGCTTCTGGACCGTCTGAGCTTCCACTTTCCCGCCTTTTCCCGTTTTACCGAAGCGCCGCCATTGCTGCTCGTCAGGAACGGCCGCATGCTGCGCGCCAACATGCGGCGCGAATACATCACCGAAAACGAGCTGTGGACCCAGCTGCGCCAGCAGGGAGTCGACGACCTGGCGCAGGTGAAGAAGGCCTATCTGGAACCCGACGGCGAGTTCAGCGTGATCCGCAGAGATGGATAGATTCCCGCGTCGTCAGTGATGGCGGTAATGCGGGCGGCGCACCACGTGGTAACGGTAGCTGTCGTCCTCGTTGTCGGCATCGGGCATGCCGAATTCGCTGCGCAGTTCATGGCGTCGCGTGCGGATGTCGCAGGTCAGGGCGTCGAACGACAGGTCAAGACCGTCGAGCTGCGGAAACAGCCGGGTCTGCTCGTCTTCGATGTGGTGGCCGATACAGCTTGCCAGCGTGGTGAACTTGGCATTGTAGAGCCGGTCGCCGGCCTGCATGGTTTCGAGTTCGCCGACCAGCCGCCGGATGATGGCATGCTCCACTTCCGCCTGTTCCAGGATGAAGGTATCGTCCATGACTTCGGCCAGCGCCGGATACAGATGTTCTTCCTTGACCTGGGCATGGATCACGACCTCGGTGCAGGCCAGTTCCACCAGCGTCTGCCGCGCATCGTCGGCGGCGCTTTCGCGCAACCGGTCGAATGCCGCGAACAGGACCAGCAGGCGGTCATGATCCTCGGTCAACATGTCGATGATGTCGGCTGCCTTGCGGCCCATGGCGTTCTCCCCGAAAGCGTGCTGGATTGGATGAGCAATCTTCATGCCCATTACCATGTGTAACCGTTTGTCACTATCCGCGCCGGAAAGGGAACCCGGCCTCATCCATTGTCCTTATTGCATTCTTTACCGCGACTGCCTGCAAAATTTACTGAGGCCGCAGGGCGCTTTTACTGCCCTTGCCAGCGGGGGTAGGGAAGCGCCTTGGGCATGCTTGTTGCCTGTCTCTGTACATGATCGTACCAACGCATGACAGAGGACATCCATGGAAAGCCGCCTCAAACGATATCCGAATGGTGCACGCGGCCTGTTGCGAGTATTGAAAGGAGGCGCTGCGACGCGTCCCGGCCGGACACGCGCGCCGCGCTTTTCCAGCATGTTCGCGCGGGATGCCAGCGCAACCGAAATGCTGCAGGGCTGTCCGGTGGTCACCGCCACCGGCGATTGGGTTGGCGCGGTGCGATCCATTCTGATCGACGTGCGCAGCCGGCAGCTGCGCTATGTGATGCTGCTGTCGCGGCCCGGAAATGCGCTGGTGGCCATTCCCTGGCATGCGCTGTACTTCGACTCCTCGCTGTCGCGTCTGGTCTACTTCACCTGCACCTGATGCCGTTACACCTGCCGCATGCGCGTCGCCGGGCCGGCGGCGCCCAGGTTCGATCAGTGGAGAAAGAGCATGGCTACATTGGAACAAAGCATCGATGTCAATGTGTCCGCGGCCACCGCCTATGCGCTCTGGCTGCGGGCGGAAGACTATCCGCGCTTCATGGAAGGCGTGCGGGAAGTGGGCCGCGCCGGAGACAAGCGCCTGCACTGGCGGGCCATGCGACACGAGCATGAAGTGGAATGGGACTCCGAAATCACCGAAACCATTCCCGACCAGCTGATCCGCTGGCGCGACCTTGGCGGCCAGCATCATGGCAGCCTGGCTTTCGAGCCCTTGCACGCTGGCCAGACCCGGATTCACATGCGCATGGAGTTCGACGCGCTGCCGATCGACCGCGAGCAGGCGCTGACCCAGCGGATTGCAGGCGATCTCGACCGCTTCAAGCGCATGGCCGAACAGCAGGGCATGCCGCCGGCTGAGGGCGGCAATGCCATGGCCGGCGCCAGCGTCAATGCCTCTGCTGGGGCTAATGCCTACGCCAGCGCCAATGCTGCAGGCAATGCCGACGTCAATGCCGACGCCACCCAAAGCCCCGTGGGCAAGACAGTCGGCCAGACCGGCGCGGAGCGCGAAGAAGCCCGCGCCTCGGGCACTGCGGGCGCACAGCAGGCGCAGGCCGCATCGGGTGCGCATCGGGAAAGTGAGCAGGACGGGGCAGGGCGCAGCGAAGGCGCAGGCCGCGGCGGCCCCCAGGCCTGGCTGCGCAGCCAATTTGCCGGCTGGGAAGAACCGATGGCGCTGGTGCGCAAGGTGACAGAGGAAGCCGACCAGCTGTTCGCGCGCTTCATTGGCCGTCCGATCGCGGCCAAGAGCGGCGAAGGCGGCGAAGCGGGCAAGTGGATGCCGCCGGTGGAAGTGCTGCAGCGCGACGACCGTTTGCTGATCTGCGTCGACCTGCCGGGCATCAGCCGCGACAGCGTCAACGTGGAAGTCCAGCGCGACCGGGTGCTGGTGGACGGCGAGCGCAAGGATGACTTCGCCTCCGGCAATGCGCCGGGCTTCCGCCGTTCGGAGCGCAGCTACGGGCCGTTCCACCGCACGGTGCCGCTGCCCGAAGGCGTCGACCCGGACTCCGCGCAGGCAAGCATGCGCGACGGCGTGCTGGAAATCTCGCTGCGCATGCCCAGTCCGGCCGAACGGCGCGGCAAGCGTCTGGACATACAGGACTGAACAACGCGGCAAGCAGGCCTGCCGGCCGGGGCGCGGCATGGTGCGCCTGCCAGCGGCTCGTTTGCCTGGATGGATAGCCGGCCGGCGCAGCAGCCGGCCGGTTTTTTACCTTTTCACACTGGCGGCGTTGCGCCGGCCGGTAATTTGTCGATTATCTTTGAACCAGGAGTGTGGTTGCATGCTTGCAGACCTTACCGGATGGATCAGCGCACTGATCCTTATTCTTACCATCTCGCGCCAGGTGTACAAACAGTGGCGCAGCCGCAGCACCGCCGGCGTGTCGAGCTGGCTCTTCATCGGCCAGCTGGCCGCCTCCACCGGCTTTGTGATCTACAGCTTTCTGGTCGAGAACTGGGTGTTCGTCGCCACCAATGCCTTCATGCTGCTGACCGCCGTCGTGGGCCAGCTGATCTATCTGGCCAATCGGCGGCGCGAGGAAAAAAAGCAGAATCTCGTGTCCAATACCGCGCAGCGCAATACCGAGCCGGCATAAAGTTTGCATAATTGCCATGATAATGGACGCCCCCGCGGCTGCCGCGCCGTCTCGGCGCGGAGACGGCGGCGCCGCTCTCCAATCGATGCAGAGGTAATGCAATGAATGACCCAGACGAACATGAACACAGTCCGAAGACGCTGCTGAAAACCATGGCGGTTGCCGCAGTGCTGGCTGCCGCGGTCAGTGCCTGCAACAAGTCGCTGGACAAGCCGGCGCTGCCGCAGCCGCCCAAGCCGCATACTTCCGAGGCCAGCCCCGGCCCCATTGAAATCAAGCGCGCCATCTTCAGCGTACAGCCGGGCGAGCCGGTCTTTTACCGCGCTGGCGAACAGCATGGCCCGCGCTTCGTGATCCAGACCTGAGCGCTGTGCCAGTCTTGAACAAGGAGGGAGCGATGTTCCGAGTCACCATCGCCACGCTGCTGGCGGGCTGCTTCATCGGCACTGCCGCGCAGGGCCAGACGCCTGAGGCCCCGGTGCAGCCGCAGACCGAGAGAGGCGTGAAGTACCTATGCGGCGGCGTCGGCCAGGATGAGTCCGACTACATGAAGACCCAGGCCCGCGGCCATGGCCTGCTGATGACCTTTGCCACCCGCGACGGCAGTTACCTGGCCAAGGTGCATGTCGATATTGCGGATCGCAAGGGCGCCCACCTGATGGCCATCGATTGCGATGCGCCGATGCTGCTGGTCGACCTGCCGCCCGCCAATGGCTATCGCATCCTGGCGCAGACAGGCGGCATCAGCCTGCATCGCACCGCCAGTGTCAAAAAAGGCGGCAACAACCGGACGGTTTTCGTCTGGCCAAGCCAGGATGGGCCGTCGGAAAAGCCGACCCGCGCCGAAAAACGCGGCCTGCCGGAACCGGACGGCCCTGCGGACCCGCATGGCGAACCGCAATTGCGCAGCCAGTCTGAAATGCGGCGTCCATAACGACGCTGCACATGAAAACAGCGCGGCATGAAAGCGTTCCGTGGGAATGCCTTCATGCCGCGCTGTCATTTTGCGGCATGCCTGCGCGACGCATCGAGACCGGGTCCCGACGCCGCGCCGGTGGATTACTTGGCCTGCTGGCGGGAAGCTGCGTCCTGCACCTTTTCGCCGCCGCGCTCGACATCCTTGCCCATGCCTTTCATCGTGTTGCAGCCGGTCAGGCCCATCACCATCAGCACACCCATTACCGCGATCAGTTTTTTCATGATGTTTTCCCTATAAGTAATTAGCCATGACGGCTATCTTTCCTGTATTTGCCTTCTTGCCCGTCGCCAGGAAAGCCACGCCGGAGGCAATTCAAAAATAGCGGCTCAGCGCCGTGAACGGATCATCTGCGTCAGGGACGCCAGCCCGCGCGTAGCCACCCGCATCCTGGCCGGGTCCTGCAGGGTGGTCGTGATCATCGCTGCTGCGCTGCTGACCAGCGGCGCGGCGCGCCCGAGGCCGTTGATGGCGCGACGCGGCCCGATGATGACCAGCGCCGCCACGCCGCCGGCAATCAGCCACGGATGGCTGAGCAGCCAGCGCATGCTCTGGCTGCGCGGGAAGGGGTGGTTCACCGGGTCGTGCATCAGTTCCTTCATGCTCGGGCCGGCATCACCCGCGTCCATTGCATGCATCTGCTGCCGATACGACGCGCGGCTGGCATGGATCCTGGCCAGCAGCGCATCGCGCTGTTCCTCCAACGGACCACCTTGTGGCGGTTTTACAGTCATAGCGTTTCCTTGATCAGGTCAATGTCACGCTGCACTTCGGCGCGCACATGGGAAAATGGCTCGGATGGCGCGACATGCTTCCTGGCCAGGAACAGGCCAGCGCCGGCGCCGGCGCCAAAGGCGAGAAAGACCAGCCAGGCCACCAGGATGCGGTAGTCGGTTTCCCAAAAGCTGACGATGATGGCCACGCCCAGGAAGACCGTCGCCAGCAGGCCGAAGATGGCGGCGACGGCGAAGCCGATCACCTGCTTGACCAGCACCGCGCCCTGCATCTTCGCCTCGATTTTCAGCAGGCTCAGATAGTCGCCGGCGCGCTCGCTCATCATCAGCGCGAGCTGTTTGGATTTTTTTATCTTCTCGAACACATGAAACCCCAGATCTGGTTGGACGATGGACAGGCACGGCCCGGCAGGCGGGCCGCGCGCCCTGTCAGCGGCGCGTGATCGCGCCCAGCACCAGGCCGATGCCGGCGGCGATGGCCAGGGCCTGCACCGGTCTTTCCTTCACATATTCGCTGGTTATGTCGACGCCCTGGCTGAGCCGTTCCTGCGCCTGGCCGGCCATGTCCTGGGCAGCCACGCGCATCGTGCCAAAGCGCGCCAGCAGGCGGTCGCGGGCATCGCGCAGTTCACGATCGGTCAGGGTGGACGCCTTGGCGAGCAGGGCATCGAGGTCTTTCTTCAGGTCGGCAAGGTCGCCGCGCAGATTGCCGCCGGAGCTGGCGCCGCTTTGGTCTTCGGCGTCCATTTCGATGGCGGATGACAGGTCTCCCGGGTAGTTCGTTTCCATTGACTTCTCCTGTTTCTCTGTTTTGAAGGGGCAGAACTTCTTGGGCAGATGTTGCAAGGGCTGTGCCACACAGCCGAAAACACCGTAACAACTTGATAACACTGGAAATACGGGGCTGAGCGTACCCGATGGTTGCCGCTCTGTCATGGAGTTTGCACAACTTACATGCATATTTTTCCACTTTTCCGTGGTAATCCACGACGCTTGCGCCCAGCGCTGAGGGCGGGTGACGTCGCGCAAGGCGGCGTGCGACGAACTGTGCCGCTGCAGGCCGCTCCGCTATCATCGCGGCATGACACCATTTTGCACATCCATCCTCGCCCTCGGCCTGGCACTGGCAGGAATGTCCGCCCAGGCGCAGCCACAGCCACAGCCACAGCAGCAGCAGAGCGTTCCCGACACCATGACACAGCGCACGGCCGCCTGCATCGGCTGCCATGGCGAGCAGGGGCGCGCCGCCAGCGACGGCTACTATCCGCGCATCGCCGGCAAGCCGGCTGGTTACCTCTACAACCAGCTGATCAATTTCCGCGAGGGCCGGCGCAGCTATCCGATGATGGTCTACATGGTCAGCCATCTGTCGGACGATTATCTGCAGGCGATGGCGGAGCATTTCGCCAGCCTGCATCCGCCGTATCCGCCGCCGCAGCCGCTGCAGGCGAGCGCGGCGCAGCTTGCACGCGGTCGCCAGCTGGCGATCGATGGCGACCGCAAGGCCGATGTGCCGGCCTGCGTGGCCTGCCATGGCAAGGCCCTGACCGGCATGGCGCCAGCCATCCCCGGCCTCCTGGGCCTGCCGCGCGACTATCTCAGCGGCCAGTTCGGCGCCTGGAAGAACGGCACCCGCCATGCGGCGCAGCCTGACTGCATGGCGACCCTGGCCACGCGGCTGTCGGTGGAAGACATCAGCGCGGTATCGGCCTGGCTGTCGCAGCAGCCGGCGCCGGCGGATGCCACGCCCATATCCGACACTGCCGCCACGCTGCCGCTGGACTGCGGCAGCGTGGCGCAGGCGAGAAAGGCAGGCCGGCCATGAAGCGCATCCTGATCCTGGTAGTCGCGCTGCTGATCGCGGTGCCGGCTGGCGTGCTGGCCTGGCAGATGATGCAGCATCCCGACCGCGCCCATGCCGGGCAGCCGGTGGCGGACAAGGCGGGCCAGGTCGCGCGCGGCGCCTACCTGGCCCGCGTCGGCGACTGCATGGCCTGCCATACCACGCGCGGCGGCCAGCCCTATGCCGGCGGACGCGCCATCGCCACGCCGTTCGGCGCGCTGTACTCGCCCAACATTACGCCGGATGCGACGGGCATTGGCGACTGGAGCGCCGACGATTTCTGGCGCGCCATGCACAACGGCCGCGGCCGCGACGGCCGCTTCCTGTACCCGGCCTTTCCCTACACCAGCTACACCCAGGTAAGCCGAGAGGACAGCGACGCCATCTATGCCTGGATGCGCACCCTGTCGCCGGTGCGGCAGGAAAACCGGGAACACGCATTGCGGTTCCCGTACAACCAGCGCTGGCTGCTGGCCGGCTGGCGCGCGCTGTATTTCCGTCCCGGGGTATTCGAGCCGGAGCCCGGCCAGCCGCCGCAGTGGAATCGCGGCGCCTACCTGGTGCAGGGGCTGGGTCATTGCGTGGCCTGCCACAGCAGCCGCAATGCGCTCGGCGCCACGCCGCTGCGCGGCGACCTGTCGGGCGGCATGATCCCGGTGCTGAACTGGTACGCGCCGGCGCTGACGCCGCAGGGCGCCACCGGCATGGCCGACTGGGACACTGCCGACCTGGCCCGCCTGCTCAAGACCGGCGTGTCGATGAAGGGCGCGGTGTACGGGCCGATGGCGGAAGTGGTGGCGCAGAGCCTGCAGCATCTGAGCGACCAGGATGCGCGGTCGATGGCGGTCTACCTGAAGTCACTGCCCCAGCAGGCGCCGACGCCGGCCGCTGCCGCCACGGTCAGCGATGCGCAGGCCCAGCGCCTGCTGGAGCAGGGCGCGAAGCTTTACGAGAAGCACTGCGCCGAATGCCACCGCGCCGACGGCAGCGGCAAGCCGCCTGCCTATCCGCGCCTGGCCGGCAACCATTCGATCACCGCTTCTTCGGTCAACCCGATCCGCATGGTGCTCAATGGCGGCTATCCGCCCAGCACCGCCGGCAATCCGCGGCCGTATGGCATGCCGCCGTATGGGCCAATGATGAATGACGAGGAAGTGGCGGCAGTGGTCAGCTATGTGCGCTCGGCCTGGGGCAACCAGGGGGCGGCGGTCGGGCCTGGGGAGGTTAGTCGTTACCGGACCGTGCCGCTGGAGTAGGGGGCGGATTGCGGGGCCGCTCTTTGCCGTGGCACGGGGGGGTGGCTTTTGGCGTTATCGAGGCGGCTGGTATGCAGTTGCAGTTGCCGTTGCTTTTGAAGTTGCGGTTGCAGTTGCAGTGAAATCCCGTTGAGCGCGCCGTGTCAGCGGTGCCCGGAGCGGGAAAAGGTGCGGCGTCTGTCTGAGCCAAGCGCAGCTTGGCGAGTTTAGCCGCGCCCCGCTCCGGGTACCGCTGACACGGGAACCCCGCGCAGCGGGGCGCGATCACCGGGTCGCCTTTTTTTGGTTACTTTTTTTGGCGACGAAAAAAAAGTGACCCGGCCGCCGGGACGGATTCCCGGCTTGTCTCCACGGCAGTGCAGCCGCCTTGCGTCATCCGGCAAGGCACGGACAGCACTGTCGGTGTTGTTGTTGACGTTCGTATTGAAACTTCAAACTTCAACTTCAAAAGCAACTGCTGCTTCGCAGTGACGCCTTTACGCCGGGTGAAACAAGCCGACAGCACTGTCGTCATGACCAGGCCGGGTGTTCGCCCCGGCAGGCGACCTACTTCTTTTGCTTCGCCAAAAGAAGTAGGCAAGAAAAGGCGACCCGGTGATCGCGCCCTCGCTGCGCGAGGGTCCCCGTGACGTCGATGCATGGAGCGGGGCGCGGCTAAACTCGCCAAGCTGCGCTTGGCTCAAACAGACGCCGCACCTTTTCCCGCTCCACGCACCGACGTCACGGCGCGCCCAACGGGATTTAAAAGCAACGGCAACTTCAAAAGCAACGGCAACTTCAAAAGCAACTGCAACTGCAACTGCAACTGCAACTGCAACGGCAACGGCAACGGCAACGGCAACGGCAACGGCAACTGCACCAGTTCCTCCCCAAGCTAGCCTTGAAGCGCAGCACCTACAGCCCGCGCATTGCGCCGCATCCGCGCGCTACCCCCATTACCCACTTCCATCCTGCACCGCACCATCAATTCCGCTTGACCAAAAATCATGTTCGGACCGAATATCCGACAAACGGACATTAATTCGATCAGCGACACGGACTACAGCAGCTTTCCCTTAATCCAGAGGACAGGAAAGAATGGGCTTGACCGATCCAGTGAGCAAGGAAGCGCCCGCCGGCGATCAGGTGTTTCGCCGGATGCGGATTGCGCCCGCCTACAAGGCGGTTTCCGCGGAGATCGAGCGCATCATCCTTTCCGGTGCGCTGGAACCGGGCGCGCCGCTGCCCACCGAGCAGGAACTGGCGCAGCAGTTCGGCGTTAACCGCTCCACGCTGCGCGAGGCGATCCGGCAGGTGGAGCAGGAAGGGCTGGTCGAGCGGCGCGAGGGCCGGCGGCTGTTCGTTGCCCTGCCGGGCCTGACGGATTTTGCGCCGCGCGCCATGCGCGCGCTGGTGCTGCAGCAGGCGACATTCCATGAATTGTGGCAGGTGGCCGTGGTGCTGGAGCCGCTGGCGGCGCAACTGGCGGCAAGCGCCGCGCGCGAGGACGACCTGCAGGCGCTGGCGGCGAACCTGGCGCGGATGGACATGCTGGCGCAGCAGGCGGCCACAGAAAATGCCGAGGCCGAGGCGCAGCGACAGTCGGCCCTTATCGAACTCGATGTGCAGTTCCATGCGCTGGTGGCGCGTGCCGGGCGCAACCGTGCGCTGATGCTGGCGCGCGAGCCGGTCAGCCTGCTCTACAGCGCCACGCTGTCCCGGATGCAGGGCCAGTTGCCGCAGATGCATGCGCGCAATCTGGCGGCGCACCGGCATATTGTTGAAGCCCTGCGGCAGCACGATGCCGAGCGGGCGGAGCACTGGATGCGTAAGCATATTGTCGATTTCCAGCGCGGCTTCGTGCTGGCACAACTGGACATGCATGTGCCGGTGTCGATGGCCGAATAAAACCCGAAACGGAGGAGACCATGAAAAAAAGCAGAAGCAGGCAGCAGGCAGGCGCGGCGATACGGCCGCAACATGGATGGCGCATGGGCGCAGCGGTGGCGGTTGCCACGGCGCTGGCGGCCATGGCGCCGGCCCAGGCGCAGGAAGTGTTTCGCATCGGCGTGGTCAGCTTCCTGTCCGGCCAGGCGGCGGAAAGCTTCGGCGTGCCGGCGGTCAACGGCGGCAAGGTGCTGATCGACGCCTTCAACAAGGGCGAAGCGCCGGCGCCGTATAACAAGGTCGGCTTCGGCGGCATGAAGATCGAGGCGGTGTATGTCGACGAGAACGGCGGCGCCACCAAGCAGGTGCAGGAACTGCGCAACCTGTATGACCGCGAGAAGGTCGACGCGGTGGTGGGCTATGTCGGCTCCGGCGACTGCCTGGCGGTGGCGCCGGTGGCCGAGGAGATGAAGCGCTTCCTGATCCTCTATGACTGCGGCACCCCGCGCATCTTCGAGGAAAACAAGTACAACTATGTGTTCCGCACCGCTTCGCACGGCACCATGGACAACGTGGCGCTGGCGCGCTACCTGAAGCAGCGCAACGTGAAGGTGGGCACGATGAACCTGATCAACCAGGACTATGCCTGGGGCCAGGATTCGCGCAAGGACTTCGTGCTGTCGATGGAAAAGCTCTATCCGGATGCCAAGGTGCAGTCCGACCTGCTGCCCAAGTTCGGCTCCGGCCAGTACGGCACCGAGATCTCGCAGCTCATGAGCAAGCCGGCCGACCTGGTGCATTCCAGCTTCTGGGGCGGCGACCTGCAGAGCTTCATCCTCCAGTCCGGCCCGCGCGGCCTGTTCAAGAAGTCGCAGGGCGTGCTGTCGGCTGCCGACCATGTGCTGCAGGGCCTGGGCGACAAGATGCCGGATGGCGTGATCCTCGGCGCGCGCGGCGCCTACGGCCTGATGGCGCCGAAGTCGGCCCTGAACGACTGGTGGTGGAGCGTCTACCAGAAGGCCTACAACGTCTATCCGGTGCAGGCGCCGTACCGCATGGCGCAGGCGCTGATGGGCCTGAAGCTGGCGGCCGAGAAGGCGATGGCGGCCAATGGCGGCAAGAAGCCCACGCCGGAACAGCTGGCCGAGGCGCTCAAGGGCTCGGAATGGGCCTCGCCGGGCGGACGCATCCGCATGGCGCTGGGCGACGGCCACCAGGCGATCCAGGAAACGGCGATCGGCCGCACCAAGTATGACGCGGCCAAGAAGATGGTCACGCTGCAGGACATCCAGCGCTTCCCGGCCGAATGCGTCAACCCGCCGGCCAACATGAAGTCGGAAGACTGGATCAAGGCCAACTTCCCCGGCGCGAAATGCGACTAGGGCAAGACGGTTGACCGCGGCCGCCGGCGCCTGCAGGTATGCCTGCACCGGGCCGGCGGCCATGCTCCATCCTTCCAAGGAGGCCAAGCATGAACCAGTTGATCACCATCCTGATCGACGGCATTACCTACGCATCGTGGCTGTTCATCGTCGCGCTGGGCCTGACGCTGGTGTTCGGCGTGCTGAAGATATTGAACATCGCGCATGGCAGCTTCTATGCGGTCGGCGCCTACGCCGCAGCCAGCTTCGTTTCCTGGTTCGGCGCGATGCAGTTCGCGCCTTCCTGGTCGCTGGTGGCGATGCTGCTGGCCGCCGTGGCGGTGGCAGCGCTGGTGGCGCCGCTGTGCGAGCGCAGCCTGCTGCGGCCCTTCTACGGCCGCGACGAAGTGCTGCTGGTGCTCGTCACCTATGCGCTGTTCCTGATCCTGGAAGACGTCACCAAGCTGATCTGGGGCGTCAATCCCTATTACGTGACCGACCCCTATGCGCTGTTCGGCAATGTCGACATCGGCGAGCAGTCGTATGTCGGCTATGACTTCATGCTGGTGGCGGTGGCCGTGGTGGTCGGCGTGGCGGTCTGGTGGGGCCTGAACCGCACCCGCCTGGGAAAGCTGGTGCTGGCCGTGATCCACAGCGAGGAAGTGGCGTCCAGCATGGGCGTGAACGTGTCGCGCGTCTACATGCTGGCCTTCGGCGTGGGCATCTTCCTGGCCGCGCTGGGCGGCGCATTGACCGCGCCGATGATCTCGGTGCAGCCGGGCGTGAGCGTGGGCGTGATCATCGTCTCGTTCGCGGTGGTCATCATCGGCGGGCTGGGCAGCATACCGGGCGCGGCGATCGGCGCGCTCATCGTCGGGCTGGCGCGCTCGCTGGCGGTGCATACCGCGCCGGTGGCGGAGCTGTTCTCGGTCTACATCGTGATGGCGGTGGTGCTGATGTTCAAGCCGGAAGGCCTGTTCCAGCGCATACAGGCAAGGAAGATCTGACATGCAAGCGACTTCTGCAACTCTCGACAAGCCGGCGCTGGCAACGCGCCATGGCGCCGGCCGGCCGCGCACGCTGCTGGCCGGCCTGGTGCTGATTGCCCTGCTGATCGGTGCCGGCGCGCTGCTGCCCAAGTGGCTGACCTTCCTGCTGACCATGGCCGCCTCGCACGGCCTGGTGTCGCTGGGCATCGTGGTGCTGATGCGCTGCGGCGTGGTGTCGTTCGGGCAGGGCATGGTGTTCGCCCTCGGCGGCTATACCGCGGCGCTGCTGTTCAACCGGCTCGGCATGACCGACGCGCTGGGCATGGCGCTGGCCGGCGGCGTGGTGGCTGCGCTGGCGGCGCTGCTGGTGGCGCGCCTGATTGCCGGCTACCGCGGCATCTTCTTCGCGATGCTGACGCTGGCCCTGTCCATGGTGCTGTATGGCGTGCTGGTCAAGACCGATGCGGTGGGCGGCTCCGACGGCTTCAACATGGGACGCGCCACGCTGCTGGGCCAGGCCCTGCCGGACGCCAGCGTCGGCTACCTGCTGTACGCCGTGACCGTCGGCCTGTCCGGCGTGCTGGCGCTCGCGGCGCGCGTCTACTTCGACAGCACCCGCGGCCTGGTGTCGCTGGCGGTGCGCGAGAACGAGCTGCGGGTGGAATACCTGGGCGGCTCGGTGCGCCAGGCCGTGGCCGCCAACTTCGTCATCGCCGCCTTCCTCGGCGGCGTCGGCGGCGCGCTGACGGTGATGTCGCTGGGGCATATCGACCCCAACTTCAGCTACTGGACCAGCTCCGGCGAATTTGTCTTCGTCGCCATCCTGGCCGGCTACCACAGCGTGCTGGCGGTGTTCATCGCCTCCACGCTGCTGGAAATCGTGCGCTCGTTTTCCAGCCTGTATTTCCCCAATACCTGGCAGCTGGCGCTGGGCATCTTCCTGCTGCTGGCGATCCGCTTCCTGCCCGGCGGCATCGGCTCGCTCTGGGCCGGCGGCAAGATCAAAACCGGCAACGGAGGCCGGCCATGAGCGCGATTCCCGCTACCCGCAACGCGCCGGTGCTGCAGGCATCCGGCCTGCAGAAGCGCTTCGGCTCGGTGGTGGCGGCCAGCGACATGTCGCTGGAAGTCGGGCATGGCGAGCGGGTCAGCCTGATCGGCAGCAATGGCGCCGGCAAGACCACCTTCGTCAACATGATCACCGGCTATATCCGGCCCGACGCCGGCAGCATCCTGCTCGATGGCCGCGCCATCACCGGCATGGCGCCGCGCGCCATCACCCGTCTCGGCGTCGCGCGCTCGTTCCAGATCCCGCAGCTCTGCCCCGGCCTGACGGTGCTGGACAACATGCTGGTGGCCACGGCCTGCCATGGCCGCAGCCTGTCCTTCCTGCGGCCGGCGCACCGGGCCGATGCGATCGAGCGCGCCGAGGCGCTGCTGCTGCGCTTCGGCCTGGCCGCGCAGTCGGGACGGCGGGTGTCGGAGCTGCCTGGCGGCGTGCGCAAGCTGCTCGACATCGCAATGGCCCTGACCGAGCAGCCGCGCCTGCTGCTGCTGGACGAGCCTACCAGCGGCGTCAGCGTGGAAGAAAAATTTCCGATGATGGACACCGTGATGCAGGCGCTGGAAGAAGAGGCGATGACGGTGCTGTTTGTTGAACATGACATGGACATCGTGGAGCGCTATGCGAGCCGGGTCGTGGCCTTCTACAGCGGCCGCATCATCGCCGACGCGGCGCCGGCCGATGCGCTGGCCAATGACGAGGTGCGGCGCTATGTCACGGGCACCTTGCGCTAGGAGGAAGTGAAAATGCTGGAGATCAAGGCAATCAATGTCGCCATCGAGGCAGTGGAAATCCTGCGCGGCTTTTCGATCGATGTGCCGGCCGGCCGGATGGTGGGCCTGATCGGCCGCAACGGCGCCGGCAAGACCTCGCTGATGCGCTCCATCATGGGCCATCTGCCGCTGCGCAGCGGCAGCATGACGCTCGATGGCCGCGACCTGGCCGGCATGCCGCGCCACCTGCGCGCCGGCCTGGGCATCGGCTACATGCCCGAGGACCGCGGCCTGGTGCCCGAGCTGACGGTGGAGGAAAACATCCTGGTGCCGGTGTGGGCCTCCAAGACACTGAAGGAATCGGAGCGCCTGGAATTCGTCTACAGCGTGCTGCCCGAGATGAAGGAGATGCGCGAGCGGCGCGCGCTGCTGCTTTCCGGAGGCCAGCAGAAGCTGGTGGCGCTGGGCCGCGCGCTGGCGGTCGGCACCCGATTGCTGCTGCTGGACGAGCCCTTCGAAGGCGTCGCGCCGGCCCTGTCGCAGCGGCTTTCCGAAGTCATCGGGAGCCTGCGCGGCAGCCAGTTGTCGGTGCTGATCTCGCAATCGGACCTGAATCATTCGAGCTCGCTGCTGGATGCGGAAGTGGTGATCGAGCGCGGCGCCAATGTGGCCAGGGAGGCGGCATGAGCGGGCACGATCACTGGGCTGGATTCAGCGTGCCGCCGATACGGCACGAGGCCCATTTCGGCGACCGCATCGTGCGCTGCTTCACCGAGCGGCCGACCTCCTTTCATGCGATGTTCGAGGAAGCGCTGGCCAGCCATGCCGACAGCCGGGCCGTGCTGTTCAATGGCGCCAGCCTGAGCTATCGCGCGCTTGACCTGGAAGTGGGCCGCATTGCCGCCGGCCTCGCCGGACATGGCGTGGAACGCGGCGACCGGGTGATGATGTTCATCGGCAACCGCCCCGAGTTCGTGTCGGTGCTGCTGGCGATACAGCGCCTGGGCGCGATCGCGGTGCCGGTGGGCATACGCGAGCAGCGGCCGGGACTGGCCTATATGCAGCGGCAAAGCGGCGCGAAGGCCATCGTGTTCGACGCCGCGCTGGCGGCGGTAGTGCCTCACGAGACCGAGGCGACCGGCCTGCGCCTGCGCATCTGCGTGGACGACGTGGGCGACTTGGACGATGCCGGCGCGCTGTCGCTGTCTGCGCTTGGCCGCGGCTTCATGCCGGCCAGCGACGCCGCGCCGGTGCGCGAGGAAGATACCGCGGTGCTGCTCTACACCTCGGGCACCACCGGCAATCCCAAGGGCGCGATGCTGAGCCACCTCAACATCGTGCATTCGGCCATGCATTACCAGGCCTGCTTCGGGCTGAACCATCATGACTGCGCCGGGCTTGCGGTGCCGGCCAGCCATGTGACCGGCCTGATCGCCGTGATCGCCGCCATGCTGCGCGTTGGCGGCGCGATGCTGATCTTTTCCGCCTTCCAGGCGGAGGAGTTCGTCGCCGTCGCGGCAAGGGAGCGCATGACCTACACCCTGATGGTGCCGGCGATGTACAACCTTTGCCTGCTGCGCGGCCGCATGGAAGCGCACGACCTGTCCGCCTGGCGCATCGGCGGCTTCGGCGGCGCGCCGATGCCGCCATCGACGGTGGAGGCCATGGCGCAGCAGTTGCCGGGCCTGGCGCTGGTGAACGCCTACGGCGCGACCGAAACCACATCGCCCACCACGGCCGTGCCGCCCGGCACCAGCGTTGCCGGCAATGACTCGGTCGGCGTGGCGCTGCCATGCGCTTCAGTGATCGTGGTCGACGACGACGGCATGGAAGTGCCGGCGGGCGTCAGCGGCGAGCTGTGGATAGGCGGCCCGATGGTGGTGCGCGGCTACTGGGACAATCCGGAAGCGACCGGCGCCGGCTTCACCGCCGGCTACTGGCATTCCGGCGACATCGGCTCGATCGACGAGAGCGGCTTCGTGCGCATCTTCGACCGCAAGAAGGACATGTTGAACCGCGGCGGCTACAAGATCTATTCGGCCGAGGTGGAGAATGTGCTGATGGCGCTGCCCGGCGTGCTGGAGGCGGCGGTGGTGGGCAAGCCCTGCCCGGTGCTGGGCGAAAGGGTGCATGCCTTCGTCTATGCGCCCGGCGGCGTGGCCGATGCCGACGCGGTGCGGGCGCACTGTGCAGCCAGCCTGGCCGACTACAAGGTGCCGGAGGAAATCACGCTGATGGAAACGCCCCTGCCGCGCAATGCGAATGGCAAGCTGCTCAAGCGGGAACTGCGGGAGAGGGCGGCAAGGGCCTGAACCGGAGGCTGCCGGGTTTGACGGTGGCTGGTGCAGCCAGCGGTTAGATTGCTGCGCTGCGCTGCGCTGCGCGGCTCGGGCCGGTCTGTATCACGGGGGCGGGATATCTCAGCCGGCGCTGGCCAGCTTCTTTACCGCCGGCTTCAGTTCTGCCCATGGAACGCTATCCGGATCAAGGGCGCCGACCGGCAGTTGCTGCAGGCCGGACGCGAACGGCAGCGTGGCCTCCTCGGCGTTGGAGAATGATCCCAACCTGAACTGAATTTCGCCGTGTTCCGCCCCACCGTTGATGCCTGCGAGGTCGGTGTCGGAAAGGCATTGCGCAGCTTGGGCGCTGCAGGATGCAGGGGATGCCAGGGATGCAGCCCGTGACGATGGTTTTTGCTGGAAAGATTTGGTCATATCAGAATCTCCTGAAGTTTGTTTCGACGATGCTTCCCCCGATGAGAACAGGGGAAGCGCAGCCAGAAAGGAAGTGGTGCGCGCGCCATGAGCAATGACATGGTCATGCGACATGTCATTACCGCGTGCGCCGGAACCGTTCCGGCCATGGCCGCAGGCAGGGTTGAATTGATCCCGCTTCCTGCCGGGCATTCCATGCCCGATAACGGATGACGGAGACCAAGGCCGTCCGTATCCTGTCGGGCGACCCCAAGCACTTTGAACGGTGAAGCATCGTCGGATTGCCCTGGGTTCCCAGCGGCACAGCAATAGAACGACCGTGCAAAAAAAGCTGGTCAGCATTGCCCATCCTTCGTATGATGACCGCGGATAAGTTCGTTCAAAGAACAAAGGACAAGCACCATGCGCCAGATGCCAGATGGTTTGTTGCTGATCGCAAAGCGCGCCTGCCCGACCTGTGCGTTGGTGGAGCCGCTGGTGTCGCGCCTGGCGGCCGGCGACCTGCCGCTGAAGGTCTATGTGCAGGACGATCCCGGCTATGCCGGCGGCGCCGCGGAGGTGGTGGACGACCGCGAGCTCGAACATTCCTGGCTGCTCGATATCGAAGTCGTGCCGACCCTGATCCGAATCGAAGGCGGACGCGAGGTCGAGCGCACCTATGGCTGGCACCGCGACGACTGGCGCCGCATCAGCGGCCTGCCCGACCTGGGCGCAGACCTGCCGGCCATCCGGCCCGGCTGCGGCTCCAAGACGCTGGACCCCGGCATGCCCGAGACGCTCGCGCTGCGCTTCGGCGACGTGCAGTTCGCCTCGCGCACCATTGCGCTGGGCGACGAGGAAGACCTGATGGAAGCCTGCTACGAGCGCGGCTGGACCGACGGCCTGCCCGTGGTGCCGCCGACCCGCGAGCGGGTGCTGCGCATGCTGCAGGGAACCAGCCGCAAGCCCGATGAGGTGCTGGGCCTGGCGCCGCCCGACCTGGCCCCGTGCACGGTCGAGAAGGTCGCCATCAATGCCGTGATGGCCGGCTGCAAGCCGGAGTACATGCCGGTGGTGCTGGCCGCGGTGGAAGCGGCGCTGGTGGATGAATTCGGCATGCATGGCGTGCTGTGCACGACCATGTTTGCCGGGCCGGTGGTGGTCGTCAACGGACCGGCCGCGAAGGCGGTCGGCATGAATTCGGGCGTGAACGCGCTGGGGCAGGGCAACCGCGCCAATGCCACCATCGGCCGCGCGCTGCAGCTGGTGATCAGGAATGTCGGCGGCGGCCGGCCGGGCGAGGTCGACCGCGCCACGCTGGGCAATCCCGGCAAATACAGCTTCTGCTTCGCCGAAGCCGAGGGCGGCGGCTGGGACTCGCTGGCCGTCGAGCGCGGCTTTGCCGCAGACGCCTCCACCGTCACCCTGTTCGCCGGCGAAGGCGTGCAGGGCATCGTCGACCAGAAGTCGCGCACGCCGGAGTCGCTGGCAAAGAGCTTCGCGCTGTGCCTGCGCGCGGTAGACCATCCCAAGCTGGCCATGGCCGGCGACGCGCTGCTGGTGGTGTCGCCCGAGCACAGCCGGGTGTTCATCGAGGCCGGCTGGTCCAAGGCGCGGCTGCGCGACGAACTGACCGCCCTGCTGACCTTTGATGCCGACGACATGCTGGCCGGCGCCGGCGGCATCGCAGAAGGACTGCCGGCGGCCCTGGCCGGCAAGCAGGTTCCCAAGTTCCGCCCCGGCGGACTGTTGATCGTGCGGGCCGGCGGCAGCGCCGGCCTGTTTTCCGCTGTCATTGCAGGCTGGGCCGCTTCCGGCCCGACCGGCTCCACCCCCGTTACCAGGGAGATCGCAACATGACGCAACAAACCCTCCTGCTGGACCCGACCGCCGAGCGCGCGCCATCGGCGCGGGCGCGGCTGGCGCGCCCGGCGACGCTTGCCGGCGCCACCGTCGGCCTGCTCGACATATCCAAGGCGCGCGGCAATGTGTTCCTGGACCGTGTCGACGAACGGCTTGCCGCGATGGGCATCGCGGTCAAGCGCTACAGGAAGCCGACCTTCACCCGGGTCGCGCCGACGGCGCTGAAGCAGCAGATCGCCGGCGAATGCCAGCTGGTCGTTGAAGGCCTGGCCGACTGAGGCTCCTGCACGTCGTGCTGTATGCATGACATCGCGGATCTCGAAGGTCGGGGCATACCCGGAGTAGGCATTGCATCCACAGAGTTTGTCGAGGCGGCTGCGCTGCAGTCGAAGAGCCTGGGTTTCGACCCGGCGATGGTGTTCGTGCGGCATCCGATACAGGACCGCAGCGACGAGGAGATGCGCGCGCTGGCGGACGAGGCGGTCGACGCCATCGTCGGCGCGCTTACCAGCAAGCCATAGCACCCTGCGCGGCGCAGCGGCTGCAACCGGCGCAAAGGCGCCCGGTTTCGCCGGCGTCGCCGCGCCGCCTTGCGCCGCGCGACGAAGCGCGGTCGCGGCATGAGCGCCCGGCCTGACATGGCGCGGCTGCCCTCGGTGGACAGCATGCTGCGCTGGCCGCTGATGGCAGCGCTGACCGAGGCGCATGGCCGTGCGCTGGTGCTGGACGCGGCGCGCGCCGAACTGGCGGCGTGCCGCGCGGACGGCGCGGCGCCTGCCCATGAAGCAATCGCCGCAGCCGTGGAAGCGCGGCTGCGGCGATTGCTCGCGCCCAGCCTGCGGCCGGTGCTGAACCTGACCGGCACGGTGCTGCACACCAACCTGGGCCGCGCCCCCTTGCCGCAGGAAGCCATCGACGCGATGGTGCAGGTGGCCAGGGGCGCATCCAACCTGGAATACGACCTGGGCAGCGGCAAGCGCGGCGACCGCGACAGCCACCTGGAAGAATGGCTGTGCCGGCTCACCGGCGCCGAGGCCGCCACCGTGGTGAACAACAATGCCGCCGCCGTGCTGCTGGCCTTGAACAGCCTGGGCGCGCGGCGCGAATGCATCGTCTCGCGCGGCGAGCTCATCGAGATCGGCGGCGCCTTCCGGCTGCCCGACATCATGGCCCGCGCCGGCTGCCGCCTGCGCGAGGTGGGCACCACCAACCGCACCCATCTGCGGGACTATGCCGACGCCATCGGCCGGTCCACCGGCCTGCTGATGAAGGCCCATACCAGCAACTACCGCATCGAGGGCTTCACTGCCGAGGCCGACCCGGTGCAGCTGGGCGAGCTGGCCGCGCGCCACGCGCTGCCTTTCGTAGTGGACCTTGGCAGCGGCACCCTGACCGACCTGACCCGCTACGGCCTGCCGCCCGAGCCGACCCCGGGCGACGCGCTGCGCCAGGGCGCCGGCATCGTCACCTTCAGCGGCGACAAGCTGCTGGGCGGCCCGCAGGCCGGCATCATCGTCGGCCGCGCCGACCTGGTGGCGCGCATCAGGAAGAATCCGATGAAGCGGGCGCTGCGCTGCGACAAGCTGACCATTGCCGCGCTGGGCGCGGTGCTGCGGCTTTACGGCGACCCGGACCGGCTGGCCCGGAAGGTGCCGGCGCTGCGGCTGCTGTCGCGGCCGGCGGCGGAGATCGAGGCCCAGGCGCTGCGCCTGCTGCCGGCGCTGGCGCAGTGGGCGGGGGCGCGCGCGGCGGTCGACGTGGTGCCGGCGATGAGCCAGATCGGCAGCGGCTCGCTGCCGGTCGACCTGCTGCCCAGCTTTGCATTGCGGCTGCGGCCCAGGGCGGGCCAGGGCGCGCAGCAGCTGGCGGCCGCGCTGCGCGCCCTGGCGCTGCCCGTGATCGGCCGCATCGCGGACAAGGCGCTGCTGCTGGACCTGCGCTGCCTGGACGATGAAGCCGGCCTGCTGGCCGCGCTGGCGACGCCGTGATCGTCGCCAGCGCCGGCCATGTGGACCATGGCAAGACCACGCTGATCCGGCTGCTGACCGGCATCGACACAGACCGCCTGCCGGAGGAAAAGCAGCGCGGCATGTCGATCGACATCGGCTTCGCGCATGCCGACCTGGGCAACGGGCAGCCGGTCGGTTTCGTCGATGTGCCGGGCCATGAGCGTTTCGCGCGCAACATGCTGGCCGGCGTGGCGGCGGTGGATTTTGCGCTGCTGGTGGTGGCGGCCGACGACGGCGTGATGCCGCAGACAGTGGAGCACCTGGCGGTGCTGGACCTGCTGGGCGTAGCGCACGGCGCGGTGGCGTTGACCAAGGCCGACCGGGCCGATGCGGCGCGCATTGCCGCGGTGGCGGCGGACATCGCTGCGCTGCTGGCGCCCACCGGCTTGCGCGATGCGCCGGTGTTCCCGGTGTCCGCCATCGACGGCATGGGGATGGAAGCGCTGCGCACCCACCTGGCCCTGGCGCAGCGGGGCCGGGCGGAGCGCGCGCAGAACGGCAATTTCCGGCTGGCGGTGGATCGCAGCTTCACCCTGTCCGGCGCCGGCCTGGTCGTGACGGGCGCCGTGCTGTCGGGTAGCGTGGCCGTCGGCGACAGCCTGATGCTGTCGCCGGCAGGCCTGTCGGCCCGGGTGCGCGCCATCCGGGTCCATGACGACGCCGTCATGCAAGCCGTTGCCGGCATGCGCTGCGCGCTCAACCTGGCTGGCGACATCGGCCGTGAGGATGTCGGCCGCGGCGACTGGCTGCTGGCAGCGGCTGTCCACGCGCCGGTCCAGCGCATCGACGTGCGCGTCCAGACATGGCGCCAGGCCGATGCCCCGCTGCTGCACTGGACACCCGTGCAGCTGCACCTGGGCGCGGCCGAGCAGAGCGGCCATGTCGCGCTGCTGGAAGGGAAGGCGGTCGCGCCGGGTGAAGCCGCCTATGCGCAGCTGGTGCTGGACCGGCCGCTGCCGGCCTTTTACGGCGATCGCTTCATCCTGCGCTCCCAGTCTGCCCGGCGGGTGATCGGCGGCGGCATGGTGATCGCGCCGGCGGAGGGCGGGCAGCGCCTGTCCAGGGCGGCGCGGCTGGCGCGGGTGCGGGCGCTGGATGCGCCGGACGCCGGGCAGGCGCTATCGGCCCTGTTGCGCGCCGAGCCGCTGGGCATTGCGCTGCCGGACTTTGTGCAGGCGCGCAACCTGACTGCCGACGAGGCGGCGCAACTGGTTTCCGGCATGGATATCATCCTGTTCCAGCAGGGCGACGGCACGCTGGCGCTGGACGGCGGCTACTGGCAGGCATTGCTGTCGCGCCTGCCGCAGGCCCTGGCTGAGTGGCACGCGCTGCATCCGGATGCCATCGGCCCCAGCGACGCCCTGCTGATGCAGCGCCTTCGCGCGCAAGCGCGCCCCGAAGTATTGCAGGCCGCCATACGGTGGGCGCTGGAACAGGGTGTGCTGGTGCGCGACAGGCGCCTGCTGCGCCTGCCAGGCCACAGCCCGCAGTTGCAAGCCGCCGACCGGGAGCTGCTGGCGCGCATCGAGCCGCTGCTGCGCGCCGGCGGCCTGCGGCCGCCCATCGTCGGGGAACTGGCCGCCGCGCTCGGCATGGAGCGCGATGCGTTGCTGGCCTTCTGCGAGCGCATCGGCCGCCTGGGTTACCTGGAGCCGGTCGCGCCCAACCGCTATTTCCTGTCGGAGACGGTGGCGGCGCTGGCTGCGATGGCGGACGAGCTGGCGCGCGCCTCGGACAATGGCGAATTCGAGGCCGCGCAGTACCGCAACCGTACCGGCATAGGTCGCAACCTGACCATCGAGGTGCTGGAATACCTGGACCGCGCCGGCGTCACCCGCTATGCCGGCGGGCGCCGCAGGATGGCGGGGTGAGCATGGAAAAGTTGCAAGCTGAAGCGTCTGGTTCGCCCGGCAGGCCTTACGGAATCGATCGGCGCCGTGTTACCCTGCCGCATCGGAAGGACAACGCATCCCGGTGGCGCGCCCGGACTTCAAATCCGGTGAGACCTGCAACGCAGGTCTGGTGGGTTCGACTCCCATTTCCTTCCGCCCTGTTTTCGTCGTACATGCCATAGCAGAGTTGTGTTCCTGTGGCAATTTTGCGGTCTAACAATCCGTTCTTCGCCCAGTCGGAGCGCACATGCATTAAAATGCCTGCTGCTCTCAAACGGAACCGACGATGTTTATTTTTTCTCTGGGCGCCGCGGCCTGGCTGGCTGCACTAACTGGCGCTGCTTATTCCCATTATTGCTATCGCCGCAGGAATGACCAGGTGTACGCGGCCCAATTGGGCAAGTCGTACACGGGCGGAACCTGGTAGTTTCAAAAACCAAAAAATTTGACCAGGTGGAAAAAGGCTGATCGAGTGATTCCTTCATGCCTGGACAGCCGATTTTTCTAATGTGCCGCAAGCCTGTTTAGCAAGATGGCTTCTTCCATAATTGCCATTTCGCTTTCCGACCTGGCTACCAACGTGATCTGAAGTTGCGGATGCATCAGGGAAGAGTCGTGCAGCGTTTTAATCATCACAGCGACTGCCTCCCTGTACACTTTGTCGCTTGCGAACATTTCAGTCGTTGGCAAGCTGAAGCAAGCTGTTGCAACCAGCCTTTGAATTTTTCCGGCGACAGCGTCTTCACACACGTTCTTATAAGTCGTGGCGATATCGCCTGCCTTTGACGCGTCCAGTTTGCCAGAACCAACTGGCCACACTCCACCATTCACAAAAAATTCTTTTGATGCAAATATATAGCGGTTGTCATCTCTGCCAGGCACCGAGTTTACGCATTTGACTATTCGGCCAATATCTCTAAATTCGCCAAATCCCGCGGATTTCAGAAGCGGACTGAGTTCTGGCATGAGTTTTATTTGGTCTGGCTGCAGGCAACTGGTGGCTGAACGTGTCAAAAGAAGTACTGTGGTTCTATCTGGCTTCCAATCCTTTTCTGTAATTCCAAGCTGCAATTCGATTTTGGAGAATTTGTGTGAGGTTGGATTGGCAATTGTTATTTCCCGCACGTGCCTTTTCCTGTTTTTTATCCTGGTATCAGCCAACTTCATCTTCATTGCTAGTTCAGCGGCGACCGACGCCTCTTCATAATTTCCGAAGCTTTGATGAGGCCCGTTTCGTTCCTCGATACTCCCATCCATTTCAAAACCTGGCACATGCGCTGCGTCAGTGCCCGCTGTTTTTTGATTCGCTATTTCCTGTACTTCTGGCGTGCCGAATATAGGCATTGTTACTGTTGGGGCGGTGAATGAAGGGGCTGGCATGGCATATGTCGGCATGGTGAATCCGAGCTTGAAATCTTCAATCGCCGCCGAGGCGGACTCATAGACCGTGTCCAAAAAGGTTTTCGGTGCGCCATCCGACACGGCATCTGTTTGCTCCTGCACGGGATTGAAAGCAAGCTGAGATTGTGAGGAATTTGCCGCAGCCGCACTACGTTGCTCAGTTGTAGCTTTTTTTAGAGCATCTAACAAAATGAGTTTTTCAAAATGCGCCAGCAAATAAGGGCGCAGCCCAAGTGAAGGAATGCTTCATGAATCGAGGGCAGTCGTTCGTAGCGTACGCGCAGTCGCCGGAATTGATGCAA
>NZ_JACYOX010000013.1 GCF_015352955.1 Noviherbaspirillum soli
CATGTTGGCCTCATCAAAATTTGCAGGAAAACGCATATGACACCAGCCGAACCTTGCAAATTCCGCACCCTCATATCAAGCTTCCGCCCGCATCGTGACTCGGTCAAAACGATTTTTCAGCGCGGACTAGATAGCAGTAACACGTTCAAGCTCGGCAGGAAGCGCAAACGGCATCGTGTACTCAGAGCACGACCGCTGACATGGCGCAAGGGCCAGCAAGCATTTCAATCAGTGGCATGTCGCACCGTCATATTTCTCTTGACCCCGTACCTAAGTCCGCACTTATGCTAAGTCTGTGCGAACCCAATGCGAATAGGGACTGCGATGCGTAACGACGATCCATCACCTCAAGAGAAGCAGGACACCGTTTCCAACCTGGATGCTCTTGTCTTTGTCGCACTGCTATTTTCTTGCTGCCTTGCACCGATTGGGTTCGCAGGACTGGCCTCCCTTAGCATATGGATCAATGGCCTCACAGCATTCCCCCCTATCAACCTTGGTTGTTGCTGGCAGGAATAATCATTAGTCTCCTCGGCTGGCGGCAGATCTATCGGCCGAGAGCAGCTTGCGTATCTGGGGAAACATGCAAAGCGCAGAAACCCCGCTTTGGGGCAAAAGTGATTTTTTGGTTGACGACGCTATCGACGGGATATGTGCTCGGATTGCCCTACCTTGAAAGATACTTTTGATAAAGAAGCGGCTTGATTAAGGAATTTTTCAATATGAAAGAGTCGAGTAGCGACATTCTGCTGAATGACCCAGCGCGTATAGCGTTTTTCCGCGTGCCACTCGTTTGTGAAGCAGTGCCGCAAATAGGGTGTGGTTGTCGTACCAAACCATTACTTACCGCATTGGGTCAGCATGCCATGGTCAGCGCTGCGTGGTTGCAGAGGTCAGGCAGCACCCCCGCAGTTCGGTGGAAACATATCTTGCCAGCCAACGATGCCATGCGCCTTGTAAATGCGGCGTTTGCCGATGAAGGTCCATTAGAACCGGTGCAGGAAGAGGACCGCCTGGAACTCTTGGCAGCGCTGCGCAGCAGCTCTGAGTGGTACAGCGCGGCGACGATTGATGATTTGAGCCGTGAAGAGGCTGAACTGATTGCGGCTCGCATGGTGCGCCGCCTCAGGCAACAGGTCACCCTGGACTCCGACACGAAGGCGAAGCTGCATTGCGCGATAGCGTGTGCAACTTTGGAGATTCTTATCAACGACATGGCGGCATCGGTGGCATGGCGCCGACCGGCGCTTGGACGCGCTATTGTTGACGCCGCACGGAGTCACCTGAATGTGCATGCCATTGCCGTGTTGGAGGATATTGTGCGTGTGACCGACTATCGCCCACTGCCAGACGAACCTTAATAAAGACATTTACCATGCCGTTACGTGATCCGTTCATGTTTGCCACAGGAATAGAAAACAGTTACCCGACCATCAATGGTGGTCGCACGCGTGTCGATGAGATGGAAAAGTGCGGCCATTACACCCATTGGAAACTGGATTTTCAACGGGTCAGTGAACTCGGTATTCGGTTCTTGCGCTATGGCCCAGCATTGCATCAGACTTTTGTTGACCGGCACCGTTTTGACTGGTCCTTCTCAGACGCAGCACTAGGTGAAATAAAGGCACGCGGGATCGTTCCTATCGTGGACTTGTGTCATTTCGGTGTGCCAGACTGGATCGGCACCTTTCAGAACAAGGACTTCCCTGAGCTGTTTGCAGGCTATGCCCGCGCCTTTGCACAACGTTACCCCCATATTCAGCTGTACACACCGGTCAATGAGATGATGATTTGTGCGCTGTTTTCCGCAAGTCTGGGTTGGTGGAATGAACAGCTTAGCGATGACCGGTCATTCGTGACGGCGCTCAAGCACGTCGTCAAAGCCAATCTCTTGGCCATGCACGAAA
Source organism: Noviherbaspirillum soli (assembly GCF_015352955.1). GTDB lineage: Bacteria > Pseudomonadota > Gammaproteobacteria > Burkholderiales > Burkholderiaceae_D > Noviherbaspirillum_A > Noviherbaspirillum_A soli. Next base: position 1,908 of record NZ_JACYOX010000013.1, read on the forward strand.
TCTTGGCGGTTCGGCCCGATGCTATTTTCATTCAGAGTGAATCATCCGAGTATTACCACGCGGTGTGTCCAAGCGTGCTTGACCAGGCAAGTTTTCTAAACGAACGGCGCTTCCTGGCGTTTGACCTCAACTATGGCAAAGATGTCACAGCCAGGATGTATCAGTATTTGATGGACAACGGGATGACGAAGGACGATTACCGGTTCTTCCAGAAGCACGCTGTCCCTTCTCATTGTGTGATGGGGAACGACTATTACAACACCAATGAGCATCGTGTCCTTGCCAATGGAGAGATCTGCTATTGCGGCGAAGTATTTGGATATGGCGAAATCACCCAGCAGTATTTCACCCGTTACCGGTTACCAGTCATGCATACCGAAACCAATTATGCCCAAGGTGCAAGTGGTACTAATGCGGTGGACTGGCTATGGAAGCAATGGGCAAATATTCTGTGCGTGCGAGAGCATGGCGTGCCGATTCTGGGATTCACCTGGTATTCCTTGACCGACCAAGTTGATTGGGACAGCGCTTTGCGCGAGGGAAATGGACGGGTCAATGAACTGGGACTGTTTGACCTGGACCGCAATATCCGGCCGGTAGGCTTGGCCTATAAAGAATTGATTGCTACTTGGACTGGCAATATCCCCGAGCAGAACATGGCACTGGGCATGCCGGTTATCAGTTACGAGACAAGTGCTCCGGCTGTTCAATGATGCGCAAAAGAAATGACCACGATGAACAAACAAGCGAACAAGCAACTCCCAAAATCAGCGGCGCAGTCCACTGGTCGGCGATATGACGGAAAAACCGTATTAATCACTGGCGGTGGCAAAGGAATTGGGTTGGCTGCCACGGTCAAGTTTGCCCGTGAAGGGGCTCGGGTAATCGTGTTTGATCATAAAATCGAAAATGCCAACAGCGGTGCGGATGCCGCGCGAACGGCCGGTGCGCCAGACGCATATAGTGCAGCTTTGGACATCGGCGACGAAGCAGCGGTCGTTAGCGCACTAATGCTAGTAGCGGAACAGTTTGGCACCCCGAGCGTCATCGTCAACAACGCTGGCGCAATGGATTTCAAACCCATTGCTGAGCTTACCGTAGAGGACTGGTTAAAAATCCTGCGGGTCGATTTGCTGGGTGGATTTGTGTTTATTCGGGAAGCGTTTCGGCTAATGAAGCACGGTGGGTCGATCATCAATGTCGCGAGCATTCATGCCATCGAAACCACGCCAGATGTAGCGCCCTATGCTGCGGCAAAGGCGGCCATGCTTTCCCTAACGCGCTCTGCATCGATGGAAGGAAAAAGCCTCGGAATCCGGGTTAATGCGGTGCTGCCAGGCGCTATCGATACGCCAATGCTTCGAGAAAATCCAAACGTCAAGTCAGGAAAAGAAAAAATTGACGAGAGTAACGTTGGACAAACCGCTGATATTGCTGAAGTGATTGCCTTCCTAGGGTCGGACGAGGCTCGTTTTGTAAACGGAGCGTCAATTGTCGTCGACGGGGGACGCCTCGCCCGCCTTTGAAAAGGCCCTTTTGGACGAAAATTGCCAATTCTCAAAAACATCTAAAAATTAATTGTTTATTAGACATGATTTCGTCATCTTCTGAACAGTTGCGGAATTTGAGCGTGAACTGCTCAGTGAACGCACAAACGGCAACATCAAGCGAGCCAAGACTCAAGGGAAAAGTTTGATCGACCTTCTGCACTGACCAATGCGCAGAAAGGTGAGGTGCTGTGCCTGCTGGCCGAAAGCGTGTCGATTGCGCAGATTGCCCGCCAGTTCGAGACAACGCGGCAGACGATCATGCGTATCCGCGCAGCGTAACGGCACAAAGTCGATCTATGGACTCCGGCCTAACAGCCGGCCGCCTTGTTAAGCATGTTTGTGAATATTCCAGGCAAGATATCCGGCGGCGAGAAACCCCGCTACACTTACTGCCATCTCTATGCCGTTATCAGCCACTAATGGAGCAACGACAGCTGTGACAAAGGTCATCACCATAGTTTGAATGAAGCCTTGCATTGACGCGGCCATACCACGCATCGAAGGAAACAGGTCCAGAGTCATTAGGGTAATGCTGGGTGTTGCAAACGACATTCCTACCGTATAGAGCATGATAGGTAAGATCACCCAAGGTACGACAGGTGGGAAGAAAGCGTTGTACGCCACATTCAGGGAGGTAGCTATCGCCATAATCAGGTAACCAAAACTGATGGTAGTAACTGGCGTAAAACGCTTTGCAACTTCCCCTGAAAGGTACGCGCCCAGGATGATGCCCGCCGTCGCCGGGATAAACAGCCAGCCGAACTGGGCCTTGGTCAGCCCCAGGTACTGAATGACAAACGTCGGCGCTGACGACACGTATAGAAAAAAACCGATGAAATTGAAGCTCAGGGCTAGGGACAGCAGCCAGAACGGTTTGCTCTTGAGGACTTTGCTGTAGTTGTACGCCAACACAGGCAGCATCATGGAACTGCGCTGTTCAGGCGGCAGCGTCTCTGGCAGCGAAAAATAGCTGGCCGCCAACTGAAGCCCGCTGAAAATAGCCATAAAGACGAATACCGACTGCCAGGCAAACCAGTTCTGTAGCCATCCGCCGAAAACAGGCGCAATGGCAGGCGCCAACCCAAATATCATGCTCACCTGCGACAGCAATTTTTGTGCTTCTGGGCCTTGGAGTCGGTCACGAATAACCACACGTCCAACGACGCCGCCGGCACCAACGGATAACCCCTGCAACGTGCGGCAGAATAGCAAGAAACCCAGCGAACCGGCCAGAGCCCCGCCGATGGACGCCAGCATATAAACGGCCAAGCCGCCTAAGATGACCGGTCGCCGTCCGAATGCATCGGACAGCGGTCCATGCAGCAGCATCATGAAGCCGAAGGCGGCCAAGTAAGCGCTGAGGGTTTGCTGTAGCTCGACTTGTGTTGCCCCTAGGCTGACCATCAGTGCTGGGAAAAACGGCATGTAGGTCGAAATGGAAAACGGCCCCAGCATGGTGTAGCTACCCAGCAGCCAGGTTAGCCTTTTTGTTGTTTTCAATTGGGCAATTACCCTGCTAGTGCTGGGACAACGAAGAAATAGGCATTGAGCATGTATAGGCCTGCGCCAATCAACGCCACGCCGCCGAATACTTCGAATGCGCGTCCGTATTTTGCGAGCGGCTTTAAGCTTTCAAGCCAGCCTATGGCCCATGCGCCGATGGCGATTGGGATGGCCCGGCCTAGTGCAAACGCCAGCAGCAAAACGACGCCGAGCAAAGGGGATCCGAGAGTGGCAACACCACCTAAGAGAACAAGCAGCGCTGGTGTACAAAAGGGGCAAATCGCGACCGAAAACGGAACTCCCAACGCAAATGCGCCCCACATGCCGGTTGCTCGCTTGGCACGAAATGAGGCGACTGGTAGTGGCAAACGTATCCAGCCTGGCCACACCAAACCGAGCAATATCAAAATTGGACCAAGAACGAGCCCCCAGTAGCGGCCAAGTAACCCGGATACCCACTGGCCACCAAGCCCAGCAATGAATCCCAGCAATACATGCGTCAGAATCATGCCAAGAATGAACATCGCGCCATAGATGCTCGCCTGTTTCCTGTCCCGCGTCCGGGTAACGTAGGCCAGTGACACTGGAATAGCTGCAATCGCGACTGGGTTGACGCTGAAAAACAGCCCGGTCAAAAACCCAATACCGGCAGCGGCATATCCGGCATTTTGGATGGCTAGACCGAGCGCTTCAGCGTCCATGTCACGACCTCTCCGCTGCAGTGGATTTCCGGGTGATTGCCTCAACAAGCTGCTTCACGTTGGGTAGCGCCGGAAATTCGAGCACGCCGTCGATAGCGATTGCGGGAAGAGTCAGGACCCCAAGGTCGACCGCATAGTCCATGTTTTTCAAAACATCAAGTTCAAGCCATTGAATGTCCGAACCTGCGTGTTCGGCAGCAGTTTTGAGGCTCTCCCTGTTAGCAGCGCACTTGTCGCATCCAGGGGCATAAAACAGTTCGATTTTCATTCTTCCTTTCCCGGCACTGCTGACGCTGTGGCCTGCTCAAGGGCAGCCAGAATGGGACACCCCTCAATAGGGTGCATTTCATTAGCGCAATCTGCGATGAGGTGGTCGAGCGCCTTCGACATGGCTGACAGTGTCCGAATTTTGCTCTCCAACTGCAGCTTCTTTTCAATTGCGCGCTGACGGACATCGCCGCAGCACGCCTCGTTTTGATTGCGTAACACCAGCAGCTGCTGGATTTCAGCCAAGGTAAAACCGCAGTCTCTGGCCTGCTTGATGAACCGCAGGCGCACGACCGCATCCTCGTGATAGAGCCGGTAGCCGCCGGCGCTTTTGCTCGACGGCGCTACTAGCCCCTCGCGCTCATAAAACCGCAGCGTATCGGCCGTAACATCCGCAAGCGTTGCCAGCTTTCCTATAGTCAACATAGTTCCTCCATTTTCGATTCTAAACCTTGGAGCTAGGTCCAAGGTCAAGCAAGAAAACTAACAAGATTAGTCCTTGACCCTTGAGTGCACTCCAAGCTTCACAATGCATTTGGGAGAATTTCCTTGTAATGGAACCGACATGAATGCTGCGCCTTCTGCCTTAAACGCTTCATCTGGCTTCAATCCGTTATGGTCGCAGGAACCGGCGAACCGTCCAGACCGGGTGCGTATCCGTGCGCGCATTGCTGGCATGCACTGCTCCTTGTGTACCGGGACGATTGAGAAAGCTCTGGGGCGTCATGCGGGCGTAGACCTAGTTTCTGTCAGCCTCACCCATGAGCAGGCGCTGGTCGAATACGACCCGTTGAAAGTCCAGCCTCAGGCGCTGCTGGAAACGCTTCGACAGATGGGCTACACCATCTCCGACCCTCGGAAGCTCAAGCCCTTCGAGGACGATGAGCGCGACCTAGTGCTGAGTGGTCGGCGGTTTCTATGGGCAACATTCTTTAGCATTGCATCTCTCACACTGGTCGCCCGGTTGGACAACATCTGGTATGTCCTGCTTGAAGCGTTTGTCGGCGCATCGCTCATTGGTGCAGTGTTTCTGGTACTGCGCGCTCAGGGCCTGGTGAAAGCAGCGATGGGTTCTCTTGCCGCCTTTTCACTGTTGGTTGGCCTTACTTGGCTCAGGCAAACTGGACAGATGGGTGGCAATGAAGCTTGGCTGGCGGCGATTTTGGCGGTATCCGTTGTGTTTGTCCTAGCACGCCAGATTCTCTCTATTGCCTGGCAATCCCTGCGGCGCGGCATCATCAATCAGCACGTCCTCCTGGAAGCCGCCGCGTTCGCCGGTCTAGCTGGCGGTATCTATGGTGTGACAGCTGGCGGCCCGGACTTCCCGGCAGCGCCGTTTTTCTGCGTCTCGGTGATGGTCTGCAATTACCACATCTTTTCCGAGTGGTTGTCGCTTATCGTGAAGACCCGCAGCTCCCAAGCAGTCCGACGGCTGCTTGACCTGCAGCCGGATACCGCCAATGTGGTGCGAAACGGGCAGGAAAAAGAACTGCCTATTGAACAAGTCGTGGTAGGCGACTTGGTGCGCATACGCCCCGGCGAGCGGATTCCAGTGGATGGCGTCGTTGCCGAAGGCCGCTCCGCGGTGGATGTCTCACTGGTCACTGGCGAGCCGCTGCCCGTCGAGCGCAATGTGGGCGATGCGATTGTCGGCGGGTCGATGAATGGCCTGGGTACGCTGCTTGTGCGAGTCACCGCTATTGGCGCCATGAGCTTCCTTGCCCGAATTGTGCAGGAGGTAGAAGACGCCCGCGCGCTTAAACCCGGCATGCTGCATATGGTCGATAAGGTTCTGACACTATATGCACCTGCCGTTTTGTCTCTTTCTGCTCTGTCCTTCTTGGGCTGGTGGCTCATACCGATGCTCGTCGGCGGCACACCGGACATGGAGCGTGCAGTGTTCGCGGGGCTAACCGTTCTGGTGATGGGTTATCCGTGCGCACTGGGAATTTCGGCGCCATTGGCGATTGTGCGCGGCGCTGGCGAAGCAGCCGAGCGCGGCATCCTGATGCGCACTGGTGAAGCTTTCCAGGGACTGCGACTGGTGACGCACGTGGTCTTCGACAAGACGGGTACGCTCACGGAAGGCAAGCCGACATTGCTCGAGCTTGAGGCGACTGACGGCGCAGAGGATGACTTGTTAGGCGTGGCTGCGGCCGCCGAGGCAGCCTCCGAACATCCGTTGGCCAAGGCGGTGATGGCGGCTGCGCTTGACCGGGGCATTTATCCACCACAACTGGACCATTTCGAGGCAGTACCCGGTCGGGGTGTTCGCGCGACGTTAGGTGGGCAGCCAATTTTGGTCGGGAATATTCCTTTTCTTGAAGAGAATGGGGTCGCCTTGTTGGACGTTCGCGCGCGAGTCACGGCGCTCGAAGAGCTGGGCCGGACGGTGGTTATCGTGGCCCGCTCACAGCATGTTCTCGGGCTGCTGGCGTTTGGCGATGCTTTGCGCCCGGATGCCGCCCGCACTATCGCTCAACTGAAGAAGGAAGGCATACGAACTATCCTTATGAGCGGAGATAACTTGGCTGCGGCGCAACGTGTCGGCAAAGAGGTTGGCATTGATGCGGTCCATGGCCAGTTGCTGCCCCAGGACAAGTCGGCGCTAATGCAAAAACTGCAGCAAGAAGGTGCCTACGCGGCCTTCGTTGGTGACGGCGTAAATGATGCGGCGTCGCTGATGGTTTCTCAGTGCGGGTTGGCTTTTGGTAGCGGTGCCGATATCGCCATTGATTCGGCAGACATCATCATTCTCAACAACAAATTGCAGGCAGTCCTGGATGCTCGCGAGATTAGCTGTTGGAGTTACCGGAAAATGGTGCAGAACGTGTGTCTTGCCATCATGTTCAACGGCATCGGTATCCCGCTCGCTGCAACAGGATTGGTCTATCCAATCTGGGCGATGGCTGCCATGGCGCTCAGCGTCACGGCCATCTTTGCGAACTCACTGCGCGGTCGGCCACGTTTGTTCTTCGATGCGATTTTGAGCGTGGGCCGCGTTGGCGAGCCGGCAAGGGTGTGATTTGGGTTACCTTCATTGAAAGGAGCGCGACATGGTAGTCAAGGTTGATTTCACAGTAGTTGGCGAGGAAAAGATGCACTGCGGGGGGTGCGAAACGCGGGTGCGCTTCGCACTTTCGCGCCTCCCCGGCGTTCAGGACGTGCGAGCGGATTCAAAGACCCAGCGTATCGCCGTGGTTATCAACCCGAATGAAGTCACGCCTGCAGATCTGCAAGCTCGTCTGAAAATAGCGGGATTCGAGACTGCGGCTGCGGCCGCTTAACTAGCAGCGAGGATAGCGAAATGATTGGTATGCAGTATGTCTTTACCCTACCGGATGACCACGATATGCGGACTATCCGCAATCGCGTCGCGGAACGCGGACACCTATTCGACAAGCTTGAAGGGCTGTTTGAGAAAGCGTTCCTGATTTCCGAGAAGGGTGTAACCGGTGCGACCGAGAACAGTTATGCGCCGTTTTACCTATGGAACCATGACGAGGCAATCAGCAATTTCCTGGTCAGCGACAAATTTAAGGCGGTAAGTGAGGCATTTGGTCGCCCAACCGTGAAGACTTGGCTGCCCCTCTACTTTTCGACTGGACAGGCTAAGCTCGCCAAGCCGGCGTTCGCAACGAGGGAAATCAAAGACATCGCACCGGAGTCGGACTTGGAAGAGATGCGCCGTATTGAGTACAGGGTGCATCGCCAGTGGGCTGAGCACCCTGCGAACCACTCCGGCTTCATTGGCCTGGACGCGACGTCCTGGCAAATCGTGCGGTTTGCCCTCTGGACGGGCACCCCGGAGAGCTTGCCGGACGGCCCCCAAGCCTTTGAAGTGGTGCACTTGTCGGCGCCGGGACTAGACCCGACGTATTTCGCGTCTCCTTGCTAATAGCAGCCAAGGCAACGGCGGACGCTGGGGGGTGAACAGATGACAACGTTGAATGATGACCTGTTGACAGTATTTTGCCGTGCGTGCCAAGAGTCGGACTGGGAGGTTGCAGAACATCTACTTCGAGCGCTTGAGACCCTCTCGCTCCGTGAAGGCTGTGACGAACATGTAGAGAGTGCATACCTGGAACTGGTGGACACTCCTAGCAGAAGGCCATGCCACTGAACGGAAAAGGAATGTTGGCAGCAGGCGTCCTCGCCGCAATTGGCGCGTCGCTGTGCTGCGTAGCGCCGCTCCTTTTGTTGATGCTTGGCGTCAGTGGCGCGTGGATTGCCAGCTTGGTTGCCACGGAGCCTTACAGGCCGGCTCTGGTCGCCGTAGCACTGCTGTTCTTCGCCCTTGCCTGCAGGCGCCTCTATTTTGCCCCGTCTCCATGCATACCTGGACAGGTCTGCATGGACTTAAGCGTTCTGAGGCGCCAGCGCATCTTGTTCTGGGTCGCCGTTCTGCCAACGCTGGCACTGCTGGCAGTGCCGACTGTGGCTTCATTTCTTTTATGAAAGAAAAACCCATGTCATGGATTACCAAAATGATGGCCGTGGGCCTGTTGGCCACTTCGACGGCCTTCGCTGCCGAACCTCAAACAGCTATCCTGGACGTGAAGAACATGCAGTGCCAGATGTGCTCAATAACGGTTAAAAAGGCACTGCAAAAGGTCCGTGGCGTTGAAGATGCCAAGATCGACTTGGACCGGAAAAACGCGACGGTGAAGTTTGACCCGGACAAAACAAGCCCAGACGCATTGGCCGCGGCTACGACCAAGGCTGGCTTTCCGTCAACGGTTCACAAGGAATAATGCGATAGCAGTTTCACGGACTGTTTCTAACGATAAATTTATTTCTCAGTTTGAATCTAGCTCGCCTTCGCTACGCTTAGGGGCCGACTGCCTGCGGACAGCAGCGATGTAGAACGCTGCCGAAGCCAAAGAAATGGTGAGCAGCGTTGTAAACACTGCCTTTGACGAAATCTCAGCTTCCACAAGCGCCGCAATGACTAGAGGACCTGCGGCTTGAGCCATCAATGTCGGACCCGCTAACGCACCAGTAATCGCGCCGTAGTTTTCCCGTCCAAAGAGCTTCTGCGGCACTGTGCCACGCACGATGGTCAAGATGCCATTGCTCAGCCCATATAAGCCGCAAAACGCGGCCACTACCCATTGTTCTATACCTAGGAACAGCAATACGGCCAAGGCGGCAGGCAGCATCGCAAAAGTCAGTTTTCCAACCACTTCTGGTGCCGCGCGCCTGGCAAAGACCATTTCACCAACCCGTCCAGTAACCTGCATGGGGCCAATGAATGCGGCAAAAAACACGACCGTTGCAATCGAATGCCCCATCTTATGCAACAGCGGAATTAGGTGCACTGCAAGAGCAGAAAAAATGAAGCTGTTCGTCGCGAAGGCACATGCCAGCTTCCAAAAGCGTGGCTCTCGCACTACTTCCCGCAGGCTATAGCTTCGGGAGGTAGTCGGGTGTGAAGGCGTCGACGCCCTCATTGGCGGCGCAGACAGCAGGTAATGCAAGGGAAAGCAGACAACCAGCTGCAGGACACCGTAGACCAGGTATGTGTCACGCCACCCCAGCATCGTATTAAGCTTCAAAGTAAGCGGCCAAAATACCGTGCTTGCGAAGCCGGCAATCAGTGTCACAGTCGAAATACCGCTACGGGCATCAGTCGTCCAGGCGCGATTGATGGTGGCAAAGGCTGCCTCGTAAAACACGAGCGCCATACCGACGCCAAGAACTGTCCAGGCTGCGTAGTACTGCCACAGGGCCTGCACCTGGCTAAGCCCAATCAGCCCAGCTCCGCAGATCAGAGAACCGGCCGCCATGACAAACCGGCCGCCGAAACGGTCAATCAGCAGTCCGGTCGGCGTAGAGGATAGGCCAGCAACCAGCAGGCCCCACGAAAAAGCGCCGAATACCAATTCCATTCGCCAACCGAGAGTGCGGTGGATCTCCGGAGCGAGAAGAGAAAAGGCATATAACAACGAGCCGTATGACGCTATCAGCGTAAATCCTAAACTCCCAATCCGGTGCCAGTTCGTCTTGTTGTGCTCCATCCGGACGCCTCGTTTTTATGGCTCTTTGCACTGGAAATTTGCTGACGCACAGATACCTTACGGTCAACTCATCATAGCAGCCGAACAAGAATATTCAATATTTATTGAATTAAACAACTAATGTTGTATAGTCCTGCTTATGGACCATATCGCTATCGTTACTGCCCTTGATGCGCTCGCACATGAGCATCGGCTTAAAGTTTTCCGCATGTTGGTGCAAGCAGGCCCGCAGGGGCTTACTGCCGGCGCAATTTCCAGTGGGCTAGAGGTCAAGCCCTCCGCGCTTTCCTTCCATCTGAAGGACTTGGTGCGCGCAGAGTTGCTTCAGCCCCGGCATGTAGGACGCCAAATTTTCTATTCCGCCCGGTTTGAAACCATGAACAGATTGATTGCGTTTCTGACTGAAAACTGCTGTGGCGGAAACCCTTGCACGCCTGTAAGCGCTTCTACTTCCTCCAACCTGCTCCTGACGGAGAGCCTCAAATGACTGAAAAAACGTATAACGTCCTGTTCCTCTGCACTGGCAACTCGGCTCGCTCCATCATGGCTGAAGCGCTTGTCACCACGATGAGCAAGGGCCGCTTCCAGGGATTCAGCGCCGGTAGCAAGCCCGGTGGCACGGTCAATCCATTTGCGATCGAACAGGTCAAGAAAACCGGCTACCCGGTCGACAACCTGCGCAGTAAAAGCTGGGACGAATTCGCAGCACCTGGTGCACCACACATGGATTTCATCATCACTGTCTGCGACAACGCTGCAGGTGAGACTTGCCCCTACTGGCCAGGTCATCCAGCGACCGCGCACTGGGGATTTGAAGACCCGGCCGCGGTTGAGGGCACCGACGAGCAAAAGCGGGCGGCCTTCGAGAAAATTTTCAAGCAAATTCTGGCCCGGATGAACACGTTCGTAAGCCTGCCGTTGCACTTGCTGGAAAAGCACGCAGTCCAGCAAGAAATTAAAAAGATTGGCGACACGCCGGTCACCTCCGCCTAACCTCGATGGTTGGACGCTGCCTGGTTCACCACGGTAGCGGCTGCTCCGCTTTGTAGACCAAAATGACTACCACTCACACCACCGCAGTAGCTGGCGGCGCCACGCCGGCCATCGGCTTTTTTGAACGCTATCTGACCATCTGGGTAGCTCTTTGCATTGTCGTCGGCATTCTGCTAGGACGTGCATTCCCCTCTGCGTTTCAGGCTTTGGCGCGACTTGAGGTGGCGCAGGTCAACATCCCGGTCGGCATTCTGATCTGGGTCATGATTATTCCGATGCTCATCAAGATCGACTTCGGGGCATTGACGCAAGTGCGCAGCCAGTGGCGCGGCATAGGCGTCACCCTATTCATCAACTGGGCTGTCAAACCGTTTTCCATGGCACTCCTGGGCTGGCTGTTCATCCGCCATGTATTCGTGGATTACTTACCGGCCGATCAGCTCGACAGCTATATCGCTGGACTGATCTTGCTGGCCGCTGCCCCGTGCACCGCGATGGTGTTTGTCTGGAGCCAGTTGTGCAAGGGCGACCCGTACTTCACGCTTTCGCAGGTTGCACTGAACGATTCCATCATGATTGTGGCGTTCGCCCCGCTGGTGGCGCTGTTGCTGGGCTTGTCCGCGATCACGGTGCCATGGGATACGCTGATCACGTCCGTGGTGCTGTATATCGTCATCCCTGTGATCTTGGCCCAGGTAATACGCAAATTGCTGCTAACGAAGGGGCCGGGACACCTAGAGCGTGCAGTCGCAGCCCTGGGCCCCTATTCAATCTCTGCGCTGCTGTTGACTCTCGTCCTGCTGTTTGCATTTCAAGGCGAGGCCATCACGCAACAGCCGGTGGTGATCGCCATCCTGGCCGTGCCTATTCTTATCCAGGTATTTTTCAATTCCGGGCTAGCCTACCTGTTGAACAAGAAGCTGGGCGTGGCGCACTGCGTCGCTGGCCCGTCAGCTCTGATAGGTGCGTCCAACTGAGGTGTACTGTCAATAATGGACACCCTCGTGTCAGGCGGCCTGCAGATGTTTGAAGGTATCAGCAAACACTGCAGGCGACAGGTAACCAAGGCGTGAATGACGCCGCTGGCGGTTATAAAAGATCTCGATGTATTCCTGAATCGCAGCCTTGGCATGGGCACGCGTTTCATAGTGTTGATGGTGTGTCAGCTCATTCTTGAGGCTGCCCCAGAAGCTTTCCATCGGTGCGTTATCGAAGCAATTTCCCTTACGGGACATTGACGCCTGCATGCCAAACTGGTCCAGCAGCTCGCGATAGCCATGCGCACAATATTGCGAGCCCCTATCGCTATGATGGATCAGCCCTGCTGGCGGCCGCTTATTGCGCACTGCCTGCCATAGCGCCCTGGATGTCAGCCCTTGTGTCATGCGCTCGTCCATCGCGTAGCCGACGATTTCACAAGTGAACACGTCCTTCACGCCAGCCAAGTAAAGCCAGCCTTCTCCGGAGGGTACATACGTGATGTCGACCAGCCACTGTTGGTTTGGTGCCGTCGGTTTGAATTGCTGCTCCAGCAGGTTGGGCGCCACCGGCAACGCATGTCGGGAATTGGTCGTGGCCTTGAACTTGCGCTTTTGCTTGCAGCGCAAGTCCAATTCCTGCCGCAGCCGCCCGATCCGGTCACGCCCTGCAAGAAATCCTTGGGCCGCGAGTTCTGGCTGCATCCGGCACACGCCATAGGTTTCGCGGGTCTGCCGGTGGACTGCCTTGATGGCTACCTTCAGCCGTTCGTCGGTCTGCTGGCGTAGCGACGGCTTCCGGGACAGCCAGGCATAGAAGCCGCTGCGCGAGACGTCAAACACGCGGCATAGCAATGCAACCGGGTAGTCGAGTCGCATCGTCTTCAATTGCGCGTACCGGGCAGCGACTCCCGAGCAAAGTACGCCGTCGCTTTTTTTAGCACTTCCTTCTCCATGCGCTCGACCGCTAACTCACGGCGCAATCTGGCAATCTCGTCTTCCAGCTCGGCCACGCTGCGGCTACCGGGAGGAGATGCCGTTGTCGTTGCCCCACGCCTGGCAGCCTTGACCCAGTTTGCCAGCGTTCCCTTGGGCACCGACAGCCGTTGCGCCGCTGCTTCCAGGGATAGTCCCTGGTCCAGTACGACCTTGACCGCTTCGGCTCGAAACTCGGGCGTATAAGTCCTCACATCTGTTCTCGTCATGCGTTCTCCCATTGATGCAGTTTATCAAACGGGAGTGTCCACAAAATTCAGGCTACCTCACACTTCTTCGAGCTTGCCGTGGCAACTGCCATCAGCCTATTCGGTTTCCAGTCCGGTGCAGCGCTTGCTACAGTGGTTGGCGTGCTGATTGAAGTCCCTGTGATGCTGCTGGTCGTCGCTGTCGTAAACCGATCACAGCACTGGTACGAAGCCAAAACCTAATTCATAACTATGTCACTCGATAACTTACCCAACCTCAGAGAAGACCTGTTTAGCGTTCCAAAGCGTACGGACTTCACCAACGTCGCAACTTCCACGCACGCCCCGAGATTTCTCCTGCTTTACGGATCGTTGCGGCCACGGTCTTTCAGCCGCTTACTGACTCAAGAGGCTGCCCGCCTGCTTGAAGCGATGGGGGGCGAAGTTGAGATTTTTGATCCAAGCGGATTGCCTCTGCCGGATGATGCACCTGACACGCATCCAAAGGTCCAAGAGCTGCGCAAACTGGCCGAATGGTCGGAAGGCATGGTCTGGTCCTCGCCAGAGCGCCACGGCGCCATGACAGGCATTATGAAAGCGCAGATTGACTGGATCCCGCTGTCCATCGGCGCTGTCCGGCCAACCCAGGGTAAAACACTGGCGGTGATGGAAGTTTCCGGCGGCTCACAGTCATTCAATGCCTTGAACCAGATGCGTGTGCTGGGAAGGTGGATGCGCATGATCACCATCCCCAACCAGTCGTCCGTCGCCAAGGCATTCATGGAATTTGACGAAAACGACCGGATGAAGCCATCGGCCTACTATGACCGTGTCGTCGATGTGATCGAAGAACTCTACAAGTTCACCCTGCTGACCCGCGATATAGCACCCTACTTGGTGGATCGCTACAGCGAGCGCAAGGAAAGTGCGGAAGAACTCTCGAAGCGAGTTAATCAGCGTTCAATTTGATAGATGCGTAAGAATGTTGGCACATAAAAAACACGAAGCATCAGAACTAGAAGATGGCATCGAACCGCTACTGTTTAGACAATCGAAGTCATCTAACATCCGCTTTCGTGTCCAAAGCTGTCAGTCGCCATTGTTTTCCTAAGGACCGGTTATGGCCGGCTGCTGTCTGCCACCGACGGCTCAGAACGAGTCAAAGCAGTCGGTCGCCTCATCCGCTCGATATACTGTGAAATCACATTCGGATGCAAAAATTCTATGAAATTAATAGCTCTAGGAAAGCAGTTAAATTTTCTAAGAGAAATCGATCGGCTGAAGTCTGTCGTGCGGCAGTCACCGCTCCTTGACAAGAGTCGGAAGGAAAATTCTGCCGAGCATTCTTGGCATTTAGCGATGTATGCCTTACTACTGCATGAGTATGCCTGCAGCCCCGTGAATACAAATCGCGTTATCCAGATGCTCTTGCTGCATGATGTCGTTGAAATAGATGTCGGCGATTTTCCAATCCATACTGGGTCTTCAAGCGAACTGCAGGCTGAACAAGAATCGAAAGCAGCGGAGCGATTGTTCGGCATATTGCCACCACAACAAGGTAATGAGTTTCTGGCTTTGTGGCAGGAATTTGAGCGTGCAGAGACAGAAGACGCAAAGTTTGCAAAGGCGCTCGATCGCTTTCAGCCACTGCTTGTCAATGTATTCACCGGTGGAGGAACCTGGACAGAGAACAGTGTTTCATTTGAACAGGTTTTATCCCGGTATGGTCCCGTCATCAAAAGAGGTGCGCCGCTGCTATGGACCGAATGTGAGAAGTGGGTAACCCAACACTTTGCAGAGCAAGGATCAGGAACGTTGGGACAAGCTAGTTGAGCACGAAGCGAATGGACCGCTCACCATGACATTGTCCGTTTCTGGCCGATCTGAGGCATATCGGGATCCGATCACTTTGAGCGTTTGTGCTCCCAAAGCGGACACTGTCGTCGCCACTTCTTCCGGGTCAGAAGAAAGGGCCAACCATATGGTGGCCCTTCATTTCCCGGCATCGCCGCGGCTTCAGAGGAAAATTGCACTAAAAGGACGGTCATCTCCCGGTCCTGATCTTTTCCTGTTCGGTGTTTTTCATCCCTAAAAGTCCGGCCTACCTACGAGGCCTTTTTCTTTTAGGAGATGTGAAAGATGGAACAAGTTGCCCTGTTTGTCACCAGCGATGCCTTCGATCCATTCGCGTTCGATAAGGTCATCATCGGATTTTCAGGCGGTAAGGACAGTGTGGCCTGCGTGCTGCATTGCCTAAAACTTGGCATTCCCAAGGACCGCATCGAGCTTTGGCACCACGAGATCGACGATGGCGACACTGGCCAGTTGAAAATGGTTTGGCCCTGTACCCATGGCTATGTGAAGGCATTCGCAAACGCCCTCGGTCTTCCGCTGTACTTTAGCTGGAGGGAAGGCGGCTTTGCGCGTGAACTCCTGCGGGAAAACGCGTTGACCGCACCTACGCTGTTCGAAACGCCCAACGGCCTGATGAAGGCTGGCGGCATCCGGGGAACACCGTCCACAAGGCGGAAATTTCCTCAGCAGTCAGCTAACTTATCAACGAGATGTTGTTCAAGCTCGTTGAAAATCGATATATGTTCAATAGCGATCTCCAATCAAGCGCGTTTCAACGGTAAGCGAACACTCCTGGTAACAGGAGAGCGCGCGGAGGAAAGCTCGGCCAGGGCGAAGTATCAGGTAGCGGAGCCTCACAAGACCTGCAATGGGAAACGCATGGTATGGCAATGGCGTCCTGTCCATCAATGGTCGGAAAAGGAAGTATGGGCAATTCTGGAGCGGCATCGCATCCGGGCGCATCCCGCGTACTTTCTCGGATGGTCGCGCTGCAGCTGCATGACGTGCATCTTCGGCTCGCCGTCCCAATGGGCAAGCGTGGCGCAGATTGTTCCGCGCAAGGTCATCCAGATCCGCCAGCATGAGCAGGACTTCGGCGTAACGCTGCGACGCGATGGTGACATCGACAAGGCGATCGCACGCGGCACGCCCTATGCAATGGATCAGGAGCATGTCCGGGTCGCGATGGCCGAGGATTATGACCTGCCGATCTTCATGGAAAACTGGGTGCTGCCGTCCGGCGCCTATGGCGAAGCTGCGGGTCCAACCTGACGGCTTCACTTAATCACCACCGACCCGCGTCCCTTCAAAGGCGCGGGTTTTTCTATTTGCTTGAATCACATGGTACGTTTTATCCGTTTAAGCATTCAAAAATTTGTCTGACTGACAACAACATCCGATATGGCAGAGGAAATGCCTATCGAGTGCTTGCACCCCTAATGTACTTAGTGAACTGACTGCGCATGGCATTGTTCAAAGAGGCATATTCTTCTGGGCACCGTACAGCGCGCGTATCTGACAGGCCAACGAACTTTGCAGTGCTAGCTGCCCCGCTCGGGTTTGCACCCAGGAACCAGCATGTCACGTTGTAGGTGCGCTGCAGATCAAGACTGTGCTCATCTGCCAGAATGTGTCGCAAGGAATCGGAAGTGAGACCGGCTAAATCATGTTTTTGTGCCAACGCCTGCCAAAACCAAATCGTTGGGACAACAATTGGCTGGACTTGTGCTGAGATATGATTGGCCGCAAACCAGAATGCAAATTGATCTGCCACATCTTCTTGGCGACCCGTATATGGAACTCCATTAATGTGGATAATCGCATGAGCTAGTTCATGCAGGAATACACCCCACAAAACGCCTCTCACCCATATCATTTGACGAGGTTTATCAAGTTGGGCCATTAGCTGACGATCGGCCTTCAGTACTTCAAGAACTTGGTCTACAAATTCGGTACATATGACGATCATCTGGCTTCGCGGCTCGTAATATGCATTAGCTGTGTCACACGAGGTGAAGCCAACGCTAAGATCATGGCGAAGCCGAAATCCCTGTGCAAATCTGGCCATGCGATCAGCCATCTCGGCGCCGCGGAATTCCTCAATGCTCTCCTGCTTCAGCGAATCTTGAGTATATGTATAAAAAGGAGTGACCTTGCCGCTCCAGAGTAACTCGACCGTCGGCATAGGGCCGGCGAAAGCCGCTGTATTCAAAACAAACCCAAGTAGCGCCGCCGCAAAGAGTTTCATTTTCAGAAAATATTGTTTTTGAGAAACTTATCATATCAAATCTCGTTACTGCTTAGGCGAGCAACCGGCCACTATCGTGTATTTGTAGGGTCGGGAGGACATGCCTGAATTAGCAGACACCTGTCATCCCCTCCCTTACTCATGCGCGGAGGGTTGATTGATGGACGTGCTGCAAGTATTCACAGATTTATCTGGGAACTCCTGTTCCAGTTCGTCGTATGTCATTCCCTCTAACGAGGGGAATGAACCCTGCTTTTCTTAATACGACAAGGAACCACGCAATGCCACATGACGCTGAAAATCTGGAGTTATTCAAGGTGGCCGCCATTTTCATCGGAAGTTGTGCAAGTTAGACGTCATGTGCGTACTAGAATCGAATTTCACGCGAAAGCCGCCGTTGGCAAACTTCATCAGCTTGCCGGTAAAACCTCAGAGCACCTCAGGAGGCGTTTTTCTTCTGCGGCCGACGAGACTATTTTCCATTTCCTTGAAGCACATTCCCTCTCATCCGACCAACCTTTCTAGGAGAGAGCCATGCCACCAGCAGCATTCAAACCCGAGTTCATTTCCAACTACCAGGGCGTTTCAGACTACCGTATCCACGGCTTGCCCGGCCGTGTCTCATGGCGTGGATTAAACAAGGAACACCAGGCGTTTTACCGCAGCCCGGATGACCCGCAACTGTCAGGTACGGTCGTAAATGGTATCGAGCCGGTTTCGGCCGAGGTGCTCGCCTTTTTCCAACGCAAGCAGGATGAACTGTTCGATCTGATGCAGGATGCCGATCTGTTCTACCTGGATTCGCTGACAACCGCCAAGTGGTATCCGCATCTTGGCTGGATACGGTGCGAACCAACGGCCACGCCACTGGCTGCGTCATAAACCTTGATTCACCATGCGCCTCGGACTTTTCCGGGGCGCTTTTCTTTTGTAGTTGCATGTGACGCATTTTGACTGGGTCAAGCCAACGCAAGGCTTGCTCCCTAAACCCCTTCAGGAGTCACTTATGCCCCGCAGCGTCGTATTTTCCCGTCCTACCTTGCTTCCTTCGATCTTCCGGGAGCCTTCCAGCTTCACGGCTAAAAACAGTGGCCGTATCTCGCTCTATGCCATCGGTGTGGAGCAGGACCGGTATGCGTCCATCGCCCGTATTGCTTACCCAGGTCTTGCAGTCGTGCCGGAGTTCTTTTCGGTGTATGTCTGGACGCATGACAAAGGCGAAGTGTGTGCTGGCGATTTCGCAACTGGCAAGGAGGCGCAGGCCTTTTCCGATCAGATCGCCCGGAAAACCGGCCAGCTTCAGGTCCGCACCGATGCGCTCGTTCTGTATTTCCCGAACGAACGCGGCTACTGGCACAACGCAGAAGGATGGACCGGCAATCCGCTGGAAGCCACCCTCTACGACTCAATGGATCTCACGCCGGCCACGATCGCCGCGGTACAGTTGTCGGCGCCAGGAACGATTGCCGTCAGTTTGTTTGATGCTGAGGTAACGGATCTGGGCTTTGATCCGCCGCCGGCGTATTCCCAACCCGCCATCGAACGCGGAGCTGAGTTAGCCGCTGCTTAACCACTACAACCCCGCATCGTCATCGATGCGGGGTTTTTCTATGGCCAGACCGATCAATTTGCTCATTCACAATATCCTACGCAGCAATCCGAATTTCGCTGACTGTCCGCATGGTTCCTTTTTGCTAGGATGAACTTGCCAAATTCAATCCCTGGAACATGGCTTCAGCCCGCCCTTGATCGGGTGGGCTTTTTTCATAGAGGGATGCGATGGATACCAACAACCGGCCCGAAAGGGTAAATGCAAAGGTCACCACCTCGGTGGAAACGGCTCGGAAGAATAAAAATAAACTGAGGGAGCTGGTCGAAACTGCTGGGCTGACCGATGCGGAAATCGTCCACATTGTCATGGCGGAGTCAATGCGACCGTGCGGGGTGCGGACTTTGAAATGGTGGCTCAGCGGCGACGAGCAAAAGAAGCTGCAGCGCTGTCCTGATTGGGCCATCAAGGCACTGGAAAAAGGACTCAGGCGACGATGAGCCTGCTCTCCCTGTCGGGTACCCAGGACCAGCTGCGGCACTGTTCAATTCTGTTGCGTCGCAAAAATTCCTACACGCACTTCATCAATACGCCTACTTCCAAGCGGCCAAGTACTCGCTACTATGCATCTGTCTCCTCCGTTCCCTGCGAATGGATTCAAACCCGCCGCGGCCATGCCAGGCGGGTTTTTTTTGGATCAATGTTGGTGCGCTGCATATAGACACAAAAGTGTTTTCAATGCATCATTTCGACAAAATCTATACCCAAAGGGGAAGCGCAGGAGACAGGGAAACCCGCATCGAGAGATCGCGGGTTTTTTCTTTTTGCTTAGGAAAAGGGCAAAAAAAAAAGCCCACTCACTGGGAGCGGGCTTAAATCCATCCCTTTGGGAGGGTGGAGGAGACAAGAGAAAGTATATAGAGCGTCCCAGAGGAAATAAAATTCCGATTGGCAATACCGGATATCGATTCCGTGAATAACAGGAGAAATATTCACCGGGTCCTGGTGGGAACCGAATGATGCTGCGGGGAAGAAGTCGTGGCAGTGATGCTTGCCAGCGTGTCTTCCAATTCTTTGCAGCGCTGTTCGGCATGGCGACAGCGTATCTTGGCGTGATTACGCTCCTCCCGCATTCGCTCCATATGTTCGATCTGAAGGTTCAGCAGTGCTTCCAGGTTCTCCAGGCGATCCAGCAGTAATTTCTGAAATTCCTTGCTTTGCACGATATCCCACCGCAATCTAAGCTTGCAGGTGAGAATGGATGCCACCCTGAAAGTTTCGCGGAACTGATGAGGTGTTGATCAGAATCGTGTCTTCTTTGCCAACAATGCTTGCGGGCGTCGCAGAAACCAAAAAGCCCACCTTGTTTAAGGGCGGGCTTCGTGGTCGCAAGTTGAGCCTTTCGGCTCTTTCCTTCAACTCAGGAGAGGGAAATCATCAGTGCAGCTATTCTGTCTGGACGGTTGCTGTTGCGCGTCTCAGTGATTGGTATTAGACCGGAAATATTGGCGTGGTGCAAGTGATTTATACGGTTTGTATCAAATAAATCTTTTATAAGTGCGTGTCGTTGTAAGTGCACTGGTTGCATATCCTCTGTGCCAAGCCTATTTCCCCTCCGGGATCGTGCATCCTTGCACACAACGTCCCTGTGACGCACTCCATTAATCTGGCTACTCCTGCCAGCCGCGCCTTGCCGCGTTGATTATGTCTCGGTCGAGACCTCGATAACCTGACTACTTCTGTCAGCATCAACCACGACCCGGATCAGACATTTGTCTTTTCCGGGTTTTCTTTCGCCTGTCGGTTATTGAAGCGTGTGATGCATCCCTCGGGTACAACTCAACCAGGAGAACTGAATGCCTTTCCACGATCCCAAGACCCTTGACTATTTTTCAGCCAGAGCGGAACAGCCGAAGCGATTCGATCCGCGTTCTCCCCTCTGGGGAACGATCGGTTATGCCGTACTTTCCGCGCTTGCCATAGGCATGGTCTTCTACCTGACCTTTGCCGGATGACTCTCCACAGCCCGCCCGTTCCATGGCGGGCTTTTTTTATTATCCAGACTGTATCTATACGATACAGCTAAAGTAGAATAGAAGCCGGCAGTACCGTTACCAATACAAGAAAGGGAATTTCATGGGATGGATTTTTGTCCTAATCGCTGGCTTCTTCGGATTCCAGTATGTCGCCAACAGTCCGACCGTCACCTCTGGTCTGCAAACGATGAAGTCAGTGGCCAGCGGCTTCGAATCCGTGGCCAGCACCGCCAAACAGGTCGCCGGCGCCGGCGTGGCTGAAGCGGGCAACGCAGCGCAGTTGCTGCCGCATGATGTCAGGGCGCAGCTGGGGAGCGCCAGTCAGCAAGTGACCTCATCCTTGCCCATCGTGACCGGTTCCCAATCAGGTTGCGGCCAGGCTGATTCGCTGGGCAATATCAAATACTGCTTTAACCAGTGAGGGCACCTGCCATGCACAATTGCCAGACAGTCGACCTCAACCTCGGCATGTCGCTTTATACGCGGGATGGCCGCCGGACAGGAAATGGCCGCATCATGAGCGAATCACAGGACCCGGACTTATGCCATGCCGTCTTTGGCATCACCACGGAAGCAGGACAGAAGCTGATCTTGTCGGAACGGGAAGTCGACGCGCTGTTTTTTCGAACAGCCGACGAATTACCCCACCATTCGCCATAAATCCCGTCAATAGAGAACTGGGCTTCGATGCCAGGACGGCAGCTCGCTAATGATCAGGGGCGCTGCCAGGCACGTCGACGGTTCTCATCGCGTTCCCTTTCATTCAAATCCCACCCAAGCTGTCGCCGGATTTCCTCCTGGGTCTGTGGCGGGCGATGCTCCACCTGGCGCCGATGCATGTATTCCCGAACCTTCTCCTTCGTCAGTTTGACCGTATCGACCATGGCTACCTCCCATATAGAACAGCAGCTCGAAAGATTCCAGCCTGCGAATTCTTTGGCTTGACGGCTAGCTGCGGGTGGTACCAGGGCACGGTCCAGGCATGCGCGGCATAACCGTCAAACCAAAGCACTCCCAAATTCAATAATTGTCAAAATATTATTATCCGGACCGTCAGTGGCAGCAATCCGAATGCGCCATTTCATGGATTTCAATCAATTGCTGCGCGGCCGTATGAACGGATCGGAGAAACGGATTGCTACGGTCAATGACATCGCTCCTGACACCATCTTCCCAATGTAGTGCGCCGGTCGACGCGTCGTGCGCGCCGAATGCTTATCGTTCCATGTGTGCCATCTCCTAGGTATCAGGCGAACAGGTTGCCTGCATTTCACCAACAAAGGAGTTCTCACATGGCACATCATAACGACAAAAAACCGCTGTGGAAGGTACTGGTTCTCGTCATGGCGTATATCGCCGTGGCTACGCTCTGGTTCATCGGAATCGGTCTGGGCGCATACGTCCTGTCCGTTTTTGTTGAATGGCTGACTCGCGAAACACACGTTTCCCGGTCGTCATCAAGGGGTTGACCGGCCTGGAGAATTTTGTCGCAGTCCTGGACATCATTCTCTATGTCGTCTACCTGCTATCTTCCACATATAACGAAATCAAGGAGTTTCTCAAGAATGAAAACAACGACACAGGCCCTGATGGAGATAGCGAAGAATAGCCCCAAGCTGTTTTTCGCTCCCGTAACCGGGATCATCCAGGGCATCAAGTCCGAGTTTCACAGCGATAACGCCGCAACTGCGGTTGATCCATTGCGCAGGCCTTCTACGCTTTCACGACAATAACCGCCCAAGCCCTGATTCTCTTCCGAGATCAGGGCTTTTTCTTATTTCGTGCTTGATAACTTGCCAGCAAAGGACTATTGTATGGATGTGTATTACAAAATAATGTTATGGAGTCCGAGCATGTCCAACCTGATCGAAGAAGTCATTGCCATCGTCAAAGCTAGCCCGCGGCGCTACTTTGCCCCGATTATCGGCGCCATCGCCGCCGTGCGTGCGGAGTGGAGCAGGGTCAAGCGCCAGGCTTAGGGATACCCGCGCCGCTGGCGCTATCCCGTTGATGAAAGCCTGCCCTGCAGGCTTTTTTTACGTCCGTTGATGCGGCTAGACAGCCGCCGCGAAGCGCGTGTCGCAGGCTTCGCAGCGCAGGCGCAAGCCGGGCTTGCCCCAGATATTGTTTTTGCAGCCACAAACATACTTCGTCCGGTTGCTGCCATCGGCTTTCTTCGTTACCGCCCCTCCCGATCCGCCAGATTGCGGCCGCTCGACGTCAAGGCCACCATCTATGGGAGGTGCCGAATAGAGAGGTACCACCGCCGCCGCCCCCGCGGCCTGCGCCAGTGTGGGCCCGATCACCTCCATCTCTCCCGCGCGCGTCGCCTCCGCGGTCGAGGCTGCTGGCTGTGCGACCGTGACGGTCGTATCCGCCGCAAACTCATATTCACGCACCATCTGGACCGGGAAGCGGTCGTACCAGACGATGACGAATGAAGTTTGCAGCAGTTCCTTGCAGGCGTGAATGAAGGGGCCATCGGCCATGATGTAGTGACTCATCTTCTCGCCCGTGGTTTTGCCGCCAGGTGTGCCCGTATTGCTCGGCATGAGGCCAATTGCTTCCATCTTGGCCGCGAATTCCTGGTCGTGATACCCGCGCCGGGGGGGTGCCTAAGCGGCGTTGCCATTGGTGGACCTACTCATGCACCAGCGTGGAAAGCACGTCTTCCACGGGCCGGGTTGCGAAGTACTCCGGGTTCAGCGAGATCTCATCGCTCTTTGTGTCATCCCGGTTGGCGAACCGCTCGAAGCTGAAATAGCCCATCGAGCGCGACTTGCGCTGCAGCGTGAACAGGCAGCCCGGCAGCTCTCCGCCAAATAGTCGCCGGTTGAAAAAGTCGTACGCATGCGACAGCTCATCGTAGTTCTGTTTGGTCGGGAGGTTCTTCAGGCTCATGGCGGCAGTGGATTGTGCAATCCAATTGGGATCGCCGTATTTTAGAGATACATGCGACGTAGCGCCATCCGTTTTGTATATTTATACTGTATTTTACTTGACTCCAATAACAGGTAATTCTAAGATGCTGCACGGAAACACTTTTGATACTCGTTTGCCCCTCCGGGCTTCAGCACACCAACCTCTCAGGAAGAACCGCATGAAAAAAACTTTGCTCGCCCTGGCGCTGGCCATCACCTCACTGACCGCCCTGGCTGCCCAGCCGGCCATGGACCCCGATACCGCGATGGTGCTCAACAAGCTTAAGCAAAGCTATCCGTCGACCACGTTCGGCAATATCGAGAAATCGGCCCTGCCAGGCGTCTACGAGATCACGATGGGCAAGAACATCGCCTATACCGACAAGGAAGGCCGCTATTTCCTGTTCGGTAGCGTCTATGACATGCAGACCCGCCAGGACCTGACCGCGCCCAAGCGTGAAGCCCTGAACAAGATCGATGTCACCAAGCTTCCGCTGGCCGATGCGTTTGTCACCAAGCGTGGCAACGGCGCACGGACCATTTACCTCTTTACCGATCCGGACTGCCCGTATTGCAAGAAGCTGGAGCCAGAACTGGCCAAGCTCGACAACGTGACGATCTACACATTCCTGTTCCCGATCGACTCGCTGCATCCGGATGCGCGCAACAAGGCCGAATCCATCTGGTGCGCCAAGGACAAGCAGGGTGCCTGGAACAGCCTGATGATCGCTGGCCAAGTGCCGGAGTCGAAGAAGTGCGCCAATCCGGTGGAGCGCAATGTCGCGCTGGCCGAGAAGCTCAACATCCGTGGCACCCCGTTCCTGATGAGCCCGGATGGCCGCTCTCTGCCGGGCGCAGCGCCAGCCGAGAAAATCACCGCCTGGCTCGAAGGTAGCCAGTAATGCATCCGGTGCGGGCAACCCTTTTGATCGTTGCCACGGCGGCGGCGGTCCTGACCCCGGTTGTTCGCGCAGAGCAGCTGGGCACCTATGGCAATACATGGGAACTCGCCGAGCAGGATGGGGTCGAGTCCATCAAGAACCGCCTGACCAAGATGGACAAGGGCGGCAAGATGAAGGAGTTCTGGGAAGACTACCGGGACAAGCAGCTCGATGGCGTGAACAATCCGCAGCCGATCCCCGGCATTTCCAAGGTCAAGGAAGCAAAGACCTGGACCTTCGACCCGACCTACACGTTCACCGAGACCGCCAAAGATAACCTCGGTAATGTGCTGGTCCCGGCCGGCACCAGGATCAATCCTCTCGACTACACGCAGCTGTCCAAGGCCATTGTGTTCATCGACGGCCGCGACGAGGCGCAAGTTGCCTACGCAAAGCAGCGCACCGACGCGAACCCGAAAGACAAGGTCGTGCTGGTAGGCGGCTCATACGTGAAGCTCACGCGAGAATGGAAGCGGCCGGTGTACTTCGATCAGCGCGGCATCCTGGTGAAGCATTTCAATATTAAGCGCGTTCCTGCTGTCTTGTCGCAACGAGGCAAGCAACTGATGATTGAGGAATTGGCACTATGAAAAGACGATTGGCGGCATGGCTGCTGGCCGCGTGTGCGGTTCTGCCCGGCATCTCCCGTGCGGACGACCTGTGCACCGGCAAATTCCCCAACCTCATTACCGAAGTCTGCTGGTCCTGCATCTTCCCGATCAAGATGTTTGGCAATGTCACCCTGATGAGCGGTGGGCAGGAAGACTACCAGTCCGGCCCCAGCCAGGCCGTATGCGCTTGTACCAATGGCGGCGTGCCCAAGGTCGGTGTGCCCACTTCGTTCTGGGAGATGGACATGATGACGGACGTGACGTCCACGCCGGGATGCTTTCCGATGCTGGGCGGCGCGCGGGTCAACATCGCCGTGAATGCCGACGCGTTCGGTACTGACCAGAAGCACCGGCGCAACGCTTCCGCCTCTGGGAAATCCTCCTTTCGCCAGGTCAACCTGTACCTGAATCCGGCCATGTATGTGCTTGGCGCGGTGCTGGACGACCAGTGCCTGGACAACCGCGGGATGGATGTGCCATGGGTCTCGTTTGCCGACCCGACGCACAACGACGACGAGCTGGCCGGCATCCTGACGCCCTATGCCTTCCCGTTCGGCAGCCTGCTGGCCATCGGGGCCAACACGGCCGATGCGGTCGCGGCAACCGCCGGTTTCCCGATCCAGGAGATGTTCTGGGCCGCTGGCGCCTATGGCCATATGTATCCCCTGACCGGCACCAATAACAGCCATGTCAGCAACGAGCAATCAGCGCGGCTGCAAACGGCCCGTATCCTGGCCAAGCTGCATGCGGCCGGCACCCAGTGGTCGGCTGCCGGCGAGCGGGCAATGTGCGGCTACTACCCGCAGATCATCATGGACAAGCGCCAGTACAAATTCCAGCGCCTGGCCCCGATCCCGCAGACTAAGAAGATCAATGGCCGCTGCTGCGATCCGATTGGCCGCTCGACCATCCTGACCGAGTCCGGCACGCAGGCCCCTTTACCCAACATGAGAGACTTTTCCTATGCGATTTTCCGCAAGCGCGACTGCTGCAGCGGCGTTACTCCTGGCCCTTGAACTCACTGGCCTGTCTGCCGGTGCCAGCGCGCAGGGACTGCCAAGCGAGGCGGACATCAAGGCCCAGATGGCGAAACAGCGTGCCGCTACCACGGAAGCCCTGAAAATGAGTCCGGGGCAGGGCGTTCAGGCAGGTAGCTTCAGGACCGAGGTCCCCAAGGTGACGCCAACGCCGCAACGCACGCAGGATCTGGACGCACTGGTCAAGCAGTACCAGACCGGCAAGCCGGTCGACCTGCCCAAAAGCAGCCATGACCTGATCGTGTTCGTGTCGTTCTCGATGCCACCCGACATCCTGAAGGAACTGGCGCGGCAGGCGAGGGAAACCGGCGCGGTGCTGGTGCTGCGCGGTTTCAAGGACGAGTCGCTGGCCGCAACCAAGCAGGCGGCCCTGATCATGAATCAGGCTGGCGCGGAATGGGACATTCACCCCGACCTGTTCAAATCCTTCAAGGTGACCAAGGTGCCGACCTTTGCGGTGGCTGCAGCAGATGCCAGTTCAGTGCTGGAGGATGGCTGCGCACCCGAGACAACCTACGCGACCATTTCCGGGAACATTTCCATCCAGGTGGCGCTGGACACGATCCGCCGGCGGGCCAGCAAGCCGATTGCAACGCTGGCCGAAGCGCGGCTGGAACGCATCAGACTGGCAGGCCGTACCGGTTCCGTCCTACGGTAAGGCCTCAACCGTATCGAGAATTGAATAGCTAACGAAAATCGTTCTACTGGCCAGGGACTATGCTGTTACGCCCGCAGATCTCTGAACGGACGTCGATGTGAGTAGACACGTGAAGATAAAAAGGCTCGCTACTGCGGGCCTTGTCTTACTTCCGGTACAACCTGTATTCAGGAATCGAGATGCTTGAGCGACCAAAAATCTTGGACTTGTCTGCAGACCGAGGTATTGGTTTGGCCCCGCTGGTGTCTATAGTAATCACCCCTGCTCGATTTGTTGTCACCCGGACTTCGCGTGTTGTCCTTTGAACGGTTTGTGTGTCACTGTCGTGAGGGAAGTGAGAACTGTTCGATTCAGAATTGGTGTTCAGCACGCTGACGGCTCGACGAGCCGAGGCCTCGCTTTTATACTTAGCGATGAGTTCAGAATTCTTGGTTTTTCGAGATTCCATCATCATTCCTCGCTCAAGCGATCGAATACATAGTTTAACAGGATGTTCCAGGAAGTGCTGTTTGCCCTCAAATCGAAAACCATCTCCCTGCCACTTCCAAATCTCTCCCACCACGCAGGATCGATGAGAAGCACGTCCTGAACAGAGCGGCAATACTGCAGTAGGGGATTATTTTGAAGATCTATTGGCAGAAGTTCTGCATCGAAACCAAATTTCGGCCAAACAAAATATCCCACCATCTCATCAGGGTCATCCGGGGCGATTGGCCCACGGCCCGCTGCAAATAGCGATATTTCATGAAACCCATGTCGGAATGCAGTCGCGGCCATTAGTCCAAAGGCGACCGTGCCGAAGCGATCTGGCGAGTCCGGCTTAGGCTTTAAAATCATTTCTTTGAGATACAAGTTGTCGAGCCGAACACCTGCTCCCACATCTGTCTGATAAGCGATAACAGTGACAGGACGCCCAGGTTGCACAAAAGGATTATCTGAGGAAACATTTACCCCCATTGGCGCACCATCATCGTGCTCCGCGAGTACATTTATACTGACTTTGGATAAATCCGGAGCCATGAACAGTCGGCCCACGTCAACCGGCGTGAGGCTCAGCCCATTTGCTCCAAACTGAGGCAATTCCAATCCTCCCACGGGGTTACCACCCCTATCGTACAAGGTGCCTTTAGTGAAAAGTTCGCCTAGTTCGTGTTCGAGTAGAAAAGTTTCAAAGGGAAAGATGCTAGCTTCAAAAAAATCAGTATCTATAGACATGAAGATTATAAAAATCGGTATGACTTTGTAATTAAAACGGTATAGCCCTGCTAGAAATTGGCACGCTTTATATGGATTATGCACCGATATTACTTTCATTGACGAATGGAAAAGCCCCGGCATCGCATGAGCGAAAGCCGGAGCAGGGTGGTTGAGCATCAGACAGAACGTACTTCCTGATCGGTCAGACGGTTGCGAATGGAAAGCCATTCACGCGCGTCCATCGTTTCGCTCCAGGCCGAGACTGCCTTGCCGTTGATCCAGTGGCGAAAGGCCACGCGATAGACGTTGGGTTTGACGGAAGGGACCGCGGTGTACTCGTACTCGTTGAAGCCGCGGCCGTCGATGTTGATGACCGAGACGGTTTGGACATTAAACAGCCAGTTGTAGAAGTCGCAGATCATCCGGACGGCGAGGATCAGCAGGGTGCGAGCGGCGAAGCAGGTTCTTTTTGCGGAAGCAGAAAACATGTGGATCTCCTGATGGGGCCCGTGAGGGCGTTAGCGATATCAGGAGATGCAAAACATCGAAAAACAATTACTCGCCGTGCTTGTACACGTGAGGTGGCAAGCATCAATGCGCGGGAATATTCACGCAGGTGAAAAAGGCGACTGGATCAGACCGGAGGTGCAGGCGCCAAAGTGGGCGCAACGTGAGCTTTTACAGGGACCGTGCCCGTGCCGCGTGTGCCTTCAGATCGGAAATGGCGTGAAGGTGCAACGATCTGCCCAGCGCGTCGCTCACTGCGTTGACGAAGTCGCTCAGCGAAAAGACCTTGAGCAGGATAGAAGCGTTCGGCGGAGCCCCCCTTTGCCGGCGGGCCAGGTCATCAGGGAGGCCGGTGATAAACAATGCCTGGAGCGAAGGCTGAAGGGATTGCGCCTCGTTGGCCAGCTCGAAGCCGTTCATGTCATGGTCCAGCCGGACATCGGTCACAAGCAGGTCAACATGGGCACTTCGCAGGATCGCCAACGCTTCATCAGGAGCCGCTGCACCATGGACCGAAAAGCCGGCCGCCGCCAGAATTTCCGTGAACAGGCTTAGTTGATCCGGGTCGTTCTCGACGACCAGCACATCCAGACGGCCGAAGCTCGGCGCAGCGTTAATGGAGACCAATTTTAGCCAGGGTATTTTCTTGGAATGGATGAGCAATTATGTACCTCGCCGCGTAAATCAATGAAAGCGTGTCGTTAGACGCACATCAAGCAGCAAGTGCCCCATTATTACACTCTGTTTCATTCCGCACAGAAACTTTACATCTTTTTGCAATAATCAATCCATCGATACCACACCCCTATATCCCGGCTCCGATTACCTCCCGGGCCGCTCCGCCGACGTCCCCGTCTCCCTTCGATCCCCTTTATTTTCTTCTCTTTCTTATTTTTCTGGCGCAAGCGCCACACGCCGCGACCTGTGCCGTCGCCCAGCTGCTCGCCGCCCTTGGACCGGCCACGGGGACTCGCTGATTTCTCTTTTTCCTTTTCATCGGTCGTCTCGATCCTGTCCCTGAGGCGGGGATATCGGCTCCGCTTACCTGCCGGCGCTTTGCTCTGGTCGCGTATTTGCGGCCGACCTGCTGGCCACGGTCCGTTGAATCCCTTTTTTTCTTTTTTCTTTTTAAATCCTCTCGGGCGCGACGGATCGGGGAGGAAGCGAGTCGGAGGGGTTTTACGGACCGTCAAAATACCCGGTCCTTTTTATGGGGTGGGGTGGTCGATCCATCGGGGTTATGGTCTGGTTGCGGTGATGGATAGATTGTTGCGTTCTTGTCTGTTCCACCCTAATTACTGTATGCTTGGCCAGTAATTGTGCTTTCGATACCGTGGGAAGCGTTCCCCTCCCGCCCCGGATGGTGGGGCCGATCAACCGTCCAGGGGCAGAAGAAATAAATGCTGGGCGGCAGCGCCGCCCAGCTTGCAGAGGAGTCCTCAGATGGATATGAAAACGCTCGGTTTATACGATCATCCCGATGGCTGGCGACGCGAGCCCATCGAGGCCTTCGCCGAGTTCGTCAAGTCCGAGGACTATCTCGACCACGGCCGTCGCCCGCCCACCGTCGACGTCAACAAGAAAAAGCGTCCGCTGCGCGACTCCACCCGCAAGAACCTGGTCCACATGTTCGGCAAGTTCGTCAAATGGATGGCAGGCGAACAGGTCAACCTGTTTACCGTCACGCCCGACCACATCCTGCGCTTTCTCGACGCCCAGGTCACCGGCCGCGGCAAGGGCGACAAGGATATGGTCAGCACCATTCGGACCCGCCATGTGCGGCTGCTCGAGCGCGTCTATCGGCATCTGGACATCGCACCCAACCCTGCCTCGATGGCTGCGCACGGCATGTACCGCAACCGCGAGCAGGGCGCCGCCGGCGTCGACAAGCCCACCATTGCGCTTACGCGCGAGCAGGAGGCAGCGTTCCTGAAGGCCCTGCCAGGCGAGCCGGGCGATCCGCGCCAGAACTGGAAGCGCCGGCGCGATCGCGCCATGCTGGCGCTGGCGATCGGTGCAGGATTGAAGGTCTCGGAGATCCGCGGCCTCTATGTCGAAAACATCGGCCAGCCGATGAGGGATGGCTCCATCACCATTGCGGTCAATCCCGCCGCCACGGACGGCACCAGCCTGCCGCATGACACGGTTTTGCGCCAGGAATATGTCGGCTACCTGCAGCCGTGGATGAAAGAGCGTGCCGGCCTCGATGTCCCCGGCAGGCTGCTTTTCCCTGCCGGGTTACGAAAGGAAGAAAAGATCGACCAGGTCACGCTGTATCGCCAGATCAAGGCCACCTTCGAGCGGGCCGAGATGACCTCTGTGGACCACCAGGGCGGCCGCACCCTGCGCAACACCTTTGCCGTGCGCGAGCTGGCTCTTGGTACAACTCTGGAGCAGCTCTACGACCTCATGGGACACCGCGACATCAAGACGACCGAGACTTTTATTGGGCTGGTATCAAAGTATCGGCCACCGGTATGATTGCAAGTTCAATTGGCAATCGCAGGCTGTTTCATTGAGGAGAAAAACATCATGGGACCATACGAGAAAAAGTTGAATGAACTGGTAGCCATCACCAATTCGCTGGAAGGCACCAGCGGCAGCCGGGCATTGAAGGCCATCATCAAGGATCTATCGGGCCATGGCCCGATCTCAGAACTGCTCTATACCCTGGACCGGCAGAATTTCGATAAGGTGATCGAACTCCTGGTGGAATTCCGCGACAGGGGGCGAAACGAGCCATTCAATGACCTGCATGAACAAGCGGTGCAAAGGCTGAAATAGGGCGCCGTCCCAAGATAGGAAGAGTGACAAAGATGAACCAGGCAGTCGAAACACAAAACCAAACCCCATGCAATTGCCGTCGCTGTGGCTTCGACCTCGAAAGCGACGACTTCGAATATCAGGAGCGGCTCGAAATCAACTTCCGGGCCGGCTACGCCTCGGTGTTCGGCGATGAGAACGTCGTTCGCACAGTGCTATGCCAGAACTGCGTGAAAGACGTACTTGGCCAGTGGCTGGAGATCGTCGAAGACGACGATGGCCATCAGGTCGCTGTGGCTCAGCCGCTGGGCGCGTATCAGCCTCACCAGGTCAGGCAAACCGACGTCAGACAAATCGACATCGACTTCGACGCGGACAAATTTTAACGCCCCCATCCTGGCGTGCGCCGGCGCCGGTCCCGCGCTATTCGAAATGCCACGCCCAAAGGCCGGTTTACAGCCTTGTGCGTCCGGACTGCCAGCATGAAATCGGCGATCAAACTCAGCATTTCATACCTCCTCAAAAACAGAGAGTCGATGAAATAATACTATCGGCTCCTGCCAGTTCCCGCAAGCAATAAAAAACCTCCAGCGTCCGAAGACGTGGAGGTTGGTACTGGTTAAAACCGGGCGGCGCGCATAGTTTCGACTGCGCGAGCCATGTGCGGAGCCAGTGACTCCGACAATTCGCCCATTTTCGGGCATTGGCCAAACCGACGCTTGTGAGGAACAACGAACCATTCCTCATTCAGCGTCAGCCAGTGCTTGCGGCACAGGGCAAACTTGGTCGGCTTGCACAGGCCTGCCATGTCCATCGACACTGCATCATCCACCCGGAATTCACCAGGATAAAGCTGCTCGGTCCTTTGCGACGTGCCATAGGCGACGTACACGCGGTTCCCGTCTTTGGACACGTCCACCACCAGCGCCGGCCGGATCTTCGGGCCAGGGCAGGTTGCAGCAAGTGCTTCAGGGAATTTGCAAAATACAATGTCGCCAGGAACAGGTTGAAAGGGAGTAGCTCGTTTCATGATGCATCCTTAGGAGAGAGACAACACCAGCGAAAATTCGCGTTAGTCAGATATCCGGGAATGCAGAACGCCCTTGTATAAAACGCGGGAATGACGGCACAGGCAGAGTCACCCCCTCAGAAGAGGATGAATGTGGCAAAACAAAAAGCCCTCAACGTCCAGGACGCGAGGGCTGCGGTTAAAGGTGCTTCGGTTAGAACGGAGGAGTTTTGTTGCTTAGAATTCCAGAGTGTCGAGCGTGCTCTGCTGGGCCGCGTCGATGGCAGCAAAATGCGCCCGCTGCAGCCGCTCGATCTCGGCGGCGATCAGTGCTCCGGCGACCACCAGCTGCCGCATCCGGGTGTTGGTTCCCAATATCTCAGTCGGCCATTCGGCGGGCCAGAGATTGCAGACCTCACCAGTCGCCTCCGCGCTTCTGACTTGCGTGCTGCCCAGCGCAAAGCAGGCAGCGACCGCCGCGAGTTCACCGGCCGAATGCTGATCGTCATGGGCCGCGTCGTACCCCATGGCAGTTGCACCTGGCGTTCTGCCGTGATCATCTCAATCGGCGATTTCCCGTTTGTCCGGTGCGTCGCACTAACGCGCTTTTGTTCCTGAGCCTTCAACATACATTCTCTAACTGATTTTTTGCATCATCCACCGGATGTATCCACTCGGCTATTGGGGCGCCGATCGCCACTTCCTCGTGACGCCGGTAATGGCGGCTGTCAAAGAAAGCGGAGATTCGGATTGGCCGCGAGCGTGGCTTCGATGGACCTTTGCTTGCGATCTTCAAAATATGCTTTTCTGGCATCACGGTTTTCAACAACTGTTAAAACCGGGTTGGGCTCGCCCAGTTCCTGCAACATTGCCATGGCAAGGTCACGGTATGCATCCCGTTCAGCGCTTACCTCCAAGATGCGCTGGTTAGCAATCTTTAATGAAATTTCGTGCTGCTCACGAGCGCACCTTTCCCAATACGCTTCCGTTGCCGCTGCCCTGGCGGCGCGTTTTGCCATATCAGAGCCAGATGCCTCGGCAAAGTACATCGAGCTGTAATCAAATCCATCACTCATGATTGTTTCCTTCTACGTTCCCAATGCTGTTAATTCTACGTATTAGACCACCAGACGTGATCTGCACCGGGCATTTACCTTTTGCAATATTATAACATGGACGTATAATACAAGTAATTTTCATATACTTAGCTTAGTGGTTTTCTTCCCACATCCTTTCTTTCATATTGGAACCGTCGTGAATTTGCCAGCAGAGTCGCCTTCCCTTCTTCAGACCACGAGCCAGCGCGCCGATATCGAGCGCCATCAACGGCTCTACCACGAGAATGATGCACCTGAAATCTCAGACGCTCAATACGATGCCCTCATTCGCAAGCTGATTGCGATTGAAGCCCAATATCCGCAGTTTGTTACCCTGGATTCGCCTTCGATGCGAATAGGCGGCAAGCCGCTCAAGGCCTTCCGTGAAGTTGCCCATGCTGTCGTTAAAAGACGTCATGGATGCGGAAGAAGCCCGCGCCGCCGTCGATACGGCCGCCGGCGAACTTGGCGTGGACCCGGCAGAACTGGAATACGGTATGGAGTTGAAGTTCGATGGACTGGCGATCTCGCTTCGCTACATGGAAGGCGTGCTGGTCGAAGCACTGACGCGAGGCGATGGCGCCGCCGGCGAAGAAGTAACCGCCCAGGTAAGAACGGTCCGAAACGTTCCCCTGCGCCTGCCAGAGCCCCTTAGCCTCCATGTGCGCGGGGAAGTGGTGATGGAGAGGAGCGTCTTTGAGTCGTTGAATGAACAGCGCATTGCGGACGGCAAGAAGCCTTTCGTCAATATGCGCAATGCTGCAGCGGGCAGCGTCCGGCAGCGCGACCCCAAGGAAACGGCTGCACGCCGACTGAAATTCTTTGCCTATGGCGCGGCACCAAGATCCGAAGGCGAATCCCTCCCTTTTGAAGCTAGTCGGCAAAGCGAGGTGCTCGCGTACCTGAACCGCCTTGGGTTTTCGGTCGATGCGATGGCCGCCGTGGTCAAGGGCTTTGCAGGCATCCAGAAGTGGTTCGACCATGTCGGTGCCATACGAAGCGCCATTGAGTTTGACATCGACGGTGCGGTGGCAAAGGTCGACGATCTGCAATTTCAACAAAAATTGGGCTGGAATAGCCGCACCCCGCGTTTTGCAATGGCCTACAAGTTTCCGCCACAGGAAGCACTCTCTGTCGTACGCTCGCTTGTCTGCCAGGTTGGCCGTACCGGCAAATTGACGCCCGTTGCCAAAATCGACCCGGTGTTCGTCGGCGGCGTGACCGTCTCCAGCGTCACCCTGCATAACGAAGACCAGGTACACCTGAAAGACGTACGCATCGGAGACACAGTTGTCGTGCGACGCGCCGGCGATGTGATTCCCGAGATAGTGCGATCGGTCGTGGAACTACGCCCGGCAGCCGCGGAGAAGTTCATCATGTCGCCACACTGTCCTGTCTGCGCAGCTCCCGCTGTGAAGGAGGAGGACGGCGCCGATTACCGCTGCTCGGGCGGTCTGTCATGCGATGCACAGCGCCTTTTTCGGATGACCCATTTCACTTCCCGACTGGCCATGAACATCGAAGGGCTGGCCGAGCAAACCGTCGCAGCGCTGATCGAAGCCGGTCTGGTTCGAAGGCCATTGGATTTTTATCATCTTACCGTTCAACAGATCGCTTCACTCGATCGCTTCGGGCAGCAATCGGCAACAAATCTGATTGACGCCATCGAAGGATCGAAAAAGCCCTCTCTGGCCCGTTTTATTTATGCCTTGGGTATCGCGGGCGTTGGCGAAGTCACAGCAAAGGACCTTGCCAGGGCATTCGGTAGCTGGTGCGAATTCGCCAATGCAACGCAACCTCAGCTCCTGGCCATCCGGGATATCGGCCCCACCACGGCGGCCAATATCGTGCGCTTTCTGGCGGATGATGCCGAAGGCGACGAAGCCCGCGCCTTGGCCGAACTGCTGCAGCCCCAAGCGCTCGCCGCAGGTGGCGCTGGTGCCTTGCAAGGCAAAACCATCGTTCTGACCGGTACGTTCCCCACCCTGTCCCGGGAACAGGCAACGGCGCTGGCCGAAGCAGCGGGAGCAAAGGTCGCAGGATCAGTTTCGCGGCGTACCTTTGCCGTCGTGGCGGGCGCCGAGGCCGGCTCCAAGCTGGCCAAGGCAGAGGAACTTGGCATCCCAGTGTGGGATGAAGTCGCATTCATTGCGGCCTGTGCAGCCTCCTGAAGGGATCGAGCCGCCTGCAAATCAGGCGGCGCAACTCCAGGCTACAGTAGAGGAGTAGGGCGGTGGACCACTGTGGCCGCCCGCACCATGTCTTTTGAACGCCCGTATTTTTCGTAGACGCGCGAGCGTACCGCCTCAATCACTTCCTTCCCGTACGGCGTTTCCAACTGCATTTTCAGGGCGTCGTAAAACACTCTGGAGACATGGGCGGAATACATCACCATTCGTTTCCCCAGCACGACCCCGGTATCCGCGTCGACCAGCACCAGTGCCAGTGACAGGTGCATGCCTGGATACCATTCATGAAGCTGCCACTGCTCTGGCGGGAGCAGGTTGACCGACGCGGCCTGATCGGACCACTCGTAAAAACCCTCAATGCGAACCAGGACAAACGGTACCAGGCAGTCAACAAACAAGCCCATGTGAACTGATCCGGCATGAAAGGCGTCGAGTTCGCCTGCTGTTACGCCACGCTGGTTGATTTGCAAGAGGTGGTGTCCCTCGATGCCTGTGTCATACCGGTATTGCACGGTAGCAGGATTCCATCGGACCCGGCTGCTGCAAAACGGCTGCCCGACTTCCATTCCCCACATCAGCCAGCACTCCCAGGTTCGCCAGAGCGTCCGAACACCACAACAAAACGGCCAGTTTGACCAGCCATTTCAACGCGCCAGCACATCAACGCCTTGCTTTCTTTTTCATCCACGACAATAATCCTTCCTGTATTATTTATGCATGACAAGTGCGCATAATACGCGGATGATCTATATCCTGACAACACATGATTTCGCCACAAGAAGCAATAAACGATCTTATACATCCACGAAAAGCATCTCCGTCTATCAGGGTTATTTTCTTTTAGAGGGAGGTCAACATGACACACAACGCAGGACCACGAATGGAAAAAGTGAAATTTTCGGAAGTCCGGCAGCTTGTTCAACTGACATGGTTCTTTGAATACGTGTTGGGCGCACCACCCAAGCAGATGAACGGCACGATCCGCTACCACATGTGCCCGAACCCGCAATGCGGGGAATCCTCCAAGCATTCGGTGAAGGTCTCGGTGGAAGAAAACCGCTGGCGTTGTTTTGCCTGTGGCGAAAGAGGCGATGTCATTGATGCGGCTGCGGCGTTCTGGGGGATTTCACCTCGTGACGCAGCGCTAAAGCTCATCGGTGCAGACCCGGATGTGATGAAATCCTATGTGCCGCCCAAACCGAAACCGGTCGTTCCCAGGGACGATACGGCAATCGGTGTCGTGGTGGATGCCTTGCTGGCGGCCGGGCGCAAGCCTGACGACGGGATGCTCTCTTATCTCAACGGTCGGGGTATCTCGACGCCACTGGCAATGGAAGCGATCCGGCGCGGCATCATGGTGACGTTGCCGACCAATCCCAATTCTGCCAAGGAGCTGCTGTACGACCTGGTAGGGGAAGCGGCATTAATCAAGGCAGGAATGCTGCGCGAAGACGCCAAAGCGCCAGCGATCGCGTTTCGACCCCTGGTTTTCATTTCCAAAGGCAGTCGGACCGCAGAATTTCGCCTCTCCCGCCCCGCAAAGGAGGATGAAGTGAAATCGTTGCGGTACGGCGATGTGACGCCATGGGCCTGGAAAGGTGCCGATAGCAGTCGCGTCATGATTACAGAAGGTTGTATCGATCTGTTGTCAGCGGTGCAAATGGGTACCAAGCGAAGCATCATCGGCTTGCCGGGATGCGTCAACTGGCAGCCGGAGTGGTTTCACAAGCTCAAAGGCCGTAATGTACTTGTGGCGCTGGATAACGATGAGCGTGGACAAAGTGCCACGGCAAAGCTGGTTCCCGTACTCCAGGCAGTCGGAGCGGAAGTCGGCGTCTATGGTCTCCCGGCCGGTGTGGGTGACTTGAATGAGCAGCTGCAGGCGCAACTGGGTCTGTCTTAGTACTCGTCTTTTAACCGCATCACAGTAGTTCAAATGCCCCGTGGTCTTCATGACTCACGGGGCATTTTTTATGCGCAGCGCAGGTGTGTCAGAACATCCTGGACCAGGAGACGTTGTGAATCGCCCGCTTGTAGGCCGAGGTCTCCAGATCATGGCCGCGGACAATCGGATTTCTTCCTGTCAGGTACCAGTAATCGCCCTGCTGCGACATGAAATACTTGTTGCCCAGCAGCTCGAGCGCGCGAATGTAATTGTCCGGGGCCTTTTCCATGCCGGACGCGATCCGGAGCAGTTCGACGGCACGTATACCCGGCTTCATCCATGCGGCCCTGGCCAGGTCAATTCCCTCATCGCCGCATAGCATGTAGATTTCATCAGCCACAATCGGCGGCAGCGGCTCGATCAGGAAAGGAAATTCAATCGGCAGGACGTACCAGGTGCGCCAGAACTCGTAATGAATGCGCAGGCGCAGCACATCCTTGCGCGTGCCCAGATTGGCGCAGCACCGCTCGAAAGTAAAAGGCGTATCGGGACGTCCGAACACCCACTCGGCCGCTTTCAGCACTTCGGCCGGCTTACGCTTTTTGTCGAACAGCGCCAGGATGTTGGCCCGCACCATCATGAAGGAGATCCGCTCCCCGCCTTCCTCGAAGTCTTCCTCCGTGAAGGTCCTTAGGGTGTCTTCCTTTTTTCTTCTTTTGGATCCTCCAATGCCTGATAGATTACTGAGCGCGGCGATAGCAAGTTCTTGATCCATAGGCGATATGCCGACGATGTTTTCTTCACCGTCCACAATCCCCACGTCCCCATCACTTTCCCCATCGCCGAGATCAGCGGCATTAAGACCTTGCCAAAGATCGTCGTTATTAAGGCCCGCAAGAAAGGCACGCACAGCATCAGGAGCAGTATCACCGTCCCGATGACCAGTATCACTTTCAAATCCGAATTCATGTGTCACTTCTTCCATGGTTGTTGCGTTATTCATTTGCCAATTCCCTTGCCATTTCCCGGCTGCTTTCCTGTTTGCCGCCACCGAGGTACTTGTTGCTGTTCTTGAAGTAGTCGGCACCGACCACCGTCTTTTTCCGCTTGTGCGCAAGGTCGAGCTTGCCCATCGCGACACCCGTTTTTTTGTCAATCGCGATCATCGGCACCCGTATGTTGAAAAGCGTGTCGCCGCCGTAGAGGACAATGCATTCCCCCTTGCCGAGGGACTTGAGTTCATCCGGCGAGACGCGGTGTCTTTCCTCCAGCTTCGCCGTCGTCGTCATGCCGGCGCCATCGCCTACATTTCCGCTTGGTGCAATCGTCGCTGCTGCCTGGCTCTCCGAGGAGCTTTGGGAAGTGGCCATCTGCATTGTCTCGGCCATCTTCATGCCGATCAGGTCGGCCGCTTCTTCGGCTGACTTTTGGGAACCCAGCTTGAAGAAGATCTTGGTCCAGGTATTCCCCATGACCATTTCCTTGAAATCGTCCGACACCACTTCGAGGTTGGCGAGTGTTTGCGCGGCCGGGAAGAGGGAGATCGCCGCAGAACGCGCCTGCTCGAAGGGGCGTGCCAGCGACTGGACCGCATAGCTGCCCACCTCATCCATGAAGGTCAGGAAGGGCGGGTTGGGGCGCTCCGCTTCCGGCAGCGCCTGCACCCAGGAGATGGCCGTGCGAAGGTCGCCCAGGAGCATCTTGCCGAAGTTGGATGCCGCTTCGTTCTTCCCCATGGTGGGCAGGGCCGCATAGATGATCTTTTTGGACCGAATCGCCTCAAACAGGTCAATCTCCGGCGTGTACGTATTGAGCACCGTCCCGAATTTCCCGGTGCCGAACATGTACATCCTGCCGCCGACCCCACCAAACGTCTCCTTCATCCGTTTGATGTCGACCATGTTTTCAGCGCCGCTGCCAGGCTTGCCGCCGCCCTTGTATTGCTCCAGAAAGAGCGACAGGTTCTTTGTTGCGGAATGGTTCGGCACGGTTTTCTTGAGCTTTGTCTCCAGCTCCTCGATCGCCTTGTGATTCATCAGCAGAATCGTGAAGTCGATGAAGTTGTACGACAGGCCCGCCGCCTGCAGCGCAGCAACCAGCGTCGTAATGCCCTGATTGGCCGACTGCTTGTAATGGTCCGCGCCCGGATTGTTTTCCGTCGACGGTATCAGCGACAGGATGCGGGCGGCAATCTCGTCCGGATCACCTCTCAGGATGGGGTTGTAGGTATGGCTGGTATCGGGGTCGCCTGGATTGAGGATCAACAGGTCATCCTCGCGGCCGGCCCACCGGCAGTACTGGTAGATTGTCTGGATGTCGTCGGCATTCATTTTTCCGTCGATGAACATCAGGCCGCCACCGCGCTGGATTTGCTGGAACATGAGCAATTTGCCAAGAACGGTCTTGCCGACGCCCGACTGCCCGAGTATGAAACCGTGGCGCATCAGGTCTTCATCGGGAATGTGCACCGGCTGTCCGGTGTCGGTGCTAAAACCGACCAGTAGTCCATCAGGACGCATCAGCTCTGTTGCGGACTGGAGGGACAACGAGGACCCGAGCAGGTTTTTCGCACGCCACTTTTCAAACATTCGGTTGGCAATCGAGGCACTGCCCAATGCCGCCAACGTCGCTCCGCAGCCAACGAAACCTCCCGCGAGCGCCGAGGCCGTCGTGACCAGAGAACTCGCGCCGATGGCAGACAACGATGCCGTGTCGGACGCGCCGCCCAGTCGCACCTTGTAAAAATCTTTCAAATTCATTGAGGAATTCCTCATCACGACAAAAAAACCCCGCTCGCCAGGAAGGCGAGCGGGGTGGTGGAATTACAAGAAGGAACCCATCATGCTGTCTACCGCGGGGACGGAACTCTCTGTGGCAGGCCGGGAAGGCTGAACCTGCATTTCAGGCATGGACAACAAGGTTGCGCGCTCCATATCCGACAGTTCGTTGTCGTTCTGGATAAAGAAACGCTTTCGCTCGACATCGCCGACTCCTTTCTGAATTTCCTCCTTGTAGTACTTGTAGCGTTCCGACAACGCCGAAGCCACGTTCGTACTTTGAGGAGCAGCCGTCGTTGCCCCTTGCGAGGTTGATGCTGAGGCCGCCGCCGTTGATCCGGCAACCGGCTGTGCTCGACCGCCAATCTGGCCGCTTTCCGCAAAATGCTCCCGAACCGCACTGACGTACTTCGAATCGTCGTACAGGCCCATATAAACGTCGGCACCAAACCCCAGCAGGGAAAGACACTTGGACGTCGCTTCCGTCACGCTTTTCTTGGGGGCTTCTTCATCGGTGAACACGCCAGTTGCGGTACAGCCGACAAACTTCGTCTGGCCGAAATGCTCGATCGCACCGCGTTCGCCATTCCACCTGTACCAGAGCTCGATCCGGACAACGTGGATCTTTTCCGGTCCGAGATCGGACCCTTGCGCATTCCAGCCCATATGAGCGCCTTCTATATAGCGCTCATCCAGGATTTTCACGCCCCAGCCCAATCCCATCGGGCCGAATGCTTCGGTTGCCTTCTTTGCCTGGTAAGTGGCGTTGATGGCCGTGCCGCTGAAACCATCGCGGCGGGTGAAGTCCTTGGTGTACTTCGGGTCCGTCGCCTGGACGATCTCCCACAACGCGATATTGGATGTGCCCTGCGATGCCGACGCCTGCGCGTCCGTTGCTGCCTGATGACTCATGTTTGCTCTCCTGAAGTGCTGCTAAGCGGAATTGCCTTGCTTGCTGATATGACTTACACCCCTGAATAAACGCACTGAGTCGCCACGGAAGCGAAAAATATTTTTATCCGTAACAGGTGCATGTAATTCTACAGGCTTCTTTTTGTTGCGGCAAATCAAATATACACTTTGAATTATTATCGGCACCTGTTAAAGTTGCTGCACAGTATCAATTTAAATCCGGTTCGACCACGGCCACAGAACATAGGCATCCAGTAATGACTAACAAGCGTTTTCAATTGACCGTACTTGGCGCTGTAGCTTGCGTTTCGCTGAGCGCGGCCTCCGCCGAACTGGGGCACATGCGTTGGCCGGCAAACAGCACGATCGCGGTGGAGACGGCGCACGAAGCACACGTCATCGTTGACCAAGGCACCAAGGCGGACGGCGGCGCGGAATTTGCAGGCCGCGACGGTCGGACCATCGAGAAAGTGCGCGGGGGCGTGAATGCCTGGATCGTGACCGAACAGGGCCGCGAGCAGCCCGTTCTCTATCCGAAGGCGGTGGAGTTGGGCGATGCCGGTTTCGACTCCCGGTCATTCAATCTCAGCACCGATGGCATCGTCTTCTTTGCTTTCAACAAGACCGCCCCGCAAGATGTCCAGCAACTGCAGCGCATCGTTCAGGCAGCCAGGTCCCGCAACGCCGATGTGCGCGTCGTTGGCCATGCCGATGAAGTCGGCTCGGACCGCTACAACCAGCGCCTGTCCACCCGCCGGGCCAAGGCGGTGGCGGACTACCTAATCAATGCCGGCATTTCCCCAGACCAGATTAGCTTTGAAGGCCGTGGCAAGCGGGAACCCGCGGACCTGAATAACCCCGCGAAGAACCGGCGTGCTGTGATTTCCTTTGCCGCCGCCAAAGGAGTGAAAACACAATGAATGAAGTGGATATCCCACGCTACGTCGATAGCCAGCCCCAGTTGTTTTTCTGGGAAATCGACGAGGCCGTGATCTTTATCGGTCTGCTCGGTTGCGGCATTGCCATTGGCGGCTGGTTCACCCTGCTGTCCATCATCGCCGGCTACTACGCCGTCAAGGCATTCAAGCGCTTCAAGAACGGCGCTCTGGACGGCATCCTGCTGCACCTGTGCTATTGGCTGGGCGTCATGAGCCTGAACAAGCACTTCCAGGACTCGACCAAGAGGGACTTTCACCTATGAAGCTGTCCTTCATGAAGTCGACATGGGAATCCGCCAACAAGGGCACCTCTGTCATGCTGCTGTCGAACGTCGCCCTTGCGCTCGCCTTGGGCGCAATGG
Organism: Noviherbaspirillum soli; assembly: GCF_015352955.1. Taxonomy (GTDB): domain Bacteria; phylum Pseudomonadota; class Gammaproteobacteria; order Burkholderiales; family Burkholderiaceae_D; genus Noviherbaspirillum_A; species Noviherbaspirillum_A soli. The sequence continues at coordinate 44,594 of NZ_JACYOX010000013.1, forward strand.
TGGTCGACAAGCTAATGGACCATGAGCGACTTGTCCTGGTGCCGCCGTATATCGACAAGGCAGTCAAGGTCGGCTGGAAGTCGGCGGATGCGGATTACCTGAAATCGTTCGGCCTGTATTTCGCCACGCTCTCTGCCAATGTCAGCCCGAAGAACGTCTCCTTCGTGGCGGACTCCCTGTCCGGCATGGTGTCGTCACGGATTTACCCCGAAGTGCGCAAAAAGCTGCTGGTGCTGGCCGAAGACCCGGTGTTCAAAGCCAACGGCGGTTCGGTGCGGTTCGAGCCGGATCGCGTGGTGTTCGAAGCCGACACTTCCAAGGTATTCGTCACGGGGAACATGACGACCCAGACTGCCGGCGGCCGGCAGGAATCGGCTGCACTGACCTATGAAATGCGCATCGAGATGCAGGCGGGCCGCCCCCTGGTCGACGCGCTGACCCACTATCCCGGCAACCAGCCGCACACGCTGAAATGGCTGGAGGGGAATCCGAAGGCTGCCGAGGATGCCAAGGTCGCTTTACAAGTGAAGGAAACGCAAGAATGAAACGTCTGTTAGTCGCGCTGGCTGTCCTGAGCGCTTTTGCCGCCCAAGCGCAAGATCTGCCGCCGCCTCCGGGTATCCCCGCTGCAGGTACGCCGGTGGCATTCCATGCGAAGGCAGCCGCACCCAAGCGAATCCTGGAGCAGAAACTGCCGGGGCTGGGCCTGATGCCAGGCGATAAGCAGGCGACCAAAGCCAATGTCGTTCGCGTCTCATCCGACCGCAATGAAATCATTTATGTGTCGGCAGAATATCCAAACCGGATCGCCACCCCTTATGCCGATCCAAAGGTCATCGATGACGACAAGGCGGTGGTGAAGGCGGTTGGCCAGTCGGTATACGTGACCCCGAAAAGCGATGCGCCGATTACCCTGTTCGTCTCCAGTCCGTCGCCAAACGATCCGGTCGTGTCGCTGACCCTTGTGCCGAAGAACCTGCCGTCGCAGACCATCATTCTGCAACTGGACGAGCCGCTCGCCGCAGTGGGCGCCAAGCCGGAAGAAGAAGCGCCGTCCGACAACGTCTACACCGACCGGATTCGCTATGTCATGCGCCAGATCGCGCTGGGCAAAACGCCCGAAGGATTCGCCGAAGGTGCGCTGCCAAAAGCCGTGGCCCGCATGGATCAGCTGATGGTCGTGCCGGAAGTGCGGTACTCGGGCTCCAGCTATGACGTCTATCGCTATCGCGTCGAAAACGTCTCTGATGCGACGGTCGAGATGGACGAGCAGGCTTTTGCGTCGGATGGCGTTCGCGCCGTGGCTATCTTCCCGAACGCGATCCTCGAAAAGGGCCAGTCGACGTCTGTTTTCGTCATGGCTGACAAAGCGGCCACGGGAGGCAAGTAATGGCCACCTTTGGTGAACAATTCAAGAAAAAGTGGGATAACACCCCGCCTGCAGTGCGCGCTGTGACGGCCATTGTGCTGGTCCTCGGCGCGTTGATGATTGGTGCATCCCTCGTGATGGGCCCGGCAAAAGCCCAGCCGCAGAAACGCACGGTCGCTGCCAGCGAAACCAACCTGTTGCTGCCAAAGGGCAAAGACAAGACGGTGGAGAAGGTCGCTGCGGAATCGGCCTCCAACGGCCAGGAAATCGACAAGGTCAAGGCTGAGCTGGCCAAGGAAAAGGCCGATAACCAGGCCATGCTGCAGCGCCTTGAGGCGTCGGAAAAGTCTCGCACGACCTCGTCCGTCGACTCCGAAGTGGTGCAGGAACTGATAGCGCTGAAAAAGCGGCTTGACGAAGTCGAGAAGAACAAAAGTGCCGGCCCGGGTCCGAAGCTGAGCGATCCGGTTCCGGTCGGCGCCGCAGGCCTGGCCAACCCGGTGCTGGATGGCGCTACTGCCGCTGCGAGCGACGCGCCAAGGTCGGATGATGGTCCGAAGCTGCGCGTGATTGGCGGCGACAAGCCTGCTGCGGTCAAGGAATCCAAGAAGGCAGCCAAGGTCTATGCGTACATGCCAGCCGGCTCGATGGTTGAAGCCGTACTGATGAACGGTATGGATGCGCCCACGAGTGCTGTCTCTCAGAAGAACCCGGTCCCCGCTGTCATGCGCGTGAAGTCCGATGCCATCCTGCCGAACCACTTCACCCACGATATCAAGGAGTGCTTCGTTCTGGTATCCGGCTTTGGCGTCATGAGTTCCGAGCGTGCGCAATTGCGTACCGAAACCTACTCCTGCATCCGTGAAAACGGACAGGTGCTGGAAGGGAAGCTGGATGGCTATGTGGTGGGCGAAGATGGACGCGTCGGCGCACGCGGCCGGCTGGTCAGCAAGCAGGGCAGCCTGATTGCCAAATCGCTGGCCGCAGGTGTTCTTGCCGGTATTGGCCAGGCAGTCACCCCGACCAACGTTCCGCAGTTGAACCTGAACCCGAGCAGTTATGTACAGACGCAGCGCACGGACGCCAGCACCGTTGCGGAGACTGGCGTGGCGCGCGGCCTGTCCGACGCCTCGAAGGCGGCTGCCCGTTTTTATCTCGAAATTGCGCGGGAAATGACTCCCGTCGTGGAAATCGATGCCGGCCGCAAGCTGACCATCGTGCTGATCAAAGGTGTGGAATTCAAATGAAAAACCTCAAATTCAACCTGCAAAGCCGCATCGTTGGCCTGGCTCTTGCGATTCCGGTCCTGTTGACCGGCTGCGCATCAACCTTCAATCCAGGCGGCGAATCGTCCTTTTCTTGCCCCGGTATGCCGCAAGGCATCGTCTGCAAGACCCCGACCGCGGTCTACAAGTCGACGAACCAGATGCCGGCAGAAACCGAGAACGATCTGCCGCTTGGCCAGCACCTTGGCGACAAGTCGGGCCCGCCCGCAGGCATGACCTATGTGCTGCCCAAGTCGCTGGATGCGAAAGCCACATCAGGTTCGACCACCGGATCGGGCATCGTCAAGACCGGCAAAGCCAAGCCGGTACGCGAAGCCGCGCAAGTCATGCGGATCTGGATTGCGGAATGGACCGACAAGAATGATGACCTGCATTACCCCGGCTACCTTTTCACCGAAATCCAGCCGCGCCGCTGGTCGGTCGGCAAGCCGGAAGCCTCGGGTCGCAATACCACAGTTCCGTTCCGTGCGGCTGCAGCGCCAGCCGGCGCATCGGGCAAAGAGCAACCTGTCGCCGCCAAGCCTGCCGAGGGTGAGGCGCGTCAGTCGGCGGCGATGAGCTTGCCGGGATTACCGTCACCCTCGGACATCAACCTCGACTGATTTTTTTACCACCACAACCACCACCCCCACTCTCTGGAGATTTGTATGAAACTGAAACAACAAGCCCTGACCGCCCAGCAAAACGTCATTTCCTTCGCCAAGGAACATCATGCCTTCCTGCTGGCGTTCGTCATCGTCGCCGTCCTCTCCATCGGCAGCGCGATCGCCGGCACCGATTCCACTTTCGCCACCGTTTCCACGAACCTGGACGGCTGGATGACCGGCTCGCTGGGCAAGGTGTTCTCACTCGGCGCTCTGGCGGTTGGCCTGGGCATTGGCGTGATCAAGCAGTCGATCCTGTCGGTTGCAACCGGCGTATCGATCGCCCTGGCATCGTCCATCGGCCCTGGCGTTCTGACCAACATGTTTTCGGCCACCCTGTAATTTAGAACGTGCCGAATTCCGGGGAGGCTGCGGCCTCTCCAATTTTTTAGCCACCTAGACAAAATTCCATTTCCGCCATGTTCTCCTTCTTCAAATCCTCCAAAGCTTCCAGGCAGCCTTTGCTGATCAATGGCGACCGCAAGTCCGTGCCGTTCGAGAAAATGACCGTGCGCGCATGCGACACCGACTCCAATATCTTCTATATGTCGGACGGAAAGGAATTCTATCTGGGGGCTTGCTATACCGGCTTGCCCATCACCGGTGCGGATGCCGCCACGGTCGAAAAGTTTAAATCGGCCCTGAGCATGCAGATTCCGGCTGGCAGCTTTGTCCAGTTCGCGCTATTGAGCAGCCCGGACGTTGAGGCGTATCTGGCCCAATACCTCTCAAACAAGGAACAGGCGACGCCGATCCTCAGTGAGTTGGCTACGTCGCACGCAGCCCACTTTCGCGCCGGCGGCGACAAGCCCCTTGTCCCGACCTCCGGCATCCTGCTGAACCGTCAGCGGATCATGGTCACGATCAAGGTTCCTTGCCCGAATGCCATCCCGACTGACGCCGATATCCATGCCGCACGCGAAATCACGGACCGCATGTTCGAAGCGATCAAGGCCACCGGCATCAGCCTGAACATGATGGATGCAGAGCAGTATTTGCATACCATGCGCCTACTGACCCATCTCTGGGAAAAGCCATCCGACGAGTACGACGAACAAAAACCTCTGCGAGAGCAGATCTTCCATACCGGGGACGCGGTCGACTTCACCGACAAGGCCACCATCAATTTCCATGATGGCGAATTCTTCGCCAAGGCCATGAGCGTCAAGTTCTTCCCGAAGCGTACCCGCCTGGCTGTGATGAACAGCATCATCGGCGATCCGCAAGGCCTCAGCAACCAGATCACCGAGCCTTACTACATGGTCTTGACCCTGCATTATCCTGACCAGGTCGCCAAAGCGGAATGGGTCAAGAGCCGGTCGGCGATGATCAATCATCAGGTGTTTGGTCCAACCTCGCACATGATCCCGGTATTGGGCTACAAGAAGGCGGGCATCGACACGCTGGTGCACGAGATGGAAGGGCGCGGCGGTATCCTGTGCGAGCTGAATTTCACCGTCTTTCTTTTCTCAAAGTCGAAAGAGCGCCTCAACAAACTCGCAGCCGGTCTGCAAGCGTATTACTCATCGATTGGTTTCGAAATGCGCGAGGACAAGCGCATCCTGGAGCCGCTGTTCTACAACCTGCTGCCGCTGAACACGACCCGCGAAGGCGTCAAGAATCTCTATCGCTTTCACACGATGGCCATCAGCCATGCAGTGCAATTCCTGCCGATTTTCGGTGAATGGACGGGAACGGGCACCTCCGGCGCCATGATGCTGATGTCGCGCCGGGGACAGCCGGTGCTGTTTGACCTGTTTGATTCGCAGACCAACTTCAACGCCGTGGTCTTTGCCGAGTCGGGTGCAGGCAAGTCGTTTTTCACGCAACAACTGGTAACCGACTACCTCGCAGAAGGCGCCAAGATTTGGGTCATCGACACCGGTCGCAGCTACGAAAAGGCAGCGAATGCGAATAACGGTACCTTCATCGAATTCGACACGGAATCCGATATCTGCCTGAACCCGTTTACGCACATCGATGGCAATCTGGACGAGGAAATGGACATCCTCAAGGCGATGATCGCCAAGATGGCCGCGCCAGAGGAAGTCCTGGATGACTACCGCATGGCGTTGCTGGAGCAGGCCATCACCACGACCTATAAGCGATACGGCAATGCCTCCACGGTCACCGCGGTGGCGGAGTGCTGCATCCAGTCTCCCGACCCGGAAGCACAGCGTCTCGGCAAGCAGCTCTTTCCGTTCGCCGGCGGCGCTTACACCCGCTGGTTCGATGGCGAAAACAATCTGAACATGGACAACGCGTTTGTGGTGCTGGAACTGCAGGAACTGAAGTCGAAAAAGGCCTTGCAACAGGTCATCCTCCTGCAACTGATGGCCCGCATCAACCACGAAATTTTCCTCACGCACGGCCGGCGCAAGATCCTCATTCTGGAGGAAGCGTGGGAGTCGTTGAATGACCCGGTGATGGGCAAGGCCATGGAAGCTGTGTACCGCAAGGCCCGCAAGCATGACGCTGCCGTGATCGTGGTGACCCAGTCCGTCGCTGATCTGTACGGGTCGCCCAATGCGCGCGCCATCTACGAAAACTCGGCCTGGCAGCTGATCCTGAAGCAGAAAGGCGAGTCGATCGATTCCGCCATCGAAGGCAAACAATTCAAGATCGATTCGTACGGTGCTTACATGCTCAAGTCGGTCCACACTCATTCCGGCAGGTACAGCGAGATCATGATCAAACAATCCGAGAGCGACTGGGGTATTGCCCGGCTTGTGGTCAGCCCGTTCAGCCAGGTGCTGTTTTCAACCAAGGGCGCCGAGCGCGACGTCATTCTTGATGCAATGAAGCATGGAGAAAGCGCCATCGATGCCGTTAACGCCTTTCTACAGCACCGCGAAGCTGCCTGAGCCGCCTCTTAAATAAACTTACCGAGAAAAGATCATGTCCGACACCAATATCGCCCCAACCACCCTGCCACACCAGGTGGCGGCATCGCCAGCGCCAGCGCCAGCACCAGCCGGCGTGTCTCTCGTCACCGCATGCGTAATCGCCGCTGTCTTCTCCGCGTTCAGCGGCGTGGCATCCTGGCATTTCGCCTCGCAAAACGTCGGCGGCACCCAGGTCGCAGTCATCGATGCAGGAAAGATCGCCCGGCAGTCCATGAACGCGACGCTTGCCAAACCCGGCATGAATCCAGAAAAGGCGGCTGCCGAGGCTGACGTTTTTGTCGGCCAGTTGAACAAGACCCTGGAGGAATACGCAGATGCCGGCATTATCGTCGTCAACTCCAATGTCGCCCTGACTCGCCCGGCAGGCAACGACATTACCAGCACGATTGCCGCCAAGATGGGCGTGAAGCTCCCATGACCACCCTGTCTCTCCTTGCCCGGTCACAGGGTGCGCGCTGGCGGACCTTCTGGGCTGATGAGGGCAATAGGAAATTTGGTACAAGGGCGCTACTGTGGACGGCGATTTCGCTTGCCGTGCTATACCCGCTTCTCGCTATGGCCACCCACAATATTCGGATAGGCGTGGACCTTCAGGAAGTGCGCTGCCTGCCATGGCGGGTGTACCTGCTTGAACTGGGCCGTCCGGAGCAGATGACCAAAGGCGGCTTTGTCGCATTCAAGCCGCAGAATGGCTTGATGGGCCCCAAGTTCGAAGGCCGCCTGGTCGGGAAAATGATTGCCGGTGTGCCGGGGGATGTCCTGGAAGTGAAACAGGACGTCGCCTATGTCAACGGCAAGCCGGTGGGGGAACTGGTCCTACTTGCAAAGCTCCATGCCAAGCCCGGCGCATATGACCGCCGCGAGACCATCCCGGCCGGCAAAATCCTCGTTCTCGGCACCGAGCAACGAAGCTATGACGGACGGTACTGGGGTTTCCTCGATCAGTCAGCCGTCATTGGCACCGTCAAGCCCCTTTTCTGACAACGTCGCCGTCCTGGCGGCGTTTTATTCCTTGCTGGCAACATAGCATACTGTTACAGTATGGGGATGTGTTATGAGTTGGAATAAACATGCTAGTAAAATCCTTGATGGTCGCCGCCCTTGCTTTCAGTCTGCCCGTGATGGCGCAGGAAGACCCCGCTGCCGGCCAGTTCTTTTCCCGGAAATCTGAAGGCTGGTACTGGTATATCGACCCCAGGGACGAGGTCAAGCCTGAACCGCCGAAGGTGCAGCCTCCCAAGGCGACTGAGAAGGCGGATCCAGCGAAAGCCGCGCCATTTTCGGTGGAATGGCTGCGCACCAATATGCCCAAACTGCTTGACGCCGCAGTCAACAATCCCACCAAGGAAAACGTCGAGGCCTATCTCTACGCCCAACGGGTCACCATGGATAAGTCGCAGCGCTATGCGGAGCAGGCGCAGCGAGTCGTCGCGGCCGACCCGTTTTTGGATGAAAACAACCGTGTGCCGATCGCCTCCTATACCAAGCCGTTCTTTCTTCGCCAGGCGCAGGAAGGCAAGCTCGATGCGCTCAAGCACATTGCCACCGTTGGCGGACTCTGGGTGTTTTTCGATTCGAAGTGCCATTTCTGTCAGCCCCAGGTCAATACCGCGAATGAACTGGCCAAGAAATATGGCCTGATCACCAAGTTCATTTCAATGGATGGAAAAGGACTTCCGAACGTCAGGCAGTTTGTCCGTGACAGCGGGCAAGCCAAGCGCCTGAACCTCAAGATCACGCCCACGACCGTTCTGGTTGTCCCACCCAATAATTTCTTCGTCGTCTCGCAGGGAATCATGGCTCAGGACCAGCTCAGCGACCGCATCCTCCTCGCGGCCGACAGCAACGCCCTTTTGCCAAAGGAATTGTCGGCAAAGATGAATTCCTATGACCGCGGCGTGCTGACCAATGACGACACGCAGCAGGGCCGCTCGGAAGATCCGAAAGTCTGGGTCAAATACCTCAAGGACCGGCTGGAAAGTCGCTATTAATTTCCTACAAAGGGCACTACTTGTGAAAAAACCATTTAAGAAAGTACTTGTCGGCCTAGTCGGATTGGCCTTGCTGACTTCCGCGTTGAACTCTCATGCCGGGCTGCAGGATGCGCTGGACGGGATGTTCATGGCCAACGCCACGTCGCCGGCGGCGTTCGAGAGCCAGACGCGCGGCGGGTTTGTCGGCGGCGGGCTGGGTGTGCGTGCGCCGATACGAAGCATCAACCTCGTGGCATTTGACCCGCCACGGTTTTCTGCCGGATGCGGCGGCATCGATCTGTTCGGCGGCTCGTTCAGCTTCATCAATGCGGACCAGATAGTCGCGTTGTTCAGGCAGATTGCCGCCAATTCGATTGGACTGGCCTTCAAGGCAGCGATTGACGCGATCAATCCGCAACTGGGCAACCTGATGCAAAACTTTCAATCGGCCATGCAGTCGCTGAACGAAAACATGAAGAATACGTGTGCGATCGCGAACCAGGTAGTGAAAGGGTTTAGTGATCCGAATGCCAGGGCTGAAATGGCCCAGACTGGTGCTGCCGCCGGCGAGGCAGCAGTCGGTGCGTTCAGCGACCTTATGGGCGGCATCACCCAACTCTTTACCTCCCCCAAGAAGACTGTAGCTGACGCCAACGAGAACGGCACCTGCGGCGACTGCGGCAATCCAGTCTGGAAGGCGCTGGCAGACTCTAACCCCGGACAATTGCTTGGCGATCCAGGATCATCGCAAATCGATGCCGCTAGTGATAACGAGATCATCATGAGCCTGATCGGTTCAGTTGTTATCTCCCCGGCAGACAAGGAAGAGACGGACGCCAATGCCAAGCCGAAATCGGACCCAGGTTCCGAGAAATCACCGCCACTGACGATCACGCAGCTACGTGCCGGCAACACAAATGGCAATCCCTTCAAAGTGCTGTACTGCGACGATAGCAAGGAACGCAACAAGTGTCTGATCGTGAAGGAAAAGGATTTCAACTTCCCGGGCACCCTCGGTTACACCAACCAGATGCTGTTCGGTGACAAGGACGGCGGAACTGTCCAGGCCACGTCGATCGTCGGCAAACTGACGGACTGCTCCACGAGCAAGTGCGGCTTTACCGCCTCGCAACAGGTGTTTATCAACTCTGTGCGCCCACCGCTTCTCGGATTGATCAAGGACGTGCAGGCGCACGGCGGCGCAGTCGAGCAAATTGCGCGCAACCTCGCGCCCGTTATCGCCGATGAACTCGCTGAAAAGTATGGCACGGCCGCTGTAACCGCCGCCAAAAAAGCGTGGGATGGCGTCAAGGTCACTCAACCGGACTTCGTGCCACGCGCACTGGAGGAGCGGGCTCGCGAACTGGCGGCTGTTCGATTATCGGCAGAATCCAATAACAAGCGCGTGCTCGATGCTGCCGCCATGGTCAAGCAGATCATATCCAAGAACTCTGCTGTTTTCGTCCAAACCAGCGCTAATTAAGGAAACGCAGTGCTTACTTTTCCCGTCTACGTCCTGGGTGACGCTTCGTCGTTTTACTCGGTTTTGAACAGTGTGGCGATGATATTTGGCCAGAAGGGCTTCATCCTTTCCACGCAACTGGCCGCCGGGCTTGTTGCATTGCTTGCCTGTCTGGCCGGTGCCTTGGGCAAGATGGCAGGCGACAGCAAGATGGGTCAGCATCCCATCACAACCCCGATCATGTTCGCGGGCATGGTGGCATTCATGTCCATACCCACGAGCGTCGTCATTGAAGACATCTACTCGGGCCAGACGGCAAAAGTCGATAACGTGCCGCTCATCATTACCGCGCCGGCCAGTCTCTTCACAACCGGCGCCTACAAGATTTTCGACTATTCGAATACGGCCTACCAGAACGTAAACGGCAGCTACATGTCTGTCTCGACATCCGGCTATGTCATGCCGCTGAAGTTACTGTTGTCGTTGAGGCGGGGCATCACCAGCACGGAGCCATATCTTGCTGCGAGCGTTCAGCAATTCATTATCGACTGTGTGCCGGGGTCGACCACGTTTTTGAAAGGCGATGTGACCGGCGGCTATGGGCAAGCCCCCGACATGTTGGCATACATCGTTGAGAAAGCCCGTCCATCCGGCCTGACAAATTACTACGACGTTTCAAACATTCCAAATGGGACGGCAATGGCATGTCCGGACGCCGGACAGAAGATCCTGACGGCCGCCACGGCTTTCTACAATAGCAAGAAGTTTGAAAATCTGGTCAACAAGAACGCGAACGAGAAAAATCCGAATGACCCCAAAGGCCAATTCAAGCTGGCCGACGTTGAGTCCGCGATTACAAACATCGGGCAGGTCGGCGGCATGGTGGGTTCCAGCCAGCAGGACACCCGCGCCTATGCGCTCAATGCGCTGCTGTATGACACGGTCAACGATACGTTCCGTTGCATGGACAGCACAGCCAGCCAGCAGGACTTCAGTACGTGCACCTTGACCCTGAACCAGGCATTCGAGAAATGGAAGGCCGAGTCCGCGTCGAACGGGACATTCTTTACCAAGATGATGACCCCGGCGATCGTCTTCCTCCAGCTGATGTTTTTTGGATTCGCACCGATCGTCATCCTCTATAGCTTGTTCAAAGGTGCGGGCGCATTGCCGCTGTATATAAAATATCTTGGTTTTGGCGTATGGACCAGTTCCTGGCTGCCCTTTGCGGCCGTCATCCAGATGTATATCCAGTCCAATGTCTCCGACAAGCTCATTGCCATTCAAAATGGGACAGGCGTACTTACCCCTGCAAGCCTGAATGCGCAATTCGACGTTCTCGGCACCCGCCTGGCGCTCGCTTCGGATCTTCTCGCGGCGACCCCGATGGTCTCCCTTGCACTTCTGTCCGGTTCGATTTATTCCTTGAGCAGCCTCGCTGGGAAATGGAATGGCCAAGGCCACACCGAACCGAGCCAGATCACGCCGCCAGTAGCAAGTGCAGCCCCGGTGATGGCCAGCATGGCATCCGCCGTCGACCGCCAGCACGGCTCCGTGACCGGCGAGAACGCCGTGAAAGGCGCGATGCGGTTCAATGTGGCAAACCAGTCAGGCATTGCAAGCGCGGAGTCACTCCGTGCTTCAGATATAGAAGCCAACTCACAAGCAATGCAGCGTCAACTGGCTGATGCAGATGCCAGCATACGAGCCGGCGTCTTGAGTATTGGCAACAGCAAAGTCGATTCGCAATATCAAGGCTACGAAATAGGAAATAAGATCGGCTTGTCAACTGAGCGCGGCAAGGGTATCCAGATTTCGAAAGAAGAAGCCCAAAACGTTGCCCAAGACAAAACCGCGACGCTTGCGCTCAACTCAAGCATCAGTGCTGCCATTGCTGGAGGGCTGATGAACAAAATCGGCGGCGGAGGCAAACTCAACCCCGCCCAAGCCCAGCAGGCAGTTCAGGACAGCATCGCCTCGCAGACTGCAAAAAATCCCTCTTTTGCGGGCAAACTGTTTGGCGATGATGCTGCCGCGCGGGAGGAAGCTTGGGGAACTGTGGCCGCCGGCGCCTATACAGCCGCTTCAGTAGCGGCTGGCGTACTTACCGCGCCCGAAGGCGGCGCCGGCGGACTCGCGATGGCCGCTATGCGTACAACCGTTGGCGCTGCGTTTGCAAAGGGCACTGGTCGTGCAATTTCTTCCGTCGTGGGCGGGTCAAAGAACGTCGCGGGAAAACTTAAAAATATTGATGGGCGCGAACTGGCTCAACTCTTTTCTGACAATACCGACTCGAAAGCGAGTGCTGCCGCACAGATCGCCCTGAAACACACTGATTCTTTCAAATCTGCATCCTCCGAGAACCAGACCGAAGCAGTCAAGGTGGTCAAAGAGTGGGGCATGACCGAAAAGAAAGGCGCTATGCACCAGGAATCCACGACCAGGTCGAATTTGAAGTCGGATACGCGCTCGCACAGCGACTTAGATACGGCAACTCAGATCTTTGGAAAAGCCCTGCAAAAATCGATTGCAAGTGAACAGTCCTATATAGCAAGTGTCTCGACCGCAACCGGTCAAACGATCTCGAAGGACATGGGGCCAGAGGCAGTCTTACAAGAGCTTAATGCGAACCCTGGAAGTCGACAGGCCAATGCTGAAAAGGCCTTCCAGCACCAGCAGCAGGATGCGCAGGGCTGGGCGCAAGCAATGAGCAAAGCTCAAACTTACATGGGCGATAAAAAATTCAAAAACCGGGACGACCATAACGCCGTTGTAGAGGCCTTCGCACTACAGATCAGGGACCCCAATTACGTCATGGGCGCAACAGACGCGCCTCGTTCGGATCACAATGCCCATTTGGCACAACCGAAGAAGGTGGATGAGGCAAAAGTAGACAAGCAAGTTGCACCGGTGGCGGCACGCACAGCTGACGCTGTTCCGACCACTATGGTCCCCAAAGTCGGAGAGGTTGCGGGAGCGGTAGGACACCTTGGTGAGACAACCGCTGGGGGTCGCCCCCCCGTCAAAGAGTTCGTTGCAGAGGCGAATAATCCAGCCAGCGGCGCCAATCGCGGCGATGCTGCACTGAAATCGACAGGCCAAGCGGACATGATGCGGGACAGCCTGCATAGGCCAGACGCCCCTGCTGTGACCGATGTAAGCGATGGTGCAAAGGCTCTGGAAAATCGTCTCGGAAACTTCCAGGGCATCGCCTTTGCAGCTTCGGGCGCTGCCGCGGCTGGCTCAGCGCTTAGTGGCCGCATGAACCGTGATGCTGGATTGGACGTCGAAGGAAAACCTATAAAAGGCGCGAATCCCCCAAATTCCCAACCAACAGCCGCATCCGGACCTGCCCCTTCTCCTGGTGCGGCACAGCCAGCCGCCAACCCACCGGGACGACCAGCTCGGCTTCCGAAAAGCAAGCGATAGAGCCTAGTTATGTCGGCAACAAAGCGGACCAGTGTAGCAACTGGTTCGCTTTTTTATATACTTGCCAATTTCATTGGACCGTCGAGCAAACTTATAGGCTGCATCTGAGATTGCGGCGAGCGGTAGGCAACGAAATGCGCAATCCTGTTTTTACGGACCGGTGAAAACGATTGAGACGGAAAAGGAAGGGAGCGTGGAGGGCGAGACGAAGTAACAGCCAGACATGGCTGGGAGCAATGAATGCCCCAGCCATGGCTTTGGTTCACATACTTTTAGAGACCATTGCCGCGGCGAGCCGGAAAAAAAGGTCGCGATCTCCATTGGTGTCATCGGGCGTGATGACGTAGCGCCCACCGATGGCAAGGCTGGGCGTGGCTGATACCTGGTAGGCGATCAGATCCTCGTAAGACTTCTTCACCGCACTAGTAGAAATCTTTTCCCAGCTTTCCTCGAACTGGCGGATGCGCGCCATCCGCGCTGCCGTCGCCCAGGTGCGTGGATCATCCTGCTTCATCCCCTCCTGCTGAATCTGGGTATAGGCCGAACCGACGAAGTCATAGATTTTTGCTGGATCGGCCTTCAGCGCGGCGAAATATGCCCGCGCTGCAATGACGGTATCCCGCTGCGGCAGAGTAACCGGCACGAACTCCAGTTTCCACCCCGGAGGCAACGTTTCTCCCCATTGCGCAACAGAGGCGTGGTAAGCCGCGCACACCGGACAGGTGAAGGCAAAGAAACAGAGTACCTTACGCGAGTCCGCTAACCGGAATCCGACTTCTCGAAAGGGCATTTGGGGCTGGGGCGGGGCGATCTTCTGCGCGCTGGCAAGGGCCGGCACCGCAAGTAGTGCACCGGCCTGCGCAAGAAACGAACGACGATTCATACAATTCTTCCTTAGTAAAATAACCTTTGTTGACTAACATGTCGAACAGCGACTCGCGCTTGGTTTGAACTTTCCATTCCTGAACGGTGGATTTCAGCTCCTTTTCCGTCAGCCTTCCTCTGAGGACGAACATGAAGGCAGATTCGACCGCACCCTCTGTGACGCCGATCGCATCGATGACCTGCTCGAGAGTGCAAATGCTTTCTTCGATCAGGATTTCGCCCAGCCGGGTCAGACGGCCCTGTTTGTACCGTGTGACCTGAGTTTCCAGCGCAGCAGTGATTTGCGTCAGTTCCGCCCAGCGATTGGCCACCAGCACCTCGCCCAGACGCCTGACCTCTGGCAGGATGGCATCCTGACCAACGATTTTCCGAACCTGGTCCATCGAGGTCACGCCTTCATTGGCCAGACGCACACCCGCTTGGGCCAGCGTCTCGAACTGCATCTGGCGTGCGGCCGCATTGAAGATAGGCTGCTCGCCCATGCCAGAAACTATCGCCGCCCTGACTGCCTTGTCAGCCTTGACCATCTCGATGACCGGCGTCTTGCCGGTAAACTGCTGACCCTTATCCAGGCGCGGGAAATACAGGCCTTGCGCATCGATACCATGAAGTGCCATCCAGGCCGCGTCGAATTCGGATGGCTCCTGCCAGTCAAAGCCGGCGTCCGGGTCCACTGTTGGCACCAGACGCTGCGCTAAAACGCCGCGCAACGCTGCAGCCAGCGTTTGCGGATCTACTCCCAGTTCGATGAGCCGGGTGATCGCCAGCGCCGAGTTATTGGCGTGCAGAGTAGAGAGCACCAGGTGGCCCGTATTGGCAGCGCTCACAGCAATCTTGGCCGTCTCCGCGTCGCGAATTTCACCCACCAGGATGACATCAGGGTCTTGCCGCAAAATGGCGCGTAGTGCGTCCGGGAACGAGACATGCTGGTCGATGTTGACCTGGCCGATTCCCGGGATCACGTATTCCACCGGATTTTCAATCGTCATCAGGTTGCGCTTGCCGTCATTCAGGGCACCCAGCAGCCCATAAAGGGTGGTGGTTTTCCCCGAGCCAGTGGGTCCGCAGACCAGAAGCAGCCCTTGTGGCTCCTCGATCAGCTCTTCAAGGTAGTAACGCGTCATCGACGTCATGCGAATCGATTGCATGTCCATAGCTGCGTTTGCCTGATCCAGCAGCCGGCATACGATCTTCTGGCCACCGACCACGGGGATTACAGACACACGCACATCGATACTGCGGTCCACATAGCGCAAGCGCATCCGGCCATCGAGCGAGTGGTGCCGGTCTGCCTGTGACATCTGCGATCGGGCTCGGATCTTTTCGTCGAACTGTTTGGCAGTCTGCGCGTCGACCACGACGATTTCCTCCAACACGCCGCCGGCGCGGAAACAAATCTGACACTTGCCCTCTTGGTAGAGAAGATGAACGTCCGACACCCGCAGCCTCGCCGCATCATGGAATAGGTCGTTGAGTTGACGCGTCGCTTCACGGTCAACATGACCGATGGCGATAAATAAATCCGGTTCCTTGATCATGTGTTTTCAGCCTTGCAGACGTTTGGCTGACCGTAGAACTGTTGTGAGAGGAAGCGCTGCGTGCCGGTGTCAGCATGGATGCTGTATTTCAGCATTTCAAGCCGTGCGTCGGTACTGAGCCAGTTGTGGCCAGCCCAGCGAATGCCATCCATGGCGATGCGTACCGGCGCTGCGCCACGGTCAACGCGCGTGCAGGAGTCGGGCGAGGCCACGACGTACAGGGCAAATCCGATAGCAAGCGCGGAAGCCGCGCCCCCAATGATTGTTTTCACGGTTAATTTCCTAAGTTGAGGTTTTTCCAGACCTTCATGGCGTATACCTCCTGTTTGTCCGTCGAGCGTGCGTTATAAGCTCCGACGGCTTTCCATGTGCGGCCATGCCGAACAAAGTTATTGGCGAGTACCCATGCCCCAACATTGACGTTCGTGCAGGGATCGAAAAGCCGCGAGCGGTCGATTCCCCACTTTCGAAGCGTGGGCAACCAGCTGTCGTTGATCTGCATGAGGCCGATATCCTCGCTGCCGTTGCTGTTGACATTCACCGCATTGGCTCGAAAGGAAGATTCGGTCTTTGCAATGGCCATCAACAATGACTTGTCGACCTTGTACCGGCTCGCCGCCTCATCGAAGCAGAAGGCATGGGCACTGAGGGAGAAGGCTGCCATCAAGGCAAAAGCAGATACAGTTCGGGTATTCATCCGTGTTATTATACAGAAACAACACAGGTATTTATATCCAACCGGTATCCAATATGTATTTTTTTAGCAAACGACGACGCGCCATGCTGGCGCTTGGCCTGCTCGCAAGTCCCTTTTCAGTGGCGCAGGAAACTGCCGGTATGGCCGACAAGATGATGGCGGTGCTGGGCAGCGCCAAGGAAAGCACGGAAGTCCTGCGCGCCTGGAGCGCCTACCGCGCCGGCAGCAAGGCGGCCGTGGGGGAGATTTTCTCTCTGGCGCAGCAAGGCAATGCGACTGCCCAAAACTTCGCCGGTTGGATGCTCGATAACGGCAAGGGCGTCAAGAAAGACAGTGCTGCAGCGTTCAATTATTTCGTCGCTTCTGCGAAGACCTATCCGTTGGCCAAGTACAACGTCGGCGTCCTGTACTTTTTCGGCCGCGGCGTTACGAAAAATGAAGAACGCGCCTATGGGTTTTTCAAGGAGGCGGCGACCGGCGCCGGCGTTCAGCAGGCCCAGGTAAGGCTGGCGCTGCATGCGCTTGCCAAGGGTGACCGGGATGAAGCATGGAAGTGGGCCAATGAAGCATCCAACCGGGGAAATGTCATCGGCTTCTATCTGATCGGTCGAATGTTGTATGAAAAGAAGAGCTACAAGGAGTCTTATGCGTGGCTGATGAAGGCTGCACAGGCTTCCGAGCCCAATTCGCCGGCGCTCCTGTCCAAAATCTATGAACAGGGACTTGGCGCGGATAAAAATCCCGTCATGGCTGCGGCCTGGTGGATGATCTACACGGGCAAGAACAAGAACAAGGCCGGTGCGGGCGCCGTTGCTGCCTTCAACCTGGAAGCTGCTGAGAGCAGGGAGGCGACAGCATTTGCCAACAACTGGCTTGCGGCGCATGGAGACAGCCAGAAGGTCGACTACAAGAGCACAATCTACGAAGTGTTCGGCTAGAAGGTGATTAACACTACTCTGCCAAGTAAAGGAGTAGGATTTCTGGTTATGGCTTTATGGAGGAATATCCATGAATTCCGTAATTCCAGCCGGAACTGACTGGCTTGCAGATTTCCAAGAATGGCTACAACCATTTCTGGCAGCCTTTAAGCGTTCCGAGCAGCGCTGCTGGGCGCCACTCTATTTGCAAGGACTCCTCGGTGCGGGGACACGCAAGAGTGTCGAGCCGATGGCCGAGCGCGTGTGTCCTGGGCAGACACAGCAGCTCCACCACTTCGTATCCACGTCGACTTGGTCCACTACGCCGCTGGAACAGGTGCTGCGCAAGACGGCTGACGCCCTAGTAGGCGGCAAGGACGCCGTACTGATCGTGGATGACACGGCGCTGCCCAAGCAGGGCAAGCATTCGGTCGGTGTCAAGCGCCAGCACTGCGGCGTGTTGGGCAAGCAGGCCAACTGCCAAGTATTGGTCTCTCTTACTCTGGCGCGCAAGGAAGTGCCAGTGCCGATCGCCCTGCGGCTGTACTTGCCCGAAGATTGGGCACAGGACGAAGCGCGTCGCGCAGCAGCCAAGGTGCCTGAATCCGTTACGTTCGAACCCAAGGGCGACATCGCGCTGGCGCAGATTGATGCCGCGCTGGCCGACGATGTGCGCTTTGGCATCGTGCTGGCCGACGCCGGCTATGGCAGTTCGGCAGAGTTTCGCGCCGGACTGACGCAGCGAGGGCTACGCTGGGCAGTGGGTGTGCAGCCGACACAGAAGGTCTATCCAGTGGATGTGACGCTTGATATGCCAGCCAATCCGCCGGTGGGGCGCCCCGCCAAGTATGCAAAGCCTTCGGTGCCGAGCATGTCGGTCGTACAGATGATTGATACGTTGGGTCCCAAAGCACTGCGGCGCTGTTCGTGGCGCTGCGGCACCAAAGGCATGCTTAGCGCGCGCTTTGCTGCTGTGCGCGTATGCGTTGCAGATGGTGTACTAGCTTCGCATTGGCAGCATCTTCCTGGCCAGGCCGCATGGCTGGTGTGCGAAGCACGCTCCAGCGGCGAGCGCAAATATTACTTCACCAACCACCCGCCTAACACGCCGCGCAGAACGCTGGTACGCGCGATCAAGGCCCGCTGGGCATGCGAGCAGGCGCATCAGCAGCTCAAGGACGAACTTGGCCTGGACCATTATGAGGGCAGATCCTGGCTGGGGCTTCACCATCATGCGTTACTGACGATGATGGCATTTACCTATCTGCAGCATCGGCGCTTGGCCAGTAATTTACAAGCGGCGGAAAAAACCAGTAGCCAATGCACCGGGTCCGCCACCTCAGCCATCACTGCCGGCAGTACGCCGCGCCATTCTCGCCGCGCTACGCCCTGTCATTTGCCTTCGGTGTCCTCAATGCAGCGCCACAATACGTCTGATTCAACGTGAGTAACATGGCAGAGTAGTGTTAAGAGGCGAAAAAAAACCGGGCGAGGCCCGGTTTTCTTTTTGCTGCTTATTTCACTGTAGGTAATGTCGGATTGTTGACGGTCGGATTATTGCTAATCCTTGAGCTCATATTGTCTGTCATCCGCTTGCCGATCTCATCTGCATTGGGAATCTGGACGGATGACATGATGTCGGTGACAAACTCTCCCATATCTATTTTCGACCAATCCATCTGGCCAAACTCGTCGGCGGTGAATCCGCGGCAATCAGGATTTTTTGCAGTGCCCCAGGTGCGACCAAGCTGAGGGCGGCCCTGCTCATTGATAATTCGGGACAGTTTGCTGTTGAAACAGCAGTAATTCTGCTTGGTTTCTACGCAGCCACCCAGGACTTTCGTAGAGCAGTAAGACCCTACGTAGGTGCACAGGTTGGCCCCCCTCGCCATACCGAGCTTCTGTTCCTCGGGGGTGCATTCGATCATTTCCATGACGATCTGCATGGCTATGGCAAAGGCAAGCGCATACGGGTTGAAGTAGAGCGTTGGCATTCCTCCAACGCCCCCCGCAATAGGCGTTGCAGCTGTGCCCAAAAATGTCGGTGCTGTCGCACCCCCAACGCTGAAGCCATAGGCCCCGAAAGAGGCCGTAAAGTTGGTTGGCTCAAACAGTGTCGACACACATGAGCTCCCAGAGCCAAGCCAACCGGTGTCACTGTAAAGGAAGTCATACGCATACTTGCTTCCCAGATTCGCGACCTGGCCAGCACCTGACTTTCCAGCGTCCATCAGCATTTGTGTCATGACACTGTTGTTGTCCTGACCAGCCGCGGTTTCAGTCTTGCAACAGTTTTTTAGACCGATATAGCCTTTGGTACAGCCCTGCGAAATTCCGCGAAACAGATCGGTCGCATCGGGATCATATTTCCCTGCTTCCCGCATTGCTTCCTGCATCGCGACAGCTTGGGCGAAATCCGTATCGTTGGGTGAAGAGCTGTCCCAGCACGTACCATTCTGACAAACTTGGCGCACGCTGCAATCTTCCTCAGTCCTGGTTTCGCCTTGCCGGATCACGCAGCTGTAGGAAATCTGCTTCATGGTGCATCCAAATCCATTAGGGTCCTGCGTCAGGCAGGTAGAATCGACTGGCGTGCAACCTCTGTCTTTCAGCGGCTGGCAATCGTTCGTCTTGCTCGGTAAAAGGCACGAATAATCGTCCTTGTATTCCCAGCAGTCCCGATACACCGGCATGCCGTTGATAATTCGCGTGGCCGGGCCTTGGGTACACGTATGCGCGGCAAGCTGGCAGTGGTTGTTCGTCTCCAATGGTGAGCACTGGGTATGATTGAACTGGTCTTTTACCACTGTATAGGTATTGTCCAGCCGTACCGTATTGGGCGGCGTCGGCTGATTGACGTCATTGCAGCGGTATGTCAGGGTCTGGTCGAGGACCGCCCCGTTGAAAGCGTAGTTTTTTACCTGAGCGGAGGTCTGATAACAGCCTGCCGTATTCCGAATCCCCGAGCAGTAATCGACACTGTTCGACTTGATGCATTCGTAGGTGTTTTCATAATTCCAGCATCCCCCAGCCTGGGCAAGGGTGACATATACGCCGTCGATGTACTTGCCTGGCGTTGTATCGACGCAGATCTCGCCCACCTTCCTGCAGTCGCCGGCGTGGGCAAATGAGAACAGCGTGCTGACAACAAGTATGACAAGGAGTGCAAAGTGTCTTGTTACCATGTCCTTGCCTCCAATGCCTGGCAGGTATTAGTCGTGCCGGCGTACTGAACAGTTTTGGAATAAGTCTGAAAATTTGCCTGAAGCGAGAGTGTGCCGGAATAGGATCCGCGTGAATCTCCTTCATAGGCATCAGCCGGTAGATAACCAAAACCGTTTACATAACAAACCTGCTGTCCCGTTTCCCAGTCGGTGATCGGTTGGCTCCCATCCGGGCAGTAGTACGTTACTGGAGGCGGGCCATAAAAAATATCAGCGTAATAGTTTCCCGAGCATGTACCATTCGTGCAGCTTGTATTGCCACGGATAGTCGCCTTACAGTTATTGAATGCGACGGTCTGGTAATAGTTGGAAGGCTGTAGCCCGTTATAATTCGCGCCATCGGCGTTCTGATTCTCAGAAATGAGGACACGCAAGGTAGGCGTATCAGTGGCATCACAAACGTATTTGACGACTAAGTTATCACCACCGCGGCATGGGTCCTTGTTCATGGAGGCACTCCAACTGGAGACACTGACCTCGGACCCCACCGCGCAGCTTGGCGTCATCACGGTGTTGAAGTAAGGTGATTTGTTGCACTTCGGGTATTCGTAGGCATTCAACGTCTGGTCGCACTGGTAGTTCGAGTAGTCGTCCACCACAATCTCGCGGCCCATGATGCAGTTGCTCGCCTCAATCGGGTTGTATTCATTGCATGATTCGATTCGGCTTTGGCTTGGTGTCGTTGTCGTCCGCATCACGCAACCGTTTTCGGAAAGCGTATCCTTCTTCGCCTTGTTGATAGCATCCCGTCCGGCCAGGATCGCAGGGTCGTTCGATGGCAACTGGAAGCGTTTACGGTTATCAGGGTTTTTGGCCAAGAAATTAACCGCTTCGCATTCCTGATTGGCTACCTTGTCGGTGCCCTTTGCCTCCGTCTTGCACTCGGTAATGCGCGACGAGCCAATCCCGAAAATATCGGTCGAAGCAAATCCTGCCGCTTGCTTGGGACTGGGATTGTAGAAGGGCGTGCTTTTGGCATTGTTCAGGTTCACATTTGCCGCGGATTTTCCCAACTGGCTTTTTGCGAAATCAATTCCCGCATCATGCTTCGATGTCAGCTGCGCGGGATCGAAGCCCGGACCTGCCGCCTGGACATTCGCAAAGAAGCAGGCAGCAACAAATCCAGCTGCAAGGTGAAAGTACTTCATTTCAAATCCTTTGCTGAAGGCTGAGGCGGGACGGGAAACTGCGCAAGGTCAACGCCATCTGATGGATATGAGCCGTCGGCACAGACATTCATCTCGAAAGTGGTTTCAAAGGGCCGGGAAGAGCCATCCGGCCCAGGAACGTTGTCCTGGCCAAGGGTGAATTTCAGGCGGCCGCAACCAACGTCCTTGAACCGCTTGAGCAGCACGACCTTTGCCTGGACCGGGCTGGCCGATCGCGTAATGGTCTTGAACTTGTCTGCGATACCGCCTGTCATCGTGCCCGTAAAGACGCCATCCCCGAGTGCGGCAAGGACAATGGCCTTGCTGTCGGCCGCTCGCGCCGGCGCAAATGGAACAAGAGCCATGATTGCTGTTGCAGCCATGACGGCATAGCGTGACTTTCTTCTTCTGCTCATTGAATAACCTTGATGGTTTTTGGATACGGCGCTAGTATATCTACCTGTTATGCGTTTGTATGCAAAAATAGATAGAAAGCAAGAAATTGAGTTCAAAAGGAGCGCACTTTGCCGTGGGCGTGCTGGTTGCAGCCGCATCCGTTTATCTGGCGCGGGACGTCTTTACGCCCTGGCAGCTGCTGCTACTGGCCTGCGGCTGCGTCTGGGGATCGAGTTCACCTGACTGGATGGAGATCTCGGGATGGGCGTGGTGGGGTACGCGTTATTCCCTTATCCCGCACAGGACCATCACGCACTGGATGATGGCGTGGATTGCGGCTACCATCTGGACCATGTGGCACGCAGTGGCGGACGGGACGTTTATATGGTGTATCGCAGCAGGTTTCACCTTGAGTGGGTTGACCCATGTGCTCATGGATGCCCGCACACCAATGGGCGTGCCTGTCTTTCATCCTTACAAACGACGCAAGCAACCAAAACGATACAGGCGCTAAGAAATGTGGTGGAAGCAGTTGCCAATTTTGTATTATCTGATTCCACCGTTGCTGCTGGCCCTTTTTGTGCGCATAAAATGCCGCAGCGTTCGCCTGTGTGCCGCGTTCATGTTTTTCGGCGTCTTCGTGCATGAGACGCTGCATCTGATCGCCGGCGCCATCCTCGGTGCAAGGCCGGTTGGCATGTCTGTGATCCCGAGACGGGGGCAGCAGGGAACCATGGAGCTGGGCTCGGTCTGTTTTTCCAATATCACTTGGTACAACGCACTCCCGCTCGCCATTGCTCCCTTGTTCGGTTTGCCTCTGGCCGCTGCGGTGGCTTACTGGCGGATACTGGATGGATGGACATTCCTTTGGATTGATCCACCGATCTGGATTGTGCTCGCCTCGGTACTGATCAGCTGCTGGCCATCTTCCACGGACTGGCGCATTTCATTGCGGTCCTGGCCGATCTACCTCGGCGCAGTTGGCTATATTGCATGGCTTTATCTTCCAATTCCGTGAGACTCATTTCCGTCCATAAGGCCAAAGTGAGTGCCTCAACTATGGAGGATTTTGATGAACGCAGCATTGATAAAGACGTGTGGTTCTTGCGAGCACAGCACGCCAAGCACCGTTGAGAACATGACCGGCTTTGTGTGGTGCATGAAGCGGCAGAAGGCAGGCCGCAGTATGGAAGCTGTTTTCCACAATCCAGATTGGCAGTGTGAATGCGCGGCTTTTTCGAGCTTGTCTATGAAAGGGGCCGCCAGTAAGGACGCCGTCTTGCCCAGCACCGACTCGATGACGTCAAGTATCCCTATGGTGGTTCAGTCGGCGCCGGTCCCGGCTAAAACCGCACCGTCGCCAGTTTTGAAAACGAAAGCCACACAGACCCCAGATTTGTTTGCTGATCTGTTTATTTAATTTACCCGATCCCTGCTGCCATGTGCTGCAGGGATTTTTTAGTTTGAGCATCAGTGTCCGTTAGTTTTTCACAACCTTGGCATTTCCTAAAAAAAATACGTGAGGTATTATATATTTCTGTGCAGCATTACCAGGGGCAAGGAAAAATGGTTTTCCGGCTCACATCAAGGATTAAAAATGAAATTAGCGAAGAAAATTTTGGTAGTGGCTGCTTTTGCTGGCTTCTCAATGTCTGCGCATGCGTTGAACTGCGTTTTTTGTGATTTTCCTGCTATAGCTGTCCCTGCGGACTCAACGCTTTCATACGGCACTGTGACTTCTCTTGAGCCGATAGATATGGCCCAGGTCGAGTACACTCAACTGAACGACCATCAGATGGCCACAGCCGGGGCTGCCCTAAGCGGGGGAAGCATTACAGGCGCTCTGGTAGGAGCCGTGGTAGGCGTGGTTGCTGATGCGGTTGTCCATAAAAGTACCAAAGTAATCGATGGCTACCAGATCACTATCGAGCTTGATTCGGGCGAAAAGAAGGTTATTGCCCGTACTAAGAACCAAATGAAGTCGAGTGGCTTCGACGCAGTTGGGGATCGCATCTTCATCTTCGCCACTCCGAAAGAAACATGGATTCGGGGCTCAAGGATTACCAAAGAAGAAGCTCCGGCAGTCATAGCGAAACGCGCCCCTCATCAAGTTCAAAAGGCGGTTGAAGTTGCACCCGAGGCGAAACCGGCCGAAGTAAAAGCGGAAGTGCAGCCTGCAATTACTAACGCGGAAGACGCCAAGACGGCCTCTGCAAACTAAGAGCGGCCCCGATTCATCACCGGGGCCGTTTTTTTTCGTCCTCACATTGGATTGCACAATCCAATCGTCGTTTGTCGCTTCATGTTCCGCATTTCCTGATCGCCAGGCTTACGCAAAAGCCCGGCATCCACCATTTCAGGAGATGCAAAATTTACAGAGTAGGAACTTGGGTCGGGGCCAAGCGCTGGCCCAATCGCATGAGCCATCCGGACAACTGGGGCAAACCGATCGGTGGCCAGGTCATCGACTTCACCGATCCCCGCGCATGGGCCAATACCCCGCAATTCCCGGCCGATAATCCTCATGCCGGCGACGTCATGGGCGTTGCCTTGAAAGCCAAGGCAGAAGGCCGCCTGGATAACGTGATCCCGGTGTATTGGGATTTCGGCTCACATCGCCGCGTCTGCTGGGAGCTCGTGTCAGAAGTCCATACGTTTGAAGAAGACATCGCCCTTTGGAAGGCCGCTAAAGCGATGAAATGGGATGAGCTGATTCATCCCCGCAGAAGAAAGCCCCGCACGCTCGCGGAATTTCTTCCCGAAACCATGCAGCATTTGGCTCCCGCCTGAAGCTGCACCCACCCCGATCCGGCCATGGCCAATCGGGGTGTTTTTATTTCATTCTAGTATTATATTATCCTGTTATCCAATATAATGCAATACCGCAACGTTTTCCATTCATCATGTCTGACAGTCTCGGCCGGCTCACTCGCTTAGGTTTCACTTCGGTTCCCGAGTGTCTCCTCTGTGCGCCCAAGGAATACCGGGACTTTCTTGATCCGCTCTATATCCTGCCGATTCCGGACCAGCAGCAAAAGCATTACCTGGTGCTGACATTCACCGAGCAGGAAATGTTTGACAAGAACGGGCAGGGAACCAGTGACTGGGACCAGACCCACCGCCTCAACATGCGGGCTGTTGATGGCCGCGGCGAAGGCATCACCATTACGGTATTTGGCACGGTGAAGGACTGGCGGAACTTGATGCCGGGCGATTCCTTGCATATCGACGCCGAGGTCGTGACCTGGAAGGGCCGTCGCCAGATCAACTCGCCTGAGTTGATTCCGGGCGACCAGCAAGGACGCATCTGCCCGGTCTATGTCGGCAAGCCGGGGCAGGTCAAGGCATCCTCTGTTTCTGATGCGGTCGCAAGGGCACTGCCGCAGATGGATATGGCAGCCTGCCTGCTCCTCGAGCAGCTGGGCATGCGCGAGTCGGATTTCCGGGCGTTTACCGGCCTGAGCGACCCGGTCGACCTGCTGCGCCACCTGCACCAGCCGACATCGCTTGTCCTGGCCGAGCGGGCGCTGGTGCTTGCAAAACGCTTGTCGATCAAGGCGATCCTTAACCGGGCCGAACGCAATCAGGCGCGTTTTCCAGTTTCTGGCTCACTCATCCCGATCAACCGGCAAGCCGTTACGGACCTGATCGGCCGTGTACCGTTTCCCTTGACGTCGGACCAGCACACGGCGATCGGCGAGATCATTTCTGACCTGCGCTCCCCGTTCCCGATGTGCCGGCTTCTCTCCGGCGATGTGGGCACGGGCAAATCCATGATGTTCATGATCCCTGCCGTCGCTGCATTTTCTGCTGGCGCCAAGGTAGCCATCATCGCGCCCAATCAATTGCTCGTGCCGCAGATCGCCAATGAGATGCGCGGCTTTTTCCCCGATGTGCCGGTGAGCGAAGTGGTATCCGGTTCCAAAATAGGCGAGGGGATCATTGTCGGCACCACGGCAGTGCTGGCGCAAGCAGCCAAGCATGGACTGGTTTTTGACCTGGTCATCATCGATGAGCAGCAAAAAATGAGCGTGGGCCAGAAACAAGCGCTCTTGTCTGACCATACCAACTTCCTGGAAGCGACCGCGACAGCGATTCCAAGGACGATTGCGCTTGTCCAGTTCGGCGGCATGGCCCTGTCGGTTCTCCGCGAATGCCCGGTAAAGAAGGACATCGTTTCCAGAGTGGTGCACGAGGCTGACCGGGCAAGGCTGTTTGAGTTCGTCAATACGGTGGTAAGCAAGGGCGGCCAGGTCGCCGTTGTGTACCCGCTCGCAGAAGACAAGGGTGACGGAGCGCGTGCGTCAGTCGAAGCCGCATTCGACCGTTTCCGCGCCAAGATGACCGGTCGCGTAGGCATGCTGCACGGGAAACTGTCCAGTGACGAGAAAACCGCGGTGATCGAACAGATGAAGGCAGGTTCGCTCGACGTCCTCATCAGTTCCACGGTCATCGAGGTTGGCATAACACTGCCGTCGCTCCGCGCGGTGGTTGTCGTTCATCCTGAACGGTTCGGTACGTCCCAGATGCATCAGCTCCGCGGCCGACTGGCCCGCAAGGGAGGGAAAGGCTACTTTTTCATGTACACCCCGGAGGATGTGGAAGAAACAGCGCAAGAGCGCCTGCAGCTGATGGTGGAATGCCAGGACGGATTCACTCTGGCCGAACGTGACGCTGATCTGCGGGGATTCGGGAACGTCGACGGCGATAGCGGCGAGCAAACAGGTTCGACCCGGATTCTGTTCTGGGGGATTGAGCTGAGCCGCCACGACATCGAGGCGGGTAACAAGGCACTGATCAAAGAAGCGCAGCCGGCGCCGGCGCTGGCCGCATGAGTTTGAACTGAAGAATACTGGCTGATCGCCGATAAATACTAATTAACCTACTAAAGACTATGGACCACGATTTTCTGCCGGACTTCAATATCCCCAACTTCATCCACCCCGCCTCGATGGACAGTGGTGAGCCGCCGCGCATCCCCATCCAGTCGATGCTGTTTTCGCTCGATGCGGCGCTGCGCAGCAACGGCCTGAACATCTTTGCGCCACCGAACGACGAATACTGGCACCTGTTCATGTGGCAGTTCGACATGTACGCCGCCAACGTCTACGTGGACGCGAAAACGCTGGAAGCGAAAGTCGACATTTTCCCGTTTCTCGATGGAGCGATCAGCACTGCGCACCCGCTAGTGAAGGAATTCCCGGTCGCCAAAGCGCTATATGTTTTCCCCGCAGGACACGCATAATTTAAATCGATTACAGATTTAGTATTAAGAACATAAAGGATGGGATCGATCGATGAAAAGTAATCGATACACAAGGCTTCTGCTCGTACTAATACTTCCTCTATTGATTGCTGGTTTTATGGCAGCAGAAAAACAAGTATTTTTTGAACTCAATTCTTTGACGCAATGCACCGAGACAAAAGGAGAGTTCTCTTGCTATACGACTAGTACGCGAAAAGACAACTATCAGCTGCGGAGCGAATTAGGAGGAGTATGGATGTGGCCTAATACCTATCTAACCGATGGCTTCAATGCGCCGGTGATTACCCTTGGAGCCATTCAAATGGAATACAAAGACGGGGCGTTAAGGCAAGCTGGAACAGTCGGCGCAGGGCTTAAGAAAACTTTACATGTTGGCCGGTCTCAAGGAGCAAACTACTCCTCTCCCGGATTCTGTACTCTTTCCCCTTTTGCTAACCAAGAAAGGTCATGGGGACTGAACTGCATATCTGGAATAAGCGAAGACTTCAAGTTTCTTGAAAAGACAACTCAAGCAAAATATCAAAGATTACGCGACTCTCTCGAAATCATAAATGCAGAAACTGCGTCCACCCATAAAATATTATACGTTTCTTCAGTATTGATCCCTCTGCTTTCCTTCCTAGCAGCCTCAGCAATTATCTTTTGTTTCGTTAAATCCTTTTCTTTTATTTGGAATGGCAGAAAGCCAGCGGCTACTTAGTTTTTTAATTTACAAACAAGTTTATTTGCTATGTGAGGGATGGAGGGCATAAATGGGAATTCAAGACAGAGACTACATGCATGAACGTCACCGCATGCAGACAAGGCACTCGAAGAATAACAACGCACGTCAGGCCCTAAAAGGCAAGAAAGTCCCAAGCCTCGGAAAAAGCATCGCTTTTTTTGCAATCACCATTGCAGTATCTACCCTGGTTATTCACAAGATTTCTCCAGACAAAGCATCCATAGTCTGGCCTGGATTCTTGCCAGTATTTGCGAAAGAGCTTTCGTTGCCCGTGACAGGCGATCTGACGCTCTATCAGCGTGGTCATAGCGCTCCCGCCATAGCTTCTTTTTCCGTTGTCGCCACAGCGCCAGGTATTAAGCGAACAAGTCATTTGGTTAAACTGGTTGACGCCAACACTGGGCAGCCCGTTCTTACTGTGTTTGTACGCTCGGGTGAAACAGCATCCGTTAAAGTTCCATTAGGCTCTTATAAAGCAAACATTGCATCAGGAGAGAAATGGTATGGCGAGACGAAGCTATTCGGGAATGGAACGATGGTCCAACAAGGAAATGCTCCTTTGAATTTCTATCAGGATGACCGATCGATAACTGGCCATACCTTAACGCTCGCAGGCACGATCGATGGAAATTTTCCTACCCGTCAACTTCCACGGGATTCGTTTTAGTAAAATAGCAATCTCATTGAAACCTTCGGCTAAATATGGCATTCGATCTTGCTTCCCTTCTCGATGTTACGCATCTGATGACCTTTTTGGGAGGTGCCAGCATCGGCGCCGCAGGTACCTATATGGCTGATCGCTTCACTGATCAGCGCCGCAACAGCGAGAGCCAAGCTAAGAGTCGAAGCCGGTTTGAGAATTTAAACCAATTGATGCCAGAGTTTTTTTCTGAAATTCTTTCGGATTTGAAGGCACAACCTGAGATGGCAATTCGAGAATTCGTGATCTTGCCTAGCTCCAGTGTTGCTTTCAATCACGGACAACCAAGATTTCAGTACTACGAGTCGCAGCACCCCGCACTGAAAAATTACGTCTCATTACTCGCAGAATCAGGATATGTAGATATAGTCCGCCCCAACGGTACACCGATTTATAGGCTATGTGAGCATTTCGTAGCCTTGCTCCAAAAACATTGATCGTAATTAGGCGCGTGGCGTATCGCCCCTAATTAAGACAGTCTGCAGGGCGTATTAGGTCTTGGATGATTTTCGATCCAGACCGTTTTACTGTTTGCCGCACTCTGGCACCTCCTTTTCGTCTCGCTACATCGTACTTCGGTCTTCTCCCTGTCCTTTTCGACCCTTGCTGGGTGCATGAAGATTCTCAGCGTCTTCTAATTCCCTGTCTGACATCTCCCCTTATCCGGCGTACGTGACTTCTCACGATGGCCACCTTTGTTCACTAAGGAGATGGAAATGACTCAAGCAGCATCCATGCGACATTTGTACCTGTACACCTACCTGCTTCTTGACGAAGTAAAGCGTGCAGGCAGACCCATTCGCATTGAATGGAGCAACATGCCAACCGCTTCAATTGGCCCCGATCCGCAGAACGAAAAAGGGCTTGTCATGAAGCTCAGTAACATGGCAGCAACCGGGACCGAAGAGGATGCAATTCTTCTGCGCGCTCTGGTGGCGCACGAAATTCTCTGCCATGGCAATAACACCGACTTTGGCGTCAAGCTGCCTCCCGGCCTTGCCGGGCGCCTGACAAACCCACTGGAAGACGCACGCGGGGAGCTGCTAGCCTCGAAGTCGTACGGCGGCTCCAAGAAGGTGATCCGGGAGGGCATCGAGATCCTGACGCAACGCGGTATCTTCAAGGGGCCTGACGCTGATGTTTCAACCTTACACCCTGCTGAAATCCTTTTTGGCTGGCTGGTTACGGAGATGCGTTCGGAGTTGCTGGGCCAGAAATGCCTGGAGGACTTTTCAGTCGCGTACCGGAAGCTGGCTATTCAGACTTTCGGTACAAAGCTGACGGCTCAGGTCAAAGCTGAAGCCCTCAAAGCGGCTCATGCAGCGGATACACAAGGCGCAGCAAATGCTTCACAACGCATTGTGGAACTACTGGAACTGGCTGCAAAAGAACCGCCGCCTCCACCGCCGCAAGAAGGGACGGGACAAGGCGACGGCGACGATCAGGCCAACGACTCCGATCAAGATCAACCGGGCAACCAGGGAGATCAAGACCAAGGCAATCAGGACCAGACTGGCGACCAGGGAGACCCGGACGAGCAGAATGGCCAAGATGACCACAGTGATGGAGACGCACAAAACGGCCCGGGTGACCAAGACAATGCCAGCAACTCAGGTGATCAGGGCAGTTCAAGTGATCAGGACGCCGGGGACGGCAGTACCGGCAACATGAGCGCCGACGACACCTCTGGTGCCACTGGCCAAAATGGTGGCGATCAGGGTTCAGGCTCTGCAGCCTACGAGCCGTCTTACGACGACTTGCAACAGGCAATCGCCGACGTACTGGATTCGACCGATGCTGATGCCGGCAACTATGGCAAGGGATTGGAAGATGTCCTGTGCGAGGGCAACGAAGCGATGCAACAGGCTTCTGGCGGCACTCACACCAATGAAATGCGGGAAATCGCTGCGCCAGACAACGTCAGGCCTCCGGAACATCGGGCCCAGTTGCGAAGCGCGGCACGTTCGACAGCGGCCACTCTGGCGCTGAAGATGGAAGAGCTACTCGAGGCGCATTCAATGGTGGAGCGATCCAGTTCCACCGAAGGACGGCTGAGGCCTAACAAGGTGGCGCGGGTAGCGACGGGTGACTTGCGGGTTTTTCAGAAAAAGAAACGCAGCGAGGAGCTCGACACATGCCTGTATTTTCTGAACGACGAATCCGCAAGCATGGGAGAACCGTTCGGCAACATCACGCGCCGGGAAGCCGCAGGGCGGGTAGCAGTCGCCGCCGGCGAAGTCTGCGATAACGCCAGCATCCCGTTTGGCTTAGCTAGCTACAGCACTTCGGTACGCGAGTGGCAGCCAATCGGAGGAAATTGGGCCAAAACCCTGAGTCTATTTGCCGCCGCAGCCGAAAACTATACCAATACTCATTTGGCCGTAGTCTGGGCGATTAAACGCCTAATAAACTGCAAGGAAAGTCGGAAAATTCTCTGTGTCATAACAGATGGTGATCCGGGCGAACTCAACGTTCTCGAAGCCGCTATCCTAGAAGCTAAGCGATTCGGTGTCGAAGTGCGTTTTGTTTTGATCGACAAACAGTACGAACGCTACTACCGGACCCTGTCGGCAGCATTCGGCGTGGCTAACAATCCGCACGAACTTGCCGAAGCAGTCTTCGGTTCGCTTCAAGCGGCATTTTCTTAAATAGCACTCCACCCCTCGTTTTCGGACGAGGGGTTTCTTTTTGCGGCTATCCGGATTAACGTGTGGAATGGCTCCTCGCTGGGGCAAGCTATTTCCGTCGAGCCCGTCGAAAAGACCTTCAGGTGTGGGCGCACATGCCGCTTCTCGCAGCATGCGTTTTGCTGGGAACACAGCCTGTTCCCTGAGCCCTTTCGTCCGACCAACTTGGGTCAGACTACGGGCATGGTTTCCAGCTCGCGCGCTGCAGCGAGAAGGCCGCCCAAAATCTTGTCAGCGACCTTTTCCGAGAATCCAGGAGGCAGCTCGCCGCAGACCTTTTCCACGACCGCAGGCGTGCGAGCAATGAAATCGAGCAGTAGCGGCTCAGCGTTCTCACCGTATCCGACCTCCTTCGCAGTGCTATTGAAGTGTCGACGCTGGATGCTATGCGCCAGATAGTGTCGGCTGTTTCCCAGTAGCGCCATCGCCATCTTGAGCTTACGTTCTGCCCACTGGTTCGGCCCTGGGCCAATAACGGGGTAACCTGACATCACATCATAGATGGGCGTGAGCTTGAAACGACCCGCACCAGCAAGTAGTTGAATACTGAAGTTTTTGGCGTGCCCATCAGGAGCGCGCAGCATCCAGAAGAGCAGTTGCGAGGCCATTAGCGTGTGCATGTCAGCGGCAGTCTGCTGCGATTGCTGCAACAGGGTGAACATCTCCTTCAAGCCAGGTCCGCCCTCACTTTCGTATTTCATTAGTGGCGAAGTCCCAGTTGCTTGACAAAAGTCCTCCTGGATAAGCCGGAACAGATGGTTACGGTTTCTCGATAGCACGCGGTCGAAACGTTCGACGACGAGCACTCTTTGCGAGCCGAACGTTGCAATCTCCGCATTTGCCGTGGGTAGTCCGTACTCTTTGAATAGCCGTAGGCATAGCCACTCGTTATCGACCGACGTGGTGAAGTCCGCCCTTTTTCCGCCGACCATCCCGATTGGGAGCTTGAAGATGTGCGTTGTCGGCGTAGCTCCACGCGGCTTCATCCATTTACCATTCCACCATAGGAAGGCATCCTTCTCTTGCGCGCCGGCCAGCGAAATCCGAAAGTCGTCGTCAGGGTCTGACGGGGCGCCGTGCCGCTCTAAGTTCACCACTTCAAGCAGGTGCCGCTCGATGGCCTCCTCATCAAGGGCTATGCCTTCAACCTGTGCAAATCTTTCGGGGGCAACGCCTTCTGGTAAGAGCTGCAAGGCGCCGACGCAATCCCGACCAATGGCTGCCAGAAGGTCGAAAGGTTCAAGAGAACCTGTCTTAAACCGGGCTGCGACACGTTTGAGAATAATATCGCTGTCTGGCAGCAAGCCCGCGAAGTAGTTCGAGACATTGACTCCTTTAAGCGGCTCGTTATGAATATTGAACGGTAACGACAGCGAAACTGGGCGTCCAAGTGATGAGCCACGCCAAGCGTCGTCGTATACCAACTCCGAGTCTCCACTGGCTTTGACGGTCCAGCGTCCGACGTAATCACCATTCGCCCAGAGATGGAGGGTTTGGCTGTGTGAGCGGCGCCCCATGATTACCACTCCGCCGAGCTGCTTGCTGCAGAAGTATCTCTCTCGCCCAGTCGCAGATCCAGCTCAAGTGCCGAGCACCAGCTGAGCAGCTGTCTGATGCTGATTTCGTCGGGGTGTTTCTCCAAGTGGGAGATGCGATTTTGGCTTAATCCGACGCGGCTTGCTACCGCGGCTTGAGTGAGCTTGTGCCGCTTGCGGGTCGATACAAGCAACTGACCAAGTTGTGGCGCGGTAAGGAGAAGTTGGGACGTGGGTACGATAGACATTTTAAAATATCCGTAAATCAGATAAAACCATTTTAGCTGAATATAGGATAAATTCAAGATATCCGAATACCAGATAATAGAGAAATATCTGAGTTCCAGATAATTTGAGAATGCTGGATGCGAGTAAAACGGGCGCCAGACTCGGTGCGATACGGTATCGCACTGGCATTGCTTTCTGCATTCCACACCTTAATCCGGAAAGCCCTTTTCCCCCGAGTAGCCGCTTCATCCTCACGGCATTTCCCTGCTGCCTCGTCTTGTATTTCCATGTGAGCCATTACTTAGCGCAAAGGTATTCGTGGCCACCTGCGCTTTCGCGGCTTTTCCCGTCTTTAACTCACTCACTATGGAACTGCATCGGGACAACCGATGTGGAAAACACATGCAAGCAGCAATCCAAGCAGTCGAAAAAAAGGCAGTCAAGGACGTTTTTGGTCTGGACGATCCGGCTTTTGCAAAAACCCAGGTCAAGGTGTTCGGCTCTACCGTGGATACCCCGGCCGTCATCGACGGCTTCAAATTCACGATCGAGAACTTGCGCCGAATGATGGTCTGGGCCGCTGCGGCATCTCTGCCAGATGGCTTTTTTAAGGCGAAGATGAAACGCAACCTAATGATCTTCGGACCAACAGGATGCGGCAAGACCGAGTTGGTCAAACAGTTCGCCGCCCGAACCGGCCGTCCTCTGTTTCGCACGCAGTGCAGCGAGGACACCGATCAGGCACAACTGTTCGGCTCCTGGAAGCTTTGCCGCCCGATCGTCAAGGACGAGCTGGTGGAAGACGCAGGAATACTGGAAAAGGGTATTCAGGGCATCGCCAAGGCTATCGAAAAGCTGGCCATCAGCATCAAGCGCAATACCGGCGTTGGCCCCGAGATGACGTTTGTCGACGGACCCGTGCTGCGCTGGGCTCGCACTCCCAACGCCATTCTGGTGCTTGACGAGTCGGATCAGCTGCTGCCCACGGTAGCAATGAGCCTCAACTGTGTTCTGGACGGTGATGACATCGTTGTCCCGGAGACGGGGGAGCGCGTCAAAATCGCACCAGGTGCGCTTGTTGCTGCAACGGCCAACACCAACGGACGAGGCTCCGCCGGCGGCAATGGCGGGAGTGCTTCGCTGTACAAAGGCACCAAGCGGCAGAACATTGCCTCAACCGACCGATATTTCGTGATCAACGCGAGCTATCTGTCGGAAGAGGAGGAAAAGGAACTGCTGATGAATCAGGTCGGCCTGCCGGACGTCGCTGCAACCGCGATGTCCAGACTGGCTGGCAAGGTGCGCTCCCTGTTCCTCGGCATTAATGAGGATGCAGGCGCGAATGGTGAACCGCTGGAATTCACGATCACCACCCGTAACCTGCTGAACTGGGGTATGAGCTACAAGCTGTTCAATGTCACTGGCATGGACAGCAAGACAGCCTTCACCGAGTCGCTGAACATGACGCTGCTGGACTTCGGTTCCGCAGCTGAACGTAAAGCGGTGCAGGACCTGTGGGAAACCATCGTTACGGATGCCTAATGGTGCAGCTGTACGTCAACGCCAACGCTGCGAAAGGCGCGGGTGCAGTGCCGAAGGCCTGGGGATTTGAATCCTCGGGCGGGACCGATACCATTTTCTGGGGTTCGCTCAACAGAAAATGGACGGTCGACCAGAAAGCTGCTGGCTATGGGCGGGACACTGCCCGGCAAAAGGAACGTGATGGCTATTTCTATGTTGGGGGACTTTTCCAGCAGGGAGGCAGCCTACAAGTTAGCCGAAGCATGGTCACAAGGCAGGTCGGGTAAGGCATACCAGCACGATCCGTCCAACATGGAGCAGTCAGCCATCGCGGAAGGATTGCGAACATTGGGACAGAAGGCAAAGGGGGTAACATCGCCTGCGCCGTCTGCTCCACCACCGCCGGCACCACGCCAGCAAAAGCAGGATCTGAAGTTCTTTGAAAAGGTCTCTGCACAGGGCAGCAATGCGGCCGATCCCGGCTTCGTTCTTGATTTTTAACTCTCACCAGCCTTGATACCTCCCCGGTATCAAGGCTTTTTCTTTTCAAAGCTCGCTATGCCGGAAGCCTTATGCGACTTTGGAAGCAGATTTGCGGCGGGATGCGGCCACGCCCAACAGACCGAGTCCCAGCAGGGCAATTGAAGTAGGTTCAGGTACGCTGGCGGAAGAAGCGCCATCGGTATTCAGCGCCTTGACGTATGCATTCGTATTCCCGCCAGCCACATGGACTGCTGCAAAGATGCCAGCGTTGTCGGCAGTGAGGAATTTGCTCGCGGTGAAGTTATTTGGACCAGACAGAATATAGGTCGACGAACTGCCGGCGTCGAGTTCCTTAGGCGACTGACCCGCAAAGCTGATTCCGAAATCGAAGTTGCCGCCATTGGTGCCATTGGCGACGTTGTTTGTATTCTGGGTAAACGTCTGCGACGAGATTGTTCCCTGCATGCCCGAACTGTATGCCACAGAAATGACCGGTGGGTTGTTGCCGTTATTCACAGCAACGTTGAAGGTCCAGTTATCGACATATTTGCCCGACGCCAGGTTGTCCAGCACGTTCAATACAAGCTGAACACTGCCATTGGCCAGATCGGTGAATGTCGCGGTTGCAAACAGGCCGCTCGTGTTGGCAATCGTGGCGCCGTTGTAGATGGCGGTCTGGGTATTCGAGAATTCATAGATCACGCTGGCGCTTGCTGCGCCGGAAGCCATTGCACAGAGAGCGGCGACAGCGGTGGCGGCGGCAAATTTCTTGAGATTCTGGATTTTCATGGCTGGCCCGATGTTGGATTTGGATAGTGTATCCATAGCAATTATGGTGCCATAGGTAAATGTTTCTTATAAAACAGTTACTTGCAATAAACTTGCTTCGGCCGCGTTTCTCTTTTGTAAATATTTTCGACACCATTTCCCGCTACTTAGCGGAATGGCCAAGCGGCTTCCTGCTTGCCTACCTGCCTGAACCTCCCTTCTCTTCCTTACAACTGCTTGTGGCCCATTACCTGATACCACGGTTTGGCTGAATGGGGTCCCCCGCGCCGCATATCTCAATTTTCATTCCATCCATTCGGCTCCATTGCGGGTCACCACTTGAGGAGATTTCCATGTTTGCAGTCACCCCAAGCACAGCTTCCTTCGACGATTCGCGTCTGCTGCTCTCGCTGCGCACAGACGACCTGATCGACGAATCCGACCTTGGTGCACCGTCCATTGAAGGCCTGATCGCCATCGAGCTCGATGTTGAGGAAATTGTGATTTGATGCAGCACCCACCCGACCCCGGTCCGCTTCCCAGCGACCGGGGTTTTGTTTTTCCCTGTTGCGCATCTCCCTGTATCAGGGCCAACGCAAGCGCCTTCCTTTGAAGTTCCAACTCTTGAATGGGGAAATTATGGATATCACACAAGTACTGAGCAACATGGTTTTGGTCGACATCATCATCGGCGGTTCTACCGGCGAACGTACCCTGGAAGCGGACGACTTCATCCGTGAAGTCGGCAAGATGCTCCCACCCGGCACGTTCTCGTGGGTATCCAAGGCGCGCACGGATGCCAAGCGCATCATCCTGCGTGTTGGCGCCGCCCGGCGGGTCGACAACCGTGTGCGTGGCTACTTCGTTCCTCTGGACAGCGCCCAAGCGGTGTCGGATGAATTGAGGACACTGCGCGATACGTTTCAGACGCAAAAGGCAGCGTTTCTGCAGGAGCTGCCCAACATCGTCGAGGAATGGGCGGCCAATCCGCAAAACGCTGTCGAGATCAAACCGGGACTCACCCGCGCCGATCTAATTCGCAACCATGCACCGAAGGCATTGGACCTGGACAAGCTGCTTCGCTTTGCCATGTCTGCCACGCAGATCCAGTCTTCCCAGTTCTTTGGAGAGGATGACGCGCTGCATACCGAGGTTACTGGGTTGCCGGGTCAGGCAGCGCTGGAAATCGCGGAAGACGTTAAAAAGTCGTGGAAAGGGGCCGCCGGCGGCAAAACCACTTCGCGCGTGCTGGGCCTGGTTCGCCGGATCCGCCAGAAGGCGGATTCAATGGGAATCCTGT
Source organism: Noviherbaspirillum soli (assembly GCF_015352955.1). Classification (GTDB taxonomy): domain Bacteria; phylum Pseudomonadota; class Gammaproteobacteria; order Burkholderiales; family Burkholderiaceae_D; genus Noviherbaspirillum_A; species Noviherbaspirillum_A soli. The sequence goes on from NZ_JACYOX010000013.1 coordinate 81,680, forward strand.
CACCAAAGTTCGAGCATTTGCGCGAAGCATGTGACCGGGTGCTGAAGCAAATGCCCCAGACTGGCGCCATCGAAGGGCTGGAGTTCATGCAGATCAGTGCGCTGCTGGAGTTCTGTTCGCGACCGGAGAATATCCTGGCGGAGCAGTCGATGCGTTTTGATCCGCTCGATGTGGAAATGGAAGTTGAAACACCAGCACAGCAATCACTTGCCGAACTGGAGCCCGTAACGCCAGCGCCGGCGGAGAGTATCCCGTCAGTGCCCGCGCCCGTAAGCCAGCCGCTCGATCAGCATTTCGCTTTCGAGTTCTAACCAGAAGCACAAACGCCACCGTCTTTCGACCGGTGGCGTTTTTTTATGGGGTGCGGATCTTGATTACGCGGCTTGATCCTTTTGGTCTTCCATTCCCAGTTTCTTTGCCAAGGCAGGATGCTCCATCTGCAGCTTGCTCATGAAAGACCTGCCGGCCTCCCGCTCGAACAGCAGGGCGATCAGGACCTTGGTGCCGACGGGAAGTTGTTCCCATTCCGCTTTCGACGGTGTCAGCGAAACCCAGTTCGGATCGGCCTGCATCGCCTGCAGCACCATGTTCAGTTCATCGCCCAGCGAGCGCTTGGCATAAAAGTCAGTCGGATCGAAGTAATCAGCCAGGATCATCACCTGTACCGTCGGGATGCCAAGGAATTCGCCCACGCGTTCAAGCTTGTCCTTGCCCACCGACTTGATCTTGCGATGGCCATTGCACATGGAGTTCCAGTAAATCGTCGTCACGCCCATCAGGTCGGCGATGTAGCGATCTGGCAGATTGCGATCGATCAGCGTTCTCTTGATCAGCGTGATCAGGCGCTTTCCTTCAACTTTGCGCTCGCCGCTTTCCTCCTGGTCCTCCGCAGGGCTCGTATCATTCCCAGTCGTGAGCAGCGAAATTTGCGATTCCGTGTGGGCTGCACGTGCGGGCCGGCCAACCTTGCCCTTCTTCCGGGCTTCCGGTTGAGCGGTCGTCGCGGGCGCTGTAGCAGTTATTTTTCTCGGCATAGTCTTTTTCCATTTCGAATACGGTGGCCGGCATGGCCGATTCCTGCCTATCGCGATCACCGATACTGCTGGAATCGCGATGCAGTCAATACAGTCAGTATTCTACCGCATGTTGTGATCGATACTAGGCTCTTACAACTGCGGCGTTGTTGTTTTGTCCACTTCTGCCCCGCTGTTGCCACAATTCCCGCTCTTTGCCGCCATCAAATGCGAATCGCTTTTAATATCTGTTGGTATTGCAGAGATGTGTTCTGTATAATTGTTGACGTAGGACAACATTCCGCTTTCGGTATCGCTTGCAGTGGGCTGCTTGTCTCATCACAGGCCCCGTTTGGGGTTTCATTGACTAATATTTAGGAGTAACCGTGCTTCCAATGGACGCCAAGCGCAATGCCGATTCGTATTCCTATCCGAACGGCATGCTTAATTCAGGATGGATCGTCGGCGTGCTGCGCCTGCCAGGCGAGGGCAAATGCTTCATCCAGCAGACCGCCAGCGAGAACCACATGCTGCCGGTCGAGTTCGATCCCCGTCAGGCGCCGCTGCCGCGTGACATCAAGGAGTGGGATCTGGTGATGGCCTACTGCCATTTCATCGGTGCCCGCGAGAACGACGTGCGGATCGTGCGTGCCAAGAGCATCCGCTTCGAGTCGCCCAACCTCATGCACATGGACAAGCGCTTCGCAGAAGATGTCATGCGCAAGTGGTCGGTTAAGGTGCATGCCGCGGCCAAGGATTCCGGCGTGCCGGCTGCCATCGAAGCTGTGGCGAAAGTCGTCGGCGACGTGCCGGCGAAAGAAGAGCGCATGAACAGCGTTGACTGGCGTGTTCTGAAGCTCAACAAGAATGCCACCAATACCGTCCAGTTGGCCGGCTTCGTGCAGGCGAAGTCGCTGGAGCGCAACCGCGTCAATGCAGAGGGCAAGCCGATGAACGATCGCCTGGTCGTCCTGCTGCGTCAGACGGAAGATCCCGACAAGAGCATCCCAATCCGCTGGTACGGCCGCAATCTGGAGCCGCTGGCCAACACGCTCACGCGCGGCCTGCCGATCAAGGTCCAGGGCGAATATCGCCTCGACGTGAAAGCCCTCGGCGCACCTGATCCGGAGTCCGGCATCGCACCGGTGTCGAAGCTGCCTTATATCGAAGCGAAGGATTTCCCCGGCCCGGTCACCCCGGATTCCGGCCTGATCAAGATAGCGCCGTTCTGGGTTGCCGAAATGCTGGCAATGGGTACGCGCAAAGGGCCACGTCGCGAGGCGCCTGCGCAAGTCGCTGAGCCAGTTGGCATCGATTCGGCAGCAATCATGGCTGAGCTACTCAAGGGCACTGACGCGAAAGGTTAATGTCATGGCCGATGTTTGCGACGATTCCGATGCTATTAACGAAGCCTTCGTTGACCGTGGCATCAAAGCAGCCCAAGCCAGCCTCGCGGTCCGGCGTTTGACGCCGAGTGGTGTCTGCCACAACAGCCGTTGTGAAGCCGATGTCGAGAGCGGCAAGCTTTTCTGCGACAACCAGTGTGCCGACGAACATGGCCGCTTCGAAAGGCTGCGTTCGACTTCCGGCACCCGGCATTAGGGACTGCGGGACAACTGCGATCAGGCCAAGACCATGCGAATGGCTTGGCTTGTTTTTTATGTGAATGAAGAGGTGTTCGGTACATGAGCAAGATGCTGATCGTGGCGGAGAAGCCGTCAGTTGCCAAGGATATTGCCGCCGCACTCGGCGGATTCAGCAAGGTGCAAAACTGGCTGGAGAGTGATACCGCCATCGTTTCCTGTGCAGTTGGCCACCTGGTCGAACTGTTTGCGCCGGAAGCCGCGACAACGGGCCGCGACTTGTCATCCCTGCCGATCATCCCGGCACGATTTGCCCTGAAGGTGCTGGAGCCGAGCAAGGCCCAATTTCTCCTACTTGAACGGTTGATGGGCAGGGCCGACGTATCCAGTGTGGTCAATGCCTGTGACGCCGGGCGGGAAGGTGAACTGATTTTCCGTCTGATCTACGAGAAGGCCCGCTGCAACAAGCCGATGAAGCGCATGTGGCTGCAGTCCATGACGCCCGATGCTATCCGGGATGCGTATGGCGCCATGAAGCCGGGTGCGGCGTATGACAACCTCAGTGATGCCGCCCGGTGCCGCAGCGAAGCGGACTGGGTCGTTGGCATTAATGGCTCACGCGGCATATCGGACCTGCGCGGTCGGCAGACGCATCGGCGTCAGATCATGGCGGCCGGCCGGGTCCAGACACCGACTTTGGCCATTCTTGTGCATCAGGAACAGAAGATTCGCGGCTTCGTGCCCCAGGACTACTGGGAAGTGCATGGCACCTTTGGCGTGCAGGCTGGGACCTATGTCGTCAAATGGTTTAACCCGAATGCAAAGGAAGAGGGCGAGGATGGCCTGTCGAACCGCTTCACGGTGAAGGCGAGGGCAGAGGAGGTCGCCACAAAGTGCCGTGGTGTTGCGCCCAGTTCTGTCACAGACACCGCCAAGCCTGTATCCAAGGCTGCGCCGCGCCTGTTTGATCTGACCTCGCTGCAACGGGAAGCGAACAAGCGGCTGAAGTTCTCGGCGAAGAAAACCCTCGATATCGCCCAGGCGCTCTATGAGAAGCACAAGGCAACGACCTATCCGCGTACCGATTCGACCGCCCTGCCGGAAGACTATGTGCCGACCGTGGTCAAGACCCTGGCGGCATTTGCCGGCACTGCTTATGAAGCCCATGCAAACACAGTCCTGGCCAACAGCTGGATGAATGCCGGTAAGCGCATCTATGACAACAGCAAGATTTCCGACCACTTTGCCATTGTGCCCACCGGCCTGAAGCCTGCAAGCCTGAGCGCGGACGAATCGAAGATTTACGACATGATCGTGCGCCGGTTCATTGCCACTTTTTTCCCATCGGCGCAGTATCAGCACACGACCAGGATTACCGTGGTCTCAGGCGAATCTTTCAAATCGACTGGCAAGGTGCTGACCGCGCAGGGTTGGCTGGCCGTGTATGGCGTCGATCTCGACGATGACGGCAAGTCGCCTTCCCTGTGCGTTTACACGCCTGGCGAGACGGTGACCAACAAGGAAATCGTCATCAAGGATCTGAAGACCAAGCCACCCGTGCGCTTTACCGAGGCGACGCTATTGGGCGCCATGGAAAACGCCGGCAAGCTGGTGAAGGATGATGACTTGCACGACGCGATGAAGGACCGCGGCCTTGGCACGCCAGCGACCCGCGCGGCCACCATCGAAGGTCTGCTGAGCCGTGTCGATGGCCGCGGCGAGCCGAAGGAGCCCTACGTCGACCGCAATGACAACTGGCTGGTGCCGACCACAAAAGGCATGGACCTGGTCGAGTTTCTGGATGTGAACGGGGTCGATGCGCTGACCTCGCCGCGGCTGACGGGCGAGTGGGAGCAGAAGCTGCGCCAGATGGAAACCGGGAACTATGCACGGGACGCTTTCATGAGCGAGATCGGCGACCTGACACGCACGATCATCGAGGCGATCCGTCAGAAAGCGCCTGCTTTGTCAGTGCTACCCGGTTGCGGCTGTCCGAAATGTGGCGCCGAAATGGTCTCTGGCGGCCCGACCTACGTCTGCCAAGCCAACTGCGGCTTTGCGCTCTGGCGCGAGATCGCTGCCCGCATGTTCAGCGACGAGGAAATCACGCAGCTGCTTGTCGATCGGCAGACACCTACCCTTGAAGGCTTTCTGTCCAAGAAGAAGACCCCGTTCGCTGCCAGTCTGAAGATGAACGCCGAGTTCAAGCTGGACTTCGTGTTCATTGACGACGCGGAGACTGCGCACCGCAACTCGCTGGACGCCTCCGGCAACTCGGTCACATGCCCCGCCTGCAAGACCCTCATGAAGCGCATCAAGGGCAAAAAAGGCTGGTTCTGGGCGTGCACCAATCGGGATGCCGAGTGCAAGAAAACCATGAACGATGAAAACGGCCATGCCGTCGCCTCCAGTGCCGGCACGAGCCTGAACAATGGCACGACTGTCGCCTGCGCAGCGTGTGCCAAGCCGATGCGGCGCATTAAAGGTGCTAAGTCCTACTTCTGGGGCTGCACCGGCTATGCCGACGGATGCCGGACCACCATGGAAGACAAGGACGGCAAGCCCGTTGCCAGGCAATCCCAACCAACTACCGTGCAGCAGTCTGCAGGAGCCTTTTTATGAACCAAAGAAATCCCATCGTCAAAGCGACTTTCATTGTCTTTGCATCCATATGGATTGCAATGAACCTCTACACCCTGATCACGGACCCGGTTTTTTTCTGGGAAAACATTCCGAACATGGTGCACGGGGCATTTGTCACCCTCGTAGGCTGCGTGATGGGTGTTGTTATTACAGCCGGGCTGATTCTTCTTGAACGGTCGCTGGCGCAGATGCGGCTGCAGGGCGGCTCCTTCAATGGCATTACGTCCTCGATCGGCCCCGTTCCCATCCTGGCGCCGCCGGCCAAGCGCGCAAAGGCAAAGGAATGCCTACCCATCGAGAGCGAGCGGGTCAAGCAGTGGATTGAGGCGAACAAGACCACCAATCCAGCCTACGTCACCCTGTTCATGGCTGTCTGGCAAACGCTGTCAGCACACAAGACCCATCCGGCAAGTCATCGCAAGGGGGGCCACGGCGGGAGAACGCTTGCGCAGCACTGCATGGCCGTAGCCGATACCGCGCTGGAACTCGCGCCAACCTGGTCCTATGATGGCGTCTATATCAAGCGCCCGGGCAAGTCACCGAAGCTGATCATTGCCAAGCGAGACGCAAACTATGTGTTCGATCCGCTTGACCCCATCATCCCGGTGCTGGCGCTAGCGCATGATCTTGGTAAGATTGAGGCGTACAAGTTGCAGCCCGATGGCACGGTACTTACCAGGGAGTCTGGTACGGAGCAGGACGATGCCGGCGTCGAGCACGACCGCCTTGGTTCCCGCATACTGGCGCGAATCAGTGAGTTTTGGGAACTGCCTCCCAACGATACCCGCACCTTGTCGCGCGTGATTTCTCACTACCACCACCCCAGCGACTTCCCGGTCGACAAGGATGGACTTTCCATCGACGACCGCATGACGGCGCTGATGGAATTTCTCATCCTGGCCGACAAGACGACCGGCCAGCGGGAAAGCGGCATCAGTGCTGCCGCGGCGAACGAGGACACGATTTCCGAAACCGAAGCCGAAGAAATCTATGATGCCTTCTTGTCCTGCGTTACGGAAAAAGGGAGGATCAATGGAACCGGCGATAGCGAGACGGACAGGTCTTTCAAGATCGGTCAGAAGCATGGAAACCTGATCTACCTTCGCGAAGCGCAACTGCTCGCGGCAATGTGCCGGAAGCTGGGTGTGTCGATTGAGGCCGGTAGAGGCCGTTTTATTCTTCTCAACCGGATTTTGTCTATACTGACCGAGAAGGGCCTGCTTTTCACGCTCCATAACGGGGTGGACTTCAAGGCGTATCAGCCGCTGTTCTTCGTGCGTTTTTATCATAGCGAGGAGAGCAATGTCATCGCCAGTTGGCGAGAGACGATCATCATCAGCCCCACGGTAAAAAACAGCGAACTGGTAGCACTTGTCAGCCTGCCTGCGTTGGCAACTGTCGCCAAAGTTGAGCGGCCATATTTTGCCCACCTGGCCGAGATTGCCGAACCATCAAAACTGATGGATATGGTGGAACAAGCGTTCGGGCAATCGGTCATCGAAGCTGTACGAGAGGGATTGAACATCAGTGATGCAGTTGCGCCGATGGTCCTTAATGCCGTATCGCCGTCGAATGCGCCTTCACCTGCTAACGCGGTCGTTGCGCATCCCGCCGTGACCCCGACGGCAGGATGGCTGCCGGGCGTGGCGAGTGCAGAAACCACTTCCCCACTCACCTTACCAGCGGCCGCTCAGGTGCAACCTCCCGCCGTGGAAGCCAAAGGAGCCGCTGCGGGCTCGGTCACCAGTGTCGCGCAAGCTACAGATGCGTCAGACAGCCTCGCCGGAATTGACTGGAAATGCCTGGATGATGAAGTAAAGCGCAATGGCTTTCAGACGACCGCCCCGATCACAGAAGCACTCCCAATACCTGCTGCAGATCCAACTGTGAATGCACGGGACATCCTTCCGGCCATTCCATCTATCGGGCTTTGTGAGGGTGGCCTGAGCTTGATTTCACCGGACCAGCACGGCGACCTAATCGCCGATGATCTGGACCTAGTAATTGCTGACACGCTGACTGATACGACGCATGGATATGCCGAGCCTGCGGACCTCTCTGATCCTATGGCGCCAGAGGCCATATCTGATGTGTCAGTAGGAGGCGATTCAGCCATCATGGAGGCAAACACTACCGAAGGGCCGTTGGGCATTCCGGAAAATCATGATCGCGGCACGGTCATCCAGGATGTACCGAAAGATCCGACCTCCAAGTATAAAAAGCAAAAGCAGGAAGAAAAGAACATGGGTAATTTGGCCCAGCTGCAGCAAATGGCTGAACCTCCCCAGCTATTGCAGCAATTCATGTCGGCAAAGGGAAGTAAGCGTGCTAATGGGAAGCTTGCTGCTTCACTTGGCACTGGACACAACCCGCCGACTAGATATTCACCAGATAGCGAGAAACTCGACCTAACCGCTCCGCAGCCTCAAATGCCGCACAGAGAACACCCGAGGAAGAACTCGTATGAAGTATTTCTAGTTTTGGTTCAGCATGCGGTGGAAAATGGATCGCTGCATTCATTGGCAGAAATGGATGGAAAATACTTCATCCTCCAGTCAATGATTGAAAAGGTATTTCCTGGCAAGGATATGGCAGAGCAACTTCCAGAACCGTTTGTGGAAAGGCGAACTACTAGCGCCGGGATTGTTCTTCTTATACCGGTAGCGAAGTCGTCATGAAACCCCATATAGACTTTTCGCTAGCCAAGGGAAATTCTGCTGGTCAAACTGGCCACCTAAGAGAAAAGATGCCCGGCGTCACCGCTTGGATAGATTCCCTGCGAGAAGCCTTCGGTAAGGAGATGGTCGATCAGATGATTCGAACTGGCTTAAGAAAGGGAACATTCTGGGCTGTCGAAAATGGCTTGGTGGTTGGCCAGCCGCCGACGGACGTACTGGAAAAACATCGAGCAGGATTTCCGAGTCCTGTAGCATCGGTCGAAATACCCGAAAAGACTCATCCGGAACCGGTAATTGATCGACGCTGGCCGAGTTAATATCCCTTGCAGATCCCGGCGGATTTGTCGCTGGCGTATCAAGCGCATAGAAAAACCCCCGACGTCTGGTGGACGTTCGGGGGTTTGAAATTTTTAGATCAGAAGAAGCTTTTAGCAAAAAGAGATAAGCCAGTTACCACGCTAGTAGCTAGCATCCAGTGCATTAATTTCATATCAGCTCGGATTTGAGTAAATTCGGATCGAAATTCAGAGCGAAGCTCCGATGTCTTAATATCCAAATCGTTCCTGAGCGCACTTACTTCGGTCCTGACCTTACCAAGGTCTTCTTTAAGAACACTAATGTCTTCTTTGGTAGCAAGGGTAGTGGAAGTCGATTGCTCGAGCACCGTTGATAAAGCCTCAGCACTCGCCTTGGCATGTGCTTCAGGCATGCCTGCGGACCTCAGTTTCTCGACGTAACGCAAGGTATCGAATTGGATTGTCATAGTCATATCTTATTCCTAAATAGTTGATTACGCAAAATCCGTGCAGCAAGAGGTATCTGTCAGCAAAGGAGCTGCTGACTCTCGAACGTTGACCGGGTTCAGGAAAATGAAAGACACGACAACATAAGGATAAGCGCTTGGCGTCGCTACGGTGTAATCGTGCCGGAGGCGGTCACAATTACTGCAATTTCCGAGTCAGAGTTGCAATTAAATCATCAGCGTTGGTGCAATTTGCCCTTGGCGCCTCGGCGATGCCGGGAAATGTAGGGCCGACCATGTGGTTGGCCCTTTCTTCTGAGCGGGGAGAAGTGGTGACGAAGGTGTCCGCTTTGGCAGCACAAACGGTCAAAGTGATCGGATCTCGTTATGCCGCAGATCGGCCAAGGGACTAAACCGCTCGCGCGGTAGGAGGCTCCGCCTGAGCGCCGGTGGTTCGTCACAGAAGGACAAGGGCGCGATTTTCTATCCTGAGGAATGAGGCAATCCGCCTCGTTTTCCGACAGGAGCCCAGCCATGATCGCGCCCACTCACCCCATCAGTCCATTGCGCCAACGCATGATCGACGACATGCGGATGCGCCAACTTGCCCCCAAGACCCAACATCATTACCTGCGTGCCGTGCGGCAGTTTGCGGGCTTTCTCGGGCGCTCCCCCGACACGGCGACCGCCGAGGATCTGCGCCGCTATCAATTGCACCTGGTCGACGGTGGCACCTCGCCTGTCTCGCTCAATGCGGCCATCACAGCACTGAAGTTCTTCTTCGCCATCACGGCCGACCAGGCCGAGTTGATGGCCAGGATGCAGCCGGTGCGGGTGCCGCGCACCCTGCCGGTGGTATTGAGCCGCGAGGAAGTCGCGCGCCTGATCGCCGCCGCCGAGAATCTCAAGCACCAGACGGCGCTCTCGGTCGCCTACGGCGCGGGGCTGCGCGCCAGCGAAGTGGTCGCGCTGAAGGTGGCCGATATCGACAGCCAGCGCATGACCTTGCGCATCGAACAGGGCAAGGGCCGCAAGGACCGGTACGCGATGCTCTCGCCGGTGCTGCTCGAGCGCCTGCGCGTGTGGTGGCGCACCGCCCGCGCACAGGGCAAGATGCCCGACGGCGGCTGGCTGTTTCCCGGCCTGGATCCGATCGATCCGCTCAGCACCCGGCAGCTCAATCGGGCCATCCATGCGGCCGCCCAAGCGGCCCGCATCGACAAGCGCGTCTCGATGCATACCCTGCGCCACAGTTTCGCCACCCACCTGCTGGAGCAGAAGGTCGATATCCGCGTGATCCAGGTCCTGCTGGGGCACAAGAAGCTCGATACCACGGCCCTGTATGCCCAGGTCGCCACCGACCTCTTGCGCGAGGTGGTCAGCCCGCTGGAGCACTTGCATCCCGCGTAGAGCAGGCGCATGGCGCGTGCCGCCCTCGAAGTCGCCGACATCTTCCGCACCCACGGTCCCGCCTGGCGACAGACGGCGTCCCTGAGCCTGGGCCAGCGAAAGGTGATGTCGGCCATCGAACAGTGCCGCACCGCGGCGCTGGGCGGCCATGTGCTGCGCTGCGACGCCTGCGAGCAAGTCGAGGTCGCCTACAACTCTTGCCGCAACCGGCATTGCCCGAAATGCCAGGCCAGCGCCGCGCAACGCTGGCTCGAAGACCGCCAGGCGGATCTCTTGCCAGTGCCGTATTACCACGTGGTGTTCACCTTGCCGGCCCCGATCAGCGCCATTGCCTATACCAACAAGGCCGTCCTCTATGGGCTGCTGTTCGATCTGGCGGCCGAAACCCTGCGCACCATTGCCGCGGATCGCCGGCATCTGGGCGCCCAGATCGGTGCGACCCTGGTCTTGCACACCTGGGGCTCGGCGCTGACCCACCATCCGCATGTCCACGGCATCGTCCCCGGTGGCGGGCTGTCGTCCGACGGCGAGCGCTGGGTGGCGTGCAAGCCGGGCTTCTTCCTGCCAGTGCGCGTGCTCTCGCGACTGTTCCGACGCCGCTTCCTCGAGGAACTCGCCCGGGCCCATGACAGCGGCCAGTTGCAGTTCTTCGGTGAACACGCCGGCCTGAGCGATGCGAACGCCTTCGCTGCATGGCTGACGCCGCTGCGGCAACGCGAGTGGGTGGTCTACGCCAAACGCCCGTTCGCCGGGCCGGCGGCGGTGCTGGCGTATCTGTCACGCTATACGCACCGGGTCGCGATTTCCAATGCCCGACTGGTGGCCATGGACGAGCACGGCATCACCTTCCGCTGGAAGGATTACCGGGCCAAGGGGAAGACGCGCTACAAGACCATGACGCTGGAGGCGCACGAATTCATGCGCCGGTTCCTGCTGCACGTCCTGCCTGGCGGATTTCACCGCATCCGTCACTATGGGTTGCTGGCCAATGCCGGGCGCCGGAGGAACCTTGCGCGAGCGCGTGCGTTGCTGCTGTGTGAAGCGCGTGAGGCCGATGGCGCACCGCAGGACGCAGCGGCGCCGGTCAAACCGGTCCAGCCGCCATTCGTTTGTCGGTGCTGCGGTGCAGTGATGCACATCATCGAGACGTTCCTGCGCCGCCAACCAATCCGCGCGCCACCGCCATCACGAGGGCCAGCATGACCCAAGGCATCGCTTCCACGCCAAGCGGTACATCGGTTCCGTGTTCGCCATCGCGGATCGCGAAAGGCTTTGCCTTGCGCTGCAATGAGGCCGATTCCTGCTGCGCCGACCCCCAAGAATCCGGCACCACCACGCCTTCGCCAGGCATCGGCAAGAGATCGCTGTACGAAGTGCTTGTCAGCTCGCCGCGTTCAACCCTGCTTTACGCAAACAAACCCCATAGCCATCGCTGCTGTTCCCACCGCATCGGTCCATTCCGCGGTTTCCTCCTTTGAGGCTTGTACGACGCCTGCCCGCGCCGTTTGCTGGTACCTCGCCTGTCCTCTCCTGAGGGCAGGCATCCTACAACCCTTAACAATAGAAGGCATTCGACCACAAGACTGGAATGACCGTTATCGGCCTTTGAGCGGCCGTTCTACGTTCATACTGATGAGATGACGCTGCGGCGATATCTGTCCTGTCTACGATCTGGTTACTCGTATGGGTTGAGACAAGCTATATCGAAGTTCATTCGGTCATCCCCAGTCGTAATCACGCATAATTTATTCTCCTGTTTTCCTGATTTTACCAATGACGTCAGAATTGCATAGTAGCAACGGTTCCTCCGCCGATGCTGTCAGTATGGCCGAACGTTTTCGTTCCCATGACTGGCCATCTACACCGCTTGGGCCGCAAGAATCCTGGCCGGAAAGCTTGCGCTTGATTCTCGATGTCTGCTTTTCTTCTCAATTTCCCATTGCCGTCTGGTGGGGGCCGGACCTGATCCAGTTTTATAACGAGGGGTATCGCCCTATCCTAGGTGCGACGAAGCATCCACAAGCCTTCGGCAGATCGGCGCGTGAGACTTGGCCTGAAATCTGGACAACCATTGGCCCGATGATTGAACAAGTTATGAGCAGAGGGGAAGCGGTCAGGGGTGAAGACATGGAGCTTACCCTAGAGCGCAATGGCTATCCCGAACTTTGTTACTTTACCTTTTCATACAGTCCGATCCGTGACCTTTCCGGCAATATTGTTGGCATGTTCACTGCAGCGGTGGAGACAACTGAGCGTGTGCTCAGTGAACGGCGGCAGAGGTTTCAGATGACGGTGGCCGACCGTTCGCGCGAACTTGGCGAGCCAGACGAGGTGATTGCGGCTGCAACTGAGCTTCTTGCAAACCACTTGAATGTTTCCCGTGCGTATTACGCTGAAATAGATGCTTCAACCCGAACATTCCACATACCCGCAAAGTGGACTGTTTCCAGAAATTTGCCTGATCTACCTGAAGCAGGAAGGATCGAGGATTTTAGTCCGGCGCTGCTGTGTAGTCTGCGGAAAGGCTTGCCATTCATCGCTTATGATTTACAAACTGATGAGCGCACCAGCATGTATGCTCCCGCATACGCCGCCCTCGCCATAAGGTCCATTGTTATTGTCCCTTTAGTCAAGTCCGGCTGCCTGCGCGCTAATTTCAACCTTGCGCATACCGAGGCGCGACGCTGGACCAACGAAGATATTGCTATCGTGACAATGGTAGCAGAGCGCACGTGGGAGGCGATCGAACGTGCCCGTGCCGAGTCGGCGCTGCGAATGGAAAATGAAAATACGAAGCGTGCCGAAGCGGCATTGCGCCAACTAGACCACCGCAAGAATGAGTTTCTTGCAATGCTCGCGCACGAACTGCGTAATCCATTAGCCCCGATTAGCGCTGCTGCCGATTTGTTACGCGTGGCGAAACTGGATGAAGCACGGATAAGTCAGACAAGCAGAGTCATCACAAGACAGGTCGCGCATTTGAATAGCTTGGTCGATGACCTTATGGACGTTTCCCGCGTAACGCGTGGGCTTGTAAAGTTAAACAGGCAGTTGGTCGATGCGAAGCGCATCATCGCCGATGCGGTCGAACAAGTCGGTCCTTTGATCGAAGCGCGACGTCATCAGCTTGTCGTGCACACCGCACCTGAAGCCGCTTATATTCTGGGAGATTACAAGCGGCTGGTACAAGTCCTGACGAATCTCCTTCATAACGCGGCAAAGTACACTCCGGAAGGCGGCCACATTGTTTTGCGTATGGAGGTATGCGATGGCCAAGTTTCATTCATGGTCGCTGATAACGGTGTTGGTATGCAGCCGGACTTGGTCAAGCGGGCATTTGAGTTGTTCGTCCAGGGAGAGCGGACGCCAGACAGATCAGCCGGCGGTTTGGGAATCGGTCTGGCGCTGGTGAAAAGCTTGGTGGAGCTACACCAGGGTAAGGTCTCTGTAGTTAGTAGGGGAGTCGGGACAGGTTCTGAATTTACCGTCATGTTGCCTCGTGTTAGCAGACCGTCGGAATCCTACGTATCCGAACACGACGCCAAGCTCCAGTTATCCGACACATGTCTGCGCTTGATGGTCGTAGATGACAACGTGGATGCTGCCCAAATGTTAGGCATGCTACTGCAAGCCGTGGGGCATCAGGTGTCTATCGAGCATGAGTCCCAAAGAGCACTTGAGCGTGCGCGCATCGAAAGGCCAGACGCATGCCTGCTCGACATTGGCCTGCCGGATATGGACGGCAATGAACTGGCACGACGCCTGCGTGCTCAGCACGAGACCGCTGGTTCGCTGCTGATAGCCATTACTGGATATGGGCAGGAACATGACCGCGAGGTCGCAAATGCTGCAGGATTCGACCATCATTTTGTGAAGCCTATCGATACGGCGCAGTTGATCGCTTTATTATCCGAGTTGGTTGACGACAAGGTTGCCGACCAAGCCGTGGGTAGGCATGGACTGCAACGAAGGACACCATCGGACTGATAAACCGGTCTACAAGTTGCCCACAGTCCATTCTGGCGGACAAGTACCTATTCTATCGAATGAGTTAGCAAATTCAGATATTCGCTAGCCAGGGATATCCGGCTGCTAATGCTTTGATAGCAGCAGTTCGCACAATCAGATGAATGACTGCAAGCGTCGATTTTCTCCGGTCCGGCTACGGCAACAGCCGGCCAAGAGCGGGCGTTGGCGAACCAAGTATGAAAGGCTGCTCAGTTTCCAAATGCAGCCATTGGCGCTTTCTCAGGTTGAGTTTTGTATAAATGCACGTAGCCTTATGAAAATGCATGATGAGTGGCTAGTACAATAAGACAGTTTAATAAGCGACCTGATTTAAGCCGTTCTCTTCCTCCCGCGACAACGGGTGAGTGAGGTAGACGCACTCATCTTCCCCCTCGTAGTTATTTCCACAGTGAGGGCAAACAATATTTGTCATGCCTCTTATAGGGGATTCGTGAGCGCTAAACTCATTGACCTGAAAGTGTCTTTTGCAGTCAGCATGCGCACACTGTGTAACGTACATTTCGAATTTGGCAATAACTTGCGGTTAGTAACTGACGTTGATGTTATCAATCTGAAAAAATGTGTGCGCGAGGATACCTGAGCCATTGATTGTAATCAATGTTTGATGTTGGTTTGTTGCCACCGCCAATCCTTTATCTATTCGCCAGGCGCGGCACCTTAGCTGTGACTTAACTGCGCATTGTGCTCAAGCCATGCTGAAAGCCTACGGGCGTCCATGGGGCGAGCAATGAAGTAGCCTTGTATCTGATCAACTCCCCAATTCTTCAGAAGGTTGAAGCTCTCTGCGGTCTCCACACCTTCGGCTACTACTGTAAGGCCGAGGCTATGTGCCAAGTCGATCATGGAGCGAACAATGATTTGGTCTTTGTTGTGGCTTTCGAGTTCGCGCACGAAAGACTGGTCAATCTTTACCGCTGTAGCAGGAATCGATTTGAGGTAAGCGTTGTTGCAATATCCAGTGCCGAAATCGTCAATGGCAATGTCTAATCCGAGTTTTCGAAGGCGTAATAATTCGCTGCGCACCGTAGCGACATCTTGTATCAATTTATTTTCAGTAAACTCAAGCTCGACGCTTTCCAGTGGCACTTGGTAAGTTTCAAACAGATCTTTGAGAAAAGATACAAAACCACCACGTTCTATATCATGCGCAGAAATATTGATCGCAACTTTAAATTTATGGCCCGCTGCACGCCACTCGACCACTTGTTTTAAGGCTTTGTGAAGCACCCACACAGTGATCTTTCCAATTAGCGCAGTTTTCTCTGCTAATGAAATGAATTCTGTGGGCGAGATTAGACCAAGCGTAGGATGAGTCCAACGGAGTAATGCTTCAACACTCAATACTTTGCCTGATTTTGTATCTACTCGTGGCTGGTAATGCAGATCCAGTTGGTCTGCAGTCTCTAAAGCGGTATGAAGCGCACTCAGCAACGCGAAGGACCTTTGTTGAGACTGATCGGTTGCGGGGTCGTACACGGCTGATAACGTGCCATTTTCACGCGCTTGATCGAGTGTAGCCATTAGCGCACGAAATAGCTGCGGCGCATTGTCAGCTGCCGTCAGGTCAATAATTCCTATACTGGGTTCTAAGTTTATCGGAATGCCATTGCAATCAATGGGATTACTGAAAAGCTCCAAGATTCGTCTGATCAATCTTTCTTTATTGGCCAGCGATAAGCGAGGACAGATGGTAGCAAAACGTGCATGGTCGATGTGATAAAGAACGACGCCGGAAGGGTCGATCTCCTGAAGCCGCTCTTTGGCCTTTAGAACCAGTTGTTGAGCGTGCTGCACTCCAACCGCCTTTGCAATCTCGTTGTAGCGGTTTTGTGAAACAACATCAATAGCCCCAAGAAACGCGGGCGGAGCATCAGGGGTGCGGTTTGCCAACAAACTTTCCACATCTTCGAGAAAACGGTGGTGATTAAGCAAGCCAGTGACGCGGTCAATGAAGCCAATTGACCGTAGACTTTCAATGCGCGCCATAGCCAACGCCGCAAATTTGTGTAGCAGTAGACGATCCGACTCGGTGAAGTCATGGCGCGGCTTGGTATCAATCACGCAGACTGTACCAATATTTAAACCATCCTTCGTACGTAGTGGTGCTCCTGCGTAAAACCGCATATGTGGCTTGCCAAGGGCCATAGGGTGGTCTTTGAAACGAGAATCCATGCTGACATCGTCAATCACGAGTACATCGGAGCCACGGATCGTGTAGTCACATATCGCACCTTCACGAGCGATGTGAGTCGCTGTGACGCCTACATGGGCTTTGAGCCAAGCTTGGTGTTCATCGATCAAGACGATTAATGCGATCGGAGCCTTCAAAGCCAAACCGGCAGTTTCAGCGATTGTGTCTAGGATTGATTCACCCGAAAATTCCAAGGCACCTGTAGCTTTGAGCGCAGCGAGTCGCTGCTTCTCCCATGATGACGCATCTTTAAATTTTGTCATGTCTCGTAAAACCACCACTGTTTAGTCTGCCGTCGGCAAGCTTCACCTAACAGCCGGCCATGATAGCACTTTCCAATAGGAAACTACCGTCTGTTGTATGGTGGCGATACGCTTGGCAGTAATCAAAGTTTGATCGTCGAATGTTACACGGTCATTTCAGTAAAGCATAAAATTTTGCTAATTTTTTTCTTCTTCAGAGTCACGTCGATGATTTTTTGGCAAGTGTCTGCTTTGGTGCTGAACGATGTGTTTACGGTTCTTTGAAGCCGTCGAGTGCTCCAGACATGTAGGAATGAACGCCCAAGCCCTTCTTCTATGACAGAGAAACGGAGCGCAGTTTGAGGGAAGTTTATGTACTCAAAGAGAAAAGCCCCAGCGCTGAAGAGCCGGGGCTTGGAGGCGGCCGTTGCTAACACAGCCCTCTGAACTCGGTGAACAGTGGCGTCCGTTCATCTGATCCGATTCATATAGCACCTGAGCTAGTGCACCATGCTTTTAATATAACTGAAAGGTAACCCCGCAAGAGAATTTAGCTACATTAGTTACCATATTTACAACTCAATACAGTTTTGGTGATTGGACAATAGATTAATATTTTCTTTAGAAAAACACGTTTGCAAAAAAGAACCACGAATTATTGTTTCCTGCATCGTTCCAATTTATAAAGACAAAGTATCGGAGGCACAATGATCAAAAGACTTGATCAACAAACGGTAATTGAAGGTATCAATACAAACATTGAAATAACAGAAAAGCAAATTTATGATCTGCAAACGGAATTGAATAAACTTCGTCAGGGCGAAGCAAACATCAACCGTAAAACAATTGTGCAGCAACTGTCTGTTCTGAAAGAAAACCTTCAACTGCTAAAAGTTCGACGCGTGTATATCCTTGGACCTGATTTTTCGCCAAAGAACGGGAAGACACGCGAGCAGGAACTGAAAACTCCATTAGCAGATAGTTGAACATATGCAATAAAAATGTTGCCTCAAAGCTAAGTCGTTGATTGCGTCGATCCTGCCTAGATACTCAACCATCAGTGGAGTTACAAGCTGGTGATAATGGTTGGCATGAAGACTCGTAGTAAACATGGCGGCGCAACGTATGCAGCTTATCGATTCTGCTGCGCAATCGATCGCGTCCTGCACTCTAGCTCAAGTGCGGAGAAAATGAGGGCAAATCGATGGGCAAATGCTTGGTCTACAGCATATTTCGCAAGAACCGATCGACGCACCGTGTCTAACGCAGAAGTATATTCGGAACAGTTCGAACGCCGACGCCGGAGAAGGTTTTCTGTCAGATAGCACTACTCACCATGTCTTTGCCAGTATCTAGCCGATACCAAAGTTGTCAGTTTGACGGTCGCTTACACGTCTATGCTGGAGCCAGCCATTTAGTCATGATGGCCATGATGTTTGTGTTTCTTTTCCTTCTTCCATTTGCACTTGCTCTTTTTGCAATGTGTTTCGGATTCTTGAAAGCGTTGCATGTACACAGGCTTGGGATGCACGAAGACAGGTTGCGGCTGGACATAAACAGGTCGCGCTTGTTGGTACACCGGTTGTGCTGGTAGGTATTGCCCAGGAACCTGGATGTTGATATCAACATCAGCAGCAAATGTGGGCGTGTGATGAGCAACGGCAATGCCACCGAGCACAAGAAGAGAAAGATAAAATTTTGGGGATTGCAATTCGGCCTCTGTGATTCTCAAGAGAAATATCAGGAGGATTTATCGTTGGTAGTGGCGTTGCGTCACGGAATCAAACAATCTTTTGGTCGCACACATTGCTTTCCTTTATTCAACGTTGTTTATTGGAAATACAACATGATTAATCGTCAGGAAGCACCAAGATGAATCTTGAGAGGTGGCGGTATGAACTTTCTCCCTACCTTTACATCATTATTACGCTGATATCGATTGCTTTTCCTCAACGTATCTGGCGATGATGCCTGCTTGCCTGCTTGCCTGCTTGCCTGCTTGCCTGCTTGCCTGCTTGCCTGCTTGCCTGCTTGCCTACTGCTCATTGCGGCCGAGGCAATTATGGGCATGAGATGGAGGCACAAGCGAGCCCAAGATGCAAAATTAAAACGCGCCTTATAAGACCTATGTCCCTCAGCGTCCTATGAAGACAGTGCTTTGAAAGACGCTAGACCGGCGCTTCATCACTGCAACACCTTGCTGTCTTCCCCGGTGGCCAAGCTCGATTCATTGACGCTTATGGTCCTGCGTCGTCAACTTCACTGGGGCGTATGTATCTTTGAAAGAAGAAGATTCACACTTGCGCGGGATGCTGGTTTGGTCAGATGATCATCAAAGCCGGCTTTCTTCGACATTTCCCGGTCTCGTTCAGCACCCCAGCCAGTCAATGCAACAATGGTGACCGCTTCCATGCCAGGCATTTTGCGGACTACTCGTGCCACTTCATAGCCATTCATTCCCGGCATGCCAATGTCCAGAAAAATGACCTCCGGGTGAAACTGCTCAGTCATTCGAAGACCTTCATACCCGTCGTGGGCCACCATGGTTTTGTGCCCGGCGATCTCCAAAAGCGCAGACAGTGTCTGCGCTGCGTCGATATTGTCGTCAACGATGAGTACCCGAAGCACTTTAATAGTGGTATTGAGTTCACTGTCCGTACTCGGCACATCGCCTTTTTGGGTCACCATATCAGCGCTAGTCAATGGCAACCGAACCTGAAACTGGCTGCCGTGGCCAATACCCAAACTTGACGCCGTGACGGATCCGCCATGGAGTTCAACAAGCCAGCGTACCAGTGAGAGGCCAATGCCGAGTCCACCTTGGGATCGGCTGATGTTTTGTCCTACTTGCGTGAATATTTCAAATAACAACGGCAGCGACTCTGCGGCGATTCCCACGCCGTTGTCCGTGACCGAGATGAGCGCTTCTTGATCTTCGATCTGCACTGATAAAGCGATGCGCCCCCCTTGCGGCGTGTACTTTGCCGCATTGTTCAGAAGGTTGCTCAACACCTGTGTAATACGGGTCGGGTCCGCTACAAGGAGGCAGGGCTTATCGGGAAGGTCGACCGACAAGGCATGATGTCCGGCTTCGATCAGAGGGCGACTCGTTTCCACAGCAGTGTCGGCGAGCGTCTTCAACTCCACCAGTTCCTTCTTGAGTTCTATCTTCCCCTGCGTAATGCGAGCGATATCCAGCAAGTCATCGACCAGATGAACCAGGTGAACCACCTGTCGTTCCATGGTGTCCCGCACACGGGATACAACATTGGGATCAGTTGTCCCAAATCGCAGAAGATCAATGCCAGTGCGTATTGGTGCAAGCGGATTGCGCAATTCATGGGCCAGTGTGGCGAGGAATTCCGTCTTACGCCGATCAGCGTCCGATAGTCGACTTGCCAGCCGACGCAGGTCTTCCTCCGTATGTTTTTGCCGCGTAATGTCTGCTGTGGTGCCGATCACGCGCATGGGCTCGCCATCCTTGGCGAACTCTACTCGACCTGTCGCCTCAATCCATCTTGGCTCTCCCTGCGCGGCGCGCAGTCGCCCTTCGAAATGAAAGGAGCCTGTTTGCCGGGCATTAGCGATGGCACGCTCATAGATGGTCACGTCATCTGGGTGAAGTATGTTGTCGACAAAGTGCGCGACGCTGAACGAGCCTTCTGCCTCAGGCAGGCCAAAGATTTCGTACATTCGTTCATTTTCCCAGATGATTCGGTTTGCCTCCGCGTCCCAGATCCATATCCCCAGTTGGGCAGCATCGGTTGCGAGGCGCACCCGTTCCTCGCTGACTCGTAGCGCGTCTTCTGCCTTTCGGGTCGCAGTTGTATCACGAAAGATTTTGGTAAAGCCGTGGATGTCTCCTGCATCGTCATCCAAGCGAATAAGCATGCCATCGGCAAAAAAGCGTGAGCCATCTTTGCGAACATGCCACCGCTTGTCTTCAGCACGGCCAGTTTCCCTGGCTATTGCAAGTTCTGTTTCGGGCTTTTGCGATCTTCGATCTTCCGGCGTAAAGATAATAGAAAGAGGCTGACCGATGGCTTCTTCACTTGGCCAACCAGTGAGTTCATCTGATCCGCCTTCCCATTCCGTAATCGTCCCGTTGGGATCCGTTACGATAAACGCGTAATCTTTGGCATTCTCCAGAATCAATCGGATTCGACGGTTTTTCTCTCTCAGGATTGCTGCATTTCGCTCCCGCTCCATGCTAGCGAGTTCCTGTGTTTTACGATAAAGATCAATAAAAACGGCCACTTTGGCCCGTAACACAGTCGGATTGACCGGCTTCGAAAGGTAATCAACCGCACCAAGCGCATAAGCTTCTTCAATGGGGAAGCCGGGCGCGTCGGGGGCCGCTGTGATGAAAATAATGGGAGTTCGGCTTGACTGAGGGCGGCTACGAATCATCCGAGCCGTCTCAAAACCACTCATGGTCGGCATCAGTACATCGAGCAGGATGACAGCGAAGTCAGTAAGCAGCACCTGCTTCAGTGCTTCTTCGCCCGAAGAAGCCGTGACAAGAGTAATCTCAAGGTCAGCAAGCAACGACTTCAGAACCAGCAAGTTTGCCGGCTCGTCGTCGACAAGCAGAATAGTAACCGGGTGGCAGTTTTTCACAAGTTTTTCAATGGTACGTTGCTGTTTCAAGCCAAAGGGCTAACGTAAAACTTGCTAGTGGGTTGTATGACATCGAGCCTGCAAAATCTGCTTTATGGATTATAGCTTTCTGGCAGGAATGATACACTGCAAAGCAAAACACAATGACTAAAGACGCGTACCATGCTTATGGAACCGCCACACCACCGTCCAGTCGTTAGTGTCAATGATCTCGTTTACATCATGCAATCTTTCTCCTGCTGCAGCTTGTGCTTTTCGGAGATCGTCAAATGTGCCCGCCATGCTTAATGGATCGTCGGCCTTTTGGCCATGCATGTACTGCAGAAGGATGTAGCGGCGCATGGCTTCTTGTCTTATTTTAAGAATCGGTGCTGCGCCGCCAAACCACTTGTGCCGCCTTTCAGTTGATCGCATTTCTCTACGGCTGCACGATAGCCTTCAGCAAGCAAGTCGCGTTCGTGTTTCAGGTTCCGGATGTGAACTTTCTGAACTTGAATGATCTGCTTGAGCCCTTCGATTAAGGCTTCAAGGTTCCCGGATACGTCTTCGTTGAGCATTACTGATGTCTCCATCTATTTCTGGACGGAATTATACGCAGGTGGGACATCTATGGTTTGCGCGGATACGGGGAGGAGCAACAGAATTGTAAAGGCCTCATTATGCGGACTGTCAGACTTCGGTAGGACAGGACGTGGCTCGTTGTCGTAATGATAGTGGCACCTCTAGCGCTTCAACATCTTCCATCACTGGTGATGACCGCTTACCGCTGTACTGCAGCCATTCGGGAAGTTCGGTGAACCGACGGCTTCGGGTCCAGACTAATGGAATGGTCGCCCCTTCCCGAAACGGCATCAAAGTGCCAGAGTGGAATTGCGACGATCCACTAACCGAGAGGGGCGACAAAATGCAGATTACAACAGTCGGGCTTGATCTGGCAAAGAACGTGATCCAGTTGCATGCAATCAATCAGCATGGCAAGGCGGTCCTTAAGAAGGCATTGAGGCGCGATCAAGTATTGCCGTTCTTCGCCAATTTAACGCCGTGCCTGATCGGCATGGAGGCGTGCAGCAGTGCTCATTACTGGGCGAGGAAATTGCAGGCAATGGGCCATACAGTCCGACTGATGGCCCCTCAGTTCGGGAAGCCTTACGTCAAGACGAACAAAAACGATGCTGCCGACGCTGAGGCCATCTGCGAAGCGGTGGCCAGACCGAACATGCGGTTCGTACCGGTCAAGGATATAGAGCAACAGGCGGTGTTGTCCGTGCACCGAGCACGACAAGGATTCGTCAAGGCACGCACCGCCCAGGCCAATCAGATTCGTGGACTGCTGGGCGAGTACGGCATCATCCTGCCCCAAGGAATGATTCACCTTACCCAAGGCTTGTCCGCTGCGCTGGAAAAGGCAAGTGACGATTTACAAGCTGTATTCCGCCAACTGATCCAGCGCCTGCATGACCATTTGAAGGAGCTTGATCGCCAGGTCGGTGAGTTGGAACAGCAGATCCAGCTCTGGCATCGGGAAAGCGCCACCAGCCAAAAATTGGCACAGATTCCCGGCATCGGCGCAATCACAGCAAGTGCGATGGTAGCTTCCATCGGCGATGCCAGATGTTTCAAGAACGGCCGGCAGCTTGCCGCCTGGCTGGGATTGGTGCCACGGCAGCATTCCAGCGGGGGCAAGCCAACGCTCTTGGGAATCAGTAAGCGAGGAGACGCCTATCTCCGAACGCTGTTGATTCACGGGGCCCGTGCAGTGTTGCGAGTGGCGGAGCGCAAAGCCAATTACGCAGGCAGCTGGTTGGCTAATTTAATGAGCCGGCGACATCAAAATGTAGCGGCCGTCGCGTTGGCAAACAAGAACGCACGCATTATCTGGGCGCTTCTGGCACACAATCGGGACTACCAGGCGAACTTCCAATTGGAGGAATAAAGCGCCAATCGTACGTTCGAATCATGAGCAACCCCGGCATCGCATGACAGCAGTATCGATTCTGAAGGAGCACTCCACCGATTGCCTGGGCAATCAAGACGTGATGGC
The DNA here is from genome assembly GCF_015352955.1 of Noviherbaspirillum soli. GTDB lineage: Bacteria > Pseudomonadota > Gammaproteobacteria > Burkholderiales > Burkholderiaceae_D > Noviherbaspirillum_A > Noviherbaspirillum_A soli. The sequence continues at coordinate 104,872 of NZ_JACYOX010000013.1, forward strand.
GAGATGGTCAGACCGTGGCAGGTCAAACCTAATTTACACAGGGAGCATCAAGCTCGACAGACTGATTAGGCACCTGCCAGCATATTCCATCAGGGACAGAGGCTACGGCCTCGATCATAAGTCCGGATCTATGGCTGCAATCTTTACCTGCTCAATATCACCGATTGAAGGCTTGGCAAAACAGGGGCGACCATCTATGTGTAAAAAGAGGGGCTTTGAGTAAACGAATTGCGCGGTGGATTGTCACACCGCTATCTCACATCAATGTCGAGGTGGTGAATGAAGCGCTTTATCCAAGGCAGCGATCGGGCACAAGGCATCTTACTTCCTGCGCAGTTGGACGACTATGTGACAGACGAGAACCCTGTGAGGGTGATCGACGTCTTTGTCGATGAACTGGACTTGGCGACGTTGGGATTTGACGGTGTGACGCCTGCAGACACTGGCCGTCCTGCCTACCATCCTGCGGATCTGTTGAAGCTCTACATTTACGGCTACCTGAACCGCATTCAGTCTAGCCGCCGCCTGGAACGCGAGGCCCAGCGCAACATTAAGTTGATGTGGCTGACTGGCCGGCTCACACCGGACTTCAAGACGATTGCCAACTTCCGTAAGGACAATGGCGTCGGCATACGCAACGTCTGTCGGCAATTCGTGCTGCTGTGCAGGAATCTCGACCTGTTTACCCAGCAGCTCATCGCCATTGATGGCAGCAAGTTCAAGGCCGTCAATAACCGCGACCGGAACTTTACCAAGGCGAAGGTGCAGGCGCGCCTGCAGCAGATCGAAGAAAGTATCAAGCGCTACCTCAGCATGCTGGACACCATCGACCGCACGGAGCCAGCAGAAGCGCCGGCAAAGACGGTCCGACTGCAAGACAAGATCACCCTCCTCAGAGAACAGATGCAGGCGTTGAAGGAGGTTGAGGCGCGCCTTCCGGATGCGCCTGATGGGCAGATATCCCTAACCGATCCCGATGCCCGCTCTATGGCCACCAGCGGCCGTGGCACCGGAATGGTGGGTTACAACGTGCAGACTGCAGTCGATACGACACATCACCTCATTGTCGCGCATGAAGTCACCAATATCGGCAATGACAGGAGCCAGTTGGCGAACATGTCCGAACAAGCTCGGGAAGCGACTGGCATTGAGAAGTTGGCTGTCGTTGCAGACCGGGGGTATTTCAGTGGCGAAGAAGTCCTCGCTTGCGACCAGGCTGGCATCGCCACCTACGTTCCCAAGCCGCTCACATCAGGCGCCAAGGCGGACGGCCGGTTCGGCAAGCAAGACTTCGTCTACATGCCGGACCAGGATGAGTACCGCTGCCCGGCCGGACATGCAATGACCCGCCGCTTCGCGACAGTGGACAAAGGTCTGATCATCAATGTGTATGCGACACCGGCGTGTAGACGCTGCCTGCTCAAGGCTGACTGTACGACCGGCCCGGAGCGCCGCATCAGACGCTGGGAACATGAAGCAGTCATTGACGCCATGCAGGAACGGCTCAGCAAGGCGCCTGAGCAAATGCGCTTGCGACGGCAAACGGTGGAGCATCCATTCGGTACCCTTAAGGCATGGATGGGTGCCACGCACTTCCTGACAAAGACGCTTGATCGGGTCGGCACGGAAATGAGCCTGCATGTACTTGCCTATAACTTCAAGCGGCTCCTCAGCATTATGGGAGCAGAGTTGATGATGAGACTAACCAGGGCCTGATCGGCCCTCTGCATCAACATGCTGCTTCCATTTCCACAAAGCCAATGAAGGCTACGACTGAGCCTTGCCGCCGACACATCTACCTCTGTGCCTTCTGTTTTTACACGGCCTGGGTCGACAGCCGGCATCCGCAGATGCTCTTGCTATGACCCGTAGCCGCCCGCTAGCTGACCTTACTAAACGAGAGGCTTGGCGTTGCAGCCGAGATTCTTAAGCCGTTGGTTTATATCCTGTCGCGGTTGCAATAACTCTGGCGGCTTCCGCGTGCGATGGCCAGTACTGCGCTGAACTCCGTTTGAAAACCTGCCTAGCTTTTATAAAAACGGACCTCTACATGTGTTGCCCTCCTACATCACACCATAAATGAGCGACTGATAACCCTAATTATCAGTCGCTCACATTGAGAGGCAGGGTAGATGGCTCTGCCACAGACTAAAAAACAGACAGATTCCCGGTTCAACTGAAGTTGAGGGTCAGCCATCTCTAGACGTTCGACCTTGCTCTCAGGGGCACACTCGAACGTCAGTTCCGCTCCGGTCTCCGACATTCAAGCAAGGCCCCGATTCGGCAGGTCCTCGGCCTTTTCGAACGGTGGCCATGGCGGGTTTTCCGTAGCAGATTTCCTGCCCCCGCTTAGCAAGCTTCAACGTTGTGCTTTTGTTGAATCTTGAATGGCGGCCACGAAAAGGGATTTTCGGTCGTACCCTCCGACCACTGGGGTGGGGAATTCCCCTGCGGTCAAGGGGCCGGCTGGGCCCCGCTCTGCTTTGGCGTGGCCGGCTTGCCAGCGGTCACGGCAGGTTTGGGAGGCTCAATGAAAAGGGGCGGGAACGGCCCATCAGAAAACCCCATGGAGTTAGCGGCTTGGTCGGCACGCGCGCCTTGGTTGGCTTCCGGTTGGAGCACCCCAGAGACAGTCGTCGCGTATTTCTCGGCTAGGATAGTATAGCCTGCCTTTGTCGGGTGGATCTCGTTAGCCCAGTGCAGCGTCATCCCCGGGTCATGGATGCTGGCAGGGATGAGGGAGCCGCGCGTGTCCACGACATGGACGTTTGGCAGACGGGCTGCGGCGGAAATGACAATATTCGCCAGCCTGTTCATTAGGATCCCGGATGTCTCGATCCAGTCTTCCGGCGGGATCCCGTAAGCAGTCAGGGCAGGCGCCAGCCACGGCCCTGTCGACAACAGCACGGCAACTGAGGGGGAAGGGCGCGGCGTGATGAAGTCATACAGATGGAAAAAGACCGGCACACCTTTGCTCGACGAGTCGTCCCCATCCCGGGCGGCAATCAGGGCATCGAACTGCGGCGCCAGGTAATCCTCGAAGAGCTGCCATCCTGCCTCGCTGATGTAGCGGGATGCTCCACCCCCGGCAGCCCATTCGTCGGGCCGAAGGAAAAGGCGTCGGTCACGTGGCGTTTCCTTCCCGCCCATCACGGGAGGAACGGACGCGGCATCAACCACGTCATTGCCGCCTGCGGACATCAGGATGGCGTGCCAAGGACTTGCCTTGACGCTTGCCAGCAACGTGCTGAAGTTCGGATCCTTCCTCCAGTCCACCATGTGGGCGAGCGTGTCGCCCGGCCTTGCACAGTTGACCGCATAGGCCGTAAACGGGAAATCCATTTCCGCCAGGATGTTCGTAGTGGCAACCGGGACGATCGATCCGATGGAGAACCACGAATCTCCGTGCGCCAGGAAGTGGAACTGGAAATGGCTCAGATCCGGCCCTATGCCATCGGGCACGAGATTTAGGTGGGCATTCGGGTCAACAACGACAAGGCGGCTCATCTATGTCTCCGCTATCTTGATTGGCAAACATGACATGAATGTTAATGGAAAGCGCGGCAAGATGGTTTCTCGGATGCGCGAAACCAAGCACTGCGTGGCAGCAGTGCCATGCCGTGCAATCCCAACTCGCGGGGCGGATCTTCATTTGCCCCGTTCCTGATGGCTATTAATCATCGTGTTTCTGTCCTGGCATCGGCCTATCAGTGCCTTAGTCCGTTTTTTAGTGGCAGCCTGAAAGCATGCACTTTCTCATAAGCAATAAAAGGAGGGCGCTGCGAAAACTTGTCAGTCGCTTCCGGAGACGGATTTGATGTGATAGAGACAACGTTTTTATGTCGGTATGGTTTCCTTTATCGACTACTTGGCGGGTCGTCCTAGACTGGGGGTTTCCCGTAGGTTTGGCTTTCTCGCCTAGGGAGTGCACGTGCTAGACAAAAGCACTTGCAAGGGTACGCTCCCAGCCCTCTCCGCCAAAGTAGACGCAAACCGCGCCGCCATACGCCACGTGCATGCTCTCGAGTTCGAAAAAAAGTTTGTCTAGGGTCATTACTGGAAAGGCTGCAGAAAAACAGCCCTCATTGAAGGGACGGATCGGCAGGGTGCTGCTTACACATCTGCATCCTCCTGCTCGTGCCGGGGCCGTTATTCTTCGTCTTTCACTACGAGCCGCATGGTATGGCTAGGTAAGGTTATACCCAGCTAGGAATCTACGGATCTACCAACTCACTGGCACTAGAAGCTTGTCATATTGACCAAGAAAAACATATCGTGGCATGATATGCTTTAATATGAACTCAAAAAACACTCGAGACACCGGATTGGATTACTTGCTCGGTCTGAACGACACAATTGAAGTCCAGAATGATCAGGGCTACTGGGTCAAATTCGACGTCCAACTGGTGGAGGTTACTGAAGACCGCCCACACGGTATCAAATACAGTTTGACGCTGCACGCGCCTAGTGGCGCGCGCCTTATTGGCTTCGATAATGCGCATGCCGTGCCGCCGCCAGGGTCATCGTTCAAAAACGCTGGCAAAAAATTCCCGTTCGACCACCAGCATCGGCATGCGAAAGACGTAGGAGTGCTGTATCAGTTCAACACTCCGTTTCAGTTGGTGAGTGACTTCTATACAGAAGTAGATAGAGTTTTGAAGGACTTATGCAAATGAAAAACACTCTGAAAATAGGTATCGCCTCGGTGGAAGAGCAACGTAAACGGACTCTGGCTATTGCGTTAGGGGAAAGGAAGCGGGAAGAGGATGAACCTACAATTTGGTTTCCTTCCCGTGCGGCCCTACTTAGCGTGTTCTCAGACGAAAATTGTGCACTACTAGAAGTAATTCGGAGCAATCGCCCGAAAACAATAACTTTGCTAGCAGAGACTGTGAGAAAAGAGCCATCGAATGTCTCACGTTCTCTGCACTTACTTGAGCGCTTTGGCGTAGTACGGCTTGTGAAAAAAGGCCGGGAAGTACAGCCCGAAGTCGTCTTTGAACACGTCAACGTGGCACTTGTTTAGCTGTCTATAGAGATTAGAAGTCTCCATAGTAAGAGGCGCCTCTCGCACTGGAGGCCGCCTTTAATGTACCTGTGAAGTCAAAAAATATAATTAGCCTAGTTGTCTTTGGCTGCGCGCCTTCGTTGCATCGCCCTTAATTTTGTAAAAACTTTTAAGCCTTACACTTTGGCTTACAGGAGGTGTTATGAGCGACAAGCGATATACGGAAGAGTTCAGGAACAACGACGGGATCGGATGTGTGCCATATCGGGGAAGGCGCTAGCCCTTCAAATAAAGACTGATAGCGGACGGTTACTTATGTATCGCGTCACTCAGATAACATATAATTTGCAGAACTTCTGACACACGTACTAATTTCAACGCTTATACTACCGGTTGTCTCTATATATATGGATAACGGCATGAAATTTATATCTGCATCTTTTAGTATCCAATAAATTACGACTGAACATTTCAAAAAAATTAAAAAATATTGTTCCCTCATGTTGACTAGTACAATTCACACGTGCACTGCTGCAGATCACGAGGCTATTGTTCCAGCTTAGAATAACGCGATAACATAAACCACTGATGAGATCACAAGGAAAAAGAAAAACAAACGGTGGTGGCCGTGGACAAGCCGAAGAAATGTTTCGGCGCTACCTCCACTCCCACCGCAACCTTAGAGCAGGCCTTAGTATTGCTCGGGACAAAACTGACGCTCGAGTTTACCCTCGGATTGTTTCGGATCTTAGCAAACAAAAAATATATGCAAATTTATTAGTAGGCAATGCATTTCCTGAAAATTTCTCTCGGTTTCAGTTAAAGGATCGCTTACAGCGAACAAGTACGGAAAAAGAGTTTATATGGACCGCATCCGTACTTTCGGTGTTTCTGCCGCAACTTCAGCAATTTGTAAAACTTAAATTACATTACGAAATTGCGTTTGCAGATGGGAACTTCTCACAGGCAGCAACTGCACTCGATTCTATTGAATCAAAATTAGGCGTATCGCTTTGGCTAATTGCAAATAGACTTCAATTGCTACAGCTTCAGTCAGGATTAAAGGCACAAAAAGATTATCTTGAGCAGACAATCACGGTCGAAGGACTAAACGAGTTCGTTGCATATGTTGCTTACTACTTCAGCTACCGAAGCGAAGAAAACGTCTCTCTCTCCACCCTTGAGATTGAAATCGAAAATCTTGTCAAAATGGGCGAGATGGGGGAATTTTTCCGATATCTTTTATTACCATACGATATTACACAAATCCGAGATATATCGGCTCCGTTAACTTGGTCAGAGCCGTACCCGATTGTGGATCGATTTCAGGTATTGGTGTCAATGATTCAGCTTAAATTGGCGCGCGAAGGAACGAGTAGCAATGCATATTTAAAAAAATGTCTTCTATTGTTGGAGAATGTTTCTGACTCCCGTATTGAACGCTTATTAAACGTCTATGATGGCTCGCACTCTAAGATCGCCGAAAGTTCTCTTGATAGCTACGATGCATATACAATCGGGAAATACAATGAAGTCTTAACTAACTCTCCGGACACCGTAGAACTCGTTGCTCGAACGCGTGCGTCCCTTTCATCGGAGAATAATACTTCTCAATCCTCTTTTCTGATACAGACTCAAGAGTCGATGAAAGATGTCTTGCTACTAGCGAGGAATCATCAGCAAGCGATCTCCCAGTTAAAAAAGCTCGCGTTAACTTTTTCCCATCATCCTCTTGGACAGCAGATCGCATCTTTTGTGGAGCGCAAACATGAACATATCTTCGTTAAAGAATACAGTGAATTAGACAAACTCGCGGCGCTTACGGGGGCAAGCGATAATCCTTGGAATGCTGCGCTGCTCGCCAAAATAAATTGTTCACGCGACTATATCGATGAACTACTTTCGTCTCATAGCAATTCGCCGGCACTGCGAATACAAAAAGCACTGGACCTGCCATTAGAAGAAGCTAACCTCGTTCTGGATGATATAGGACTGCCAAAATATCGGAAAGCCATCTACAAAGGTCACGTTGCATTCCATCATAGGGATTATAAAAACGCGACAGCTTGCTTTAAAGAAGCTGTGGATTGTGGGAATAAATACATTCAAACCCGTGCAAAAGCTTATTTGTTCAATGCATTATTTGCGCAGGGGCAGCTAGTGGATAGTCTTAGATTAGCAGTCGACCATTGCCTCCAGAACTCGAATGCATTTAGGCTCTATCCGTTAGAAGAATTGGCTAGAGCCTGCCTAAATGAAAATGTAGCGACGGCCGATCTTGCCTTTCCCATTTTGCTTCATATTACTGCGCGACAAATTCATCCAAAATGGGAGCAAGAACTTTCAGACGTTTTTGAGAATACGCTCTATGAACTAAGAGTTGAAAGTCCAATCTCACTTGTAAGTTTAGTTGAAAAGTTCGATAAAATCCGGCTTATCTATTTTTTACGCTTTATATGCGTGCCGCGCATCTTTGATGACACGACACTTTTTGAAAGCGTTAGCGCTATTGAGAACGAGCGAATTTTAATATGTCAAAACCTTATTTTACTAGATCCATCGAACTCAGAAATTTACGCTGCAGAGATTAAATCGATCACGAGAGATGCAAAAGTAGCAGAGCTATTCCAACAAGTCGAAGAAAGTAAAATTTATGTTGATGAAGATGGAATTTATAGCGCAGTAGAGGATGTTCTGCGGGATGCCTACGCACGGTATATTCAAATGTTAAAGCATCCTTCACTGGATTACCAAGCGGATAAGATAACTAAACGGATCGAAGTCCTTTTGGGGGAAAACGCGCCATCAGATTTTAAGAATCTTAAGCTTCCTGCATCTGAGAAAGAAGGTTTATTCATTTCAATATGCAACGAATTTATCACTCAATTTGCGACAAATCCAGCTTTTGGCTTAGACACCCATTTTAGCACCACTATACGACACGGAGCATTTGAAGGTCATGTGAGAAGCCCATTGGCTGCTCACGACCTGTTATTGCAAAAATCAAATGATTCGGATGAACACATCTTGCCAGAACGTTGGCAACAGGCATTTACAGAAATATCACCAGAAGATAAGGATTTTTTGCGTAAACAGCTCGCCAAGTTCACTGTTAAAGTAGAAGAGTTAGAACGAACATATCGGAAAGACTATTTACAGGTACGAGGTGATCCGAGTATTCATGGAATGTTTGACTTCGTAGTGACGCGGGAAGAGCGGTTAGAGTTTATGAATGCCCTTACGGAGAGTACACCATTCGACGATTTCATTGAGCGGCTATTCGCGTTTGCGTGGCACTTGACCGATCGATCAATGGAAAAAATACGAGAACGACTTCGCGGTCCTTTTTTATCTGAAATTAACCACGCTGCTGATCTGTTAATAAGCGCCATTGAACGACGTATTACTCGCGACAAGGCTGTTGTTGTAACAGACAGCGTCGTCCGTGCCAAGACGGATTTACAGGTAGCAGTTGAAAATATTTGCGGCTGGTTCAGGCGACCTACCGATTTTCAACGAGCGCCTTTTGACATAGACCTCGCAATTGGAGTTGCGTTAAAGCAAATAGAAAATTGCTACGCAAAGGATGCAATTTCTCCTCGGCTAAGCATATCCTCGGATAAAAAAATTCCCGGAAAATATTTAGACGGAACTGTCGAAGTCCTTTTTATTCTGTTACAAAATGTTGTACGACATAGTGGATTTTCGAACCAAACAAACGAGGTCAAGATAATTGTTGTTCAAGACAGTCTTGGTCTAGATATTGAGATTGAAAATAAAATTTCGCCTTCTATCAATATCTATTCGCATAAACGTTTGGGCGAAGAAGCCGTCGAACGGTATAGTAAAGATACTGCTCTGAAAATGGCGAGAAGCGAAGGAGGATCTGGGCTTTCGAAGATTTGGCGTATTCTTGAGTTTGATTTCAAAGCGACTCATGCTCTCCAAATAATTGTATCTGATAATCACTCATTTAACGTTAGACTTTCCATCCGTGATATGGAGACCTTTGTGTGAAAACATACCTGGTTGAAGATGACGCTTTAAAAGCAAAGCGGCTTACTGGTTTTATTACCGAAAAATACCCATTTCTTCATATCCAAAAGTTTGCAAGTTTTCAGAGCGGGTTGCGTGCATTGGAGGAGTCACTACCAGATTTGCTTATCTTAGATATGACCCTCCCTACCTTTGATCGCCAGCCAAATCAGAGAGAAGGACGAATTCGTCCTCTCGGTGGATATGAGTTGATGCGGAAACTCAAACTGCGCAATCTTTTTCCTCATGTGATTGTAGTAACCCAATTGGAAACGTTTGGCGATGGGAAGGATAAAGTTTCATTTGCGGATATTAGTACACAATGCAAAAGAGACTTTGGACCTATGTTTATCGGTAGTGTTTATTTCCGGCAAGATGAAGCTACTTGGCAGGCTGAACTTGAACGGCTTATTGACGTTTTAGTAGAACCGAAAAATGATTAAAATATTGATTGTAGAGGACGAGTTTGAGAAACGGCGGCTTTTAGTAGAAACTTTGCTACAAGTTAATCTTATTAGCATCAACGATATTGAGCATGCATCTGACGTTTTCGCTGCCAAAAAATTGATTCAGCGTACCCGTTATGATTTAGTGATTCTTGATCTAAATATTCCGGCACGCGCAGATAAGCTACCAGAGGTAGGTGCTGGGTTAGACATTTTAAGATTCGTACGTCTAAACCATTCTGCAATTTCGCCTCGGTATATCGTGGGCATGTCAGCATATGATGATGCTATGGTAGCAGCTAAAGATGATTTCGCTCTATCACTTTGGAAATTACTTAAATTTTCTCACACTGATCTCAGTTGGCAGAGTCCGTTAAAACAGTCAGTCGAATATCTAATTGAGCAAAATCGTCCACCTTATCCTAATGACGGCAGGACCTATCACACTGACCTTGGAATAGTCGTTGCTCTTGAGGGAGAAGAGCTGGAAGGATTGAAGAGTATACATGCAAACTGGCAACAAGTCAGTGTGCCATATGACCACTCACGGTATATCCGCGGAACTTTCAATAATGGACAGCGCGAAATAGACGTTGTAGCTGTTGCAGCTGCAAAAATGGGAATGCCACCTGCAGCTGTCGTTGCATCAAAGCTAATCCACAATTTTCGCCCACGCTATCTCGCCATCGTGGGAATATGCGCTGGTGTTCGCGGAAAAACGAATCTTGGAGACATTTTAATCGCTGACCCTTGCTTCGATTGGGGCAGCGGCAAATGGGTGCGGGATGCAGATACAACGAAGCTCAGATTTCGCCCAGCCCCTTATCCATGGCGGCTAGATGAAGCGCTTCGTTCTGCCGCCGTTCAAGTATCAGAAATCCCAGGTGTTATTGATAAAATTTATGATTCCTTTGAGGGTGTGCGTCCTCCCAACCGGCCGGCCGTAAAAATAGATGCGATGGCGAGCGGCGGCTCTGTATTACAAGCGACGGAATTAATGGATGATGTTCGTGATCAGCATAAAAATTTGGTGGGTGTAGAAATGGAAAGTTACGCTGTTTTTACCGCAGCAGAATATGCAGCTGATCCCAGACCGGAATGTATCTCTATAAAGGCGGTATGTGATTTTGGTGATGATGAAAAAAGCGATGATTATCATACTTTTGCTGCTCATGCAAGCGCCCATTTCTTACATGAGCTAGCAACTCTTAAGCTTTTTAATGATAGTTAATCTTTTTATTAACTACGTCTACGATTCTATTCCAAGAGATATTTCGAAAATGGGAATTATCAGCAGAGAAGATTTGATGTTTAACGAAATAAGACATATTTAAGCCGAGAATAGAGGAGGCTAGCTGAATCGTAAAATAGAGACCGGGATGTCTCCTTTCGCCTGTGAATTCAACTGGTGGATGCAACACACTAAAGACTGCGTAAGCAGAAGGAGTGTTGCAAATGAAGCAGAGGCCACGGATTTATTACACGGAAAGCCAGAAAGCTCTGATGTGGGAACACTGGCAAAAAGGCGATTCGCTCCAGCAAATCGCGCAGCTGTTTGATCGCAAACATTCGTCAATTGAACGAATCTTGGCAGAGACCGGCGGCATCCGTCCGGCGCCGCGGCGCCGATCTCGTCTGGCGCTTACCTTGGCTGAACGCGAAGAAATCTCCCGCGCGATTGCAACAGGTGAATCAATTCGATCGATCGCGAAATCCCTGGGACGGGCACCGTCGACCATCAGCCGCGAGATCCACCGTAACGGTGGGGAGGAACGCTATCGGGCAGCGCAAGCCGAGCAGGCTGCCTGGGAACGGGCTCGCCGTCCCAAGACCTGTAAACTGGTCGTCAACCGAGCGCTGGCGCGCATGGTGGCCGCCAGGCTTCGATTGCTGTGGTCGCCAGAACAGATCGCTGGCTGGCTGAAACAGGCGTATCCAAATGACGAGTGCTTTCAAGTGTCACACGAGACCATTTATCGCAGCCTCTTTATCCAGGCCCGTGGTGCTCTGAAGAAGGAATTGCTGGCGCATTTGCGACGGACCCGAATCATGCGTCGCTCGCGCCATCACACTCAGAAATCAGACAATCACGGCAGAATTCTGGATACCGTATCCATCAGCGAGCGTCCGGCTACGGTGGAAGACCGGGCTGTTCCGGGGCACTGGGAAGGCGACCTGCTCTTTGGAAGCAAGAATAGCCAGATTGCGACCTTGGTCGAGCGGCAAACGCGCTACGCGATGCTGGTGAAGGTGGCAGGCAAGGATACCCAGACCGTCATCGACGCGCTCATCAGGCATGCGCGCAAGCTGCCGGAAGAGCTCTACCAATCCTTGACGTGGGATCGTGGCAAGGAAATGGCCGACCATAAGCGGTTTACACTGGCAACCGATATCCAGGTGTATTTCTGTGATCCGCACCATCCGTGGCAGCGTGGGTCGAATGAAAATACAAACGGCTTATTAAGGCAGTATTTCCCCAAGGGGATCGATCTGTCGAGTTACACGCAGGCGAACCTCAATGCCATTGCGAGGCAATTAAATGAACGGCCGCGAAAAACGTTAAATTACGAAACGCCCGCTCAGCGGTTTCACCAATCTGTTGCGTCGATCGGTTGAATCCACACCGTAAACCAGACTATCAGGAGTAAATTATTTCTCTGGCAAGATTGGGGGAGGGCGTGGGCCGAGATAAAGTCAGTGTGCGGCATCGCAGTTTTCCGTGCTTCTCCCTCGCCATCATTGGAGCGGAAAAATATTATTGGAATGTCAAGGGTGGCCGAAAATGTGCTGGCAGTGTGCCAAGCTCCTTTGATTGGGGACTTCTGCGAAAGGAAGATTGCGCATGGAAAAGCCGACTGTTGCTCCCCAAGTCTTGAGGGATCAGACCCGCGCCGTGCTCCTAGCCGCGCTGCTCGGCAACTTCGGCCTGCATCATTTCTACCTTCGCCAGCGCTTCCCGGGAACGTTATACCTCCTGTTTTGTTGGAGTGGCGTACCGGGCGTGCTTGCTTCGCTAGAAGCTTGCCGCTATGGACTCATGAGCACGGAAGCTTGGGCCGAACTCTATAACGGAGGCACGTTGGGCAAACCGATGCCGCGCTGGTTGCCACTCGTTCTGGTTGGCACCCCGCTTGCGATTCTTGCCGCTATACTCGCCGCGATGTACATGGGATACGACTTTTGAGCAATGCAGCACATCCCTTTGCGCCATGTTTATCCCGGCGTAGCGACCCCGAGAAGTTGTGGTCACGGTACAGAGCGCAGACGCTGGAGCAAACTGGTGCCGGCTATCTTGTTTCGGCCTGACTCACGCCACGCGCCAATCGATTCCGCAATAGCCGGGATAATTTAGACGGCGTGGTGAGGTAGCCAGGCCCGAATACGCCTCAATAGACACAGCCAGCCAAGCGCAGATTAAGTGTGTATATAATTGATTTAAGTGCTCCCACTGTTCTAAATGACAACATTCTTTCAAGAGCTGGTCCCAAACGTGGAAAGAAATCCCCCCGTCTGTTTTATTTGAACGACGACATGCCCGCCAAGCATTTTCTAGCCGTGCTAGGATTTGCCGCCTGTTTTAAGAGGCTTTCAATGACGACGACTCGTATTTCGCCGACTCAGGTGCAAGCCAACGGCTATATCTATGTTTTTGAAGACGACGAGGAAGCTGATGACTTCCAAGCGTGCGCTACCGGAGTAGATGTGGCTTACTGCGAGCTAGAGCATGCTGTGATTAGCAAATTGCCAGTAGAAGCCGTCCGCCATGCTTGGCGTTCATAAGATCAAACCAGCAGGATATAAGTGTTTCTTGCCGGTTTGTATGCGCTGAAGCTTCAAGCACAATTGAAACAATGTTGAACCATCTTACTCATGAGGTGAAAGAGAGGTAAGTTTAAGTATAACAGTCTTTGTTACTTAATTTTACATAAATATGATTATCGGATTTTTCTTATAGGAAATTATTTCGATTGATCAGTCCCAATATGTGCCCGATGAGTTCGTACCATGTAACGGCACATCCTTTTAGGCCGCCCGTCTGGATGGCTTTGTACGGACCACGACGTTCGGCTTGGCTGCGTTCCGCTTTTCTTGGTTGGGCTGCCCAGCTTCTCCGTCTATAGGCGCGATGGTCGAGATGGCATGCTTATAGACCAACTGCGTCGTCGTGCTTTTCACCGCAACGATGTAATTATCGAAAAAGTCCACTTGTCCCTGCAGCCGGATGCCATTCACCAGATAAATGGCGACCGGCGTTTCGTCCTCTTGGAGGTCCTGCAGGAACTTATTCTGTAAAGCATGCAATGGTCGTTCCATCGTTATTCCTTTATACCTGCTTCAGTCAGCACAGCACGGTTTCTGAAACCGATTGCATGGCAGCGTAATAACGCATCCATTTTGCCGAACCAGCCATCGATTACCGTATCGTGGATCCGTTATATGCCTGCTCCAGCAGGCGTCGCGGTGTAACCCCGCTGAATCCGCTGTTGGGCGTATCGAGCCAGGTCATCAGCCAACGCTCCGCCTCAATCCTACCGGCACACCCGCCGGCCGTAATCATCGACTGAACCAGGATTAACAACTCAGCCACTTCATCCTGGTCATCCCTTCGCTTATGCATCGCTTCCATGGCAAACTTTTCAACTTGCATCACCTATCCTCGTTGAATACGGATTCTGACGCTTCCTTCCGGAAACAGCGTTCATTTCTATGCCGCTAAACGGCATACGGCGCCGTGATCCACCGGTAATCGATCCTGGCGAAGCGAGCCATGCATCAAGTTGTGTTATCACCCCGTCCATGCCGCCATCTAGCCGAATATACCGATGCCGCAGCAGGCGGCTCAACAAGGCATCTGTACCAACAGAAATTTCCTCACGCAGCGCGATAATGCGCTGACAGTGTCCAAATCGCCGGACGTCCGACAGGGCCTCTGCCTGGACGATCGTCAGATGGAGTTGCGGATAACGTTGGCGCAGTCCCTCAAAATCAGAACCCGGCGTGCTGACCAAGCCAATCTTGGGCTTGAAATCACTATCTGCAGACGGCGGAAGCTTGGGATCGAAAAGGGGCTGGACATCGAGTTCATCACACTCCTCATGATCCTCATACGGTGCAACATCGATATTGACCCTTTTCACGTCGGCGTCATCAGTGCGGCGCTGCTCGCCAGTTGAATTGTCAGGCCTGGAGTTGAGTTGCCTCTCCTCGACAATGGGTCCATGCACTGCTCCTTCACGTCGGAACACGACCGGAGATGGAGCTTGGCTGGATGCAACCGGCAGAGTGGCCCTTAGGCCGTGAGCAGAAATGACTTTCACAATGGCTTTGGCGAATTCTTCACAAATCATCAAAAGGAAAGGACGCGCCGCTTCCATCAAGCCAGGTATAGGGACACGTTGCAGCGACTGAGCGGAATCTTCGATCGCCTGGTGCATCGACCTGCCCCCTTGCTTTTCGGGAATCCTGTCTCCATCAGCCGTCTGGTCCGCAGGTAATTCCGCCCTTTCATGCATCTGATCCCTTGCCTCAAGCTCTCGGTCTAGGGCGAGGGCAACTTTTGCTGCTGTCTCTGAGGTAGTCCGTCGCTTTTCACTCACTTCCGCCTTTTCTGCACAAGGGACTACCTGTTCTCCATCGGGTACCAACTGAGTCACCTCTTCCAGCCGTGCCCGTATGCCCGCGAATCCCTGTGCAATCGACCCGAGTTTTCGGTGGCGGTCGTTCGGCAGCACTTCCTGCGCGACAAACACGTCCCTGGCTTTAATCTTTTGCACATCGAGCGCCCCCATCGGCTCCCCACCTTGTTTTGCGCAAAGGTGGCGAGCAAGCATGTGCCATTCGTCCTCTGTCCAGCGAATCAGCGTGGACACGGTTTTTTGATCGGTATCGTTCGGCATTTCTTGAATCGAAAAAATAGCGTAGAAATTGTTTGCAAAGTTAGGCAACAGTCTTGGTCGCCGATGCCCGATGTCTGTTTCATCTATAGATCCATGCTCAAGCGAGTTCTCACAGGAGGCGCCAGTGTAATTACAACGGCTCATCACCGCGGCACACTATTTGTGCGGTCAAACATCGCTTGATGAGCGCAGTGTAATTGGCGACGGATCCCAACAGATCAGTATAAAACTTGTCGCAAAATGGGCACCACGGTGCAAACAACCACCGGCGGAGCTGGTCGAAAGAATTTCCTGGATGCACTAACATAGCCGGATGCGCCCTCTTCGCCTCTTTCGTATTTTATGTCATCCCGTGGACTGCTTCCCAAACGCCTGGCTCGATCATTCCCTGCTGCGGGAGCAAAAGATATTGACTCGCCGCTTGCGCGCGCACGGCGTGTGCCACGGAGAAAATATAGGATAGCCCCGAGCGGCTATATCGTGCGAAAGAAACCGCGCTAAATAGGCAGCTCTATACTTGAATCCGATCACGATTCCTGTCGGATAGCGTTGTGGAACGCCTCTGAGTGCCTATCACGCGGCCAGGGCCATCACGCCTTTATGCAGGACCATGCGCCATCGCTGCAGTATCTGCTCCACTATTTTTCCCAGCAGGCGCACCATGCGAGCCAGCTTGAGCGTCGATCGCGTACTGTTCCGGTGCCCCCACCAACCATCCCGGCCGGCGCCCATGCCCGGTCCACGTCTTATCGGAGTTCGGGTCCCGGTATTTTGCTGCCCCTGGAACTGCCGTCTTCTTTTCCATTTGGGTCGTGGAGCCTCTTGGAGACCGCTTGGCCACGCGCGGGCTTTCCTCTGCCGTTTTTGACTTGACGGACGAGGATGCCGACTTGGCGGCGCGCCGCTTCTTCCCCTTGTCCTCGGATTGCACCGCCGTCGCCTGTTTCGGTTTTCGTCCGCGCTTGCCTTTTCCATCCGCTCCATTGCCAGCCGTAAGTCTTGGCATACTTCCCTTCTGTGCCTGGGAAGCGCCACGCAACGCCGTTCTCGAATTATCCACCGAATTAATTTGTTCCAGCGCCTTCTCTAATTCGGATACCTGATCGCTCCATAGAGCCAGGACAGAACGAGCATGCTCCAAGTCTGCCTGGATCAGGGCGCGTGCCGACGCCAAATTACTGATCATTCTTTTCTCCTCACTGAATGTTCCACCATCACGACGATACTTTGTAGCAGCATCCATAAACAGCTTAGCAGCAATAATGAAAAGTGATAGTCGATAGGCGCACGATCGATCGCATTAGGCATGTCAACTCCCATCCCTTACAATGCGCCTATCAAAACACCTTCAGTGCTTTTCTCATTACGCTCCAGAGGCAGCTAGTGGCTCCCAGCACGAGTTTAAAGGAACGAATCATGGCAACAGCCGCAAAAGCAGCAAAGAAAGACAGCAGGCCCAATGCCGGTTTCATGAAGCCGGTCACGCCATCGAGTGCGTTGGCCGCAGTGATTGGCGCCGAAGCGGTGCCCCGTACCGAAATTACAAAGAAGGTCTGGGACTATATCAAGGCGAACAAGCTGCAAGACGCGGCAAACAAGCGCAACATCAATGCCGACGCGAAATTGCAAGCCGTATTCGATGGGAAAAAGCAAGTGACCATGTTTGAGATGACGAAGCTGATTTCAGCGCATCTGAAGTAACATCAACAGTAGCCTATCGCTCGCTTTCTCTATAATCATGTTTCGACGTCGGCTACGCGTAGTGGGCAGGCGCCGACTCGCCTTCCCCTACTCCACCGCTTGAAGTTACGGGCCGCTCCGTAGAGCGCCCATTTCCATGGGTCCTGTGTGCCTGATGATGTTCAGCAACCGAAGCTAATGCAAGAGAACAAAGGCCAATTGAACGATAGTTACAAGCAGCCTCAGGCTGACGGACTTCCCCCGCACGAACGAGCATGGGCAATGCTATCGGTCTCCATTGGCGTAGGCATGGCTTCTCTCGATACAGCCATCGCTAATACCGCGCTTCCTGCTATGGCAGAACAGTTACATGCAACGCCGGCTGCATCGGTCTGGATCGTCAATATCTACCATCTAGCGATGGTGGCGACGCTTTTGCCCTTTGCCGCCTGGAGTGAAACTGTCGGATATCGACGTATGTGCATTGCGGGCATTGCCTTGTTTACGGTTGCATCATTCGCCTGCGCCATGGCATGGTCACTGCCCGCCCTAGTGACAGCCCGGCTTCTTCAAGGACTAGGGGCAAGCGCCTTGATGAGCGTAAATGGCGCGTTACTGCGAATGATTTATCCAGCGCGCCTGAGAGGAAGAGGATTTGGCACCAACGCCCTAGTCGTTGCCATCGGCTTCGCATTGGGCCCGTCCGTCGCGTCGTTGATATTGTCGTGGTGGTCGTGGCCATGGCTCTTCGCCATCAATGTTCCGTTAGGCATCATCGCTGTCTTCCTGGGCCTGCGCGTGTTGCCACAGTCGCGGTCACATAACAGCAGGATTGATGTGATGGCAGCGTTGTACGCCATGGGTGCGTTCGGTCTACTCATTCTGGCACTGAGCGACGCAGCGCACCTGGCATCAATACCGACAATTGTTGTCGAATTTGGCTTGGCTGCCATGTTCTTTGTGCTGTTGCTCTGGCGAGAGGTAGGCAAAGAGGCGCCCATTCTTCCTACGGATTTATTTCGTCGAGCGGCGTTTGCTTTGTCTTCGCTGACTGCGGTATGTACCTTTGCCTGCCAAAGCCTGGCTTTCGTATCCCTACCCTTTTATTTTGAAACCGTATTAAATCGCTCGCCGGTGGAAACGGGCTTTTTGATGACGCCTTGGGCGATCTTCGTCGGTATCATGGCACCCATTGCAGGACGTCTGAGTGACCGCTATGCCCCGGGCCTCCTTGGGGGCATTGGTCTTTCGGTTCTGGCGGGCGGGATGGTATCGCTGTACCATCTTCCACCTCAGTCCACCGCACTTGCCATCAGCTGGCGCATGGCCGTCTGTGGGATTGGTTTCGGTTTTTTTCAAGCACCCAATTTGAAGGCAATCATGGGAAGTGCGCCACCCCACCGCAGTGGCGGCGCCAGTGGCATCATCGCGATATCGCGACTGACTGGTCAAGCGATCGGTGCAGCTCTGGTCGCGTTGTGCCTGAGTCTGTCTCCACATCAGGGCTCGAGCTATGCGCTGTTACTGGGCGCGTTGTTTGCCTCCCTTGCCTGTATTGTTAGTTTTTCCAGATTGTTTGTTACACCCACTCCAGCGGATTAGTCCAAGAACTTGATCAAGACACAATGATCACTTGCCTACGTTGCTAGCGCCGGTACGCGTTGCGGTCGACGCTGTGTCCCTGAAACAGGCTTTGCCAGGTGCAGACGGCACGAACCAAGTTTCAGAATAATCATGAGCGATTCACTAAAACGTTTTCAAGACCATATGATGACCGCAGCTTATCAGTGACCAAGCTGTTGCGATGTAACTGTTAGGCTTGTCTAGCAAGCCGCGTTACGAATAATGAGGGGTAACCGCCCAACGGCATAACGCTGGCGAAAATGCTTACGCTCAGCGGCAATGATGGATTTCAATCAGCCAAGGCCTGACAGGCCTTCGGCAGCAACACGCTGCTTCTCTATCCATAGAACGATCCGAATCGACAACCGATTCTTGCTATCGACGCATATACCTGTTGATGCCGTTTTTAAAAGGGCCTGGACACGAAGCCGTCGGTTCAACGAACTTCTCGAAGGGCTGCAGTACAGCGGAAAGCGGTCATCACTTGGATGGAAGATGTCAAAACGTTAGAGGTACCACCACCATTACGACAGCCAGCCACGTCTTGTCCTACTGAAGTCTGGCAGTGCGCATAATGGGGCTTTTTAAATTCTGTTGCTCCGCCCCGTATCCGCGCAAACCGTATGTGTCCCACCTGCGTATAATTCCACTCAGAAATAAATGTGGGCAGAAGCAATGTGCAATGAAGAAGTATCCTGGAACCTTGAAGCCTCACTCGAAGGGCTCAAACAGATCATTCAAGCCACGAAAGTTCACGTCCAGAATCTGGAACACGAATGCGACTTGCTTGCTGCTGGCTATCGTGCGGCGGTAGAGAAATGCGATGCATTGGAAGCCAGCACAAGAGGCCTGGCAACGCAGAACCGATCACAACAGTCGGATTAGCATCCATGCGCCGCTATATCCTTTTGCAATACATGCATGGTCAAAAGGCAGATGATCCATCAAGTATGGCCGGCACATTTGACGATCTCCAAGAAGCACAAGGTGCAGCAGGAGAAAGATTGCACGACATCAATGAGATCATCGACACCGATAATTGGACCCTCGTGTGGCGCTTCAGTAAGTACGGCACGAACTTTTAAAAAATTGATATATGTGCAACTTCTTACTTTGCAATGTGCCTTTCTTTTCAGAAAGCTACTATTTGTACAACCAAATTTGTAGGCTTGATGTTAAACAGCCGAGCTATAGTCAGAAGTGGTGTACGGGCTGATGCCTGAAGGCGGGAGGAAGGCGGTGGAAGTTTTTGTTGGAGAATTTGATTGTCTAGGCCAAATCAACCAACAGAGGAAACTCCCACCATGCGCAAGGATAAGCAAGACGTAGCCATTGGTCCACCGGAAATTGGCATATCGCTGGACGAACTGGTGCGTCGCGGCGCCCGGCAAGTCATCCAGCAAGTGATTGAACTGGAGCTGGCGGCACTGCTGGAGCAGTACGCTAACGTGCGAACCCTGTCAGGCAAGCGAGCCGTTGTGCGCAATGGCTATCTGCCCGAGCGCGACGTGCTCACGGCAGCCGGGCCGGTGTCGGTCAGGGTACCGAAGGTACGCGACCGCTCGGGGGCGGGCGTAAAGTTCCATTCGTCGGTAGTGCTTCCCTATATCAGGAAGTCGCCGCGTGTATCGGCAGCACTGCCCTGGCTGTACCTCAAGGGCATTTCGACGGGCGACATGAGCGAAGCGCTGTCGGTGCTGTTGGGCGAGGAAGCCAGGGGCCTGTCGGCCACGTGGTCAGCCGCCTCAAAGCGCAGTGGTCGGACGAATGGCAGCAGTGGGACCGGCGGGACCTGAGCGCTGCCCGCTATGTGTACTGGTGGGCCGACGGCATCCATACCGGCGTGCGGAGCGAAGGCGGCGATGGGCAATGCCTGCTGGTGATTGTGGGCGTCACACCG
>NZ_JACYOX010000014.1 GCF_015352955.1 Noviherbaspirillum soli
ACGTCGTAGCGCAGCGAGAGCGTACCGTTGTAGTCGGCAGATGGAGTGATGGTGTAGGTGCCGTCCTGATTGTCCGTCACCGTGCCATGGTCGGCGGTCAGATTGGACACTGACAGCATATCGCCATCGACATCGCCGAAACCCTGCAACAGGCTTGCCGCAGCCACGATGTATGCGGTGTCTTCGGCGCCCGCAGCCAGCGCAGCGGTAGCCGAGCCGGTCGGCGCGTCGTTGATGGCAGCCAGCGTGATGTTCTGCATGGCGCCCGCAATGCCGCCGTTGCCGTCCACCACGTCGTAGCGCAGCGAGAGCGTACCGTTGTAGTCGGCAGCCGGAGCAATGGTGTAGGTACCATCCTGATTGTCCGTCACCGTGCCATGGTCGGCGGTCAGATTGGACACTGACAGCGTATCACCATCGACATCGCCGAAGCCCTGCAACAGGCTTGCTGCAGCCACGGTGTACGCCGTGTCTTCAACACCCGCAGCCAGCGCAGCCACGGCCGAACCAGTCGGCGCGTCATTGACCGCAGCCAGCGTAATGCTCTGCACGGCACCCGCAATGCCGCCATTGCCGTCCACCACGTCGTAGCGAAGCGAGAGCGTACCGTTGTAGTCAGCGGCTGGAGTGATGGTGTAGGTGCCGTCCTGATTGTCCGTCACCGTGCCATGGTCGGCGGTCAGATTGGACACTGACAGCGTATCACCATCGACATCGCCGAAGCCCTGCAACAGGCTTGCCGCAGCCACGGTGTATGCCGTGTCTTCAACACCCGCAGCCAGCGCAGCCGTGGCCGAACCGGTCGGCGCGTCGTTGACCGCAGCCAGCGTGATGCTCTGCATGGCGCCCGCAATGCCGCCGTTGCCGTCCACCACGTCGTAGCGCAGGGAAAGCGCACCGTTGTAATCGGCAGCCGGAGCAATGGTGTAGGTGCCGTCCTGATTGTCCGTCACCGTGCCATGGTCGGCGGTCAGATTGGACACTGACAGCATATCGCCATCGACATCGCCGAAGCCCTGCAACAGGCTTGCCGCAGCCACGGTGTACGCGGCGTCTTCAGCGCCCGCAGCCAGCGCAGCCGTGGCCGAGCCGGTCGGCGCGTCGTTGATGGCAGCCAGCGTAATGCTCTGCATGGCGCCCGCAATGCCGCCATTGCCGTCCACCACGTCATAGCGCAGGGAAAGCGCACCGTTGTAGTCAGCGGCTGGAGTGATGGTGTAGGTACCGTCCTGATTGTCCGTCACCGTGCCATGGTCGGCGGTCAGATTGGACACTGACAGCATATCGCCATCGACATCGCCGAAGCCCTGCAACAGGCTTGCCGCAGCCACGATGTATGCCGTGTCTTCGGCGCCCGCAGCCAGCGCAGCCGTGGCCGAGCCGGTCGGCGCGTCGTTGATCGCAGCCAGCGTGATGCTCTGCATGGCACCCGCAATGCCGCCATTGCCGTCCACGACGTCGTAGCGCAGCGACAGCGTACCGTTGTAGTCAGCGGCTGGAGCAATGGTGTAGGTACCGTCCTGATTGTCCGTCACCGTGCCATGGTCGGCAGTGAGATTCGCCACCGACAGCATATCGCCATCGACATCGCTGAAGCCCTGCAACAGGCTTGCCGCAGCCACGGTGTACGCCGTGTCTTCAGCGCCCGCAGCCAGCGCAGCCGTGGCCGAACCGGTCGGCGCGTCGTTGATGGCAGCCAGCGTGATGCTCTGCATGGCGCCCGCAATGCCGCCGTTGCCGTCCACCACGTCGTAGCGCAGGGAAAGCGCACCGTTGTAATCGGCAGCCGGAGCAATGGTGTAGGTGCCGTCCTGATTGTCCGTCACCGTGCCGTGGTCGGCAGTCAGATTCGCCACTGACAGCGTATCGCCATCGACATCGCCGAAGCCCTGCACCAGGCTTGCCGCAGCCACGGTGTACGCCGTGTCTTCAGCGCCCGCAGCCAGCGCAGCCGTGGCCGAACCGGTCGGCGCGTCGTTGATGGCAGCCAGCGTGATGCTCTGCATGGCGCCCACAATGCCGCCGTTGCCGTCCACTACATCGTAGCGCAGCGAGAGCGTACCGTTGTAGTCGGCGGCTGGAGTGATGGTGTAGGTGCCGTCCTGATTGTCCGTCACCGTGCCATGGTCGGCGGTCAGATTTGCCACTGACAGCGTATCGCCATCGACATCGCCGAAGCCCTGCACCAGGCTTGCCGCAGCCACGGTGTACGCCGTGTCTTCAGCGCCCGCAGCCAGCGCAGCCGTGGCCGAACCGGTCGGCGCGTCGTTGATGGCAGCCAGCGTGATGCTCTGCATGGCGCCCACAATGCCGCCGTTGCCGTCCACCACGTCGTAGCGCAGGGAAAGCGTACCGTTGTAGTTGGCGGCTGGAGCAATGGTGTAGGTGCCGTCCTGATTGTCCGTCACCGTGCCATGGTCGGCAGTCAGATTCGCCACTGACAGCATATCGCCATCGACATCGCCGAAGCCCTGCAACAGGCTTGCCGCAGCCACGGTGTACGCCGTGTCTTCGGCGCCCGCAGCCAGCGCAGCGGTAGCCGAGCCGGTCGGCGCGTCGTTGATCGAGGTAGATATCACGCTGGTCATGTAGTCCGCCGTCGTCACACTGCCATCGAATGCCGAAATCCTGAACGTCGTCGTCTCGCTGCTTCCCGGCGCCACGCGGTTGGCCGCCGGGGTGAACACCAGGCCATTGACCGCCGCGGTGACTTGCGCGGCCGTACCCGTGACGGTGTAGACGCTGGTGCCGGTGTCGTAGCTGCCGCCGCCGAAGTTCGACAGGCCGCCCTTGGCCGCAATGTCCAGCGAGATCGTGACCGTCAATGTCTCCGACGGGTTGTCGACATCGCCCACGAGCACCGTGGTGAACGGGGAAATGGTCGCGTTGTCGGCGACGCGCTGGTCGGCGGGCATGCCGGTGATCGTAGGCACGTCATTGGTGCCGGTAACGGTGAAGACGAGATTGGCGCTGGCGCTGCCGCCATTGCCATCGCTGATGGTGTAGACAAAGCTGTCGCTGGACACGGCGCCGGCGCCGAGCGCCCGGCTCGCCAGGCCGTTGGCGACATAGTTGTACGAACCGTCGCTGTATATCGTCAGGGTGCCATAGTCGCTGGAGATGACGGCCGAATTACCCGCCGCGACCGCAACCTTGTCCACGCCGGATTCGATAGCCGTGACGGCGAGCACGTCGCCAGAATCCGCGTCGATGTCGTTGGTCAGCACGCCGCGGGCCGCGGCGCTGGCGGTCAAATCCTGGGTGACGCCGACGGCGTCGTCGGTCGCGGCCGGCGTATGGTTTACATGGATGACCGTCAGGCTGACCGTGGCGTCACGGGCCGAGGTGAGCGAGCCGTCGCTGGCCCGGTAGGTGAAGCTGTCCACGCCGGAGAAGGACGCGTTCGGCGTGTAGACAAAGGAGCCGTCGCTGTTGAATTTCAGCGTGCCGTTCGAGGGGTTCAAGACCAGTGCCGCGGACAGCTGATTGCTTTCCTGGTCGAAGTCATTGCGTAGTACGCCGGATGGCCCGACCACGAGCGACGCGCCCTGCTGCAGCGCATAGCTGTCGTCGTTGACCACCGGGGCGGTGTTGCTGCCGACGATGTCGATGGCAATCACCGCTTGCGACGACGCTCCCGCCGCGTCCGATACCCGATAAGTAAAGAGGTCGGTGAGCACAGAACCCGAAGCGAGCGTGGATACCGCGGCATTGCCGCTATTCGGCGTATAGGTAAGGCTGCCGTCCGCGTTCAGCGTCAGGCTGCCGTACTGGCCGACCAGCACCTGCCCCACGGTCCCGGCGGCACCGCCGGCGATCCCGACGCCCGTCACCGACAGCCTATCCGGGACCGGCACTGTGTCCGGATCGCGGTCGTTGCGGAACACGTCGCCGGCCGACACGGCCAGCGCCTTGTTCTTGTCCACCGCATAACGGTCGTTCGCCGCGACCGGCGCGTCGTTGGCGCCGGTGATCGTGATGGTCAGCGTGGCGCTCGCGGCGGCGTTGTTATTGTCCTTGATCACGTAGGTGAAGACTTCGCTGGCCGTCTGCCCGGCGCCGAGCGCATAGGCGGCAGCGGCATTGGCGATGTAGCTGTAGCTGCCATCCGGATTTAGCGTCAGCTCGCCGTAGACGCCGCTGATGGTTACGCCGCCTGCTGGCACCGCGACCGGCGTGCCGCCGACGCCGGCGCTGACCGCGGCGACCGCGATCGTGGCGCCGGCGTCCGGGTCGCTGTCGTTGACCAGCACGCCGGGAGCGGCGCCCATCACCTGGCTTCCCTGAAGGACTGTCGTCGCGTCGGCATTTGCCGTCGGCGGCGTGTTGGCGGCGACATAGCTGGCGACGAATACGCCGTTGGTGTCGCCCACGCCGTTGCCTTCCCACGCAATGGCGGCGCTACCGAGCGGACTCATCGCCACCACTGGTGCCTGCTGGTTCTGCGCGGTGGTGGTGTTGACCAGGAATGCCGCGCCGACAGCGGCGCCGCCTGCGTCATAGCGTTGTGCGTAGACGCCGGTCGAGCCGCCGTTGTCTTGGCCGACGCTGGACCAGGCGATCAGCACGTTGCCGGCGCCGTCGATGGCGGCGCTGGGATGGCTCTGGTCGTTGACGGTGATGCTGTTGACGCGGAATTCGCCGCCGGCGGCGCTGCCGTCAGGGTTGTAGCGCTGCGCATAAATGCCGTTCTTGTCCCCATCCTGGTTGGCGCTGGTCCAGGCGATCACGGCATAGCCATTGCCGTTCATGGCTACCGTGGGCGCGATCTGGTCGTTGGCGTCCCAAGCGTTGACGCGGAAGCTGAGTCCGCTGGGCATGCCGAGGGCAGTAAAGCGCTGCGCGAAGACAGACTTGCCGGTGCCGCCGCTGTCGCTCTGCCAGGCAACCAGAAAACTGCCGTCTTTGGCAATGCCGACCGAAGGCGCAGACTGCGTGGCGCCGATATTGACCGGATTGGCCTGGATATCCCCGGAGAGCGCGTTGCCGAGGCGATCGAAATGGCGCACATAGACATCGTTGTTGACGCTGCTGGCCCAGGCGATAACGAACTGGCCATCAGCGGCTACGGCGATGGCGGGCGAGGTCTGTTCGTTAGCGGTGAGCGCATTCACGACGAATTCCGAGGCGATCTTGTTGCCGGCCTGATCGAAGCGCTGCGCGCGTATGCCCCAGCCCGATTCGCCGAGGTCGCCGCTACGGCTTTGCCAAGTCACGACGAAACTGCCGTCGGCAGCCATGCCGACCGCGGCATTCTGCTGCTCGTCGTGAAAGCTGGTGTTGACCTGGAACTGAATGCCGACCGGGTCGCCATGCGCGTCGAACAGTTGCCCAAAGATGCCATGCCTGTCGCCGTCCTCGGCCTTGTCCGCCGTCCAGACCACCACCGTGTTGCCATTGGCCCCGACGGCCACCGCGGCCTGCGTCTGGTTGTCGCCGGCGTTCCCGTTGACCAAGGTTTCCAGCAATCCGCCCCACGCCTGCTGCGCTGCCGCCGTGAACGCGACGCCGGTCTCGATACGGCCGGTCGCATATTCCAGGGTCCAGTCACCGTGCCGAGTTGCCGCGCCGGTGAGGTCGTCGCTGGCCGCAACATCGGCGCCGGCCAGCGCGGCGAACTGGCGCACGAAGGCCTGGCCGACGTCATCCGCCGCCACGTCGCAGCCGTAAAGCAGGATGTCGCCGCCGGGCTTGAGTGCGTCGCCCCAGAGGCCGATCTCGCCGGCGCGCGCCGCGAGCTCGGCGCTGTCGAGCCGGGTCGCACCCAGCGCGAGTTCGCCTTGGGCGCCGTGCGACAGGATGTGGATCGCCGACAGGTCCTGCCGTCCGGCCAGGGCCTGGCTGATCTGCGCGATGCTGTCGCGGTTCGGATCCAGCACCAGCACCTCGATATCGCGGCCGTCGCCGGCCAGGCCCTTGAGCAATGTGTCGCTGTTCTCGATGTCCGCGCCGACCACCAGCAGCTCGTGCGTTCTGCCATCGCTATCGGTGACGCCGGCCGTTCCCTGAAATTCCCCGCCTTGGCCGACGATGCGCTGCTCCACCACCGGCTGCGCGCCGGCGAGCGAGACGCCCAGCAGCGCCGGGTCCGCCGAGTACAGCAGGCGCGGCTCGATTTCTTCCATGCGCGGCGCGCTGCGCGCCGGCTGCGCCCGCATTGCCCATGCATCGGCGAGGCGCGCAAGGAGACGCGAGATCGGGAACCTGGTGTAGCCTGCGGCGGCGCGCCGCGGAAAGGGCATTGTCACGTGCGGCTCTTTCCTACATGCGTCGGCCTGGGGCGCCGTTCAGCGTCAGGCCATGATCCAGCTTCAACGGAGCGCCGGACGGCACGGTGGCGCTCGCCGGCGCCGGCGCGGGGCTCGGGCCGGTGGCAGCATCGAACTCGGCGCGGCAGCGCAGGCCGGCCGGGATGCGGCCGTCGGCGTTGGGCAGCAGCAGGCGCGCGCGGAAGGTGCCGCTGGCCGCGTCCAGCACCCGGTCCACCAGCGTGACCCGCGCCGGCAGCGGCGCCATGCCGGGCAGATCGGCGGCGATGCGCGCGGCGCTGCCGGCATGGACGCTGCCGTACATCGCCGCCGGCAGGATCACTTCCACCCTCAGCGGATCAATCTTCGCGATGCGCGCCATCGGCTTTTCCTCGACGCGTTCGCCGGCGCTGAAATAGCGCTCTGCCACCACGCCATCGAAGGGACTGCGGATCGTGCGCTCGGACAGCCGCGCGCGCGCCAGCTGCCATTCCTTTTCCAGCGAGCGTTTCTGTTCGCGCACCTGCAGCAGCTTTTCCTCGGCGACCCGGGTTTCGGCCAGCGTCTGCTCCAGGGCTTGCGCGGAAATGAATCCCCTGGCTTGCAATTCCTGCGCCCTGTCGCGGCGCTGGTGCGCGAGGTCGGCATTAGCCTGCGCGGCGCGCACTTCGGCCTCGGCCCGGTAGCGCGTCTGCGCGACTTCGGTTGATGCTCGCTCGACGTCGTCCTGCAGCACCGCGATCACTTGGCCTTTCCTGACGCGGTCGCCGCGCTCGACCAGCATGCTGCGGATCACGCCGGCGGCCGGCGTGCCGACCTCGGCGATGCGCTCCGGTTCGATCAGGCAGCCGAGCGGCCCGGCGCCATGGGCATAGGTTGCGGCAAGCGCGGCGAGCATGCCGGCGGCGATGCGCATAGAAGTCTTTTTCGTTTTCATCCTGTTTTCCTCATTCGGTGCGGCCGCTAAAGGAGAGCCAGCGCGCCATTTCCCTTTCCTGCCGCAACAGCAGGCGGCGCTGGCGCCGTTCGCGCCGGGCTTGCCGCTGCTGCGCGAAACCCAGCAACATCAGCGCCAGCCGGGCGCGCCAGCCGCGCGCGGCGCCATTGTCGTCGCAAGAGCGGCGCAGCCAGCGTGCGAGCGTCGCGCCGGCGAGCATCCGGCCGTCGAGGGCGACAAGGCGCTGCGCACTGCCCGGCTGGCCGGCGCGCGCGCAGCGGCCAATCAGCTGGCGGTCGATGCGCGCGGACGGGTTCTGCTGACAGCAGATCACGTGCAGTCCTCCGCTTGCCGCGGCGGCCGGCGAGAGCGCGATATCCGTGCCGCGCCCTGCCATGTTGGTGGCGACCGTGATCGCGCCCGGCATTCCGGCCGCGGCGACGACGGCTGCCTCGTGCCGATCGAAGCGCGCGTTCAGCACCGCGTGCGCTAGTGCGGCTTCAGACAATACGCGCGAGAGCGCCTCGGAGTCGGCGACGCTGTCGGTGCCGATCAGCACCGGCCGCCCGGACGCAGCCAGGCGCGCCGCATCCCGCGCCACCGCGCGCCACAGGGTCGCTGTGTCGGAAAATGCCGCCGGCGGCAGCAGGGTGCGCCGGCTGGTGCCGCGCAGCGGCACGCCCACAAGCGCCATGCCATAGGCCTGGAATAGTTCGCGCCGCGATTCGGCCAGGGTGCCGCTCATGCCGCACAACCACAGGTAGCGCGGGAAGAAGCGCTGATAGCTAATGCGGCTCGCGGTCTGCGCCGGCGGGCTCAGCGCGCAGCCTTCTTTCAGCTCGACCATCTGCTGCAGGCCGCCGGACCAAGCCCGGCCCTCGGCGCTGCGGCCGGTGGTGTCGTCGATCAGGCAGACCTTGCCGCCGCGCACATGGTAATGCACGCCGCTTTCAAGAGTGTCGCGCGCAAGGATCGCGGCGCACACTAAATCTTCACCGCGTTGAGCCGCGCTCCACGGCGGCGGCTCGTGGCGCGCGGATTCAGCCAGCAATGCGCGGCCGGCGCGGGTCAGGCGCGGCGCGGCGGCGCCCGCATGATGAACGCCCGGCAGCAGGCGCTGCGCCAGGCGCCAGGCATGAGCGAATTCCGCCTGCTCCCGCGGCGAAGCCTGCGCGGCTTCGGACAGCACCAGCGGCACCCTTGCTTCATCGATCAGGATAGAGTCGGCTTCGTCGACGATGGCCATGCACAGCCCGCGCAGCAGCGCGGCTTCGCCGCCCCTGCGCACGGCCAGGCTGTCACGCAGGTAGTCGAAGGCCAGTTCGCGCGCGGCGCACCAGCAGATGTCACAGCGATATGCCCGTATGCGGGCCGCGACATCCATGGTCCCGGCCACCGCGCCAGCGGACAGCCCGAGCGCCTCGGCCAGCGGCCGCAGCTTCGCGCAGTCGCGCTGCGCCAGGTAATCGTTGGCAGTAACGACATGCACCGGCACGCCGGCCAGCGCCGCGGCCAGCGCGGCAATGCCGGCAGCCAGGGTCTTGCCTTCGCCGGTTGCCATCTCGGCCAGCCTGCGTTCGAGCAGGATGCGCGCGGCCAGCAGCTGGGTGTCGTGCGGCTCGATGCCCAGCGTGCGCTGGCAGGCAAGCGCAATCAATGCAAAGACCTGGGCAAGCAGGTTGTCTTCGAAGCCGTCCCGGGCGAGGAGCGCGCGTAGCGTCGCCAGCCGTGCCGCGCCTTCCGGCGCCGGCAAGAGTTCGAAGCGGCGCTGCCAGCGCCGCGCGTCGGCGATAAAGGCGCGACGACGGCGCGCGCGCAGATCGGGCAGCGCGACTGGCCAGGCGGACAGCGGCGCGCGCCGGGCCTCCTCGTCGCGCTGCGGATAGGGACCGAAAAGCAGGCCCGGGGCCGGGACTGCCTGCCTGGGCTGCAGAGCCTTTCCTGCCACCTCAGCTTCCTCCACCGAGATGGCGCAGCGCGAGCTGGCGCAGTGAGTGCGCCCATTGCAGCGCCAGCGGCGAGCCGCCCAGGTCAAAGCGCACCAGGGCGCGGCCGCCGGCGCGTGCCGGCGCATCCCTTGGCAGGCCAAGGTCAATGGCGAACATCGGCTCCAGAGCGCGCAAGTGATCCGCATCGGCCGGGTCGGTCGGAATGTCGCCGCCATTGCGGTCGGCCAGCGCCTTGTCCGGCAGCAGCTTGCTGGCGGCCGGTATGTCGCGCAGCCGCGTGGCCGGCAGGCTGGTGCCAGGCGCGGTGTCCAGCCAGGCGGATATCGTCTTCGTGCGCTCGCGCAGCAGCGCGGCATCCGCATTGGGCACCACCGCACGCAGCACCGGCGCGCCGGGCGGCAGGACGTTGCCGAGCAGCGCGCCCTGCTTCATCCAAGTGCCGGGCAAGTCGTCCTGTCGCGGCAAGGCCATGCGCCCGGCGCTCTGTGCGCGAATGGTGAGCTGGGCGATGCGCTCGTCCAGCCGCGCGACTTCGGCGCTGGCGTGGGCAAGCGCGCTTTCGATGGCGACGGCCTCGGCGCGCCGCGTGTTCAGCAAGCCGTACTGCTCGGCGCGCAAGGCATCGAGCCGGCTCACCGCCTGGTCGCGGGTGTCGCGCAGGTCCGGGTCGTCGAGCACAGCCAGCACCTGGCCCGAAACGACTTCCATGCCGTCGCGCGCGCGCAGTTCGACGATCCTGCCCTCGACACCGGCCCGCAGCTGCGCCTGCTCCGGCAGCCAGACCAGCGCCGGCGCGGTCACGCTGTATGGCAGCGGCAGCACGAAAACGCCGATGGCTGCCAACAGCAATGAGCCGACCAGGGCAATGCGGGTACGCGGCCGCTCGACGTCGCGCAGCACGTCCCGCGCCATGCGCGCACTGGCGGCAAGCGGCGCGCGCGCCATCGACAGCAGCAGCAGCGCCGCCACCAGCAATCCCAACCAGACTGATCGGTCGGCAGCCCACAGCACCGTGTGCCAAGCCAGGAACAGGCGGAACGCCAGCGCCAGCGGCGCATAGGCGAAGAGCCACTTGGTTTCGCCGGCCGCGGCCGCGAGCGACGCGGTCGGCGCGCCGCGCAGCAGACGGGCGCCAAGGCCGGACCACCAGGCGCGGCTTCGCGCCTCGAGGTTGGGCAGATCCCGCAGATCGCACAGCAGGTGATAGCCGTCGAAACGCAGCAGAGGATTGCCGTTCACGGCCAGGGTCGACAGGCCGGCGATCAGCATTGCGACAAAGGCAATGTCACGCGCCAGGCCGGACGCGAGGTCGGTCCAGGCATAGAAGGCGAGCGCCGCGATCGCAAGCTCGATCATGATGCCGATGCCCGAGACCAGGGCGCGCTGCGAACGCCGCGCAAAGCCGTCCGCGGCCGAGGCATCGACATAGGGGACAGGCATCAGCAGGTAGGCGGTAAAGCCGACCTCGCGCACCGTGCCGCCGAAGCGGCGCACCGCGAGCGCATGGCCGGCCTCGTGCAGGGCCTTGATCAGCGGGTACAGCAGCCAGGCCAGCGCCAGCGTGCGCGGCGCATCGGCATGCGCGGCGGCATACGCTTTCAGCTCGGGCCACCAGCGCGGCAGCATGGTCAGCGCCGGCAGCAGCAGCGCCAGCCACAGAAGGAAACTCGCGCGCGACAGCAGCCGCGGCAGCAGCGGCGCGGCACGTTCCAGCAGCGCGGACGGGTCGAACAGCTTCACGCGGATTGCCAGCGGGTTCAAAGCCATCCAGCGCTGGCGGCTTTCGCGCTGTTTCTTTTGCCGGAATTGCGCGCCCAGGTCCGGCGGCAGTTCGCATTGCAGCAATTCCGCGCTGGACAGCTGTTCCAGCAGCCGTATCGCCTCATCCTGGCTCAGCACGGCGTCGCCTTCCCGGCACAGCTGCGCTTCCCAGGCGGCGCCGACGCTGGTCTTGCCATCGAAGCAGCCGACGAAGCGCCAGGCTTCGCGGTTGAGCCGGTGGCGCCGGCCGCTGGCGGCATCGATGAGCTGGTGCCAGACCTGGTCGCGCTGCCGGCGGCGGCGGACCAGAACATGCGCGCGCAGCCGCGGACGCAGGCCGGCCACGCGGTACCAGTGCTGGCTGTGCAGGGCTGTCATCCCCACCACCCGGCCGACCACAGCGTCAGCTTCAGCCAGCCGGTCAGGCGCCGCAGCACGATCCCGGCCAGCGAGCGGCGCGGCGCATCGATGCGGGCGATGCCTTCCAGGCCCGGCCGGAGCGTTGCAGAAGCGGAATCGAGCCGGCCTTCGGCTTCGAAAAAGTGGCGGCCGTCCCGGGTGACCGCGACCGGCGCAATGCGCAGCACCGAGAATGAAATCGGCTGCTCAGGCAGCGCGGTCAGGCGCAGCCGCCCCGAAGCGCCGCTGGCGACATCGGCGATGTCGCGCTCGTCGATGTCGACGATGATGCGATAGCGATCGCTCGGCGCAACCACCAGCAGAGGGTTCCCGCGCTGCACCGGCGCGCCGAGCGACTGGGCCAGGTCCCCGCTGATCACCACGCCATCGAAAGGCGCGGTGATGCGGGCGCGCTCGATCTGGCGCGCGATCGTTTCCAGACGCGAGCGCGCCTGGTTCATTTTTGCTTGGCTGGAAACCAGCGCCGTGCGGTCCGCCTGCGCCAGTGCCGCACCGTAGGCGCCTTCATATTGGCCAAGTTCGCCTTCGAGGCGCTTCTGCTCTAGCACCAGATCCTGCTGTGCCAGTTCGGCCAGCACCTGCCCCTGTTTCACCAGGTCTCCCGGACGCGCATTGACCTGTTGCAGGTAACCATCGTCCGGTGCGGTCAGGGCACGCTGGATTGCCCCTTCCAGGCGCACCGGCGCCACGATCTGGTTCGATACAGGAACCAGGCAGAATCCAGCTGCGGCTAGTGTTGATGCGGCGAGCAGGGCCGGAAAGCGCCAGCCGTGCTCGCCGCGCAAGCGCGAACCGGCGTGCCGCAGCGTGGCAGCGGCATGAGAAGCGAGCGAACGTTCGCTATCGTGCAGCAGCAGCAGCACCGGCGCAACACACGCAAGCAATAGCTCGCACCAGGCTTGGTCAGCGGCGTCGAAGACGCGCTCGCCGTGGCGCTCGAGGGTGAGCGCGCCGCGCAGGCGGCCGGCATGGAGCAGCGGCACCGAGAAAACCGCGCCGCCGGCCTTCTGCGCCAGGGCAGCATGCGCGTGCGTGATGCGCGGCTGCGCATCCAGCGAGGGATGGCCCACGGTCGCGGCCTGGTCGATTGCTTCGGCCATCGCTTCGGCGATCAGCTCGGCCAACTCGCCGCACGCAGCGACGCTGACGCCGTGGGACAGCGCGACGACGTCGATGTGGCCACGCCGTTCCATGCCAATGGCGACCCGCTCTGCATCGAACAGCCGCGCCAGTCCGGTCGCCAGCGCGGCTGCGGCGGCGTCGAAACCTTCCTGGCGCATCATCGATGCCTGTAGCTCCAGCGCCACAGCCGGGGCTGGCGGCCGCGCCACGACCGTGCCCGGAGTCTCCAATATTTCCATGTAAACGATGTGGGGTGCTGTTGAACAGGCCGTCACGCAGGCAATCCTGGCGTCGGCCGGACGAATATCCATTCTTAATTTCCGAATGGCAATAATAAAGAAAACGTTCGGTTATCGGCAGTAAAATTCAGAAACTTTCAAATCTGCTGATGCATGAATGACACGATCGCCACTCCCTTGTCCCGGCATCATGTCTGCCCGGCAAGGTGATAGTGGAGCAAGAATCCGTCGTTTTTCCAAACCGTCCGACGGTCAGGACACCATCCCCGAAAACGCATCCTTCAGGTCCCTGACCACGCCGGTGGTGCCTGCATCGTAGCCGGGCAACTTGCCGACCTCGGCCTTGAACCGCATGGTCTTCGGGAAGAAAGCACTTCCAGAAAGCGACCCGGGAGCCGCTCCGGTTCCACCAGCATGGAAGCTGCCTTCCGGCAGATGGAAGGCATGCAAGGGCTGCAGCACAGGACCGGCGCGACCCATGGAGCGGCACGATGCGCCGTACAAGCTGCCTGGCGCCCTGGCCGGCCGGCGCGCCGATTTCTTCTGCGGCGCCGTTCTGGTCACCAGCCGCTCGAGCTGCGGGATGGTGCAGAGGACTGCCACGCTGGGCATCGGCATGCTGGCCGCGGTGTCGGCTCCGACCGGCCTGGCGGCCCGGCCGGCCGAGACAGCCGGCATCAGCCTGGCCGGCTTCGTGCGGTGCCAGTGGCTTGAGCAGGCGGGAGAACATGGCGCGGCACCTCTGCGCCGGAGCGTCAGGGATGCGATCAGCCGGCATGCCGATCTCATCCCTTAGCTTCCGTCTTCCGGCATGGGAGATGGCGATGGCGGGCATGCAGCTTGTTTTGCCCTGGAGCAGAACGCAGGAAAATCGTTGGCCCGGCTAGAGCGAATTTGGCCAGACTAGCCTCATGCCGCAGGTTTAGGCGCGGCGCAACCTGCATCCTGCACATACCCCTGATGCTGTAGGGTGGAATACCCCGAAGGG
Source organism: Noviherbaspirillum soli (assembly GCF_015352955.1). Taxonomy (GTDB): domain Bacteria; phylum Pseudomonadota; class Gammaproteobacteria; order Burkholderiales; family Burkholderiaceae_D; genus Noviherbaspirillum_A; species Noviherbaspirillum_A soli. Next base: position 13,665 of record NZ_JACYOX010000014.1, read on the forward strand.
GCATTCCACCATGCGTGGACCGGAGAAGGTCCTTGAGATGGTCTTTGCGGTATGCGACCGCGGTGCAATGCCCTTCGGGTATTGCACCCTACTCACCCTCGGGCGACTCTTCCAAAGGCAATCCTGCTTGATCGGTTGATGCCAGTCAGGCTGGAAATGCCTTAGGGATGCATGCGGAAGGCAGCAAGCCGCCTGCCGACCTTTCCTCAGACAGGCAGCAACAGGCGATACCCCACTGCCGGCTCGGTCACGATATGCCGCGGCCGGGTCGGATCGTTCTCCAGCTTCTGGCGCAGGTGGCCCATGTAGATGCGCACATAATGCCCGTTGTCCGCCTGCGCCGGCCCCCACACTTCCCGCAGCAGCTGGGCATTGGTGACCACGCGCCCTGCATGGTTGACCAGCACCATCAGCAGCCGGTATTCAGTCGGCGTCAGATGCACCGTTTCTCCGGCCTTGCAAACCAGGCGCGCCTGCAGGTCCACGCGGACATCGCCGAATTCAATCATGCTCCCGGCCTCCCCTTCCGGCCGGTGCTGGCGGCGCAGCGCAGCACGCACCCGCGCCAGCAGTTCGCCCAGGCCGAAAGGCTTGGTGAGGTAATCGTCGGCGCCAGCATCCAGCCCGCGGATCTTGTCCTGCTCGTTGGTGCGCGCCGACAGGATGATGATGGGCACCGGCGACCATTGCCGGACGCTGGAAATGAAACCGATGCCATCGCCATCCGGCAGGCCCAGGTCGAGGATGACCAGGTCCGGGCGGCGACTGCCGGCGTCGATCAGGCCGCGCTTCAGGTTGTCGGACTCGAAAACACGCCAGCCCTCCGCCTCCAGCGCGGTGCGCACGAAATGCCGTACCTGCGGCTCGTCCTCCACCAGCAAGGCGACAGGCTGGACTTCACTCATGATCCTCTCCAGATGCCATGGCTTCCGCGTCCGGCAAGGGAGGCGGTGTGCCCAGCGGGATAGTGATGATGAATGCAGCGCCTCCCTCGTCGACGCGGCTGGCGCGGATGCCGCCGCCATGCGCTTCGATGATGGCACGGCAGATCGCCAGTCCCAGCCCCACGCCGGGAATCGCGGACTCCCGCTCGCCGCGAGAGAATTTGTCGAAGATGGTCTCCTCGCGGCCCGGCGGGATGCCGGGTCCGTTGTCGGAGACGGCCAGCCGCATGCTGTCGCCCTCCGCCTCGACCCCTATGGTGATGGCGGAACCGGCGGCGGTGTATTTCACGGCGTTCTCGATCAGGTTGCACAGCACACGCTCGATGAGCACCGCGTCGATCTGCACGATGGGCAGGTCCGGCGCCAGGCGGGTCACCACGCCATGCGCGCACAGGAGCGGTTCGCTTGCTCGCAGCGCGCTGCCGATCACTTCATCAATGGGTTGCCACTCCCGGTTCAGGCGAATTTCACCGCTGGTAATGCGTGCCATGTCGAGCAGGTTGGCGACCAGCGTGCTCATGCGCAGCGCCTGCTGGTGCAGCGCCTCTGCCATGCTTTTCTGGGCCGGCGACAGCGCTGGCCTGGACAGGGTCAGCGACTCGGAGAGTCCAACCAGCGAAGTCAGCGGCGTGCGCAGGTCATGGGACAGGGCCGACAGCAGGGAATTGCGCAGCCGCTCCGACTCCATGCGGACCTGCGCCCGCTGCGCCACCTCGATGTAATGCACCCGCTCCAGCGCAATGGCGGCCAGCATGGCAAAGGTGTCGAGATGCCGTCTCTGCTCCGGCGGGAAGGGCCAGCGGTTTGCCTCCAGCGAAATTGCCAGTATCCCGCGGGCGCGCATCGGGGCCAGAAGCGGCAGGTAAAACAGCCGGCTGTCGGGAAACGGGCCATTGCCCATGCCAGCCGGCATTGCATGGTCAAACGCCCATTGCGCCACGTCGATATCGAGCGATGCCGGCGCCACATGCGCATACCCATCGGCGCCGGGGGCCGGCAGCTGGAGCCGTCCCGCCGCGTCAGGCAAAAGCATGACGGCCTGCGCGTTGAATGTCTTGCGGATGAAGGAACGGGTGACGTCCAGGATCTGCCCGGATTGCAGCACCCCGGACAGTTCCCGCGCGAATTCATAGAGCGCCCTGGCCTGCGCTTCGCCGTGCGCAGCGGCAGTGGCCTGAAGTCGCAGCCTGGCGGTCATCTCGCCGGCGATCAGCCCGACCGCCAGCATGACGGCGAATACCACCAGGTATTGCAGGTCGCCGATGGCGAAGGTAAAGCGAGGCGGCACGAAAAAGAAGTCGAACAGCGCAACGCCCAGCACGGAAGCGAGGATGGCCGGGCCACGCCCCAAACGCATGGCCACCAGCACCACATTCAGCAGGAACAGCATCACGATATTGGCGGCTTCCAGGCGTCCATACATCGGCATGGCAAGGAGCGCCGTGGCAGCACAGGCAGCCAGGGTCCAGAGATAGGCACGCACCCCGGCCGCGTGAAACGGCGCAGGGATGGCGTTGCCGTCATTTCGACCGGAAAGACCGGCAGCGGAAACCTCGGGCTTGTAAGCTGGCATGCGAGATCAACAGGAGGCGGTTGGATGGCGCATTTTAATGCCGCGCTCAGATTTCCAGCTTGGTGCCCAGCTCGATGACCCGATTGGCCGGCACCCGAAAATAATCCGCCGCATCACGGGCATTTCGGTACATGGCGGCGAACAGGAATTCGCGCCACATGGCCATGCCAAGGCCGGCGGTAGGCACCACGGTCTGGCGCGAGATGAAGAAGGAAGTCTCCATCATGCTGAAGTCCAGTCCATGGGATTTGCACAGTTCCAGCGCACCCGGGATATCCCGCTCGTCCTTGAAACCGTAGGCGACGTCGACTTCGTAGCAGCCGTTGCCGAGCGGCCTGACTTTGACCCGCTCGGCGTCGCGCACCGTGGGAACGGAAGCATGGATGACGGTCAGGAAGATGACGCGCTCGTGCAGCACCTTGTTGTGCACAAGGTTATGCAGCATCGCATGCGGCACGCCCTCGCCCACCGGGCGGAAGAACACCGCCGTGCCTTCCACGCGCGGCGGCGGGGACAGGAACAGGGAATGCAGGAAAGCCTCGATCGGTATGGCATGGCCTTCCAGGCTCCTGAACACGATCTCGCGTCCGGTCTGCCAGGTCAGCATCACGGTGATGATCACCGCGCCCATCAGCAATGGGAACCAGCCGCCTGACATGAACTTCAGGGTATTGGCGGCGAACAGGATGATGTCGATGGCCAGGAAAAACCCGGTGGCGACCCAGCACACAAGCAGATTGTATTTCCAGCCGTAGCGGATCACGAAGAAGGTCAGCACGGTCGTGGCGAGCATGGTTGCCGTCACCGCGATGCCATAGGCCGCGCCCAGCCGGTCGGAGGAACCGAAGCCCACCACCGCCAGCATGACCGCGGCCATCTGCATCCAGTTCACCAAGGGTATATAGATTTGTCCGACTTCATGCTCCGATGTGTGCACGACCCGCATCCGCGGCAATACGCCGAGCGAAATGGCCTGGTGGGTCATGGAGAAGGTGCCGGATATCGTCGCCTGCGAGGCAATCACCGTGGCCATGGTGGCGAGCAGCACCAGCGGGTACACGCTCCATGGCCCGAGCTGCTGGTAGAAGGGGTTGGACAAGGCTTCCGGCTGGTGGAGCAGCAGCGCGCCCTGCCCGAAGTAATTCAGGGTCAGCGCCGGCGCCACGACGCCGGCCCAGGCGATGCGTATTGGTCTCTTGCCAAAATGCCCCATGTCGGCATAGAGCGCCTCGGCGCCGGTAAAGGCAAGCACGACCGCGCCCAGCGCGACGAAAGCCACCCAGCCGTTTCGGAACATGAAGGTCACGGCATGCACCGGGTTCAGCGCCGCAAGAATGGCTGGCGCCTGCACGATATTGATCACGCCCATCGCCGCCAGCACCGCAAACCAGAGCAGCGTGATGGGTCCGAACCACTTGCCGATGCCGGCCGTTCCACGGCTCTGGACCATGTAGAGGGCAAGCAGCACCGCCAGGGTGAGAGGCACGATATAGGGCTTGAAAGCCGGCGTGGCCACTTCCAGGCCTTCGATGGCGGACAGCACCGAGATCGCCGGCGTGATCACCCCGTCGCCATAGAACAGCGCCGCGCCGATCAGTCCGACCAGAAGCAGCGGGCGATACCAGCGTGATGCCTTGCCGACCGAGGACAATGCCAGCGCCATGAGCGCCATGATCCCGCCTTCGCCCTGATTATCGGCGCGCAGCACCAGGGTGACATATTTCAGCGAGACAATGACCATCAGGCCCCAGAAGATCAGGGAGATCACGCCGAGCAGGTTGGCCTGGGTGAGTTGCAATCCATGCTCAGGCGAAAAGACGGTCTTCAGGGTGTACAGCGGGCTGGTGCCGATGTCGCCGTAGACGATGCCGATGGCGGTGAGCGTGAGGGCAGCGAGCCGGCTGCGCGTGGCGGACGAAACCGGAACGGCGGCGGCGCCATCGAGTTGCACTGCGGCTTCTGTTTGCTTGGTGGGGACTGAACTCATCGGGAGAATCGGGTGGAATCCAAAGGAAACAACCGGCTGCCCAAAAACGGGGCGGCCCGGCCAGCCCTTTGCAGGATAGCGGGCCAGCCATAAAATTTTTGTAAAAAGACGGCAGCGGCCCCGTTGGCCGTGCCAGGCCTGCGGCATGGCTGGCGGCGCGCAGCGGCCTGTCTCCCTCCGCGCAACACGGGGCCGGAGGCCATGCGTGGGACTGATGTCTTCCTCGCGATAACCGGGCGCGGCAGGATGAGAGCCAGTACCGCTACCGTGGATGCAGTGCCTTTGAAGATTGCTGTCCGGCGGGGTCGTGATTGTCCTGACCGTCCCTGGTCTGCCCTGTCCAGTCCCCTTCCCGGCATGCCCGCAACCCAGGGATGATCACCAAAGGATGTCATTGGACGAGCGCTGCGGCGCCAATCCAGCGCCGTTGTCGGCCGTGAAAGAGTTACTGGCATTGCCGTATCGCCTCACCTTGTGCAGCAGGCACACATAACGTCGGCAGGCAATCAAAAAGGAAACCGGATTGCGCGATCCTGATACGCACCAGTGCCTGGGGAACCCGGAATCGTGGCAATGCTGGAATTGTTGACTCCGCCAGGCAGGAAAGACATCCCTTGCCAGACAATCAATAAAGAAAAGAAAACCGATATGTTGCTCGCCTTTAAAGAGAATTCCCTGCCGCAAAATGAAGCGGTGGATTTCGATACCTATGCTTCGCCTTATCTCGACAATGCCTGGAACCCGGACCGCTTCGAGCTTCTGTCGCTGCAAGCCCACCCGAACGGTGTTGAGCTCCGCTTGCGTGTCGCTGAATATTTTGGGCAGGGACGCGTTCCCTTTCATCTTTCCAACATCGCCGCCGCTACCTGGCTGCAGCAGATGGGCGTCATCTTTTCCCGCTGGCTGGACGGGGATACCGAGAAATCCAGTTTTGTCGACATGATCGAATTTTCGATACGCTGCAACAGGCCGATCAAGGAAACCGAAGAGCTTGTCTTCAGCGCCGTGCTGGAAAGATCGCGCAGCTTCAGGGGCGGACGCCTCCATGTCGCCCGCTTCAGCGTGCAGAACGACAGCTATACCGGCAAGGGAACCTTCTATTACGCAGGCAAGGATTCACTGAAACAGCTTGCCCTGCAGGCCTGATGTCCGTTTCATGCCAATGCCAATCCCAATCCATCACGTCCCGGATGAAACCGATGGATTTTTGGATCTTGCAAGACGGGTGAGGCGTCAACAGCCCAGCTATCGACGACGATCCCAACGCAGCCAGGCGGAGAAAGACGCGGTTTCATCGGACGTTATGGGTTGGGTCTGGCATCACACTGCCGGCCTGTCGACCGGTCTTGCAACTGCGCCCGGCATGCTGCCTCGTTCAAGACGCGCCCTGGCTCCGCAGGCCGATCATGGCCGGCATTCTGCTGGAAGACAGCGGACGCCGCGACGACCGATTTATCTGCCAGGGCACAGGCGCGCCGGTCGGTACGGCAAGATCACAGGCCGCGCCAGGGCATGGCTTGGCCTGCACGACTTCGCGCAGCGCCATCCTTGCCTCCTCGCCCCTCGCTCAGCGCCCCGTCACCGGCTTGCCCCGCAAGCCGAGACTGATCACCACCGGATCATGGTCGGACGAACGGTAGGGCGTGGCGCTGTACAGGTCCTGCGGCTTGAACTCGGTGTTGTAGTCGATCACGGCCGGCTCGTCGGCATTGATGTGCCATTCCGCCGCGCCCAGCACCTGGGATTGCAATGGCGCGCTGGCCAGCGCATGGTCGAGATAGCCGGCTTCGCCGTCGAATACATAGGAATACGGGATTCCGGCGCGGCGCACGAAACGCTCGATCTGGTTCTTGAAGCCGTAGTCGCCCAGCAGGCGGATCGGATCCTCGGCGCCGTAGGCATTGAAGTCGCCCATCAGCAGCACATCGGCATCCTGCGCTGATGCGCGTACCTGCGGCACGAACACCTCTGCCAGGCGGCGCGCCTGCTGCATGCGGGTGGCGTTCCAGCAGCCCTGGCCGTCGCCGCGGTCGGCGTCCGGGCTGCCGGCGTCCGGGCAGCTGCCCTTGGACTTGAAATGGTTGACGATCAGCGAAAAGCTGCCGCCATTGGCGGCGATGAAGGTCTGCGCCATCGGCGGGCGGCTATGCACGGGGTCGGAGTCGGACAGCGCCGGTCCGGCCAGCCTCAGGCGCGACGGCTGGTAGATCATCGCCACCCGGATCGCATCGCTGCCGGTCTGCTCCGGACGCGGCACCACCGCATAGCGCTGCGCGCCGGCGGCGGCGTTGAGCGCCTCGACCAGATTGGCAACGGCGACGTCGCCATTGTTCTGGATTTCCATCAGGCCGAACACGTCGGCGTCGATGGCCAGCATGGCGGCGACGATCTTGGCGCGCTGGCGCCGGAATTCGACGAGGTTGTCGGCGCCGCGGCAGTTCGATTTCGCCACCGACGCGCCAAGGCTGCAGCCCTGCCCGCTCTGGCCGGATGCGGTCGTGCCATCGCCGAAGGTGGTGAAGAAATTGAGGACGTTGAAGCTGGCTGCCTTGACGTTGCCGACGGGCAGGCGCGGCGGCGGCGTGCGCGGATTGTCGCGGGTGAAGACCGGCGTGGCGCCGGGCTGCAGCTTGTAGCCCGACGGCCCCGGATTGGATGCGGTGATCAGGCCGAAGTCGATCACGCCGGTCAGGCCGGTGACGGTGTCGCCGGCGCGCAGCGTGTTGTCGGCGCCGATATAGGGAACCGGCACCGGGTTCTGGCTGGTCCTGCCGTCGTCCAGCACGATCATGCTGGCGGCATTGGCGGCGGCCGCGGCCAGCGCCTGGGCCGAGCCGGCCGGATAGCGATTGGTCGGCTTTTCAAGACGGCCGGCCGACAGCGTGACCTGGCCATAGCGGCCCTGGAAATAATTCTGGCTGACCGTCAGCGGCGCGCTGAACTGCACCAGCATGCCTTCATGCCGCTCGAAGTCGGCAGCGCTCATCGGCAGGCTCAGCGCTGCCGGCGCCACCCGGTTGTTTTTCGACAGCAGCAGCATGCCGCGCATGCCTGTCAGCTGGGTCACGGTGCGGCCGGCGTCGCCGGCATTGAACTCGGCCACGGTGGCGGCCAGGCGCAGGCGGTCGCCCACGGCCACTGACGGCGGCGCGCCGGTGAAGACGAAGATGCCGTCCGAGGTGGCGGGATCGCCGTCGCCTTCGGGGTCCTGCAGGTAGAAGCCGTTGGCAACGAGCAGGGTCACCACGCCTTCGGTTGTCTGCATGGTGCCTGCATAGGGGCTGGCGGCGCCCGCGCCCTGGATCTGCGGGATGGTGCGGGAAGTCGCCAGCGCCGCCTGCACGGTCAGCTTCACCAGGCAGCTGGCCGTTTGCGCCTGGTTGTTGGAAAAGCCCAGCGTCAGCAGATGCTCGCCGGCAGGCGCCGTGGCCGGGACGTTGAGCAGGAAGGATGCCGCGCCGCCCGGCGCCGCTGCCAGGCTTTGCGGCGTCAGCGTGACGCCGTCGACCGCGCCCGACAGCAGCGAGGCGGCATTGACGATGCCGTCGGCGTCGCTGGCAGACACCACGGTGGCGCCGCCGCTGCCGGCGGGAACGCTGAAGGCATCCGGACAGGCGGCAAGGATAGGCGCGCCGGCCGCCGCCTGGCAGACATGGAAGGCGGTCACGCCGTTGCGCGGCGTGGGCGCGGCGGCGGCGAAGTCGGCTGCATTGTTGTTGCTGTCGCCGCAGCCGCCGGCCGTGCGCAGGATGGCGGCTGTGTTCGACGGCGCGGGCGCCGGCGCGATGCCTTCGAAGGCACTGGCGCCCGTGCCGAAGCCGACCAGGTCCACCACCGACGGCGCATTGGCCGCCGCGATCGCGGCGGTGCCGTTGACCAGCGCGACCTTGCCGGCACTGGCCGACAGGGCCAGGTTGCCGCTGGCATCTGGCGCAGGCAGCGCCGCGCCCGCGCTGCTGCCTGCGGCCTGCTGCATCAGCAGGTACTGGCCGGGCTGCAGCGTCAGGTCCGGCAGGGGCGCGACTTGCCATGCGCTGCCGGCGGCCGATGCGTACTGCACGCTCCAGCCGCGCAGGCTGACGGGCGCTGCATCGCGGTTGAACAGTTCGATGTAGTCGTTACGGTAAGGCGCGCCGCTGTTGCCGCCGCCGCCATAGATCTGGCTGATCACGATGGCTGGCGCGGCCGCAGCGGGCACGGATGCAAGGACGAAGGACAGGAAAGCCGACTGCAGGATCGGGTGGGACATGCGCTGCTCCGCAAAGGATTGCGCAGCGCGGGGGCGGCTGCGCAATGGGTTCAAAGACCGGGAGGCTACAAGCCGCCTGTGACACCGGCATGACGCCGCCGCGACAAACGATCACGATGGCGTGCAAGGCAGGATACGGAGCGGGATGGCATGCGCGTCGCGCATGGCTTGGTGTTGCGTGGAAGGCGGGGTGAGTAACCGTACGCGGCGGCAGGTGCGCGGCGCCGCGAGGTATTTCTGACGAGGCGGAAAAGGCCAGGCAGGAGAGAAACGACATCGGCCGGATCGGCGCCGGCCGATGCAAACATCAGCCGCCCAGTTCGTCCTCGATATGGCTGCGGATCACGCTTTCGAAGTCTGCGTCGCCTTCCAGCCCGAGGGCGCGGGCGCGGCTGACGTCCCAGGCGCCGGGCCAGCTCTGCACGATGCGCTCCACCGCCGGATCGGGCGCGAAGCGGATGCGCGCAACCACGTCCCTGCCCGCCACCTTTTCCAGCGCGGCCACCATCTCGGCCACGCTGACCGACAGGCCCGGCAGGTTGATGGTGCGGCTGTTGCCGAGCTTTTCGGCCGACAGCTCATGGCCGGCGATCAGCGCGGCGATCGCGCGGCGCGGCGACAGCAGCCAGAGCCGCAGCGACGGCGCCACCGGGCAGATGGCTTCCTGCCCGGCCAGCGGTTCGCGGATGATGCCGCTGGCAAACGATGAGGCCGCCTTGTTCGGCTTGCCCGGCCGCACGCTGATGGTGGGCAGGCGCAGCACCCGGCCATCGACAAAGCCCTTGCGGCTGAAGTCGTTGAGCAGCAGTTCGCCGATGGCTTTCTGGGCGCCGTAGGACGACTGCGGATTGAGCGCGGTGTCGTCCCGCACCACGTCCGGCAGCTGGCCGCCATATACCGCCACCGAGCTGGTGAACACCACCCGCGGCTTGTGGCCGACAGTGCGGCAGGTTTCCAGCAGCAGGCGCGAGGCGTCGAGGTTGATGCGCATGCCGAGATCGAAGTCGGCTTCGGCCTGGCCGCTGACCACCGCCGCCAGGTGGAATACCGACGTGGTGCCGGCATCGATCAGGCGCGACAGCAGCGCCGGATCGGTGATGTCGCCAGTGACGGACTCGACGCGCGCGTCGCCGAAATCATGGGCCGGCGCGACGTCGACCAGCACCAGGCGGTCGATCTTCTGCTGGCTGCCGTCCGGACCGGACAGGGTGCCGCGCTGCAGCAGCGCACGTGCCAGTTTCTGGCCAAGGAAGCCGGCGCCGCCGGTAATCAGTACTTTCATCAGTTGTCCTTATTGGTTGTAGGCAGCCAGCCAGGCCAGGCCGTCTTCGGTGCGTCCGCGCGGCCGGTATTCGCAGCCTATCCAGCCGTCATAGCCCTGTTCGTCGAGCAGGCGGAACAGGTAGGGGTAATTCACTTCGCCGTCGTCCGGCTCGTTGCGGGCCGGCACGCTGGCGATCTGCACATGGCCAATGTCGCTGAACCAGCGCTTGAACTTCATCGCCAGGTCGCCTTCCATGATCTGCGCATGGTAGAAGTCCATCTGCACCTTCACGTTCGGCTCTCCGCATTCCTCGCGCAGCGCATGGGCCTGGGCCTGGGTCTGCAGGAAGTAGCCGGGCATGTCGCGGCCGTTGATGGGCTCGAGCAGCACGCTGATGCCGTGCAGGCCGCATTCACGGGCGGCGAAGCGCAGGTTGGCCAGGTAGGTGGCGCGGTAGCTGTCGGCATCGGCGCCGGCCGGCACCAGGCCGGCCATCATGTGCAGCCGCTTCGTTCCAAGCGCCTGCGCATACTCGATGGCGCGGGCCACGCCGGCACGGAACTCCTCTTCCCTGCCCGGCAGCGCGGCAATGCCGCGCTCGCCGGCCGCCCAGTCGCCGGGCGGCATGTTGAACAGCGCATTTTCCAGCTGGTTCTCGCGCAGCCATCCGGCCACTTCGGCCGGCGTATGGTCATACGGGAACAGGAATTCCACGCCCTTGAAGCCCGCCGCGGCGGCGGCGGCGAAGCGCTGGGGAAACGGCACTTCGTTGAACATCATGGACAGGTTGGCGGCAAATTTGGGCATGGCGTCTCCAGGAATAGTTCTGCAGATGAATTCAGATATCGAGCGAAAAGGCCGACTTCAGTTCGGCGATCTGCTGCGCATCGAGCGGATTGACCGGCACGTCGCGCAGCAGCAGGAACAGCTTGGCGGTCTCTTCCAGTTCCTCGGCGGCGTACACCGCCGCTTCCAGGCTGGCACCGGAGACCACCGGGCCATGGTTGGCCAGCAGCACCGCCGAATGCTTCTGCGCCAAACCGCGGATGGCGTCGGCCAGCGCCGGGTCGCCCGGCCGGTGGTAAGGCACCAGTGGCAGACGGCCGATCTTCATCACGAAATAGGGTGTGAGCGGCGGAATGCAGTCGGCATGGTTCAGGCCGCACATGCAGGACACCGCGGCCGAATGGGTGGAATGCAGATGCACGATGGCGCGCGCCTGCGGCCGTTCCTGGTACATCGCGCGGTGCAGGAAGGCTTCCTTGGACGCGGGGTCGCCGTCCTGCAGCCGGCCTTCCCAGTCCAGCTTCGACAGCCGCGCCGGGTCGAGCCGGCCGAGGCTGGCATTGGTGGGCGTGAGCAGCCAGCCGTCGTCGGTGCGCACACTCAGGTTGCCGCTGCTGCCGGCGGTCAGGCCGCGGGCGAACAGCGAGGCGCCGAATTCGACGATCTGCTCGCGCAGCCGCGACTCTTCCGGCCGGGCATGGATGGCCGGGCTCATGGCAGCCGGCTCCAGGCTTTGGTGAAGAAGTCGACGCTGCCGAAGTTGCCGGACTTGAGCGCCAGCGCCAGCGGCTGCCCGTCGCCCTGCTCCTGCAGCGCCGCGGTCCAGGGCACGCCCGGATCGATCTCGGGGCCGATGCGCAGGCCGGTCACGCCGAGCGCCTTGACCACCGCGCCCGAGGTTTCGCCGCCGGCCACGATCAGCTGGCCCACGCCCAGCCGCACCAGGCCGCGGGCAATCTCTGCCAGCGCCCGCTCGACCAGTTCGCCGGCCTCGGCCACGCCGAGTTGCGCCTGCACCGCCTTTACCTGTTCCGGGCTGGAAGTGGCGTAGACCAGCACCGGCCCCTGCTGCAGCAGCGGCTTGGCCCAGGCCAGCGCCGCGCCAGCCACGTCCTCGCCGCGCGCCAGCGCCAGCGGGTCGATCGCAAAGGATGGCGCGCTGTCCTGCATCGCCGCCACCTGCTTGCGGGTCGCCACCGAGCAGCTGCCGGCGATCACGGCGCGCAGGCCGCCGGTCGAGGGAAGTTGGTCGGCCACGTCGTTCTTGGCCAGCAGGCCGCGGCGACGGAAGTTGTCCGGCAGGCCCAGCGCAATGCCGGAGCCGCCGGTGACCAGCGGCAGGTCGGCGCAGGCCGCGCCCAGGGTCATCAGGTCATCGTTGGAAATCGCATCCGTGATCGCCAGCGCGCAGCCTTCGGCGCGCAGCGCGCCGAAGCGCGCCGCAACCGCTTCCGTGCCTTGAGCGACAGTGCGATGCTCCACCAGGCCAACCTTGCCCCGGCTCTGCGCCTGCAGCACCCGCACCAGGCTGGGGTCGGTCATCGGCGTCAGCGGATGGTTGCGCATGCCGGACTCGGACAGCAGTTCGTCGCCGACGAACAGATAGCCCTTGTAGATGGTGCGGCCATTGGCCGGGAAGGCCGGGCAGGCAATCGTGAAGTCGGTGCCCAGCGCCGCCATCAGCGCCTCGGCCACCGGGCCGATATTGCCTTCGGGCGTGGAATCGAAGGTCGAGCAGTATTTAAAGTAGAACTGGGTGCAGCCGGCCTGCTGCAGCCAGCGCAGCGCGGCCAGCGAATCGGCGATCGCTTCCGCGGCGGGCACGGTGCGCGACTTGAGCGCGATCACCACCGCATCCACATCCTGCGGCGGCGGGCCGTCGGGCACGCCGATCAGCTGTACCGTGCGCATGCCGGCCTTGACCAGCATGCCGGCCAGGTCGGTGGCGCCGGTGAAATCGTCGGCAATGCAGCCGAGCAGGACCGTCATTTTCCGTCTCCTTCCGGCGCCTGGCCGGCCTTGCGGGCGGCCGGCAGCGTAATGCCGGGGAACAGCTTGATCACCGCCGAGTCGTCCTCGCCGCCGTGACCGGCGGCCGAGGCCTGCATGAACATCTGGTGCGCGGTGGACGACAGCGGCAGCGGGAACACGGTTTTCTTCGCATAGTCCAGCACGATGCCCAGGTCCTTGACGAAGATATTGACCGCCGACAGCGGCGTGTAGTCGCCCGCCAGGATATGCGGCACCCGGTTCTGGAACATCCAGGAACTGCCGGCGCTGTTGGAAATGACTTCATACAGCGCGTCCGGGTCGCAGCCGGCGCGCAGACCCAGGGCCATCGCTTCGGCGGCGGCGGCGATGTGCACGCCGGCCAGCAGCTGGTTGATCATTTTTACCTTGGAGCCCTGGCCCGGCTGTTCGCCGAGACGGTAGAGCTTGCCGGCGATCGCATCGAAGATCCGCTCGCAACTGGCGAAGGCCTCCGGCGCGCCGGCCGCCATCACCGACATCTCGCCGGCCGCGGCCTTGGCGGCGCCGCCGGAAATCGGCGCATCGATGAAGCGCAAACCCATGGCAAGCAGCCGCGCGCCCAGCGCCTCGGCAAATTCCGGGGCGACGGTGGCACAGGCAATCACGACCGATCCGGGCGCCAGCGCCGCTGCCGCTCCATGTTCGCCAAACAGCACTGTTTCAGTCTGCTGCGCATTGACCACCACGATGACCAGTGCATCGACCCTGGCGGCCAGTTCGGCCGGGTTGGGGGCTGCCTGCGCGCCGGCGTCGACCAGCGTCTGCACCGCTTCCGGGCGGACATCGCAGGCATGTACTTCCAGGCCGGCACGCAGCAGGGACTTGCCTATGCCCATGCCCATTGCGCCCAGGCCGACGAGGCCGACGCGGCTGATCTGATCTGCCATGTTTCAGGTGCTCCCTCAGGATGTGTTCGCGCCAGCCGGGCGCGGCTGCGGCGACGGCGGCTGGCCGTGGCTGGCGTGGTTGGATGTTGTCTCGACTCTTATTGCTATTTTGAAACTGGCGCGGAAGCAGCGCCAAAGTTGTATGACAACATGGTATGCAGCAGTTTTCAGACTGTCAAGGGATAGTTCTGCGATCAGTCCGATAGGATTATCGGCATGGCACGCTGGCCAACCGGCGCATCACGCCGCCAAATATCACTGCCCGGCTGCCTGCTGCAGGGCTGCCCGCTCCCGCTTGCCGCGCGCCAGCTTTTCCTGCGCCGCATGGCACTTCGGCCCGGCGAACTCCTCCGCCATGGCATCCAGGAATGCGCGGGTGCGGCTGGGCATGAGCCGGCGGCCGGGAAACACCGCCCAGGCGGCATGCGACGGCGCGTTCCAGTCCGGCAGCACCTGCACCAGTTGTCCGCTTGCCCGGTAGGGCTCGGCGAAATGATCGACCAGCATCGCGATGCCGGCATTGGCGCAGGCCAGGCGCAGCAGCACTTCCGGGGAATTGATGGTGGCGCGGCCGGGCGGCACTGCCTGCCACACCGCCTCGCCGCGCGTCAGGCGCCATGGCGCCGGCTCGCCGCTGCGCGACAGCAGGCGCAGGGTGTCATGCTGCATCAGCTCATCCGGGCGTTCCGGCGTGCCGCGCTGGCGCAGGTAGGCCGGCGACGCATACAGCCCGTTGGAGAACACGGCCAGCTGGCGCGCCGCCAGCGTAGCGTCGTCCGGCAGGCTGCCCATGCGGATGGCGACATCGAAGTTTTCCCCGACCAGATCGACCCGGCGCGGCGTCAGGTCCACTTCCAGCGTGATGGCGGGATAGCTGGCCATGAAGCGCGCCAGCATCGGTCCCAGCATCACGTTGGCGATGTCGTTGGGCATGGACACCCGCAGGCGGCCGCCCGGCTCGGCCTGGCGGTGCTGGGCCAGCGCGGATACCGCTTCCACTTCCGCCAGCACCGAGCGCGCATGTTCCAGCATGTCGGCGCCGAAATCGGTCACCGTGAGCTTGCGGGTGGTGCGCAGCAGCAGCCGTTCGCCGAGTTGCGCCTCGAGCAGCGCGATACGGCGCGACACGGTGGACTTGGGCAGGCCGGCGCGTTCGGCAGCCCGGCTGAAGCTGCCGGCCGCCACGACCTGGGCGTACAGCAGGAGGTCATTCGGTTCGATATGCATTGCCTGTTCCACTTTCCGGATATTGTTCCATCAACGGCACAATGTAACCCATATTCACGGCTTCCGTGATGGTTTTTGGGTTACTAGAATGTCTCCATACCGCTTTCTCACAGAGGAAATACCATGAACATCCTGCAGATCAACTCCAGCGCCCGCAGCGAGGGCTCCCAGTCCACCCGCCTGGCCGGCAGCATCGTCGAACGCCTGAAGGCAGCGCAGCCGGACGCCAGCGTCAGCGTGCGCGACCTGGCTGCCCAGCCGCATCCGGCTCTGGACGAGGCCGCACTCGGCGCGCTGTTCACGCCTGCCGAACAACGGACCCCGGAACAGAATGCCCGCGTGGCGCTGGACGATGCATTGATCGCGCAGATCCAGGCTGCCGACGTGGTGGTGCTGGGCGTGCCGATGTACAACTTCGGCGTGCCGACCCAGCTGAAGAACTGGATCGACGCGATCGCCCGCGCCAAGGTGACGTTCCAGTACACCGCCAACGGTCCGGAAGGCCTGCTCAAGGGCAAGAAAGTGTATGTCGCGCTGACCCGTGGCGGCTTCTACCGCGACACCGACGCCGACAGCCAGGTGCCCTACCTGAAGATGGTGCTGGGCTTCCTCGGCATGAAGGATGTGGAATTCGTCTACGCCGAAGGCATGGCCATGGGCCCGGAATCCGAGCAGAAGGCCATTGCCTCGGCGCTGCAGCAGATCGAGGAAGTCGTCGCCGCCTGATCCCTTGCTGATCCATCGCAAGCCCTGCGCGGGCCGGCCTGCCGCCGGCCCGCGCCGCTTCCTATGATGGAAGGCCGAGCTGCTTTCCAGGAGCATTTGCGATGGAACTCATACTCTGGCGCCATGCCGAAGCCGCGCCCGGCACACCGGATGAAGCGCGCGCGCTGACCGAGGCCGGCCGGCGCCATGCCCAGGCCATGGCGCACTGGCTGCAGCCACGCCTGCCCGCCAATCTCCGCATCCTCTGTAGCCCCGCGCTGCGCGCCCGCCAGACGGTAGCGCCGCTGGGGCTGCCGCATGACATCGACGAGGCCATTGCCAAGGACCGGCCTGCCACCGACCTGCTCAGGGCGGCCGACTGGCCGGCCAATCTGCGCAACATCATGCTGGTCGGCCACCAGCCCGCCTTCGGCGAACTGATCGCCATCATCCTCGGCACGTCGGTGACCTGGTGGGACATGGCCAAGGGCGGCGTCTGGTGGTTCAGCGATACCCAGGAAAAAGAAAAGACGGAAGTTTATGTGAAGGCGGTGATGGCGCCGTGGATGCTGGATGGCCGCAAGTGAGCGGCGCAATCCCGGCGGGCGTCAGCGCGGACAGCTTGCGCCGGACCGGTCGGCCGGGGCTTGCGCCCTGGATGCGGCCTGTTAGCCGGCCTGCCTGGTTGAGTGGGCATGCAAGGACAGCCTGTGGAACCTTGGCAGGAAAATTCAGGTATTCCGTCCATCCGGAACCGCCTGGACCTTGCCGCTAGCGCGGCATCCCGGGCGCCTGCCGCCACGCTTCCTCGATCAGGCGCAAGCCCTGCAAGGCGCCGATCGCCAAACCCACATCCGCACCCTGCGGCGCGCGCGGATTGATGCGCACCAGCGGCGCGCCGATCCGCTCGGCCTGGCGCCGCACCGAGGGCACGTCGATGCCCGCGCCCAGTTCAATCACCACCGGCCTGCGCGCATGCTGCAGCCAGCGCCCGAACCTGTTCAGTTGCAGCTCGCTGCGCTGCTCCAGCCATGCGCCGTCATTGAACATCAGGATATTGGGCCGCGCCACCTCGCCGCAATGCGGGCAGCGCGGCAGCGGCGACAGCAGCCGGCACTGCGCCATATCGACTTGCGGCACGAAGCCGTCGGCCGGCCAGATCGCGTCGGTGCAGGGCTGGCTGCATTGCAGGAAATGGATGGAGCCATGGCACTCGGCTACCTGTTCACCGGCAAATTCCGCCTTTTGGAACTGGCCATCGACATTACTGGTGAACACGAAGCCGCCGTAGGTGACTCGTCCCGCCATCTGCCGCAGCAGGTCGAAGCCCGCATGCGGCACGGTAGCCCGGTACAGCGCCAGCCGATGGCCATAAAAGCCCCAGGCCAGGCGCGGATCGTCGCGGAAGGCAGCCGGATTGGCGATCTCGACGAAGCGGATGCCGGCTTGGGCCAGCGGCGGATAGGCCTGCCAGAAGCCCTGGTCGCCGCGAAAGTCCGGCAGGCCGGAATCCACTCCCATGCCAGCCCCGGCGGCGATCACGATGCCGTCCGCCTCCCGCAGCAGCGCCACCGCGCTTGCGATTTCCTTCTCCATGTTTGCTCCTGTTACGACGCCGGTGAGTTGCAGGCGATTGATATCCTGGCGAATGGCACGCATCACCCGCGGTGCGCCATCCTTTGCAGTTTGCAGCGCGAATGGTTGCTTGCAATGGCAGCTGGTTGGCCTGGAAGCAGGTAGTTTACCGATAACGGGAAAAGGTGGCGGTTGCTCCTGCCCTTGCCGTTCAAATCCCGTTGAGCGCACCGTGCCAGCGGTCCCCTGAGCGGAAGAAGCGCGGCGTCGGCAGTCGGTAGGGTGCAATACCCCGCAGGGGCATTACACCATTGGTCGATCAAGGAAGTCGGCCAACGATGCCATCCCGGTCTGCGACCATGGTGCAATGCCCTTCGGGTATTGCACCCTACGGAAGCGGCAGTGGTTGCCGTTGCCACCACACGCCGTCTACCTTATCCGCCGATACAACCCCGAATCCGCATGCACCGCCCTGAAATCCACGTCATTGGGCAACAGATTCAGCGCATCGGCCGGATGCACGCTCAGGTAGCCAAACACCGCCAGGCTTTCATGGAACAGCCGCAGCGCGCGCTCGCGCAGCGCCGGCTGCAGGTCGGACAGCGCGCCACGGCAGACGATCAGCTGGAATTCGTTGAAGGTGGCATCGGTGGCCAGGTTGTATTGCGCCCAGATGATGTTCCTGCCCAGCTCGGGACGGAAGGACAGGTTGCCCTCCGCATCCGGCTCGCCGCTGACCAGGTAATCGGCAAGCGTGTGGCGGCCGCCGCTGCGCAGGTAGTTCTGCTGGTACCGGCCCAGTTCGCTGGCGTGGAAGCGGCCGGTGCGGGCGGCGTCGAGCATGGCTTCGCTGGCGGCGGTGGCGAACAGAAGGGTCTTGTCGTAGAAGCCCTCCTCCCGCAGCAAAATGGCCAGGGTATAGACATCCTCGGCGCCGCTGCATTCGGATATCCAGACCCGCGCCACCGGGCAGGAGCGCAGCCACGGCCCCAGCGTCTGGCGCAGCAGCGCGATCCGGGCCGGGTCGTCGAACAGGGCGGCCGGACGCAGGCAAAGGCAGCGCAGCAGTTCGACGCCAAGCGCCTGGTCATGCAGCGCCTCGGCCTGCACCGCCGACAGCGAAGCCAGGCCGCGGCGGCGCATGAAAGCGACCAGGCGCGGGCGCAAGGCCGTGCGCTCCATCGCCCGCAGGTCGGTGCCGTACATCCGGTACAGCGCCTCGAGCAACAGCTCGGCCTCGATCTCCTCCACCGTGCTGACGGCGGCCGGCACGGGGCTCACCGGGACAGCCATACACGCATCAGCGACAGCAGCTGGGCCACATCGACCGGCTTGGTGATGTAGTCGGACGCGCCGGCGGCAATGCACTTGTCGCGGTCGCCCTTCATCGCCTTGGCGGTCAGGGTGATGATGGGCAGCGACTTGAACTGCGGGATGTTGCGGATCGCGCGCATGGTGTCGTAGCCATCCATCTCCGGCATCATGATGTCCATCAGCACGATCTCGATCGACGGGTCCTGGCGCAGCAGCTCGATGCCGTCACGGCCGTTCTCGGCGAACGACACCGCCATGTCCTGGCGCTCCAGCGCCGTGGTCAGCGCAAAGATGTTGCGCAGGTCGTCGTCGACGATCAGCACCTTGCGGCCGGCCAGGCCGCTCTGCGCCGCATGCACCTCTTCCAGCATCTTGCGCTGGAATTCCGGCAGCCGGGCCGGCGACCGGTGCAGGAACAGCGCGGTCTCGTCCAGCAGCCGCTCCGGCGAACGGGCGTCCTTGATCACGATGGTCTTGGCCACCCGGCGCAGCCGCGCCACTTCCTTGCGGTTCAGGTCGCGCGCGGTGTAGATGACGATGGGCGTGCGCCGCATGTCCTCGTCCTGGCTGACCGCGTCGAGCAGCGAGAAGCCGTCGATGTCGGGCAGCGTCAGGTCCAGCACCGCGCAGTCGAAGCGCGCACTCTTCAGCGCCGCCAGCGCCTTTTCGCCAGAGTCCACGGCGGTGATGTCGAGATCGGCATCGCCGATCAGCTCGACGATGCGCTGGCGCTGCACATCGTCGTCTTCCACCACCAGCAGGCTGGGCTTGCTGCGCACCAGGAACTGCTGGATGCGGGTGAACTCCTCGTCCAGCCGCTCCGCCGGCACCGGCTTGACCAGGTAGGAAATCGCGCCCTGGCGCAGGCCGCGTTCGCGCTCGTTCACGCGCGACAGGATGTGCACCGGGATATGGCGGGTGGACGGGTCGCGCTTCAGGCGCTCCAGCACGGTGAAGCCATCGGTGTCGGGCAGGTCGATGTCGAGGATGATGGCGGTGGGCAGGTAGTCGCGCGCCAGCGTCAGCGCCGAGTCGCCATGATAGGTGACGATGCCCTTGAAGCCCTTTTCGCGGGCAAGGTCGAGCAGCTGCTTGGCGCAGTGGATGTCATCTTCCACGATCAGCACGGCGGCGTCGCCCGGCGCGACGGTGTTCCTGTCGTCGCCCGATTCATGGCCCAGATACAGGGCCGGATTGTCCGCCGCCTGCACCGCGTCGAGCAGCTGCGCCGCCATGCGCGCAGCCTGCGTGCTGGCCTGGCTGCTGGCGTCCGCAGCCTCGGCCGGCAGTTGCCGGAACTCGGCATAGCCCTTGCGGTGGTACGGCAGGTAGAGCGTGAAGGTGCTGCCCGCGCCCACCGTGCTGGTGACGCGGATCTCGCCGCCCAGCAGGCGCGACAGCTCGCGGCTGATCGACAGGCCCAGGCCGGTGCCGCCGTACTTGCGGGCGGTGCTGCCGTCGGCCTGCTGGAAGGCTTCGAAGATCAGCTGCAGCTTGTCGGCCGGGATGCCGACGCCGGTATCGGTGACGGCGAATGCCAGCACCGCGTCGGCCGTGCGCAGCAATGCATGGTCGGCGCTCCAGCCCGATGCCACCAGGCCGATATGCAGCGTGACCTGGCCGCGCGCGGTGAACTTGAACGCGTTCGACAGCAGGTTCTTCAGGATCTGCTGCAGGCGCGTGGTATCGGTCATCAGCGAGGACGGCAGCTGCTCGTCGAGCTTGATCTCGAAGCTGATCTGCTTGGCCTCGGCCATGTGGCGGAAGGTGCGCTCGACGAAATTGGCCAGCTGCGGGAAACGGAATTCGCTCATCTCCAGCGTCACCGTGCCGGACTCGATCTTGGACAGGTCGAGGATGTCGTTGATCAGGGTCAGCAGGTCGGTGCCCGAACCATGGATGGTGCGGGCATATTCGACTTCGCTCAACGACAGGTTGCCGTTCGGGTTGTCGCGCAGCTGCTGCGCCAGGATCAGCAGGCTGTTCAATGGCGTGCGCAATTCGTGCGACATGTTGGCCAGGAACTCGGACTTGTACTTCGATGACAGCGCCAGCTGAGTGGCCTTCTCTTCCAGCGCCAGCTTGGCCTGCTCCACCTCGCGGTTCTTTCGTTCCACCTCGATGTTCTGTTCCGACAGCAGCCGCGCCTTTTCCGCCAGTTCCATATTGGTCTGCTGCAGCTCCTGCGCCAGGCGCTGCGACTGGGTCAGCAGCGACTCGGTGCGGCTGTTGGCCTCGATAGTGTTGAGCACCACGCCGATCGATTCCATCAGCTGGTCGAGGAAGGACAGATGGGTGTCGGTGAAGCGGTCCAGCGAGGCGATCTCCACCACCGCCTTGACCTGCTGCTCGAACAGGATGGGCAGCACCACGATGTTGCTCGGCGGCGCCGCGCCCAGGCCGGAGGATATCTGGATATAGTCGCGCGGCACATTGGTGAGCCAGATGCGGCGCTTCTCGATGGCGCACTGCCCCACCAGGCCTTCGCCCGGCCCGAAGGACGTGGGCAGCTTGCGGCTGGAACGGTAGCCATAGCTGGCGATCATCTGCAGGCGCGGCGGCTCGGTCTGCGCATCCATCATGTAGAACACGCCGTGGTGGGCCGACACCAGCGGCGCCAGTTCGGACAGGATCAGCCGGGTCACCGCTCCCAGGTCGCGCTGGCCCTGCAGCAGGCGGGTGAACTGGGCCAGGTTGGTTTTCAGCCAGTCCTGCTCGGCATTCTTCTGCGTGGTCTCCTTCAGGTTGCGGATCATCTCGTTGATGTTGTCCTTCAGGTCCGACACCTCGCCGCGCGCTTCCACCTGGATCGAGCGCGACAGGTCGCCGCGGGTCACCGCGGTGGCCACCTCGGCAATCGCGCGCACCTGGGTGGTCAGGTTGGCCGCCAGCTGGTTGACGTTCTCGGTCAGGTCCTTCCAGGTGCCGGAGGCGCCCGGCACGCTGGCCTGTCCGCCCAGCTTGCCTTCCACGCCGACCTCGCGGGCGACTGTCGTCACCTGGTCGGCAAACACCGCCAGGGTGTCGGTCATTTCATTGATGGTATTGGCCAGCGCCGCGATCTCGCCCTGCGCCGCCACCGTCAGCTTCTTCTTCAGGTCGCCGTTGGCCACCGCGGTCACCACGCCGGCGATGCCGCGCACCTGGGCGGTCAGGTTGGCCGCCATGAAGTTCACGTTCTCGGTCAGGTCCTTCCAGGTGCCGCCCACGCCCTTCACCTGCGCCTGGCCGCCCAGCTTGCCCTCGGTGCCCACTTCACGCGCCACGCGGGTCACCTCGGAAGCGAAGGAACTGAGCTGGTCCACCATCACGTTGATGGTGTCCTTCAGTTCCAGGATCTCGCCCTTCACGTCCACCGTGATCTTCTTCGACAGGTCGCCGTTCGCCACCGCCGTGGTCACCTCGGCGATGTTCCTCACCTGTCCAGTCAGGTTCGACGCCATGAAGTTCACGTTGTCGGTCAGGTCCTTCCAGGTGCCGGACGCGCCCGGCACATTGGCCTGTCCGCCCAGCCTGCCCTCGGTGCCCACTTCGCGCGCCACGCGGGTCACTTCGGAAGCGAAGGAACGCAGCTGGTCCACCATGGTGTTGATGGTGTCCTTGAGCTGCAGGATCTCGCCGCGCACGTCCACCGTGATCTTCTTCGACAGGTCGCCGTTCGCAACAGCGGTGGTCACGTCGGCGATGTTGCGCACCTGCGAGGTCAGGTTGCCGGCCATGGAGTTGACCGAGTCGGTCAGGTCTTTCCAGGTGCCGGCCACGCCGGGCACGTTGGCCTGGCCGCCCAGCTTGCCCTCGGTGCCGACTTCACGCGCCACCCGCGTCACTTCCGATGCGAACGAGCTGAGCTGGTCCACCATCACGTTGATGGTGTCCTTCAGCTCCAGGATCTCGCCCTTCACGTCTGCGGTGATCTTCTTGGACAGGTCGCCGTTCGCCACCGCCGTAGTCACCTCGGCGATGTTGCGCACCTGGCCCGTCAGGTTCGACGCCATGAAGTTCACGTTGTCGGTCAGGTCCTTCCAGGTGCCGCCCACGCCCTTCACCTGCGCCTGCCCGCCCAGCTTGCCCTCGGTGCCCACTTCGCGCGCCACGCGGGTCACTTCGGAGGCGAACGAGCTCAGCTGGTCCACCATCACGTTGATGGTGTTCTTCAGCTGCAGGATCTCGCCCTTCGCGTCGGCGGTGATCTTCTTGGACAGGTCGCCGTTCGCAACGGCCGTGGTCACATCGGCGATGTTACGCACCTGGCCGGTCAGGTTGCCTGCCATCGAGTTGACCGAATCGGTCAGGTCCTTCCAGGTGCCGGCCACGCCGGGCACGTTGGCCTGGCCGCCGAGCTCGCCTTCGGTGCCCACTTCACGCGCTACACGCGTCACCTCGGAGGCGAAGGAACGCAGCTGGTCCACCATCACGTTGATGGTGTCCTTCAATTCCAGGATCTCGCCTTTCGCGTCGGCGGTGATCTTCTTCGACAGGTCGCCATTGGCCACCGCGGTGGTCACGTCGGCGATGTTACGCACCTGGCCGGTCAGGTTGCCGGCCATCGAGTTCACGTTGTCGGTCAGGTCCTTCCAGGTGCCGGCCACGCCCGGCACGTTGGCCTGGCCGCCCAGCTTGCCCTCGGTGCCGACCTCGCGCGCCACCCGGGTCACTTCCGATGCGAACGAGCTGAGCTGGTCCACCATCACGTTGATGGTGTTCTTCAGCTCCAGAATCTCGCCCTTCGCGTCGGCGGTAATCTTCTTCGACAGGTCGCCGTTCGCAACGGCCGTGGTCACGTCGGCAATGTTACGCACTTGGCCCGTCAGGTTGCCGGCCATGGAGTTGACCGAGTCGGTCAGGTCTTTCCAGGTGCCGGCCACGCCGGGCACGTTGGCCTGGCCGCCGAGTTCTCCCTCGGTCCCTACTTCACGCGCCACCCGCGTCACTTCCGATGCGAACGAGCTGAGCTGGTCCACCATCACGTTGATGGTGTCCTTCAGCTCCAGGATCTCGCCCTTGACGTCCACCGTGATCTTCTTCGACAGGTCGCCGTTCGCCACGGCGGTAGTCACCTCCGCGATATTCCTCACCTGTCCCGTCAGGTTCGACGCCATGAAGTTCACGTTCTCGGTGAGGTCCTTCCAGGTGCCGCCCACGCCCTTCACCTGCGCCTGGCCGCCCAGCTTGCCCTCGGTGCCCACTTCACGCGCCACGCGGGTCACTTCGGAAGCGAAGGAACTCAGCTGGTCCACCATCACGTTGATGGTGTTCTTCAGTTCCAGGATCTCGCCCTTCGCGTCGGCGGTGATCTTCTTGGACAGGTCGCCGTTGGCC
This sequence comes from Noviherbaspirillum soli, assembly GCF_015352955.1. GTDB lineage: Bacteria > Pseudomonadota > Gammaproteobacteria > Burkholderiales > Burkholderiaceae_D > Noviherbaspirillum_A > Noviherbaspirillum_A soli. Next base: position 37,526 of record NZ_JACYOX010000014.1, read on the forward strand.
ACGGCAGTGGTCACGTCGGCGATGTTACGCACCTGGCCGGTCAGGTTGCCCGCCATCGAGTTGACCGAGTCGGTCAGGTCCTTCCAGGTGCCGGCCACGCCGGGCACATTCGCCTGGCCGCCGAGCTTGCCTTCGGTGCCCACTTCGCGCGCCACGCGGGTCACTTCGGAAGCGAAGGAGCTGAGCTGGTCCACCATCACGTTGATGGTGTCCTTCAATTCCAGGATCTCGCCTTTTGCATCGGCGGTGATCTTCTTGGACAGGTCGCCGTTGGCCACCGCGGTGGTCACGTCGGCGATGTTCCTCACCTGCCCCGTCAGGTTGCCTGCCATCGAATTCACCGAGTCGGTCAGGTCTTTCCACGTCCCCGCCACGCCTTTGACCTGCGCCTGGCCGCCCAGCTTGCCCTCGGTGCCCACCTCGCGCGCCACACGGGTCACCTCGGAAGCGAACGAGCTCAGCTGGTCCACCATCACGTTGATGGTTTCCTTCAGCTGCAGGATCTCGCCGCGCGCATCGGCCGCGATCTTCTTCGACAGGTCGCCGTTCGCCACCGCCGTGGTCACCTCGGCGATGTTCCTCACCTGTCCAGTCAGGTTCGACGCCATGAAGTTCACGTTGTCGGTCAGGTCCTTCCAGGTGCCGCCCACGCCCGGCACATAGGCCTGGCCGCCCAGCTTGCCCTCGGTGCCCACCTCGCGCGCCACGCGGGTCACTTCCGATGCAAAGGAGCGCAGCTGGTCCACCATCGTGTTAATGGTGTCCTTCAGCTGCAGGATCTCGCCGCGCACGTCCACCGTGATCTTCTTCGACAGGTCGCCGTTGGCCACCGCGGTGGTCACGTCGGCGATGTTGCGCACCTGCGAGGTCAGGTTGCCGGCCATCGAGTTGACCGAGTCGGTCAGGTCCTTCCAGGTGCCGGCCACGCCCGGCACGTTGGCCTGGCCGCCCAGCTTGCCCTCGGTGCCCACTTCGCGCGCCACCCGGGTCACTTCGGAAGCGAAGGAACTCAACTGGTCCACCATCGTGTTGGCGGTGGCCACCGCGCCGATGACGCGCGCCATTTCCGTGGTCGGCCGCACCAGGTCGTCGATCAGGGTGTTGACCGAATTGACGATCGTGCCCCAGCCGCCCGATACATTGGCCGCGGTTGCGCGCTGCAGCAGCCGCCCTTCCCGGCCCACCGTCTGGCTGACGCTGGCGATCTCCTGCGCCATCAAGCCGCTGTTTTCAATGATGTCGTTCAGCGTATCGGCAATCTTGCCATCAAGGCCCGTCAGGTCGGTCGGCATACGCACCGAGAAATCGCCTTTTTTCAGGGCCGTCAGGGCGGCCAGCAACATCTTGCGGTCGAGGTCGTGCGGAAAATCGGTAATGGCATGCATGTGGGTTGTCTCCAATGAACTTTGACATTCTCCATTGGCGCTGATAGCCTTGCAAGCTGTTTTGTTGCCGAAAAAAAACTTACTGTCATGACCATTTGAGTACCGACAGTAATTAACCAAAAGAAACAATATCGGCAGGATTCATTGCATTGGGATAAACCGCGTTCATGCAGTACGGGCAAAATGGACCCCCGACAAACTCAGCCATTCCGGTCTATCAGGGCCGCTCCATCCAGGCATCTCATTTCACCAGGGCAAGCCCGTGCAAAAACCCGATAAGCCCAAGATCCTGATCGTCAACGATGACCCGGCCAGCCTGTTCGCCCTGGGCAGCCTGCTGGCGCGCTGGTCGGAGGACAACGGCTGCGAGGTGCATACCGCACGTTCGGGCGAGGAAGCATTGCGCCAGGTGCTGCAGCATGAGTTCGCCGTCATCCTGCTCGACGTCAACATGCCGGGCATGGACGGATTCGAAACCGCAGAAGCCATCCATTCCCGTGCGCGCTCGGCAGCCGTGCCCATCATCTTCATTACTGCCTACCTGGCCGACGAGATGCACCGGTTGAAGGGCTATGAGAAAGGCGCTGTCGACTACCTGTTTACGCCGGTGATCCCGCAAATGCTGCAGGCCAAGGTGGGCGTGTTCGTGGCGATGGCGAAAAAGACGATGGAGCTGCAGAGCCAGACCGCGGAACTGCGCAAGCGCACCCATGAACTGTCGGCCGTGAACAAGCGCCTGGAGCTGGAAAAGCGCGAACGCGAGGCGGCGGTCATGCAGAACAAGGCCAAGGACGAGTTCCTGGCCATGCTGGGCCACGAGCTGCGCAATCCGCTGTCGGCCATCAGCAGCGCCGCCACCCTGATCGGCCTGGAAGGCGTCAGCATCGAGGCGGCGCAGCGGGCGCGGCAGATCATCGGCCGCCAGTGCCAGCACCTGAGCCACATCGTCGACGACCTGCTCGACCTCGGCCGGGTCATGTCGGGCAAGATCCTGCTCGAGCGCAAGCGGTTCGAACTGGCGGCGATGCTGCACACCTGCATGGAAACCCTGGCAGCGACCGGCCGCACCCGCAGCTACGAAGTGAAGATACATTCCGATCCGGTCTGGATCGATGCCGACCCGACGCGGGTGGAGCAGATCATCACCAACCTGCTCGACAACGCGCTGAAATACACGGCGCCGGGCGGCAGGATCGATGTCGTGGTCGGCGCGGAGCAGCAGCAGGCCATGCTGGAAGTGCGCGATACCGGCGTGGGCATCGGACCCGACCTGCTGCCCCATGTGTTCGACGTGTTCGTCCAGGGCGAAAGCTCGCTCGACCGGGCGCAGGGCGGCATGGGCATCGGCCTGGCGCTGGTCAGCCAGCTGGTCACGCTGCATGACGGCAGCATCGAAGCCCATAGCGAGGGCGCTGGCTGCGGCAGCCGTTTCACGCTGCGCCTGCCACGGGTGGAGGCGCCGTCGGACGCGCTGGCGCCCGCCGGCGCAAGGAAGGCGGCGCAGGCCGAATGCAGTGCCCTGATCGTGGAAGACAATGCGGATGGCCGTGAAATGATGGCCATGCTGCTGGACTCCTTCGGCACCCGCGTGCTGCAGGCGGCCGATGGTGCGGAAGGCCTGGAACTGGCGCTGGCGCACCGGCCCGACATTGCGCTGGTCGACATTGGCCTGCCCGGCATGGATGGCTATGAAGTGGCGCGCCGCATGCGCGCCAACCCGGCAACCTGCCACATCAGGCTGGTCGCCTTGACCGGCTACGGCCTGCATGAAGACCAGCAGCGGGCGCTGCAGGCGGGCTTCGACCTGCACCTGGTCAAGCCGGTGCCGCCGGAACGGCTGCGCGAAGCGATTGCCTCCTGCATGAATACTGTTGTGAACGGATGAAGCAGGAAGTACTGACAGACGACCTGCGGCGGTTCATCTTTTCGATTCCGTCGATTCCGCACCTGGAAGCGATCCTGCTGATGCGTCGCGAGGCCGGGCGCTGGGACGCCGCCCGGCTGGCGCAGCGGCTGTACCTGCCCAGCGAGCGCGCTGCCGCCCTGCTCGCCGACCTGGCGGCGGCGCATATCTGCCCCCAGGCCGACGCCGCCGCGCCGGCCTGGCGCTACCAGCCCGCCACCGAGGAACTCGATGCGCTGGTGGGCAGCCTGGAGCGTTACTACAGCCAGAACCTGATTGAAGTCACCAACATGATCCATGCAGGCACCCGGCGCCATTCCCGGATCCAGGAATTTGCCGACGCATTCAAGTGGGGGAAGAAAAAGCCATGATCCAGACGATCATCTATGGTTTGTGCGGGCTGACCTCGCTGCTGTCGGCCGTGCTGCTGTGGCGCGGCTACCGCGCCAGCCGCTACCGCCTGCTGATGTGGAGCGCGCTGTGCTTTACTGGCCTCACGCTGTCGAATGTCGCGCTGATGATGGACAAGCTGTTCTTCCCCAATGTCGACCTGCTCCCGCTGCGCCTGGGTTCCGGGCTAGTCGCGCTGCTGCCGCTGCTCTATGGACTGATCACGGATGAATGAATACACCAGCACCAGCCTGATGACCATCGGCGCCATTGCGGCGCTGTCATTCGTGATCGGCTGTTTTTTCCTGCGCTTCTGGCGCGTCACCCGCGACAGGTTCTTCCTGCTGTTCGGCCTGTCGTTCTGGATCGAGGCGGTCAACCGGGTGCTGCTGGGCGCGATGCCGGCCTGGCGCGAGGACACGCCGGCCTACTATCTGGTGCGCCTGCTGGCCTACGGCCTGATCCTGTACGCGATCATCGACAAGAACCGGCGCCGCGACTGAGGCCGGCGCCGCCCCGGCGCCGGCGCTGTCCGGTTACAAGTTTTCACAAATGAAACAGTCTCCGTCTATCAACTGAGTCCGCTCATCGGTAATCTGTGCTCATACCGAACTTCGGTGCAGACCAGGAGCGATGATGCAGACAGTACAGACCACCAACAAGATCCACCCCCTGATGGCCGGCGCCGCTGCGTCGGTCATGCTGGCGAGCCTGGTGGGCGTGGCGGCGATGACCGGCTTGCTGCCCGACTCGCATGGGGAGGCGAAGCACGTTGCCAGCGCCGCGCCCGTGGTGGAAAAGGCCGTGGCGCCCGAGCCGGAAGCCAGGCCTGCGCCGCAGCCGGTGGCGAAAAAGGCCGTGGTCAAACCGGCCGTGCAGCATGCCAGCACCCAGCGCTACGCCCAGGCCGGCAGTTACCAGCAACCGGCGTATCAGCAGCCCGCCTACCAGCCGGCCTATCAGCCAGCCCCGCCGCAGCAGCCTTCCTACCAGCAGCCGGCGCCGCAGATCAGCCCGGTCGGCATTGCGGCCGGCGCCGTGCTCGGCGGCGTGCTGGGCAACCAGGTGGGCGGCGGCAACGGCAAGAAACTGGCGACCGTCGCCGGCGTCATCGGCGGCGGCTATGTCGGCAACGAAGTGGCCAAGCGCTACGGCTACTGATCCCCGTCGCCGCAAGCCACCGCGCGTTCAGTGCCGCGGCTTGCGGTGTTCCAGCATGTGCACCACCGCCTTCACCACCGCATACATCAGCGCATGCTGGCGATCCGGATAGTCATCCAGGTGCACCGACACCGGCCCCGCATGCACGCAATGGGCATGTGAAGCGCCGGCCTCGCGGTCGAAGCGGATATCGATTTCGTACTCGGCGATCAATGGCGCGCAGGCGGCCCAGTCGCGGGTCCATTTCGGCATGGCGGTGGTGCCGTCCCACAGCGTGCCGGCATCCTCGTAAAACTCTTCCACCTTGTGGCCCAGCAGATGGGCCAGTTGCCGTTCCCTGGCAACGCAGCTGCGGAAGTATTCCTCATCGCTCATCAGCATCGTGGTCTCCTTGATCGTCCTGCGGATCTGTCCTTGCCTGTCGCTTGCATTGTAGGAGCGGCCGGTCGCATCCACCCTGTGCGCCGCGAACCGAAGCGACCTGCGTCAACGTCAGCAGACCCTCTGCCCGGCCGCACTGAACCAAGCGGTCGAGTCTGCGACCAAGGTCGCTTATCGTTGACCAGAGACCCGCCATGCACACTTCCCCTCCCGCATCAGCCAGTCGAACTTATACCCCAAGCCCGCTTGACGAGGTGCCGCCGGACATCTTCAGCCTGATCGTGGTGAACCATATTTCCCTGCGTGAGGGGCGTGCCATGACCAGTCTCGCCTGCGTGAGCCGCGTCTTTGCGCAACGAATGAAGCCGCATATGGCGCCGCTACGGCTCTATCGCATGCTGGAGAATGCCAGCCAGGGCCTGCGGGCGACGGCGCTCCACGGCTGCATGGAAACGCTGTACGAGCTGGCGCAGATCAATCCGGCACATCGCCTGGAACTGTTTCTGCGCGTCACCGCCACGCTGCATCATCATTTTTCCGGAACGGCGATCACGCCGCATATAGACATTCTTCTGGCCAGCCTGCAGCACCTGGACCGCGACGAGCAGCCAGCGGCACTGCTCAACCTCTTGGCGAACTATTGGACCAGCCTGTTTTGCACCACGAAACAGCAATTTGTGGATATGGCCAGGCGTGTCGGCGCATTGCAGCCATGCGCGGCGCAGTGTGAACTGGCCATCATTCTGGAACCCGAGATATCCGGTGAAAGCGGCCCCGAGTTCCCGGAGAGGGTGCAGGCTTTTCTCTCCATGTGCATGCGGCTGCGATCTGTTTACAGCACCAAGGCCATACGCCACACCCTGTGGCGTATCGGCGTCTGCAGGCGAGATCAGGCTTATCCGGGTCTCTTCGGTGGTCCCGCCGACGACAAGCAGATGGCGCACAACAAGCATGCGCTGCTGTGGGGCTTGCATGAGTGCCTTCAGTCCATGCCGATGCAGCAACTGCCGGTGGAGGAGCAGGTACTGCTATTGGGAAAGGCCTTGGTCATGCCCGTTCTCCTGGATGATGTCGAAGAGGGGGACAGGATGGCGATCAGCCTGCTGCGGATGATTCCACCAGAACATGGCGATTTTTACTGGAAGCGCAACGAAGAGTACGGGGACGTTTTCGGCGATCTTGTCGAAAGCATGCTGAAACAGGTATTCGAACGCGGCCCCAGGCACAGCATCCATCGCTTCCAGTGCCTCTACCAGGCCATGGCGCATCTGCCACCGAAATCGCAGATCTACTGGATGCGGGACATCCTGCTTAATTGCGCCAGGAAGGCCGAGGCTGGCCTAACACCGGCCCTGATCGTCGCCACCGCGCAGGCAGCCCTGCAACTGAGCCAGGCCCAGCCAGAACTCAAGCTGCTCTACGACCTGTTTGCCTTGGGCCTTAACCCGGCGCCGCTTCGCAAGGCCGGTTCTTACCCGTTGGTGAAACCCGCGGAGGTCGATTCCGCCGAACAACCTGGTTACGTGCAGCGCTTCGATGCCAAATGCAGCGAGTTGATCCATCTCCTTGCGAATGTCGCCCCGGATATGGCCGGCAAGCTGCTTGCTGGCATGAACGGCGCCTATCAGGAATACCGCCCCCTGGGAGATATGCTTCCCCCGGGAAGCCTGTTCAGGACAGAACTGTATGGGCGCTTTCTGAAGCAGGCACTGGCTTTCCTGCGTAGCCTGCCGCCGGCGGATAGCGCCGCTTCCCTGTTGCAGTGGAAACTGCCCGGCCTTCATATCACGGACGCTCGCCATGCCGACGACTGGGTATGCTCCCTGATGACGGCGGCGGCCGACGTCAGCCGCGACAATGACCGGGTATCGGTGGAACAACAAAAAACCGCGCTTGGCGACCTGCTGCAAAACGGCATCGACGTTCCGCACCACAGCCCGGCACGCAACCAGCGGCTGCTCGCTGGCCTGGCTGCATTTCCCGATGCCGTAGGCGCGCATGTGCTGGTCCGCCTGCTGGAGTATCAATACATGTCCTTCGCGCATTACGACGTGCTGTTTGCCAGCACGGTTGAAGCAGCGCGCAGGCTCCCGGACGGATTGCGCTCCAGCGTGCTGGAAGCCGCTGTGAGCGGGCTGACGCACTTTCCTGATCCGCAGACGATGGGCATCACGCGATCAACGCTGCAACAGGAAAGAAATGAACGGCTCGAGCGCGATTATCCAGGCCTTCAGGAGTCATACCCCGATCTCTATGCCCTTATGCAGCCCGGCTGTGTGTCGCGCATGGATGGATGGGCATTGTTGCTGGATGCCGTGGAAACCCTTCCAGTCCAGCACCGGGCTGATCGGCTCAAACAGTTATGCGGCAGCACCATTTTTTTCAGGTTTTCCAATAACCGTCTGTCCGATCAGGAAAAGGCGCAATGCAGCATGCGCCTGCTTTCCGCAGTCATGGGATTGCCGAGTGACTCGCGGGGCAAGGCATTTTCTTCATGGCTCAAGCATGTCTACCGCCAGTCCTACCAACCAGAGCAACGTCAAGCCATACAGGCCGCGCTGCTGCCACTGCTGCTCGCGCTGCCTGCCAGCGAAGGCAGGCCGCTGCTCAACGCCTATCTGTCGTCAGTCTGGCCTGCAGAAGAAAGGTCTGCGCTAGAACAACGCGCGGCAGCGCACTGGAAGGACGCTGTCTGAACATGCCTGGCTAGTTGCGAAGCATCGCTCAGGAGCGCGCCAGCCTGACGCCGCTGAACTGCCAGCGCGCCGTCGCCGGAAAGAAGTTGCGGTAGCTCGGCCGCGCATGGCCTGCCGGCGTGGCGCAGGACGAGCCGCGCAGAACGTACTGGTTGGACATGAACTTGCCGTTGTACTCGCCCAGCGCGCCGGCTTGCGACAGATAGCCCGGATAAGGCCCGTAGCTGCTGGATGTCCATTGCCAGCAGGCGCCGAACAGGTCTGACAGGACGCCGTCGCCCCGCGCGGCCGGATGCAGCGCGCGCGCCGCGGCGTCGGTGGCATCGCGCGCCGCATGCTCCCATTCCGCCTCGGTCGGCAGGCGCGCGCCGGCCCAGCGCGCATAGGCATCGGCCTCGAACCAGGAAAGATGGGTGAGCGGCCGCTGCAGGTCCAGCGGCTGCAGGCCGTGCAGCGTGAATTCATGCCACTGGCCGTCCCGCTCATGCCAGTACAGCGGATGGCGCAGTCCTTCGCGCATCACCCAGTCCCAGCCTTCGGACATCCACAATGACGGATCGCCATAGCCGCCGTCGCGCAGGAAGGCAAGGTAGTCGCCGTTGGTGGCCAGCCGCGACGCCAGCCGGTAGGGCTCGACGAAATGACGGTGGCGCGGCAATTCATTATCGAAGCAGTGGCCGTCGCCGGCATGGCCGATCTCCACCACGCCGCCGTCGAACTCCACCCAGCGCAGCGCCGGCGCGGCAGGCGCGGGCGGCAAGGGACTGCCGGCATACGCCGGCAGCAGGGGGTTCATCGACAGCAGATGCTTGACGTCGGTCAGCAGCAGTTCCTGGTGCTGCTCTTCATGCTGCAGGCCGAGTTCGACCAGCGCCACCACCTCCGGCTTGCCGGCCCCGAGCAGCGCGCCCATCCGGGCGTCGACCGCATGCCGGTATGCCAGCACCTCGTCGAACGAGGGCCGGGTGATCAGGCCGCGCTGCGCCCGCGCATGACGCTCGCCGACGCCGTTGTAATAGGAGTTGTACAGCATCCGGAAGGCCGGATGATGCGGCGCGAAGCCCTGCTCATGCGGCTCGAGCAGGAAGGTCTCGAAGAACCAGGTGGTATGCGCCAGGTGCCACTTGACCGGGCTGGCGTCGGGCATCGACTGCACGCAGCAGTCTTCTTCCGACAGCGGTTCGGACAGGCTCACCGAGCGCCGCCGCACCGCGTTGAAACGCTGGCGCAGCGCGGCTGGCGTGGTGTGCTCGCGCTGCAGTAGCGGGTCGCTCATGCTGTTCTCCTTGTCTGCCTACACGTCGCCGCGGCGCGCATGGCAGACCATGAACCAGCCGGCCTCGTCGGTCCACGATTGCGCCAGCCGGTAGCCTGCCTCGCGCAGCAGCGCGGCAAAGCTGTCGGGCGTGTACTTGTAGCTGTTCTCGGTATGGATGCGCTCGCCTTCGGCGAAGCGCCGCTCGCCGCCGCGCCAGCGCACCGTCAGCGCATGCCGCGCTTCCAGGTGCATCTCGATGCGCGACAGCGCGGCATTGAAGAAGCCGCGATGGCGCCATTCGCGCAGCTTGAAATCGGCCTGAAGCAGCCGGTTCAGGTGGTTCAGCAGGTTCAGGTTGAAGCTGGCGGTGACGCCAAGCGCGTCGTCATAGGCCGCGTCCAGCACCGCATGGTCCTTCACCAGGTCGATGCCGATCAGCAGTTCGCCATCGGCCGCGCGCAGCCGGCGCAGGAAAGCCAGCGCCTCGTCCGGATGGAAATTGCCGATCGAGGAACCCGGATAGAAGAACAGCCGGCGCGACCGCCCCACCTCCTGCGGCAGCGCCAGCGTGGCGGAAAAGTCCATGCCCAGCGGCAGCATGTCGATCTGCGCAAAGCGCTGCCGCAACTGCTGCACGGCGTCATGCAGGAAGTCGGCCGAGATGTCGATCGGCACATACTGCGCCGGCGACAGCAAGGGAAACAGCCGCGCCGCCTTGGCGCAGTTGCCCGCGCCCAGGTCGATCAGGGTGACGCCGCGACCGACCGACTCGGCGATGTCGGCGCCATGCCGCGCCAGGATCGCGGCCTCGGTGCGGGTCGGATAGTACTCGGGCAGTTCGCAGATGGCTTCGAACAGTTTCGAGCCGAGCGCGTCGTACAGGTACTTGGGTGAAGCCATCGCCTGTGGCGCGGAGAGCCCGGCCATCAGCTCGTCGCGGATGACATTGGCTTGGGTATCGCGGGTAGGGATAAGGTCTGCCAATGTCGGGTCCTGTTCTATTTCAAGAGTTCGAGTATCGGGGCCTGCTGTTTCGGGTCGTCATAGTCGGCTTCGCCGATCAGCTGGTAGCGCAGCATGCCGCGGCGGTCGACCAGGAAGCTGGCCGGCAGCATGCGCACCCGCCATGCCTTCATGACTTCCGATTCGGCGTCGCGCAGCATGGTGAAGGACACCGGCGTGCGCTCCAGGAACTGCCGGATGCGCGGCGCGCCTTCGCCGATATTGACAGCCACCACCCGGAACGGCTTGCCGGCCAGTTTCTTTTCCAGGCGCTGCAGTGACGGCATTTCTTCCCTGCACGGCTCGCACCAGGTGGCCCAGAAGTTGACCAGCACCACCTCGCCCTTGAACGAGGCCAGATCGACTTCCCGGCCGGACAGGTCCGGCAGCACCAGCGGCGCGCTCGCCTGCCCGCCTTCAGTGGAAAACGCCTTCCATTCGCTGGCATGGGCGCCTGCCGCCAGCATCAGCGGCAGTGACAGCAGCGCGCAGGCGCAACTTTTCAATTGAAGCATCATCGGGATAGGGTCTTCATGCGGTCAAACAATGATCTCGCGCGCGGTGATGGTGTAGCGGAAATTTTCCGGGTCGAGGCTGTCGATGCGCGATACCCGGCCCATCTCCGCCACTTCCGCATTCGGGTACATGAAGAACCCGACCGGGCCGCGCGCCGCGCCGGGCAGCTTCACGTCGTGCGCATAGTTGTAGGCCAGCCAGTTCATTTCCCATGAGCCGAACAGGCGCTTGCGCGCCGCTTCGACCTTGGCATCGTTCAATGGCAGGCCGCCGTTTTCTTCCAGCACCACCTTGCGCACGTCGGCCGGATCGACCGGCACCCAGCCATGGCCCGCCAGCCAGAATTCGGCGCGGCAGTGCTGCGCCTTGGAAATGTCGCCCGACTTGCCCAGCGACTTGTAGCCCAGCTTCGAATCGGCCACGCGGATGCCGTACACATCGCGCGCCGGCACGCCGACGGCGCGCATCAGGCCGACGAACAGCGCATTCAAGTCGCCGCACTTGCCGCCGAGGTTGTTCGATTCCAGCATGGCGCGGATGTCGCCGACGCCGCAGCCGCGCACCTTGGGGTCGCGCTGGGTGTTATCGACGATCCATTCATACACCGCATGGGCGCGGTCGAGATCGGTCCTGGCGTTCTTCGTGATGTCCAGCGCGGTAGTCCTGACGATGCCATCGGTCGGCAGCAACTCGGTAGGCGCCAGGTACTTGGCGCGCTCGGCGTCGGACAGCACGGCGCCGCTGCCGGGGCCATCGAGACTGACCGCGCGGTCGCGGGTGGCGAAGCGGCTGGTGGCTTCCAGCACCGGCCGCACGCCGCCGCCGAACTGCGCGGCAACGATGCCGGCGCCATACACCGGGTCCTGCACCAATTGCACCGTGCCGTTGGGACTGCTGTAGCGGGTATCGACCAGCTTCTGGTAATCGGTGTCGACCGACGGCGCCGGAATCCAGATGCGCGACGGGCCGCCTTCCAGCAGCTCGACCCGGGTGGTCACCTCGAAGGTGCGCCAGGGGCTTTCCCCGGCCGCGGCGAAGCCGACGGGCGCGATACCCGCAGCGGACAGGGCGAGGCCCGTTTTCAGAAAGGAACGTCTGTCCATGCTAACTCCTGGAATGTGTGATCTTGTTGGAAAGGTCTTGCCGGCGGCCATGCTGTCAGCGGCATCGCGCCGCTTCCACTAAACTGGCGGAGTTTATCGCATCCATCCATCCTCTGCTCATGACCACTCGGCAGTTCCCGGGCATGTCCCGACGCGGCGCGCCATGAAGCGCGACGACACACCGCCCGCGCTCGAATGCCGCGGCCTGCACAAGCGCTATGGCGACCGCATCGTCCTTTCCAGCCTCGACTTCACGCTGGCGCCCGGCGAGTATGTCGCGGTGATGGGCGAGTCCGGGGTCGGCAAGTCGACCCTGCTCAACCTGATCGCCGGCCTCGACCATGCCGACGGCGGCGAGCTGCTGATCGACGGCGTGGCCATGTCCGGCCTGGATGACGACGCCGCCACGCTGCTGCGACGGCAGAAGCTCGGCTTCATCTTCCAGGCCTTCCATATCCTGCCGCACCTGACGCTGGAACAGAATGTCGCCCTGCCGCTGCTGCTGAACCGGCTGCCGCTGGCGCGCGCCGCCGAACTGCTGGCAGCGGTGGGGCTGGGCGGGCGCGGCGCCAACTTTCCGCGCCAGCTCTCCGGCGGCGAACTGCAGCGGGTGGCGATGGCGCGCGCGCTGGCGCACCGGCCGCGGCTGCTGCTGGCCGACGAGCCCACCGGCAATCTCGACCCCGACACCGCGCATGACGTGCTGCGGCTGCTGCGCGAGGAGATCAAGGCCAGCGGCGCGTCCGCCATCATGGTCACCCACTCCCATGCCGCGGCGGCCAGCGCCGACCGGGTGCTGCTGCTCACGCGCGACGGCCTGCATCCGGCGGCCGCCGGCGCCGCGGCATGAATGCGCTGCTTGCCCGCTGGCTGCTGGCCGGCGAATGGCGCATGCATCCGGTGCGCGCGCTGGTGGCCATGGGCGCGATCGCGCTCGGCGTGGCGCTGGGCTTTGCGATCCACCTGATCAATGCCGCCGCCTTCAATGAATTCACCGCCGCCGTCAAGAGCGTCTCGGGCGTGTCGGACCTGCAGGTGCGCGGCGCCCAGGCCACCTTCGACGAAGCGCTCTTCCCCCGGCTGGCGCAGCGGGAAGGCGTGACGCTCGCCAGCCCGGTGCTGGAAGTCGATGCCACCGTGCCGCAGCATCAGGGCACGCTGAAGATCCTCGGCGTGGACGTGTTCCGCGCCGCGGCCATCGCGCCCGACCTGGTCGGCGTGCCGCAGCCTGGCCGCGCCTTCGACACCCTGATGGACGACACGATTTTCCTGTCGCCGGCCGCGATGGCCTGGCTGGAGGTCAAGGCGGGCGACATGCTGACGCTGCGCTCGGGCACCGCCGACATCCGGCTGCGGGTGGCCGGCGGCCTGGTGCGGGCCCGTTCCGGGCAGCGCATCGCGGTGATGGACATCGCCGCGGCGCAATGGCGCTTCGACCGGCTGGGCAAGCTGTCGCGCATCGAACTGAAGCTTGCGCCCGGCATCGACCGCCAGGCATTCCGCGCCGGCCTGCAGCGCGAGCTGGGCGCGGCGCTGCTGGTGACCGAGACCGAGGACCAGGAGGCGCGCAGCAACAACATGTCGCGCGCCTACCGGGTCAACCTGAACGTGCTGGCGCTGGTGGCGCTGTTTACGGGCGCGTTCCTGGTGTTCTCGACCCAGGCGCTGTCGGTGATCCGGCGGCGCCAGCAGTTCGCGCTGCTGCGCGTTCTGGGCAGCAGCCGGCGCCAGGTGCTGGCCCAGGTGCTGGCCGAAGGCGCCCTGCTGGGCGTGGCCGGCTCGCTGCTGGGCCTGCTCCTCGGCTATGCATTGGCGGCGCTGGCGCTGCGCGCCTTCGGCGGCGACCTGGGCGGCGGCTACTTCCCCGGCGTGCAGCCGAGCGTGCGCTTCCAGCCGCTGGCGGCGCTGGTGTTCTTCCTGGCCGGTTCCGGCATTGCGATCCTGGGCAGCGCCAGCCCTGCCTGGGAGGCGGCGCGGGCGCGGCCGGCGCCGGCATTGAAGGCCGGCAGCGAGGACGTGGCGCTGGCGCGCCTGGCCCGACCCTGGCCGGCGCTGGCCTGCCTGCTGCTGGGCGCGGCGCTGACCCGGCTGCCGCCGGTGCATGGCCTGCCCATCTTTGGCTACCTGGCGGTGGCGCTGCTGCTGATCGGCGGCATTGCGCTGATGCCGCGCTTCGCCGCCTGGGTGTTCAACGCCGCCGCCGGCTTGCGCGCCAGACGCGGCGCGGTCGGCACGCTGGCGCTGGCGCGCCTGGCCAATGCGCCTAACCAGGCGTCGATCGCGCTCGGCGGCGTGCTGTCGAGCTTTGCGCTGATGGTGGCGATGGCCATCATGGTGGCCAGCTTCCGGGTCTCGGTCGACGACTGGCTGCGCCATATCCTGTCGGCCGACCTGTACGTGCGCAGCCCGGCCGCGGCCGATGCCGGCGGCCTCGGCCCTGATCAGCAGCGCCGCATCGCCGCCCTGCCCGGCGTGCTGCGCGCCGACTTCCAGCGGGTGACGCCGCTGGCGCTGGACCCGGCCCAGCCAAGCGTGGCGCTGATTGCCCGCCCGATCGACGCCGCCGACCCCGGCCGCACCCTGCCGTTGACCGGGCCCTCGGTGGACGCCGGCACCGCGCGGCCGGTATGGGTATCGGAAGCCATGGTCGACCTGTATGGCTACCGGGTCGGCAGCACCATCACGCTGCCGATCTCGGGCAGCCCGCAGCCGCTGCTGGTGGCCGGCGTCTGGCGCGACTATGCGCGCCAGAGCGGCGCGATCCAGATGCGGCTGTCCGACTACCAGGCGCTGACCGGCGACATGACGGTGAACGACGCCGCGCTCTGGCTGAAGCCACAAGCGCGGGCAAGCGATGTCGCCGCCGCGGTGCGCGCCCTGCCCTTCGGCGCGGCGCTGGAACTGGCCGAGCCGGGCGAGATCCGCGCGCTCAGCCTGAAGATCTTCGACCGCAGCTTCGCCATCACCTATCTGCTCGAAGCGGTGGCCATCATCATCGGCCTGTTCGGCGTGGCCGCCACCTTCTCGGCGCAGACCATGGCGCGCGCCAGGGAGTTCGGCATGCTGCGCCATATCGGCGTGACGCGCCGGCAGGTGCTGGCCATGCTTGCCACCGAAGGCGCGCTGCTGACCGCGGCCGGCATCGCGGTCGGTTTCCTGCTGGGCTGGTGCATCAGCCTGATTCTGGTATTCATCGTCAATCCGCAATCCTTCCACTGGACCATGCAGCTGCACATGCCATGGCCGACGCTGGCCACGGCGGCGGCGGCGCTCCTGGCCTCGGCCGCGGCCACCGCGCTGGTGGCCGGCCGCCAGGCGGTGTCGGGCGATGCGGTGCGCGCCGTCAGGGAGGACTGGTAATGCCGGCAATGCTGAAAGCCTTGTTTTTCTGCCTGCTGCTCCTGCTGCAGGCGCAGGCGCCGGCCGCGCCGCCTACCTTTGCGAAGGTCGAGCCCGGCGTGCCGCTGAACTTCCCGCGCGACCATGGCGCCCATCCGGACTACCGCACCGAATGGTGGTACGCCACCGGCTGGCTCAGCACGCCGGACGGCAAGCCGCTGGGCTTCCAGGTCACCTTCTTCCGCGCCGCCACCGAGCACGACCGGGCCAATCCCAGCAAGTTCGCGCCGGACCAGCTGATCATTGCCCATGCCGCGCTGTCCGACCCGGCCGAGGGCCGGCTGCTGCATGACCAGAAGGCAGCCCGTGCCGGCTTTGGCCTGGCCGGGGCAAAGACCGGAGATGCCGATGTCACGCTGGAGCGCTGGAACTTCAGGCGCGACGCCAACGGCGTCTACCACACCCGCGTCAATGGCGCCGACTTCGCGCTCGACCTGACCCTTACGCCAACCCAGCCGGTGATGCCGCAGGGCGATGCCGGCTTCTCGAAAAAAGGCCCGCGGCCGGAGCAGGCCAGCCGCTACTACAGCGAGCCGCAGCTCAAGGTCAGCGGCAGCGTCAGCCGCCACGGCAAGCCGGTGGCGGTGACGGGCAGCGCCTGGCTGGACCGGGAGTGGTCGAGCAGCTATCTCGACCCGGATGCCCAGGGCTGGGACTGGACCGGCGTCAATCTCGACGACGGCTCGGCGCTGATGGCCTTCCAGATCCGCGGCAAGGACGGCAGGAAGCTGTGGGCCTATGCCACCGTGCGCGACGCCGCCGGCCGCGTCACCCACTACACGCCCGACCAGGTCAGCTTCAGCCCGCAGCGCACCTGGCGCTCGCCGCGCACCAATGCCAGCTATCCGGTACAGATCGAGATCCGCACCGGCGACATCCGCTGGCTGCTCAAGCCGCTGCAGGACGACCAGGAACTCGACTCGCGCGCCTCGACCGGCTCGGTCTACTGGGAAGGCGCGGTGACGGTGGAGCGCGACGGACGGCGCGCCGGGCGCGGCTACCTCGAACTGACCGGCTATGTGGAAGCCCTGAAACTATGACCACCAACCAATGAGAACACCATGAAGCAGGATGTCATCCAGCGCCGCTCCACCCTTGCCACCCTGGCCGGGCTGCTGCCTTTCATGGCGCCGTACCGCAAGCGCTTCCTGCTGGCCGGCGTCGCGCTGCTGGTGGCAGCCGGCGCCACGCTGGCGATACCGGTCGCCTTCCGCCAGCTGATCGACCTCGGCTTCGTGTCGAATGTCACCGGCGCCGGCGCGCGCCACATCAACTTCTATTTCCTGGCGCTGTTCGGCGTGGCCTGCGTGCTGGCGGTGGCGACGGCGGCCCGCTTCTACCTGGTGTCCTGGCTGGGCGAGCGGGTCACCGCCGACCTGCGCAGCGCGGTCTATGCCCATGTGGTGACGCAAAGCCCGCAGTTCTTCGAAACCACCCGCTCCGGCGAAGTGCTGTCGCGGCTGACGGCCGACACCACGCTGATCCAGGCGGTGGTCGGCACCAGCATCTCGATGGCGCTGCGCAATGCGCTGCTGTTCGCCGGCGGCATGACCATGCTGTTCATCACCAGCGTCAAGCTCTCCTCCATCATCCTGGTCACGCTGCTGGCTGTGGTGCTGCCCATCGTGCTGTTCGGCCGCCGCGTCAGGAAGCTGTCGCGCCAGTCGCAGGACCGGATCGCCGACGCCTCGGCGCTGGCCGGCGAGATGCTCAACGCGGTCGGCATCGTGCAGGCCTATACCCACGAGGCGCAGGAAGCGCGCCGCTTCGGCGCGGCGGTGGAAGACGCCTTCCAGACCGCGCTGCGGCGCATCCGCGCCCGCTCGCTGCTGACGGTGGTGGCCATCCTGCTAGTGTTCGGCGCCATCGTGTTCGTGCTGTGGCTGGGCGCCCATGCGGTGATCGAAGGCACGATGAGCGCCGGCCAGCTCGGCCAGTTCATCCTCTACGCCACCATCGTGGCCGGCGCGATCGCGGCGCTGTCGGAAGTGCTGGGCGAGGCGCAGCGCGCCGCCGGCGCTACCGAGCGGCTGCTGGAACTGCTGGCCGAGCAGTCGCCCATCCGTTCGCCCGCGCAGCCGGCGGCGCCCGGCACCTGCAGCGCCGGCGGCGCCGCGCTGTCGCTGCTCGAGGTCGGCTTCCACTATCCTTCCCGGCCGCAGTCGCCGTCCATCGCCGCGCTGTCGGTCGACATTGCGCCCGGCGAGACGGTGGCCATCGTCGGCCCGTCCGGCGCCGGCAAGACCACGCTGTTTCAGCTGCTGCTGCGCTTCTACGATCCGCAGCAGGGCAGCATCCTGCTCAACGGCGTCGACATCCGCCGGCTCGACCTGCATGCGCTGCGCGGCGCGATCGGCATCGTGCCGCAGGACACGGTGGTGTTCTCGGCCAATGCGATGGACAACATCCGCTATGGCCGCGACGGCGCCAGCGACGCGGAAGTGGTCAGTGCGGCCAGGATGGCGGCCGCCCATGAATTCATCGAGCGCATGCCCGAGGGCTATCACACCTTCCTCGGCGACCGGGGCGTGCGCCTGTCCGGCGGCCAGCGCCAGCGCATTGCGATCGCCCGCGCCCTGCTGAAAAACCCGCCGCTGCTGCTGCTGGACGAAGCCACCAGCGCGCTGGATGCCGAATCGGAACGGCTGGTGCAGGGTGCGCTTGAAACAGCCATGCAGAACCGCACCACCCTGGTCATCGCCCATCGCCTCGCCACCGTGCAGCGCGCCGACCGCATACTGGTGATGGAACATGGCCGGCTGGTGGAGACCGGCACCCATGCCGAACTGGTGGCCCGCGGCGGGCTGTATGCCGGACTGGCGGCGCTGCAATTCAATCTGGGCTAGGCTCGGGTCGCTGCAAGATTGCCGGACGGCGCCGGCTGCCGCCTACCTCGATCGCACATGTTCTGAACCTGAACTGTTTTCCGGTAACGAATCCGATTATCGGAACGACTTTACCGGAGAACAGTGTGGAAACAGACAAGTCCCTTCAGGCATCGCTGTTCTCGCCGTTCAAGCGGCGGTTCGGCCCAGGCAGGCTGGCCAGCCGGCTGATCGAAAAAATCCACCTCGTGTTTCTGGACGGCGCCATGGTCCACGCCGGACTGGCGATGCTGCGCCTGGCCGGCAGCGCCAGAGAGCCGGATGACGACCGCTTCGCCGATCAGCTGGTCATGCTGGATGAGGATGCGGCCGGCCTGCTGCTGCATTATGCGGACAACGATGCGCTGCGCCACAAGGTGCGGCGCATGCTGGCCGCGCGCGCCGCCTGGTTCGCGTCCAGGGCAATGATCCTGCGGCCGGAGGCAGTGGTACGCATCGATGACGACCTGGCCGACTTTCTCGCACAGCACGGCGACGCGCCGCATGCCTGCTTTTTCGCCCGGACGGCGAGGGACATCCTGCGCCAGCGGCTGTAGCGCGAGACGGGACGACGCCCCTCGGCCTTCCGTCAGCCGCCATGCATGCGCCGGTGCATGCGGCGCAGCCCGAGCCAGACGCCGGCCGCCACCACCGGCACCAGCAGTCCGGTCAGCAGGTCGGGGTTGACCGGCCAGCCGGCCGCCTTGGCCGCCTTGCCGGCATAGCCCAAAAGGCCGATCACATAGTAGGAAATCGCCGCCACCGACAGGCCTTCCACCGCCTGCTGCAGCTTCAGCTGCTGCGCCGCGCGCCGGTTCATCGATTGCAGGATCTGCCGGTTCTGGCGCTCCTGCACGATGCCGACCCGGGTGCGCAGCAGGTCGTTGGTCTGGGCGATCCGGCGCGCCAGCGCCTCCTGCCGGCTGGCGATGGCGGCGCAGGTGCTGACCGCCGGCGTGAGCCGCCGGTCCATGAATTCCTCCACCGTGGGAAAGCCTTCCATCCGCTCTTCCCGCAATTCCTCGATGCGCGACTGCACCAGACGGAAATAGGCCTGCGACGCGGAAAACCGGTAACTGTCATCCACCGCCAGCTTTTCCAGCCGCGCCGCAAGCCGGGTGATCTTGCCCAGCAGTTCCTGCTCGTCGTCATGGCTGTCGCTGTCCCGGCGGTCGTCGGTCGCCACCATGGCCGCGGTCAGCTCGGCCAGTTCGCCCTCGATCGCATTGAGCGCCGGCGTGGCCGCATGCGCATGCGGCAGGCCCAGCAGGCACATCATCCGGTAGGTCTCTATTTCCAGCACCCGCTGCACCAGGCGCCCGGCCTGCTGCTCCATCAGCCCGACGTCGCGCACCACCATGCGCGAGAAGCCGTCGGCCTGGATCAGGAAATCGGTCCACAGCTCGGCATCATGCAGCACCCGGCTGCCCACCAGCAGATTGCCTTCGAATACCCGGCGCAGCCGCCGCGCATATTCCTGCGGCGGCGCGTCCGAGCCGTCCAGCGCAACGTGGGTCGCCACCATGATCTTGCCCTGCAGGCTGGCCAGCCACTGCTGCGGCGCATGCTGCAGCGGCATCCGGTCGAATGCTTCCTCGATGGCCGGGGCGGCGTCATGCCGCTGGGCGAAGGTATAGGTCGCAAATTCGGTGTGGCATTCCCATTTCAGGCGGAAGCGGCCGAAGTCGTGAAAGAAGAACTTGGCCTCGGTAGCCGGCGCGGCCACGCCGAAATGGGCGCACAGGCTGGACAGGAACCCATGCTGGATCGCGCTGTTGGCGGCGCCGGCGGGCTTGCCGTTGCCGGCATAGACCGCCAGGTGGGTGATCGCCTCGGCGCCATGCAGGTGCAGGAAGGGACGGGAATGGACTTCCGCGGCGAGCGGCACGCGCAGGTCATGGTTGAGGCTGGAAAAGATCATGGGCGGCAATAACAATGCAGGATGACGGGATGACGGGATGACGGGCATTCTAGCCGTGAACGCCCTTTTGGCCGTTAAAAACCTCGCAGGCGCCTGGCAGCGGCAATCGAACCACGCGGCTGGGTTACGGTAAAATACGGCCGCCATGAAACCCTACCTCGACCTCGTACGCACCATCCTTGACACCGGCAGCTGGTCTGATAACCGTACCGGAATTCGCACCATCAGCATCCCGGGCGCAATGATGCGCTACGACCTGGACCAAGGTTTCCCGGCGGTGACCACCAAGAAGCTGGCTTTCAAGTCCGTGGTCGGGGAACTGGTCGGTTTCCTGCGCGCCTCGCGCAGCGCAGCCGACTTCCGCGCGCTGGGCTGCAAGGTCTGGGACCAGAACGCCAATGAAAACGCCGACTGGCTGGCCAACCCTTACCGCGAAGGCCCGGACGACCTCGGCCCGGTGTACGGCGTGCAGTGGCGCCAGTGGCCCGCCTACAAGCTGCTCGACGCCGATGCCGCCGCCCAGATCGACGATGCGCAGAAGCGCGGCTTTCGCATCATATCCAGCGTGCAGGACGAAGGCCGCAGCAAGATCCTGCTGTACAAGGCGGTGGACCAGATCCGCGACTGCCTCGACACCATCATCAGGAATCCCGGCAGCCGCCGCATCCTGTTCCATGGCTGGAACCCGGCCGAACTCGACGCCATCGCCCTGCCCGCCTGCCACCTGCTGTACCAGCTGATACCGAACGCCGCCACCCGCGAGATTTCACTGTGCCTGTACATCCGCAGCAACGACATCGGCCTGGGCGCGCCATTCAACCTGGCAGAAGGCGCGGCGCTGCTGCACCTGATCGGCCGCCTGACCGGCTACAAGCCGCGCTGGTTCAGCTACTTCATCGGCGACGCCCACATCTATGAAAACCATGTGGACATGCTGAAGCAACAGCTGGAGCGCGAGCCTTATCCGCTGCCGCGCCTGGTCATTTCCGACCGCATCCCCGACTTCGCCCAAACCGGCCGCTACGAGCCGCAATGGCTGGAACAGGTCGAGCCATCCGACTTCTCGCTCGAAGGCTATGTCCACCATGCGCCGCTGACGGCGCCGATGGCGGTATAAAAGCCGGCAGCCGGCGCTCATCCCGGCGCCAGGCGGTTTCCCCCAGGCAGAAGGCTGCCGCAACGTCCAAGCCCCCACGCAGGCATTTGCCCCCATTGAAACCTCGGTCAGGCGTGCCGTCGCCTGCGCATGGCGCATGGCGCATGGCTTAGCGACGAAGCGTGCAGGGAATCTGACCTTCGGACAAATCGCGGCGGCGCAAGAACCATTTCAATGCGCCTGTCTACTCAATCTTGGCAGCGCCGAAATCCGCCATGCAGGCAAGCGCAAAGCAATGTCATTCATTCACTTTCATCGCTGCGGTTACGCCTTTTCTATCGGAGAAACAAGACATGGCTTCCATATTTTCTTCTTTTTTTCGTCTTCTCTCCGCACAGGAGGAAAAGCCGGATCACCTGGAGAACGATAAAAAACCGAAAGGCAGCAACGCACTTCCTGTTCGGGCGCAGCAGACCGGGCAAAGCATTACGCCCAAGGAGATCAAGGGCATCACCGAACGCAAGTCCGTTTCCCTGCCCGCCGTCCTGGGTCGCATATGGGCTACATTGAAATACCGCGCGGAACTGAGTAAAGCGGCATCGGACTGCAGCAAATTTCTGGCGTCTCTTTCAGGATCCAACTTTGAACTGATTACCGCCGCTTCTTTATTTGGACCTTTAAAACATCTGGAGGACGGGGAATTTAAAAAATTATTCGAGCAGACAATCAATGAAACAATTGTGAAGTTCGCAACGAAAACGCATTTCCCCGACTTGCACGCAATAAAAGCCAAATTAGACCAAAACATTGCGGGATTCTTCGACAAGCCAAGACAAGCCAATTACAACAATGCATACCGCATAGCGAACCAATGCGCGGCCGCCCTTGATCTATCCATTGCCGGACAAGCCATAACGGTCAACTGGACAATATTCGAGAAAGGTGACGCTGATGGCAACGGTGATTAGCCAGGCCGGGCGACTGATGCTGCGGCAGTGTGCAGGACGCCTGTGCATGTTCACACGTCTCCATGGAACCCAGGAAGATTGCTGCCTACTCACCTTTGCCTGTCATCCAGACCGCTCTAGCCACCTCCCCAGCCTGACGACAGTCATCACGACATTCATTAAAGGAGACACCGCATGCATGCCCACGACATCGTCCGCGAATTTGGCGCCCTCGCGAAACTTCCCGAATTCTCCCTGGACGACCGCGGCATGGCCCGCATGCAGCTAGACAGCACCATCATCATCGACTTCGAGTACGACGCCACCAATGACGTGCTGCACCTGTACTCCAGCATCGCGCCGGCGCCCGACGACTGTGCAGCGCAGCTGAAGCTGCTGATGGAAGCCAACCTGTTCCTCGACCGCAGCGTCGGAACCACCTTCGCGCTCGACAGCATTACCGGTGAATTCATGTGCTGCCTGCGCCTCGAACCGGAAAAAATGGACGCGGCGGATCTGGTCAGGCAGGTGGAAAGAATGGCCGACGCGGTCGAGCGCCTGCGCGCCGACCTCGACGGGCTGGATGAACCGGAGGAATCAGGCGCACCGGCGGCGCTGTCGGCGCTGGACCTGAACGAGCTGCGCCGGGGGCCGCTGCGCGGCTAGCGCATTTCCAGCCTGGCTGGCATCAACCGGCCAGTTAGTAGGGTGCAATACCCGAAGGGCATTGCACCGCGGTCCCATACCGCAAAGATCATATCAAGGACCTCCACCCGGGGTCCACGCATGGTGCAATGCCCCTTCGGGGTATTGCACCCTACTGCTACTGAACGCGCTTCGCCGGGCGCCGCGCCGTCATGCCGCGCCGTGCAGCGTCAGCCCTATCGTATTGACGCCGCCCGTACTGCGCGCAAACACCGTGCCCCCGTGCATCTTGGCGATGGCTTTCACGATCGCCAGCCCAAGTCCGTGGTTATCCTGGCTGTAGGCGCGCGACGGATCGGCGCGGTAGAACCGGTCGAACAGCCGGCTCAGATGCTCGCCCGGAATTTCAACGCCCGGGTTGGACACCGCCACTTCGATGCCGCGCGCCTCTTCCCGCATTTCCACCCGCAGCCGGCTGCCCGGCGGGCTGTACTGGATCGCGTTGTGCAGCAGGTTGCTCATCGCGCGCCGGAACAGCGCACGGTCGACCGACGCCACCGCGTCGCCCAGGGTCTCCACCGCCAGCGACTTCTCTTCCATCAGCGGCTCCAGGAATTCAATGGTCTTGTGGACCTCCGCCGCCAGCGACGCCTGGGCCAGGCCATTGGCGGTTTCGCCGCGGTCGGCGCGCGCCAGGAACAGCATGTCGTTGACGATGGCGCGCAGCCGCTCCAGCTCTTCCAGGTTGGACTGCAGGGTTTCCTCCAGCTCGGCCTTGCTGCGCTCGCGCGTCAGCGCTACCTGAGTGGCGCCGATGATGTTGCCGATCGGCGTGCGCAGTTCATGCGCCACATCGGCATTGAATCCTTCCAGCTGCGCATAGGCCGCTTCCAGCCGGTCCAGCGCGCCGTTGAAGGAAGCAGTCAGCGGCGCCAGCTCGCTGACCGCCGGCGCATCCAGCCGCTGCGACAGGTTGCGGGCATTCAGCGCCCGCGCGCCGGCGCACAGCCGCGCCAGCGGACGCAGCCCGAAGCCGGATACCCAGTAGCCCAGCATCGCCACGCAGGCAATGCCGCACAGGGAAATCACGGTCAGTGCAATGGCGAAGTCATGCAGCGTCCTGGCCTGCGGCTCGGTGCTGATGCCCACCGCCAGGTAGATTTCCGGATAGTCGGGAAAGGGCTTCAGGGTGTCGCCCAAGGTCTTGAGCGGATAGGGACTGTCCTTCACCGTCACCAGCTTGACCGAGGTGCCGAATTCCGGATGGCCGCCTTCGGGCGTGGAAAAGCCATAGTTCAGCGCCGTGTTCTCGCAGGCGATCCAGAACCGGGTGTTGCCGTCGGTGGTGGTGATGGTGGTCAGCGTATTGCGCAGCTGGTCCCAGCGTTCGACGCTGCGCACCTGGCTGATCAGCCGCGTCGCCACTTCCAGCTTGCTGCGCAGGTCGGTTTCCTGCTGGCGTTCCAGCGTGGTGGCCAGCGCCCGGTACAGCGCAAAGCCGGACAGCGCGAACACCACCGCCGCCACCAGAGCGAAGGTCACGGCCAGGCGCACCGCAATCGAGCGCATCATGCCGCCTCCCCGTCCCGCCGCGCTTCCAGCACATAGCCCATGCCGCGTATCGTGTGCAGCAGCTTGCGCTCGAACGGTCCGTCGATCTTGGTGCGCAGCCGCTTGATGGCCACTTCAACCACATTGGTGTTGCTGTCAAAATTCATGTCCCACACCAGTTCCGCGATTTCCGTCTTGGACAGGATCTGCCCCTGGCGCCGGCCCAGCGTGGTCAGCAGCAGGAACTCCTTGGACGTCAGGTCCAGCCGCATGCCGGCGCGCGAGGCCTTGCGGGCGATCAGGTCCACATGGAGGTCGGCGATCTGCAGTTGCGCCGCGTCCTGCGGCTTGCCGCGCCGCACCAGCGCCTGCAGCCGCGCCAGCAGTTCCAGGAAGGAAAACGGCTTGACCAGGTAATCGTCGGCGCCCGCCTGCAGGCCGCGCACCCGGTCTTCCACCCGGTCGCGCGCGGTAAGCATGATGACCGGCGTCTGCCGGCGCTGGCGCAGCGCCTCCAGCACCCCGAAGCCGTCCACGCCCGGCAGCATCACATCCAGCACGATGGCGTCATAGTCGTTCTCCAGCGCCAGATGGCGGCCATCCAGCCCGTTGCGCGCCACGTCGACGACGCAGCTGTGCTCGGTCAGGCCCTTGTGGAGGTAGTCGGCGGTCTTGGTTTCGTCCTCGACGATCAGGATCTTCATCTGGCAGATTATCCCGTGAATGCAGGTATTGCTGGATTACAAAATTGTCAGATTCGTGACAGGATGGCGTCGGGGTTGCTTCCCTACACTCTGCCCTCATCCGTGCGCAGTAAAACGGATGCGCATTGTAAGCCGGACGGCAGCGAGCCGCCGATCCGGTTTCCACCAACTGGCCCACACTCAAGAGAGCACGACCCATGAAATTTGCATCCCGCCTGTCCCTGTCCGCCATCGCCCTGGCTTCCCTGCTGACCGCCGGCGCAGCCAGCGCCGCCGCTCCGGCCGGCAACTACAAGATCGACCCGGTCCATTCAGTCGCCTATTTTGAAGTCGGCCATGCCGGCGGCATCAGCCGCTTCATGGGTCGCTTCAACGACATGTCCGGCGACCTGGTGGTGGATGCGCCGGAAAAGAGCAAGATCCGCGTCGACGTCAAGGTCGACAGCGTCGACACCAAGAACGAAGGCCTGGACAAGCACCTGAAGAGCCCCGACTTCTTCAATGCGGTGCAATTCCCCACGCTGAGCTTTGTCTCCTCCGCAGTCACCCTGAACAGTAGTGGCGAGGGCACGGTGGCCGGCAACCTGACCCTGCACGGCGTGACCAAGCCGGTCACCTTCAAGCTCAAGGAAATCGGCGCCGGCCCCGGCCCGCGTGGCGACAGCCGCGTCGGCTACACCGCCAGCACGACCATCAAGCGCAGCGACTTCGGCATTGCCTACGGCATCCCGAAAGCGGCTACCGACGAGGTGGACCTGCGCATCAATATCGAAGCCATCAAGCAGTAACGCATCCAGCCCGCTGCCTCGTCTTCCCTGGGCAGCAGCGGGCTTCATTCCCTGCCCCTTTATTCCGTTTCACTCCCATTCGCAGCCGCCATGCCCGATCCCTCTTTCCTGCTTCCCCTGCTTCTGCAAAGCCTGCTGATTCCCGCCGCCGTCAGCGGCGTGATCCTGCTGCTGTTCTCCGCCAGTCATCGGGCCTGGCCGGCGCCGCTTGCCGTCGCGGCTGGCCTGCTGGCGTCCTACATTGCGACCTTTCATGCGCAGTGGTCCTTTCCGCCGCATCAGGCCCTGGACTGGCTGCCGCTGGTACTGGCCCTGGCGCTGGGCGCGATCGCCGCAACGCGCAGCGACGCGCTGGGTCCGCGTTTGGCGCTTGCGCTGCTGGTGGCGGCCGTTGCCGCCATGCCGGCGCTGGGCAGCAACGGCATGGGCAAGACGCTTCTTGTCATTGCCGCCATTGCCGCGCTGATCACAGCCGCATGGAGCAGTCTGACCGCCGCCAGGCCAAATGGACAGGCCGCCTCGCTGGTTCTGGCCATCGTCGCCGGCGGCGCTGGTCTGGCGCTGATGATCGATGCCAGCCAGCTTTTAGGGCAGCTTTGCGGCGCGCTCGGCGTGGCGCTCCTGGTGTGCGCGCTGCAACGGCGTGGCCGCCTGCATTTCGGCACGGCAGGCATCGGCCTGGCGACCCTCGTACTGGGCGCCTTGCTGGCCTACGCGCACATTTATGCCGGCTTTAGCCTGCTGATGGTGCTGCTGCTGGCCGGCGCACTGCTGGCTGCCTCCCTGGCAATGCAACAGGCGTCCGGGCCGCGCGCTTCGATCGCCGGCGTCGTCGTCGCCGCATTGCCAGTCCTTGCCGTCATTGGACTGGCCATCAAGGCCATGCAGGACTCCGGCGGCTATTGATCAGGCCGCACGCTTTCCTGCGCGCGATGCACACTCCACTCATCTTCTTTCAGGGCGGGCGGTCGATTTTCCATTAGCCTCTGGCTGCTTCACAAAGCGCCGGTTTCCTGCATGGTCCATGCATCAACTGGCGCTTGCGGGTTACGGAGGTAGGAAAGGATTCGACCATGCCTATTTCCACACCCGCCGTGCGGCGGCTTTTCTGGCTCGCGCTGGTTGCGCTTGCCGGCTGCGGCAGCGGCACTGACTCCCGGGACTCAGCCCGGCAAGCCGACGCGCCGGCAGTGCTTTGCCCTTATGGCGACGCAGGCAATGCCAGCGCAGTCATCCTCGTTTCTCCGGATGGCAGCGACAGCGACAGTTGCGGCGGCAGCGCCGAGACGGCCTGCGCCACCATCTCCGCCGCCATTGCACGCTGCAGCGTTGCAGATTGCGCCGTCGCGGTCCGGCATGGCCTGTACCCGATCACACAAACCATCGTCCTGCGCGACGCCGTCAGCGTGCATGGCAGCTGCCGGTTTGGCGATGAACCCGACCATCACTACCGGACCGTCATCGAAGCTGCGCCGCCGGCAGGCATGCCGGCGATCGACGCTAACGCCATCAACTCCAGCACCATCATCAGCGGCTTGCTGGTGCTGGGCAAGGATGAAACAGCACCCGGGGAAGCCAGCGTCGGCATGCGGGTGAGTGCAAGCAAAGGCTTGACGCTGGCGGCTGTAACGCTGGCGTCGGGAACCGGAGGCGACGGCGCGGCGGGCAAGGGCGCCAACGGCGGAACGGGAGGCAATGGAGAAGCACCACGCTTTGCCAGCACTGCCGACAATGCGCCTGGCGGGCTCGCCTGTCCGGGCGAACCGTCACAGGCGACGGGCAGAGGTGGACTCGGTACGGAATCCTTTGATTTCACAGCCGCTCCGTCAAGTTGCGGGTTTGCCTGCAACTGTTATCCAGTGGAACCAAAAAAGAAAGACCCGGCACTTGCTTCCCTGTTCATGGGGCAAGGCAGCGGAGGGGCCAGAGGCGGAATGTATGGAGAAAACGGCAATAGTGGCCCGTCCTGCAATCCTTATGGCGTGCCTCCGCCAACAGCTGGCCAGCCCGGGAACAACGGCGAATTGGGGGACTGCGGCCAAGCCGGCGGCAAGCGCAATGAAGAGGAACAACCAGCCGGTCCACCGCGCCTTGTCGATGGCCGCTGGCTTGCCTCGTTTGGCGCAATGGGTGAGCGCGGCGGCAATGGCAGTGGCGGCGGCGGCGGCGGCTCGGGAGGCTATGCCTATTACAACGCTGAAAAAGAAATCTACTACCGCGGCCTGCCGGGCGGCGGCGGCGGCGGCGGCGGCTGTGGCGGCGCAGGCGGCAGCGGCGGCCAACAGGGCGGCGCCTCCATTGCTCTTATTCTCGTCGACACCACCATCTCCGGGCTTGCGAATGCCGTCCTGATCCCCGGCAAGGGCGGACATGGCGGAGGCGGTGGAAACGGTGGCGGCGGTGGCCCTGGAGGATTGGGAGGTGCGGCGCCTTTCCCACAACAGCCGTGGCCCGTTCTGGGCGCTTTCAAGGTGCCAGGCCTCGGCGCAAAAGGCGGTGACGGAGGCGCGGGTGGCGCTGGCGCCGGCGGTGCCGGCGGCAACGGCGGCCCCACGCCTGCCGTGGCGCTGGCAGGCAATTCACCGGCGCCGGACCTGACGGCAGGCATCGTCTATTCCGGCACGCCCGGCATGCCGGGCGCACGTGGCATTGGCGCCACCAATCCAGCCAAGACCAACAACCCCAATAGCCAATGCCGGGCCAGCGATGGCGAGGACGGCGTCGCTGGCAGTGCTTCATCCACGCTTCGTATCGAGGGAACCAACTGATGCGCAAATGCCATTTCACCAGATGGGTTCAGCTGCCCCTGCTCTTTCTGTTGATGATATCGGGGTCATTGTTTCTTTTACCGCAATTACAGGAAGGCGCGATCGACTCTCCCTTCAACACCGCCCATGGCCAGCCGGCACCAGTGTCCTGCCCCAACCTTCCTGGCAATCCGGCTGGTCCTGACTTCAGCAACCAGGACCTCTCCAACATGAACTTCAGCCGACGCGACCTGCGTGGCGCCAACTTCAGCGGCGCCACCCTGAAAGGCACCGTATTCATCGGCGCCAATCTGGAAGGCGCGAACTTCAGCAATGCCCGGGTGCAGGCAAGCGACCGGGAAGACCTGCGCCCCACCGACTTCACCAAGGCCAATCTCAACCGCGCCTGCTTCAGCAACATGACATTCAGCGGCCGTACCTATTTCACTTACGCCGACATCAGTTGCGCGGATTTCTCCCGCACCAATCTTGCTGCGGGCCTGGCTATCTTCGGACCAAGCCCGCTAAGGATCGATGACAATACCTGCAAGCCCTCCTTCCGCGGCGCAGTGATGCACTGCGAGTTCGTGGCGGACTGGCCGCGGCTCGACCTGGGTTCCATCAGCGAGACCATGCGCACCGACCTCAGCGCATGCGCCAGCCAGCTCGGCAAGCTGAGCCTGGACAAGGCAGACCTGAACTGGGCCGTGTTTGGCAACGCCGTGCTGGACGGTGTCAGCATGGCCGGCGCCAATCTTGCCGGTGCCGATTTGCGCGGCGCCAGCCTGGGATGCAGCAACGGCAGATGCGCCAACCTTGCGGGCGCGGTTCTCGACAAAGCCAGGCTCAGCAACGCAAAGCTGGATGGAATCAATCTCGCTGGCGCCAGCATGATCGGCGCGCAGCTTGATCGCGCCAGCCTGCAGTGCGTCGAAAAGCAATGCGCCAACCTGCAGCAGGCAGTTCTGCATGGCGCCAATCTGGCAAAAGCCAATCTTTCCGGCGCCAACCTGTACGGAGCAGCGCTGAGCAAGGGCAGCATCGGGGTCGCCGCGAACCTTGCAGGCGCCCATCTGAAGAACGCAAACCTGTCGTTTTCGCTGCTGACAGGCGCTGATTTCAGCGCTGCGAACTTCTATAGCGATTATCCCGGCCTGTGCGCCACAACCGGGCCCAACCATGGCGGAACAACCAGGCAATGCGCCAGCGCCTATAAAGCGCAAATGACCGACACGAATTTTTCCAGGGCCTATCTGTACGGCGTCGACTTCAGCGGCGCACAGATTCGCGGCGGCCTGTTTGACAATGCGGTCCTGACCGCAGCCAGCTTCGCTGGCGCATCGATCGATGCCAACAGCGACGGCGTCCGGACCCGCTTTGCCAATGCCCGCCTCGAAGGCACCGACCTGGCTGGCGCCGCCTTGCTGGAGTATGCGGATCTGAGCAACGCCTATCTGGATTTCAACGCCCGGGGCAATCTGCTCTATCTGAACCTTGCCGCCTCCCTGCACAACAGCTTCGCCTGCCCGCCACAGGGATGCACGCCACCCGCAGCGAGCGATGTCTGCGTCCTGCTGGCCTACCTTCCAACACCAGTCCCGTTATCCGGAACGATCATCTGCCCCGACGGCGCCGCCGCGGGCGCGGACGGCGCGCCAGGTTGCGGCCCGGCGCAGGCCGATGGCAGCAACCCGCGCTGGAAGTCGCGCGTTGCCCAGAGTGATCCCGCTGCCTGGTATGCCGGTGCTGCCACTTACACACCCGCCGCCGCGCCGGCCAGTGTTTGCAACGGGTATCCGGACCGCGCCCGCGCCAGCTGGTAATCCGCCCTTTTCCGGTAAAGAGGACAACTGATGAACACAGAAAAATACGCACTCCTTTCCCGGCTCCTCAATAGCAGCCGCCTCACACGCCGCCAGTTCCTGACACGCGCCGGCGCCGCAGGCATGGCGCTCGGCTTGCCGCCTGCCCTGTCCGGCTGCGGCGGAACGTCCGATAGCGCAAGGACCATGGAAGAGCGCACCCTGTTCTTCAATCTGTCGCATCTGGGCTCCGGGCCCGACACCCATGTGCTGCATATTGCAGGCAAGCGCTTTCCGTTAACGCCCATCGCCGACGCGCCGCATGTGCTGGCACGTGCCAGCCAGGCCAACGCCTTCTTGAATGATGCCAATGTGGCCAGGCACATCACGCACCATGTCGAGTCCGTGTCCCTGCCGGCCGACGCGGTGATGCTGGCCTATCTGACCTCGATGGAAGACCCCGAAAAAGGCACCTGGCAGATGAACATGATTCATCTCGTGCTGCCACCACAAGCGCACCAGCGTGCCTATGCGGCGATATCGGCTGGCGCCACCGGCGCCTTTCCCCACTCCGCCAAGCGGATGCGTTATGGCTTGCCTGCGGCCAGCAGCGCGCGTGAACTCATGGAAGAAAGCATGCTGGTCGATGTAAGCGATCATGCCCAGACCCTGATCGGCATGCATGCCGAACTGGCCAGCCTCGACCCCGATACCGCCGCCCATGTGCATGGCAGTTATATTGCGCCCAGCCCTGCCACGTTCAGGCTGGCCCGGCAGCTTGCCGACCTGGGCCCGGCGACGGTGCAGCAGGCGGCTGGCCAGGCCAACCAGAACGGTTGGGCCACCCTGGTGCCCATGATGAACAACCGTGTGCAGCCGCCAGCGCCCTTCAAGAAAGGCGACGGCAGGCTCAATCTGTATCGTCCGGATTGGAACAGCCAGGTGGATATGGGGGTGGCCTATGCGCTGCGCTCCATCAAGCCCCTGGTGGCCAATGATCCCGCGCTGGGCATGGATGTCACTTCGGTGACCAAGGGCCAACCCTTGCAGCCCGAAAAAATCAAGGGAAAGCTATGGAGCTGGCATCAGGGCGAGGCTTATCGTGAACGTAGCCCGGTCACCGCAGGTGAAGCGGCCCCGACGCTGACGATCAATAGCATCACGACAGAAACAGGGCTGGCTGTGGGCCAGCCTACCGTCAGCAATGAAGGCGGCACGGTGAAGGTCACGCTGGACAACGTCAACAATTGGTACCTTCGCTGGCTGGGCGTGTGGCTTCAGTTCCGGCGCGCCGGCAGCAACGACCTGATCCCGATTGCCAGCTTGCCGGCCGACACGCTGCAAGGAAGAACCGGGCCATCTCCCATGGACAGGCCGTATGCCATGTTTGCCGGCATGATGCCCCCGGTGAGTGTGCTGGCGGGCATTCCCGTCGACCCGGGAAGCTTCGCGCCCACCATCAGGATTCCCACGACCGCCGCGTCCACAGAAGTCCTTTATGGCGGCCTTGGCCTGTCTGGCGTCAAGTCGGGCCTGGTCAGCGACGCCGACCTTGCGGCGCTGGTCAAGCCCGGGGTGATGATGACGGTACTGGTCAATTACGTACTGGTCGAACTGTTCATGGCGCTCGGCGCCACGCCCATGCCGGATACGATCTCGACAATCGTGGAACTGGTGGCGGAAGGGCTGGCCATCGTCCTCGTCGACCTGATCACCGAAGTGGACTTTAACAAGGCCAGCCCCGGCGAGGTCATCAAGGCGATCGTCACAGACCTCGCCCTGATGATAGTCACCAAAGGTGTGAACGAGCTGATCGACAAACTGATTGAAAAAGTGGTGCCCTCCGCCTTGGCCCAGCAGATCATTGATTCCATGCCTGTCGTCGGCGTGATTGCGCGCGCGGTGGCTGACGGGCTGGATCTGCTGGAAATTGCCGAAACCACCGTAGAAATCGCCATTTCCCCGCCCATCTATAGCTTCAGCATGGTGCTGACCCGCAAAGTCACGGTGACGCTCCTGCCCGATGCAACATCGAAATCGTTTCCAACGAAGGAAGACAGCCAGGCCTTCTATTACAAGCTCAGCTATCAATTCGACAGCGGCCCATCGCATGTGCTCACTGCGGTCGACCTGCCGTCCATCGGAAAGGGTGCTGCATCGCTGGCCATTGTCCTGGACGGCATCCCGCTCGGCGGCAAGGTGAATGTTGCGATAGCGATCTATGTACGCAATGCGTCAACGCCCGTCGGCCAGAGCGACTGGTGCGCCGCGCAGGCCAGCAGCGGGCTGCAGGCAAACGACGCCAGCCTTGCGCCGGTTCTGACGCTGACCAACAACAAGATTCCGATCAATGCCGGCACGACCTATCTCCATCGAAGACGCAGCGTGCTGGCCGGCGACGGCACGCATCGCTGGCAGAACGACGGCAATGCCCCGCCCTACCTGCCTCCGCCCGGCGACCAGCAGCCTGGCCTGGGCGCCTTGCGCAATATCACGGTGCGGGAGATGACGGTCCGCAACGAAGGCTATGTCGGCTACGCCTGGCAGGCATTCAGCAGCGGCGTGCCGGGCTGCGGCACCGACCAGGGACAATACGACTACCTTGCCAATCTCAACACGGATAGCGCCAGTGCGCAGCAGGGTTATGCCAGCAGCCCATGCGGCCTGCAGAGCGGCGCCCAACTGAGCTACAGCCTGCTGTCGGACGACAACCTCAATCTTTACCTGGACCCTGGCCAGCTTTACCTGCGACCGGTCCAGCTGGGCTCGTCTCCTTCCTTTGCCGGCACCGGGCTTGCCTTTGGCCAGCTCAACGTGGCGCCGACTGCGCTGCTGCTGCATCCGGCAGGACATGTCGTCAGCATTAACCAGGAACACCATATTCTGGAAACACTGCGCCTGCCTTCCGCGGCGGTGGACGAAGCCACGGCAGCCGTCAATCACCGGGCGCGGGTGCACTCCGGATTGGGATCGCGGCCCGGCCTGATGAACAAGCCCGTGGCGGCCGTGGTGTCTGGCGACGGCATCATCCTGGTGCTGGAAGCCAGCGATACCAACAACCGCATCCAGGCTTTCGATCTCGGCGGCAATCCGGTGCCTTACTTCAAAGGCCAGACCGAGCCCTGGTTCCTGCGCCTGAAGACGCCCGCCGGCACGATTTATCTCGATATTGCCGTCGAATTCGGCGGCTACATCTACGTGCTCTCCCGAGACGATAGCGGCATGCACCGGCTGGACATCTATGCATCGCAGCAGCAGGGCATCGACCCCGTCTGCACGACATTCAACTTCAATGCGGCGGCGATTGCCGTCGACTATGCGCGTACCCTGTATGCGCTCAATTACCAACCACTGACCTTGCCGGGCGGCGCCCTGCCGGCGCTTACTGAACCCTCGGTCAGCCAGTGGAGCCCTCCCCTGCCCTGAAGCGCATTGCCCCGCGCACTGCTCACGCGAAGCGCCGTGCCGCGTCCAGCGCCAGGCCGGTGCCTATGCTGCCGAACAGGTCGCCCTCCACCCGCTGCGCCTGCGGCACCTGCGCGGCAATGCGCTCGCGCAGCAATTGCACGCCGCTGGCGCCGCCCGTGAAGAACACTGTATCCACCGTATCCGGTCCCACGCCGGCATCACGCAGCAAAGCCTGGACTGTGCGCTCCACGGTATCGACCAGATGCGACACCGCGCGCTCGAAACCCGCGCGGGTCAGCGCCAGATCGATCGGCGGCGCCAGGCGGTCCAGCGCCAGCGTGGCTTCCGGTCGGGCCGACAGGGCGATCTTGCCTTCCTCGACTTTCAATGCCAGCCAGTGGCCGGCACGCTCCGCGATCAGGTTGCGCAGGCGGTCCAGGGCCACCGTATCGCAGGCATCCCGGTACAGGTCCTTCAACTGCAGCACCGCTTTCTGCGTGTAGGCGAAATTGATGGTGTGCCAGGTGGCCAGGTTGAAGTAGTAACTGGATGGCACCTCGCTGCCGCTTTTCAGACGGCTGCCCAGGCCGAGCAGAGGCATCACGGCCGCCAGGCTCAGGTACTTGTCGAAGTCGGTGCCGCCGATATGCACGCCGCCGTTGGCCAGGATGTCTGCACGGCGGTCTGTCATCTGCGCGCGTTGCGGTGATAACCGTACCAGCGAAAAATCCGAGGTGCCCCCGCCGATGTCGGCTACCAGGACCAGTTCTTCCCGGGCAATGCGCGACTCGTAATCAAAGGCGGCGGCAATCGGCTCGTACTGGAAAGCCACGTCACGGAAGCCGACCGCCAGCGCAATCTCACGCAGAGTGTCTTCAGCCAGGCGATCCGCCTGTGGATCGTCATCGATGAAATGCACCGGGCGGCCGAATACCGCGTGCTCGAACTGGCAGCCGGCCGCTGCCTCGCCACGGCGCCGCAATTCGCCGATGAACTGGGCCAGCAGGGCGCGAAATGGCAGCGCCCGCCCCAGCACCTCGGTCTGGCCATCGATCAGCGGCGTGCCAAGCAGGCTTTTCAAAGAGCGCATCAGGCGTCCCTCATAGCCGGCAAGATACTCGGTCAGGCCGGCGCGGCCAAAGCTGGCGCGTTCTTCCTCGGCATTGAAAAACACGACGGATGGCAGGGTCGGCTTGCCATCCTCCAGAGCCAGCAGAGCGGACTCACCCGGCCGCTGCCAGCCCAGCGTGGAATTGGAAGTGCCGAAATCGACGCCGCAAGCAGATGCCATGACCATGTCCGGGAGAATGGGGAAGGCCGGGATTTTAAAGCAGATTCGTCTTCACTGGCTTGTACCGGGCCGAGGCGGACTGTCACTGAAAATAGGCTTGCCGGCATGCGCTGGCGGCGCCACCGCAGTGGCGGCGCAATCTCGCTGGCGCCGCCGGGAGGCTCCCCAATCCGGGCCTGTCTTCAAGCATACTCGCTGGCGCCGCATGGTTTGTATCCGGACGTAACAAACAGGCAGCAAGGTTCAAACGGATTTACACTTTTACTATTGCATTTCTGGAGATCGTCGTGAAACCCGCAAGATTGATTCTGGCCGCGACGCTATTGCTCGCCGGGCTCGGTGCCACCGGCAGTGCATTGGCGCATGGCGGGCATGGGCATCGTGGTGGCCATGCAAGCCTGGGACTGTACTTCGGTGTGCCGCTGGCAGCGCCTTACTACTATCCGCCTGCGTATTATTATCCGCCGCGCTACTATTACCCGGCGCCAGTGGTCGTGGCGCCTGCCGCGCCAACCTATTACCTGCAGCAGGATACGCCGCCGCCCCCGCCGCCTGCCGGCTACTGGTACTACTGCCGCGATCCGCAAGGCTATTATCCGCAGGTGCCGCAATGTCCCACGCCCTGGCAGCAAGTGCCGGCACAACCTTCAACCCGATGAGCGCATCTCCATGTCACTTCTGAAAAGAACCCTTCCATTCCTCGGCATCGCGGCGCTTGCCGCCTGCACCACCATGCCCAGCGGACCAAACGTGATGGTGCTGCCGGGCAGCGGCAAGAACTTCGACCAGTTCCGGGCCGACGACTTTCAGTGCCGCCAGTACGCACAGTCGCAACTGGGCGGCGCCACGCCGGAAACGGCAATGAGCGATAGCGGCGCCCGCAGCGCCGCCCTGGGCACCGTGCTCGGCGCAGCGGCCGGCGCGGCGCTCAATGGCGGTCGCGGCGCGGCGGTGGGCGCCGGCACCGGCCTGGCTTTCGGCGGACTGGCCGGCACCGGCACTGCCCAGGCATCCGGCTATGGCCAGCAGCGTCGCTACGACTATGCCTATATGCAGTGCATGTATGCCCAGGGACACCGGGTACCGTCGGCCGGAGGTTATGCCAGCGATCAGCGCATGACGCCGTCCTATGCACCGCCAAGCGGCTACACTGCGCCCTCTGGCGCTAGCTCCGCCTACCCGAGTCCGCCTCCGCCGCCGCCTGGCCCGGCCCCGGCCCCGCCACGCTGATCACCACGATAGGCGTCCGTCAGCGCCAGCGTCGTCAGCGCATTCGGCACGGCGGCGCCGCTGGCGGTGTTATCAAATATGCACCACACTTCCCGCCCCTGGCGCTGCTGCCGCGCCAGCCAGGCCGCGTTGCGGCGCAAACAGTCTTCCGGGTAATCCGAGTGGTAGATGACTGGGGAGCCGTGCAACCTTACGTACACCAGTTCCTGATACAGGGCCGGCGTGGGGTCCAAGGCCACCTGCGGGTCTGCCAATACCCTTCCCACCTTGAACTTTGCCAGCAATGCCGTGGCTTTCTCGCCAAACCAGCTTTGGTGACGCGGCTCGCAAGCAATGCTGGTCCCCAGGCGCTCCCTCAGACGGGCAAATAGTGCACTCGCGGCATCCTGGTCGAACGCCAGGCTGGGCGGCATCTGCACGAGCAGGCAACCGAACCGGTCGGCAAGTTGGCTGGCTGCGTCCAGGAATGCGGCCACCGGCTCGGCGATGTCGCGCAGCCTGCGTTCATGGGTAATTTCCCTGGGCAATTTCAGGGAAAACCGGAATCCGGGCGGAACACTGTCGCGCCAGCGGGCATAGGTGGAAGGCTTGTGCGGTCTGTAGAACGATGAATTGATTTCCACTGCGGGAAACACTTGAGCATAACGCTCGAGGTGGCTGCCTTCCCCCGGAAAGCGCGGCTGTACTGCCGAGGAAAGACTCCAGCCGGCACAGCCCACCATGATTCCGGCAGGCGGCGCCGGTCTCGCTTGTTCATCGAATAATATGCCTTGCTGCGCCTGGTCTGACATGCACACCTTCTTCCTTGGGAGACATGGCAGTCATCTTGCCCTGGCCGTCCCCTCGCCTGCTTTGCGGGCATGCAATACCGGCTTAGTTTTCCGTTATTCCTACATCGCTATGGGTCGATGTCCGATTCATCAGTTATCTGTCGACTGATAGGCTGGCGCCAATCAATGCATGCAAACCGATCAATTGCTTGTTCAGACATCGGAGAACGTGATGGGCAAATACTTTTTGGCATGGCTGCTTGGCGTACCAGCCATCGTGCTGGTGTTGATTTATTTCTTCATGCATTAAATGACGGCGTAAAAGCAGCTTGCCGGCCCGGACAGGGTTGTCCCGCTGCTTCGGAAAGCCAGGACAGGAATGCAATGATGGAGCAATACCGACTCGAATCAACTGATTATGTTGAAGCAACGTGGCAACAACAAACAATGCAGAAAGCCGCGGTGCCGGGTCGGATCGTTGGTTTGGTAAACAATCAAGCCTTCCGCATCCTGCTGATTGACGATAACCGTGATGCGATTGATGCGATGGGCGCTCTGCTGAGCCTGCTCGACTACGACGTGCGTACCGCGGAAGATGCGGAGT
This sequence comes from Noviherbaspirillum soli, assembly GCF_015352955.1. Classification (GTDB taxonomy): domain Bacteria; phylum Pseudomonadota; class Gammaproteobacteria; order Burkholderiales; family Burkholderiaceae_D; genus Noviherbaspirillum_A; species Noviherbaspirillum_A soli. The sequence goes on from NZ_JACYOX010000014.1 coordinate 75,088, forward strand.
CCGGTCTGGAAATTGCGCAGGATTTCTCGCCCCATCTGATTCTGTCAGACATCGGCTTGCCCGGCATGGATGGCTATGCGCTGGCGCCGGAACTGCGCAAGGCGGCAGGTTCGCGCAAGCTGATCCTGGCCGCCGCCACCAGTTACGGACTGGCCAGCGACAAGCGCCGGGCGCGCGAGGCTGGCTTCGACTATCATCTGGTCAAGCCGCTGGATGCAGACTTTCTGATCAATTTTGTAGCAAGGCAACAGAACGAATTCTGAGCATCATGCCGGAACTGGCCGCCGCATGATGCGCCACCGACGAGAAATGTTTTCCTTACAGCCTGACTGGTTCTTTTATCGGAGCATCCATGAACAGCACCTTTTTCACCGGCATCGCAATGATCTGCGCTGGCAAACTGCAGCAGGGCGCTGGCTGGCTCATCGGCAGCCGCAAGCATCAGATCCTTGGTTTCGATCGGGAATTGCGCGGCAAGACGACCATCGCGCTGAGCCAGGCCGACCGCGCGCTGCGGATGTCGCAGCAATTGGTCCCGGTGCGTATACGGCAACAGCGCCGCACCGGCGAACGCCGCTGAAATGGCAAAAGCCGGCATGGAAGCCGGCTTTCTCTATTCTGGTGGGAAGTGCTGGTTTCGAACCAGCGACCTATCGCGTGTGAGGCGATCGCTCTACCCCTGAGCTAACCTCCCGGGTCGGCGCGAATTATCGCACAGATACGCTGACGAAATCAATTGGCCGTCAAAGTACGCCAGATACAGCTGCCGCGTACTTCCTTGTCCAGGCTGTTCATCACCAGTTCATGGTCCGCGACTTCCTCTTCCGAGGCGCGCATCACCAGCACCTCGGCTAACGCGCCGCTAATTGGTCCGGCATCGCCCCGCGCCGCGGTTTCCTCGACTTCCAGGTCGATGGTCAGGCTGTTCTGGCCACGCGTCATTGCCAGATACACTTCCGCCAGCAGTTCCGCATCCAGCAGCGCGCCGTGCAGAACACGGTGCGAATTGGAAATACCATAGCGATCGCACAGCGCATCGAGTGAATTGCGCTTGCCCGGATACATGCTCTTGGCCTGTACCAGGGTGTCGATGACTTCCGCCACATGCTCGGTGAACGGCGCCACGCCGAGCCGAGCGAATTCCGCATCCAGAAAGCCGATATCGAACGGCGCATTGTGAATGATGATTTCCGCGCCGCTCAGGTAGTCGAGCAATTCTGCCGAGACCTGGGCGAACTTCGGCTTGTCGCTCAGGAATTCCGTAGTCAGGCCGTGGACAGCGAGCGCGCCTTCTTCCGAATCCCGTTCGGGATTGATATAGAAATGCAGGTTGTTGCCGGTAAGGCGCCGGTTGATCATCTCGACACAGCCGATTTCGATGATGCGGTCGCCGGAACGCGGGTTCAGGCCGGTGGTTTCAGTGTCAAGGACGATCTGGCGCATGGGTTGATGGATTGATTGCTTGTTGGACGGGAGGCGATTTTACCGGCACGGAGCCGGGATTCACATGACAGAAGCGCAACCCCGGTTGGCCAGTTGATCGGCGCGTTCGTTGCCGACATGGCCCGAGTGGCCGCGCACCCAGCGCCACTCCACCTGATGCCGCGCCTGCGCCGCATCCAGCGCCTGCCACAGATCGGCATTCTTGACCGGCTCCTTCGATGCCGTCTTCCAGCCGCGTTTCTTCCAGCCGTGTATCCATTCGCTGATGCCCTTCTGCACATACTGGCTGTCGGTGTGCAGTACGACATTGCAGGGCCGGGTAAGCGCGCTCAATGCCTCTATGACCGCCATCAGTTCCATGCGGTTGTTCGTGGTATTTCGCTCGCCGCCGCAGATTTCCTTCTCGTGTTCGCCGGTTTTCAGCCAGGCGCCCCAGCCGCCCGGACCAGGATTGCCCTTGCAAGCGCCGTCGGTAAAAATTTCAACCTTGTCCATACTCATTCTTGTGATTGATATGCTTGTTGGCCACCGGCACCCGCTGGCGGGCGCTGGCCTTCTTCTTGTTCCAGGCAGGACCGATCAGCCGCATGCCCTTGACCCGCTTGATGGCCTGCACTATATAGACACCGCCCAGAAATGGCCACCAGCGCGCGCCGGCACGCTCCATGAAATCGAAGCGCTGCAGCCAGCGTTCGGTGTCGCAGGGCGGCGCGTAACACCCGAAATGGCCGGGGTAGACTTCCATGTCGAGCAGCTTCAGCCAGTCCTTGATGCGCGGCACCCCGATCAGTTCGCCGCTCTCTGGCAGGAAAGGCTGTTTCGTCAGGCGGGTGGCGGCCTGGCGCGCGCCCCACAGGCTGGCGGGATTGAAGCCGGTGACGATCACCTGCCCTTCCGGGATCAGCACACGGTCGACCTCGCGCAGGATCTGGTGCGGTTCGTGCGCAAATTCCAGGACATGCGGCAAAACCACCAGGTCCAGGCTCTGGGTGGCGAAGGGCAACTCGGCGAAATCATGCATCACGATCGCCTGCAGGCTGCTGCAGCGCGGTATGTCCGTGTCGGCAATCCAGCGGTGCGGCATGCGGCTTGCCGCCAGCCCGTCGATTTCGGGCACTCCGATCTGCACGGCATTGAATCCGAAAATATTGGTGGTCAGCGCCGCGAGTTGTGCCTCTTCCCATGTCCGCACATAGAGCCCGGCCGGGCTGGTGAGCCATGATGCGAGCGCTATAATTGGTTTTTCGCTAACCGAACTGTTCATGCCTATGTCGCTCCCCAGACCTCTCAGTGTATTGGCTGTTCCTGCATTTGCCGACAACTATCTGTGGCTCATCCATGACGGCGTTCATGCCGCCGTGGTTGATCCCGGCGATGCCGCCCCGGTTTTGAACACCTTGCAGGACCGTGGTCTGGCGCTGACCGCCATTTTACTCACCCATCATCATGCCGACCACGTGGGCGGCGTGCCGGAACTGCTGGCGCATTATCCGGTGCCGGTGTACGGACCGCGCAACCCCGGGATTGCAGGCATCAGCCATCCGGTGTCGGAGAACGACCAGGTATTCCTGCCCGAACTTGGCCTGAAGCTGGATGTCCTGGCAGTGCCGGGCCATACGCTGGACCATATCGCGTATGTTGCGCCGGAGCGGGCGTGGCTGTTTTGCGGTGACACCCTGTTCGCAGGCGGTTGTGGCCGTCTGTTTGAGGGAACGCCCAAACAGATGATCGAATCACTTGCCAAGCTGACAGCATTGCCAGATGAAACAGCAGTCTACTGCGCCCACGAGTACACACTTTCCAATTTGAAATTCGCACGGGAAGTCGAGCCGAATAACGTGGACCTTTTGGCAAGAATTGCTGCCGAAGAGAAAAAACGTGAACAAAATCAGCCCACTGTGCCTACTTTCATCGGTCTTGAAAAATCCACCAACCCGTTTTTGCGTTACACTGAGCCCGCAATTCTGGACCGGCTGACAACCAGTGGCCGGCTCGCAATACAGGAAGCGGTTCCGGCTTTCGCAGCCCTGCGGGAGTGGAAAAACTCCTATCGGTAACACTCTTAGGCGCCGAAACGGATTTGTCGGAAATCCACCTGCCAGCATGGCGGCAGGTGGATTTCCTGCAGCGCATCGCCGCTGCAGCTAGCTTCGGCATTCCCTGTGTGTCCGGCTGTCACAGCCGGGAAACAAGAAAAAGTGATTCCATGCATCGACAATCTATCAAGACTGCGGTCTGCGCCGCATTTCTATCGCTGAGCGCACCCTTTACAGCATACGCGAACGACATTTCCATCTTTTCCTATCTGGCCAGCCAGCCGCTCGACCCCAATGACCCCTTGATGCAGGTCATGTCGATGGAAGAGGTTGATGTCTGGGCCCGCATCCGCAAGGGCTTTGCGATTCCGGATCTCGACAATCCGCTGGTCACCACCCAGACCACCTGGTACAGCTCCCGCCCCGACTACATTGACCGCACTACCACCCGCGCCTCGCGCTATCTGTTCCATGTCGTACAGGAACTGGAAAAGCGCAACATGCCCACCGAACTGGCGCTGCTTCCCTTCATTGAATCAGCCTTCAACCCGCAAGCCCTGTCCACGGCCAAGGCTGCCGGCATGTGGCAATTCATGGCCGCCACCGGGCGCGATTTCAACCTGAAGCAGAACATGTTCCAGGATGAGCGGCGCGACGTGCTGGCCTCCACCGACGCGGCGCTGAATTACCTGGAAAAGCTGTATGGCATGTTCGGCGACTGGCAGCTTGCGCTGGCCGCCTATAACTGGGGCGAAGGCTCGGTGCAGCGCGCGATCGCCAAGGCCACCGCTGCCGGCCAGCCGACCGACTTCAACAGCCTGTCGGCCTATATGCCGGCCGAAACCCGCAATTACGTGCCCAAGCTGCAGGCGGTGAAGAACATCATCGCCACGCCGGCCGAATATGGCATCGTGCTGCCGCGCGTGGACAACCAGCCGTATTTCGTCACCATCCGCAAGACGCGCGACATCGACGTGCAGGTCGCCGCCAAGCTGGCCGAACTGCCGATCGAGGAGTTCAAGGCGCTCAATCCGCAATTCAACCGCCCGGTGATCGTCGGCAGCCCGGATACCCAGATCCTGCTGCCCAAGAGCAATGCCGAGAAGTTCAAGGCCAATCTCGGCAAATGGACGCAGGCGCTGTCCTCCTGGACCGCGCACAAGGTCACCACCGCACGCGAACGCATCGAGACCATCGCCGCGCGTTTCCGCACCACGCCGGAAGTGATTCGCGAAGTCAACAATATCCCACCGCGCATGGTGCTCAAGGCCGGCTCCACCATCCTGGTGCCCCGTCCGGAGGAGCAGGACAAGGACATCGCCATGGAAGTGGCCGAGACAGCCACGCTGGCGATGGAGCCCGACCGTCCGGCCACCCGCCGCATCAACGTCAAGGTGGGGGGCAACGACACGCTGTCCTCCATTGCCGCCCGCAACGGTGTCTCCGTGGCTGACATCAAGGAATGGAACAGGCTCTCGCGCGACAGCGTGTCGCGCGGCCAGATCCTGGCGCTGCAGGTTCCCAACCAGGTTCGCGTGATCCGGGCCGCCACGCTGTCCAAGCAGCCGTTGCGGCGGCCAGCGACCCGCATCGCGACAGCCAAGGCTTCGCCCAGCCAAGCGCCGCGCACGGTGCTTGCCGGTGGCCCGCGCAATTTGCGCTAAGCCGCCCAGGCCCCTTCCGAACGGCAGCGCTAACGCTGCCGTTTTTTTTCGACCCATCGCAGGCCGACCGAACCTTTCCCGGAAGCCGCGGTACCCACGCCAAGCATTCTTAAGAGCGCCTAACAAATATCCCGGGATTCGTTATACCGGCTTGCCCGGCCGGCAGGATTTCATCAGGCGCTCCAGGGACAACCAACATTTCGCGGGCGGAGGTTACATGGCAAGATTCTTGAGGCTCTGGATGGCGAGGCTTCAGTGCGACGAGCAGGCAAAAACCTGCATCGCTTGCCTGCTTGCGTTCGTCGCGGGCGGCGTCAATGTCATCAGCTTCCTGTCCACGGAATGGTTTGCATCCCATTTGTCCGGCGCCGTCACCGGGGCATCCGCTGCCCTGTTCGACAGCAACAGGGAACTGGCCATCGGCTACGGCACCCTGATCTTCAGCTTTATCTGTGGCTCCGCATGCGCTGCGTGGCTGATCGCCTGGAGCCAGGCCCGGAACATGCGCAGCGAGTATGGCATTGCCCTGCTGGTCGAGGGATGCCTGCTGCTTGGCCTTGGATTCAGTGCGGAGCATGTGGCGCACAGGCAGTTCATGTTCGTGCCGTTACTGATCGTCGTGCTGTCCTTCCTGATGGGCATGCAGAATGCGCTGATCAGCAAGCTGGCCCATGCCAGCGTGCGGACCACCCATGTCACCGGCATGCTGACCGATCTCGGCATCGAACTGGGCAGGCTGGGCAAGCGCCTGATCATGCGGCGCCGCGCCCTTCAGGAAAACCATGCGGCAAACCTGCCCAGGCTGGCGCTGCTGACCCTGATGGCAATGCTGTTTTTCGCCGGCGGGCTTGCCGGTTCGCTGGGCTTCCAGCATGCGCGCTACCTGACGCTCGAGCCGCTTGCGGCCATGCTGATTTTCGTGGCATGGGCCTCGGCCGGGAAACATGCAAGCAGTCCGGCCCGACAGCAGCACCGCTGACCGGCGCGTGCTATCGCGGCGTGGCGCTTCAGCACGGCTGGCCTCCTTCTGCCAGAATTGCGCTTTCTTCCCAGATGGAGCCGCCTGATGAGCCAGTTGTTTACCCCTTACGCCCTTGGTCCCCTGACTGTCCGCAACCGCATCGCGATCGCGCCGATGTGCCAGTATTCCGCAGAAAACGGCGATGCCACCGACTGGCACATGATTCACCTTGGTCATCTTGCCCTGTCCGGCGCCGGCGCGCTGTTCATCGAGGCGACCGCGGTCGAGCCGGAAGGCCGCATTACGCCAGCCGACCTCGGCCTGTGGTCGGACCAGAACGAGATCGCGCTGCAGGACGTGGTGCGGGCGATCCGCCGCCATTCCTCGATACCGCTGGTGATCCAGCTCGCGCATGCCGGCCGCAAGGCGTCCAGCGCAGCGCCCTGGGAAGGCGGGCAGATGCTCACGCCGGAACAGGGCGGCTGGCAGACTGTAGCGCCGTCGGCCCTGCCGCATGCGCCAGAGGAAGCGCCACCGCTGGCGCTGGACGCGGTTGGCCTGCGTCGCGTCCTTGCCGGCTTTGTCGACAGCGCCCGGCGGGCGCATCGCCTTGGGCTGGAAGGCATCGAGCTTCATGCGGCCCATGGTTACCTGCTGCATCAGTTCCTGTCGCCGCTGGCCAATGCCCGCAGCGACAGCTATGGCGGCACGCTGGAGAACCGGATGCGCTTTCCGCTGGAAGTGTTTGACGCGGTGCGCGCCGCGGTGCCCGGGACGATGGCGGTGGGCGTGCGCATTTCCGCCACCGACTGGGTCGACGGCGGCTGGGACATCGAGCAGAGCGCGGCCTTTGCCAAGGAGCTGAAGAAGCGCGGCGCGCACTTCATCCATGTGTCCAGCGGCGGCGTGTCGCCGCTGCAGAAGATCCCGGTGGGGCCGGGCTACCAGGTGGCGTTCGCTGCCCGCATCCGCACCGAAACCGGGCTGCCCACCATCTCGGTGGGCATGATCACCGATCCCTCCCAGGCGGAGTCCATCATCGCCAGCGGCCAGGCCGACATGGTGGCGCTAGCGCGCGGCATGCTGTACGACCCGCGCTGGCCTTGGCATGCGGCTGCCGAGCTGGGCGGCACCGTGGAAGCGCCGCAGCAGTACTGGCGTTCGCAGCCGTCACAGTACAAGCAGCTGTTCGGCGCCACCCGCACCGGGCAACGCTAGAGCGAATTTGGCCAGACTAGCCTCATGCCGCAGGTTTAGGCGCGGCGCATCCTGCATCCTGCACATACCCCTGATGCTGTAGGGTGGAATACCCCGAAGGGGCATTCCACCATGCGTGGACCACAGAAGGTCCTTGAGATGGTCTTTGCGGTATGCGGCCGCGGTGCAATGCCCTTCGGGTATTGCACCCTACTCACCCTCGGCCGACTCTTCCAAAGGCAATCCTGCTTGGCCGGTGGATGCCAGTCAGGCTGGAAATGCGCTAGGAGCCTGAATGCGCCCGGCCGGTCAGGCGTCGAGCGCGGCCGTGCTATAGGTCGATGCCGCCAGCAGCCTCTGGGTGTAGGGCTGCGACGGCGCCGACAGCACATCGCCGACATCGCCCTGCTCGACCACGCGGCCGTCCTTCATCACCAGCACGCGGTGCGCCATCGCGCGTATCACCGCAAGGTCATGGCTGATGAACAGATAGGCAATGCCATGCTTGCGCTGCAGTTCGGCCAGCAGCTGCAGCACCTGCATCTGCACCGATACATCGAGCGACGAGGTCGGCTCGTCCAGCAGCACCAGCGCCGGCTTCAATACCAGCACCCGGGCAATCGCGATGCGCTGGCGCTGGCCGCCGGAAAACTCATGCGGATAGCGCTGCATCATCGCGGCCGACAAGCCTACCTCCTCCAGCGCCGCGGCGACGGTATCGCGCAAGTCCTGTGGGCCCAGTTGCGGCTGGTGCAGCGCCAGGCCTTCGCCGACGATCTGCTCGATCGTGCGGCGCGGCGACAGTGACGCGAACGGGTCCTGGAACACCACCTGCATCTGCGAGCGCAGCGGCCGCAATGCATTGGCCGACATCTCGCTGATGGCATGCTCGCGAAAACGGATCGCGCCCGACACGCGGGCCGCCGACAGCCGCAGCAGCGCCATGCCCAGGGTGGACTTGCCCGAACCCGATTCGCCGACGATGCCCACTGTCTCGCCCGGCCTGAGCTCAAGCGTCACATCATCGACGGCAAGGAAGTTGCGCCGCTTGAACCAGCCTTCCTTGATCTCGAAGGTGCAACGCACCTGCCGCGCTTCCAGCAGCGGCGCGCCGGCGGCGTCGACCTGGTTGACCATGCGCTGCGGATGGCTGGCCAGCAGCTTCCTGGTGTAGGCCTCGCGCGGATTGGCGAACAGATCATGCACCGGCGCGGTCTCGATCAGCCTGCCCTTTTCCATCACGCCCACGCGGTCGGCGAAATGCCGCACCAGATTCAGGTCGTGGCTGATCATCAGCACCGCCATGTTTTCCTCGCGCTGCAGCTGGTCCAGAAGTTCGAGGATCTGCACCTGTATCGTCACATCGAGCGCGGTGGTCGGCTCGTCGGCGATCAGCAGGTGCGGCTTGCAGGCCAGCGCCATTGCAATCATCGCGCGCTGGCGCTGGCCGCCGGAGAGCTGGTGCGGATAGGCCAGCGCGCGCCGCGCCGGCTCCGGTATGCCGGTCTTCTCCAGCAGCTGCACGGTGCGCTGCGCCGCCGCCTTCGCCGACAGGCCTTCATGCAGCATCAGCACTTCGGCGATCTGGTTGCCTATCGTGAACAGGGGATTCAAGGCCGTCATCGGCTCCTGGAAGATCATCGCCGCATCCTTGCCGCGCAGCCTGCGCAGTGCGGGCTCGGACATGCTCAGGATGTCTTCGCCGTTGAACAGGATGCTGCCCTTATAGCGCGCATCCTGGTTCAGCCGCAGCGCCGACAGCGCGGTGACGGTCTTGCCGGAACCGGACTCGCCGACCAGCGCGAACTTCTCGCCGGGCGCAATGCTAAAACTGACATCCTCGACCACGACGGCATCGCCGAAGGCAACGCTCAATCCCTGTACATTCAGCAAGCTCAAGACTTCCTCCGCACGTCCAGCGAATTGCGCAGCGCATCGCCGATATTGGTCAGCAACAGCAGCGTGACCGTCAGCACCATGAAGGTCGACAGCGCGATCCACCAGGCGTCCAGGTTGTTCTTGCCCTGCGCCAGCAGCTCGCCCAGGCTGGGGGTCGAGGGCGGCACGCCCAGGCCGAGGAAGTCCAGGCTGGTCAGCGCAAGGATCGCGCCGCTCATGCGAAACGGCAGGAAGGTCACCACCGGCGTGAGGCTGTTGGGCAGCACATGGCGCCAGATGATCTGGGCATTGGACAGCCCCAGCGCGCGCGCCGCCTGCACATACTCCAGGTTGCGGTTGCGCAGGAAGTCGGCCCGCACATAGTCCGACAGCCCCATCCAGCCGAACAGGGAAAGCAGCAGCAGCAACAGGCCGATGCTCGGGTCGAAGATGGAAGCGAAGATGATCAGCAGGTACAGCTCCGGCATCGAACTCCAGATCTCCATGAAGCGCTGGAACAGCAGGTCGGTGCGGCCGGCGAAATAGCCCTGCACCGCGCCGGTGATCATGCCCAGCAGCACGCCGGTCACGGTGAGCGCAATGCCGAACAGGATGGAGACGCGGAAGCCGTACAGCAGCCGCGCCACCACGTCGCGGCCGCGATCATCGGTGCCCAGCCAGTTTTCGCCGGAAGGCGGCGCCGGGTTGGGCGCCTTGGCAAAATAATTCAGCGTGTCGTAGCGATAATGATTGGGTGGATACACAGCCCAGTTGCCATCCTTCTTGAACTGGTCCTGGATGAAGGGGTCGAGGAAGTCGGCCGGCGTGTCGAAGTCGCCGCCGAAGGCCTTTTCCGAATAGGTCTGCGCGATCGGGAAAATGATCTTGCCGTTGTAGCGCGCCACCAGCGGCTTGTCGTTCGACAGCAGCTCCGCGCCCAGGCTCAGCACGAACAGCACCAGGAAGAGGACCAGGCTCCAGTAGCCGCGCCGGTTCTGCCGGAAGCGCAGCCAGATGCGGCGGCCGGGGGAAATGGATGCGGTGCTCATCGTGCCAGGCTTTCAAACTGGACCCGTGGATCGGCCCACACATAACAGAGGTCGCCCAGCAGCTTGACCACCAGGCCGATCAGCGTGAACAGGTAGAGCGTGCCCATCACCACTGGATAGTCGCGCCGCACCACCGACTCGTAGGACAGCAGGCCCAGGCCATCGAGCGAGAACAGGGTTTCGATCAGCAGGCTGCCGGCGAAGAAGGCGCCGATGAAGGCTGCCGGAAAGCCGGTCACCAGCGGGATCAGCGCATTGCGAAACACATGCTTGTACAGCACGGTGCGCTCCGACAACCCCTTGGCGCGGGCGGTGAGCACGTACTGCTTCCTGATCTCTTCGAGAAAGGTGTTCTTGGTCAGCATGGTCATCACCGCGAAGGCGCCGGCCACCGATGCCGTCACCGGCAGCGTGATGTGCCACAGGTAGTCCAGCACCTTGCCGCCCCAGGACAGGGTTTCCCAGTTGTCGGATGTCAGGCCGCGCAGCGGGAACCATTGCACGAAACTGCCGCCGCCGAACAGCACCAGGAGCAGCACGCCGAGCACGAAGCCGGGTATGGAATAGCCGATCAGCACCAGCATGCTGGTCACCATGTCGAAGCGGCTGCCCTCGCGGATCGCCTTGGCCACGCCCAGCGGCACCGAGATGAAGTAGGTCAGGAAGAAGGTCCACAGGCCGATGGATATCGATACCGGCAGCTTGGACTTCACCAGGTCCCACACATCCTTGTGGTGATAGAAGCTCTGCCCCAGGTCGAAGCGGGCGAAACCCTTCAGCATCTGCCAGAAGCGTTCAAGCGGCGGCTTGTCGAAGCCGTACAGCGCCTGGATCTCCTTGACCCGCTCGGCATCCACCCCCTGCCGTCCGCGGTATTGCGAGGCGCCGCCGCCGCTGGCTTCGCCGCCGCCGGTGGCCTGGCCCTTGCGCAATTCCATCAGCGCCTGCTCGACCGGACCGCCCGGCACGAACTGGATCACGGCGAAGGTGATCGCCACCACGCCCAATAGCGTCGGCACCATCAGCAGCACCCGCTTGGCGATATAGGCCCACAGATTCATGCTTGTCCTTTCATCGTGGCCTGGCCTGCCACCAGGTGGAAATCACATAGGGGTCGGCCTGGTAATACAGCGGCGCGGTGGCCGGGATGCCGAAGCGGTTGCGGTAAGCCACCCGGTGCGTCGAGGAATACCAGTGCGGCACCACGATGTACTTATGCATCAGCACCCGGTCCAGCGCCCGCGCCGCCGCCACCAGCTCGCGCCGGGTGTTGGCCGCCACCAGCGCATCGACCAGCTTGTCCACCGCAGGGTCCTTCAGGCCCCAGGCATTGTTGGAGCCCTTCTCGTCGGCAGCCTTGGAGCCGAACATGTCGTACATCTCATTGCCCGGGCTGGTCACGTCCGGGAAGCGGTTGGTGGTCATGTCGAAGTCGAACTCTTCCATGCGCTTTTGCAGCAGCGCGAAATCGGCAGTGCGCTGGTGCACCTGCACGCCCAGCTTCTGCAGGTTGCGCACATAGACGCTGATGACCCGCGACAGCGCGCCCTGGTCGTCGATGATCTCGAACGCCAGCGGCTCCCCCTTGGCATTGCGCAGCGCGCCGTCCCGGTATTCCCAGCCGGCCTGGCGCAGCAATTCGCGCGCCTGCATCAGGTTGGCGCGCAGCGACGACGGCGGCTCGGTCGACGGCGGCAATGGCGCCGGGCCGAAGACCGCCGGATCGAGTTTGGCGCGCATCGGCTCCAGCAGCTTCAGCTCGTCTTCCGACGGCATGCCGCGCGCGCCCAGCTCGCTGTTGTTGAAGAAGGAATGGATGCGCTTGTACTGGCCGTAGAACAGTTGGCGGTTCATCCACTCGAAGTCCAGCGCCAAACCAAGCGCCTGGCGTACCCGGATGTCCTGGAACTGGCCGCGCCGCAGGTTCATCACGAAACCCTGCATGCCGGCGCCGTTGGAGTGGGTCAGTTCACGCTTGATGATCTCGCCGCTGCGGAACTTGGGACCGTTGTAGGCGCGCGCCCAGTTCTTGGCGCTGTACTCCACCACCACGTCGAACTCGCCGGCCTTGAAGGCTTCCAGCCGGGCGGTATCGTCCTTGTAGAAACGATAGAAGATGCTGCCGAAGTTGAACATGCCGCGGCGTGCTGGCACCGCATCGCCCCAGTAATCCGGGTTGCGCTTGTAGGTGATGGCGCGGCCGACATCATAACGCTCGATCAGGTAAGGCCCGCTGGCGATCGGCGCTTCCAGCTGTATCTTGTCGAAGCTGGTCCTGGCGCCCCACTTGCGCGAGAACACCGGCATGCCGCCGGCAATCAGCGGCAGCTCGCGGTTGAGCTGGCGGAAGTCGAAGCGCACGGTGCGCTCGTCCACCACCACACATTGTTTTATGTCGGCAAAGACCGACTTGAACTGCGGCGCGCCCTTGGCCATCAGGGTGTCGAAGGAATGCTTCACGTCGGCCGCCAGCACCGGGTCGCCATTGTTGAAGCGGGCTTTCGGATTCAGGCGGAAGGTCATCGCCATCCGGTCCGCCGCCAGCTCCATGTCCTCGGCCAGCAGGCCGTACATGGTGGCGGTTTCGTCGGAGGAACTCACCGCCAGCGTTTCGAACATCAGGTTGGAAACACCGGCCGCGGCCACGCCTTTCAGAGAGAAGGGATTGAACTTGTCGAAGCTGGTGCGCCGGTCCGGGTTGGCCAGGTACAGTTCGCCGCCCTTGGGCGCGTCGGGATTGACATAGTCGAAATGGTGGAAGCCGGCCGGATACTTTGGCGTGTCATACAGGGCGAATGCGTGCGCCGCCAGCGCGTTGTTGCTGCCGGCAATGCCGGCGGCCAGAAAAAGAGTTGCCAGTAGTTTTGCCATGCCTTGTCGGTCACCCCATGTTGGATGCTGGTCGCCGTGGGCGGCGCCGGGGTATTGTACCGAAAGGCATTGGGCTTGGTCGTTGCGTTCGCTCTGCGCCAAAGAGGCAGATTTATCAGGCGTTTTCAGCATCGGCCCGGATGCGACAGGCACGGGTGTCATTGGACCGACTTCGATAGCCGCCGTACTTGGCCATTGGGACGAACCGCGGCCGCATCCTGATGCAGCAGGCGGCGGCAGCAGGCCGGAGAACTATTGCTGGATAGAGCGACTGACGGAGCTGTTGGTCTCTCGCGTATGAAAAAACCGGGACCGCCGAAGTTGCCCTCCCCGCGACTACCCCCTACAATCTTGCCGGTTCAAAACCGGCGTCTTTCGCCCACCGCCCACTTTCCTGGAGTTCCCATGGCTTTCCTGCAAGGCAAAAAAATCCTGATCACCGGCCTGCTGTCGAACCGGTCCATCGCCTACGGCATTGCCCAGGCCTGCAAGCGGGAAGGCGCGGAGCTGGCATTTACCTATGTCGGCGACCGCTTCAAGGATCGCATCACCGAATTCGCCAAGGAATTCGGCAGCGAACTGGTGTTCGACTGCGACGTCGGCAGCGATGAGCAGATCAATGCGCTGTTTGCCGACCTGGCCAAATCCTGGCCCCAGCTCGACGGCCTGGTGCATGCGATCGGCTTCGCGCCGCGCGAGGCCATCGCCGGCGACTTCCTCGACGGCATGACCCGCGAGAACTTCCGCATCGCCCATGACATTTCGGCCTACAGCTTCCCGGCCATGGCCAAGGCGGCCGCGCCGATGCTGTCGCAGCATTCGGCACTGCTGACCCTGAGCTACCTCGGCTCGATGCGCGCCCTGCCCAACTACAACACCATGGGCCTGGCCAAGGCTTCGCTGGAAGCCAGCGTGCGTTACCTGGCCGAATCGCTGGGCAAGAAAGGGGTGCGGGTCAACGGCATTTCCGCTGGCCCGATCAAGACCCTGGCCGCCAGCGGCATCAAGGACTTTGGCAAGATCCTCAATTTCGTCAAGGAACATGCGCCGCTGCGCCGCAACGTGACGATCGAGGATGTCGGCAATACCGCCGCCTTCCTGCTGTCGGACCTGGCTGGCGGCATCACCGGCGAAATCACCTATGTCGACGGCGGCTTTTCGCATGTCGTCGGCGGCATGGCGGAGTAAATCCGTTTCTTATGCGAATCAGCCGGGTATCCCGGCCGGTTCGCAAACCGGCGGTAATAAAGGGTGGACAGAACACTGCCATGGCAGTTACAATACGGTTTGTGCGATGCAATAAAGTCCGCACTTCCGCAGCACCGCGAACCCTTAGCATTAACGATAAAGCCCTCCCGCCTCCTGGTGTCGAAGTAACCTGACACCGTCCCGGCGCAAAGCTTTTGTGCCGAAATCTCTTTCGAGTTTTCCTCGCTGTTTCGTTGGTTGGCGATGCATCTTCGCGCCCAGCACTGTGATGGCCCCGTTGCCAGCGTGCCGCGCTGATTTACGATTTACGAAAGAAACTGATGACATTCGAAGCACTAGGCCTGCACGCGTCCGTATTGAAAGCATTGACCGAAGCTGGCTACACAAAGCCGACCGGCGTCCAGGAACAGGCTATTCCCGCGGCCCTCGCCGGCCGCGACCTGCTGGTCTCTTCTCAGACCGGCTCCGGCAAGACCGCGGCATTCATGCTGCCGGCGCTGCACAAGTTTGCCTCGGCCGAGCCGAGCGCCGAAGCCGCCCGCACGCCCAACCAGCAGTCCCAGTCCGCCCGCGCCCGTGGCGAGCGCCCACGCTTCCGCGCCGCCCAGCCGAAGATGCTGGTGCTGACCCCGACCCGCGAACTGGCACTGCAGGTCACCACCGCCACCGACAAGTACGGCGCCTACATGCGCCGCATTCGCGCCGTCTCCATCCTGGGCGGCATGCCTTATCCGAAGCAGATGCAACTGCTGGCCAAGAACCCGGAAATCCTGGTGGCGACTCCCGGCCGCCTGATCGACCACATGGAGTCGGGAAAAATCGACTTCTCGCAACTGGAAATCCTGGTGCTGGACGAAGCTGACCGCATGCTGGACATGGGCTTCATCGAGGACATCGAGAAGATCGTGGCCGCCACGCCGGACTCGCGCCAGACTATGCTGTTCTCGGCCACGCTGGACGGCGTCGTCGGCAACATGGCCAAGCGCATCACCACCGAGCCGACCATCATCCAGATCGCCAGCTCGTCCAGCCGCCATGAAAACATCCAGCAGCGCGTGCACTTCGTCGATGACCTGTCGCACAAGAACCGCCTGCTCGACCATCTGCTGCGCGATGAAACCATGGACCAGGCGGTGGTGTTTACCGCCACCAAGCGCGATGCCGACACGATTGCCGACCGCCTGAACATCGCCGGCTTTGCCGCCGCCGCACTGCATGGCGACATGCACCAGGGTGCGCGCAACCGCACGCTCGACAGCGTGCGCCGTGGCCAGGTCCGGGTGCTGGTGGCGACCGACGTTGCCGCCCGTGGCATCGACGTGCCGACCATCACCCACGTGTTCAACTACGATCTGCCGAAATTCCCGGAAGACTATGTGCACCGCATCGGCCGCACCGGCCGCGCCGGCCGCAACGGCCTGGCGATCTCGCTGGTCAACCATGCCGAAGGCATGCATGTAAAGCGCATCGAGCGCTTCACCAAGCAGCTGATCCCGGTCAACGTGATCGAAGGCTTCGAGCCCAAGCGCACCGCGGCGCCGCGTCCGCACAAGCCCAACGGCTGGAAGCCGGGCGACAGCCGCGGCGGCAAGCCGGGCCAGCGCAGCTTTTCCAAGCCCGGCGCGCCGCGCCGTGAAGGCAGCAGCTATGGTTCCGGCAATGGCAGCAGCTTCGGCAAGGGCCCGCGCGGCGCTGACGCTGGCGCCCGCCGCTCCTACGGCGATCGCTGATTGAAATACCGGCCGCAGTCACGGGCCGGTGAAAAAAGCCCCTGGCGCTTTCCGGCGCCAGGGGCTTTTCCTTTATGGACGTCACAATGCGCAGGTGCGAAAGCCAATCAGGATGTCATTGCGCTCGGGCAGATAGAAATTGCGGTATTTCGGTGACCGCATCCGTCCCCGGGTGGCAAAGGAAGCGCCACGCACCGCCTGATGGCTATGGAACCAGGGCGCCGAATATTCGCGGTAAGCGTCGGCGGTGAAGCCCGGATACGGTTCGAACGGTGAGCAGGTCCATTCCCACAGGTCGCCCCAATGCCAGGCCGGATGACCGGCCATCGCGGCATATTCCCACTCCCCCTCGGTCGGCAGCCGGCGCTCGGCCCACATGCAGTAGGCCTGCGCCTCGTACAGGCTGACATGGCGCACCGGGTCGTGCGGCGGCAGCGTGGCGGGCTGGCCGAAGCGCACGCAGCGCCAGTGCCGGCCGTCCCGTTCCCAGTCGCGCGGGGCCGAATGCTCCTGGCGCATCAGCCACTCGCGCCCTGCCCGGCTCCAGAACTGCGCCCGGTCGTAGCCGCCGTCGGCGATGAATTCCGCAAACTGTTCGTTGGTGACCAGCGTGGAATCCATCACGAAGGACGGCACATAGACCGGATGCGCCTGGCGCTCATTGTCGAACACGAAGCCTTTGCCAGCAGCGCTGCCCATCTGCAGGGTGCCGCCGGGGAAGCGCACTTCCCCTTCCGCCCAGGGGCGCGGCAGCCGCGCGTCTATGCCTTGCGGCAAGGGCACGCCCAGGGTCTGCATCGTGTAGAAGAACGCTTCGCCGTGCATGTCCTCGTGCGCCAGCGCCAGCCGGTAGGGATATAGCGCGTCATCGTCGTCACCCGCCTGGCTGAGCCGGTCGAGCACCCGGTCCAGCACTTCATGGCAATAGGTCTTGATCTGGCCGGCCGACGGCAGTCCCAGCTTCCAGCGGGCGTCGTGCGGCACGGTGTTGGAGTCGAACCAGTCGTCGCCCTTGGTCAGCAGGGAATGGCCCTCGGCGGCGTCGGGTGCGCTCGATGTCGCGCGCCGCAGGATGTACCACTCGGCGAACCAGGCGAGGTGACCCAGCTCCCACAGCGGCGGATTGACCACGGCCAGCGGCGGCACCCGGACGGGATCGTCCAGGCCGGCGTCGCTGAAACGGTCGAACAGCGCCAGCGTATAATCGCGGGCATCTTCCAACGCACCGGCCAGTTCGGCTGGCGTCGCGGTTCGAAAGGAAAAATTCATCAGGCTCCACAGGCATAACGATGTTGAACAAGTCGCGCATTCTGATTGCCAGTCCGGCTTCGGCGGCCTCCAACAATGGCAACTGGCAGACTGCGCAGCGCTGGGCGCGCTTCCTCGAGCCACAATACCATGTCGAAATCGCAAGGGGCTGGGACCGCGCAAGCAACCGGCCCGATCTGCTGATTGCCCTGCATGCGCGGCGCTCCGCCGATTCGGTGGCCGCATGCGCCGCCGTCGGCCGGCCCTGCATCCTGGTGCTGACCGGCACCGACCTGTACCGCGACATCCGGCATGATGACGATGCCCGCCGTTCGTTGCAACTGGCCGGGCATCTGGTGCTGCTGCAGGAAGCGGGTCTGGCAGAGTTGCCGGCTGAATTGCATTCCCGCACTTCCATCATCTACCAGTCCGCTCCCGCCCTGCCGCCGCTGCCGGCCGACGATGGCAGCATCAATGTGGCGATGATAGGCCATTTGCGCACCGAAAAGGATCCTGCAACCTTCATGCGCGCGGCTGAACTGGCGTCGGCGCACGGGCTGCATTTCATCCAGATCGGCAGTGCGCTGGAGGAAACGCTGGCGCAGCAGGCCCGGCTGACCGAGGCGCGCTGCCCGGCCTATCGCTGGCTTGGCAACCTCCCCCATTCCGACACCCGCGAACTGCTGCGGCGCAGCCAGCTGCTGGTGGTGCCTTCGCTGATGGAAGGCGGCGCCAATGTGATCATCGAGGCGGTGACCAGCGGCATACCGGTGCTTGCCTCCGATATTTCCGGCAACCGCGGCATGCTGGGCGCCGGTTATGGCGGCTATTTCCCGGTCGGCGACGCCGCCGCGCTGACCGGGCTGATCGAGCGCTTTGCCGACGACGCCGCTTTCGCGCAACGGCTCGGGGCAGAATGCGCCCGGCGAGCGCCGCTGTTCGCGCCCGAACGCGAGCAAGCAGCCGTGCTGCGGCTGGTGGATAATGCGCTGACTTCACACAGGACCTCATCATGAACGCACCGGACAACCTCCCAATCAAACTCACTTCCTTTTCGCACGGCGGCGGCTGCGGCTGCAAGATCGCGCCCGGCGTGCTGTCGGAAATCCTCAAGAAATCCAGCGGCTTCCCGGTGCCGCCGCAACTGCTGGTAGGCATCGAGACCGCGGACGATGCGGCGGTCTACAAGCTCAATGACGAGCAGGCGCTGATCGCCACCACCGACTTCTTCATGCCCATCGTCGACGATCCCTACGACTTTGGCCGCATCGCCGCCACCAATGCGATTTCCGATGTCTACGCCATGGGCGGCACGCCGATCATGGCGCTGGCGCTGGTCGGCATGCCGATCGACAAGCTGCCGCTGGATACGATAGGCAAGATCATCCAGGGCGGCGAATCGATTTGCGCCGAGGCCGGCATCCCGATCGCCGGCGGCCACACCATCGATTCGGTGGAGCCGATCTATGGCCTGGTGGTGATGGGACTGGTGCATCCTTCGAAGGTCAAGCGCAATGCCGATGCCCGCGCCGGCGACAAGCTCATCCTCGGCAAGCCGCTCGGCGTGGGCGTGCTGTCGGCGGCGCTGAAGAAAGGCGCGCTGGATGCGGCCGGCTACGCGGCAATGATCGAGAACACCACCAAGCTCAACAAGCCGGGCAAGGCCCTGTCCGAACTGCCGGGCGTGCATGCGCTGACCGACGTCACGGGCTTTGGCCTGCTGGGCCACCTGCTGGAACTGGCCCGCGGCGCCGGGCTGGAAGCGCGGCTGGACATGGATCGCATCCCGCTGCTGCCCGGCGTGCAAGAACTGGCGTCCGGCGGCTTCGTGACCGGCGCTTCGGGACGCAACTGGGCCGGCTACGGCCACCAGGTGCAGCTGGCCGGGCGCATTACCCCGGCCCAGCAGATGCTGCTGACCGACCCGCAGACCTCGGGCGGCTTGCTGGTGGCCTGCGCTCCCGATACGGTGGACGAGGTGCTGGCGCTGTTTGCCCGGGAAGGCTTCGCGCATGCGGCCGTGATCGGCGAGATGCAGGCCGGCGAGGCCGGCGTGAAGGTCGGGTAGGAGCCGCCCCTCAGTTCTGAGGCGACGGGCGGGCATCGTCCGCCGCCGGTTCCTTGAGCAGATCGGCGCGCGGCAGTCCCCATTGCGGCACGCCGCGCTCGCAGCCGCGCTCGCCGGGCTCGACCAGCATCAGCGTGGAAAAATTGCCGCGCGGGCTGCTGGCATAGCGGGCATCGGAGGCGCTGTCGCGTTCGAGCCAGGGCATGCGCGCAAAGCGCAGCCAGTCATGAAAGTAGCAGTCCCTGCGCGCCAGTTCGCGCAGGCGCGCCAGCGGCGTTTCCTGCCGGGCCAGCAAGGCGATTGCGGCGGTGGCGTCGGCAGGCAGCGCGCCTTCCACGAAAGCCGGCGGACAGGCCGGCACCGGCAGCGATGCCGGGGCCAGGCTGACGATGCCGCGGCTGACCCGGAAGTCACGCCGCCCCGCCGCGCGTTCGATGGCAACGAAATTCCAGCAGACCGGATTGGACGGATAGGGCGACATCGCCGCGTCCAGCAGCACCGCCTGCGGGTCGGCGGCCTGAAGATAGCCCGCCACCACCTGGCGCGCCTGCGTCGACATGGCAGCCTGCACCGCAACGAAGGCCAGTCCGAACGCCGCGCCTGCCAGCAATGGCGCCAGCCGCGGCCGGCCGTCATGGTTTCTGGCGCCCGCCAGCGCCAGCGCCGCACCCATTGCCAGCAGCACGGCCAGCGATTGCCACGCCAGAAAGCCGCGCCAGCCCAGGTAAATTAGCGCCAGCGCCGCAGGCAGCAGCAGCCAGCGCATGGCGGTGCGGCGCGCGCTCATGATCATCGGCACGCCGAAGGCAAGCCAGAACACCGGTTCCAGGATGAACACCATATCGCCGTACAACCAGCGGGAATCGACCGGATGGAACGGATGCAATCCGTAGGAGTTCAGATAGTCCATCAGCAGATGCAGCGCAAAGCCAGCCACCAGCGCCAGCAGGAAACCGATACGCGCGGTGGCACTCGAACGCAGCAGGCGCCGGGCATTCGGCCACAACGCCCATGTCAGTGCGGCCAGCAGCAGCATCTGGGGCAAGGCGTACAGGAGGGTGTGGGTATGACCCCGGTGATGCAGCAGATACCCCAGCGGCGCCGGCAGCAATGGCGTCAGCAGCAGGTCGAGATCGGGAAAGTTGCCCGCCAGCGCACAGGTGGCGAGCATCAGCCGGCGGCGCAGGCCCTGGCTGTTTTCATCCGCCTCCGGCGCCAGGCTGCGATGCATGATTTCACCGGCAAGCAGGCTGGCGACCGAATGGCTGAGATTATCCATGGCTAGATGTTACCGAGCAGGGTAGAGAGAGAAGAGAGAATTTTACTTCTTGTTTTTACGAAGTAAAAATGCGATTTATTTCGGTTTTTACGGTGCACTCTACAGCTTATCATAGTGCTCGCTTGATAGTTTCCGCACAAATTTCCAATAAGCGGACAATGAACAGGCATGTCGCGAATTGCTGCAATTCGCTGTTTCAGGAGAAAGATGATGTCCGAACAAAAGTTTGAGCAAACCGAATGGGAAGTCGTGGAAGGCATTGGCCCTAAGGCGTCCACCAAAACCTCGCGCGCGGCCATGATGCGGGCCATGCTCGGTCCCTGGTGGCGCTGGAAGATCGCCGGCCTGGTCACTGCAGGCTGCATCATCCTGGCGCTGGTGGCAGCGCTTGCCAGCGTGTTTTTCGTGGTCGGCGTGGCGGTGCTGCTGGTATCGCTTGTCGTCGCGAAGGTCAGGCAGATGTTGCGCCAGCACGGAAACTCCGTGACGCCGCGCTAGCAGGCACGGAACGATAGCCAGCCATGACTATCGAACTGGTTTTGGAGGCGCCATGCAAAACCAGCCCAGCAATCAACCGCGCCCGGCGGCAGATCGCGACGATGTCGTTCCGGAACAGCGCGACGATGTAAAGCATGTGATCGACACCGGATTGCCGCCAGGCATCAATCCCGATGAAGCAGCAGACCCGGGCAGCCAGACGCCTGGCGCCTCGCCCGACTTCGTACGCGGAAAGTAAAACTCCAGGGCGGACGGCTTTTTGTAACAGGCTTGATGCAATGCCGACATACGGCCGACAAGCCTGGGGCGCAGAGTGAAGCTGCATGCGATCATGCATGCCTTTTCCTGTTCCGGATGTCCGCCATGCATCACCCTACCCGCGCCCTGATCGTCGATGACGACAAGGAAATCTGCACCCTGCTGTGCACCTATCTCGCCGACTTCGGCATCGAGGCGCGCGGCGTGCATGACGGCGCCGCGATGCGGCGCGCCCTTGCCGAGCAGGCGCCGGACGTCATCATCCTCGACCTGATGCTGCCCGGCGAAGATGGCCTGACGCTGTGCCGACATCTGCGCGCCACCGGCAATATCCCGGTCATCATGCTGACCGCGCGCGGCGAACCGGCCGACCGGGTGGTCGGGCTGGAGCTCGGCGCGGACGACTATGTTGTCAAGCCGTTCGATCCGCGCGAACTGGTGGCGCGCATCCACACCGTGCTGCGACGCACCCGCGGCGACCGGGCCGCGCCTGCCGGCGGCGAGAGCGAGCGCATCAGCTTTGAAGGCTGGACGCTGGACGTGAACACGCGCGAGCTGACGACGCCGCGCAAGATGGTGGTGCCGCTGTCGAATGCGGAATTCAGGCTGCTCTGGACCTTCATCGAACGGCCGCGCCGGGTGCTCAACCGCGACCAGTTGATGGATGCGGCCCGCGGGCAGGCCAGCAATGCCTACGACCGCAGCATCGACCTGCTGGTGTCGCGGCTGCGCCAGAAACTCGACGACGACCCGCGCGACCCCAGGCTTCTGAAGACCATCCGCGGCGAGGGCTATCTGTTCGACGCCCGCATCACGCGATGACGCGCCTGCTGCCGGATACGATCTTCTCCCGGCTGTTCCTGCTGGTGCTGGCCGCCATCGTGATCAGCCACCTGATGACCTTCGTGCTGCTGCTCGGGGTCTACGGCGACCGTCACCGGCCGCCGGGGCCGCCCCCCGGCATCAGCGCAGCGGACAGCCCGCGCCCGCCGCAACGCCCGCCGACGCCCTATCGCCGGCCGACGATCGAGATCGCCGGCCACAGCGTGCGCACGCCGCCGCCGGCCTTCTGGATCGGCCTGATCAGCCAGCTGGTTGCGCTGAGCCTGGCGGCATGGCTGGGCGCGCGGATGCTGGCGCGGCCGATACAGAAGCTCGGCCAGGCGGCCGCCGAACTGGGCGTGGACCTGAACCGGCCGCCGATCACCGAAACCGGCACCGCGGAAGCGCGGCAGGCGGCGCGGGTGTTCAACCGCATGCAGCAGCGCATCCGCCTCAACGTGGAAGAGCGCGGCCGTTTCCTGGCGGCGGTGTCGCACGACCTGCGCACGCCCCTGACGCGCATGAAGCTGCGGGTGGAGCGCATGCAGGACGATGCGCTGCGCGACAAGCTCAAGGAAGACATGGCCGAAATGGCCGCCATGCTCAACGCCACGCTGAGCTACCTGCGCGACGAGGCTTCCAACGAAGCATGGCAGATGATGGACGTGACGGCGCTGCTGGAATCGATGGCCGAGGACGAGGCCGATGCCGGCCATGATGTCAGCCTCAGTGGATCAGCCCGGCCGCTGCTGACTCGCCCGCTGGCGCTGCGGCGCTGCCTGTCCAACCTGCTGCAGAACGCGCTGCGTTACGGCCAGTGCGCGCATATCGTGGTGAGCGACAACGCCCAGGGCCTGCAGATCGAGGTGCGCGACCACGGACCCGGCATACCGGAAGACAAGATGGAAACCGTGTTCGAGCCGTTTGTGCGCCTGGAAGATTCGCGCAACCGCGCTACCGGCGGCGTCGGGCTCGGGCTGGCCATCGCCCGCGAGGCGGCATCCCAGTGCGGCGGCACGCTAAGCCTGGAAAATGCCGCAACCGGCGGGCTGATTGCGCGGCTGATGCTGCGGCGCGCATAGGACTTGGCGCGGCCGCCGGGTGCAAGCATAGCGATTGTGTCAATTTTGATACCAGCATTACATACTGGCGACACAGCGACAGGCGACACTGACGGTTCAGGCAGACCTGCGCCGTTCCTGGCAGAACGCTGGCGGCTTGCCTGCATGCATGAACTGCAATCTCCTCCCTTTGGATATCCTGGCAGATATCCCTTGCCCGCCTCCCGGCGGGCTTTTTTTATGGATTCATGCGGAATGTAGCCAGCGCATGGCACTGTATCTGCGGTCTCTGTAGGGCGGAATACCCCGAAGGGGCATTCCGCCAATGGTCGATGAGAGGAAAGTGCCAATATCGCAAATGCGGTTTGTAATCGCATGGTGCAATGAACCTACGGGGTACTGCCCCTACTACGCATGCGTCCTTAAACCGAAAAACCCCGCTCCCGCAATACATCGCGGGCTTTCGATCGCGCGATGGCGGCGAAGTACAGGGCGGTACGGTACTGATGCGCCTCGCGCTCCGTAACGTCGGCATCCTCAAATTTCCGGAGCGCTTCGGTGCGCATGAAAAGCTCATGCAACGTCAGGGCGAGCTGCTGGTTTCCTGCTCCAGCGGGTCGTTCAGGCTTCCGGCCTTGAGGCCCAATGCAAGCGTGGAGAGGTTCGCCGTCAAGGCCGGGAAAGAAACAATCACACCCCGCCACGAAAAAAACGCCGGCTCGCGCCGGCGTTCTTCAACAGCAAGACATTGTTCAGGCAGGCACCGCAGTCTTGTCTTCCGCCCTGGCCGGCTCCGCGCCATCGGCAGGCGCCGACGTGCGGATCAGGTGATCGAAGGCCGACAACGCTGCCTTGGAGCCCTCACCCATCGCGATCACGATCTGCTTGAACGGCACCGTGGTGGCGTCGCCGGCGGCGAATACGCCTGGCACCGAGGTGCGGCCATGGGAATCGATCTCGATCTCGCCATGCCTGGACAGCGCCACCGTGTCCTTGAGCCAGTCGGTGTTGGGCAACAGCCCGATCTGCACGAAGATGCCTTCCAGGTCGACGCGGTGCGATGCGCCGGTCTGGCGGTTGGTGTACTGCAGGCCGGTGACCCTGTTGCCGTCGCCATGCACTTCGCTGGTCAGCGCCTGGGTGATCACGGTCACGTTCGGCAGGCTCATCAGCTTGCGCTGCAGCACCGCGTCGGCACGCAGCTTCACGTCGAATTCCAGCAGCGTGACATGGGCGACGATGCCCGCCAGGTCGATTGCTGCTTCCACGCCCGAGTTGCCGCCGCCGATCACCGCCACGCGCTTGCCCTTGAACAGCGGGCCGTCGCAGTGCGGGCAATAGGCCACGCCCTTGTTCTTGTATTCCTGCTCGCCCGGCACATTCATCTGCCTCCAGCGCGCGCCGGTGGCAAGTATCACGGTCTTGGCCTTCAGGCTGGCGCCGCTCTCGAGCTTGACCTCGATCACCTCGCCCGGCACCAGTTCCGAGGCGCGTTGCAGGTTCATCACGTCGACATCATAGGCCTTGACGTGCTGCTCCAGCGCCGAGACCAGCTTCGGTCCCTCGGTTTCCTTGACCGAGATGAAGTTTTCGATGCCCATGGTGTCCAGCACCTGGCCGCCGAAACGCTCCGCCACCACGCCGGTGCGGATGCCCTTGCGCGCCGAATAGATCGCCGCGGATGCGCCAGCCGGGCCGCCGCCGACGATCAGCATGTCAAACACATCCTTCTGCGCCAGTTTCTTGGCGTCGCGCTCGGCGGCGCCGGTGTCGACCTTGGCCAGGATCTCTTCCAGGCCCATGCGGCCCTGGCCGAAGATCTCGCCGTTCAGGTACACGGTCGGCACGGCCATGATCTGGCGCGCATTGACTTCATCCTGGTACAGCGCGCCGTCGATCATCACATGGCGCACGTTCGGGTTCAGCACCGCCATCAGGTTCAGGGCCTGGACCACTTCCGGGCAGTTCTGGCAGGACAGCGAGATATAGGTCTCGAACAGGAAGTCGCCCTCCAGGTTCTTCACCTGCTCGATCACGGCGGCGTCGGCCTTGGGCGGATGGCCGCCGACCTGCAGCAGCGCCAGCACCAGCGAGGTGAACTCGTGGCCCATCGGGATGCCGGCGAAACGGATGCCCATGTCGCTGCCGGTGCGGTTGAGCGAGAAGGAAGGCGCCCGCTCGCCGTCGGCCGGACGCTCGGCCAGCGTGATCCTGCTCGACAGCGCTGCGATGTCTTTCAGCAGCGCCAGCATTTCCTGCGATTTGTCGGTCGTGTCCAGGAAAGCCACGATCTCGATCGGCTGCGTGACTTTCTCGAGATAGGCTTTGAGTTGGTTTTTCAGGTTGGCATCCAGCATGATGGCTCGCTTCTCTAAAAGGGTTGCTACGGTATGGTGGAGTGCAGTACTACCGCCCAATCAGCCTCGGCTGCCGGGAAAAAAGGCTGATCGGGGGGTGGCACTGCCGCCGGGCCGCTGTTCCGGCCCGGCGTTGCGTCCCGCGGCTGTGGCTGCGCGGGACGGGAGGGTCAGAACTTAGATCTTGCCGACCAGGTCCAGCGACGGTGCCAGGGTCTCGGCGCCCGGGGTCCACTTGGCTGGGCAGACTTCGCCCGGATGGGATGCAACGTACTGGGCAGCCTGCACCTTGCGCAGCAGTTCCTTGGCATCGCGGCCGATGCCGTTGTCATGGATTTCACACAGCTTGATCTGGCCTTCCGGGTTGATCACGAAAGTGCCACGCAGCGCCAGGCCTTCTTCCTCGATCATCACGTCGAAATTGCGGGTGATCGCGCCAGTCGGGTCGCCGATCAGCGGATACGTGATCTTGGCGATGGTTTCCGAGGTGTCATGCCATGCCTTGTGGGTGAAGTGGGTGTCGGTCGACACGCCGTAGACTTCCACGCCCAGGGACTTGAAGGTGTCGTAGTTGTCAGCCAGGTCGCCCAGTTCGGTCGGGCACACAAAGGTGAAGTCTGCCGGGTAGAACACGACTACGGACCATTTGCCTTTCAGGTCGGCATCGGATACCGGGACGAACTTGCCGTTGTGGTAAGCGGTGGCGTTGAAGGGCTTGACGGTAGTATTGATCAGTGACATGGAATTTCCCTTTGGTTGAAGAATTGGTAGGAAGAATGATAGGGTAGATTTATCGAAACGTGAAATCGATAGTTCCAATTAATGCCATAGCTTATGTTTATCGCATTAACAGGCCGACATCCTATCAAGAACAGATCGTGTCGTTTTCGCTGAACTCAAGCCCTTTTTCAGACACATTCCGGCTGGCAAGGCGTGCCCAGCATATCAGCCACCAGAGGCAGGCTTTCCTGCAGCGGCAGCGTGACTTTCAATGCATAGAGCGGGTCGGCGCGGGTCTTGCCGGCGGTCAGTGCCGCCAGCGGCTTGCCGGCTTCCGCCGCGCGGGTACAGAGGCGGTAGCCGGAATGCACCATCACCGAGGAGCCCAGCACCAGCAGCGCGCTGGCGCGGCTGACCAGTTCGCTGGCGGCGGCGGTGCGCCCGGCGGGAACCAGGTCGCCAAAGAACACCACGTCGGGCTGCAGCATGCCGCCGCAGCGCGGGCAGTCGGGTGTGCGGAAGCTGTCCAGCCATGCCGGGTCGAGATGGGCGTCGCCGTCAGGCGCCGGCGCTGCGGTGACTTCGACCATCTGCGGGTTTAAAGCTTGCAATTGCGCCTGCACCTCCGCCCTCGCCTGCCTGGCGTCGCATTGCAGGCAGCGCACGGTGCGGATGCTGCCATGCAGTTCCAGCACATCGCTGCTGCCGGCGCGCTGGTGCAGGCCATCGACGTTCTGGGTGATGATGGCGCCCAGCCAGCCATGGGCCTGCAGGTGGGCCAGCGCGCGATGTCCGGCGTTCGGCAATGCCTGATCGATCACGGGCCAGCCAGCAAAGCTGCGCGCCCAGTAGCGCCGGCGCACCGCTTCGGATGTGCGGAATTCCGGCCCCTGGATCGGCGCCCGGCCACGGCGCACGCCGTCCGCATCGCGGTAGCCGGGAATGCCGGAGGCGGTGCTGATGCCGGCGCCGGTCAGCACCAGCGTGTCCGGATGGCGTTCGATGAAACGGGCCAGCTGCTGCAGGCCGTCGTCGGTGGTGCTCAAGCTGTTCTCCTGGTGGCGGGCGGGCTTCCTGCCGGGGTGAATGCCGGTTCCGGAACATGGTCATCAGCATGCATGGCATGACAGCCATGCATTCATGCATCCCTTGCGCCGGCGTTTTCTGGCGGGGTCCACGCTACTGGCGGCCGCACCCATCGTCAATAGCATGCCATCGTCTGGCCAACTCCATTTGCTGGGTGATTCGATTTTCGACAATGCCGCCTATGCCGGCGGCCAGCCGGATTCGACGTCCTGGGTGATAAGCATTGGCGGCAAGGATGCGCTGATGCGGCAGGAGCTGCTGGACACGCCGGTGCGCTCGAGAGCCGCGGCGCGCTGCTGCCGGGGGAGTAATACCAAACCCAATCCCTAACGTCCCGGGTGAAACCGATGGATTTTTTGGTCTGGCAAGACGGTTGAGGAGTCGATAGCCCAGCTATTGACGACGATCCCGACGCAGCCAGGCGGAAAAAGACCCGGTTTCATGGGACGTTATGGATTGGGTTTGGTATAAGGCAAAGCCTCTCAGGCGGCCTGGCGCACGTCTGTCCGGCTTTGGGGCAGGAACAGTTCACGCTGGCTGCGCGCGCCATTGGACACTTCGGCCACGCGATAGCGGCTCAGGTCGAAACCCGGATACCCCGCGCATTCCTGTTCGATCGCCACCACGATGTCGAGCCAGTCGATCGTGCCGGCCAGCCTGGCCGAGCCATGCAGCGCAACCTTCAGTTCGATTTCGCACGGACGTCCCTGATGGTTCCGATAGAACACCGTAAAGCAGGTGCCAGCCGCATTCCCGCGAACCTGCAGCACTTCGTCCTGGCCGATATCCTCGGCCCAGAAAAAACTCTCCCGCAGCAGTCTTCCATGCACCGGCACTTCGAATGCCTGGTAGTCCTCGCGCCGGATGTCGGCGCAGCGCGAGAACTGCTTTTCCACTGCCTGCAGGATTTCCGCCGGCGTGCTCCAGCCGGAAGCGCAGGCCGGACGGGGCAGCGACTTGTCGACATGGTTGCGCATGTCGATGCCGAAGCAGCCACGCGAACCATCTGCGGCGATGTAATCGATCAGGAAGCTTTCAGGCGTCATTTTTCCGGCTGCCGAATGCTTTTGCCGCACGCGCAGGGTCTTGTGCTGCCTGGCTTGCATGGCCCAGAGCGGCAGGCGGTTGAATGCGCCGTGCCGGCAATCGTTCAGGATGTCCGCATAGACTTGCCGGTAGTCGGCCGGGTTGGCCACGGTAACTACCGGGAATTCCTGCGGCGGCCCGAAACGCTCGGCGATGGTATCGAGGTAGGCAAGCGCCAGCGGCATGCCCGTGCCGGGATTCTTGCCGCCCAGCGCGCGTTCCGCGGAGAAGCCGGGCATCTGCCGCAGCGGTGTGATCGCCAATGGATAGACCTGGTAGCACAGCGTGCCATTGCCATCGGTAAATGGCGCCGCCGCATCGTAATGGTAAGCGCCATAGATTGCGCCGCCGGCAGCGTCGAGCAGGGCGGCGTCGGCGCACTGGGCGCTGACGTCCACCACGATGACGCGGGGCCGGATGATGACAGGCTGGACGGAATGCATGATGGATGGCCTCGGTTGGCAGGGCTGACCCATCCGATTATATCCATGAGGCAACTTGTGTAAAGCGAACTTTCCGATCGATTGGCCGAACGTCGACTAAACAATACAGTTGTTTATCGAATGACATCCTGGCCAGCGCGCGGCGCCGGCAGCAGGGCAAAGGCCAGGACGCCAGCGGTCAGCATCGCGGCGATCAGCGACAGCGCAGCCGAGTGCGGATCGGCATGCCAGGCCGGCGCGGCTGAAGCCACTACGCCGCTGAGCCATTGCACCAGGGCCACACCGAGGAACATGGCCATGTTCAACAATGCCATCGCGCGGCCGATCTGCGCCACCGGGTAGGAGGCGCGGACATCGGCGTACTGCAGCACGACGAAGCCGGACAGAAAGCCGACCAGCACCGAACAGCACACCACCACCGTGCTGCTCGACACCATCGCCATGACGGCGAACAGCGCTATCAGCGCCAGCGTGAAGGCAACGATGCAACGGCGCCGTCCGGCGCCTTGCGGACCGAAGCGTCCGAACAGCGGCGGCCCAAACAGCGACACCACCGATACCAGCAGGGCCACATTGCCGCTCTGCACCAGGGTGTAGCCATAACGCCCGATCAGCAGCGGCCCCAGCCACAATCCGCGCAGCGCCATGAAGGCGGCATAGGTCACTGCGCCCAATGCCATGATGCCCAGCGTATGCGGCAGCAGCAGCAAGGCGCCCAGCCCGCGCAGCGCTGTCGCCAGTGATTCATGCCGCCGTTCCTGGCCTTGCGCCGGCTCCCGGACCCGGATGAAGATCACCAGCCAGGCCAGCACCGACAGGCCGGCCAGCATCATGAAGCCGGCCCGCCAGGACGCTTCCTGCACGACCCAGGCCAGCGGCGTGGCGGTCAGCAGCATGCCGCCCCCGCCTATGCCCAGCACCAGTCCGGACACGGAAGCGAAGCGCTCCTGCGGGAAATGACGGGTGATGAAGACGGTGCAGACCAGGAAGGCAGCCGCGCAGCCGACGCCGATCAGCACCTGGCCCAGCACCAGCATGGCGTAACTGTGCGCGAAGGCGGATAGCAGCGCGCCGACGATGGCTACCGGGAAGGAGGTCAGCATGGTCTTGCGCACGCCGTGCAGGTCGATGCCCAGGCCCATGAACAGCTGCATCGCGCCGAACGCAAAATGGAATGCGCCGGCATAGCTGCCGAGCTGCTGGGGCGACAGTGAAAACTCGGCCTGCAGGCGGCTGGCCATCATCGCGGCGGCGGTGCGATAGGCCTGGCTCAGCATGAAAGCCATGCACAGCGCAGCCAGCATTGCCCACAGGGAACGGACGGTCGGCGCCGCGGCAGCGCCGACGGAGGATTGCAGGGGCATGTCTCTTCCTTTTTATTGTGGCCGTATCTACTCTTTCCATCATTTCCGATACGGCAAGCGCGCCACTTTAATGCAAGGCGCCCCAGCGTTCCACTGCCGGCTCGGCGCTGGCCCATTTCCAGCCGCTTTCCTGCAAGCAGACATGAGCCGCGAACCAGGGCCGCGCCGTGCCGTCGGAGGCAGGCGCCGCATTGGCGTCATTCACGGTAAACATGACTTCCTTGCAATTGGCCAGCGGCGTGATGATGGAACGGATAATCTGCATGTCGCCCTGGTTGTTTCCATAGGGAATTTTATGCCGCACCTGCCATGGCCGCACTTCGCCTTCCCGCATCATGCCGGCCAGCGCAGCGATCTCGTCCTGCTCATCCTGCTGCAGGGAGCGCAGCAGATTCTTCATGCCGGCGTCGGTGGCCGCCTTGACACTGACCGACACCGCTATGCCGATCGCCGGATTGCTGGTGAAGGAACCCGTGGCGATGCCGGCGACCGTGCCGGCCAGGCCGCCCACTGTGGAACAGGCCGACAAGCCCAGCGCCGCCGTGGCCATGGCGACCCTGGCGGCCAGCCGCAGCGTTCTCATTGCAGCGATCCCCAGCGTTCGGTCGCAGGTTCCGCGGACGCCCATTTCCAGCGCGTGCCATCGCGGCAGATCATGGCCACGTAAAAGCCCTTGCTGCTTTCCGCGCGCGGTCCATTTTCCACGGAAAACACGATTTCCCGACAATCCAGCGACCGCGCGCCCACGGTGCGGCTGACCGTCACTTCCCCGCGACTGGCCGGCTCGATCGGGACCGGATGCTTCACCTCCCAGCTGCCCACCTCGTTCACCGCCAGGCCGCCGGCGACAGCCGCAATCTGGTCCTGCAGGGTGGTATGCACCGCCTTCTGGGCTCTCTGCACCCCGGCCTGGGCAAGCGACTGCACGCCCACGCCTATGCCGGTTGCCACGGCGGCATCGGAGGTGACGCTGGCTGCGACGGCGGCGCCTCCCACGCCTGCCGCAGCGCCCGCGCCCTGCTGCAGGAAGGAACTACATCCGCTCAGTACGCCGAGGGCTCCGATCGCCAGGACGGCAAATGTCGAACGTGAAGGAAAAAAAGTCATTATCTGGTGCGTTTATCGCCGGCATGTAATGGGAAAAATTATAGCCAGAGGGAACAAGAGTCCTCATTCCGGCAGCGCGCCGGTATCGATTCCCTTAAACACTCTCGCTTGTTCATTAAAAGTTGCCTTTGTTAAAAGTTATCTTATATTAACTTTTACACCAGGAAAGACAGTAAGATTTCCAAAAGAACAACTCATCTTCAGCACTTCGATGTCATTCATGTTTCTCCTTTAAAGGAACTTTTATGGACTACGTGCAATTGATGCCGGGACGCACCTTCAGGCCATGGCAGAGCCTGATGTACTACGCGCAGCGTGCCGTGACACCCCGGCGGCTGCGGCGAGCGGTTGCCACCGGCGTTGCTGGTTATCTGCGTATCAGGCATGGCATGCCAAACTTCGGCAATGTGGCCGGCACGGATGAGACTGCCAGCTTCCAGACCTTGCGCGCCAATGGCCTTGCGATGCTGCCCAGGCTGCTCGACCGTGCGCAGATTGACGATATCCATGACTACCTGCGCAACCGGCCGCTGTCGCCGCATGGCCGCTCTACGCCGCTGTTCCTGGCCGACGCGCCGCCGCCGGAGGTGCGCATGGCGGAATACAGCCTGGCTGACGTGCTTGGCTGCCCGCACTTGCTCGAACTGGCTAACAGCGCACCACTGATCAGGCTCGCTGCCCAGTACATAGGCTGCAAGCCGACGATTTCCGCCATCGGCCTGCGCTGGTCATATCCCCGGGAAGGCACCGGCACCGGATTGCAGGGCTTTCACCGCGACTGCGACGACTGGCGCTTCATCAAGGTGTTCGCCTACCTGACCGATGTCGACGAAGACGCCGGCCCGCATGTCTATGTCAGCGGCAGCCACCGCGAGCGTTGCAGCATGCGTCTGGCGCCCTATGCGGACGAGGAAGTCGCGGCGCGCTACGGCCAGCAGAAGATGGTCAGGGTCACCGGGCCCGCCGGCACCTTCTTCGCTGTCGATACCCATGGTGTGCACAAAGGCCTGCTTCCAAGCGGCAAGCCCCGGCTGCTGCTGCAGATCCAGTACTCGCTGCTACCGGTCTACATGTATGACTATGCGCCGGCGGCCGGGCTGCAGGCGGCGAAGATCGATGGCTACATAAACCGGCTTTTGTTGAAAAGGACCAAGGCGTAGGGCCACAATGGCCATGACAATCGCGCATCAGGTGTCGTAACATGCGGACACGATTTTCGCCGCAAGCCATCAGTTGCTCCGGCGATTGCCCTGGGACCGGAGATGGATGACAGAGGCGCTTCAAGACTCATCAGAACGTGCGTTGCAGTGGCGTTTATCGTCATGGCGGGATTTGTCGGCTGGGATACCGCGCGAACGCTCTCGATGATGTCCTCGGCCAGGCCGACGCTGGGAAGTGCGCTCGGCCACCTGGTCGAGATCAGCCTGCACGTTCCGGCCACCGGCTTGCAGGATCGTGAGCAAGTCAACGCCGCGCTGCTCGCGCTGAACGACGATCTGGCAGGCTATCCCGCGCTGCAGGACCGTGTTGCGCAATTGCGCGCGGGTTTGCAGGACACATCACAAGCACAGGCAGCGCGCATCGCTTTCCTGGCAGCCGAAGTGACGTCGGAGGTGGGCCGCGACGATGCCGGGCTGCAGGCGCGGTTTTATGCCGATATGGCGGCACTTGCGTTGCTGTCCGGCTTGCTGGGCGCATTGCTCGTTCTGTCCTGGCGCGGCAGGACGAACGGCGCCGGCGCGGCGGACCATCATGACGGCCTGCTGCACCAGGCGCTGCAAGCCCTGCCCTATCCCTTCTGCATGGTCGACCGGGACGGCCAGCCAGTGATCGTGAATGCGGCCGCCCAGCGCTTATGGACGGAGGACCTGGCCCAGCAGCGCGAGTGGCGGCGACCGGACCTGGAGATGCGTCCCGAGAACCGCGCGCTCTTTCTGGCGCTGCGCCGCGGCATCGGGCGCAACATGGACCCGGTCGACATCGTGGCCCAGGATGGCTCCACCAGGCGGCTGATGGTCAGCGCGGCACCGCTGCGCGACGCCAAACGCAAGGTGGTTGGCGCCTTTGCGATCTATCTCGATTCCGGCGCCGCTTCTCTGGCCGCGCCAGGACGCAAGCCTGCAGAGGCGCCCGGCATCGCTGCGCTTCCCGTTCCGGACTATGGCGTTGAAAACCGTCCTGGCGCGGTGCAGCCGTCGCATGTGTTCCTGCTCGACCACGACGGCAGGGTCCTGATGGTCAACCAGCCACTCATCGAATTCAGCGGCATGGACTGCACTGGCAGCAATTACCTTGATGTGTGCGCCTCGTCGGCGGCGCAGGGCGTTGCTGAAGCGGCGCGCATCGCAGCCGGCATACGCTCGGTGGCAGCGGGCGAAACGCCCATGTTTTCGATGGAATACATCTGCCGCGGCACCGGCGAGTTCTTCTGGTGCCGCGCCACGGTAAGCCGCATGGGCAGCAGCGGCGGGCGCAATATCCTGGTGGTTCACGAGAACATCACGCAGCACAAGGCGACCGAGTCGGCGTTGCGCGCCTCGGCGGTATCGATGCGCGAACTGGCCGAGCATCAGGAATCGGTGCGCGAGGAAGAGCGCAAGCGCATCGCACGTGAAATTCATGACGAACTCGGCCAGCAACTGCTGGCGCTGAAGATCGATGTCTCGATACTCCAGGGCCAGCTGTCGCATGTGCCGCAGGCCACCGCCCAGCTCGATGGCATGCTGCGCAGCATGACCACGCTGATGCAGAGCATGCGCGCCATCATCAACGATCTGCGGCCAGCCGTGCTGGACCTCGGCCTGCATGCGGCTGTCGAATGGCAGACCAGGGAATTCCAGCGCAAGACCGGGATTGCCTGCACCCTGCTGTCCGACGGCGAAGACATCGCGCTGCCGGATGCCTGCGCCACCGCGCTGTTTCGCACGCTGCAGGAATCGCTGACGAATGTGAGCCGCCATGCGCATGCGAGCCATGTCGATGTGCAGCTCTACGCGACCGAGGAAAGCCTGCTGATGCGCATCTCCGACGATGGCATCGGCCAGCTCGGCAAGCAGGACAAGCCTGAGGCCTTTGGCCTGCGCGGCATGCGCGAACGCATTGGCTCGCTCGGCGGCAAGCTCACCATCACCGCCGCGCCTGACCAGGGTGTGACCGTCACGGCGGCGATACCGCTCAGTCCGGAACTGCAGATGCTGGAACCAGGCTTCGACCGCAGATCCGCCACGGACCGGCGCGCGCGCGCACGCGTGAATTAAGCCCGGCCGGGCAGAGCCGCGCCGCGGGTTTCGCATGATCGCCTGGCGTTCTCCGCTCCTTGCGGGCGCATGTATGCCGGCATCATTGATGTTTCTCAAGAGAGCATGACTCAACGTCAATACCATGGTCTGGTGATCCAGGGGAGACAGACCATGCACAGGAGCGTATTCACCCGCCGCGACTTCCTCAAGGGCGCGTCGGCACTGCTGGCTACCGCCTTGCCTGGCCAGCGCCTGCTGGCGCAGACCAGCGCGGCCCGTCGGCTCGACTGGAATACCTTCCGCAACACGCGTGACTATGGCTCGCTGGTCGACGGCATCTCGCGCATGCGTGAAAACACCAATGCCAGCGACAAGCGCAGCTGGGCATACTGGACCAATGTCCATCTCAATTTCTGCCCGCATGGCATCGCGTATTTCCTCGCATGGCACCGCGGCTATCTGTACTACTTCGAACAGCAGCTGCGCGCCGTGTCGGGCAACAAGGCGCTGGTGCTGCCGTACTGGGACTACTACAACACGCCGGAGATACCCGGTGAATTCACCAACCCGTCGCCTTTCAATTCGCTCTACCTTTCACGCCAGAACAGCAATGTGATCGACGCGCTGAGCCTTGCGCCTTTTGCCGGCACGGTCACCAACATGCAGCGCGGACTGACCAATCCCTTCGAGGTCCTGATGGAGGACCAGCCGCATAATCCGGTGCATAACATCATCGGCAGCACCATGGCGACCATGCAGTCGCCAACCGATCCGATCTTCTGGCTGCACCACGCCAACGTCGATCGTCTCTGGTCGGCATGGCAGCAGGCCGGCGGCGGGCGCACCACGCCATCGGCCGGCAGCACTTACTGGGCCGGCACCTTCACCTATGCCAGCCGGCTGACAATGCAGCGCAGCCGCACGATCGATACGCGCAGCCAGCTGTCCTACTATTACCAGAACGAGACCATGCCCACGTCCCTGCCAGCGGCGCAAACCGCCCAGGCCGGCACGGGCAACTTCATGCTCGCCTCGATGCGGCAGGATGACATGGCGCTGCAGCTGGCGCAGCTTGGCCCTCGAACCAGCGGCGCCGCGCCGCGCCTGCTGGCGCGGCCAGCCGTCGCCGATCTCGCCGCTTCCCCAAGCCGTCAGATCAGCGGCAGCCGGCTGTCAGTGGGCGGCGTGCTGCGCATACCGCTGAATGAAAACTCGATCAGCGTTAAGTTGCAGCCCGACCAGGCCAGCGCCGACCTGCTGCAGCGCACCCTCGGCGCCACCGCGCCGCAGGCAACCGGCCCATACCGCTCGGCGCTCGTGGTGCTGGACAGCGTGCGCATCAGCGGCAATGGCGACATGGGCGGCTATTTCTACCACCTCTACCTTGACCTGCCTTCGAGTACCGACGTCAGCAGCGCCAACGCCTACCGCATCGGCAGCGTCGGGCCATTCGAGATCGCCGCGGCCGAGCACCGGGTGCACATGCGGCAGGATGCCGGCGGCAGCGAACCCGGCACCGTGACGCTGACATTTGCGCTCAACCGGGAACTGAGCGCGCTGGTGGCAGCCGACCCGCGCAACGTCACATTGTCCTTCGTCCGCGTCAGCGGCAACAGCGCGCCTGGCGGCGAAGTCATCCGGGTAGGAGAGGCGCGGCTGGAGCTGTCGACCGAGACGCCGCAATAGCCCTGCGCCGCCCGGCGCGGCAAGACATGCCATAAGGGGCTGCACCGCAGCGTTGCAGCCCAGCCTGTGATCGTCATTTCCCTTCTGGCCCTTCCCCCGTCCGCTTTTTCCGGTACAGGCGCACATCCGCAGCCACCTTTTCCAACCGGTTGACGGTTATCCGAGCAAGTCGGTGCAACCCTTCCAGCGTTGCAAAAACCAAACTTTTCTGTTTTCTTCTTTACAAGGTTTTACAGCCGCCTTAACATTTCCATGCCGAATTCGAAACCGTGTTTCGCACTGCAGAACACTGATTTCGCCGGTAGCTTTTCAAAAATTATTCCAATGACTACGGAGACTGTTTTAATGAAACAACCAGTACGTTCCGCACTGAGTCTTGCAGCGCTCACCCTTGTGCTGTCCGCCTGCGGCGGCTCCAACGATCCCGCCCCCGAAGCACAACGTCCCCAGGACACCCGCACCTTTGCCGTCACGGAGGCCAGCCTGCCTTTCGCCGCGCTGCCCGGCGCGCCTGAAGCAGACCGCTGGTCGGGCACGCTGGAAGGCGCGGGCTATCGCATCGAAGTGCCAAAGAACTGGAATGGCAAGCTGGTCATGTATGCCCACGGCTATGCCGGCACCGGCTCCGCCCTCACCGTGAGCAATCCCGCCATCCGCCGCTACCTGGTCGAGCAGGGCTATGCCTGGGCCGCATCGAGCTATTCCAAGAACTACTATGACGTCCGGGCCGGCGTGGAAGACACGAATGCCCTGGCGCTGGCATTCAACAAGATCGCCGCCGCCAACGGCCGTCCGCTGGCCGCGCCCAGCAAGATCTATATCACCGGCGTCTCCATGGGCGGCCACGTGACTGCGGCGGCGATCGATGCCGAGGCGCTTGAGTATGCGAACCACAAGGTCAGCTACAACGGCGCAGTGCCGATGTGCGGCGTGCTGGGCGACACCGAGCTGTATGACTTCTTCGCCGCCTACCAGGCAGCCGCGATGCAGCTTGCCGGCGTGCCCGCCACCAGCTGGCCGGTGACGAACTGGGCCACCCTCCAGCCCACGGTCAAGAGCGCGTTGTTTGCGACCTTCCCCAGCACCACCGCAGCCGGCGTGACCACGGCGCAGGGCGACAAGCTCAAGACCATCGTGCAGAACCTGACCGGCGGCCAGCGCCCGATGTTCGATGTCGGCTTCGCCGGTCCCTACACCGATACGGTCTGGGGCACGTTCGGACGGGACGGCAAGATGGTGGGCATCCTGAACGACGACGTGGTGTCGACCAAGGACTTCGTGTATCAGCTGGACAATTCACCGGCGCTGTCGGCGGAGGAAACCGCCTTCAACAATACGATCTACCGCGTGCAGGCAACGCCCGACGCGAACCGGTTGCGTACCGACGGCCTGCGCTGGGTGCCCAAGACCAATGCGCGCTTCAACATCCCCGTCGTGACCATCCACACGCTGGGCGACATGTATGTGCCATTCAGCATGGAGCAGATCTTCAAGAAGCGCGCCGATGCCCAGGGCACATCGGGGATGCTGGTGCAGCGGGCGATCCGTGGCGTGGCGCACTGCGACTTCACCGTCAATGAGCAGGTGAAGGCATTCCAGGACATGGTGACCTGGGAAAGCGGCGGCGCCAAGCCGCAGGGCGATGACGTGCTGACCGCCTCGACGGTGGCCGATCCGAAGTATGGCTGCAAGTTCACCGACAACACGCTGACCGTCGATGAGCCGGCAAGCTCCGCCATCGCCACGTCACGCGCCAAGCTGGCCGCGGCCTATTCCTGCAACTGACGCAAGCTGTCATCTGCCGGGCCGCCGCCGATACGGCGGCCCGGCGTGGCATATCACGCTTCCGGCGCCGGCTCGCTCCAGAGCCTGCCGCCGGTGGCCCAGTTATCGCGGCTGACATCCTGGATGATGATGTCCACGCTGCCGGGCGCGCAGCCCAGGCTTTTGCAGGTCGCTTCCGTCACCGCCTGCACGAAAGCGCGTTTCTGCTCCAGGGTGCGGCCTTCAAACATCTGCACGTTAATGGTGGGCATGGCTGTTCCTTATTGCTGGTAAGTGGGATCGATGTCATTCAACAGGCGCAGCAGCGCCGGCCATTCCAGCGCGCCTTCCGGGGCGCCGTCGCCGATCAGTTCGCGCCAGGTCTTGCGGCATATCTCGGGCGAGGGCTGCACCAGCCTGACGCCGCCGGACTGGCCCTTCAACTGGTAGGCGCAGGCCTTGTCCAGCGTATCCATCAGCACGAAGGCTTCGGCCACGGTACGGCCGCACACCAGGGTGCCATGGTTGCGCAGGAACAGCGCCGGAAAGCCAGCGAGCCGCTGCACCAGCCTGCCCTGTTCCTGCGCCGACAGCGCAAGGCCTTCATAGTCGTGATAGCCGACCTGCTCGTAGAAGCGCAGCGCATGCTGCGACAGCGGCAGCAAGCCCTGCTCCTGCATGCCCACCGCGATGCCGTTGGCATGATGCAGGTGCATTACGCACATGGCGTCGGGGCGCGCCGCATGCACCGCGCCATGGATCGCGAAGCCGGTCACGTTGACGCGGCGCGTGGCGTCGCCCAGGATCCGTCCCTGCAGATCGATCTTGACCAGGCCGGAGGCGCGGATCTCATCGAAGCGCTCGCCGAAGGGATTGATCAGGTAATGGCCCGGCTCGCCGGGCACCGTGGCCGAGATATGGGTGTAGATGATGTCGTCCCATTGCCGCAGCGCGCACAGGCGGTAGCAGGCGGCGAGGTCGACCCGGACCCGCCATTCGGCATCGCTGATGCCGTCGCTTCGCGACGAAGGTGCAGGATTCATGAAGAGGCGCGGAGAAGCGGCGCGGCGGCCGCGATGCCGTGCATTTAATCAGCCGGCAGGCCCGGTTGTAAAGTCCGCCATGCATGCCCCAGGCGACCACCGCTAGGCAGGCTTGGCCACCATCAGATAGAACACCACCACCAGCGCCAGGAAGGCCGGTATGCCCAGGAGCACCCAGTAGCGCAGGTAGCGCCAGTAGATCGGCGGCAGCTCGGTGCCGGCCTTGACCGCATCCTGGGCGAAGCCGCGCATCCTGATCTGCAGCCAGACCACCGGCAGCCAGCAGGCGCCGGCCAGCAGGTACAGCGCGATGGTCCACATGATCCAGCGGCTGGTCAGCGGATAGCCCGCCAGGTGGATCAGGTAAAAGCCCGTCAGCGGCTGGATGATGATGGTCGGCGTGGTAAAGAGCCAGTCGGCCAGCACCACATGGCGCACCACCACGGCCGTGGCCCGCACATCCCGCGACAGGCTGGTCAACAGCATGTAGAAGGCAGAGCCGATGCCGGTGCCGAACAGGAAGGTGGACGACAGGATGTGCAGCCACTTCACGACGACATATTCCATTTCATTTCTCCATTTCATAGAGCAGCCAGATCGCGGCCAGCATCGGCAGGTTCTTCAGCAGCGGGCCGTAGGGGTGCAGCCAGAATTCGGGAAGGCGAAAGCTGATCACGGCGGTGTAGAACAGGATCAGCGCCAGCTGCATCAGCCACAGCCAGCGCCGCCGCTTCAGCGCCAGCGTGCCGATGCCGAAAGCCAGGTCCATCAGCGCCGCGCCATACAGCATCAGCGGCGCCAGCGCCCCGGTGATGCCGGTGCGGGCCAGCAGCGCATAGCTTTCCTGCACCGGGTACAGGCCCAGCGAGACGATGCCGGTGACGATCCACACCAGCGCGATCGACCAGCGCAGCACTGGCAGCAGCCAGTTGAGCTGGGCACGCAGCCGCATCGCGGGCGCTTCGGCGGGGGTGATGAACGACGGCAGCGGGCGCGGCGCATGGCCCAGCAAGGCGGTCATGTCGGCCACCTCGC
Organism: Noviherbaspirillum soli; assembly: GCF_015352955.1. Lineage (GTDB taxonomy): Bacteria > Pseudomonadota > Gammaproteobacteria > Burkholderiales > Burkholderiaceae_D > Noviherbaspirillum_A > Noviherbaspirillum_A soli. The sequence continues at coordinate 115,290 of NZ_JACYOX010000014.1, forward strand.
CGGTATTGCCGCGCTCCAGCATGGACAGGGTGTCCGTATCCAGCAGGCTGCCGGGCAGCAGCGTGCCGGCCGACGCGGCCATGCGGGCCAGCGGCATTGGCAGCGGCAGCACATGCAGCCGCCCCAGACCCATGGCGGCACGTAAGCCCGCCAGCATGGCGCGCAGCGTGAGAGGTTGCGGGCCGGCCACCGTGACGGTGCGCACCGAGGCCGGCGGTGCCGCCAGCACGGCCAGCACCAGCGCGCACAGGTCGTCCACATGCACCGGCTGCACGCCCTGCCGGCCGCCGCCAGGCAGGACCACCAGCGGCAGGCTGGCCAGGGTGGAGAACAGGGTCGCGCTGGCGCCGTCCGCGCCGTACACCAGCGAAGGCTGCAGGATGACCGCCGGCAGGTCCAGCCCGCGCAGGCAATCGTCAGCCGCCTTCTTGCTCAGGTGGTAGCGGCTGGTCGCATGCTGGTCCGCACCCAGGGCCGATAGTTGTATCACCAGCCTGACGCCGGCCTCGGCGCAGGCGGCAAACAGCGCACACGGCGCGCGTTCGTGCAGCAACTCGAAACGCTGGCCCGGGCTTTCGCGCAGGATGCCCACGGCATTGATCACGACGTCGACGCCAAGCAGCCGCGGCAGCCAGGCCGCCGGCTCGATGTCCCGGGAGAAGTCCGCCGCCACTTCGCGCAAGCCGGGCCGGGCAGCATGGCCTGGCTTGCGCGAGGTGACGATCACGTCATGGCCATGCGCCAGCAGCGCATCGGCGAGATGGCGACCGATGAAGCCGCTGGCGCCGGTAAGCAATATGATCAAGCGTTCTCCTTTGAATGCGGCAGATGATGCGCCTTGATTTGCAGCGCCGTCCAACCGTGCGATACCGGGAACCGGACGCCCTTTATTCCATGCCGCCTCATGCCGGTACGACCCTTGCATGAATGGCGAGTTCATGAGTAACAGTTTGATGAAAGACAGCATGAAGACATGGCAACAGGCATGCAATGAGATCCTGATGGCGGGCGCCATCGGCAGCCTGGTGTCGACGGCCGGAAGGAAACAGGCTCACGGAACCCTGCGCCATACGCCACCGGCTATGCGATCCACCATGCATCGGCGACCTTGTGGGCGATCGTTTATGAAAGCTGTGTAAAAGCCGCGGCAGTCGTTGCCGGCCAAGATGGGCGGCGGCCTGGGCGTGACGGCGATGGCCTGCGTCAACTACAACAAGTCAACGTCTTGCCGGATGCAGCCTGGCTATGAAAAACATCTTTCAGCGACCTCGCTTGCGCCGGTATATGCCAGCTTTGGCCTATTGCTGGCAGCGCTTGGCGCGCTTGCCCGGCGTTGGCTGAACGGACGCATTTTCATAGGGGAACCTCCTGCATTCCTACAGAGGCATAAGGCAATGTCCGATAGTGACAAAATTAACATTCTAGTAATCTTCGGTGACGAATACCGTTGCAATGCGAGCCGGTTCATACGCCGGTCGGCTTGCCCGACCAGATTTCCGCGTGACCGTTTCCGCCCCTGATGGAACGGCTTGTCACAGACCAGCCTCCTGCTTTGGCGCTCCAAGTCACTGCGTCCGCTACAGGCGATGACGCCGGGCGACGCATTGCGTGTCATCAAGCGCTGCACGTGCCAACCAGGAGATAGCATGCCGACCATACTAGTGTTTTCCCACCTTCGCTGGGATTTTGTGTATCAGCGTCCCCAGCACCTGTTGTCACGACTGGCCCAGCATTACAAGATCTGCTTCTTCGAGGAACCGGTTTTCCGACAGGGTGAAAGCGGCATGGAATTCACTAGCCCCGTTCCCAACATCACTGTCTGCAGGCCGCATACGCCGGTCGACATGCCAGGCTTCCACGATGACCACCTGCCTTACCTGAAGAAAATGGTGCGCGAACTGGTGCGCGACGGCGAGGAGTACATCGTCTGGTTCTATACGCCGATGGCCTTGCCGCTGCTGCAGGAATTGCCGCCGCGCCTGGTTGTGTACGACTGCATGGATGAACTGGCCGCCTTCAAGAATCCGCCGCGCCAGCTGCTGCAACGCGAGAACTCGCTGCTCAAGCGGGCCGAGATCGTCTTCACCGGCGGCCCCAGCCTGTACAACGCCAAGAAAGACCGGCATCCGAATGTGCACTGCTTTCCCAGCAGCGTGGACGTCAGGCACTTCGCGCAGGCGCTGGACCGCGCCAATGCCCATCCGGCCCACCGCGACATCCCCGGCCCGCGCCTGGGTTTTTATGGCGTGATCGACGAGCGCTTCGATACCGAACTGATCGGCCGGGTGGCGCAGGCGCATCCGCAATGGCAGATCGTGCTGGTCGGACCGGTGGTCAAGATCGACCCGGCCACGCTGCCGCGCCACGACAACATCCATTACCTGGGGCAACAGCCGTATGAAGCGCTGCCGCAGCTGCTGGCCGGCTGGGATGTATGCCTGATGCCGTTTGCAATGAATGAATCGACCAAGTTCATCAGCCCGACCAAGTCGCTGGAATACATGGCGGCCGAGCTGCCCATCGTCAGTACTCCGGTGCGCGACGTGGTCGACCTGCACAGCGACGTGGTGGCGATTGCGCATACGCCGGAGGAATTCATCGCCGCCTGCGAGGCAGCGCTGCTGGTCTCGATGGAAGAGCGCGAGGAGATGATCCAGAAGATGCGCGACAAGCTTACCCGCACGTCGTGGGACAGCACCGCGCTGACCATGCGCGACCTGATGAGCGCGCTGGAACAGTCTGCCCGCGAGCGCGCAGCCGCCGCGGAAAGCGCCGTGCCGGCCACATCGCGCAACGTGAACCAGCTCTACAGCCACCAGCCCACCCGCAGCCATGACACGGTGGTGATCGGCGGCGGCCCGACCGGCCTTTCCGCGGCCTACCATCTGGACCAGGACACGCTGCTGCTGGAGCGTAACGAAACCGTCGGCGGCTGGTGCCGTTCGATCGAGGACAAGGGCTTCACCTTCGATTACGCCGGCCACATCATGTTTTCCAACGACCCTTATGTGCTGGAGCTGTACCGCACGCTGCTGGGCGACAATCTGCACTGGCAGAACCGCGAGGCCTGGGTCTACAGCAAGGGCGTGCATACCCGCTACCCGTTCCAGGGCGCGCTGTATGGCCTGCCGCCCAAGGTGATTGCCGAATGCATCACCGGCGCCATCGAGGCCCGCTATGGCAGCACCCGGCAGCCCGACACCACGTCCAGCGCCGCCAACTGCAAGGTGGCTTCCGGCGACGTGAAGGACCTGGACGACTGCTGCGCCGACGGCGCGGTGCTGCCGGCGGCAGCAGCCTCGCCCACCGCCAGCGCCGTGGCGCTGCAGAATCAGGCGCCGCGCAATTTCGAGGAATTCATCTACAAGGTATGGGGCGCGGGGATTGCGAGGCACTTCGCCATCCCGTATAACCGCAAGCTCTGGACCGTGCCGCTGACCGAGATGGAAACCTCCTGGCTCGGCGGCCGCGTGCCACTGCCCGACCTGAATGAAATCATCGAGGGCGCACTGGAACCGGTGGCCAAGCCAATGGGGCCGAACGCCCGTTTCGGCTATCCGTTGAAAGGCGGCTTCGAAGCGCTGATGAAGGGCTTCCTGCCGCATATCAAGGGCACGGTGGAAACCAGCGCCAAGGTCGTCGAGCTGATACCGCAGGAAAAACTGGTGGCGCTGGCGGACGGCCGGCGCTTCCATTACGAACAGCTGGTGAGCACGATGCCGCTGCCGGAACTGGTCAAGGTGATCGGCGCCAACGCGCCGGCCGAAGTGCATCAGGCCGCGCAGGGACTGCGTCATATCTCGATCCGTTGCGTGAACCTGGGCATTGCCCGTGAAAGCATCACGGACAAGCACTGGATCTACTACCCCGAGGACAGCATCTTCCATCGCGTCTTCGTGCAGGGCAATGCGAGCCCGCATTGCAATCCGCCGGGCGGCTTCGGACTGACCTGCGAGATTTCCTATTCCGAGCACAAGCCGCTGCCGGTCGATGGCGATGCGCTGGTGCAGCGCTGCATGGCCGACCTGGTGAAGGTCGGCCTGCTGCAGCCGGACGACAAGCTGATCACCTCCAGCCTGGTCGACATGCCTTATGCCTACGTGCTGTACGACCATGCGCGCTCGCGCAACGTGGAGCTGATCCGGCGCTGGATGGCGCAGCACGATATCGTCCTGGCGGGCCGTTACAGCGAATGGGAATACTACAACTCCGATCATGCCTTCCTGGCTGGCAGGAAGGCAGCAAAAGCCGTGGAAGCCATGCGTCCGAAGAAGCGGGCGCTGGGCCTGAGCGAATAAGGCACGCATCACGCATGTCAATCGAGTGCGGGCCGGCCGGCGGGACGGCCTGGACTGGCCTGCCCGTTGCTCCCGTTGTTAAGGACACAGTATGACGATGGTCAGCAAGAATGCACGCCGACGAGCGCTGCCCGAAGTATGGGGCGGCATTGAATGCACCGTGGCGAGAGTCCATGACACAGTGCGTGACCAGGCCAGGGAAACCGGCCACTGGGACCGCGAAAGCGACCTGGAACAGGTGGCCGGGCTGGGCATACGTACGCTGCGTTACCCCGTTCTCTGGGAAACCATCGCGCCCGAATCACCCGACCGCTGCGACTGGCGCTGGCACGACCAGCGCCTCGCCAAGTTGCGCGAACTGGGCATCAGTCCCATCGCCGGGCTGGTGCATCACGGCAGCGGCCCGCGCTACACCAGCCTGGCAGATCCCGCTTTTCCGGAAATGGTGGCGCAGCATGCGGCGCGGGTGGCCGAACGCTATCCATGGATAGACAAGTACACGCCCGTCAACGAGCCGCTTACCACGGCGCGGTTCTCGGGCCTGTACGGCCACTGGTATCCGCATGGCACCGACGAAGCCTGCTTCCTGCGCACCCTGGTCTACCAGTGCCACGCGGTGGCGCTGGCTATGCAGGCCATACGCCGCATCAACCCGTCCGCCCAGCTGGTGCAGACCGAGGACATGGGCAAGGTGTTCGCCACGCCGGCACTGCAATACCAGGCCGACTATGAAAACGAGCGGCGCTGGCTGAGCTTCGACCTGCTGTGCGGCCGCATCGACCGCGCGCATGCCTGGTACCAGCGCTTCCTCGAACACGGCATCGGCGCCGATGAACTGGCCTTCTTCGTCGAGCAGCCCTGCCCGCCCGACATCATCGGCATCAACCATTATTTGACCAGCGAACGTTATCTGGACGAGCGCCTGGAGCTGTTCCCGGCGCATCATCACAGCGGCAACCTGCGCGAGCGTTATGCCGACGTGGAGGCGGTGCGCATCGACTTCGAAGGCCGGCCGACCGGGCCGCTGGCACGCCTGCGCGAGGTCTGGGAACGCTATCGGCTGCCGGTGGCCGTTACCGAGGTCCATCACGGCAACACCCGTGACGAGCAGCTGCGCTGGTTGAAGGAAGTATGGGACGCCGCCTGCACGCTGCGCGAGGAAGGCGTTGACCTGCGGGCGGTCACGGTCTGGTCCCTGTTCGGCTGCGTCGACTGGAATTCCCTGCTGACCCAGCGCAATGGCTTTTACGAGCCCGGCGTATTCGACGTGCGCTGCGACCCGCCGCGCCCGACCGCGCTGGCGCTGGCCGCAGGCGCGCTGGCCACCACTGGCGACTTCAGCCACCCCGTGCTGGACCATGCGGGATGGTGGCACCGGCACGACCGCTACTATCAGCCGCCACAGCGCGAGCCGGCCTCGCCAGCCCTGGTGCACCGGCCGCGCGTGATCGCCATCGTCGGCGCCACCGGCACGCTGGGCCGGGCGTTTGCGCGGGTCTGCAACCACCGCGGCCTGCCGCACATCCTGCTCTCGCGCAGCGAGATGGACATCACCGACGCGGACTCGATCGAGGCCACGCTGGAGCGGGTGCGTCCGTGGGCCGTGATCAACGCCGCCGGCTATGTGCGGGTGGACCAGGCCGAGCGCGAGGAAGAGCGCTGCTTCCGCGAGAACGCGCATGGCGCCGGCATGCTGGCCCGCGCCTGCGCCCGCTTCGACATTCCCTACGTTGCATTCTCATCCGACCTGGTCTTCGACGGCCGCCTGGGCCGCGCCTATGTCGAAAGCGATGCGGTCTGCCCGACCGGCGTCTACGGCCGCAGCAAGGCGGTCGCGGAGCGGCTGGTGCAGGAAGCCTTTCCCGAGGCCCTGGTCGTGCGGACCAGCGCCTTCTTCGGCCCCTGGGACCAGTACAACTTCGTGCACATGACCTTGCGCGCGCTGAAGGAAGGCCGGCATGTCGAGGCCAGCGACGCGGTGATGGTATCGCCGACCTATGTACCCGACCTGGTGCACGCGACGCTGGACCTGCTGGTCGACCGCGCCGCCGGCGTCTGGCACCTGGCCAACCAGGGCGCGATCTCCTGGCACGAGCTGGCAACCCGCGCCGCCAGCGAGGCAGGCGTGGATGCATCGCGGCTGGTGCGGGTGGACGGCGGGAGCAAGAGCGCGACGGCGCTGTCGTCGGAGCGGGGGCTGCTGTTGCCGACGCTGGAGGGAGCGATCCAGCGCTATGTGAGGGATGTGGCGGCGTACGAGTGAGGGGGTGGGCCGGGAGCGGCTTGGCTGAGGGAGGGTGATTTAGCCGTTGCTTCTGCCGTTGCCGTTGCCGTTGCCGTTGCCGTTGCCGTTGCCGTTGCCGTTGCCGTTGCTGTTGCTTTTGACGTTGCCGTTGAAGTGAAATCCCGTTGAGCGCGCCGTGTCAGCGGTGCCCGGAGCGGGAAAAGGTGCGGCGTCTGTCTGAGCCAAGCTTTGCTTGGCGAGTTTAGCCGCGCCCCGCTCCGGGTACCGCTGACACGGGAACCCCCGCGCAGCGGGGGCGCGATCACCGGGTCGCCTTTTTTTGGTTACTTTTTTTGGCGAAGCGGTATGTGTCAAGGTAGTTGTCGCCAAATTAGTCATGCAGCACGTGGCATCGCGGCCGGCAAAGCCTCCTTTCGCTCGGGGTTCAGATACACCACCTCGTCAAGATCCCAATGGCGCACGGCGCCTGCCCAGCGCTGCGGCTTGGCGGCCCGGGCGGCTTGATAGACCGCCTTGCGATGGGCCAGCAGCTGGTCCGCCTGGCCACGATGACGCTGATCCGGCGTCA
>NZ_JACYOX010000015.1 GCF_015352955.1 Noviherbaspirillum soli
CCGTGTCGATGGCCGTGGCCAAGGCGGCTGCCGAGGAAGCCGGCCTGCCGCTGTACCGCTATTTCGGCGGTTCGGGTTCGATGCAGATGCCGGTGCCGATGATGAACGTGATCAACGGCGGCGCCCATGCCGACAACAACCTGGATCTGCAGGAATTCATGATCATCCCGGTCGGCGCGCCCAGCTTCCGCGAAGCGATCCGCTACGGCGCCGAGGTGTTCCATACGCTGAAGAAGATCCTGCACGAGAACAAGCTGACCACCGCGGTCGGCGACGAAGGCGGTTTCGCCCCGTCGGTCGCCAACCATGAAGCGGCGATCAAGCTGATCCTGCAGGCCATCGAGCAGGCCGGCTACGAGCCGGGCACCCAGATTGCGCTGGGCCTGGATTGCGCCGCTTCCGAGTTCTACAAGGACGGCAAGTACCGCCTGGACGGCGAAGGCCTGGCGCTGTCGTCGTCGGACTTCACCAACCTGCTGGCGACCTGGTGCGACAAATACCCGATCATCTCGATCGAAGATGGCATGGCGGAAAACGACTGGGACGGCTGGGCCACGCTGACCAAGACCCTGGGCAAGCGCATCCAGCTGGTGGGCGACGACCTGTTCGTCACCAACACCAAGATCCTGCGTGAAGGCATCCAGAAGGACATCGCCAACTCGATCCTGATCAAGATCAACCAGATCGGCACCCTGACCGAGACCTTCGCCGCGATCGAAATGGCCAAGCGCGCCGGCTATACCGCGGTGATCTCGCACCGTTCGGGCGAGACCGAGGACTCGACCATCGCCGACATCGCCGTCGGCACCAATGCGCTGCAGATCAAGACCGGCTCGATGTCCCGTTCGGACCGCATGGCCAAGTACAACCAGCTGCTGCGCATCGAGGAAGACCTGGGCGACATCGCCAGCTACCCTGGCCGCGAAGCGTTTTACAACCTGAAGTAACCCGCCCCCGCCGGCGGTGCGTGCCGCCGGCTGATACTTGCGAAGTGCGTCCATGCGTCTGATTCTGTTTAGTCTTGCGGCCTTGCTCATCCTGGTTCAGTTTCCGCTCTGGTTGGGCAAGGGCGGATGGCTCAGGGTTTGGGACCTGGACCAGCAGGTGTTCGCCGCGCAAAGGAAGAATGACGAACTGCGGGCACGCAACGGCAAGCTTGCTTCGGAAGTGCAGGACCTGAAGGAGGGCACCGGCGCGGTCGAGGAGAGGGCGCGTTATGAACTCGGCATGATCAAGGAAAACGAGATCTTCGTGCAGATCCTTGATCCGAACACCAGCCCGCCGCTGCAGGAAGTGGCGGCGCCGGTGAAGCCGGTGAAGAAACCGCCGCCGCGCAAGAAGCAGCAGTAAAAAAAGCGCCATCAAGCATGGCGCCTTTTATCTGGATCAAGCACCCTGTCCAACCCTCGTAGGGCGGAATACCCCGCAGGGGCATTCCGCAGACCGTCGATCACGGCAGAACTCCGCATTCCCTTGTCGTTCCACGGCCCGCGGTGCAATGCCCTTCGGGTATTGCACCCTACAACGTCTACGGTTGCGTAGGGCGGAATAACCCCGCAGGGGCATTCCGCGGATTGTCAATCACGGCAAGCTCGGCATTCCCTTATCGTCTCACCGCCCACTGTGGATACCCTCCGGCTATTGCACCCTGCGATGAGCACGAAAACGCCGCCTTTTCAATGCCGGCTCGGCCCTGGCGTTTGCAGTGCATCCACGGTCGACTCGGCCGCAAACAGCTGCGCGCAATCGACCTTGTCGAAGTCATAATGCTGCCCGCAGAAGTCACAGTCGATGGCCAGATGGCCGACCTCTGCAATCGCCGCCTCGACTTCCTCCTGGCCCAGCATCTTCAGCATGTTGCCCACCCGTTCCCGGTTGCAGGTGCAGTGAAAGGCCGGGCTCAGCGGATCGAATACCCGTATCGTCTCTTCCCAGAACAGCCGCCGCATCACCGTCTGGATATCGGTGCTCAGCAGTTCGTCCGGACGCAGCGTCGAGGCCAGCATCACCGTGCGGTCCCAGGCTTCCAGCGCATCGTCGGACGAAGGCGCGCCCACGCCGCCCTGTGTCGGCAGCTTCTGCAGCAGCAGGCCGCGCGACACCTGGTCGTCGGCCGCCAGCCACATCCTGGTGTCGAGCTGCTCGGAACGCATCATGTAGTTCTCGATGATCACCGCCACCGAGCCGCCGTCCAGCGGCACGATGCCCTGGTAGGGCTGCTGGCCGGGCAACTTGTCCTTGGGGTCGAGCGTGATGGCGAAGCGGCCGTTGCCGTTACGGTTGACCAGTTCGGTCAGCGTGATGTCGTCCGCCACCACCGCATCCGGCGCCAGCTTGGCGGTGGCGCGCATCTTCAGCTCGGCATCGCATTCCACCACCAGCAGATGCAGCGGGCCGTCGCCATGGATCTGCATCACCAGCGCGCCATTGAACTTCAGGTTGGCAGACAGCAGCGCCGCGGCTGCCAGCATCTCGCCCAGCAGCGCGCGCACCGGGCGCGGATAGTCGCGCCGGGAAAGGATCTCGCGCCAGGTGTCGGAAAGCTCCACCAGCTCGCCGCGCACAGGCGTGTCTTCAAACATGAATTTCTGCAGGGTATCTGTCATCAGTCGATTCGCTTCAGGCTAGTCTTGAAGTCCTGCGCTCGCTGTACATAACCGGCGCTGGGGCGTTGAAGGCCGGCGACTTCCTCGTCCGAAAGTATCCGCGCCACTTTGGCAGGCGAACCGATGATGAGCGCATTGTCCGGAAACTCCTTGTTTTCCGTGACCAGCGCACCGGCGCCAACCAGGCAATTGCGGCCTATCTTCGCGTTATTCAAGACCACCGCCTGAATCCCGATCAGCGTGTTGTCGCCGATGGTGCAGCCATGCAGCATTGCCTGATGGCCGACGGTTACGCCGCGTCCCAGCGTCAGCAGAAAGCCGGGATCGGTATGCAGCACCGCCGATTCCTGGATGTTGCTGTTCTCGCCGATGGTGATCTGGTCGTTGTCGCCACGAATCGTGACATTGGACCAGACGCTGGTGTGCGCCTCCAGCTTGACCCGCCCGATCACGGTCGCGGTTTCCGCTACGTAAGCGGTCGGATGAACGTCAGGGACGAGGTCGCCCAATTGGTAAATGGCCATGAATTTTTCGTAGAATGGAAGGTTTTTGACGAGCCGTATTTTACCGCCGCCTCCATGAATTCACCGACCACCGAACAAGCCATCAACGAGGAATTGCGCGCCGCTGCCCTGCACTGGCTGCTCGAAGCCGATCCGGCCAGCAAGGTAGCGGGCGTCACTGCATTGCGCCAGCGCTGGCTGCAGGGAACTGTGCGCCTTGCGTCCGAGCTTGAACTGGCCGCGCCGCCCGGCGTGCCGGGCCGGCCGGCCCGGCCGCAACTGGTGCCGCCGCTTTCAGTGCAGCGGCGCTCGATGCGCACGGTGGAGGGCAGGGCGGCACTGCTGCATGCGCTGGCGCATATCGAGTTCAATGCGATCAACCTGGCGCTGGACGCCATCTGGCGCTACGCCGGCATGCCGGCCGATTACTACGCCGACTGGCTGCAGGTGGCGGCCGAGGAGGCGCATCACTTCTCGCTGCTGTCGGCGCACCTGGCCACGCAGGGCCATGCCTACGGCGACTTCAGCGCACACAACAGCCTGTGGGACATGGCCGAGAAGACCGCCGGCGATGTGCTGGCCCGCATGGCGCTGGTCCCGCGCACGCTTGAAGCCCGCGGGCTGGATGCGTCGCCGCCGGTGCGGGCCAAGCTGGCCCAGGCCGGCGACCTGGAAGCGGCCGCCATCCTCGACATCATCCTGCGCGACGAAATCGGCCATGTGGCCATCGGCAACCGCTGGTACGGCCACCTGTGCCGCGCGCGCGGGCTGGAGCCGGTGGCGACCTACGCCGAGCTTGCCAGCCGCTACAAGGCGCCGCCGCTGCGCGGGCCGTTCAACATGGAAGCGCGCCGCGCCGCCGGATTTTCCGAGTTGGAGCTTGCGCAATTGGGCTGCTGATAGCGGATTGCGGGCTGCGGCGGCAACGCTACACTGCAATGTACAGATCAACGCACAAACATCGGGAGTTCGACATGAAAACACCAGTTACCTCGGCGATCGCGCTGGGCATGCTGCTGGCCGCGCTGGCGGGCTGCCAGCGCAACGATACGGCGCGCACCGAAGGGCCGGCCGAGCAGGTAGGCCAGAAGATCGACCAGGCCGCGGTCAAGGCCACCGAAGGCATCAACAAGCTGGCCGAGAAAGCCGGCGCCGGCATGGAAAAGGCGGGCGAGAACATTCGCAAGGAGGCCGAACAGGCCCAGGCCAAGAACGGCGAGAAGAAGTAGTCCCCGCCGCGCCGGCTGGTTCCAGGGAACGGAACTTCAGCCCGCCGGCGTCGCCTGCTGCGCTTCCCGCTCGCGCAGTACCCTGCGCTGCACCTTGCCTGTGGTGGTCATGGGCAGCGCATCGAGGAACTCGATTTCCTTCGGGTATTCGTAGGGCGCAAGCTTGCCCCGCACATGTTCCTGCAGTTCCGCCACGAGGCGCTGGCGGGCGGCCTCGTCGGCAATGCCCGCATTCTCGGCCAGCACGATGAACGCCTTGACGATATTGCCGCGCTCCGGGTCCGGCTTGGGCACCACCGCCGCATTCCCCACCGCCGGATGCTTGACCAGGCAGTTCTCGATTTCCGATGGGCCGATGCGGTAGCCGGCGGCCTTGAACATGTCGTCCGCCCGTCCCTGGTACCACAGATAACCATCGGCATCGCTGCTGGCCAGATCGCCGGTGCGGCACCAGTCGCCGCTGTACTTTGCCGCGGTCGCCTGCGGATTATTCCAGTAGCCGAGGAAGAACACCGGGTCGGGATGGCCATGGATGTCGGTGCGGTGCAGCGCCACTTCGCCCACCACGCCGGGCGCCACCGGATTGCCGTCGTCGTCGATCACCGCCACCCGGTGGCCGGGGTAGGGCCGGCCCATGCTGCCCGGCCGCGCCGGCCAGCGACCGGCGCTGTTGCCGACGATGTAGTTCATCTCGGTCTGGCCGAACATTTCATTGACGGTCACGCCCAGCGCATCCTGCACCCAGTGGAAGACCGCGTCGCCCACCGCTTCGCCGGCGCTCATGATGGCGCGCAGCCGCAGCCGGAAATGCTCGCGCGGCGCCGGGATCGCCTTCATCATCATCTTCAGCGCAGTGGGGAACAGGAAGGTGTTGGTGACGCCGTATTTCTCCATCAGGCGGAAGGCCGTTTCCGCCGAGAAGCGGCCGCGGTAGCCGACGATGGGCATGCCGAAATACAGCGATGGCAGCAGGGCGTCCATCAGGCCGCCGGTCCAGGCCCAGTCGGCCGGCGACCAGAACACGTCGCCCTGCTGCGGAAACCAGTTCTGCGAGGCGACGAAGCCGGTCAGGTTGCCCAGCAGGGCCGATTGCGGCAGCAAGGCTCCCTTGGGCGCGCCGGTGGTGCCGCTGGTATAGATCAGGATGGCCGGATCGTGTGCGCCGGTCGCCACCGCTTCCAGATTGCCGTCCGAGTCCGCCAGTTCCGATGCCCAGTCCAGTTCGCTGTCGCACTGTATGCCGAGCAGCCGCCTGAGCGCCGGGCAGTCGCGGCGCACCTCGTTCATCGCCGCAATCGCTGCCTGGTCGACGATGGCCATCGTAGCGGCGCTGTCCTGCAGCCGGTAAGCCAGCGCTTCCGGGCCGAACAGGATGGACAGCGGCATCGCGACCGCGCCGATCAGATGGCAGGCAATATGCGCCACGGCGGTTTCCGGGCGCTGCGGCAGCACGATGGCGACCCGGTCGCCGCGGGTCAGGCCATGCCGGAGCATGACCTGCGCCAGGCGTTTGGCATCGCGCAGCAGGTCGGCGTAGCTCAGGCGCGCGGCATTGCCGGCATCATCCTCGTAATGGATGGCGATGCGCTGCCGATCGCCTGCCCAGCGGATGCAGCACAGCTGCGCGATGTTGAAGTCGGGCGGCACGTGCCAGTGAAAGCCCTGGTAGAGCGTGTCATAGTCGTCGGTCGCGGGCGCAGCGTTGTTGCTGGCGGATATCATGCTGTCTCCATTATAATTATCGAACGATCGTTCTTTTTGAGCTGCTTTTCGGCAAGGTTGGCAGAAGAGCGACCGTATTATCGCTTGGCGCCTCTTTCCCCACCAGACACCAGACACAAGTTCACCATGAAACCATCCCGCTCCGAATTCCTGACCATCCGCCGCCTGCGCTACCACGTCCGGCACTGGGGCGACGCCGGCGCGCCCAAGCTGTTCATGGTGCACGGCTGGATGGACGTGTCCGCCTCGTTCCAGTTCATGGTCGACTGCCTGAAAAAGGACTGGCATGTGATCGCCCCTGACTGGCGCGGCTTCGGGCTGACCGAGTCGGCCCATTCCGACACCTACTGGTTCAACGATTACCTGGGCGACCTGGACGCAATACTCGACCACTATGCGCCGAACGAAGCGATCAACCTGCTCGGCCACAGCATGGGCGGCAACGTGGTGACGACCTATGCCGGCGTGCGGCCGCAGCGGATTGCGCGGCTGATCAACCTCGAAGGCGTGGGCATGCCGACCAGCCGCCCGGAACAGGCGCCGCGTCGCATCGAAAAATGGCTCAATGAATTGCGCACGCCGCCGGCGATGCGGTCCTATGGCTCCCAGGCCGAGGTCGCGGCGCGGCTGCAGAAAACCAATCCGCGCCTCTCCGACGAGCGCGCCGCCTTCCTGTCGGGCCACTGGGCGCGTGAAACCGCGCCAGGCGTCTGGGAAATCCTGGGCGATCCGGCCCACAAGGGAATCAGCCCGCTGCTGTACCAGCGCGACGAAACCATGGCCTGCTGGGCGCGCATCGAAGCGCCCACGCTGTACATGGAAGCCAGCGATACCGACCTCTGGCGCTGGATGGGCGCGCGGGAAGAGGCCAGGCTTGAAATCGACCGCCGCATCGCCACCATACCGAAGGTGACTTCCCGCATGATAGAAAACGCCGGCCACATGCTGCATCATGACCAGCCCGAGATCCTGGCCGACATCATTGAAGGCTTTCTGGCTTAGAGCAATAACAAGCTCCTGTGCCAGCGGCCGCGCAACCGCCAGCGTACAATCATGCCTTCCCAAGCAGAACCTGGTCCCGATACCGCATGCGCAACTTTGATCTTCACTGTCATTCCAATGTGTCCGACGGCGTACTCGCGCCCGCGTCGCTGGCGGCGCGCGCCAAGGCGCACGGCGTCGATGTCTGGGCGCTGACGGACCACGACGAGGTCGGCGGCATCGCCGAAGCGCGCGTCGCCGCCGCATCGCTGGGCCTGCCTTTCGTGCCCGGCGTGGAAATCTCCATCACCTGGGCCGGCCAGACGGTGCATATCGTCGGCCTGCATGTGGATGAGCGCAACCCGGTGCTGCTGGCCGGCCTGGCCCGCACCCGCTCGGGCCGCGAGCTGCGCGCCCGCGAAATGGCCGAGCAGCTGGCTGTGGCCGGCATACCTGCTGCCTATGAGGGCGCGCTGGCCTATGCCGGCAACCCGGACCTGATTTCCCGCACCCATTTTGCGCGTTACATCATCGACCGCGGCATCTGCCGCGACGTGCCGTCGGTGTTCCGCAATTACCTGATCGAAGGCAAGCCCGGTTACGTGCCGCATCGCTGGGCCACGCTGCAGCAGTCGGTCGAATGGATCAGGGCGGCCGGCGGCACCGCCGTGATCGCCCATCCCGGCCGCTACAATTTCGATCCGATGGCCTACGATGCGTTGTTCTCCGAGTTCAGGGACCTGGGCGGCACCGCCATCGAGGTCATCACCGGCAGCCACACGCCCGACCAGTACGACGAATATGCCAGGGTCGCGCAGCGCTACGGCTTCCTGGCCTCGCGCGGCTCGGACTTCCATGGCCCGGGCGAGTCGCGCGTCGACCTTGGCGCGCTGCCGCCGCTGCCATCCAGCGTCACACCGGTCTGGCACGACTGGGTTATCTGAAGTTGGCTGAAGTTGGGTTCCGGCCGGGCGCCGGCTCTTGAAGAGCCCGGCGCCCGGCCGCATATGCAGGGCGTTCAAAGGGGAGACCAAGCAATGAAACGAATTTTCCTGTTTTTGGCGACGAACATCGCGGTGCTCGTCGTGCTGTCCGTGGTGCTGTCGCTGCTGGGCGTGAACCGCTTCCTGACCGGCTCCGGGCTCAACCTGCCGATGCTGCTGGTGTTCTCGGCAGTGGTGGGCTTCACGGGTTCCATCATCTCGCTGCTGATCAGCAAACCCATGGCGAAATGGTCGACCGGCGCCCAGGTGATCGATGCGCCCGCCAATTCCACCGAGCTGTGGCTGCTCGACACGGTGCAGAAGCTGTCCGACCGGGCCGGCATCCGCATGCCCGAAGTCGCGGTCTACGAAGGCGAGCCGAATGCCTTCGCCACGGGCGCCTTCAAGAACTCGGCGCTGGTCGCCGTCTCCACCGGCCTGCTGCAGGGCATGACGCGCGACGAGGTCGAGGCCGTGCTGGGCCACGAGATTGCGCACATCGCCAACGGCGACATGGTGACCATGACGCTGGTGCAGGGGGTGGTCAACACCTTCGTGGTGTTCCTGTCGCGCGTGGTCGGTTACGTGGTCGACCGTGCGATCTCGCGCGACAACAACAGCGGCCCCGGTATCGGCTACATGGTCACGGTGATGGTGTGCCAGATCGTGTTCGGCATTGCCGCGTCGATGATCGTGGCCTGGTTCTCGCGCCATCGCGAGTTCCGCGCCGACGCCGGCTCGGCACAGCTGCTGGGCAGCCCGCAGCCGATGGTCAAGGCATTGGCCCGCCTCGGCGGCGTCGAGCCCAGCCACCTGCCGGAATCGGTTGCCACGCTGGGCATCCATGACAAGCCCGGTTTCCTCGACCTGTTCTCGACCCATCCGCCGATCGAGCAGCGCATCGCCGCGCTGCGCGGGATGCGCTGAGTCGGCAGTCATTTTCATTCCAGGAGGGCGGCGGCGTGAAGCTTCCGCCTTTTTTATTCGATGAGCCAATTTTTCCAGATCCATCCAGACAATCCCCAGCTGCGCCTGATCAGGCAGGCAGCCCAGATCATCCGGTCCGGCGGCATCGTCGCCTTGCCGACCGACGCCTGTTACGCGCTGGTGACACGGCTCGACGACAAGGCCGCGGTCGACCGCCTGCGCCGCATCCGCGGCATCGACGACAAGCACCACCTGACGCTGCTGTGCCGCGACCTGAGCGAGATCGCCCAGTATTCGCGGGTCGACAACCGCCAGTACCGGCTGCTCAAGGCTGCCACGCCCGGCGCCTATACCTTCATCCTGGAAGCCACCAAGGAAGTGCCGCGCCGCCTGAGCCACCCGTCGCGCAAGACCATCGGCCTGCGCGTGCCGGACAACGCCATTGCCCAGGCGCTGCTGGAAGAGCTGGGCGAGCCGCTGCTGGGCACCACCCTGATCCTGCCAGACGAGGAACACCCGCTGTCCGACCCGGAAGAGATCCGCGATGGCCTGGAAAAGGTGATCGACCTCATCATCGACGGCGGCGCCTGCCAGCTTGAACCGACCACCATCATCGATCTGAGCGGCAGCGAGCCCATCCTGGTGCGCCAGGGCCTGGGCGATGCCGCACCGTTCGGGCTCTGAGCTGGCCAGACCCACAATTTGCCTCTGTTAAAATCCGTGCGATGAACAATCTGATCCAGACCTTTGCCGTCTACGCGCTGCCCATCCTGTTCGCGATCACGCTGCACGAGGCCGCGCATGCCTATGCGGCGCGCTACTTCGGCGACAATACCGCCTTCATGGAAGGCCGCATGAGTCTGAATCCGGCCAAGCATATCGACCCGGTAGGCACGCTGCTCATTCCCATCGTGCTGTTCTTCGTCGGCAGTCCCTTCCTGTTCGGCTATGCCAAGCCGGTGCCGGTGGAATACCGCAACCTGCGCAATCCCAAGCGCGACATGGCCTGGGTGGCGCTGGCGGGACCGGGCGCCAACCTGCTGATGGCCTTTTTGTGGATGGTTGCCGTGATCGTCTTCGGCATGTTCATGGATGCCGGCGACTACTTCATGCGCATGGCGCAGGCCGGCATCCTGACCAACCTCGTGATCTTCGCATTCAACCTGTTCCCGGTGCCGCCGCTGGACGGCGGCCGGGTGCTGACCAGCATCCTGCCCGCGCCCTATGCCTACAAGTACGCGCAGCTGGAAAACTATGGCTTCTTCATCGTGCTGGGCCTGGCCATGCTGGGCTTCCTGAAGTACTGGATGGCGCCGGTGATGATGGTCGCCAACACCGCGCTGATGGCGCTGATTTCCCCCCTGACTTTTCTTTTGAGCTGAACCAACATGTACCCTGATCGCGTAGTCTCCGGCATGCGCCCCACCGGCGTAATGCACCTTGGCCATTTCCACGGCGCCCTGAAGAACTGGGTGAAGCTCCAGTCCGAGCATGAATGCCTGTTTTTCGTCGCTGACTGGCATGCCCTGACCACGCACTACGACGATCCGAGCATCATTGAAAAAAGCACCTGGGACATGGTGATCGACTGGCTGGCCGCCGGCATCGACCCGGCGCAGTCCACCCTGTTCATCCAGTCCAAGGTGCCCGAGCATGCAGAACTGCACCTGCTGCTGTCGATGACCACGCCGCTGGGCTGGCTGGAGCGGGTGCCGACCTACAAGGACCAGCAGGAGAAGCTGGCCGACCGCGACCTGGCAACCTATGGCTTCCTCGGCTATCCGCTGCTGCAGGCGGCTGACGTGCTGATCTACCGCGCCAGCATGGTGCCGGTGGGCGAGGATCAGGTGCCTCACATTGAAATGATGAGAGAACTGGCGCGCCGCTTCAATCACATTTACGGCAAGGAAAAGGATTTCGAGGAAAAGGCGAAGGAAGCGGTGAAGAAGCTGGGCGGCAAGCGCGCCCGTCTCTATGCAGAGCTGCGCACCGAGTTTCAGGAAAAGGGCAGCGCTGACGCCATCGAGCAGGCGCGGGCGATGCTGGACGAGGCGCAGAACCTGTCCATGATCGACCGCGAGCGCCTGTTCGGCTATCTCGAAGGCAGCCGCAAGCTGATCCTGGTCGAGCCGCGCGCCTTGCTGACCGAGGCGTCCCGCCTGCCGGGTCTCGATGGCCAGAAGATGTCCAAGAGCTATGGCAATTCCATCGGCCTGCGGGAAGACCGCGAATCGGTCACCAAGAAAATGCGCACCATGCCGACCGACCCGGCGCGCGTGCGCCGCACCGACCCGGGCGAGCCGGAGCGCTGCCCGGTCTGGCAGCTGCACAAGGTCTATTCCGACGAGCCGACCAGGCAATGGGCATCGACCGGCTGCCGCAGCGCCGGCATCGGCTGCCTGGAATGCAAGCAGCCCGTGATCGACGCGGTGCTGAAGGAGCAGGAGCCGATGCGCGAGCGCGCCCAGCAATACCTGGACGACCCGACGCTGGTGCGCGCCATCATCGCCGACGGCTGCGAGAAGGCGCGTCGCATGGCGCAGGAAACCATGCGCGACGTGCGCGAAGTCATGGGCCTGTCCTACAACTGATGGCGGCGCATGCTCCCGTGGCTGCCGCCTCGCCCTGGGTGCGGCGTTTCGCGCCGCTGATCCCGCCGGGCGAGGTGCTGGACCTGGCCTGCGGCAGCGGGCGCCATGCCCGCCTGCTGGCCGAACTGGGCCATCCGGTGCTGGCGGTGGACCGCGACGAACAGGCGCTGGCTGCCTGTTCCGCGCCCGGCATCCGCTGCGAACTGCATGACCTGGAAAGCGGCGCGCCATGGCCGTATGCCGGGCGCCGGTTCGCCGGGATCGTGGTGACCAACTATCTGCACCGGCCGCTATTGGCGCCGCTGCTGGACGCGCTGGCGCCCGGCGGCATGCTGATTTATGAAACTTTCGCGGCGGGCAATGGCCAATATGGCAGGCCGTCCAGCCCGGATTTCCTGCTGCAGCCAGGCGAACTGCTCGAACAGGTCAGGCTGCATGGCAACGGCATGCGGGTGCTGGCTTACGAGGATGGCTACCTGGCCCAGCCCAAGCCGGCGCTGGTGCAGCGCATCTGCGCGCTGCGCTATGATCCCGATGCCGATCCGGTGCGCTCGCTGACCTTGTAACCGAATGTGGATGTGCGGTACCGCCGTCCAACGGTATCCGCTACAATCGTCCCCTTAAACAATTTTCCCTCATACAACATCATGATCCAGGGCAGCATCGTAGCAATCGTCACTCCCATGCATGCCGACGGCAGTCTCGACCTGCCCGGCCTGCGCAAGTTGATCGACTGGCACATTGCCGAAGGCACCGATGGCATCGTCATCGTCGGCACCACCGGCGAATCGCCCACGGTGTCGGTGGAAGAGCATTGCGAACTGATCAAGGTGGCGGTCGAGCATACTGCCCGCCGCATTCCCATCATCGCAGGCACCGGCGGCAACTCCACCGCGGAAGCGATCGAACTGACCCGCTATGCCAGGGAAGTCGGCGCCGATGCATCGCTGCAGGTGGTGCCGTATTACAACCGCCCGACCCAGGAAGGCATGTACCAGCATTTCAGGAAGATCGCCGAGTCAGTCGACCTGCCGGTCATCCTGTACAACGTGCCGGGCCGCACCGTGGCCGACATGTCCAATGAAACCATCCTGCGCCTGGCCCAGGTGCCGGGCGTGGTGGGCGTCAAGGAAGCCACCGGCAACATCGGCCGCGACACCGACCTGATCCGCCTGGCGCCGGCATCCTTTGCCGTGTATTCGGGCGACGACCCGACCGCGATGGCACTGATGCTGTGCGGCGGCAAGGGCAATATCTCCGTCACCGCCAATGTGGCGCCGCGCGCCATGCATGAACTGTGCGTGGCCGCCATGGCCGGCAACGTCGCCGAAGCGGTGCGCATCAACAACCGCCTGCTGCCTCTGCATAACAAGCTGTTCGTCGAGCCCAACCCGGTGCCGGTGAAGTGGGCGATGGCGGAAATGGGCCTGATGGAGCATGGCATCCGGCTGCCGCTGGTGCCGCTGGCCGACGGCCTGCACGAGACGGTGCGTGCGGCGCTGCGCGAGTCCGGTGTATTACAATAGCCAGCTTTGCTGGTCCGGGGCGGCCATGCCGTCCCTTCTTTCTGATTCAGCACGACCATGACCTCTCGGAAGATCACCCCTATGGCAGAACGCAGCACCGTGCAGCGCAGCATCGCTTATGCGCTCGCCCTGGCCAGCCTCGCTGGCTGCGGCTCCATCAATTCCTCCTTCGGCACCCTGCTCGAACCGGAACGCATCGATTACAAGAGCGCGTCGACCGCTGTCAGCAAGGGCAAGTCGCTGGAAGTGCCTCCCGACCTGACCCAGTTGCAGCGTGATAACCGTTATGCACTGCCCGAGTCCACCAACCGCGGCACCGCTACCGCATCCGGTTTCAACATGGCGCAAAGCGCCACGGCGGCTGCACCTGCGGCGTCCGCCACGGCGACGCCGGTGGCGCCCCGCGTGACGGAGCAGGCCAGGGTGGAACGCGACGGCAGCCAGCGCTGGCTGGTGGTGAAGATGGCGCCGGAAGTGCTGTGGCCGCAGGTCAAGGAGTTCTGGCAGGACTCCGGCTTTCTGATCGCTTCCGAAAATCAGGAAGCGGGCGTGATGGAAACCGACTGGGCGGAAAACCGCGCCAAGATACCCGAAGGCTTCCTGCGCAATACGCTGGGCAAGGCGCTGGATTCCTTCTACTCCACCGGCGAGCGCGACAAGTTCCGCACCCGGTTCGAGCGCACCGCCGACGGCGGCACCGAGGTCTACATCAGCCATCGCGGCGCGCAGGAAGTGCTGACCGGCGTGGAAAAGGAAAGAACCGTCTGGACGCCGCGTCCGGCCGATCCCGAGCTGGAAGCCGAATTCCTGTCGCGCCTGCTGGCACGCCTGGGCGTCGAGAATACCCGCGCCAAGGCGCTGGTCGCCAATGCCCCGCCAGTCGATCAGTCGCGTGCCAAGCTGGTACGCGCACCCAACGGCGGCGTGGTCCAGGTCGACGAAAGCTTCGAGCGCGCCTGGCGTCGCGTCGGACTGGCGCTGGACCGGGTGGGCTTCACGGTCGAAGACCGCAACCGCTCGCAGGGCGTGTATTACGTGCGCTACGTGGACCAGAATCAGGACGCCAATGGCAAGGTCGCCCAGAAGGGCTTCCTGAGCCGGCTCTTCTCCAGCTCCAAGGATGACAAGTCCAAGCAGGCACAGCGCTACCAGATCTCGGTCAAGCCGGCCGGCGAGGTCAGCCAGGTCAGCGTGCTCAACAACGAAGGCAATCCGGAAACCTCCAAGACCGGCGATCGCATCCTGGCCTTGCTGACCGAGCAACTGAAGTAAGGACGGGTAAGGGTTTGAGATTTGCCAGTCTGGGCAGCGGCAGCGAAGGCAATGCGCTGCTGATATCGGGCGGTTCCGCGCCCGGCGCCGCCCGTACCAGTGTCATGCTGGACTGCGGCTTCGGTATCCGCGAAACCGAACGCCGTCTGGCGCGCCTGGGCATGCTGCCGGGCGAGCTCAACGGCATCGTCGTCACCCACGAGCATTCGGACCATGTCGGCGGCGTGTTCAAGTTTGCCCGTCGTCACCGGGTGCCGGTCTGGCTGAGTTACGGCACCTGGCAGGCAGTACAGCGCGACTGCCATGATGTGACCATCAATATCTGTCGCGATGGCGACGCCGTGCAGATAGGCGAACTCGAACTGACGCCGTACACGGTGCCGCATGATGCCCGTGAACCGGTACAGTATGTGATCGATGACGGCAAGGCCCGTTTGGGCGTGCTGACCGATGCCGGCCAGTCCACGCCGCACCTGGTGCAGGCGCTGGGTGGCTGCGATGCGCTGGTGCTGGAATGCAATCATGACCGCGACATGCTGGCCAACTCACGCTATCCCTGGTCGCTCAAGCAGCGCATCGGCGGCGCCTATGGGCACCTGTCGAACGACACCGCGGCCGATATCCTCGCGGCGCTCGACCGCAGCCGGCTGCAGCGCATCGTTGGCGCGCATCTGAGCCAGCAGAACAATACCCCTGAACTGGCCCGCCAGGCGCTCGAGAGCGTGCTCATTGGCGGCGGGCCCGACATCATGATCGCCTGTCAGGCCGAGGGCTTCGGCTGGACCGGCATCGAAGCCTGAGCGCCAGGCCGCTCTGAAGGCGTGCATCGTGCCTCTGGCCGATCAATCGCCTGTGCCGCCTTCCTGTTCCCATGCGGTTCTCAACGCTTTCACTAGACGAAAAAAAACCGGCCAGAAGGCCGGTTTGAGATCGCTAGGCTGATTACTTGGCGGCAGCAGCGGCGCTGGCGGCTTCGGAAGCTGCGGAAGCAGCAGCGGAAGCGGCTGCAGCAGCGTCGGATGCGGCGGAAGCGGCTTGTGCAGCAGCAGCGTCAGCGGCCGGAGCAGCGGCAGGCGCTTCAGCAGCCGGTGCAGCAGGCGCGGCAGCCGGAGCAGCGGCAGGCGCTTCAACAGCCGGTGCGGCCGCAGGAGCAGCAGCTTCTTCTTTCTTGCCGCAAGCAGACAGAGCAACAGCAGCCAGCAGGGTAGCGATCAGATATGTTTTTTTCATGAAATTTCCTCAGTGGATTAGCAATTTACGACGAATGGTTTCCGGTGGTATCGCTCGATAGGCATACAGAGCCCGTGTCGGGTATTCAATGATGCACCGCACAAGCCAGATTTCCTAAGCCAGCCATTATAGCGGAATCATTTGCCATTGGGATAAAGCCAACTTCTCCGGCGAACGCAAAAACCGGTTTTGCTCCGCCTTTTATGTAACAAAAGTTTACGAACGGCATTACCCCGGTGACAACCATCCATCTTCGTACCATGTGTACAAGGCTTCCTGGACATCTTCCGAACTTGCTGCCACTTCCTCGCCGCTCAACGACCGTTCATTAGCCAGTAGCAGTAGCGCCTTGCGATCGGCGCGACCGATGGCGAATGACTCGCCATTAATGAAAAGATGCTTGCCGGCATACAGCATGCTGGTCTTGCGCGACAGCTTCACACCCTTTTTCAGCACGCGCTGGCGAAACTTGGCGGGCTGCAGTAGAGGACTCGGGGCATCGAAGTACACAGCCGGCTTGGGCTCGGACATGTATTCGCCAAGGAAAATCGCGATATCGTCTTCCGTAAAGCGCACCTTCGCCAGTTCCGCGGCAACGGCGTCGAGCATAGGTTTGCCGATTTCCGCCGGATTTTTCGCGGGCGACAGGTCCGGGTCGGCATACCGGCCGGGCAGGTCGATGCTGTCGGCCATGAACTGCAAAAAGGCTTCCCCAAGTTCCTGGTAGGCCGGCGCGCGAAAGCCAATCGAATAGGTCATGCATTCGCCGACCGCCGTGCCGTCATGCGCGTAATGCGGCGGCAGGTACAGCATGTCGCCCGGCTCCAGCAGGAATTCCTCTTCCGCCTCGAAATTGGCCAGGATCTTCAGCGGCATGCCTTCCACGAGCGACAGGTCTTTCTGGGCGCTGATGCGCCAGCGGCGCTGTCCATGCGCCTGCAGCAGGAATACGTCGTAGGAGTCGAAATGCGGTCCGACGCCGCCGCCATCGCTGGCATAGCTGATCATCAGGTCGTCAAGCCGCACGTCGGGAATGAAGCGGAACTGCCGCAGCAGGGCGTCGGCCGCATCGTCATGCAGATTCACGCCCTGCACCAGCAGCGTCCAGTCCTTGCGGGCCGGATCGGGGAGAGTGGCCTGCGGGCCGGACTGCAGGTTCCACTTGCCGCCGTCGCGCGTGATCAGCCTGGACTCGACGTCGTCCCGCGCGGCGAGCGCAAACAAATCGTCCCTTGGCAGCAAAGGCCGGAAACCCGGTAGCGCTTGTCGGATCAAAAGAGGTTTCTTGTGCCAGTAGTCGCGTAAGAACTGGGCCGGCGTGATATCGCCTAACAGGGTCATTTTTTTCATGGCGGTATTATCCCGGAAACGGGCAGCAGCAGGTCAGCCCAATGGCATCCGACGCGCCGCGTATAATCGCCGTCATATTCACTGAAAGGAAGGGTCATGAAGATTGCCAAGAACACCGTAGTGACGGTCCACTACAAATTATCGGATGCCCAGGGCAATCTGATCGAGGAAAGCAGCGAACCCATGGTCTATCTGCATGGCGACTACGAAAACACGCTGCCGGCAATCGAAGCCGCACTGGACGGCAAGGAGCAGGGCTATCAGGGCCAGATCCAGGTCGAGCCGGAAGATGCATTCGGCGAATACGACGCCGAGCTGGTCAAGGTAGAGCCGCGTAACCGCTTTCCCGAAGACACGCAGGTCGGCATGCAGTTCGAGGGCATGCCCGACTCGGGCAGCGAAGAGGAAACAATGATCTTCACCGTCACCGATATTGCCGACGACAAGGTCGTTCTGGATGGTAATCATCCGCTGGCAGGCATGGCGCTGCGCTTCGAACTCAATGTGACCGAGGTCCGCCCTGCAACGGACGAGGAAATCGCGCATGGCCATGTGCATGGCGCCCATGGCCACGGTCATCATGACGACGATGACGACGATGAAGGCGACGCCTTCCGTACGATACAGGTCCACTAGACCGGCATTCACGCCCGGCACCCGGGCGGCCCCGCTCAGCCAATTCGTGCAAACGAAACCGCGAGCGGGGCCTTTTCTTTTTGGTTAACGCTCGCTTAGCGAGAACAGCGTTGCGTCATCCGGCCTGACATTGACCTTGAGCCATGCCGCCGGCAGGGCCAGTTCCCCGAGATTGCCGCGCCAGCGGATGCTCTTCGGCGCCGGCAGGCGGGCGCTGCCATGCACTACCAGCACCTTGCCGCCATAGCTGCCGGCCAGCGCCAGAATCTGGCGCCGTACTTCAACGAAGCCATCCCGCGTGCCGTCCGGACTTCGTACGCCGGTGCGTCCCGACAGCACCGCCGGGTTGCCGTCACAGAACAGGACAATGCCATCCCGCTTTTCCCGCTGGGCGAAGGTAAAGGTGCGCTGCAGCCAGTAACGATTGGCGATCAGCCTGTCTTCGAATTCTCCATTGCGGCCGGCATCGGTCAGGTAATGGTTATTGGGTGCCGGCAGGTTGATGGTGGCGAACACGATATTGCCCACTTCCCAGCGCGCATTTTCGGCATAGCTGCGGAATTTGCTCGAGGTCGACTGGCGCGACAGCGGAAGCCGGGTCGCGCCAAAGCTCATCTCGTCCTGAAAATACACGTCCCTGACCCGGGTGAGCCGTTCCATCGCCGCCGGACGGCCATTGCTGCGCTTGCAGTCGGCCCAGTCGCTTCCAGCCAGCGACAGCACCACGCCGTTCTTGGCCTGGGACAGCAGCGCCAGGCGCTGGTCGTAGAGCGCGTCGCCGCAGGGTTCATCCGCCGCCTTGACGCCATTGACCACCACGAAGGCTAGGTTGTCCGCGTCGCTCTCGATGATGGCCTTGCGCATCAAGCCGTCGTCGGCCGCGCCGCGAAATACATGGCCAATGGCGCCGAAGCTGAATGGCATGGGCTGGGCTGATGCTGGCGCCGCAGGCAGGGCCAGCGCCAGCATCAGCGCCATGCAGCGCGCATGCAGCGCAGTCATTCGCCTTCTTGCTGCAACAGCGCTTTGAGGCGGTACAGGGCGTCCAGCGCCTCGCGCGGCGCCATCGCGTCCGGATCGAGTTCGGCCACGGCCTGCGCCAGCGCGCCCGGCGCAGGCGGCGCCTCGTCTTCCGGTTCGACCGGGGCGGCGGAGAACAGGTCGAACTGTGGCGACGGCTGCATCGAATGCGCTTCCAGTTCTGCCAGGTGGCGGCGGGCGGCACGGATCACCGCCGGCGGCACGCCGGCAAGCTGTGCCACCTGCAGCCCATAGCTTTGCGAGGCCGGGCCGGGCTGCACCGCATGCAGGAAGACGATGCTGTCCTTGTGCTCCACCGCCGACAGGTGCACATTCGCCGCGGACGGATAAGCCTCCGGCAACTGCGTCAGTTCGAAGTAGTGGGTGGCGAACAAGGTGAAGCTGCGGGTGGTTTCGATCAGGTGCCTGGCGATTGCCCAGGCCAGCGCCAGGCCGTCGAAGGTCGAGGTGCCGCGGCCGACTTCATCCATCAGCACCAGCGACTGGGCGGTTGCGCCGTTCAGGATGGCCGCCGACTCCGTCATCTCGACCATGAAGGTCGAGCGCCCGCCGGCAAGGTCGTCGGCTGCGCCGATGCGGGTATAGATGCGGTCGATCGGCCCGATGGTGGCGCTGGCCGCGGGAACGAAGCTGCCGACATAGGCCAGCAGCGTGATCAGCGCAACCTGGCGCATGTATGTCGACTTGCCGCCCATGTTGGGGCCGGTGATGAGCAGCAGGCGCTTGTCGTCGCCGAGCACGCAGTCATTGGCGATGAAGCGCTCGATCGTGTTTTCCACCACCGGGTGGCGGCCCTGCTCGATGGCGAGCATGGGCTCGTCGACCAGCAGCGGCGCGCACCAGCCATGGCGCAGCGCATGGCTGGCCAGGGACATCAGCACGTCGGTCTCGGCGATTGCACGGGCCACCGACTGCAAGGTGTCGATATGCCCGGCCAGGTCGCGCAGAAGCTGTTCATACAGCAGCTTTTCACGGGACAGCGCGCGCTCCTGAGCCGACAGCGCCTTGTCCTCGAACGCCTTCAGTTCGGGCGTGATATAGCGCTCGGCATTCTTCAGGGTCTGGCGGCGCCGGTAGTCCTCGGGCACCTTGTCGGTCTGGCCGTGGGTGACTTCGATGTAGAAGCCATGCACCTTGTTGTATTCGACCCGCAGGTTGGCAATGCCGGTGCGTGCCCGTTCGCGGGTTTCGAGGTCGAGCAGGAACTGGCCGGCATTCTGCGACAGGCCCCGCAGCTCGTCGAGTTCCGCATCGAAGCCGGCCGCGATCACGCCGCCGTCGCGCACCATGGCGGCCGGCTCCGGCATGATGGCGCGCGTCAGCAGGTCCAGGCAGGCATCCGGCGTGGCCAGCCGGTTTCCCAGGCTGACCAGCAGCGACGCGTCCGCATCGCGCAGGCAGCTGTCGATGCAGCCGCGGATGGCGGGCAGCTGCTGCAGGCCGCGCGCCAGGCCGGCCAGGTCGCGCGGCCGCGCCGACAGCAGGGCGATGCGGGTGGTGATGCGCTCGATGTCGGGCACGTCGCACAGGCTGTCCGACAGGCCGGCGCAGCCGTCGGCGCGCAGCAGCGCATTGATCGCGGCATGGCGCCGCTGCGCAATCTGGCGCTCGCGCAGCGGATGATGCAGCCAGTGGCGCAGCATGCGCGAACCCATGGTGGTGCGGCAGTGATCGAGCAGCGAGAACAGGGTGGGGCCGGGGTCCTGGCTGCGCAGCGACTCCGATAGTTCCAGGTTGCGCCGGGTGGCCGCGTCCAGGCCGATGAATTCGTTTTCCCTTTCCACCGTCAGCGAGCGCACATGCTGCAGGCTCTGGCTTTGCGTCGACTGCGCATAGCGCAGCAGCGCGCCGGCGGCGCCCAGCGCGGCATGCAGGCCGTCGGCGCCGTAGCCGGACAGCGTGGCCGACGACAGTTGCGCCAGCAAGGCCTTTTCGCCGGCAGGCACGTCGTAATGCCAGGCCGGCACCGTGGTCGCATGCGCCACCCACTCGGCATCGGCATCGCAGTCTTCGCCCAGCAGGATCTCGGCCGGCGCGATGCGTTCCAGTTCGTGCCGCAGCCGCGCCTGCACGAAGCCGGGTTCGCCGGAGAACTCCAGCAGGCGCAGCGCGCCGCTGGCCATGGACAGCCAGGCCAGGCCAATCGACATGGTCTTGCGCTGGGCATGGCGGCACAGCGCCAGCAGCGGGCGCTCGGCCTTTTCCGGCAGCAGGTCGGCATCGGTCAGCGTGCCGGGCGTGATGATGCGCACCACCTTGCGCTCCACCGGGCCCTTGCTGGTGGCGGGGTCGCCGATCTGTTCGCAAATCGCGACCGATTCGCCGGCCCGCACCAGCCGCGC
The DNA here is from genome assembly GCF_015352955.1 of Noviherbaspirillum soli. Taxonomy (GTDB): domain Bacteria; phylum Pseudomonadota; class Gammaproteobacteria; order Burkholderiales; family Burkholderiaceae_D; genus Noviherbaspirillum_A; species Noviherbaspirillum_A soli. Next base: position 20,940 of record NZ_JACYOX010000015.1, read on the forward strand.
CAGGTACTGGTCCACCGAATGGAAGGGCACGCCGGCCATCCTGATCGGCGCGCCATTGGACGTGCCGCGCTGCGTCAGCGTGATGCCGAGCAGGCGGGCCGCCTTCTCGGCGTCGTCGAAGAACAGTTCGTAGAAGTCGCCCATGCGGTAGAACAGCAGGATGTGCGGATAAGCGGCCTTGATGCGCAGGTATTGCTGCATCATGGGCGTCTGTTTATCGATGTTTTGCAGAAAGCTGGTATTTTCAGTGGGTTTCAACGCTGTGTCCGTCCGATTGCTTGCCTGTTGCGCCACGGCCTTGGGCCGAACGCGTGCTTGCATGCAATAAAGTAAGGGTGTCGGGCTGGCACTGCCGTGATGCAGCAGGCCAAAGACAGGATTGTATGCGACCGGCTACGCCAAAGGGAGACTGGGGCATCACGCAAAGTGCGGTCCGGGCATGCCCTGGATGGCGCAGTACGCTCCAGATTGCGGCAGCGGCTTGCCAGGCAGGCAGTCCTGGTATGCCGGGCAGCCATGAGAAGCCGGGGAAGTCGTGTCGCGGCGCCGTTTCCACGCCTTGGCAATCAGCGTCAGTTCCAGTTTCAGGCGGTGGGGATCGGCGCCGCCGTGCATGAGCGCGGCCAGTACCTGCGCGACGAAATCGGGATAAAGGAACCGGAGCGGAGGAACTGGCGCGCGCTGGCGTTGACTGCGGCAGACAGGCGCGCCACGGCTGGCATCTCCGCCCGGCGCGCGAAAGTCGCGCAGGCATCGTCGGGCATCATGCGGCCAAGTGCCAGCTCCAGGCCGGATTCCCCGGCCAGCGGAATGGCCGGAGACCGGCTTGTGGCTGATCCGGTCGACCGGGTCACCGATTGCCTGACAGTCCCCCAAGAAGCTAGACCAGTGAACGCACTGCCGCGCGCTTGGCCTTCTGCGCATGGCAGGCGCGGATATAACCCTTCAATTCCTCGTAGACGATGGGCTTGGGGAAGTAGGTGACGCCTTTGGGCAGACCGCCCCTTGCGTCCAGTTCTTCCAGGCTGAGGCTGGTCAGCACCGCAATATTGATGTCCGATAACTCTGAATAGGACATCACGGTTTGCATCACCTCATAACCGTCTATGCCCCGCATGACGATATCCAACAGGAGTATGTCTGGCCGCACGCCGGCGATATCGATCAGGGCCTTGTAACCGTTCTCGCACATCCTGACCTCGATCGGCATCTGCCATGAGGCGAGTTGTGCCTCATAAATGCCGCGTTGCACCGGATTGTCTTCAACGATCAGCACGGTGAAACGCTCATCACCCTGAGGCGGCGTCTTGCCGATGGTCGCCTTGTAGGCGTGCACGGCAGCGAGTGGAATGCGGCGATGGCCGCCGCGGGTCTTCCAGGCTTCGATTTCCCCCGACTCGACAAGATGCTGCACAGAGGTCACCGACATGCCGAGCAACGTTGCTGCTTGCTGGGTAGTGCACACACCTTCAGTCATATTGGACTCCGCATTCATGATTTTGTTAATTCTCATAAAAAATAACAAATATGTCAAATTATTGAATTTCTCAACGCTTTGACCTATCATGTCGTTTCCATGAGGACATAGTTATGAGTCGTAAAGGCTATTTGTCGAAAACAACAGTTTTCCATAAATGATGATTCTCATTCTTTAATTCGCGTTCCCACGATGCAGGACGCAACAGCAACGTTGTGCGCAATGACACCTGAAAAAACGGATAAGGAAAAAACGATGAATGACTTGGAATCGGTGGCTGGTTCGTCTGCTAGCTGCAACCATGGACCGATGCTGGATGCGTTGATGGCCAACCTGAAAGTGACAAGCGATGCTGCTCTGTCGCGCAAGCTAATGGTGCCGCCGCCGGTAATCAGCAAGCTGCGCAACAACAAGATTGGCGTTTCGGCAGGACTCCTGGTGCGGATTCATGATGTGACTGGCATGTCGATCAACAAGGTCAGGACCATGCTGGGTTTGCCGATTCCACAGCCACGCGAAGGCAGGACACTGAAGAATGTCGTCTACAGCCCGATCGCGCCGCTGCCTGCCAGAAAACGCCGTACGGCGCGCAACGCGGAGTAAGTAATGCAACAGCGCCGCTGTCGCGGCGCTGTTTTGCGGCATGAGGGACTAGCCGAACTTGCGTGAGCGGTTGTCGCCGCGCCGGTTTTCCGACCCGGCGCCACGATTGCCCGTGCCGCTGCCGGCTGTCCTGCCCGCCGGTGCCGCCGCTGTCCTTGAGCGTGGCTGGGCATTGGCCCGCGGCGCATTGTTTCTGCCGCCGCCGTTACCGCTGCGCAGCTGGATAGGCTGCGGCCGTGCAGTCGGATCCGGCTCGAAGCCGGCAATCACCTCCCTCGGCAGTTCACGCTTGATCAGGCGCTCGATGTCACGCAGCATGATGTGCTCATCCACGCATACCAGTGAAACCGCTTCGCCGGTGGCGCCTGCGCGACCAGTGCGGCCGATGCGGTGCACATAGTCTTCCGGCACATTCGGCAGATCGTAATTCACCACATGCGGCAACTGATCGATATCGATGCCGCGGGCGGCGATATCGGTCGCTACCAGCACCTGCAGGCTGCCATCCTTGAACTCGGCCAGGGCCCGCGTGCGCGCCGACTGGCTCTTGTTGCCATGGATCGCCATGCCGGTGATGCCATCCTTGCCCAATTGCTCCACCAGCCGATTCGCGCCGTGCTTGGTGCGGGTAAACACCAGTACCTGACGCCAGTCGTGGGCCTTGATCAGATGGGCCAGCAGCGGATGCTTGCGATCGCGGTCCACCGGGTGAATTTTTTGCGCAATGACTTCCACGGTCGAATTGCGGCGCGCCACCTCGATCATCGCCGGAGAATCCAGTAGGCCGTCGGCCAGCGCCTTGATCTCGTCGGAGAAGGTCGCGGAAAACAGCAGGTTCTGGCGCTTCGGCGGCAGCGCGGCCAGCACCTTGCGGATGTCGCGGATGAAGCCCATGTCCAGCATGCGGTCGGCTTCGTCGAGCACCAGGATTTCGATTTTCTTCAGATCGATCGTGCCTTGCTGCATATGGTCCAGCAGGCGGCCGGGGGTGGCAACCAGGATGTCGACGCCCTGTTTCAGCGTCTTGATCTGCGGATGGATGCCGACGCCGCCGAAGATCACGGCCGACGTCAGCTTCAGGTATTTGCCGTAGATGCGCACGCTTTCTTCCACCTGCGCCGCGAGTTCGCGGGTAGGGGTCAGGATCAGCGCGCGAATCGGCCGTGCGGCCGAGGCAGGCTGCGCGCCCGCGCCGGAAAGCCGGTGCAGTATGGGCAGGGTGAAGCCGGCGGTCTTGCCGGTGCCGGTCTGTGCGCCAGCCAGCAGATCGCCGCCGGCGAGGACGGCGGGAATCGCTTGCTTCTGGATGGGGGTGGGGCTGTTGTAACCCTGTTCTGTAACGGCGCGAACGATTGCTTCGGACAAGCCGAGTTCTTTAAATGACATAAAGCTCTATTGGATGGATCGGCCCGCCATGAGCGCCAGTAGCCGGCAGACGGATCGGGAAGTAGGGGTCGGAGTCGACAGCGGCAGCATACTGGCAGTGTGCCGCGGGGCGCAGTATAACAGGCGCGCCAGAGTGGCGCGCCGAAGCCGTGCGTTGGCGTGCTGGATCAGCGGGAGAATTGCGACAGGTGCGCGACCATCTGGGCAAAGATCTTCGGATTGCCGGCGATGATGTCGCCCTTGTACAGATAGTCGGATTCGCCGGCGAAGGTGCCGACGATGCCGCCCGCTTCGGTGATGAGCAGCGATCCCGCGGCGGCGTCCCAGGGCTTCAGGTTTTTTTCGAAGAAACCGTCGAGGCGACCGCAGGCGACATAGGCCAGGTCCAGCGCTGCCGCGCCAGGGCGGCGCAGTCCGGCGGTTTTCTCGGTCATGATCTTGAACATCTTCAGATATTCATCCAGCGCGTCCATGTTGGAAAACGGGAAGCCGGTGCCGACCAGCGCGTCTGCCAGCCTGTCGCGGCGGGTAACGCGGATACGCTTTTCATTCAGGTAGGCGCCAGCGCCCTTGGAAGCGGTGAACAGGTCGTTGCGGCTCGGGTCATAGACCACTGCCTGCGTGATCTGGCCGCGCTGCTGGAGCGCGATGGATACGCAGTACTGGGGAAAGCCATGGATGAAGTTGGTGGTGCCGTCGAGTGGATCGATGATCCACACGTTTTCATTCTCGTCATGCAGGTTGGCCGATGCGCCGGATTCTTCCGCCAGGATCGCATGATCCGGATAGGCGCTACGCAGTACCTCGATGATGGCCTGTTCGGCGGCCTGGTCGACTTCCGTCACGAAGTCGTTGTGGTTTTTCTCCGTGACCTGCAGTCGGTCGAGGTCGAAGGAGGCGCGGTTGATGATGGCGGACGCGCGGCGGGCGGCTTTGACCGCCGTATTGATCATGGGATGCATAGTGGTTCCGTTAAAATGGCGCATGCCTCGTGAGGCAATGGACCGCATGGAAAGAATATTAATGAGCGATGCGGTCCGGTTGGCTCGGTTCGTTCAGCTTGCCAGCTCGTCCGCGAAATTCCCGCTATTTTAAATGAAGCCTTGAAAATCAGTATGTCTCTTTTCCACCGCGTTCGCTTTGTGCTGGTCGAAACCAGTCGTCCGGGCAATATCGGCGCTGCCGCCCGTGCCATGAAAACCATGGGATTCTCCGAACTCGTGCTGGTACGCCCGCGGCGCGACGATGCATTGCAGGAAGTGGAGGCAGTGGCATTCGCCAGCGGCGCCCAGGATATTCTGGCCGGCGCGCGGCTTGTCGAAACGGTCGATGAGGCACTGGCTGGCTGCAATTTTGCAGCCGCGGTCAGCGCCCGCCTGAGGGAATATTCGCCACCGGTGCTCACGCCGCGCGGCATGGCCGCCGATTTGGCGGCGAACGAAGGCCTGCATGCGGCGGTACTGTTCGGCAATGAGCGTTTCGGGTTGCCCAATGAGGTGGTGCAGCGCTGCAATGTGCTGATTAATATCCCGGCCAATCCCGACTATTCGTCGCTCAATCTGGCGCAGGCCGTGCAGGTGCTCGCCTATGAATGCCGGTTGGCCTCGGTTGGCGATGCGTTGCCGGAGGCGGGTGTCGGATTCCGCGGCGAATCGGCGGACAGTGTGCAGATCGACGGCATGTATGGCCATCTGGAACAGGCCTTGATTCATCTGGGTTTCCTGAACCCGGCCAGCCCTAAGAAGCTGATGCCGCGCATCAAGCGCATGTTCGCCCGCGGCGGCCTTGAGACTGAAGAGGTGAATATCCTGCGCGGGATCGCCCGCCAGATCCTGCAGGCCGAGCCAGGAAGGAGAGGGCAGGGAAGGAGCACGCCGGGTGTTGCGCAGCAGGGTGAGGAGCCGGCAAAAGAAGGCGGCGGGCGGCACGAGGGGCAGACGGGGTAATCAACGGGTAGCCGGGAAAGAGCTGCCGGACCGTATCCCGGCGGGATAGCGCGGACATTGGAAAGAGGCCACGAAGACGCCGCATTTCTCGATAGCCTTGCATTGCAGGCTGGATTTGCTACGCAGGCCAGCAGGTTAACTATGAAACGCATGTCAGCCATCTGGCGCGTTATGGAACGGGATCGGTATAACGGCAGATGATTTAACAACCGTTGACCAAGCGCTGGTGCTTCAGCAGCCGGGGCAACCGGAATAAACGGGGCAAGCCAGAAAGCCAGTGCTTGCCCCGAGATTCTTGCCTTAACTCCAGGCGCGCAGCAAACCTACTGCAAGGCCTTCCAGTGCGAATTCTTCACGCCCAGGATGTACCCGTATGGTTTCAAAGTCCGGGTTTTCTGGAAGAAGCTCGATCACCGAGCCAGACTTTTTGTAGCGCTTCACGGTGACATCATCGCCCAGCCGGGCGACGACGATTTCGCCATTCTTGGCGCTGTCCGCCTTCTTTACTGCCAGCAGATCGCCATCCATGATGCCGGCGTCGCGCATCGACATGCCGCGTACTTTCAACAAGTAATCCGGACGGCTGCGGAACAGCGACGGATCGACGCTGTATGTCGCATCAATGTGCTCCTGCGCCAGGATGGGGGAACCTGCCGCCACGCGACCGACCAGAGGCAGGCTCAGATGCATGACTGCCGGGTGCGGCGCCGGAATGATGCCGCGCAAGCCGCTTCTGTCGTGGGAGGCGTCCACCAGGCGGATGCCGCGCGACGTGCCCGGCGATATTTCAATTGCGCCCTTGCGGGCAAGCGCCTGCAGATGTTCTTCAGCAGCATTGGCGGAACGAAAGCCCAGTATCTGGGCAATTTCAGCACGCGTAGGAGGAAAGCCGGTGTTCTCGATGGCATCCTGGATCAGTTTGAGGATCTGTTCCTGGCGGGCGGTAAGTTTAATCATGGAAACACCTGGAATGTAAGAAGCGGGGTGCCGGAATGTAAAGCTGTGTGGAATGACAGCCTGTATTTTTATACAGTGGCTGTGTAAAAGCAAGCGTGTACCCCGTGAATTAAAAGCTTTTAAAGGAAAATATTGCCGCAGCAGTTAATTGGCTTGAGTCGATGCAGGCTTTCTAGTATGATCGCGGGTTTTCCTCTTCCCACACTCGTCTTGACGCCGGGGTGGGCGATTCTTCAATCAGTCCAAAAGGAGTTTTCATGCGTCATTATGAAATCGTATTTATCGTTCACCCGGACCAGAGCGAGCAGGTTCCGGCAATGATCGAGCGTTACAAGGGCATCGTTACCAGCCGCGGCGGTATCGTTCACCGCGTTGAAGACTGGGGCCGTCGCCAGATGGCATACATGATCCAGAAGCTTGCCAAGGCGCACTATGTTTGCCTGAACATCGAATGCGACAGCGAGACCCTGGCCGAAATCGAAACCGGCTTCAAGTTCAACGATGCCGTCCTTCGTCACCTGACCGTCAAGATGAAGCGCGCTGAAACCAGCCCGTCGCCGATGATGAAGGCAGTGCAGAAGGAAGACGCCGCCAAGAGCCACCGCGCTGAAGCCAGCGCTGCCTAAGGCAAGGGATATTCCCGGAGCGTGAACCAGTTTCAGTTTGTTGCAACAATTGCCGAGCGCGAGGTTCTGCGCTACACCCCGGCAGGCATCCCGATCGTCTCCGCCCGTTTGCTGCATGTCTCGCAGCAGACCGAGGCAAGAATAGACAGACGGGTGGAATTCGAAATCGCCGCGGTTGCCGCCGGCGAGATTTCAGGAAGATTCCACAATGCCGACCTGGGCGGAACCTACCGGTTTTCCGGATTTCTCTCTCGCAAGAGTCGCAACAGTAAAAGCCTCGTGTTTCATGTCAGCGATTTCGAGGCAGTCAACCAACACAGTGATATAGATACAGGAGCCTAAAATGGCATTCGGTAAAAAATTCGACAAGAGCAAGCTCAAGGAAAAGCGCAAGCAGCAGAACCCCCTGTTCAAGCGCAAGAAGTTCTGCCGCTTCACCGCCGCCAAGGTCGAGCAGGTGGACTACAAGGACGTAGACACCCTGAAGGACTTCGTCCAGGAAAACGGCAAGATCATGCCGGCACGCCTGACCGGCACCCGTGCCCACTACCAGCGTCAGGTCGACACCGCGATCAAGCGCGCACGCTATCTCGCGCTGCTGCCGTACACCGACCTGCACAACGCGTAATCGACGACTGGAATAGGAGAAAAACATGCAAGTCATTCTGTTGGATAAAGTCGTCAATCTGGGCAATCTGGGCGATGTCGTTCGCGTCAAGGACGGTTACGCCCGTAACTTCCTGATCCCTAACCGCATGGCGCGCCGTGCAACCCAGGCCGCCGTGGCTGAATTCGAAGTCAAGCGCGCTGACCTGGAAAAGGCTGCCGCCGAGAAGCTGGCCGCTGCCCAGGCCCAAGGCGAAAAGATGAACGGCCTGACCGTTCAGATTTCGCAAAAGGCTGGCGTTGATGGCCGCCTGTTCGGTTCCGTCACCAATGCAGACGTTGCCGAAGCACTGAGCAAGCAGGGCTTTGCCGTTGAAAAGGCGCAGGTTCGCATGCCGCAAGGTCCGATCAAGACCACCGGCGAGCATCCTGTCAGCGTTTCGCTGCACACCGACGTCGCTGTGGAACTGACCGTTGCAGTGCAGGGCGAGCACGCCTGATAGTCGGATTCTGATCCGATGAAAAATGCCGGGGATTCCCGGCATTTTTTTTGCGCGTTAGGCTTGTCGTGCTGCCGTCCACCGCGGTGGCGCTGCGCCGGCCCAGTCAGCTGTTGCCTATCATCCGCCGCAGGAAGATCTTGAATTGCGCGACTTCCTCGGGCGTGAAGTCGCGCAGGTGATGGTTCAGCGCGTTGATGGCCACCAGCGTCATCTGGTCGGCAAGGCTCTTGCCCTTGTCCGTCAGGCTTACCTGCACCATGCGGCGGTCGGCATGGCTGCGCAGGCGCCGTATGAAACCCTTTTCTTCCAGCCGATCCAGCGCACGCGTCATCGCGCCTGTATCGATGGCCATTTCCCGTGCCAGGTCGGCTGCAGTATCTGCATGGCCGTGCAGCAGGCGCAGAAAAATGCCGAGCTGGGCATGCGTCATGTCGAACTCGGCAAGCGCGCGGTCTATCGTCGTGCTCAATTGGCCGCCGGCGCGTTTGAGCAGATAGCCGATGCTCTCATCCGGGGTGTAGTTGTCCAGTCGGTAAGGTTGGCTCATGGGCGGCGTCGAGTGAAGGGAGCAGCCAATGTAAACAGGGCTCATCCAATTATCAAGTGCCGTATCGCACAGTAAACAGTTCGGTCAGCGAATTTTTAGCCTGCTGCTTTGGCCAGCGGCGAGCAGGTATAATGCGCGCCATGAATAGCCGTCCCGATCCGCAAGTCGATTCCCTACGCGTCCCACCACACTCCATCGAAGCAGAACAGTCCGTGCTGGGCGGCCTGCTTCTGGATAATGCTGCCTGGGACCGCATCGCCGATTTCGTTAGCCAGGAAGATTTTTATCGGTTCGATCACCGCTTGATCTTCCAACATATTGTCAAATTAATCAACAACTCCCGTCCGGCGGACGTGATTACCGTTTATGAAGCGCTGTCCTCTTCCGGCAAGGCCGAGGAGGTCGGCGGCCTCAGCTATCTGAATGCGCTGGCGCAAAACACGCCATCTGCCGCCAATATCCGCCGTTATGCCGAGATCGTGCGCGACCGCGGCGTGCTGCGCAAATTGATCACGGTCGCGGACGAAATTTCCGGTGACGCCTTCAACCCGCAGGGCAAGGAAGTCAAGCACATGCTGGACGAGGCGGAGTCCAAGATCTTCGCCATTGCCGAAGAGGGTGCGCGCGGCGCCCAGGGCTTCCAGGAAATCCAGCCGCTGCTGACCCAGGTCGTCGAACGCATCGACGAACTCTACAACCGCGACAGCCAGAACGACATCACCGGCGTGCCAACCGGTTTTGTCGACCTGGATCGCATGACGTCCGGCCTGCAGCCGGGCGACCTTGTCATCGTCGCCGGCCGTCCGTCGATGGGCAAGACGGCATTCTCGATCAACATCGGCGAAAACGTGGCGATCGACAGCGGCCTGCCGGTGGCCGTGTTCTCGATGGAGATGGGCGGCGCACAGCTGGCCATGCGTATGCTGGGCTCGGTGGGCAAGCTCGACCAGCACAGGCTGCGCACCGGCCGGCTGGCCGATGAGGACTGGCCGCGCCTGACCCATGCGATCCAGAAAATGAACGATGCCCAGCTCTACATAGACGAGACGCCGGCGCTGAGTTCGATCGAGTTGCGCGCCCGTTCGCGTCGCCTGTCGCGGCAGTGCGGCAAGCTGGGCCTGATCATCGTCGACTACCTGCAGCTGATGTCGGCCAACTCGGCCGGCGAAAACCGGGCAACGGAAATTTCGGAAATCTCGCGTAACCTGAAGGGCCTGGCCAAGGAGCTCAACTGCCCGGTCATTGCGCTGTCGCAGCTGAACCGGTCGCTGGAACAACGGCCGAACAAGCGCCCGGTGATGTCCGACCTGCGCGAATCCGGCGCTATCGAGCAGGACGCCGACGTCATCCTGTTCATTTATCGTGACGAAGTGTATAACCCCGATTCCCAGGACAAGGGCACTGCCGAGATCATCATCGGCAAGCAGCGTAACGGCCCCATCGGGGCGGTTCGGCTGACCTTCCTTGGCCAGTTCACCAAGTTTGACAACTACGTTGGCAATGCACCGATGTACAGCAGCGAATAAGCGCTGTTCTCGCCAACGCAAGGACGCTGTCACCCCTTTTTATCTGGAGAAACAATCATGTTTGGACGTCTGATGCCCAACGAGGGTAAATTTTTCGAGCTGTTCATTCAGCATGCCGACCTGTGCGTCAAGGGCGCGCGCGAGATGGTGGCGCTGATGACGAGTTTCGATGATCTGGAAAACCGGGTGCATGCCATCGAAGGCATCGAGAAGCAGGCTGACAAGGTCACCCACAACACGCTGGAAATGCTGCACAAGACCTTCATCACGCCGCTGGACCGCGACGACATCCATCAGCTGATTACCCGCATGGACGACATCCTCGACCTGCTCGAAGACGCGGCGCAGACGATCTCCCTGTACGACATCAAGAACACCACGCCGGAAGCCAAGCGCCTCGCCGAACTGTGCCTGGCCTGCACGGAAAAGGTCCGCGCCGGCGTCGCGCTGCTGCACAACATGGACAATTCGCGCGAGATTCTCGCCATCTGCGCCGAGATCGATCGCCTGGAGTCGGACGCCGATCATGTGATGCGCGCCGCCATGTCCAAGCTGTTCCGCGACGAGCCTGACGTTCGCAACCTGATCAAGCTCAAGGCCATATACGAGATCCTCGAAACCGTGACCGACCGCTGCGAGGACGTGGCCAATATCCTGGAAGGCATCATCGTCGAAAACGCCTGACGTTTTCCGGTGCCGGCGGCTGCATGCCGCCTTCTCTGGCGTGCGCCATCCCCTGGCGCCTGCCTGCCTCAATAGAATCCCAAGAACAATTATGCAAACTCTACAGATCAGCATTTATGCTCTCGCATTCCTCGTTGCGCTGGCGCTGATATTCGATTTCATGAACGGCTTCCATGATGCCGCCAATGCGATCGCAACCGTGGTATCGACTGGCGTGCTCAAGCCGCAGGCCGCCGTGGCCCTGGCCGCCGCCTTCAACTTCGTGGCTATTCTCGTGTTCCAGCTGAAAGTGGCGACGACAGTAGGGAAGGGCACGATCGATCCGGCCGTGGTCGACCATTACGTTGTGTTCGGCGCGCTGGTAGGCGCCATCGTCTGGAATCTGATTACCTGGTATTACGGCATTCCTTCATCCTCGTCGCATGCGCTGATCGGCGGCCTGGTGGGCGCCGCGGTTGCAAAGGCCGGCACTGGCTCGCTGATTGCCGGCGGCCTGCTCAAGACCATCCTGTTCATCGTGCTGTCGCCGCTGCTGGGCTTCATCTTCGGCTCGCTGATGATGGTGCTGGTGTCCTGGGTGTTCGTGCGCTCGACGCCGCGTCGCGTCGACAAGTGGTTCCGTCGCATGCAGCTGGTCTCGGCTTCGATGTACAGCCTGGGCCATGGCGGCAACGACGCGCAAAAGACCATGGGCATCATCTGGATGCTGCTGATCGCAGCCGGCGCCTCGTCGCCCAATGAGCATTTGCCATGGTGGGTCGTGATCTCCTGCTACACCGCCATCAGCCTGGGCACGCTGTTCGGCGGCTGGCGCATCGTCAAGACCATGGGCCAGAAAATCACCAAGTTGAAGCCTGTCGGCGGCTTTTGCGCCGAGACGGGCGGCGCGATCACGCTGTTCCTTGCAACCGCGATGGGCGTGCCCGTGTCGACCACCCACACCATTACCGGCGCTATCGTCGGCGTTGGCGCTTCCAGGAAGATGTCGGCGGTGCGCTGGGGGGTGGCCGGCAACATCGTCTGGGCCTGGATCTTCACGATCCCGGCTTCGGCCTTCATGGCGGCGATTGCATGGTGGATAGGCACGCTGATTCTCTAACCCAGGCGTGCGCGGGGAACGCATGGCGACGCGGTGCTGTCGTCTGCAATGACCTGGAAACCGCAGCCCTGAAAAAAGAACCGGGCCGGCGAATCGCATTCGCCGGCCCGGTTGTCGTTGAGTGACGTGTAAGGTCGTCTCTATGCGGGTATCGGCCCGCTTCCCCTGCTGTTACAACACCTCGCTTGCATGGTCTGCCAGGCGCGACCGCTCGCCGCGCGCCAGCGTCACATGGCCGCCATGCGACCAGCCCTTGAAGCGGTCCACCACATAGGTCAGCCCGCTGGAGCCTTCTGTCAGATAAGGTGTATCGATCTGCGCGATGTTACCCAGGCAGACGATCTTGGTGCCGGGGCCCGCGCGGGTCATCAGGGTCTTCATCTGCTTGGGCGTCAGGTTCTGCGCTTCGTCGATGATCAGGTACTTGTTGACGAAAGTGCGGCCGCGCATGAAGTTGAGCGACTTGATCTTGATGCGTGAACGGATCAGGTCCTGGGTGGCGGCGCGGCCCCATTCGCCGGCATCGTTGTCCGACTTGTTGAGCACTTCCAGGTTGTCGTCGAAGGCGCCCATCCAGGGCGACATCTTCTCTTCCTCTGTGCCGGGCAGGAAGCCGATGTCTTCGCCGACCGGCACCGTGACCCTGGTCACGATGATTTCGTTATAGGTCTTGGTCTCCAGCACCTGCGTCAGGCCGGCGGCCAATGCCAGCAGGGTCTTGCCGGTGCCGGCCTGTCCGAGCAGCGAGACGAAATCGCATTCCGGATCCATCAGCAGGTTCAGCGCGAAGTTCTGCTCGCGGTTGCGCGCAGTGATGCCCCAGACGCTGTTCTTGTTGTGGCTGTAGTCGCGCAAGGTGCGGATGACGGCGGTCTTGCCATTGATCTGCGTGACAGTGCCATAGAACGATGCCTCGCCATTGCTGGGTTCCATGTAGACGAACTGGTTGACCAGCATCGCCGGCACCAGCGGCCCGGTCAGCCTGTAATAGGTATAGCCGGTGCCGTTCTTGCTCTCCTGCCAGGACTCCATGCCCTTGCCATGCTTGGTCCAGAAGTCGTCCGGCAACTGCAGGATGCCCGAGTACAGCAGGTCGGTGTCTTCCAGCACATGGTCGTTGAAATACTCTTCCGCCGGCAGGCCCATCGCACGCGCCTTGATGCGCATGTTGATGTCCTTGGACACCAGCACGATTGCGCGTCCCGGATACTGCGCTTCGAGCGCGCGCACCACGCCCAGGATCTGGTTGTCGGCCTTGCCCACCGGCAGGCCTTCAGGCAGCTCGATATTCTGCAGCTTGGTCTGGAAGTACAGGCGGCCGCGGGCATCCTTGTTGCCCAGCTTGGCCAGCGGGATGCCATCATCGATCGCATTGTCATCGATGTCGGCAACCAGCGCGTCGAGAGAGCGCGATACCTGCCGGGCGTTGCGCGCCACCTCGGACATGCCCTTCTTGTGGTTGTCCAGTTCTTCCAGCGTCATCATCGGCAGATAGACATCATGTTCCTCGAAGCGGAACAGCGAGGTCGGATCATGCATCAGCACATTGGTGTCGAGCACGAACAGCTTGGTGCTGCCAGCCTTGTCGGCGGCGCGGCTGGTGCTGGACTTGGCGCGGGTTTCGACCGCCTTCAATACCTTCGGGCGCGATTTGGCGGCGGGTTCGGGCAGCTTGGCGCGGGTGACGGGAGCCGGTTCCGGCTGGGCAGGCGTGGCGGCAGGTTCAAGCAGCTTGATCGATGGCTTGACGGTCTTGCCTTTTTCCGCCTTGGGATAGTCGCTCGGGGATAGCAGCGTTGCAGGCTTGGTCGGTAGTTTCGGAAGGGGCATCAGGACCTCAATCTAGGATGTCCGCAGCCCGTCGGCCGGGTGGGCGGACGGACAGGAGGGACGGTTGGCGGGGTAGTGCATGGAATGGCTGCGGTACCGCAGAATGCAAAAAGCCGTTTTGGAAAAGGAAGGGTCCTTTTCTTCAAACGGCTCTGGACTGAGGTTTCTTTTAGGCTTCAACGTATCGAGCGAATTAATGGATAGCCTTCACGAATTCGAGCACTTCATCAACATGCCCGGGCACTTTCACTCCACGCCATTCTTTCACTAATCGCCCGGAAGCGTCAATGATGAATGTGCTGCGATCAATGCCCCGCACGGCTTTTCCATACATGGTTTTGCTTCTGATCACGTTGAACAGATTGCAGACGGCTTCAGCGGGATCCGAAATCAGCTGGAAGGGCATCGCAAGCTTGCTGCGAAAGCTTTCATGGGAGCGCAGGCTGTCGCGGCTGACGCCGAAGATCTCGGCATTGGCCTGTTGAAACTCCGGATACAGTTCGCGAAAGCGGATGCCTTCCGTCGTGCAGCCTGGCGTATTGTCCTTTGGATAGAAGTACAGAACGATGTTCTTGCCCCGATAGTCTGCAAGGTGAAAAGTCTGTCCGCTGGTCATGTCGGCAGAAAAATCAGGCACGATATCGTGCAGCGCAGGTGGGCTCTCTACCACAGTGTTCTCCTGTTGTTACGTCGATGTTTGCCGGCCAATGGGTGCCGGTCAAAGCCATAGAGCGGGCCGGCACGGAGAACGTTCACCGCTCGGGCGATCGTCGCCGGGTGGCGCCTGCCCGGGAATGCAGGCCATGTTGGGCCGGATTTCCGGGTTTCAAGTTCAACATCGTTCAGGCGATCCGGCATTCATCAGGACCCGGACGAACCTGTGCAACCGGTCGGGATTCTCAGCCCTGCGACGTTTCCAGGATCAGGGCCAGCGCCACTTTACGGCCCTCGGCCATAAGGATGTTGTAAGTCCGGCATGCCGCCTGGTTATCCATGGTTTCGACGCCCACCCGGCGCGCATTGAGCGACACGATCAGTTTCGGATGGATGAAGCGCTGGCGGGCGCCGGTGCCCAGGATCACGACATCGGGCGAGAGGGCGTCGATGCGCTTGAAGTCCTCGGAGGTGAGGGCATCGAAGGACGTGACCGGCCAATCGACCGGCGCCATTTCAGGCATCACGACCAGGCTGCTGCGAAATTGGACCGCATTGATCTCGACGCCGTGCTCGTCGTAGGCAGTGACGGTCTGGTATTGCTGGGTGGAGGTGGCGTGTAGCTTCATGAGATGAATCGGCCGGCCATGTCGAACACCGGCACACAGGCGGAAATGAGGGGCATTGTAACGGTTTTCGATCTTCGGACTTTCGGTATCGATTGATAAAACCAGTTGCTTTCGGCAAAATGGCCCTTTTATCGCGGCGCAGCAATCAGCCTGACCGCCTCACATTTCAAGGAAGCGCCCCGTGCGACCGATTCAGAAATCCAGGAAACTGGCAGACGTCTGTTACGACATCCGTGGTCCCGTGCTGGAAAAGGCACGTCAGATGGAAGAGGATGGTCACAAGATCATCAAGCTCAACATCGGCAACCTGGCCGCCTTCGGATTCGACGCGCCGGACGAGATCGTGCAGGACATGATCCGCAACATGGGCAACGCTTCCGGCTACACCGATTCCAAGGGCCTGTTCGCGCCGCGCAAGGCGGTGATGCATTACACCCAGCAGAAGAACATCGGCGGCGTGACCATCGACGACATCTATTTGGGCAATGGCGCCTCCGAGCTGATCGTGATGAGCATGAATGCGCTGCTCAACACCGGCGACGAAGTGCTGGTGCCGGCGCCCGACTATCCGCTGTGGACCGCGGCGGTCAGCCTATCCGGCGGCACGCCCGTCCACTACGTCTGCGACGAGCAGTCGGAGTGGATGCCCGACATCGAGGACATCAAGAAGAAGATCACCCCCAATACCCGGGCCATCGTGGTGATCAATCCGAATAACCCGACCGGCGCGCTGTACTCCGTCGACCTGCTGAAGGAAATCGTCGAACTGGCGCGCAAGCACCAGCTGGTGGTGTTTGCCGACGAGATCTATGACAAGGTCCTGTACGACGGCAATACCCATACCTCGCTGGCCTCGCTGGCCGACGACGTGCTGTTCATCACCCTGAACGGCTTGTCGAAGAATTACCGCTCCTGCGGCTACCGCGCCGGCTGGATGGTGGTGTCGGGCGAGAAGAAGCATGCGAAGGACTACATCGAGGGCCTGAACATGCTGGCCTCGATGCGGCTGTGCGCGAACGCGCCTGGCCAGTTCGCGATCCAGACCGCGCTCGGCGGCTATCAGAGCATCGACGACCTGGTGCGTCCGGGCGGCCGGCTGCTGCGCCAGCGCGACCTGGCGCACAAGCTCCTGACCGACATCCCCGGCGTTACCTGCGTCAAGCCGAAGTCGGCGCTGTACATGTTCCCGCGGCTCGATCCGAAGATGTACCCGATCGCGGACGACCAGCAATTCGCCTATGAGCTGCTGGCGGAAGAGCGGGTGCTGATCGTGCAGGGCACCGGCTTCAATTGCCCGACAACGGACCATTTCCGCGTCGTGTTCCTGCCCAATACCGACGACCTGACCGAAGCAATCGGCCGCATTGCGCGCTTCCTCGACGGCTACCGGCGGCGTCACAGCATCGCGTAACAAGCGCAGAGGCAAAGGCGGACCGGCGGTCCGCATGCCTCGGGCAGCCGGCCGATGCCGGCGCCATTCCCATCCCCAATCATTTGTCACCAGAGTCCGGAATCACCATGAAACCCATCAAAGTAGGCTTGTTAGGCATAGGCACCGTCGGCGGCGGCACCTTTGACGTCCTCAAACGCAATCAGGAAGAGATTCGCCGCCGCGCCGGCCGCGGCATCGAGATTGTGATGGTGGCGGACCTGAACACGGCCCGCGCCACCGAGCTGACCCATGGCCAGTGCGAAGTGGTCGATGATGCGAACCTGGTGGTGAACCATCCCGACATCGACATCGTGGTCGAGCTGATCGGCGGCTATGGCATTGCCAAGGAACTGGTGTTGAAGGCCATTGCCAACGGCAAGCACGTGGTCACGGCCAACAAGGCGCTGCTGGCCATCCACGGCACCGAGATCTTCCGCGCAGCTCAGGACAAGGGCGTGATGGTTGCCTTCGAAGCGGCAGTGGCCGGCGGCATTCCCATCATCAAGGCCTTGCGCGAAGGCCTGTCGGCCAACCGCATCGAATGGGTGGCCGGCATCATCAACGGCACCACCAACTTCATCCTGTCCGAGATGCGCGACAAGGGCCTGGATTTCGACACCGTGCTGAAGGAAGCGCAGCGCCTGGGCTATGCCGAAGCCGATCCCACCTTCGACATCGAAGGCGTGGACGCGGCCCACAAGGCCACGCTGATGTCGGCGATTGCCTTCGGCATCCCTGTGCAGTTCGAGAAAGCGCATGTGGAAGGCATCACCAAGCTCAGCGCCACCGACATCCGCTATGCCGAGCAACTGGGCTACCGCATCAAGCTGCTGGGCATCGCCCGCCGCACCGACGCCGGCATCGAGCTGCGGGTGCATCCGACGCTGATCCCGTCCAAGCGCCTGATCGCCAATGTCGAAGGCGCGATGAACGCGGTGCTGGTGCAGGGCGACGCGGTGGGCGCGACGCTCTACTACGGCAAGGGCGCCGGCGCCGAGCCGACCGCCTCGGCCGTGATCGCCGACCTGGTCGACATCGCCCGCCTGGCCACCGCTGACCCCGGTCACCGAGTGCCGCACCTGGCGTTCCAGCCGGACGCGATGTCGGACACGCCGGTGCTGCCGATGTCGGAAGTCACCACCAGCTACTACCTGCGCATCTGCGTGGCCGACAAGCTCGGCGTGCTGGCCGACATCACCCGCATCCTGGCCGATGCCACCATCTCGATCGATGCGATGCTGCAGAAGGAGCCGGGCGAGGGCGAGACCCAGACCGACATCATCCTGCTGACGCACCAGACCCAGGAAAAGCATGTCGATGCGGCGATTGCCCGCATCGAGGCGCTGCCGACGGTGGAAGGCCGGGTCACCCGGATCAGGCTCGAGCAACTGGCCTGAGTCCGCGCGGCATGGCCGCGCATGCTGCCGTCCCGGCCTTGCCCCGCGTCCGCCGGGGCAAGGCCTTATAATTCGCCATCCCCACGTCACACGCCACCAGACAGCCGATGCATTACATCTCCACCCGCGGCCATGCCGCAGCCCAGAACTTTTCCGAAATCCTGCTGGCCGGCCTGGCGCCTGACGGTGGCCTGTACCTGCCGGATGCCTATCCGCAAGTCAGCGGCGCCGAACTCGATGCCTGGCGCAAGCTGTCATATGCCGACCTCGCCTTCGAGATCCTGTCGCGCTTCGCCACCGATATCCCGGCCGAGGACCTGCGCGCGCTGGTGAGGAAAACCTATTCCGCCGAGGTGTACTGCAACGGCCGCGAGGGCGAGGATGCCGCGCTGATCACGCCGCTGTGCACGCTGGAGGAAAAGGATGGCGGCAAGCTGATGCTGCAGGCGCTGTCCAATGGTCCGACGCTGGCCTTCAAGGACATGGCCATGCAGCTCCTGGGCAACCTGTTCGAATACACCCTGCGCCGCCAGGATGCCGAGCTCAACATCCTCGGTGCCACCTCGGGCGACACCGGCAGCGCGGCCGAATATGCAATGCGCGGCAAGAAGGGCATACGGGTATTCATGCTGTCGCCGCACCGCAAGATGAGCGCCTTCCAGACCGCGCAGATGTTCAGCCTGCAGGACGAGAACATCTTCAACATCGCGGTCGAAGGCGTGTTCGACGATTGCCAGGACATGGTCAAGGCGGTGTCGAATGATCTGGCCTACAAGGGCGCGCAGAAGATCGGCACGGTCAATTCGATCAACTGGGCGCGCGTCGTGGCCCAGGTGGTGTACTACTTCCGCGGCTACCTGCTGGCGACCACATCGAACGAGCAGAAGGTGTCGTTCACCGTGCCATCCGGGAATTTCGGCAACGTCTGCGCCGGACACATCGCGCGCATGATGGGCCTGCCGATCGACCAGCTGGTGGTGGCCACCAACGAGAACGATGTGCTGGATGAATTCTTCCGCACCGGCATCTACCGGGTGCGCAAGTCATCCGAGACCTATCACACCACCAGCCCCAGCATGGACATCAGCAAGGCGTCCAACTTCGAGCGCTTTATCTACGACCTGCTGGGCCGCGATGGCGAGCGGGTGGCGGCGCTGTTCCGGAAGGTCGAGACCCATGGCGGCTTCGACCTGTCGGGCGGCCCTGGCAGCGACGGCGATGAATTCGCCAAAGTGGCGCAGTACGGCTTCGTGTCCGGCAAGTCCATCCACCAGGACAGGCTGGCGACGATACGCGACGTGCATGCGCGTTACGGCTTGACCATCGACACCCATACCGCCGACGGCGTGAAGGTGGCGCGGGAGTGCATCAAGCCGGGCGTGCCGATGATCGTGCTCGAGACCGCGCTGCCGGCCAAGTTCAACGAGACCATCCAGGAAGCGCTGGGCCATGACGCCGAGCGGCCGCACGGCTTCGAGAACATCGAGTCGCTGCCGCAGCGCTTCGTGGTAATGCCGGCCGACGCGGCCCAGGTCAAGCAGTACATCGCAGTCCATACCGGACTCTAGGAAGCGACCATGAATGCCAGACCCATGCTGACCGTGCGCGAGGCGCTCGACTTTCTGATGGGCGCGGCGCGCCCGCTGACCGACACCGAAACCGTGTCCACGCTGCAGGCCAACGGCCGCGTGCTGGCGGCCGACCAGTACTCGCAGCTCGACGTGCCGCCGGCCGACAATACCCAGATGGACGGCTATGCGGTGCGCGCCGCCGACTGCGCCAGCGGCGCGGCGCGGCTGCCGGTATCGCAGCGCATCCCGGCCGGCCATGTCGGCCAGCCATTGCAGCCCGGCACCGCTGCCCGTATCTTCACCGGCGCGATGATTCCGCCCGGCGCCGATGCGGTGGTGATGCAGGAAGCCTGCGAAGTTGACGGCGATCTGGTGCAGGTCAATGCGGCGCCGCAGGCCGGCGCCTGGATCCGCCGCGCCGGCGAGGACATCCGCGCCGGCAGCGTGATCCTGCCGGCCGGCACGCTGCTGCGGGCGCAGGAATTGGGCCTGGCGGCCTCGGTCGGCCTGGCCGAACTGCCGGTGCTGCGCCGGCCGCGGGTTGCGGTGTTCTTCACCGGCGACGAACTGGCGATGCCGGGCGAGCCGCTGGCGCCGGGCGCGATCTACAATTCCAACCGCTACACATTGCGCGGCCTGCTGGAGAATCTCGGCTGCGACATCACCGACTACGGCATCGTGCCGGATACGCTGCAGGCTACCCGCGATACCCTGCGTGCCGCCGCCGCGGGGCATGACCTGATCATCACCTCCGGCGGCGTGTCGGTCGGCGAGGAAGACCATATCAAGCCGGCGGTGGAAGCCGAAGGCAGGCTCAACATGTGGCAGATCGCGGTCAAGCCGGGCAAGCCGCTGGCCTTTGGCGAAGTCAGCCGCAACGGCAACAACGGTGACAGCGCCTTCTTCCTCGGCCTGCCGGGCAATCCGGTGTCCTCCTTCGTGACCTTCCTGCTGTTCGTTCGGCCCTTCATCCGGCGCCTGGCCGGCATGGCCGACGCAGCGCCGGCCGGCTTCATGCTGCGCGCCGACTTCGCCTGGCCCAAGGCCGACCGCCGCAATGAATTCCTGCGCGCCCGCGTCAATGCCGGCGGCGGCCTGGACCTGTTCCCCAACCAGGGCTCGGGCGTGCTGACCTCCACCGTCTGGGGTGAGGGCCTGATCGACAATCCACCCGGCCAGACCATTGCGCCCGGCGACCTGGTGCGCTTCCTTCCGTTCAACCAGATGCTCTACCTGTCATGAAGATACAGTTGCGCTTTTTTGCCAGCATCCGCGAAGCGCTGGGGACGTCGCAGGAAACGCTGGAACTGCCGCAGGCGGTCGATACCGTGGGCGCATTGCGCAGCCATCTGCGCGAGCGCGGCGAAGCCTGGACGGCGGCGCTCGCGCCAGGCCGCGCGCTGCGCATGGCCTGCAACCAGCAGATGGCGGACGAGGCCACGCCGCTCTCCGAAGGCTGTGAAGTGGCTTTCTTTCCGCCGGTAACCGGCGGCTGAAGCGGGAGCCAATCATGCCAGTACGCGTGCAGACCGAGGATTTTGATCTATCCACCGAGGTGCGCCAGTTGCGCGCAGGCCGGCCCGACGTGGGCGCGGTAGCCACCTTCACTGGCACCGTGCGCGATATCAATGAAGGCGCCAGCGTCGCCGAGATGGAGCTGGAGCATTATCCCGGCATGACCGAGAAGGCGCTGGAAGATATCGTCGCGCGCGCCGCGGCGCGTTTCAATTTGGCCGATGCGCTGGTGATCCATCGCGTCGGCCCCTTGCTGCCGCAGGAGCAGATCGTGCTGGTGGTGACCCTGTCCGCCCATCGCGGCGAGGCGTTTGCCGCCTGCGAATTCATCATGGATTACCTCAAAAGCGAAGCGCCGTTCTGGAAAAAGGAGCAGACGCCCGAAGGCGCGCGCTGGGTGGATGCCCGCAGCAGCGACGAAGCCGCACTGCGCAGGTGGTCGGAGCCGGCCGCGTGAGCTGGCTTGCGGTCGGAATGGGCGCCGCGCTCGGCGCCTGGCTGCGCTGGCTGCTCGGCATTGCGCTCAATACCGCGCATGCGATCCTGCCTTACGGCACGCTGGTGGCCAACCTGGCCGGCGGTTTCCTGATCGGGATCGCCGTCGCGTTCTTCGAGCGCTTCCCCGGCTTGCCGATTGAATGGCGGCTGTTCGCCATCACCGGTTTCCTCGGCGGCCTCACCACCTTTTCCACCTTCTCCGCCGAATCGATGATCCTGCTCCAGCGCGGCCAGTACGGCTGGGCGCTGGGTCACATTGCGCTCCATCTGGTCGGCTCGATCGCCTGCTGCATCGCCGGCTTCGGCGCCTACCGCGCACTGGCGGGCTGAATCCGCAGGGCATCGCCCCTGTCGTTGCAGCCTGTTTCCCGCTTCCCGATTTCTCTTTTCGATGGCCGGCTTGCCCCGGCGATCAGCCGCGCTTCATGCTGCGGCGCTTGACCTATATCAACCAGCCTTGGACCGGGCAGCCGCTACAGTGACTGCAGCCGGCGCTTTCGGCGCACGCTTGAAAAGCGAATCAACAGCCCAATTTGTCGCTTAGATTAAAACTATCAGGAGCATTACGATGCGACTCGACAAACTCACTACCAAACTCCAGGAAGCCCTGGCCGACGCGCAAAGCCAGGCCGTGGGCAATGACAACCAGTACATCGACCCGGTGCATCTGCTGATCGCCCTTTTGAACCAGGACGACGGCGGCAGCCGTTCGCTGCTGCAAAGGGCCGGCGCCAATATCGGCGGCCTGACCAGCGGCCTGAAGAGCGCGCTGCAGCGCCTGCCCAAGGTCAGCGGCACCGGCGGCGAGGTCCAGATCGGCCGCGAACTGCTGTCGCTGCTGAACCTGGCCGACAAGGAAGCCCAGAAGCATGGCGACCAGTTCATCGCCAGCGAAATGGTGCTGCTCGCGCTGACCGAGGACAAGTCCGAGGCCGGCCGCCTGGCCCGTGAAAACGGCCTGACCCGCAATGCGCTGGAAGCCGCGATCACGGCGGTGCGCGGCGGCGGCAATGTGAATTCCCAGGACGCCGAAGGACAGCGCGAATCGCTGAAGAAATACACGATGGACCTGACCGAGCGTGCCCGCCAGGGCAAGCTCGACCCGGTGATCGGGCGCGACGACGAGATCCGCCGCGCCATCCAGGTGCTGCAGCGGCGCAGCAAGAACAATCCGGTGCTGATCGGCGAGCCGGGCGTGGGCAAGACCGCCATCGTCGAAGGCCTGGCCCAGCGCATCGTCAATGGCGAGGTGCCCGACAGCCTGAAGGGCAAGCGAGTGCTGTCGCTGGACATGGCGGCGCTCTTGGCCGGCGCCAAGTACCGCGGCGAATTCGAGGAACGGCTCAAGGCGGTGCTGAAGGAACTGGCGCAGGACGAAGGCCAGACCATCGTCTTCATCGATGAACTGCACACCATGGTGGGCGCCGGCAAGGCCGAAGGCGCAATGGACGCCGGCAATATGCTGAAGCCCGCGCTGGCCCGTGGCGAACTGCACTGCGTCGGCGCCACCACGCTGGACGAATACCGCAAATACGTCGAGAAGGATGCGGCGCTGGAGCGGCGCTTCCAGAAGATCATGGTGGACGAGCCCAGCGTGGAAGCGACCATCGCCATTTTGCGCGGCCTTCAGGAGCGCTACGAGGTGCACCATGGCGTGGACATCACCGACCCGGCGATCGTCGCCGCGGCCGAACTGTCGCACCGCTATATCACCGACCGTTTCCTGCCCGACAAGGCGATCGACCTGATCGACGAGGCCGCGTCCAAGATCAAGATCGAGATCGATTCCAAGCCGGAAGTGATGGACAAGCTCGACCGTCGCCTGATCCAGCTGAAGATCGAGCGCGAGGCGGTGCGCAAGGAAGCCGACGAGGCATCGCAGCGCCGCTTCGGACTGATCGAGGAAGAGATCGGGCGGCTGGAGCGGGAATATGCCGACCTGGAGGAAATCTGGAAGTCGGAAAAGGCGGCGGTGCAGGGCAGCAAGCACATCAAGGAAGAGCTGGAAAAGGTGCGGCTGCAGATGGAGGAGGCCAAGCGCAAGAGCGACTGGCAGAAAGTCTCCGAACTGCAGTACGGCCGCCTGCCCGAGCTGGAAGCGCAATTGAAGCAGGCCGATGCCGACGAAGTCACGCCGGGCAAGCCGCAGCTCGTGCGCACCCAGGTCGGGGCCGAGGAAATCGCCGAAGTGGTGTCGCGCGCGACCGGCATCCCGGTGTCGAAGATGATGCAGGGCGAGCGCGACAAGCTGGTGCATATGGAAGATGAACTGCACAAGCGGGTGATCGGCCAGCACGAGGCCATCGTCGCGGTGTCGGACGCCATCCGCCGCTCGCGTGCCGGCCTGGGCGATCCGGGACGGCCGTATGGTTCCTTCATGTTCCTGGGCCCGACCGGCGTCGGCAAGACCGAGCTGTGCAAGGCGCTGGCGAGCTTCCTGTTCGACACCGAAGAGGCGCTGATTCGCATCGACATGAGCGAATTCATGGAGAAGCATTCAGTGGCCCGCCTGATCGGCGCGCCGCCGGGCTATGTCGGCTACGAGGAAGGCGGTTACCTGACCGAGGCGGTGCGGCGCAAGCCCTACAGCGTGATCCTGCTCGACGAGATCGAGAAGGCGCATCCGGACGTGTTCAACGTGCTGCTGCAGGTGCTGGACGACGGCCGCATGACCGATGGCCAGGGCCGCACGGTGGACTTCAAGAACACCGTGGTGGTGATGACTTCCAACCTGGGTTCGCACAAGATCCAGTCGATGGAAGACAGCGACCCGGCGCTGGTGAAGCTGGCGGTGATGGCCGAAGTGCGCGGCCATTTCCGGCCGGAGTTCATCAACCGGATCGACGAGATCGTGGTGTTCCACGCGCTGGACGAGAAGAACATCGGCGCGATCGCCAAGATCCAGCTGGCGGTGCTGGAACAGCGCCTGGCGAAGATGGACATGGCGCTGCACATGAGCGATGCGGCACTGCAGAAAATCGCGGAGGCCGGGTTCGATCCGGTGTATGGCGCCCGGCCGCTGAAGCGGGCAATCCAGCAGGAAATCGAAAACCCGCTGTCCAAGGCGATCCTGCAGGGCAAGTTCGGACCGAAGGACGTCATCGACGTCAACGTCAGCAACGGCGAACTGAGTTTCGAAAAAGCCGTCGCTTGAACTGGCTCACCCAGAAAGCCCGCTTCCCCGGAGGCGGGCTTTTTTCATGGGAGATACTTATCCACAATTTATGTGATTAACTCTGTGAGTAAGTCTGTGGGCTAGTCGGCAAGTGACTGATTCGTATGGGAAATATTTTTTTACCATCGACGGGAATATTTATTGAGCGGTGCATAACTTTGTTCCCAGCTCACCAAAATTTTTTCCACAAAAAATGTGGGCTAGTTTGTGGATAAGCCGGATGCAAAAAATGCAAGTCATTGAAAAAAAAGAACTAATTCGCGAAGTCGAGAAAATGATCAGTTAACGGCATTGCCCGGCGTGCAGTGGACCCGATGCAAGCGATGAGGAATGCAGCCGGTGCAACAGCCAGCGCGGGAAAAGCCCGGAGTTTTCCACAGATTATGTGGGTTACCCTGTTGATAAACAGGCTGCGAAAATCCCAACTCATTGATATGCAATAGGAATTTTCTGCCTTCAGAAAAAAGGCAGTGGAAAGGATGAACGGAAGGGCGGTCCGGCAGGAAGAGGAAGAGACGCGGAAAGGCGGCGGCAGCCGGAGGTCGCCCATTGCAAGGCCTTGCCGGGCGATGAATGACCTTCGGTGCTGCCGGCAGGATCAGATTTCGAGATTGTCGATCAGGCGGGTGGCGCCCAGCTTGGCGGCGGCCAGCACCACCAGCGGCTCGCCCTGCGCGATATCGCCGGCCGAAGGCGGCTGCAGGTCGATGCGCTTGCGTATGGAGATATAGTCAGGCTTCCAGCCACGGGCGGCCAGGCTTGCCATCGAGTCGCGTTCCAGCGTGAAGATATCCGGCTGCCCCTTGCGCACTTCCGCTGCGACTTCATTCAGGGTCCGGTAAAGCGCCGGCGCTTCGGCCCGCTCCGGCTCCGACAGATAGGCATTGCGCGACGACAGCGCCAGGCCATCCTCGGCGCGGTAGGTCTCGGCAGCGATGATCTCGGTTGGCAGCGCGAACTGGCGGCACATATTGCGCACGATCATCAGCTGCTGGTAATCCTTCTTGCCGAACACGGCCACCCTGGGCTGCACGCAGGAAAACAGCTTCAGCACCACCGTGGTGACGCCGACGAAGAAACCTGGCCGGAATTCGCCTTCCAGGATGCCGCCAAGGTCGTTCGGCGGGCTGACGCGGAACTGCTGCGGCTCGGGGTAGAGATCCTTTTCGGTCGGCGCGAACAGCACATAGACGCCTTCCTTTTCCAGCTTCTCGACGTCGGCATGGAAGGTGCGCGGATATTTGTCGAAGTCCTCGTTCGGCCCGAACTGCAGCCGGTTGACGAAGATGGAGGCGACGATGGGGTCGCCATGCTTGCGCGCCAGCCGCATCAGCGACAGATGGCCTTCATGCAGATTGCCCATGGTGGGCACGAAGGCGGTGCGCAGCTGGCCGCGCATCTGGTCGCGCAACTCGTCGATGGAGGAAATGATTTTCATGAATCAGCCTTCTTGAATGCGCCGCGATCCGCGGCGGGAAAGATTTCAGCTTGGTGTATAGGATAGCCGCACATAGATAGGCGCGAACGCCTCGGCCTGGGTGATTTCGATCAGGGTTTCCTTGGCCAGCTCCAGCAGCGCAATGAAATTGACGACCAGCACCGGCACGCCCATTTCCGGCTGAAACAGGTCGGAAAACTCGACGAAGCGCGCCGACTGCAGGCGCCGCAGGATACCCGTCATGTGTGCGCGCACCGACAGCGTTTCGCGGTTGATGGTGTGATGCGCCACCAGCCGGGCGCGCTTTTGCAGATCGGCCCAGGCCGCCTGCAGGTCCGCCGCATTGACCTCCGGCCAGCGCAGCACCAGGCTCTGCTCGATATGGATCTGGGCAGCCACGGTGTCGCGGCCGAGTTGCGGCAGTTCATCGATCTGGCGCGCGGCCAGCTTCATCTGTTCGTATTCGAGCAGGCGCCGCACGAGTTCCGCACGCGGGTCGGCGGCTTCCTCGTCGTCAGCCTTCTTCACCGGCAGCAGCATGCGCGACTTGATTTCGATGAGCATGGCCGCCATCAGCAGGTATTCCGCGGCCAGTTCCAGGTTATGCAGCCGCACCTGCTCGATGTAGCCCAGATACTGGCGGGTGACCTGCGCCATCGGGATATCGAGGATGTTGAAGTTCTGCTTGCGGATCAGGTAGAGCAGCAGGTCCAGCGGCCCCTCGAAGGCTTCGAGGAAGATCTCCAGCGCATCCGGCGGGATGTACAGGTCGTTGGGCAGCTTGAGCAGCGGCTCGCCATACAGCCGCGCCAGCGGCAGGTCGTCATGCGCCGGGTCCGCCGCGACGGTGTCGGGCGCCAGCACGCTGTCGACGGTCATCACAGGGCGATCAGGTGTTCTGGTAGACGTAAGGCTTCTGGCGCACGCGGGACGCATTCAGGCGGTCCTGGGTGTCGAGGTCGAGCGCCTGCTGGTCCCACAGGCGGGCACGGCCTTCGCGCTGCGACGCTTCCAGATTCGGGTTCTGCTGTTTGAGGGTGGACAGGAACTGGGTCAGTTCGGATTGGTAGCCTTGCTGCTGCTTGCTGAGTTTCATGGGGTTTTAAACAAGGTGTGGGATGGAAACAGGCGCTATTCTACCCTGAGTGTTGCAGGATTTCGTCACGGGAGAGTCTATGAAAACATTGCTTGCGGGACTGCTGGCGCTGGCCTGCCTGCTGTCGCTCGGCGCCTGCGACCGGGAAGGACGTCCGATACAGGAGTTTGGCTTGGATAAACTGGCGAAAGGCATTTCCACCGAGGCCGACGTGCGCGGCGTGATGGGACAACCCGATACAGTATGGGAAGAGGAAAACGGTGCGCGCACGCTGGAATATCCGAAAGGGCCGGAAGGCAGCCGCACCTGGATGTTCGAGATCGACCGCAGCGGCAAGCTGGTGGATTACCGGCAGGTGCTGACCGAGGAAACCTTCGGGAAAATCAAGCCCGGCATGAGCCGCGACGCGGTCCGGCGCCTGCTGGGCAAACCCAAGAGCGTGGCGGAATTCAAGCGCAAGAACGAGGAAGTGTGGGACTGGCGCTATCTCGATGCCACGCAGAAGACCCGGATGTTCAATGTGCATTTCGACCGAGATACCGGCCGCGTGACCGGCACCTCGGCGTCGCCCGATCCGCAGGCGAATTACTGAGACGCTCAGGTGGTGAGGTGCTGAGGTGCTGGGGGGAATTAATGCCTTGAATATCAGCGCCGCAACCGGCGCCGCATCACCACCGGCGGCGGCTCCACCGGGTTGGCCAGCCCGTACTCCAGTTCCGGCGCCAGTTCGAAGCCGTAAGCGGCGTAGAGATGCACCAGCCGGGTCTGCTCGGCGCGCACTGCCAGCCTGAGCTCGTCGACATCGCAGGACTGCGCATGATGCAGCACCGCCTCCAGCAGATGCTGCGACAGGTGCCTGCCGCGATAGTCGGGCAACACGCCCATGCGCAGGATCTGCCACACATTTGCATCGCCGTCCAGCGGCAGCCAGCGCACCGCGCCGGCCGGCTGCTCGTCGATCAGCAGGATGAAGCCGCCGCCATGCTGCAGATGCTCCGCCACCTGCACCGCGGTTTCGCGATGGCCGCTCGACGTCACGGCCACGGTCTGGCGCCACGCGGCCCGCGTCAGTTCAGCGAGCAGCGTGGCATCGGCCAGCGTGGCTTCGCGCAGCACCAGGCCCATGGCAGCTCAGCGGATGCGCATGCCGGGCTTGGCGCCCGGCCACGGGTTGAGGATGTAAATGCCCGGGTCGGCTTTCTCGTCGGACGCCGATGCCGCCAGCACCATGCCTTCGGAAATGCCGAACTTCATCTTGCGCGGCGCCAGGTTGGCCACCAGCACGGTCAGCTTGCCGACCAGCTGCGCCGGATCGTAGGACGACTTGATGCCCGAGAACACATTGCGCATGCGGCCTTCGCCGACATCCAGCGTCAGGCGCAGCAGCTTGTCCGAACCGTCCACGGCGGCGCAATCGACGATCAGCGCAATGCGCAGGTCGATTTTCGCAAAGTCGTCGATCTTGATCTCGGGCGCCAGCGGCTCGATGCCGGCAGCGGCCGGCGCCTCGTCGGTCGGCGCTGCGGCCGGCGCGGCGGGCGCGTCGAACAGCGCGTCCAGCATCTTGGGTTCCACCCGGGTCATCAGATGGGAATAGGTGTTGATCCGATGGCCGGTCGGCAGCGGCGTGCCGACGTCGGACCATTGCAGCGGCTCGATATTAAGCAGGGTTTCCACCTGCTGCGCCAGCGCCGGCAGCACCGGCTTCAGATAGATGGTCAGAATGCGGAACGCCTCGATCAGGCGGCTGCAGACTTCCTGCAGCAGCGCGCCGTTTTCCGGGTTCTTCGCCAGTTCCCAGGGCTTGTTGGCGTCGACATAGGCGTTCACCGCGTCGGCTTCCTCCATCACCGCGCGCAAGGCCTTGCCGTACTCGCGGCCTTCATACAGCGCCTGTATCGATGCGCCGGCCTCGCGCAGGCGCGCCAGGAACGGGTCTGCCGCACTGGCCCAGCCGGAAGCCAGGCGGCCGTCGAAGCGCTTGGTGATGAAGCCGGCGGCGCGGCTGGCGATGTTGACGTACTTGCCGATCAGGTCGCTGTTGACGCGGGCGATGAAGTCTTCCGGGTTGAAGTCCACGTCCTCCACCTTGGCCGACAGCTTGGCCGCGATGTAATAGCGCAGCCATTCCGGGTTCATGCCGACTTCCAGGTAGCGCAGCGGCGAGATGCCGGTGCCGCGCGACTTCGACATCTTCTCGCCGCTGACCGTGATGAAGCCATGCACGAACACATTGTTGGGCACCTTCAGGCCGGCGAAATGCAGCATCGCCGGCCAGAACAGGGTGTGGAAATAGGTGATGTCCTTGCCGATGAAATGATATTGCTCGGTGGCGGGGTCGGCCATGAAGGCGTCGTAGTCGCGGCCGGTTCTGGCGAAGTAGTTCTTCAGCGAGGCCAGGTAGCCGATCGGCGCATCCAGCCACACATAGAAATACTTGCCCGGCGCGTCCGGAATCTCGATGCCGAAATAGGGCGCGTCGCGGCTGATGTCCCAGTCGCCCAGGCCGTCGTCGCCTTCCAGCCATTCGCGCGCCTTGTTGGCCACTTCCGGCTGCAGGCGCTTGTCGTCCAGCGCCCATTCGCGCAGGAAGTCGCGGCACTTCGGGTCGGACAGGCGGAAGAAATAATGCTCGGACGACTTCATCACCGGCGTGGCGCCCGTCAGGGTGGAATACGGGTTGATCAGTTCGGTAGCCGCGTAGACCGCGCCGCAGACTTCGCAGGAATCGCCGTACTGGTCCTTGGCGTGGCACTTCGGGCACTCGCCCTTGATGTAGCGGTCGGGCAGGAACATGCTCTTGACCGGGTCGAAGAACTGCTCGACGGTCTTCACCGAAATCAGCTTGGCGCCGTCGCGCAGCCGGCGATAGATGTCCTGCGACAGCTGGTGGTTTTCCGGGCCGTCGGTGGAATGCCAGTTGTCGAAGGCGATATGGAAGCCATCCAGGTATTGCTTGCGGCCGGCGGCGATGCGGGCGACGAATTCCTGCGGCGTCACGCCCGCCTTTTCGGCGGCGATCATGATGGGCGCGCCATGCGCGTCGTCGGCGCCGACGAAGTTGACTTCGTTGCCCTGCATGCGCTGGAAACGCACCCAGATGTCGGCCTGGATGTACTCCATGATGTGGCCGATATGGAATGCGCCGTTGGCGTAGGGCAGGGCGGTCGTGACGAATAGCTTGCGCGGCTGTGGCTGGCTCATAGGGAAATGCGTTCGGGTAAGAGAGAGTGGCGAACTGGATAAAGGGTGAATTCTAGCAGTCCGCGCGCGCTTGCCGCGGCCGCAGGTGGACCGTGGCCGCATGGATGGCGGGCGGCGCAGGCGCTAGAATGGCGGTTTTTCCAGCACAGGCCGCCCGACAGAGCGGCCGCCCACATATCCCGCCATGACCGTACGCACCCGCTTCGCTCCCAGCCCGACCGGCTTTCTCCACCTCGGCGGCGCCCGC
Source organism: Noviherbaspirillum soli (assembly GCF_015352955.1). Lineage (GTDB taxonomy): Bacteria > Pseudomonadota > Gammaproteobacteria > Burkholderiales > Burkholderiaceae_D > Noviherbaspirillum_A > Noviherbaspirillum_A soli. The sequence goes on from NZ_JACYOX010000015.1 coordinate 51,586, forward strand.
ACCGCGCTCTTCGCCTGGGCCTATGCCCGCCGCTTCGAAGGCGTGTTCATCCTGCGCATCGAGGACACCGATCTGGAACGGTCCACGCCGGAAGCGGTGCAGGCCATCATCGACGGCATGCAGTGGCTGGGCCTGCATCACGACGAAGGCCCGTTCTACCAGATGCAGCGCATGGACCGTTACCGCGAAGTGATCGCCCAGATGCTCGAGGCCGGCACCGCCTATTACTGCTACTGCACGCCGGAAGAGGTGGAGGCGATGCGCGAGCGCCAGCGCGCGCTCGGCGAAAAACCGCGCTACGACGGCACCTGGCGCCCGGAGCCGGGCAAGACGCTGCCGCCGGTGCCGGAAGGCCGCAAGCCGGTGGTGCGTTTCCGTAATCCGCTGGAAGGCGAGGTCACCTGGGAAGATGCGGTCAAGGGGCCGATCACCATCGCCAACCGCGAGATGGACGACCTGATCATCGCGCGTCCCGATGGCACGCCCACCTATAACTTCTGCGTGGTGGTGGACGACTGGGACATGCGCATCACCCATGTGATCCGCGGCGACGACCATGTCAACAACACGCCGCGCCAGATCAATATTCTGAAGGCCCTGGGCGCCACGCCGCCGATCTACGGCCATGTGCCGATGATCCTCGGCGCCGATGGCGAGAAGCTGTCCAAGCGGCACGGCGCGGTCAGCGTGATGGAATACCCGGCGCAGGGTTACCTGCCGGAAGCGATGCTGAACTACCTGGCGCGGCTGGGCTGGAGCCATGGCGACGAGGAAGTCTTCACCATGGAGCAGTTCTGCAGCTGGTTCGACCTGGACCACCTGTCCCGGTCGCCGGCCCAATTCAATCCCGAGAAGCTGGCCTGGCTGAACAATCACTACATCAAGGCGGCCGACAACGAGCGGCTGGCCGCCCTGGCCCGGCCGCAGCTGGAGCGGGATGGCGCCGATTTCGATGGCGCGCCGCCATTGCCGGCTGTGATTGCACTGATGAAGGAACGCGCCGCCACGGTCGTGGAGCTGGCCGATGCGGCGATGCTGTTCTATCGCCAGCCACGTCCCGATCCGGCATTGCTGGCCCAGCACCTGACCGACGCGGTGCAGCCGGCGCTGGCCGACTACGCCGAGCGGCTCAGGGCGGTTGCCTGGGACAAGGCCTCGCTGTCGGCCATGCTCAAGGAAGTGCTGGCAGCCCACAAGCTGAAAATGCCGCAGCTGGCAATGCCGCTGCGTCTTCTGCTGACCGGCCAGCTGCAGACGCCGTCCATCGACGCGGTGATCGAGCTTTTCGGTCGCGACGTGGTGCTGGCGCGTCTTCAACGGTAGGCACGGAGCCATGAGGAGACATCGCGCCATAAGTTAAAAAATTTGGCGAAAGTTAATAAACTGCATCGGCTTTATGGCAGAGTACGCGCCATGAGGGTGACTTCGAACAATACCGGCCGGAAATGTGGCGGCGTTTGATGCCGCCGTCCGACTCGGGATCCGGACAACAAGGGCGTTCAATGGAAACGCACAGGATGGAGACGGAAGTCAACGCGCTGGCCGCATTAACCGGCGCCAGCGAGCTGGAAATCTACCGGCGCATCTTCTATGCGTCGCCCGACTATATTGCCTTCAGCCGGTTGTCGGACGGCTGCTTCATCGACGTCAATCCCGGTTTCGAGCGGCTGCTTGGCTTCCGGCGCGAGGATGTCATCGGCAAGACTTCCTACGAAGTCGGCATCTGGCCTGAATTCTGCACGGATCAGCGCCTGGCTTATGCCAGGAAACTGCGCCAGGAACGGGCCGTGCGCGATTATCCCGGTTATCTGCGCTGCGCCGATGGCCGCGTGATCGAGGTCGAGGCCTCCGCCAACATTATCGATATCCACGGCGAGGAGGTGCTGATTGCGATCGTGCGCGATGTCACCGAGCGTAACCGCGCCGCCGCCGCGCTGCGCGAAGCCGACCGCCGCAAGGACGAGTTCCTGGCGATGCTGGCGCATGAATTGCGCAATCCGATTGCGCCGATCAGCATGGCGGCGCAGTTGCTGATGGGCGCGCCGGGCGATGCGGCCCGGGTGGACCAGTTGAGCCAGGTCATTGCGCGACAGGTCGGCCATATGGTTGGTCTGGTGGATGACTTGCTGGACGTTTCCCGCGTTACCCGCGGCCTGGTGGTGCTGGAGCAGCATGCGCTGGACCTGAACATGCTTCTGATCGACGCGGTCGAACAGGTGCGTCCGCTGCTCGATGCACGCCGCCACCTGTTGACGGTCAAGCCGTCCGAAGAGCCGGCCTGCATCTTTGCCGATCGGTCCCGGATGGTCCAGATCGTCGCCAACCTGCTCAACAATGCCGCCAAATACACGCCTGAAGGCGGCGAGATCAGGCTCACGATCAGCCTGCAGCCGGAGCATGTCGAACTGGCCGTCACCGACAATGGCATAGGCATCGCGCCAGCGCTGCTGTCCCAGGTGTTCGACCTGTTCACCCAGGCCGAGCGCTCGCCCGACCGGTCGCAGGGCGGGCTGGGCCTGGGCCTGGCGCTGGTCAAGAGCCTGACGGAGTTGCATGGAGGTACGGTATGCGCCAGCAGTGCCGGGGTCGGGCAGGGCAGCCGTTTCGCCGTGCGCCTGCCGCGCCTGCGGCTGCCGGGCGTGGCGCCCGGACAGATGCAGCCTGATCTGCTGGCGCATGCGCATGTGTCGGCCCATCCTCTGCGTATCCTGCTGGTGGATGACAACGTCGACGCTGCCGAGACCCTGGCCGCTTTCCTGAAAGACGCCGGACATCAGGTGACGGTCAGGCATGACGTCAGCGGCGCACTGGCCGCGCTGGATGCCGGCATGCCCGAAGTCTGCATCTTCGATATCGGCCTGCCGGATGTCGATGGCTACAGCCTGGCGCGCCGCGTGCGCTCACTATCGGGCGGGCAGGATTGCCGGCTGCTGGGCCTGAGCGGCTATGGCCATGAGCGGGATCGTGCCCGCGCGTTGCAGGCTGGTTTCGACGAGTATTTCGTCAAGCCGGCGGATACCCGCTGCCTGATGTCGCTGCTGGCGCAATGGGCAGCCTGAACCGCATCCGGTTCCAGTAAAAAAGTTCACCGGGCATATTTGTATTGCGGAAAACCCTTTGCTATAATTCGCCGCCTGTTCGGGGGTATAGCTCAGCTGGGAGAGCGCTTGCATGGCATGCAAGAGGTCAGCGGTTCGATCCCGCTTACCTCCACCAACAGCAAATGGTTTGGCAATATCGTGTGTGGCCAGCAGTACGGGCAGTTTTCTGTCCCCATCGTCTAGAGGCCTAGGACATCACCCTTTCACGGTGAGTACAGGGGTTCGAATCCCCTTGGGGACGCCATGACAGGCCCGCCAGCCGACGCAAAAGGCTGGCGGGTTTTTGTTTGAAGACGCTCAGGTTGCACAGTGCGGTGATCGCAAGATTTTAGCAAAGGCGATTTACAGCATAGTATTGCTAGGCTATAATCTCGCTTCTTCGCACAGGGGGGTATAGCTCAGCTGGGAGAGCGCTTGCATGGCATGCAAGAGGTCAGCGGTTCGATCCCGCTTACCTCCACCACCGCAGGAGAAGCAGGAAAGCAGTTCAGCGATTTGGTAGTAAGGGCCGGCAGTACGGGCAGTTTTCTGTCCCCATCGTCTAGAGGCCTAGGACATCACCCTTTCACGGTGAGTACAGGGGTTCGAATCCCCTTGGGGACGCCAGCATTATCCAGGCAGTAATGCCTGAGCCAGAGACGGGGCCGCAGAGCGGCCCCTGATTTTAGGCAGCATGGCTGCCGCAAGCAGTCGGACAGTTTTTGTCCCCATCGTCTAGAGGCCTAGGACATCACCCTTTCACGGTGAGTACAGGGGTTCGAATCCCCTTGGGGACGCCAGTAAAAAGAAAAAGCTCCGCAAGGAGCTTTTTCCATTTGTAAGTCTCCGATAGAAATGCGCTTGAGCGCATTCCGGGGTTTCGAAGCGACCGGGCTTGCAAGCCCGGAGGCACGCCAGTAGCAGGAAGGGCCGGATCGTCGATCCGGCCCTTTTCTTTTTTGCTTCCTGATTGCTTTCTGCAGCAAGCCGCGCAAGAATCCGGCTCAACCTGGCGACAGCCTGCCTGCTCCCGGCAATCCGGACTTCGGCGCTTACTGGACGGTGATCTGCTTCGGCTGATCCGCTGCCTTCTTCGGCAGGGTCAGGCTCAGCACGCCGTTTTCCAGTTTCGCCACTGCCGCGCCATCATCCACTTCGGTCGGCAGCGTGAATGCGCGGCCGAATTTGCGGGCGGCGCGCTCGGTCAGCAGCGCTTTCTCGCCTTCGGCAACGTCATTCGTCACCTTGGCTTCGGCTTCGATCGACACGCGCTTCTTGTCGACGGAAATCTTGACGTCTTCGCGGGCCACGCCTGGCAGTTCAGCCTCGATGCGGTACGCAGTGCCGGTTTCCACCACGTTCACGCGCGGCGCCAGCGGCGCGCTGTCCAGCAGGTTGCCGACCAGGCGCTCGAAGCTGCTGTCGAAAGCGCGGTTGTTAAGGGCGGGGAAAGCACGGTTACGCAGAATGACATTCATTTCTTTTTCTCCTGAAGTGGTCTGGAGCCATCGCTCCGATGGTCCGTAAATAAGGCGCTCCAGACCGATTTCAAGAGTCCGAAAATGGCGAATTGCGTAGGAGGGAAGTGTTCAGAGTCCGCCGCCCATCGGCCACGCCATGTCGGGCGTGCGGCGCCGGTCCGGGCCGTTCTGCAGCATGCGCACGATGCCGGCGCTGTCGAAATGGACGTGCATTACCGAGTCCCAGGCATTGCTTTCGCGGTAGGGGTAGGACCATACCTCGAGTTGCGGCAGCGTCAGGTAAGAGGTGGCGCTGGGCGCGCCGATCAGGTGCAGCACTTCCTGCTTGTCGGACTTGCCGGGGACGATCCTGCTGAAGTGCGCGGTATCGAGCACCTGCTCGTAGGAGATCAGCCGGCCGTCGGCGCCTATGCGCGCCATGAAAGTGGACTGTCCCCATGGGCCTGTCATGTATTCCAGCAGATGGGTATTGCCCTCGCCGTAGCGGTGGGTCGGCTCGCCCAGCCGGGCCACGATGCTGGCTTCCGACTCGCCCGGCTGCGGCGGCGCGAGATAGATGCTGCTGCAGCCGGTCAGGCTGGCGAGCGCAAACAGGGCCGCAAATGCGGCGGTCCGGCAAGTCATCATTTCTGTTCTCCTCTGGGCGGCATATATGGTTTGAATCGCGGGCGGTAATCCGCTATACTCGCCGATCCTGTCCATCCGGACTGGTATTTTATTAACACTTTGTTCACGGTGTCCGGGGTAATCTCTCCAGGCACCGCATGTGAAAGGTACATCATGTCGGTAGAAAAAAGCAGCAAGGCAGCGATCATCGCGGACAACGCGCGCGGCCAGAATGATACTGGTTCCCCGGAAGTGCAGGTCGCACTGCTGACGGCCCGCATCAACGAACTCAACAGCCATTTCAAGGCCCACACCAAGGATCATCATTCCCGCCGTGGCCTGATCATGATGGTTAACCGCCGCAAGAGCCTGCTGTCCTACCTGAAGGGCAAGGACGCAACCCGCTATCGCGCACTGATCGAAAAGCTCGGCCTGCGCAAGTAATCATTGCCAGATCCAAGAACCATGTGAAATGCCTGCGTCAGTGATGCTGATGCGGGCATTTTTCGTTTTGCGGTTCTTACGCAGTTCGCTGGATGCATGAAGACGGCGCGATGATGTCGCGCCGTCGGTGGTGAGGTGGAACGACAGCTCCTGAAAATCTGTCGGCAAAATAGAAAGGAATCACCGTGTTCAATAAAGTAAGCAAGACCTTCCAGTACGGCCAGCACCAGGTCACCCTGGAAACCGGCGAAATCGCTCGCCAGGCGTCCGGCGCCGTCATGGTGTCGATCGAGGACACCGTTGTGCTGGCGACCGTCGTGGCCAAGAAGGATGTGAAGCCGGGCCAGGACTTTTTCCCGCTGACCGTTGATTACATCGAGAAAAGCTATGCCGCCGGCCGTATCCCCGGCGGTTTCTTCAAGCGCGAAGGCCGTCCTTCGGAGAAGGAAACCCTGACCTCGCGCCTGATCGATCGTCCGATCCGTCCGCTGTTCCCGGAAGGCTACCTGAATGAAGTGCAGATCATCATCCACGTGCTGTCGGTCAATCCGGAAATCGATCCCGACATCGCCGCGATGATCGGCGCCTCGGCCGCGCTGTGCGTGTCCGGCATTCCGTTCAACGGCCCGATCGGCGCGGCGCGCGTCGGCTATATCAACGGCGAGTACGTGCTCAACCCGACCGTGTCGCAACTGGCCAATACCCAGCTCGACCTGGTGGTGGCCGGTACCGAGACCGCCGTGCTGATGGTGGAATCGGAAGCGCAGGAACTGTCCGAGGAAGTGATGCTGGGTGCGGTGGTATATGGCCACGACCAGATGAAGGCCGTGATCGATGCGATCCACGAGCTGGTGCGCGACGGCGGCAAGCCGGAACTCGAATGGCAGCCCGCTGCAAAGAATGAGGAACTGATCTCCCGCGTGACGTCGCTGGCGGAAGGCCCGCTGCGCGAGGCTTACCAGGTGCGCGACAAGCAGGCCCGTACCGGCAAGCTGAAAGACGTCTCGTCGCAGGTCGCCGCCGCGCTGGCCGCCGATGGCGTATCCGCCGACAGCGTCGAAGTGGGCAACATCCTGTTCGATCTGGAAGCGAAGATCGTTCGTTCCCAGATCCTGGAAGGCGAGCCGCGCATCGACGGCCGCGACACCCGCACCGTGCGTCCGATCTCGATCCGCACCGGCGTGCTGCCGCGTACCCACGGCTCGGCCCTGTTCACCCGCGGCGAAACCCAGGCGCTGGTCATCGCCACGCTGGGCACCGCCCGCGACGAGCAGAAGATCGACGCGCTGATGGGCGAATACAGCGACCGCTTCATGCTCCACTACAACATGCCGCCGTTCGCCACCGGCGAAACCGGCCGCGTGGGCACGCCCAAGCGCCGCGAGATCGGCCATGGCCGCCTGGCCAAGCGCGCGCTGCTGGCAGCGCTGCCGGCGCCGGAAGACTTCAGCTACTCGGTGCGTCTGGTGTCCGAGATCACCGAGTCCAACGGCTCGTCGTCGATGGCTTCGGTCTGCGGCGGCTGCCTGGCGCTGATGGACGCCGGCGTGCCGATGAAGTCGCATGTGGCCGGCATCGCGATGGGCCTGATCAAGGAAGGCAGCAAGTTCGCCGTCCTGACCGACATCCTGGGCGACGAAGATCACCTGGGCGACATGGACTTCAAGGTGGCCGGCACCGCGCAGGGCATCACCGCGCTGCAGATGGACATCAAGATCCAGGGCATCACCAAGGAAATCATGCAGGTCGCGCTGGCGCAGGCCAAGGAAGGCCGCGTGCATATCCTGGCCAAGATGCAGGAAGCCGTGCCGCATGGCAAGGCTGAACTGTCCAACTTCGCGCCGCGCTTGATCACCGTCCGCATCAACCCGGAAAAGATCCGCGACGTGATCGGCAAGGGCGGCGCGGTAATCCGTGCGCTGACCGAGGAAACCGGCACCCAGATCGACATCAGCGACGAGGGCGTGGTCACCATCGCCTCGGTCGACGCCGCTGCCGGCCAGGAAGCCAAGCGCCGCATCGAGGAACTGACCGCATCGGTCGAAGTGGGCAAGACCTACGAAGGCACCGTGCTGAAGCTGCTGGATTTCGGCGCCATCGTGCAGGTGATGCCGGGCAAGGACGGCCTGCTGCATATCAGCCAGATCGCCAACGAGCGCGTCAACGCGGTGGCCGACTACCTGAAGGAAGGCCAGCAGGTTCGCGTCAAGGTTCTGGAAACCGATGACCGTGGCCGCCTGAAGCTGTCGATGAAAGCCGTGGCTGCGGAAACCGCTGCGGAGTAAGGGGAAAAAGCGTTTTTTCCTTGCATCTGAAAAATCCGGGGCTCGCCCCGGATTTTTTTTGTTCCCGGCGTGGACGCAATCCTTGCCGGGACCAGGGCCGGGAACAATCTGGCTGCACGGTGGCGATGATTTATCTTGATGCGGGAGATCACAGCAGCACCGTATAAAGCCGCGCGCCGACGCTTGCGGCTCCCGCAACCCGTTTGCATTTTCTGCAGCGGGGTGTGAGCTAACAGACCGATGAGCTGGACTCGCCGTTCCTATACTCCCTGCTGTCTGCCGAGATGCCTGCTTCCACCGATTTCCGACCCATGATGCTCCCATGTCCGCAATCCAACCTGAAATGCCGTTCTTCATCATCCTCAATGCCGCATCCGGCCATCGTGAATCCGACGTCACGCGGGCAATCATTGCGCGCGTGATGCAGGAAGCGGGACGCGAGCATCACCTGCGCCTGGTGGAGGATCCTGCCGATCTTGCCGAGGTGGCGCGGACGGCCGTGCTGGACGCCAATCATGTCGGCGGCGCGGTGGTGGTGGCCGGCGGCGATGGCACCATCAATACGGTGGCCAATGCGGTGCTGGCCAGCGCATGCCCGCTGGGCGTGCTGCCGCATGGCACCTTCAATTATTTCGGCCGGACCCACGGCATACCGGAAGATCCGGAACAGGCGGTGCGCATGCTGCTGACCGCTACGCCGCATGCGGTGCAGGTGGGGCTGGTCAACGACAGGGCTTTCCTGGTCAATGCCAGCCTGGGGCTGTATCCCAGGCTGCTGGAAGACAGGGAGGCCTGGAAGAAGCAATATGGCCGCAGCCGGCTGGTGGCCTTGTGGGCCGGACTGGCCAGCGTGCTGCGCGCCCGGCGGCAACTGCGCCTGCGGCTGGAGAAAGATGGCGAAGTCGCTGGCTGGCGCACGCCAACGCTGTTTGTCGGCAATAACCGGCTGCAGCTGGAGCAGATCGGCATGCCGGAAGCCCCGGCGCTGGACCAGGGTTTCCTGGTGGCGATCGCGCCGCATCCGGTTGGCACCCTCTCGCTGCTCTGGCTGGCGCTGCGAGGCGCGCTCGGCAGCCTGGGCGATGCAAAACATGTGCGCAGCTTCCTGCTGCGCGAACTGGAAGTCATGCGGGCCGGACGGCGCACGCGCACCATCAAGGTGGCGGTCGACGGCGAAATCATGCAGATGGCCGAACCCCTGCGCTTCCGGGTGTCGCCGCAGCCGCTCTACCTGCTGAAAAACGGCGCGCCGGCGGGTGAGGCAGCATGAGCCTGGTGATCCAGATTTCCGATACGCATTTCGGCACCGAGCAGGCCGACGTGGTGGAGGCGCTGGTGCGCCTGGTCCGGGAACAGGCGCCCGACCTGGTGGTGCTGTCCGGCGACATTACCCAACGCGCCCGGCGCAGCCAGTTCGCCGCCGCGCGCGTCTTCGTCGACCGCCTTGCGCCGACGCCGCTGGTCGCCATTCCGGGCAACCACGACATACCGCTGCTCAATGTCGGCCTGCGCCTCCTCGCGCCGTATGCCAATTACCGGCGCGCCTTCGGCGAGGAACTCGAGCCGGAGTTCGAGCAGCCGCACCTGCTGGTGGTGACCGTCAATACCACGCGGCCCTACAAGCATGCAGACGGCGAAGTCTCGCCGGCCCAGATACAGCGCGTCGCCGCCAGGCTGGAGGCCTCGCCGGCGGCGCAGTTGCGCATCGTGGTGACGCACCAGCCGATCTGCGCGCTGTTGCCGGAGGACGAATGCAACGTGCTGCACGGCAGCACCGCCGCGGTGCGGCGCTGGGCGGAGGCGGGGGCCGACCTGATCCTGGGCGGCCATATCCATCTGCCCTATGTATGCGCGCTGCATGAGCGGCATGACAAGGTGACGCGGCGATTGTGGGCCGTGCAGGCTGGCACTGCGGTATCGTCGCGGGTGCGGCATGGCGCCGGCAATTCGGTCAACCTGATCCGCTATGGCGACGGCGACGGCGACGGCCGGCGCCCGCCGCTGTCGTGCGCCGTGGAGCGCTGGGACTACCAGCACCAGACACGCCACTTCATGCCGGTAAACGTGATTGCGCTCGACCTGGACCGGGGCGCGGCACAAAGTACGTCAAACGAAATTTCCAACGACTGACAAGGAGCGTATATGGCAGCTAGCAACCTGTTGGCGCTGATCGATGATATTGCCAGCATCCTCGACGATGTCTCGGTGATGGCCAAGGTCGCCGCAAAGAAAACCACCGGTGTCCTGGGCGACGACCTGGCGCTGAATGCGCAGCAGGTCACCGGCGTCAATGCCGACCGCGAACTGCCGGTGGTATGGGCCGTGGCCAAGGGCTCGATGATCAACAAGGCGATCCTGGTGCCGGCCGCGCTGGCCATCAGCGCCTTCGCGCCATGGCTGGTCACGCCGCTGCTGATGATAGGCGGCGCCTTCCTGTGCTACGAAGGCTTCGAGAAGCTGGCGCACCGGTTCTGGCCGCACGGCGGCGACGCCGGGCATGAAGCGCTGGCGCATGCGCTGGCCGATCCGAAGGTAGACATGGTTGCAATGGAAAAGGACAAGATCAAGGGCGCGGTGCGCACCGACTTCATCCTGTCGGCCGAGATCATTGCGATCACGCTGGGGGTGGTGGCCAACGCGCCGCTGGCAACCCAGGTGCTGGTGCTGTCGGGTATTGCGGTGGCGATGACCATCGGCGTATACGGCCTGGTGGCCGGCATCGTCAAGCTCGATGACGGCGGCCTTTACCTGAGCCGGCGGCCAGGGCCGGGAGCAGGCTTTCAGCGGGCGCTGGGGCGGGTGATCCTGGCTGGCGCGCCCAAGCTGATGAAGCTGCTGTCCATCGTCGGCACCGCCGCGATGTTCATGGTCGGCGGCGGCATCCTGGTGCATGGCATACCGGCACTGGGAGAGTGGCTGCATCATCTGGAAGAAGCCGCGCATGCGGTGCCCGGCGTGGGCGGCGTGCTGGGATGGGTGGCCAGCGCTGCCGGTGGCGCGGTGGCGGGCGTGGTTGCGGGCGCTATCGTGTTCATGGCGGTTGGCCTGGTCAAGAAGCTGATCAAGCGATAGAGCAGGGGCGACCGCATGGTCTGCCCTGGCCGGCAGGGATATCAGCGCGCCGTTGCCGCTGCAAGCGGCCTGCCAGAAATCTCTGCCGAGCCTGGCGTCAGGGGCCGCCCCCACGCTTCATTACCTGGCGGCTCTGCATGCCTATCTACTCTTGGTGAAGATGGTTGCACATAATTTCAATTTAATTGCACATACGTTCAACATCAGTTATATTCTCGCCAGCTTTCAGGCTGGCAAGGCTGCCGCGCCAGCCCCTTCCGCACGCCAGATTACTTCAGCGGAACAGAATACTGACAGGAGACCCGTATGTTTCACGCCAAAAAGGCCTTGTGCGCCGCTGGCCTTTGCGCCTCTTTCCTGAGCCCTGCTCAGGCAGCCACTGAAATTCAATGGTGGTACTCCCAGACCGGCGCAGTGAGCGACCGGGTGCTGGAACTGGCCGACCAGTTCAACAAGAGTCAGTCCGACTACAAGGTCATCGCCACTTACAAGGGCGGTTACGACGAGGCGATGGCAGCCGCGATCGCCGCCTTCCGTGCCGGCAACGCGCCCAACATCCTGCAGGTGTTCGAAGTCGGCACCGCCACGATGATGTACGCCAAGGGCGCGGTGGTGCCGGTGGCCGAATTGATGAAAAAGGCCGGCGAGACTTTCGACCCGTCCGCTTACGTGCCTGCCGTGTCTGGCTATTACACCTCGGCCCGCGGCGAGATGCAGTCGCTGCCGTTCAATGCCTCGACCACGGTCTTCTTCTACAACAAGGACAAGTTCGCCAAGGCCGGCCTGGACCCGGAAAAGCCGCCGGTCACATGGCAGGACGTGGTGTCGGCCGCGGCCAAGCTGAAGGCCAGCGGCGAGCGCTGCGCCTATACCACCGGCTGGCAGTCCTGGGTGCACCTGGAAAGCTTTTCGGCCTGGCATAACGTGGAATTCGCCAGCAAGGGCAACGGTCTGGGCGGTTTGGACACCCGGCTGAAGTTCAATAGCCCGCTGCATGTGCGCCATATCGAGAACCTGGCCAACTGGGCCAAGCAAGGTTACTTCACCTATGGCGGCCGCAAGAGCGAGCCGGATGCCAAGTTCTATTCCGGCGAATGCGCGATGATCACGTCGTCCAGCGCCACCTATGCCAACATCGCCAGGAACGCCAAGTTCAAGTTCGCGGTGGCGGCATTGCCGTATTACAGCGACGTGCCCGGCGCGCCGCAGAACACCGTGCTGGGCGGCGCCTCGCTGTGGGCCATGAGCGGCAAGAGCGCCAATGAGAATAAGGGCGTGGCGCGCTTCTTCAAGTTCCTGTCGCAGCCCGAGGTGCAGGCCAAGTGGCACCAGGACACCAACTATCTGCCCACCACCAGGGTGGCTTACGATCTGACCAGCAAGTCGGGCTTTTACCAGAAGAACCCCGGCACCGACATCGCCGTGCAGCAGATGATCGTCAAGACCACCGACAAGTCGCGCGGCATCCGCCTCGGCAATTTCGTCCAGATCCGCAACATCATCGACGAGGAACTGGAAAACGTCTGGTCGGGCAAGAAGACGGCGAAGGAAGCGCTGGACGCGGCGGTCAAGCGCGGCGACGAGCAGCTGGTCCGGTTCGAGAAGGCCAACCGCTAGTCGCGGCATTACAAGGGAAATCATGGAAAAACGCGCCCGCTACAAATCCGCCTGGCTGCCGTTCGTGCTGGTTGCGCCGCAGCTGATCGTCTCCGTGCTGTTCTTCTTCTGGCCCGCGGTACAGGCCCTGTACCAGTCGGTGCTGCTGCAGGATGCGTTCGGCAGCAGCGTGCAGTTCGTCTGGTTCGAGAACTTCGAGGCGCTGTGGAACGACCCCAGCTACCTGGAGTCGTTCAAGACCACCGCGATCTTCTCGGTATCGGTCGCGGTGCTGGGCCTGACGATATCGCTGATCCTGGCCGTCTTCGCCGACCGCGTGGTGCGCGGCACCGCGGTCTACCGCACCTTCCTGATCTGGCCCTATGCGGTGGCGCCGGTGGTGGTCGGCGTATTGTGGATGTTCCTGCTCAGCCCGACGCTGGGCATCATCTCGCATGCGCTTCGGCCGCTGGGCATCGACTGGAACCATACACTCAACGGCACCCACGCGATGATCCTGATCGTCGTCGCCGCGGTCTGGAAGCAGATCAGCTACAACTTCCTGTTCTTCCTCGCCGGCCTGCAGTCGATACCGAAATCGCTGATCGAGGCTGCCGCGATCGACGGCGCCGGCCCGGTGCGGCGCTTCTTCTCCATCGTCTTTCCGCTGCTCTCGCCGACCACCTTCTTCCTGCTGGTGATCAACATCGTCTATGCCTTCTTCGACACCTTCGGCATCATCGAGGCGACCACGTCGGGCGGGCCGGGCAAGGATACCGAGATCCTGGTGTTCAAAGTCTTCACCGACGGCTTCAAGGGCGGCGACCTGGGCAGCTCGGCGGCGCAGTCGGTGGTGCTGATGTTCATCGTCATCACGCTGACCGTGGTGCAGTTCCGTTACGTTGAAAAGAAAGTGAATTACTCATGATCGAGCGCAGACCGATACTCGACATGATCAGCCACCTGGTGCTGATCCTGGGCGTGCTGATCGTGGCCTTCCCCGTCTACGTGGCGTTCGTCGCCAGCACCCAGACCGTGGAGCAGGCGGCGATGTCGCCGATCTCGCTGGTGCCGGGCAGCCACATGATCGAGAACTATACGCAGGTGCTGGGCGCCGGCACCACCCGCACCGCGGTGGCGCCGGTGGGGCGCATGATGTGGGTCAGTCTGGTGTCGGCGCTGGCGATTGCCATCGGCAAGATCGCCATCTCCATGCTGTCCGCCTTCGCGCTGGTGTACTTCCGCTTCCCGGGGCGCGGCCTGTTCTTCTGGATGATCTTCCTGACGCTGATGCTGCCGGTGGAGGTGCGCATCACGCCGACCTACAAGGTGGTGTCCGACCTCGGCATGCTCAACACCTATGCCGGCCTGACGATACCGCTGATGGCCTCGGCCACCGCGACCTTCCTGTTCCGGCAGTTCTTCCTGACAGTGCCGGACGAGCTGGCGGAGGCGGCGCGCATCGACGGCGCCGGGCCGCTGCGCTTCTTCAAGGATGTGATCTGGCCGCTGTCGCGCACAAATGTGCTGGCGCTGTTCGTGATCATGTTCATCTACGGCTGGAACCAGTACCTGTGGCCGCTCCTGATCGCCACCGACCAGGACATGTACCCGATCGGCATCGGCATCAAGCGGCTGATCGCCGGCGGCGACGCGGCGGTGGAATGGAACATGGTGATGGCCACGCTGATCATGGCAATGCTGCCGCCCGGCCTGGTCGTGGTGATCATGCAGAAATGGTTCGTCAAGGGCCTGGTCGATTCGGAGAAATAAGGCGCTGGCCTTGCGGCCCAAGGCGCTCCCAGGAAACACGCCGCGCCATTCCGGGCGCGGCACAGGAAAGAGACATGGCACAAGTACATCTGAAAAACATCACCAAGACCTATGGCAGCGGCGCCAAGTCGGTTGCCGTCATCCACGGCATTTCGATTGATATCGAGGACGGCGAATTCATCGTGATGGTCGGCCCGTCCGGCTGCGGCAAGTCCACGCTGCTGCGCATGGTGGCCGGCCTGGAAGAGATCACCGGCGGCGACATCGTGATCGGCGACCGCGTGGTCAACAACCTGGAGCCCAAGGACCGCGACATCGCGATGGTGTTCCAGAACTATGCGCTGTATCCGCACATGAGCGTCTACGAGAACATGGCCTATGGCCTGAAGATCCGGCGCTTTTCCAAGGAGGACATCGACCAGCGGGTACAGAAGGCGGCCGGCATCCTGGAGCTGGGCGCGCTGCTGCAGCGCACGCCGCGCCAGCTTTCCGGCGGCCAGCGCCAGCGAGTGGCGATGGGCCGCGCCATCGTGCGCGAGCCGGCGGTGTTCCTGTTCGACGAACCGCTGTCCAACCTCGATGCCAAGCTGCGGGTGCAGATGCGCCTGGAAATCCAGAAGATGCATCGCGCCCTCGGCACCACCAGCCTGTACGTGACCCACGACCAGGTCGAGGCAATGACCCTGGGCCAGCGCATGATCGTGATGAACGGCGGCCGGGCCGAGCAGATCGGCACGCCGGCGGAGGTCTATGGCCGGCCTGCCACCACCTTCGTGGCCAGCTTCATCGGTTCCCCGCCAATGAATCTGCTGCACGGCAAGACAGTGGCCGGCGGCGGCTTCCAGCTCGAAGGCAATGGCGCCGTGTCGCTGCCCGCCGGCGTTGCCATGCCGGCGCAGGCCGACTGCATCCTGGGCGTACGGCCCGAGCACCTGCAGCTGGGCCGGCCGGGCCTGGAGATGGAAGTCGAGATGGTGGAGTCGCTCGGCGCCGACCTGCTGGTGCATACCCGCGCCGGCAGCCAAACGCTGGTGATCCGCGCGCCGGCCGGCACGCCGGTCGAGGCAGGGCAGCGGGTCAGCGCCGGCTTCGACGCCAGCTCGGTCCACTGGTTCGATGCCGCCACCACCCAGCGCCTCAACTGACGCCAACGCGCGGCGGCGTGGCTGCGCGGAAGAGGAAGCCCATGATCCGATTTGCAAACGCGCTCGCGGCGCTCGCCCTGCTGCTGATGGCGGGCAGCCATGCTGGCGCCGCCGCCGCCGCCGAGGTGCTGGGCACGCGGCCGGCGCATCTTTCCGGCGACCTGCCGGCCGTGCCCAACGACGCCGCCATCCTGGCCCGCATCTGGGCGCCTGACATCGATGAAGGCTATGTGCCGCAGGGCGTGACCGTAGCCGACGGCGCGCTGCTGGTATCGAGCTACCGCAGCGCCGATCCCAAGGTGGGCAGCGGGCCGTGCCGGGTGGCGCGGATCGATCCGGCCAGCGGCCGCACCACCGGCCGGTTCGACATGCCGGGCGCCTGCGGCCATGCCGGCGGCCTGGCGTACCTGGGCCAGGGCATGCTGCTGGTGGCCGACACCCGCAAGCTCTACAAGATCGACCTGGCGCGCGCCCTTGCCGGGCAGGGCGATTTCGTGATCGCCACGCTGGCGCTGGGCGGCGACATGAAAGGCTCGCTGGCCGGCTTCGACGGCAAGTCCGTCTTCATCGCCTCATTTGAAAAGGATGCGGACAAGGCGCGCGGCTTCTTCCTGCCGCTGTCGCTGTTCGACACCCATGACGGCGCGGTGCTGACGCCTGCCAATGCCAGCCGCATCCTCGCAGTGCCGGCGCTGGCGCAGGGGGCCGCCTTCGACCGTGACGGCGCGCTGTGGATGACCTTTTCCAACAGCAAGACCGGCGCGCTGAAGAAGCTCGATGCCGCCAGCGGCGCGGTGCTGGCCTCCTACGACATGGTGATCGGCATCGAAGACATCTCCTTCGATGCGCAGGGCCGCCTGTGGACGGTGTCGGAAGCGGGCACGCTGCGCTGGTCGCGCTGGTCGCATGCGTATCCGGTGCTGTTCTCCGTCGATCCGGCGCGGCTGCGCTGAGCCGTGCAAGGGAATGCCTGCAGTATCATGCTTGTCAATTGACTATCAACGAGGCTGGCCACGGTGCCGGCCCCTATGGAAACGCCGCCATGCATCAGGATAAGCAGATCGTCCCTTCCACCGAGGATTCGGCCCAGTACATCAATGCCATCACGGTGGCGCGCCTGTACTACTACCAGGACATGACCACAACCGACATTGCGCGCGAACTCAACCTGTCGCGCTCCAAGGTGTCGCGCCTGCTGAGCTTTGCGCGCGACAACGGCCTGGTGGAAATCCATATCAACGATCCGCGCGATCATCCGCAGCAGATCGAGGCGGAGCTGAAGCAGCGCTTCGGCCTGCCGCAGGCGCATGTGGTGTCGGTGCGGGAGTCCGGCGGCGAGCGGGAATGGCTGGAGCGGGTGGCCAGCCATGCCGCCAGCTACCTGAACCGGCTGGTGCAATCCAACATGGTGATCGGCCTGGCCTGGGGCAACACGGTCAATGAAATCGTCTCGCGCCTCACGCCCAAGTCCACCGTCAATGTCGAGGTGGTGCAACTGAACGGCTCCGGCACCACCCACAGCATGTCGAACGCGTTTTCCAGCGAGATCATCATGCGCTTCGCCACCAACTACGGCGCCCGGCCGCAGCCGTTCCCGGTGCCGGCCTTCTTCGACTATGCCGAGACCAAGACCGCCTTGTGGCGCGAGCGCAGCGTGCGGCGGCTGGTCGAGCTGCAGCAGCGCTGCGATATCCTGGTCTACAGCGTTGGCGCGCTGGCAGCCGAAGTGCCGAGCCAGATCCATAGCGGCGGCTACCTCGATCCGCAGGACCTGCAGGCCGTGACCGAAGCCGGCGCCGTCGGCGACATCGCCACCGTGTTCTTCCGCGCCGACGGCAGCTATCGCGACATCGCGCTCAACAGCCGCACCAGCGGCCCCGACCTGGATCTGTTCCGGCGCGTCAGGCATTCGGTCTGCGTGGCATCCGGCCGCGGCAAGGTGGAAGGCCTGCGGGCCGCGCTGCGCGGCGGCTTCGTCAATGAACTGATCATCGACGAGCCCACCGCCAGGCTGCTGCTGGAGAGCAGCCCGCCCGACGCGCCGCAGGCCGGTGCGGCGGGGGCGCAGCGATGACGGAGTCGATTCAATACAGGATCATCCAGCATCTTCTGGTGGCCCTGATTGCCGGCGGCCTGATCGGCCTGGAGCGCAGTTACCAGGGACGTCCGGCGGGCTTTCGCACCCATGTGCTGGTATGCGTGTCGGCCAGCATGCTGATGCTGGTCACGCTGTACCAGTCGGTCTGGTATGGCATGGAAGCAGGACATGCGCCCACCAGCACCGACCCCACCCGGATGGCGCAGGGCATCATGACCGGCATCGGCTTCCTGGGCGCCGGCGTGATCATGAAGGACGGCCTGTCGGTGCGCGGCCTGACCACCGCGGCCTCGATCTGGATGACGGCCGCGATCGGCATCCTGGCCGGCATCGGCTTCTATTTCCCGGTGGTGGTGGTGACGGTGCTGACGGTATCGGCGCTGTCCTTCTTCCGCTGGCTGGAAGGCGTGCTGCCGTCCTACTACTATGCGCAGCACGTGGTGCGGTTCCAGTCCGGGAGCGTGATGGAGGAAGAAGCGCTGCGCGAGCTGATCGCCGCGCATGGCTTTTCCATCGCCAACCTGAGTTACGGCATGCAGGACGCCGGCCGCACCTTCGAGTACCGCATGGTGATCCGCTCCCGCGACCGCGCCAATGCCAGCCGTCTTGTCGATTCCTGGCGCAGCATGCGCCACGGCGTGATCGAGTTTCGCATCGATCCCGCCTGACCCCCAGCCTGAAGGAGTAATACACGATGTGGCCTTTTCCCCGTGTCATCGCGCATCGCGGTGGCGGTACCCTTGCGCCGGAAAACACCCTTGCCGGCCTGCGCTGCGGTCTTGCGCACGGCTATCGCGCCGTGGAGTTCGATGTGATGCTGGCCGCCGACGGCGTGCCGGTGCTGATGCATGATCCCGCCTTCGGCCGTACCGTGCCCGGCATCGGCAATGTCGCCGAAACCAGCGCCGCGCTGCTGGCGGGCATGGATGCCGGCAGCTGGTTCGGACCGCAGTTCGCCGGCGAGCCGGTGCCCGACTTCGCGCAGGTGATCGCGTTCTGCCACCGCGAGGGCATCTGGATGAATGCCGAGATCAAGCCTTCTCCCGGCTTCGCCGCCGAGACCGGCCGCGCCGCCGCCGCGCTGTTGAAGCAGATGCTGGCGCAGCAGGCCGACGCCAGGCTGGCCGACGATGCGTCGATGCCGCTGCCGCTGTTCTCCTCGTTTTCGCCGGAAGCGCTGATGGCGGCGCGCGACATCGCGCCGGACATCCCCCGCGGCCTGCTGATCGGGCATGTGCCGGACGACTGGCAAGCCAGGCTGGAGCAGGTCGGCGCGATGGCGCTGCATACCAACCACAAGAACCTGAAACAGGAGCAGGCGCAGGCGATCAAGGACGCCGGTTATGGCCTCTTCTGCTATACCGTCGACGACCCGGAAGCGGCCAGGCGGCTGCTGGACTGGGGCGTGGATGCGTTCTGCACCGACCGGATCGACCTGATCGGTCCGGACTTCGCTGGTTAAGACGGCGGCCGGGCCGGGGATGATTGAAAGCAGCGCGCTGCAAGAGTGCCAATTGGTATAGAATTGGATGAAATTTCGTCCATTCCTGGATCATCATGACGCCCAGCAAGCCTCCGGCACCCAAGAAGCCTGTCACATACCCTCCGCATGAAGCCGGGCCGGAGCTGACGGTCGCGCAGAGCGTCGCGCCCTACAGCGCCGGATTCACCGCCAGCGCCATCGACATGGTCGGCGCGATGCGGGCCGGCATGCCGGCCCAGATCGTGGCCGACACCGCCAGGCGGCTGGGCATCAGCCAGGACAGGTTGTACGAAAGCCTGCGCCTGCCCCGCAGCACGCTGAAGAGCCGTGTCAGCAAGGGGCAGCCGCTGGCGGCGGTGGAGCAGGACCGGATGTACCGGGTTCACCGCGTGCTGGAGCGTGCCCAGGCGGTGCTGGAAGACGAGGCGGCCGCCATCGCCTGGATCAATCGGCCAAACCGCGCGCTGGGCGGCGAGGCGCCGCTTGCGCTGCTTGATACCGAGGCCGGCTATGAGCTGGTGCAGGACACGCTGAGCCGCATCGAATACGGCGTGCTGTCCTGATGGCGGCCAGCGTCACGGTCTGGCGCATCGCCAAGCACACGCTTGAATTTTCCGCGGCGGACCTGAGCGGCGGCGGCGCAAGGAAGACGGGGGGACGCTGGAACAGCAAGGGGCGGGCGGTCGCCTATGCCTCCGCCAGCATTGCGCTGGCCACGCTGGAAACCCTGGCGCACCTGGGCGACCGCATTGCGGTGCGCAATGCTTTCCTGGTGCGCATCGATATTCCGCTGCCGGTCTGGGAACGGCGCAACCGCATTGCGCCGGCCGGCCTCGAGCCGACCTGGCTGGCCGAGCCGGCAGGCTCTGTCACGATCGCCTTTGGCGACCAGTGGCTCGACAAGGCCGCCGCTGCGGTGCTGGAAGTGCCGTCCGTCATCGTGCCGGAAGAAAGCAATCTGCTGATCAATCCGGCCCATGCGGATGCAGGCCTGATCGGGGCCGCGGTAGCGCGCCGGTTCATCTACAATCCGCGGCTCTGAAGCCGCCCTGCGACCTCAGGCGCGCGCCGCCAGCAGGCGCCTGGCCAGTTCCACGAAGCCCGCGCCGCAGCGCGCTTCGGTCACATAGGCCGGCGCATGGCGCATGCGGTCGGTGAAGTCTGCCACATTGGCCACGCCCACCGCATTGGGAAAGTAGGCAAACATCGGCTCGTCGTTCGGCGAGTCGCCGATGAACATGTAACGTTCCCGCTGCGCATCCAGGTCCACGCCGTAGCGTTCCCGCATCAGCATGCGCGCCATGCCCAGCTTGTCATAGTCGCCGAACCAGCCATTGACATGGATGGAGCTGATCTTGGCCGTCATGCCGGCGTCACGCATCAGCGCGGCGATGCGGTCGACCTCGGCCCTGGGCAGCGGCGGCACATCCTCGCAAAAGTCGATCGCGATGTCGGCAATGCGGCAGAACTGGTCCGATGCCAGCGCGCAGCCCGGCACCGCTTCCAGTATCCCGGCGGCAATCTCCTTCAGGCGCGCGGCATTGGCGGCGCGGGTCGCTTCGTCGGCCAGGAAGCGCTGGCGCAGCTTGCGGCTCTCGGCATCGTGCCAGAAGTAGAAGGCGCCGTTCTCGCCCACCACCGCGTCCACAGGCCACATGCGGGCGATGTGGTCGCACCAGCCGGCCGGCCGGCCCGTGATCGGGATCACCCGCAGGCCGCTTTTTTGCAGCGCTTCCAGCGCGCCATAGGCATCGGCCGGCAGCTTGCCTTCCGTGGTCAGGGTGTCGTCTATATCGAGAAACAGGCCGGTGACGCGGGACAGGGTGGCGTCTGGCAGGTGTTGCAGGGACAGCATGCGGTTTTTTCTTTCCTAGTCTTGTTGCAGCGTAATCAGCACCGGCTGGTGGTCGGATGCCTGGGTGAGGCCGTCGACCCGGACATCGGCAATCCGGGGCGCCAGGTCGTCGGTCACGTAAATGAAGTCGGTGGTCATGGCCGCTGGCCATTGCTCCCTGTCGTACAGGCCCAGCGTCGGCGGATGCGGCACGCCCGGCCAGCGGGATGCCCAGGCATCGCGCAGCGCGGGGCTGCCGTCGGCATGGCCCTGCTGCATGCGCGCATGCAGGGGATCCTCGGGCTGGTAGTTGAAGTCGGCGGTGTAGATGGCCGATGCCGGACGCGGCAGGCTGCGGAAGGTGCCCTCGCTGCTGTCGGTCTCGACGAAGCCGCGCGCCTCGGCGCAGGCGTCGGCATGCAGGCCGCGCAAGGCTTCCACCTGGGCTGCGCGCTGCGGCGCCGAATAGTATTCGAGATGGGTGGTGACCACCCGCACCAGGCCAAACGGCGTTTCCAGCACCGCCTCCAGGGCCATGCGGCGCATGTTCTTCACGGTCGGGTCGGGCGGCGAGGGCAGCAGGTGGCGCAATACCTGCCGCACCGGCAGCCGCGACAGGATCATGTTGCCGAATCGGCGCCGGCGCCCCTGTTCGCCCGGCAGGTCGACCGCCACACCGTCGATCGCCGTATAGCCCGGCAGCAGCGCGGCCAGCGCGGCGAACTGATTGGCGTCGTTGTTGCCCTCCAGGGCCGGGAAGTTGTCCGCCACTTCCTGCAGGCACAGCACATCGAAGTCGGCCAGCGCGCGGGCATGGCTGACGATGCGGCGCAGATCCACCACGCCGTCGCAGCCACGGCCCCACTGGATGTTCCAGGTCATCAGGTTCATCAGCGTTCTCCTGTTCCAGGCCGGTTGCCAGCCGGCGTCAGGCCGGCTCGATGCGAAAGCCCAGCACGCTGCCATTGGCGCGGTGCCAGGTCTCGGCCAGCCTGGTGGCATTATCGCGGTCGCGCGAGCGGATCACCATGCGGTACTCGAAGATGCGGCCCGAGTCTTCCATGCTGTAGCTCATGTTGGCGATGGAAAAGCCATGCGCGGCGATCAGCTCGCGCAGCGCTTCCTCCCCCATCACGCTGTCGGACTGGAAGCGCACCACGTGCTGCGCGTAGTAATAGGCCGGCAGGATGCGCTCCACCCAGCGGAAGATGGACAGCGCCGATACCGTCAGCACCGTCACCATCACCACCGGGAAATAGAAGCCGATGCCGGCCAGGATGCCGATCGCGGCCGTCATCCAGATCGAGGCCGCGGTGGTCAGGCCGCGCACCGACAGGCCGTCCTTCATGATCACCCCGGCGCCCAGGAAGCCGATGCCGGTCATGATGCCCTGCGCCATCCGGGTGGGGTCGGTGCGCACGGTGTCGGCCAGCGGCGCGAGATACCAGCTCGACTGATACAGCGTGACCAGCATCAGCATGCTCGACGAGACGCACACCAGCACATGGGTGCGAAAGCCGGCGGGGCGGCCGTGGTAGCTGCGCTCCAGGCCGATCAGGCCGCCGGCAATCAGCGCGGTGAGGAGGTGAAGCAGGATGTTTTCGTAAAGAAGATTCATGCCGGCAGCTGCGGGACCACGCCTTCCATGTAGAGCGAAAAGCGCGCCCGTTGTTCCGGGCTCATGTGCAGGCCGGCCTTGGTGCGGCGCCACAGGACGTCGTCGGCCTGCTGCGCCCATTCGCGCTCGACCAGGTAACGCGCTTCGCGCTCATACAGGTTGCCGCCGAAGTATTCGCCGAGGTCCGACGGCGTCGCGGCATCGCCCAGGATTTCTTCGGCCTTGGTGCCATGGCGCTGCATCAGCGCGGTCAGCAGGGTCTCGGGCATGCCGGGATAGCGCGCGGCGAGGCGGGGCAGGAAGCCGGCCTGTCCGGCCGGCCCGAGGTCGCCGCCGGGCAGGGGCTCGGTGCCGGTCCACTTGCCGCCGGCCTTTTCCATCCATGGCGCGAGCTTGTCCAGCGCGGCCTCGGCCAGCTTGCGATAGGTCGTGATCTTGCCGCCATACACCGACAGCTGCGGCACGTTGACGTCGCCGTCTTCCAGCACCAGCGTGTAGTCGCGGGTCACCGCCGACGGATCCTCGGTGCCGTCGTCATACAGCGGGCGGATGCCGCTGTAGCTCCAGACCACCTGGTCGGGCGTGACCGGGCGGGCGGAATAGCGGCTGACCTGGTTGCACAGGTAATCCAGCTCCTGCTGGCTGATCTTCCCGCCTTCGCTGATGTCATCGACCACCATGTCGGTGGTGCCGATCAGCGTGAAATCGCGCTCGTACGGAATCATGAAGATGATGCGCTTGCCGCTGTCCTGCACGATGTAGGCATGCTCGCCTTCATACAGCTTGGGCACCACGATATGGCTGCCCTTGACCAGCCGCACGCCGGCCTTGGTCTTCGCCGTGCCCATGCTGCCGGCCACCTTGCTGACCCACGGTCCGGCCGCATTGACCAGCATGCGCGAACGCACCGTATGGCGCTGGCCGGTGCGCAGGTCTTCCAGTTCGGCCTGCCAGAGGCCATCCTCGCGGCGCGCCGAAAGGAAGCGGGTACGGGGCAGGATGGCAGCTCCATGCTCGGCCGCCGAGCGCAGGTTGAGCAGCACCAGGCGGGCATCGTCGACCCAGGCGTCGGAATAGATATACCCCTTGTGGAACTCGGTCTTCAGGCCGGCGCCGTAGGGCGTGCGCAGCAGGCTGATGCCGGAGGAGCGCGGCAGGGTGGTCTTGCCGCCGAGGCGGTCATACATCAGCAGGCCCAGCCGTATCATCCAGCCCGGCCGCAGTCCCTTGGCATGCGGCATCACGAAACGCAGCGGCCACGCGATGTGCGGCGCGATGCGCAACAGCACTTCGCGCTCGGCAAGCGCTTCGCCCACCAGCCGGAATTCATAGTGTTCCAGATAGCGCAGGCCGCCATGGATCAGCTTGGTGCTGGCCGACGACGTTGCGCTGGCGAAGTCATTCTGCTCGCACAGCGCAACCGACAGCCCACGGCCCGCGGCGTCGCGGGCAATCCCGGCGCCATTGATGCCGCCGCCTATGATCAACAAGTCAACTTGGGAAGGAAAAGTCATGAACGTTTGTTCCGAGCGTGTGAACAACTGTCAATATACGCCGCTTTGAACGTATGTGCAATATGTTTGAAATAATGTGCAAGGTAATTGGTTTGTGAAGGTTGTAGGCATCGTCCGACCCGCTTTCCTCCTGTTCGCTGATTGTTGGCCAGCTATGCGCTTCCGATAATCGAACCACTTTTGGCCAAGGCCACCATGAAAGCCGGCAGCTTTTCCAGCCGCGGGCAGCGAACAGAAGACATCATGCAAAACCTGACGGACCACATTCATTACATCCAGCCGGCGGCGCGACCGGCAAGCGCGGCTGCGGCGCCGGCGGTGGCGGCAACGCCGCTGCGCCGCCTGTACCGCGACCTGATGCGCGACCAGCCCGAGTCATCGGCGCTGCAGCAAGGCGAGGAATGGCTGCGGCAGCAACTGCTTGCGACCGACCGGCTGGAGTCGGACCTGCCCGATGACATCGACGACATCGGCGACTGGATTGCCGCCAGCACGGCGCTGGTCGGCCAGCGCTACCGGCATTACCTGGAAGCACGCAAGGCCGGCGGCCCGCGCCAGTACTTTTCCGGCAAGTCGCATGCGCTGTACTTCCTGAAGTCGGTTGCGCCGACCAAGCTGGTCGACGGCGCCTGGCTGTACGGCCTGACGCCCTACTGGAACGATGCCCGCTTTACCGCGCTGATCCGCATCTACCTCGAAGAGCTAGGCGATGGCGTCCCCGAGCGCAACCACGTACTGCTGTTCAAGCGGCTGCTGGCGGCCCACGGCTGCGAGCACTGGGAAAACCTGAGCGAGGACCATTACGTGCAGGGCGTGATCCAGCTGGCGCTGGCGCGCCATGCCGGCGATTTCCTGCCGGAAGTCATCGGCTTCAACCTCGGCTATGAACAGCTGCCGCTGCACCTGCTGATCTGCGCCTATGAACTCAACGAACTCGGCATCGACCCGACCTACTTCACGCTGCATGTCACGGTCGACAATGCCGACACCGGCCATGCCAGGAAGGCGCTCGAAGGCCTGGTGGAAACCATGCCGCGGGTCGGCGACCGGCAGGCGTTCATGCAGCGGGTGGCGCGCGGCTACAAGCTCAACATGCTGGGCGCCGGCACCAATTCCGTGATCGCCGAGTTCGACATCGACCGTGAAATAGTCGCTGTCTTTACCGCCAAGAGCGCAACCGGCAAGGAAGCCCATTCCGACTATTGCCGCATCGGCGGCCGCGCCGTCAATGACTGGCTGTCGGACCCCGCGCAGATTCCCGCCTTCCTCGATGCGCTGGTCGAGCGCGACTGGATCCGGCGCGGCGACGACCCGCAGAACAGCCGCTTCTGGCGCCTGCTGCAGGGCGAGCGTGCCGAGATGTTCGGCGTGTTTTCCGCCTATGAGCAGCAGGTGATATACGACTGGATCGCGGCCGGCTGGGAAGGCGCGCAGCGCCGCCAGATCAGCTTCCGGGCCCGGCAGCGGCTGATGGACACACTGGGCCAGCCGGCGCCGAGCGACTGGCACGGCGTGCGCGGCGTACTTCGCAATCCGGCGCAGCGCAGCGCGGCGGACGGCCAGAACGACTTCAACCTCGAACTGCGTACCCTGGAAGAGACCCTGGCGGCGCAGGAAAGCCGCGAGCAGGCGATGGACCTGCTGGTGCAGCTGATGGCGCCGGCCAGCCACCATACGCCGGCCGGCCTGATGGCCACGCGCATCTACAGCCGCATGCTGGCCTGACGCAGCAGGCTGGCGGCAGGGCGGCGCATGGGCGGGCGATCCAGTATCATCGACAGGTTTCCATTGCCGCCTGTGCAGCCATGTATCTGATCAACAAGAAAACCGGCGTGCCCGAACCGCTGCCGGAAGATGAGGCTGGCGATCCGCCTTCAGGCACCGGCAAGCCTGAAAGGCCGCGTCGCGACGCCAGCAGTTTCGGCCGGCGCAAGCCGGAACCTATTCCTGGCGAATACACCCGCACTTCCGACCGCAAGCGCCCCGTCCGCGGCAGTGCCAGCCCCAGTCCCGGCGAATACACCCGCACCTCGGACCGCAAGCGCAAGCCGGTCACGCCGCGCGAGCCCGGTGCGCCGCCGGAAAAGCCGGCGCAGTCGGCCAAGGCCTATGCCGTCTGGCTGCTGGCGCGGCAGGACTACAGCGCTACCGCGCTGCGCCGCAAGCTGGGCTCCAAGAGCTATGACGAGACGGAAGTGGAAGACGCGATGGCCTTCGTCATTGGCAACCGCTATCAGGATGACGGCCGTTTCGCCGAGCAGCGCTCGCGGGGCATCGAGAACCGCGCCGGCAACCGGCGCATCGAAATGACCTTGCGCCAGAAAGGGATAGACGCCGGTCTGGCCAAGTCCCAGGTGCAGCAACTGGCGCCGGAAGAGGAGCGGGTGCTGCATGCGGTGGCGAAATTCCAGGCCCAGGTCAAGCGCGATGGCATGAGCCAGGAGCTGAAGCTGAAGATCTACCGCTTCCTGGCCTATCGCGGCTTTTCTTCCAAAGCCATCCGCGCCGGCATCGAGTCGCTGGGCACGGATGGCGGCTGGGTGGATGACGTCGGCGAGAGTGAGTAAAGGATTTCGTAGGGCGGAATGCCCCTGCGGGGCATTCCGCCCTACATTGGTCCGACCGCTAGAGCACGGGCCGGCGCTT
>NZ_JACYOX010000016.1 GCF_015352955.1 Noviherbaspirillum soli
CGCTTGCCGGCGCCAGTGGCGGCCTCGAACCCATGCGCCACCTGCAGCAGCGCCAGCTCGCCCTGGTGCCGCCCGACGATCTGCAGGCCCACCGGCAATCCTTCCGCTGTGAAGCCGGCCGGCACCGACATCGCGGGGTGGGTGGTGGCGGTGATGTAGTAGCAGGAGCGCATCCAGTCGATGTAGTTGTCCATCTTCACGCCGGCGATCTCGTCCACATAGGGCTGGTCGATGTCGAACGGCGGCACCTGGTTCACTGGCGCCACCAGGAAATCATATTTCTCCATGAAGCGGTGCATGCGCATGAACAGCGCCGTGCGCAGCTTTTCCGCCCGCGCCAGCTGGGAAGCGCTCAGCTTGCGGCCGGCCTCGATGTTCCAGACGATGGTGTCCTTCAGCACGCCGGGATGGCGGTCCATGATGGCGCCGTAATGCAGCTCGAAGGCATAGGCGCGCAGCGTCATGAAGATGTCGTGCGCATCGCGGAAGTCCGGGCAGTCTTCCTCGACGATGCAGCCGAGTTCCTCGAACGTCCTGCGCTGCGCATCCAGCACCTTCGTTACCCGTGGATCGACCGGCAGCCCGCCCAGGTCCATGCTCCAGGCGATGCGCTTGCCGCGCAGGTCGCTCTCCAGCGGCGCGCGGAACTGCTCGCCGCCCTGGCTGATGGCCATCGGGTCGCGCGCATCATGGCCTGCCATCACCGACAGATGCAGCGCCAGGTCGGCCACGCTGCGCGCCATCGGGCCATGCACCGACAGGTTGCTCCAGCCGTTCTGCGAAGGGAAGTCCGGCACCCGGCCGACCGAGGGCCGCATGCCGACCACATTGCAGTAATTGGCCGGGCAGCGCAGCGAGCCGCCCATGTCGGTGCCGTCGGCCAGCGGCGCCATGCCGGTCGCCAGGGCCACCGCCGAACCGCCGGACGAGCCGCCGCAGGTCTTGCTCAGGTCGTAGGGATTGCGGGTAGCGCCGAAGACGGCGTTGAAGGTCTGCGAGCCGGCGCCGAACTCGGGCGTGTTGGTCTTGCCGATGCTGATCGCGCCTGCCGCCTGCTGCCGTTCCACCAGCAGCGCGCTACGGGTCGGCACATAGTCTTCATGCACCTTCGAGCCGTAGGTGGTGCGCATGCCCCGCGTCATGATCAGGTCCTTGTGCAGCACCGGCAGGCCATGCAGCGGGCCGAGCGGCTCGCCGCGCGCCTGCGCCTCGTCGGCCGCGAGCGCCGCGGCCATCGCCTGCTCGGCATGCAGGGTGACGACCGCATTGACCTTCGGGTTGACCGCTTCGATGCGCGCCAGATGCGCTGCCATCACCTCGCGCGCCGACAGCCGGCCGGCGCGGACCTGTGCCGCCATCTCGACGGCGGAAAGAAAACAGAGATCGTCGTTCATCGTCAATATCCCAGGGATTGCGGCAGCCACAGCGCCAGTTGCGGGAAGGCGGTCACCAGCAGCAGCGCCACCAGCATCGAGCCTACCATCCAGAGAGCCCAGCGCACGGTGGATTCCATGGTGACGCCGGCGATGCGGGTGGTGACCATCAGGTTGACCGCCATGGGCGGCGTGAACTGGCCGATGGCCATGTTCATCGTCAGGATGATGCCGAACCAGACCGGGTCCCACTTGTAGGCCGCCACGATGGGCAGCAGGATGGGCAGGAACACCAGGAAGATCGACACCGCGTCGAGCAGCATGCCGGCGATCAGCATCATGATGGTGATCATCAGCAGCATCAGCGCCTCGTTCGAGGTGAAGCCCAGCAGCAGCTTGGCGAAGGCATCGAACGCGCCCAGGGTCGAGCCGGCATGGGCGAACACGCCGGCCAGCGAGATGATCAGCAGCACGACAGCGGAGATCTCCGCCGATTCCACCAGCACTTCATATACCTTCCTCAGCGTCAGCGTGCGGTACACGAAAAGCCCGACGAACAGGCCGTAGAAGGCCGCCACCACCGCCGCCTCGGTTGGCGTGAACAGCCCGGTGCGCAGGCCGCCGAGGATGATCACCGGCGCCAGCAGGCCCCAGATCGCTTCCTTGAAGCTGTCCCAGAAGCGCGGCGTGGCCTCGTCCGACGCCGTGCCCCAGCCGTTCCTGTATGAGAAATACAGGGTGGGGATAATCAGCGACAGGCCCGCCATGATGCCGGGCACCACGCCGCCGGCGAACAGCGCCGGCACCGAGGCCGACGGCACCAGCACGCTGTAGAGGATGAGCGCCACCGAAGGCGGAATCAGGATCGCGGTGGAGCCTGCGGCGGCGATCAGCGTGGCGGAGAAGGTCTTCGGGTAGCCCTGCTTGAACATCGCGGGAATCATCACCATCGCCACCGCGGCGGCATCGGCCGGCCCCGAGCCGGAAATGCCGCCCAGGAACATGCACACCAGGATCGCGACGATGCCCTGCGCGCCGCGCCGCTTGCCCACCACGGCGGAAGCGAAGCGCACGATGCGCAGCGCCACGCCGGCGCGCTCGAACATCATGCCGGCCAGGATGAAGACCGGCAGCGCCAGCAGGGGATACTTGGCGATGCCGTTGTAGGCATTGGTCGGCACCGACATGATGCCCAGGCCCTCGATCAAAATGACCGCGGTGCCGCTGATGCCCAGCGCCACCGCCAGCGGCGCGCCGATGGCCATCAGCAGCGCAAAGCCGAGAAAGAGGATCAGGCTGCCTTCGGCGATCATGGGCGGCCTCCGGCGCGCGCCACGCGGATCAGGCGTCCCAGGATGCGCAGGCAGATCAGCACCGACAGCAGGGGCAGCCAGAGGCTGTAGATCCATTGCGGTATGCCGATGCCGGGCGAGGTGGTGTCGTACTGCCAGTCGTCGAGGAACAGGAAATAGCCATACCAGGCCATCACGGCGAACATCACGATGCCCAGCGCCATCGACACCATGTCGAAGAGGCGCGACATCGGGCGCGGCAGCCGGTCGGTGATGAAGGTCATCTTGATGTGGCGGTCGCGCGCAAAGGCGGCGGCCGCGCCGAACAGGGTCAGCACCACCATCAGGAAGATCGAGAATTCCTCGGTAAAGGCGAAGGATACGCTGGTGAAATAGCGCACCAGCACATTGGCGAAGGTAATGATGCAGATCAGGGCCATGGCCAGCGCGGCGCAGGCTTCCTCTATCCTGAGCGGCACCCGCGGATGGTCTTCCGGGGCGTCGTCTTTTTCAGGCAATTCACTCATGGTTTTCAGGCAGGATGCGGCCAGCGACCGCGTAAGAAAAACGCCGCCGGCAGTGGGGCAGGCGGCGGGCGTGACGCGGAAAGCTTACTTGCGGGCGGCGATGTCGGTTTCGGCCTGCTTCACCAGGTTGGGGCCGATGGTCTTGGCCCACTTGTCATATACCGGCCGGGTCATCTGTCGGAAGGGCGCCAGTTCGGCTTCGGACAGGCGGGTCACCTTGACGCCGGTGGCCTCGACTTCCTTGTAGGCGCTGCTGTCGGAAGCAGTCAGGCCCTTGCGCGCCAGCGCGGTTTCTTCCTTGCCTGCCTGTACGGCCGCTTCGCGCACCGCGTCCTGGTCAGCCTTGCTCCAGCTCTCCCAGACCTTTTTGTTGACCACGAAGATCAGCGGGTCGGCGACATAGCCCCAGACCGTCATGTATTTCTGGCCGACCGCATGGATCTTGGCGCCGGTAAAGACCGACACCGGGTTCTCCTGGCCATCGACCGCGCCCGAAGCCAGCGCCGGCTGCGCATCGGCCCAGCTCATCTGTGTCGGGTTCGCGCCCAGCGCGGTGAAGGTGTCGTTGAACAGCGGCGAGCCGACCACGCGGAACTTCATGCCCTTCATGTCGGCCGGCGTGCGGATCTCGTGCTTGGAATTGCTGATCTCGCGATAGCCGTTTTCACCCCATGCCAGCGGCACCACGCCGTTCTTTTCCAGTACCTTGAACAGCTCCTTGCCGGTCTGGCCCTGGGTCAGCGCGTCCAGCGCCTTGTAGTCCGGCAGCAGGAAAGGCAGCGAGAACAGGTTCAGCTCCTTCACCTGCGGCGACCAGTTGATCGACGAGCCGACGGCGAGATCGATCACGCCCTGGCGGATCGCGGTGAATTCGCGGGTCTGGTCGCCTGCCACCAGCGAGGTGCCGGGATACATCTTGATGTTGATGCGGCCCTGGGTCTTGTCCTTCACCAGTTCGGCCCAGCGCTCGCCGCCCTTGCCCCAGGGGAAGGCGGTGCCCAGCACGGTGGAAAGGCGGTACTCGGGCTGGTATTTCTGCTGCGCGAAGGCAGGCATGGATACGGCGAAGGCGGCAGCGATTGCCGCGGCGAACAGGGTTTTCTTCAAGATCTTCTCCAAGTGGCTGGCGGCTGCATTCCGGAGGGAGCGCCGCTCTGAATAGGGGTGCGCAAGGCACCCGCTGTTTTACAGCAATCTTGTGAAGGAGGCAACTGGAGGGGGCGGGCAATGGCCTGGCTTTGTATGCGCCGGCGGGGCTTATGCCGAAGCTTGGTCCATTGCAGAGTTCAAAACCAGTCATGCTGCAGTCTAGTAGGGTGCAATACCCGAAGGGCATTGCACCGCCGTTCGCAAACGGGGATGGGCATATCGGCCAGCTTCCCTGATCGACCAATGGCGGAATGCCCCTTGCGGGGTATTCCGCCCTACAAAAAGGCCGGCCTCGGGGAATGCGAGGCCGGCCTTGGCTATGACGGGGCGTCTTTCAATAACGCCAGGGATTGTCGGGGCGCCGGTCATGGCGGTTTGGCACGCCGTCGCCGTCGCGGTCCCAGCGTGGACCATAGCGGTGATCATGCCAATGCCGTTCGCGCCATTCGTCGCGATACAACGGGCGGGGCTGTACATACACCGGGCCCGGCTGGACATAGACCGTGCCAGGCTGCACATAGCCATAGCTGGGCGCGCCATACACCGGCGGCGGGGCAATGTAGCGCGGTGGCGGCGCGATATAGCGGGGCGGCGGACCATAGGGCGAGGGGGCGACATAGGCGCCGGGAACGCCCACATTGATGTCCACATCCACCCGCGCCATCGCCGGGGCGGCAGCCAGCAGCGCGGCGCCGGCCAGCAGGGACAGGATTGCGGAAGAAATGAGCTTCATTGCGATCTCCATTCGTAGGCGCCCATTAAAACGCCAAAGCCGCCGCGCAGGCGCTGTGCAGCGGTAAGCGTGGTTACAAGATGTATCTGCGGCACTGTCTATCTGTAACGCCGGACGTCGGAAAGCGCTTACATCCTTAAGCGTGGATGTCTGATTCCTAATATCCGGTCTTTGGCAAAGAATACAACACCCGATTCTTTCCGAGGCATCCAATGAACCAGCAGCAAGGCAATCAGCCGCCGCACGCCGATCCGCAGTCCGTTTCCGGCACGCTGCAGAACGACGAGCAGCGGGTGCTGCCCGTCATCGAGGAACAGCTGGATGTGCGCAAGGTGACGGTGGAAACCGGCGCCGTGCGCGTGAGAAAGATCGTGCATGAGGAAAGCCGCACCATCGACATGCCGCTGACGCAGGAAGAAGTGAGCATTACGAGGGTGCCGGTGAACCGGATCGTGGAGGATAAATTCCACTCCCGGCAGGAGGGCGACACGCTGGTGATTCCGGTATTCAAGGAAGTCATCACCAGGCATCTGGTGTTGCTGGAAGAAGTGCGCATCACGACGCGACGCCATGTCGAGCAGGGTGCGCAGCAACTCAGCGTGAAGCGGGAAGAAGCGGTGGTGGAGCGTTATGACGCAGAGAGCGGAACCTGGAAGCCCGACCCTGCGCGATAGCGTTAGCCACTTGTCACAAAACCAAGCAGCCAACTGAAGGAGCAAAGACATGGACCAGACAGTGATAGGCGTATTCGATACGTATGACCACGCCGAGCGGGCCAAGCAGCAACTGATTACCCGCGGCTTCTCGGCCAATGACGTGCAGGTTCGCGCCCACGGCGCCGACATCGGCACGACAGGTACGACGGGCACTACCACGACCACGCGCGACGATGATGTCGGCTTCATGGACAGCGTGCGCAATTTCTTTGCCGACCTGTTCGGGCCGGACCAGGACGATGCCGGCCATTACTCGGAAGCCGTGCGCCGCGGCGGCGCCGTGGTGGCCGTCACGGTGTCGGATGAAAGCCGTGTCGAGAGTGCCCGCGAAGCGCTGGCTGCCACCGGCGCAGTCGATATCGAAAAACGTGTCGCGGAATGGCGCGCCACCGGCTACGAGGGTTATCGCAGCGATGCAGCGCCCTATACCCGCGATGAGATAGAGAAGGAGCGCGCCCGCGTGATTCCAGTGGTGCAGGAAGAACTGGAAGTGGGCAAGCGCCAGGTCGACCTGGGCGCGGTGCGCGTGGTCTCGCGCATGGTTGAGACCCCGGTCAAGGAATCGGTCACGCTGCGCGAGGAGCATGCCAGCATCGAGCGCCGTCCGGTCGATCGTCCTGCATCCGAGGCCGACCTGAATGCGCTGCGCGACCAGAGCATCGAAGTGCGGGAAACCGCGGAGAAGGCCGTGGTCAGCAAGAGCGCCCGCGTGGTGGAGGAAGTCGTGGTCGGCAAGACTGCGTCCGAGCGTACCGAGCAGGTGACCGACACGGTCCGCAACACCGTGGTGGATGTGCAGAACGACGGCCGCAGGACGACCGCCGCCGCGGCTGGCGCCACCGGCAGCATGATGGGCACGACCGCCGACAACATGGCCGCCACCCGTACGTCGGCTGACTATGACGATGACTTCCGTAGCGACTGGAACACCCGCTACGCATCGATGGGCGGCAGCTACGACGACTATGCGCCGGCCTACCGCTATGGCTCGACGCTGGGTTCGGACACCCGCTACAAGGACCGTTCCTGGGACGAGATCGAGACCAACGCCCGCAGCGACTGGCAGACCAAGTACCCCGGCAGTGACTGGGAGCGCTTCAAGGCCGCCGTGCGCCACGGCTGGGAGCGGGTCACCGGCCAGCGCCGCTAGGCTGATGCCCGTACCTCGTTTGGCCTGACGGGCTAAGCGGGGCCGGCAGCGAAAGCGACACGCCCGCGATGCAGCATCGCGGGCGTGTTTTTTTGTGTTCGAAGTTGCGCGCCGATGTCCAGGAGCGCGCCTGTTCAGGCTAGTGCGCCGGCTCAGCGGGCAGGCGTTTCCGCCGCATCCAGCAGTGCCTGTATCTCGGCATTCTCGGCGCCGGCCCGCGCGCTGAGCCCGGCCCAGTTCGGGGCGGAAACGCTGACGCCGTGATCCAGCAGCTGCCGCACCAGTGCGGCATCGCCCTCGCGGACGGCCGCGTGCAGCAGGGTATCGCCGCGCACATGGTCATGCATGTCCAGCGGCAGGTCGAGAATGATCAGGCCATTGACCAGCATGGACAGGTTGCAGGGCAGGCCGCTCTCGAACAGGAATTTCTGGGAATTCACCTGCTGCTTCATTGCGGACGCATACAGGATTTCATCCCGGGCATGCCGCTCCTCTTCGGCCGTGCTTTTCTCCTGTTCCAGCATGGCCGCGATCTCCTGCAGCCGGCTTTCCATTTCCTGCGCCGCGCTGCGGACGGCCTGGCCTTGTACGGCAGCGTCACCATCCACGGTTGGCTGCGGTGCTGCGGTTGTTTCGGCCGATGCCATCACCGGTTCGGTCCTGCCGGCGCCGGCGTCAGCCGGAATGCAGTTGCGCCATTGCACCGGCAGCCACAGCAGGATGCCGCTGGCCGCTGCCCCGGCCGCAGCAGCGATGATCATTCCCGGGATGCTGCCCGGCGCCAGAAAGCGATGTTCCAGCGCCAGAAGCGCCGTGCCGGTCGCCAGCGGCAGCAGCAGCAGGGCGCTGGCAGCGAGCGGCATCAGGCGCCGCAGCCGTGGCGCGGGCCAGTAGGCCAGGCGCTGCAACGCAAACAGCTGTGCCAGGCCGATGACTGCATACACGCCCCACACCAGCAGGCGCGCCGGATGCGTTGCCGGCAGCGCCATGCCGGCCTGCTGCGCCAGCGCCAGGGCGCCAGCCAGGCTGGCAAACAGCAGCAGGGGCGCCGCCAGCGCGCACAGCGCAAGCAGGAAGCCATGCCGTTGTCCGGCCGAGGGGGCAGTGTGGCGCAGCACCGGTGGTGGCGACAGGCAATACCAGGCGCTGACGGCCAGCACGCCGGTCAGCATGCACAGCGCTGTCAGGTCTGTGCCGGCGAGGATCAACGATGGCGCGGATGCCCCGGTCAAGGCCGCCACGTCAGCTTCCACACAGGCCCAGCACTTTTTCCTGCTGGGTGCAGGCCCGGGCCGGCGCAGCGGCTCCGGGCGCTGCCGCCGGCCTGCTGCCGGCCTGCGCGGCACGCTGCGCGATGCAGTTGCGCATGGTGCGCTCCATGGGCGGGTAATAGCTCCAGCCCTTGCCCAGCGCCGGCAACTCCAGCTTCACTTCCTTCCACTTGGCATGTCCCTGCGCCTGCAGCTGATCGAAGTTCTGGCACAGCGATTCGGCGAAGGCATTCAGGTAGCGCGTAGTGTGCTGCAGGTTGTAGTCATAGGTGACCAGGAAGGCCTTGACCGTCAGCGTCGGCACTTCCTCGGTGATCCAGTTCGGATAGCTGGATGGGCGGATCGCCGCTGGATAGTAGGTTTCCACCGCGCGCCGGGTTTCCGCCGCCTTGTCGTCGAGCTTGAGCAGCTTGATGAACTGGCGCGCTTCCGGCTTCATGTCGGCAAACAGCTTGGCCGGCTGGCCGGCGACAATGACGGCCACATCCACCGACTTGTCGGTGGTCAGCTTGATCAGCGCCTCTTCATTGCTGATATAGGTCGCGTTGGCTTCCGGCAGCGGCTGGTTGAACATCAGCCGGTACAGGGTAGTGGCTGACAGCGCGGTGCCGCTGCCCACCGGCCCGATGCTGAGCTTCTTGTCCTTGATTTCGTGGATGTAGTTGAGCGGCGAATCGGCGCGGGTGACGAAATAGATTTCCTCGTTGTAGAGCGGCATCACCACGCGCAGCGGCCTGATGATGCGGCCGGCGGAACGGTTGCCGCTGGCCGCCTGGTCCAGGAAGGCCTGGTAGACGTCGGATTGCACCAGCGCGAATTTCACGCCCGGCTCGTCGCGCAGGCGCGCCACATTGTCGGCCGAGCCCTTGGAGGGCAGCACTTCCAGGCTGATGTCGGCCGGATCGGCGATGTACTTGGCCAGGTCGCGTCCGATCTGGATATAAGTGCCGCGCTCGGATGCCGTGACGATCTTGAATTCGGCTCTTGCCTGCGCAATCGCGGGCAGCAGAGCAAGCGTCAGCAGCAGGGGGATCAGGCGTCTCATGTCGGCTCCTCGTTCTGTCGTTATGGATGGGATGCGCTGCAAAGATTCATTGCCGCCATGGCCGCGCTGCAGCCGGCGTCGCCAGCCGGCGCGCGGGGTGGGGTGGCGGGTGAGTCGGCCAGCGGCTGGGAAGGCTCGGAAAGCTGGCGCCGGGCGACGGGCTTGTCGGCGGGTTTGGCGACGGACGCCGCGGCTGTCGTGGGCCTGTTCTCAACGGCCGCCATCGCCTTCGCCGGCGGCGCCGGCTGGACAGGCGGTAACGACGGCTCGTCGTCTTCCGTGGGCTCCGGCGCGATGCCGGCTGGCCGTGGCGCCGCACGTTGTGCCGCCGTGGTGTCGTCGCGCGGTGAGAGCAGCATGGCCAGCGAAAGGCCGATCAGCGCCAGCAGCGAAAGAAACCATAATCTTACCGGCCAGGTCGTCCGTGACGGTTCGGCAGGAGCCGCAGGCCTGGAAGACAGCGAGAGCTGCGAGGCGATCGCATAGCCCGGTATCTGCGACGATGCGGTCGATGACGAACCGTAATTCGGCCTGGACGGAACGTCCGCTGCAGCCGATGGCGCGGCGGACAGGTTGTGCGGCCTGGCTTCTGCGGAAGCCGGCGGGGCGCCTGCAGTGCCGGCTTCCTGACTTGCGGCTGGCCTCTCCACATCCGTTCGGTCGTGGCCAATATTTTCCAGTTGGGAAAATAGACGACTCATGGTCCGTCCTCGTGGAAATGATAAATTGTTTAAAACAATGTTAAATACTTGCCTGCGGGATTCATGTTCTTGCAAGACAAGAACTTAGCAAATTATAACGAAAAAGGTTAGTGCGGTGAGTGGATTGTTAAACTTTGCATGAGTGACATCGGCTGGCTGCCCTGACAGCAGGCTGCCATGCCGCCCGATCCTCATGGCCAGAGCGCCGGACAGCCGCAAAGCAGAGAAATGATGTGGTTTTTGGCCGCTTTGCATAGGCTTGCGGCAACGCGCTTTTGTTATCCTTCGGCTTTTCCGGAAATTGCCGGAGCGGCTCTTTCATTTTCCTGATGACCCTATCCACATCGTCCTCCCGCCCGCGTCTTTCCATGATGATCACCATGGGTATCTGCGGCACCGTGCTAATGACGGTGTTCGTCCTGGTGGCGGTGGTCGACGAATTTGCACGCAATTACGCGCAGCGCCAGGCCGGCGTGCGGCTGCAGCAGCTCGCCTGGCAGATGCGCGACTCCCTCAATCGCGGCATGCAGGATGCGTTTTCCGATCTGAGCCTGCTGTCCGAACTGACCGAGGTGAGGGAGGCGAGCGAGCCGGCCGACATGCGGCGCGCCATGGAGCACATGCAGCGCATGGCGCCCAATTATGCGTGGATAGGCGTGGCCAATCCGGACGGCACTGTCTATGCCGCCACCCAGAAACTTCTCGAAGGCAAGGACGTCAGCAGCCGGCCGTGGTTCCAGAATGCGCGTTCCGGGGTGGCTGCAGTCGATTATCATCCTGCGCTGTTGCTGGAGAAGAAATTGCCGCCGGGCGCCGACCCGTGGCGGTTCGTCGACGTGTCGGTTCCGGTGCTGCGTCGGGACGGCTCGGTGCGCGGCATCATGGGCGCCCACCTGAGTTGGGGCTGGGCGCGCGAGATCGCGAAAAACCTGCTGGCCCCGGCCAGCCAGCAATACGGCCTGCAGATCCTGATCGTGCGCAATGACGACACGGTGCTGCTTGGCCCCAAGTCCATGGAAGAAAAGACGCTCGCCTCGCCGGCGGTGGAACGCGCGCGTCGCGGCGCCAGCGGCGCGGTGGATGAAATGGCAGACGGAGAACGTTACCTTACCGGCTTTGCGCTGACCGGCCAGGAAGTGGGTTTCCCGACATTGAAGTGGGCGGTCCTGGTGCGCCAGCCCTACCGGGACGCGATGGCCGACTTCGACGTGCTGCAAGACCGCATCATCCTGGTTGGCGCAGCGCTGGCGCTGCTGCTTGGCGGCGCCGGCCTGCTGTTCGCGCGCCGGGTGTCGGCGCCGCTGATCAGCCTTGCCGACGCCTTTGAACATTACGAACCGGAGCATCCCACGCAGGTGCCCGTGGTCAGCCAGTTTCATGAAGTGCACCTGCTGTCGTCCACCCTGGCCGACATGGTGCGGCGGGAGGAACGGCACCTTGCATCGCTGCAGCGTCTCAATGAAAACCTTGAGCAGACGGTGCGCGTGCGCACCCACGAGATCGAGGCCAAGGCGCGCCAGCTGGAGCAGGCGCTGGAAAAGCAGCGCCAGATCCAGACCCAACTGCAGGAAAGCGAAGCGGAACTGCGGGCGACGCTGCATAACGCCAATGACGCCTTCATTGCCTTCGACGAGCATTTCAACGTGCAGGAATGGAACGGCCAGGCGGAGCGTCTGCTGGGATGGACCCGTTCCGAGATGCTGGGACGATCGCTGGTGGACACGATCCTGACGCCGCAAATGCGCGCGGCGCGCCAGATCGGCATGCGGCAGTTCCTCGAACATGGCGATTCGGCCATGGTCAACCAGCGGGTGGAAATCGAGGTGCTGCGGCGCGATGGCGTCAGTGTGCCGGTGGAGGTGTCGGTGGCCCATGTGACGCGCCGCACCGGCCACCTGTTCATCGCCTTCATGCATGACATCACTGCCCGCCGCGCCCTGCATGCCTCGCTGGAAAGCATGGCCATGAAGGACATGCTCACCGACCTGCCGAATCGCCGCGCGCTGATGCACAAGCTGCCGGAAGCGCTGGCGCGGGCCGGGCGCACCGGCAAGCCCCTGGCGGTGTTCTTTCTCGACCTGGATGGCTTCAAGGGAATCAACGACCGATACGGCCATGATGCCGGCGACGAGCTGCTGCGCATCCTGGCGCAGCGCATCGTTTCCACCGTGCGCCGCACCGACCTCGTGGCGCGCCTGGCAGGCGATGAATTCGT
This sequence comes from Noviherbaspirillum soli, assembly GCF_015352955.1. GTDB lineage: Bacteria > Pseudomonadota > Gammaproteobacteria > Burkholderiales > Burkholderiaceae_D > Noviherbaspirillum_A > Noviherbaspirillum_A soli. The sequence goes on from NZ_JACYOX010000016.1 coordinate 12,173, forward strand.
CGTGCTGCTGGACCTGCTGAGAGCGCGCGACGATGCGCTCGAGGTCGCCCGCAAGCTGCTGGTGGTGCTGGCCGAGCCATTCGCGCTCGAGGCGGCTACCGTGCAGCTGAGCGGATCGATCGGCATTGCCATGCATGAGCCTGGTTCCAGCGAACGGGCCGATACCCTGCTGTGCCGGGCGGATGCGGCAATGTACGAGGCCAAGAAGGGCGGCAAGAGCCGTTTTGCGCTGGCGCTGCCGGCCTGAGACCCGCCTGCGGCCGCCCTGCGGCAGCCTCGGCGCCTGTCATGAACCCTGTGCCGGCGCCATTGGCTTCCAGGCCTCGCCCGGAATCCATCAGCGGCTCTTATACGCCATTCGCATGGCGGACTTGAAAAAATGTATTTCCGCTTGGCTGTCAATAGCCCTAAAATTGCCGACTTTGCAAAACGCGACGCCGCAGCGCTGTTTGCCGCGTCCATGGGCGCAAGCGATGCGGCCCGACAATCACATGATCCAGATAGAATCCGTTTCCCAGCGCTTTGCCGGCGCCCACGGTCCGGTCGACGCGGTGCGCGATGTCAGCCTGCAGATCGCCCGGGGCGAAATTTTCGGCATCATCGGCCGCAGCGGCGCCGGGAAGAGCACGCTGGTGCGCACCCTTAACATGCTGAACCGGCCAAGCGAAGGCCGCATCCTGGTCGATGGCCGCGACATGACCGCGCTGAACGCCAGCGAACTGCGCGCCGCGCGCCGCGAGATCGGCATGATCTTCCAGCACTTCAACCTGCTGTCCTCGCGCACCGTGCGCCAGAACGTGGCGCTGCCGCTGGAACTGGCCGGCATGGCCGCCGCCGAGATCGACAAGCGGGTCGGCCCGCTGCTCGAACTGGTTGGACTCACCCAGCAGCAGGACCGCTATCCTGCCCAGATCAGCGGCGGCCAGAAGCAGCGCGTGGGCATTGCCCGCGCGCTGGCCAACCAGCCCAAGGTGCTGTTGTCGGACGAGGCCACCTCGGCGCTGGACCCGGAAACCACCCGCTCCATCCTGGAACTGCTGCGCCGCATTAACCGCGAGCTGGGCCTGACCATCGTGCTAATCACCCACCAGATGGAAGTGATCAAGGCGGTCTGCGACCGCATGGCGGTGATGGATGCCGGCCGGGTGATCGAGCATGGAGCCGTGATCGACGTGTTCCGGCAACCGCAGCATGAAGTCACCCGCGCCCTGATCGGCGACGTGATTTCCCAGGAGTTGCCGCGTGGCGTTCTGGAGAGGGTGCGTGCGCGCCTGGCCGATACCCGCGCCGGCACCGGCCGCGACCACCTGTTCCGCTTCGCCTTCACCGGCTCGGGCGTGGACCAGCCGCTGCTGTCGGAAGCGGTGCGCCGCTTCGGGCTTGATTTCAATATCCTGCACGGCCAGATCGACGAGATCCAGGGCCAGGCGTTCGGCTCGCTGGCCGTGCTGGCCAGCGGCGAGCCGGCCCAGGTGGCCGAAGCCGTGCAATTTTTCCGCACCCACGGCGTGGTGGTGGAGGAGCTGAACCATGTCATCTGAAATGCTCGACCTGTTCATCGGCGCCTTTGGCGAAACCCTGCTGATGGTGGGCGTGTCCGGCCTCTTGGGCGGGCTGATCGGGGTGCCGCTGGGCATCCTGCTGTACCTGACCGACAGCCGCGGCATCCTGCCCAATCCGGCCTTCAACCGGGTGGCCGGCCTGGTGGTCAACGCGGTGCGTTCGACGCCCTTCATCATCCTGCTGGTGGCGGTGATCCCGCTGACCCGCTTCTTCGTCGGCTCGTCGATCGGCACCGCCGCCGCCATCGTGCCGCTGACCATCGCCGCCGCGCCCTTCGTCGCGCGGCTGGTGGAAACGGCGCTGGCCGAAGTCGACCGCGGCCTGATCGAGGCGGCGCAGGCGATGGGCGCCACCACCCGCCAGATCGTGTTCAAGGTGCTGGTGCCCGAAGCCTTTCCCGGCATCGTCGCCGGCCTGACCATCACCTTCGTCAGCCTGGTCGGCTATTCGGCGATGGCTGGCGCCATTGGCGGCGGCGGGCTGGGCGACGTCGGCATCCGCTACGGCTACCAGCGCTTCCTGCCGGAAGTGATGCTGATGGTGGTGCTGATCCTGATCGTGTTCGTGCAGCTGGTGCAGTCGCTCGGCGACTGGCTGGTGCGCCGCCTGCGCCACCGCTGATTTCTTGCAGTCCTCAACTACAAAAGGAAAATCCATGAAACGTCGTCAACTGTTGAAAACCGCCGCGCTCGCCGGCCTCGTCGCCGCCGTCTACGCCGCGCCGCTGCAGGCGCAGGACAAGCCGATCAAGATCGGCGTCACCGCCGGCCCGCATGCCCAGATCATGGAAGCCGTGAAGAAGGTGGTCGAGAAGGATGGCGTGAAGCTGCAGATCGTCGAGTTTTCCGATTATGTCCAGCCGAATGCCGCGCTGGCCGCCGGCGACCTCGACGCCAACAGCTACCAGCACCTGCCTTACCTGGAAGCCCAGATCAAGGACCGCGGCTACAAGTTCACCTCGGTGGGCTACACCATCACCTTCCCGATGGGCATCTACTCGAAGAAGATCAAGTCGCTGAAGGACCTGAAGGACGGCGCCCGTTTCGGCGTGCCGAACGACCCGACCAACGGCGGCCGCGGCCTGCTGCTGCTGCAATCGCAGGGCCTGATCAAGTTGAAGCCCGAAGCCGGCCTGAAGGCGACCGCGCTGGACATCGTCTCCAACCCGAAGAAGCTGAAGATCGCCGAACTCGACGCCGCCCAGCTGCCGCGCTCGCTGGATGACCTCGACGCCGCCGCCATCAACGGCAACTATGCCGAATCCGCTGGCCTGAGCCCGACCCGCGACGCCATCGCCGTGGAAGACGCCAAGGGCCCGTATGCCAACGTGATCGCGGTGCGCACCGAGGACAAGGACAAGCCCTGGGTTGCCAAGCTGGTCAAGGCGTATCACAGCGCCGAAGTAAAGCAGTTCATCAACACCAAGTTCAAGGACTCGGTGATCACCTCCTGGTAAGCAGGCTGCCATGGCCGGTCCGCGTTCGCTGGAACTGTTCTGCCGGGTCGTCGACAATTTCGGCGACATCGGCGTGTGCTGGCGGCTGGCGCGCCAGCTGGCCGGCGAACATGGCATCGCGGTCAGGCTGTGGGTGGACGACCTGGCAAGCTTTCGGCGCATCTGCGCCGAAATCGACCCGGGGGCGGAGGAGCAGTGGCGGCAGGGGGTGGTCGTGCGTCGCTGGCACGAGGCGATGGCGCTGCCGGCGCCGCCTGATATCGGCGACGCGGTGGTCGAAGCCTTCGGCTGCATGCTGCCGCCTGCCTTCGAGCAGGCCATGGCGCAGCGGCCGGCGCCGCCGGTCTGGATCAACCTCGAATACCTGAGCGCGGAAGACTGGGTGACCGGCTGCCATGGCCTGCCGTCGCCGCATCCGCGGCTGCCGCTGACCAAGTATTTCTTCTTTCCCGGCTTTGAAGCCGGCACCGGCGGCCTGCTGCGCGAAGCCGGCCTGGAAGCGCGCCGCGCCGCGTTTGCCGCCGACGCCGCGCAGCAAGCCGGTTTTCTGGCAAGTCTGGGCGTGCGGCCGTCGCCTGATGCGCTGCTGATTTCCCTGTTCTGCTATCCGCATGCGCCATTGCCGGCGCTGCTGAATGCGTTGCGCGACGATGTGCAACCGAGCCTGCTGCTGGTGCCGCAGGGCGTGGCCGGCGCGCAGCTCGCCGCCTGGGCCGGCAGGCTGCCGGCGCCGGGCGAGGTGTTGCAAGCGGGCAGCCTGTCATTGCAGCAGGTGCCGTTTCTTGATCAGCCCGACTACGACCGGCTGCTCTGGTGCTGCGACCTCAATTTCGTGCGTGGCGAGGACAGCATGGTGCGCGCCCAATGGGCCCGGCGGCCGCTGGTATGGCAGATCTATCCTCAGCAGGAAGACGCCCATCGCGTCAAGCTCGATGCCTTCCTGGCGCTGTACTGCGCCGGCCTCGCGCCGGAGGCGGCGCAGGCCTGCCGGAACGCCTGGCATGCATGGAACGGCGACGGCGACGTAGGCGCCCGCTGGCCCGCGCTGCGCGCGTCCTTGCCGGCGCTGCAGGCGCACATGGCCGACTGGTGCGAGCGACTGCGCGGTCTTGGCGACCTGGCTGGCAACCTGCTCGATTTCATCGCAGAGCGGACGCCATGAACGCGGCTGCTGCGCCATATGGCGTCGGGCCAACGTTGCCACGCTGCAGGCTTCTAGCGGGCCACCCTGAAAATCGGTTAGAATAGCAGGCTTTATTTTCGCGAGCGGCCGCACAACAGGCCGCGCGCGGCACTGCCGGGCAGCCCGCCGCGTATCTTTCCCAACGTTTTTCCCATTTTTAAATTCAGCTATGAAAACCGCACAAGAAATCCGCGTCGGCAATGTCGTGATGGTCTCGGGCGAGCCGATGGTGGTTCTGAAAACCGAATACACCAAGTCCGGCCGCAATTCTTCCGTCTGCAAGATGAAGATGAAGAACCTGCTGACCGACGCCGGCCAGGAAGCCGTCTACCGCGCAGACGACAAGTTCGACGTCGTCACGCTGGATCGCAAGGAAGCCACCTATTCCTATTTCGCCGATCCGCTGTATGTGTTCATGGACAGCGAGTACAACCAGTACGAAGTCGAAGGCGAGAACCTCGGCGAAGCCATCAACTACCTCGAAGACGGCATGCCGTGCGAAGTGGTGTTCTACAACGAGAAGGCGATCTCGGTCGAACTGCCGACCACCGTCGTGCGCGAAGTGACCTACACCGAGCCAGCCGTCAAGGGCGACACGTCGGGCAAGGTCCTGAAGCCCGCCAAGATCTCCACCGGCTTCAACGTCAACGTGCCGCTGTTCGTGGGCCAGGGCGACAAGATCGAAATCGATACCCGCACCGGCGAATACCGCAGCCGCGCGAAGTAATCGCATCTTCCTGAAGAAAAGGGGTTGCAGCATCTGCTGCAACCCCTTTTTTCATGGGGCGGCGCGTTCAGCGCAATTCGTGCAATTCGTGCAATTCGCGTAGGCGGGCAATGCGTTCCGCCGTGGCGGGATGGGTGGACAGATAGGCGGGACCGTCATCCTTCACGCCGTTCAGGCGTTCCAGCGCCGCTGCCAGGCTGGCCGCGCCCAGGCCGCCGGCCTTGAGCCAGCGCGCGGCATACAGGTCGGCTTCGCGTTCCGCATTGCGCGAATGATGCAGGTCCAGCATCAGTGTCGGGAGAGTGGCAACCAGGCCGGAAGCGTCGCCGAATAGCGCCATCCCGGCTGCGCCCACAGCCGCGCCATGCACCAGCCGGCGCACCAGGTGGCGGTGGTGCAGATGGCCCAGTTCATGCGCCAGCACTGCCATCAGCGCATCCTCATCGTCAGCCAAGAGCGTGGCGAGTTCGTCAGTCACCACGATGCGGCCTGCCGGCAGTGCAAGCGCATTCGGGCCGATGCGGCTCTTGCGGAACAGCAGTTCGAAATGCGGCGTACCGGCGGTGCTTCCGGCCAGCGTGCTGAAGCGGGTTCTTATGCGCTGTTGCTGCTCTTCCCGCAAGCGGCTGGCATCGAACAACCTGGCGTCCAGCGCTTGCATGGTTGCGTCTCCCAGCCGGCTTTCCACCGACGATGGAAGCATGGCCGCGACCAGGTCTGCCGCCATCGGTAGCGCTAAACGCCACAGCAGGGCGATGATGGCGGCCATCGCCAGCGCCGCCAGCAGCGTCGCCCGCCAGCTTTGCTGCAGCCGGCTCACCAGGCTGTCGGTGTGGCCGGTTGCCGCCAGCATGCGGGCGAAGCCTTGCTGGTCTTCAATGTCGAGATAGGCGCCGTCCGGAAAGGTGACGAGGCGCGTGCCATGCCGGCTTGCTTCCGATACCCGCAGCTGGGACAGCGGGCAGCGCCGGCTGGCTTCGCCGCTGATGCTTGCCACGCCGTCTTCCACCGTCAGGATCACCTGGTGGCGACGCGATGTCTTGCCATCGAAATAGGCGGCACGAATGCTCATCGGTCAAGCCTCATAGCGACAAATCAAAATCCAGCAGGTCGGCCACGCCTTCGCCGGTGGCGCCGGCCTGGGCCTGCGCATCGGCGACGAAATCGTCAAGGCTGCCATCGACCAGCAGCCCGACCGATTCAAGCCGGTATTTCATCATCCGCATCTTTGCAAAAGGCATATACAGGCCCAGCGTGCAGAGGATGGCCAGCAGGTTGGTCAGCGCGATGAAGGCCACCCGCCCGAGCGCTACCCGGCTTTCGACGCGGTGTGGACCGATGGAGGTGTGATTCCAGACCAGGTTCTGCAGCATGGCGCTGAACACCGGATACATCAGCATGGCCCATACATAAAAAGCCGCCAGAAAGACCAGGGCGCCGCGGAAGGCTTCCGTTTGCGCGCCGCTGTGCCGGTAGAAGGCAGCCAGCAGGTTGCCCAATAGCAGGCCCAGCACGATGCCGCCAGCCACAAACACCAGGAACGCCTTCAGGTACAGCAAATAGAAACGTCCGACGCTGGCGTCGAAGGAAAAGCGGCTGGCGCCATAACGGCTTTCGCCATGCTGGAAGCGCTTGATGCGCTGGTGCGCCATCGGCGCCAGCAGGAAGGCGGTCAGCGAGGAAATCACCGGCCACATCAGATAGGCGATATAGGCGCTCGCCGCGCTGCCGCCAAACCCGAAGCGTATGCCCCGGTAACTTGTGTTGTAGAGCTTGAACTGCAGACTTCGCCAGATCAGCCAGGGCAATGCCGCGATCAGCAGCAAGGCCAGCGCGCCAGCCAGCAGGCCCGGCATTTCCGAGAACACCTGGTAGGCAATGAGCAGCAGCAGCGCCGCCGCGCGACCCTTGAGAATGGCCTTCGGTTCGCCATGGTAGTCGAAGCTCGCGCCGGCCAGGCGGGTATTGCCGTAGAAGTAGCGGGTGCGCCGGACCTTGGCCCAGGCCGAGTAAATGCCCAGCGTGACGATGGACAGGAAGGTGTTGGTGATCCAGATGCGAAAGTATTCGGCGCCGGTGCCGGTAAAGCTGACCGGCTCGACCATGACCAGTTGCCCGGTGGAGAAAGACGTGTTGGTGGTGGGAGTGATGGCAGGCATCGAGGTTCCTGGAGGTGAAGGAAGCCCGCAGATTGCCTGCCTCCAGGAAATTGTCAACCAATAATAAAAAGTATTAGCGGAATAAAGCCGGTTAGTCCTGTTCGTCGGCCACCTTAAGGATCAGCTTGCCGAAATTGCGGCCCTCGAACAGCATCAGCAGCGTCTTCGGGAAGTTTTCCAGGCCTTCGACGATGTCTTCGCGGGACTTGAAGCTGCCATCCTTCATCCACTGCGCCATCTGTGCGGCCGCCTCCGGGTAGCGGTCGGCCCAGTCGAACACCACGATGCCTTCCATGCGCGCCCGGTTGACCAGCAGCGACAGGTAGTTTGCCGGACCCTTCACCGGCGTGGTGTTGTTGTACTGGGAGATTGCGCCGCAGATGATGATGCGCGCCTTCATGTTGATGCGGGTCAGCACCGCGTCCAGGATATCGCCGCCGACATTGTCGAAGTAGACGTCCACGCCGTTCGGGCAATGCTGCTTCAGCCCGTCCTTCACCGAGCCGGTCTTGTAGTCGATGCAGGCATCGAAGCCCAGTTCATTGACCACGAAATCGCATTTCTCCTTGCCGCCGGCAATGCCGACCACGCGGCAGCCGCGCTGCCTGGCGACTTGCCCCACCGTTTGCCCGACGGCGCCGGCGGCGCCGGACACCACCACGGTTTCGCCAGCCTTGGGCTGGCCGACTTCCAGCAGGCCGAAATAGGCGGTCATGCCGGGCATGCCCAGCGCATTCAGGTACTTGGGCAGCGGGGCGGCCGACGGATCGACCTTGTAGAAGGCCGCGGCCTTGTCGTCGGCGGCGCCGATCCAGTATTGCTGCACGCCAGTCACGCCGGACACGGTGTCGCCCACGGCAAATTTCGGCGACTTCGACGCCACCACGCGGCCGATGCCGCCGGCGCGCATCACCTCGCCGATGCCGACCGGGCGGATATAGGATTTGCCTTCATTCATCCAGCCGCGCATGGCTGGATCGAGAGACAGGTAGATGACCTTGACCAGGATCTCGCCATCAGCGAGTTCGCGTACCGGTTCGGATGTATGCTGCCAGTCGCTGTCCTTGGGCACGCCGACCGGGCGGGCGGCAAGGCGGACCTGCTGGTTGGTGAGGGTCGTGGTCATCTTGGTCTCCTGTTGAGTTGGGTGAGGCACTATACCGCAGATTGAAACGATCGTGCTTTTTTGGCCTTTTGTAAGAAAACCGGAACTTTCTGTTCGTTCATCAGACCAAGCCGGGAGCTTTGCGATCCGCAAGCTCAATATTGTTGCTCCAGAGCATAAACTCGATGATTTGCCGGTTCCGGCAAGCCAGCAGCGACTGATACCGTAGGTTGAAACGCGCCACCGACGCGGCCCTACGTCCCTAAACCGGCCCTTGTTCTAGTTATTTCCAGGAGATCCCATGCTTCGTTCCGAAACCCTTTTTGGCAAGCGCGAACCCAATTCCACCACCCCCAATTCGCCGTTGAACGCATCCACCCCCGGCACTCAGCCGGGCGGCATGTCCAGCGCTGTCAAACCGGCCCCAAGCCCGGCCGGCATGGGACCGGGCAGCACCAGCGGTGTTGCGCCTGCACCGGCCGCACCGGCGCCGGCGTCGTCCGAAGGCGGCAGCAAGCTCATCGTCGGCCCCAAGATCAAGCTGACCGGCGGCCAGATCACCGACTGCGACACCCTGGTGGTGGAAGGCACGGTCGAGGCAACCATGGAAGCGCGTGAGATCCAGATCGCCGAGCAGGGTTCCTTCAGCGGCTCCGCTGAAATCGATGTCGCCCATGTGCGCGGCACCTTTGACGGCAACCTGACGGCTCGCCAGAAGCTGGTGATCTATTCAACCGGCAAGGTCATCGGCACGGTGCGTTACGGCAAGATCGTGATCGAAGAGGGCGGCGAACTGGCTGGCGACACCCAGGTTGGTTCGGAAGGCGCTCGCTCCGGCCTGTCCGTGGCCAAGGCAGCCGTCTGATCGTCTACGCTTCAGCGCCAGACCGTAACGATGCCGGCGCCCACCAGGGCGCCGGCATTTTTGTTTCAGGGGTTTATCTTCCGAAACCCCGGCTCGTGCGACAATAACCGGCTTTGCCGCATCCGAACATCAACAACATGACGCACCCGGAATACATCCTTACCCTTTCCTGCCTGGATCAGCGTGGCATCGTCCATCGCGTATCGGGCTTCCTGGCCGAGCATGGCTGCAACATCATCGACTCCGCCCAGTTCGGCGACGCCCAGTCCAAGCTGTTCTTCATGCGCGTGCATTTTTCGCTGGAAGACAGCGGCATCGGCGATGCGCTGCTGCGCAGCGACTTCGCCGTGCTGGGCGACAGCATGCAGATGAACTGGCAACTGAATGATGCGCACAAGAAGCCGCGCATGCTGATCATGGTGTCGAAGATCGGCCATTGCCTGAACGACCTGCTGTTCCGCTACAAGAGCGGGCTGCTGCCGGTGGAAATTCCGGCCATCGTGTCCAACCACACCGATTTCTATCAGCTCTCGGCCAGCTACAACATTCCGTTCCACCACCTGCCGCTGGCGCCGGGCGCATCGGCGGAGGCCAAGCGCACGCAGGAAGAGAAGGTGCTTGACATCGTGCGCGAGCATGACATCGACCTGGTGGTGCTGGCGCGTTACATGCAGATCCTGTCGCCGCAAATGTGCGAGGCGTTGAGAGGCCGTGCGATCAACATCCATCATTCTTTCCTGCCCAGTTTCAAGGGCGCCAAGCCGTATTACCAGGCCCATGACCGCGGCGTGAAGCTGATCGGCGCGACGGCGCATTTCGTCACCAGCGACCTGGACGAAGGCCCGATCATCGAGCAGGATGTGGAGCGTGTAGATCACGCGATGGACCCGGACACCCTGACCGCCATCGGCCGCGATGTCGAGTGCGTGGTGCTGGCGCGGGCAGTCAAGTGGTTCGTGGAACACCGGATCCTGCTGAATGGCCACAAGACGGTGGTGTTCAGGTAAGCGGCGAGGTTCAGATCACCGGATAAGCAAAACAGGCAGGTTTCCCTGCCTGTTTTTTATTGCACGACCGCATTTCGCCAGGGTGGCGCCGTCAGCCCAGCACGCGCCGGAACCAGGCGCTGATGTCGTCCACTTCCTCCTGGCAGACCGAGTGCGGCATCAGGTACTCGTGCCATTCCACCTCGTATCCCAATGAACGCAGCAGATCGCGGGACTGCTCGGCGCGGATGATGGGAATCACCTGGTCGCCGCGGCCATGCGCCATGAAGATCGGCGTGGCCTGGTTGGATGAATGCCCTTCCTCGGCAATCGTGGTGTGCAGCGGCACATAGCCCGACAGGCAGAGCAGGCCAGCCAGTTTCTCGGGATGACGCAGGCCGGTCTGTATTGTCATCGCACAGCCTTGGGAAAAACCCGCCAGCACGATGCGCCCGGCCGGGATGCCGCGCGCCTTTTCCTGGGCGATCAGCTGTTCCACCATCGCCTGCGACGCCCGCAATCCCTTTTCATCCTCGCGGCGCGACAGGTCGGCGCCGATGATGTCGTACCAGGCCCGCATCACATAACCGTTGTTGATGGTGACAGGCATGGTGGGTGCATGCGGAAAGACGAAGCGGATGTCCGGCATGCCGGCCAGGTCCAGTTCACGCACGATCGGCACGAAATCGTCGCCGCTGGCGCCCAGGCCGTGCAGCCAGATCACGGAGGCGGCGGGATTGGGGCCGGTTTCCATTTCTATGGTTTCAAGCGCTGCGGAAGTCATCTGTGGGAAGCCTCATGCGGTTTTTGGACGGATTGCCGATTTCGGACGGAAGACCTTGCATACCGACTCGTTGGCCTCGATGTACGGACCGCCGATCAGGTCGATGCAATAGGGCACGGCGGCGAAGATGCCTGCCACCAGCTGCTTGCCATCGGCGTCCTTCAGGCCTTCCAGGGTCTCGCGGATCGACTTGGGCTGGCCGGGCAGGTTGATGATCAGCGCCGCATGGCCGTCGGCCTCGCGGATCACCGCGACCTGGCGCGACAGGATGGCGGTAGGCACGAAATGCAGGCTGATCTGGCGCATCTGTTCGCCAAAGCCGGGCATTTCCTTGGTGCCCACGGCCAGGGTGGCTTCCGGCGTCACGTCGCGCCGGGCCGGGCCGGTGCCGCCGGTGGTGATCACCAGGTCGCATTGCAGCTGGTCCACCAGTTCGATCAGCGCGGCCTCGATCTGGTCGCGTTCATCGGCAACCAGGCGGGTTTCCACCTCGAACGGGCTGGTCAGGGCGCTGGCCAGCCATTCATTCAGCGCGGGGATGCCCTGGTCCTGGTAGACGCCGCCCGATGCGCGGTCAGACACCGATACCAGGCCGATGCGCGCGGCGCCGTCATTCCTCATCGTCTTCTCCTTCGTCTTCCTGGCCGGTTTCTGCCGGCTTGGCGGCGCCGCCCTGCAGCTGCTTCAACACCTGGAAAATTTCGCGGTAGGCCTTCGGCGGCTTCTGTTCGGCCTGTTCGCGCCGGGCATTGCGGATCAGGGTGCGCATCTGCTGCACATCGAGTTCGGGATATTGGGCGCGCAATTCGGTCAGCGCGCCATCGTCTGCCAGCAGCTTGTCGCGGCGGCGTTCCATGGCATGCATCGCGGCGGTTTCGGCGCGCGACGGCTGCTTCCAGCTGTCGATGGTCTTGCGGATCAGCGCGACTTCCTCTTCTTCCAGGGTGCGCATTTTCTTGCCGACGTACTGCAGCTGGCGGCGGCGGCCCTCATGGTCCTTGATGGTCTGGCATTCGAGGATGGCGTCGCGCACGTCCTCCGGCATGGGCACGCGCTTGACGCGTTCGCGCGGTTCGGCAATCAGTTCTGCGCCCAGCTTCTGCAAGGCGGTCATTTCACGCTTGAGCTGGGATTTGGATGGGCGGTCGTAATCCTGTTCGAACTCGTTCGACTGGAATCCGGTGGAGCCCCGGTTGGAATTAGGCATGATAGGGATGCGGCATGAGCCATTCGGTAAACGGCTGCTATGATAACTCTTTTACACGGCCCCCTAAAATCCGCTATGAACGATACCTTGTTTATCCACAGCCAGGACCAGTTGCGTGCGCTTGCCGAAGATGTGCTGCGTTACGCCAGGGAAGCCGGCGCGTCCGATGCCGCGGTGCAGATCAGCGAGGGCAGCGGCCTGTCGGTCACGGTGCGGCGGGGGGACGTGGAGACCATCGAGCAGAACAAGGACAAGGGCATCTCGGTCACGATCTACATGGGCAGGCAGGGCGCCGTGCGGCGCGGCAGCGCCAGCACGTCGGACTTCGGACAGCAGTCGCTGAAGGATACCGTGGACGCAGCCTGCAATATCGCCCGCTTCACCGCCGAGGACGACTGTGCCGGCCTGCCGGACGAGGACACGCTGGAATTCCAGCCGCGCGACCTGCAGCTCTGCTACCCCTGGACCATCAGCGCCGAAGAGGCGATCGCCCTGGCCGCCCGTGCCGAGGCGGCGGCCTTCGCAGTCGATCCGCGTGTGGCAAACAGCGAAGGCGCCAGCGTGCATGCGCAGCGGTCGCACTTCGTCAGCGCCAATACCCGCGGCTTCATCGGCGGCTATCCCTATTCCCGCCACACGATGTCGGTCGTGCCGATCGCCGGCCGCGGCGGCAATATGCAGCGCGACAGCTGGTACTCCTCGGTGCGCGACCCGGCAAAACTGGCTGCGCCCGAGGCCATAGGCCGATACGCTGCCGAGCGCGCGCTTGCGCGCCTGAATGCGCGCAAGCTCGACACCCGCAAGTGCCCGGTGCTGTTCGAAGCGCCGCTGGCCGCCGGCCTGCTGGGGGCTTTCGTGCAGGCGGTGTCGGGCGGCGCGCTGTACCGCAAGTCCACCTTCCTGCACGACTCGGTCGGCAGCCGGGTATTCGCCGATCACATCCAGGTGGCCGAAGACCCGCACCGGCCCGGCGCAGTCGGCTCGGCGCCGTTCGACGAGGAGGGCGTGAAGACCACCCGCCGCGACGTGGTGCGGGACGGCGTGGTGCAGGGCTATTTCCTGTCCACCTATTCGGCCCGCAAGCTGGGCCTGAAAACCACCGGCAATGCGGGCGGCGCCCATAACCTCGATATCACCTCCAGCCGTACCACCGCAGAGGATGACTTCGCCGGCATGCTCAGGAAAATGGGCACCGGCCTTCTGGTGACCGAACTGATGGGGCAGGGCGTCAATTACGTCACCGGCGACTATTCGCGCGGCGCGTCGGGTTACTGGGTGGAGAATGGCGTGATCCAGTACCCGGTCGAGGAAATCACGATTGCCGGCAACATGAAATCGATGTTCGAGCAGATTGTCGGCATCGGCACTGACACGCTGGTGCGCGGCACCCGTCAAACCGGTTCCATCCTGATCGAAAGCATGACCGTCGCCGGCAATTGAGCGCAGCGCCGGCCGGGACAGCATGGCGTATCGCACCCTGTAGCAACTTGTGCATAGTCGCAGCTATTTGTATTGCGGCGTTTCGTTGCCGCCCCTACAATCTGCAACGCCGTTGGCCCGGCAACTTTTCCTGTGCCGGGCTGCCGCCATTCCTATACATCACAAAGTCTCTGGAGATAACAACATCATGGAACGACGTTCCTTTTTGAAAAAAGCCGCGGTTGGCGCATCGGTAGGCGCGATTGCAGCGCCAGCGCTGGCGCAGTCGCAGCCCACCGTCAACTGGCGCCTGGCGTCGAGCTTCCCGAAATCGCTGGACGTCATCTATGGCGCTGCGGAGCGCATGTCCAAGCGGGTAGCCGAACTGACCGGCGGCAAATTCAACATCCGCGTGTTCGCCGCGGGTGAAATCGTTCCGGCGCTCCAGGTGGTGGATGCAGTGCAGGCCGGCACGGTGGAAATGGGCCATAGCGCTGGCTATTACTATTTCGGCAAGGACCCGGCATTCTGCTTCGACACCGCAGTGCCTTTCGGCCTGACCTCGCGCCAGCAGACGTCCTGGTTCGAGTTCGGCGGCGGCAAGGAACTGATGCGCGAGTTCTACAAGGACTATGGCATCCTGAACTTCATGGGCGGCAACACCGGCACCCAGATGGGCGGCTGGTATCGCAAGGAGATCAAGACCCTGAAGGACATGGACGGCCTGAAGATGCGCATCAGCGGCCTTGCTGGCCGTGTGGTGCAGCGCCTGGGCGTGGTGCCGCAGCAGATCGGCGGCGGCGACATCTACCCGGCGCTGGAAAAGGGCACGATCGACGCGGCGGAATGGGTCGGTCCGTACGACGATGAGAAGCTGGGCTTCAACCGCGTGGCGCCGTTCTACTACGCGCCGGGCTGGTGGGAAGCGAGCGCGCAGCTCAACTTCATGGTCGGCATCAAGGAATGGGAAAAGCTGCCGAAGGAATACCAGCATGCCTTCGAAGTCGCCAGCCATGAAGCGCACCTGTTCATGCAGGCCGACTTCGACCACCGCAATCCGGCCGCGCTGGCCCGTCTGCTGAAGGCAGGCGTCAAGCTGCGCACCTTCTCGCGCGACATCATGGAAGCCGCCTACAAGGCGTCGACCGAGGTGATGGAGGAAGAAGCAGCGAAGAACGCGAAGTTCAAGAAGATCTACGAGCCGTGGAAGCAGTTCCGCCAGAACCAGAACCAGTGGTACTCGGTGTCGGAAGCGCCGATCGCCAACTTCATGGTCAGCCGCAAGTAAGTCGCAGCAAGTCACAGGCCGGCGGATCCGCCGGCCGGCAGTTGTTTCAAAGCGCCCGTAGCACGCAAGTCCTACGGGCTTTTTTCCAGTGTCGTAGCCGCAGCAAAGGAGCAGTAAGCCAAGTCAGCATCATTTACTCAGGAGAAAATATGGAACGTCGTTCGTTCATCCGCACCGCCGGCGCCGGCGCTCTCGCCGGAAGCATTGCCTCGATTGCCACCCCATCCGTGGCGCAAACCCTGCCTTCCATCAACTGGCGCCTTGCCTCCAGTTTCCCGAAATCCCTCGACACCATCTACGGCGGCGCCGAAACCCTTGCCAGGCGTGTAGCCGCGCTCACCGACGGCAAATTCGCCATCCGCGCCTTCCCCGGCGGCGAGATCGTGCCGGCGCTGCAGGTGGCGGATGCCGTCCAGGCCAATACCGTGGAAGTGGGCCATACCTGCTCCTACTACTATTTTGGCAAGGACCCCACGTTTGCCTTCGACTGCGCCGTGCCATTCGGCCTGAATTCACGCCAGCAGACCGCCTGGTTCGATCAGGGCGGCGGCCGTGAGCTGATGCGCGATTTTCTGCGTGACTACGACATCGTCAACTTCATGGGCGGCAATACCGGCACCCAGATGGGCGGCTGGTTCCGCAAGGAGATCAAGACGGTCGAAGACCTGAATGGGCTGAAGATGCGCATCGGCGGCTTTGCCGGACGGGTGATGCAACGCCTGGGCCTGGTGCCGCAGCAACTCGCGGGTGGCGACATCTATCCCGCGCTGGAAAAGGGCACCATCGATGCGGCCGAGTGGATCGGGCCCTACGACGATGAAAAGCTGGGTTTCAACAAGGTTGCGCCTTTTTACTATGCGCCCGGCTGGTGGGAGAGCGGTCCGCAGATCTCCTTCTATGTGAACGCAAAGGAATGGGAGAAGCTGCCCAAGGTCTATCAGGCGGCGTTCGAAGCGGCCTCGTACGAGGCGCACGTCGTCATGCAGGCACAGTACGATGCCCGCAATCCGAGTGCGCTGGCGCGCCTGCTCAAGAGCGGCGTCAAGCTGCGCAGCTTCTCACGCGGCATCATGGACGCCTGCTACAAGGCAGCCCAGGAGGTGATGGAAGAGGAAGCGTCGAAGAATCCCAAGTTCAAGAAGGTGTATGAACCGTGGAAGCGCTTCCGCCAGGACGAAAACCAGTGGTTTTCGGTAGCCGAGGCAACCCTGCAAAACTACATGAACAGCGCACGCTGATTCCTGCAAGGCCCTGATCAAGCCTGGGAGACGCCGCGATGCGGTGGCCCCCAAAGAAAAGGCCCCGTCATCAAGCGGGGCCTTTGTTCTTGCTACATGGCGACCGGTTCCTGATCGCCGGATTCGCGGATGCTACTTCTTCTCGCCTTCGGTCGAAAAGTTCAACTGCGGTTCGCCGCCATCGGCTGGCTTCTGCTCCTCGCTGGTCGAGAAGTCCAGGTTGGGCTGGGCGTCGGGCTGGCTGTTTTCGGACGGCGTGTCGATGCGCAATTCAAGCTGCTCCTTCATGTCGGCATGCTTCTCGACCGACACCAGCTGCGGGAAGGCGATGATGAGCGACACCATGATCACCTGGATCAGCACGAAGGGCACCGATCCCCAGTAGATGTCCGAGGTCTTGACTTCCTTGGGCGCCACCGAGCGCAGGTAAAAAAGCGCGAAGCCGAACGGGGGGTGCATGAAGGATGTCTGCATGTTCACGCCCAGCAGCACGCCGAACCAGATCAGGTCGATGCCCATCTTTTCGGCGACCGGACCGACCAGCGGCACCAGGATGAATGCCAGCTCGAAGAAGTCCAGGAAGAAGGCGAGTCCGAAGAACAGGATGTTCACCACGATCAGGAAGCCGGCCTTGCCGCCCGGCAGGGAGGTCAGCAGGTGCTCGACCCAGAGGTCGCCATTCACGCCGCGGAACACCAGCGAGAACACGCTGGAGCCGATCAGGATGAAGATCACGAAGCAGGACAGGCGGGTGGTGGAATCCATCGCCTGCTTCAACAGGCTCCAGCTCAGGCGCCGGTTCATGATGGCCAGGATCAGTGCGCCCAGCGCACCCATGCCGCCCCCTTCGGTCGGTGTGGCGATGCCGACGAAAATCGTACCGAGCACCAGGAAGATCAGCGCCAGCGGCGGGATCAGCACGAACACGACACGCTCGGCCATGCGCGAGAGCATGTTCAGGCCGAGCTTGCGATTGAGGTAAGCGAACAGGAAGCAGACCGCGGTTGCCAGCGAGGCGCCGTAGATCATCACCTCATCGGCGGGCTTGTTCGGGTGGCGCGCGCCGAACCAGCCGTCGAACAGGTAGGTGATGCCTATTGCCACGACGAGAAGCACCGCCAGCGACTTGACGCCGCTCGATCCGTCCGGCTGGCGCAGGTTGCGTGCCTCCAGCGGCAGGGCCGGCGCTGCGCTCGGGCGGAAGATCGATACCGACATCACATAGCCGGCGTACATGGCGGTGAGCATCAGGCCGGGGAAGAATGCGGCCTTGTACATGTCGCCAACCGACCGGCCAAGCTGGTCGGCCATCACGATCAGCACCAGCGACGGCGGGATGATCTGCGCCAGCGTGCCCGAGGCGGCGATCACGCCGCTGGCCAGCCGCTTGTCGTAACCGTAGCGCAGCATGACCGGCAGCGAGATCAGGCCCATCGAGATCACCGATGCCGCGACCACGCCAGTGGTGGCCGCCAGCAGCGCGCCGACGAAGATCACCGCATAGGCGACGCCGCCGCGGATCGGGCCAAACAATTGGCCGATGGTGTCGAGCAGGTCTTCCGCCATGCCGGATCGTTCGAGGATCAGGCCCATGAAGGTGAAGAAGGGAATCGCCAGCAGGGTGTCGTTGGCCATGATGCCGAACAGCCGGTTTGGCAGGGCTTGCAGCAGTTCCGGCTTCAACAGCCCCAGCTCGATGCCAAGCAGGCCGAACAGCAGGCCGTTGGCGGCCAGCGCGAATGCCACCGGGAAGCCCGACAGCAGGAATAACACCAGTGCGCCGAACATGACCGGCGCCATATTTGCAATCAGGAATGCGCTCATGATTTTCTATCCTAGTCGAGCTTGTTGGCGGC
Source organism: Noviherbaspirillum soli (assembly GCF_015352955.1). GTDB lineage: Bacteria > Pseudomonadota > Gammaproteobacteria > Burkholderiales > Burkholderiaceae_D > Noviherbaspirillum_A > Noviherbaspirillum_A soli. The sequence continues at coordinate 30,009 of NZ_JACYOX010000016.1, forward strand.
CTTGATGGCGGCGATTTCTTCTTCCGGACTGGCCGCGTGCTTCTCGAACTCGCGTGCATCCACCAGGCCGGCGAGGAAGCCCAGGCGCTTGATCAGTTCGGAGAAACCCTGAAGGATCATCAGCACGAAGCCGACCGGGATCAGCAGCTTGGCCGGCCACAGGATGAGGCCGCCGGCATTGCTCGATACTTCCTGGTTGCGGATCGATTCCATCGCGTAGGGGATGGAGAAATAGAGGATAAGCAGCGACACCGGCAGCAGGAAGAACAGGAAACCGAGGATGTCGATGATGGCCTGGGTACGGCGTGAAAAACGGCCCACGACGACATCGATGCGCACATGTTCATTTCGCTTCAAGGTGTAGGCGCTGGCCAGCATGAACATCGCGGCAAACAGGTACCACTGGATCTCGAGCCAGGCATTCGAACTCATGTTCAGGCTGTAGCGGATGATCGCATTGCCGGCGCAGACCAGCACTGCCAGCAGCAGCGCCCAACTCACCGCGAGGCCGATCTTTTCATTGATCGCGTCGATCAGACGCGCAAGCGAAAGCAGTAAAGACATGGTTTGTCTCCGTCTTGATTTTCAGATATGGGGGGTTGCCCTCGAGTGGCGCGGCGGCACGACTGGTACGGGCTTGTTCCTGCGTGAGCGGGTGGGAGTATATGACATTTCTGATAAGGAACAAGCGTTTCGGCATAAAAACCCGCAATGCCGCCGAGGCGGAATTACGGGAGCTTTGTGTGGATATGCAGGAGTTGTTTTAAGTCGCGGTGATCATGGCCCGGAGGCGCGGCGTCGACGGAGTATAGAAAAAATTGCCTGCCAATGGAAAGAAAATCCATGCACGCCAAAAAAAGTTTTGCCAGTTTGCCAAAATCGATTTGTTTAACGGCGGAACGTGCGGAAGATGAATGCTGAAGTCGTAAAAAAACATCATCAAGCGATCAGGCCGGCGTCACGGGTCCTGGTGAAACCGCCGGCCCGACAGGGATCTTCAGCCCAGTTCTGCGCGTACCCTGGCGATGGCCGCCCGTACCTGATTGGGCGCGGTGCCGCCCACATGGTCGCGCGCAGCGACCGAGCCTTCCAGTGTCAGCACCTGGAACACATCGTCGGCAACCAGGCTGCTGAACTGGCGCAGGTCTTCCAGCGACAGGTCGGCCAGGTCGCAGCCGCGGTCCACGCAGGCGCGCACCGCATGGGCAACCGCTTCATGGGCGTCGCGGAAGGGCAGGCCTTTCTTGACCAGGTAATCTGCCAGGTCGGTCGCGGTGGCATAGCCCTGGAAGGCGGCGGCGCGCATCGCGTCCGGGCGCACCGTGATGCCGCGCGCCATGTCGGCGAAGATGCGCAGGGTGTCGGTGACGGTGTCGACGGTGTCGAATAGCGGCTCCTTGTCTTCCTGGTTGTCCTTGTTGTAGGCCAGCGGCTGTCCCTTCATCAGGGTCAGCAGCGCGATCAGGTGGCCGTTGACGCGGCCGGTCTTGCCGCGCGCCAGTTCGGGCACGTCCGGGTTCTTCTTTTGCGGCATGATGGACGAGCCGGTGCAGAAGCGGTCGGCGATGTCGATGAAGCCCACGCGCGGGCTCATCCAGATCACCAGTTCCTCGGACATGCGCGACACATGGGTCATCACCAGCGCGGCGGCGGCGCAGAACTCGATGGCGAAATCACGGTCGGACACCGCGTCCAGGGAGTTGCGGCAGACATCGTCGAAGCCCAGCGTGGCCGCGACCCGCTCGCGGTCGATCGGGAAGGTAGTGCCGGCCAGCGCCGCCGCGCCCAGCGGCAGGCGGTTGACCCGCTTGCGGCAATCCGCCATGCGTTCGGCATCGCGGCCGAACATTTCCACGTAAGCCAGCATGTGATGGCCGAACGTGACCGGCTGCGCCACCTGCATATGGGTGAAGCCCGGCAGGATGGTGTCGGCATGCTGTTCGGCCAGGTCGGTCAGCGCCAGGCGCAACTCGCGCAGCAGGCCGCTGATGTCGTCGATCGCATGGCGCAGGTAGAGCCGGATGTCGGTGGCAACCTGGTCATTGCGCGAACGGCCGGTATGCAGCCGCTTGCCGGCGTCGCCGACCAGTTCGGTCAGGCGTTTTTCGATATTCAGGTGGACGTCTTCCAGGTCGAGCAGCCATTCGAACTGGCCGGCGGCGATTTCGGACTGGATCTGCGCCATGCCGCGCTGGATATCCTGCAGGTCCTGGCGGCTGATGATGTTCTGTTCGGCCAGCATGTCCGCATGGGCAAGCGAGCCCTGGATATCGAACTCGGCCAGGCGCTTGTCGAAAAACACCGATGCGGTATAACGCTTGACCAGGTCGGAAACGGGTTCGGAAAAGCGTGCCGACCACGCTTCACTTTTTTTGGAGAGTTGTGCTGTCATAATTGTGTCCCGGAGAATTACGGGATTATAGAGCAAGCGGGTAGGCCTTCCGACTGGCAGGGACCGCTTGGACCCGTACCATCTCGTTCTCGATCTTATCCATGTCTGCAACCGTTCCGGCCGCCGCGCCCGTATCCGTTCTGCCCGACTGCTGCAACCTCGGCGTGATCCTGCGCACGCTGGTGGCGGTGAATGGCGCGGTGATGGTGGCCATCCTGGCGCAGGCGCAGACGCTGGGCGCGGCCATCCTGTCCTTCATCGAGGCCTCGGTGCTGGTTGAACTTGCCAGCCTGGCCTCGCTGCTGATCCTGTGCGCGGCCCGGAAGCCGCTGGCCCATTTTCCGCCGTGGCTTCAGCGCCCGGCCTGCATGGTGGTGCCGGCCTCGGTCACGGCCGTGATCATCCGTTTCCTGGCCACGCTCAACCTGTATGTCGTCGACCCGGCCGGCCTGGCGATGATTCAGGGCGTGGTGACTGCGGCGCTGCTGGGCACGGTGCTGCAGCATTATTTCGAGCTGCGCACCCGCGCCTTTTCGCCGGCGCTGGCCGAGGCGCGATTGCAGGCGCTGCAGGCGCGCATCCGGCCGCACTTCCTGTTCAACAGCCTCAATGCGGTGCTCTCCCTGATCCGCACCGCGCCGCGCCAGGCCGAGGCGACGCTGGAAGACCTGGCCGAACTGTTCCGCGCGCTGCTGCGCGATGCCCGCGACCTCACCACGCTGGAGCAGGAATTGCGGCTGTGCGAACAATATCTTTCCATCGAGAAAATCCGCCTCGGCGAGCGTCTGCAGGTGGAGTGGGAGCTGACCAACATGAGCGACGAAGTGCTGCACAGCGCGCAAATTCCGTCGCTGCTGCTGCAGCCGCTGCTGGAAAACGCGGTCCATCATGGCGTCGAACCGGCGCGCGAGCCGATGCTGGTGCAGATCCACCTGAGCCGATGGGGCGACAGGCTGGACATTGCAGTGATCAATCCGCATCATCCTGACCGCAGTTCGCCCGGCAACCATATGGCGCTGGACAATATCCGGGAACGCCTGGCGCTGCTGTACGACGTCGAGGCGCACCTGGTGACGACGATAGCGCGCGGCTTTTTCGAAGTGCGCCTGCGCTTTCCCTATGTCAAGGAGAGTTAATGAGTCAACGCATATTCATCGTGGACGATGAGGAGCATGCCAGGTCGCGGCTGGCCATCCTGCTGGCCGATATCGCGGAAGAGTGTCCGAATGAACTGGTCGGCCAGGCCAGCGACGCCGCCGGCGCGCTGCAGGGCATCGTCGATACCCGTCCCGACATCGTGCTGCTGGATATCCAGATGCCCGGCATGAGCGGGCTGGACCTGGCCGCGCGCCTTGCGCGGGAAGGAGAGGAAATGCCGGCGGTGGTGTTCGTCAGCGCCCACGAGGACTATGCGCTCAACGCCTTCGACGTGCATGCGCTGGACTATCTGGTCAAGCCGGTACGGGCGGCGCGGCTGGCGCAGGCCCTGAAGCGCGTCGCCACCTTGCGCGGCCGCAGCAGCGGCACTGCCGAAGCGACGCCGCGACGGGCGCATTTCACCGTGCACGAGCGCGACCGCCTGCTGCTGGTGCCGGTCACGGACGTGCTGTACCTGAAGGCCGAGCTGAAATACGTGACCCTGCGCACCCGCACCCGCGACTACCTGATCGAGGACTCGCTGTCTTCCATCGAGGAAGAACTGGACGATGTGTTCGTCCGCGTCCATCGCAACACCCTGGTGGCGCGCAAGGCCATCATGGGCGTCGAGCGCGGCGTGGTGGGCGCCGACGGCGAGAGCGAGCGCGGGCAGGAAGCATGGCAGGTGATCCTGCGCGATGTCGCGGAACGCCTTCCGATTTCCCGAAGACAATGGCCAGTGGTCAAGGCATTGGTGCGCTGAACCGGCGCCGTGACCGCAATCGCATGGATTGCGTTGGGATAACGCTCGTGCGCATCAGGCGCGCCGCCTATTGTTCAGCTGCGCGTCATAGGATAGCCTGTTGATCATATTGCCATTGGCCACCTTTTCCCTTCAGCCCTACGCGTGAATCCCGAGCCTGGAAACGACCCGACCCCAACCTTGCCGGCGCCAGCACTGGCCAGCGGGGCGCGGCTGATCGCCTGCGGGGAGTGCGACCTGCTGCAATATGAAGTGGCGCTGGGCAGCCATGCCGATGCCCACTGCAGCCGCTGCAACAGCGTGCTCTACCGTGGCACCCGCGCCAGCCTGCCGCTGATGCTGGCGCTGATGGCGAGCTGCGCGGTGCTGCTGGTGGTCTCCAACCTGTTCCCGATCGCGGTGCTGGAAGTGCAGGGCGCGCATGTCGAGGCAACCCTGATCAATACCGTGGTCACCGTCTACAACCAGGGGCGCGAACTGGTCGCCACGCTGGTGCTGCTGACGACCATCGTGCTGCCGGCCATCGAGATCGCCTGCATGCTGTATCTGCTGGTGCCGCTGGCGCTGGGCCGAATAGCGCCGGATACGCCGGCAGTGTTCCGGCTGGTGCTGGCCATCCATCCGTGGAGCATGATGGAAATCATGCTGCTGGGCGTGCTGGTCACCCTGGTCAAGCTGACCGACTTTGCCAACATCATTCCCGGCGTGTCCCTGTGGTCGTTCTGCGCATTGATCGTGTTCTTCACCATGGCGGCTTCGGCCTTCAGCGTGCGCGATTTCTGGGGTTGGGTGGAGGAGCGCGAGACGGCGCTGGACATGAAGGAAAGCCTGCAATGAAAACACCGGTACGACCGGCGCGCGATGGGAGCGCCTGATGCCTTCCGCCCTGCAGCAGGGCCTGGTCTCCTGCCACAGCTGCGGCATGCTGTCACGCCTGCCGGCGCATGCGCGCGGCCATTGCCCGAGATGCCATGCGCGGCTGCATGCGCGCAAGCCCGACAGCATTTCCCGCACCTGGGCGCTGGTCATCCTCGCCTATATCCTCTACATCCCGGCCAACCTGCTGCCCATCCTCGAAAGCCGGGCGCTGCTCACCGCCGAGAGCGACACCATCATGAGCGGCATCCTGATGTTCTGGGAAAGCGGCTCGTGGATGATCGCCGGCCTGGTATTCATCGCCAGTATCGTGGTGCCGCTGACCAAGCTGCTGGCGCTGACCTGGCTCTTGGTGTCGGTGCAGCTGAAGAGCCGGCGCCGCGCGCTGCAGCGCACCCAGCTGTTCCGGCTGGTGGAGTTCGTCGGCCGCTGGTCGATGCTGGATATCTATGTCGTGGCGCTGACAGTGACGCTGGTGCAGGTCGGCACGCTGGCATCGATCGAGGTCGGACCCGGCGCGCTGGCCTTCGGCGCGGTGGTCGTGGTGACCATGGTCGCCGCCCATACCTTCGACCCGCGCCTGATCTGGGACGCTGCTGGAGATGCCCGTGAGTGAAGACAAGCTGCCGCAAGCCGCATCCCCGATTCCCGAGGCGTTGAATGTGCCCAAGCGGCGCTGGGCGGTCAACATCGTCTGGCTGATTCCGCTGGTGGCGGCGCTGGTGGGCGGCTGGGTGGCGATTCATTACCTGATGCAGCGCGGTCCCACCGTCACCATCGAATTCGCCAATGCCGACGGCCTGGAAGCCGGCAAGACCAAGCTGCGCTACAAGGAGGTCGACATCGGCACCGTGTCGGCGATCGCCATCGCCAAGGACCGCAGCCATGTGATCGTCACCGCCAAGATGGCCAAGCAGGCCGAGGACCTGCTGGTGGCCGACACCAAATTCTGGGTAGTGCGCCCCCGGGTGACACTGAACAGCATCAGCGGCCTGGGCACGCTGCTGTCCGGCGCCTATATCGGCCTCGATGCCGGCAAGTCGGAGGAAGAGAAGTGGGACTTCAAGGGCCTGGAGACGCCGCCGCCGATTCCATCGGACCTGCCGGGCCGGCGCTTCAAGCTGCATGCCGACGACATCGGTTCGCTGTATGTCGGCGCGCCGGTGTACTACCGGCGGGTGGAAGTGGGCAGCATCACGGCCTACAAGCTCGATGAAAACGGCAAGGGCATCACGCTGGAAGTATTTGTCAATGCGCCGCACGACCGCCTGGTGACCACCAATGCCCGCTTCTGGCATGCCAGCGGCATCGACGTGTCGATTGAATCCTCGGGCGTGAAGCTCAACACCGAGTCGCTGACATCCATTATCGTCGGCGGCATTTCCTTCCAGGCGCCGGAGGAAACCGCGGCCGGCGATCCCGCCCTGGCCGACACCATGTTCCCGCTCTACGACAACAAGGCGTCGGCGCTGAAGCTGATCAGCCGGGAAGTGCACAGCTATGTGCTGTACTTCGACGAGTCGCTGCGCGGCCTGGCGCCCGGCGCGCAGGTGGATTTCCGCGGCATACCGCTGGGCGAGGTGAAGTCGGTCAGCATCGAGTACGACCGTGAAGACAAGGTGGTGCGCTTCCCGGTGGAGATCGACATCTATCCGGAGCGCATGCGCGCCCGTTACCGTCCCGGCGCGCCGGAGATGTCGGCGATGGAGCGCAATCCGCAGCAACTGCTGGACCGGATGGTGGCGCGCGGTTTCCGCGCCCAGTTGAAGAGCGCCAACCTGCTGACCGGCCAGCTGTACGTGGCGCTGGATTTCTTCCCCAAGGCGCCGAAGGCCAAGATCGACTGGAACAAGCAGCCGGTGGAATTGCCGACCGCCCCGGGCGCGCTGGAAGACATACAGCAGACCCTGGGCAATATCGCCGGCAAGCTGGAGAAAGTGCCTTTCGACACGATAGGCAATGACCTCAGCCGCGCGCTGAAGACCCTGGACACAACGCTGAAGAGCGCCAACAGCACCCTGAAGCAGGTCGACAGCAGCGTCGTGCCGGAACTGCGCGGCACGCTGGAATCGGCGCGCAAGGCGTTGGGCAATGCCGAACGCACACTGGCATCGGATGCCCCGGTGCAGTCCGACCTGCGCGACACGCTGACCGAGGTCAGCCGCGCCGCGCGCACCCTGCAGGACCTGGCCGACTACCTGAGCCGGCATCCGGAGTCGCTGATACGCGGCAAGAAAGGCGATTGACATGACAGGAAAAGCCCGCGCCGCCATTGGCTGCATTGCAATGACCATTCTGCTGGCTGCGTGCGGCACGGCGCCCAAGGACAGGTTCTACACGCTGGCGCCGGCCAGCGCGATGGCGCCCGCGCCCGTAGCGACGGCGTCCGCGCCGGCGCGCTACGGCGTGGCAATCGGCCCAGTGCGGGTGCCGGAAGCGCTGGACCGCACGCAGATGGTGGTCAGGGAAGGGCCAAACCGGGTCGAGATCCTTGACAAGCACCGCTGGGCGGGTTCGCTCAGGAGCGAGATCGCCCGGGCGCTTGCCGCCGGCGTCGGCGCGCAACTGCCCGATGCCCAGGTCAGCGTGCATGACGGCCAGGCAGGCCGCAACGCGGCCTACCGGGTAGCGGTGGATATCGAGCGTTTCGACGCGACGCTCAATGACAGCGTGGCCGTCCAGGCGCTATGGACGCTGCGTCAGGAGGGCGGCAAGGAACTGGGCAGCGGCCGCTTCGCCGCCACCGAGCCGACCGGACCGGGCGGCTATGACGCCATTGCCGCTGCTTATGGGAAGGCGCTGTCGGCGATGAGCGTGCAGGTGGCGCAGGCTGTGCGCGCCGCGCAGTCGGCGTCGCGCTAGGACCGCCTCTGGCCTGTCGGACTCGGGAAAGACCGAGGCAAATTGATGCCGGAACAAGGGGCATGCGAGGGTAGCGCTAAGCCGTAGCGGGGCTGCGGCGAACAGCCGCAACGCAGCGCCGGCGGCAACGCGGCTAGAGCGAATTTGGCCAGACTAGCCTCATGCCGCAGACCCAGGTGCGGCGCACCTCGCGTCCTGCGCCCTTGGCATGCCCCTGATGCCGTAGGGTGGAATACCCCGAAGGGGCATTCCACCATGCGTGGACCAGCGAAGGTCCTTGAGATGATCTTTACGGTATGCGACCGCGGTGCAATGCCCTTCGGGTATTGCACCCTACCAACCCCTGGGTGAATCTTCCAAAGGCAATCTTGCTTGGCCGGCTGATGCCAGTCAGGTTGGAAATGCGCTAGCAGCGACAAACCAGTGGGGCCAAGTGGGTTCTAATCCGCCACTGTCACCCCGCGCCAGAACGCCACGCGGCCGGCGATTTCGCTGGCTGCATCCTTGGGCTCGGGATAGTACCAGGCCGCGTCCTTGTTGACCTGGCCATCGACCACCACGTCGTAATAGCTGGCGATGCCTTTCCACGGGCAGGTGGTGTGCGTGGCGCTCGGACGCAGCATTGCGTTGTTGACGGATGCGGCGGGGAAATAGCGGTTGCCCTCGACTACGACGATGTCTTCCTGCGCAGCCTCGGCAATGACGGCCTGGTTCCAGACAGCTTTGGTCATGATGCGTCCTCCGGTGGTGGGTTAAGGGTTGTCAGCCGGTGTTGCGCAGTCCGGCCGCGATGCCGTTGATGGACAGGTGGATGCCGCGGTTGACCCGGCCATCCCGCGGCTTGTCGGCGGCGGCAGTGGCGCGGTTGCGCTTGATCAGTTCCACCTGC
>NZ_JACYOX010000017.1 GCF_015352955.1 Noviherbaspirillum soli
GAGCGGACCAAACCGCACGTGAATGTGGGCACCATCGGCCACGTCGACCATGGCAAGACCACGCTGACCGCGGCAATCGCAACGGTTCTGTCGGCCAAGTTCGGCGGCGAAGCAAAGAAATACGACGAGATCGACGCAGCGCCGGAAGAGAAGGCACGCGGCATCACCATCAACACCGCTCACGTCGAATACGAAACCCAGAACCGCCACTACGCGCACGTTGACTGCCCGGGCCACGCCGACTATGTGAAGAACATGATCACCGGCGCCGCCCAGATGGACGGCGCGATCCTGGTGTGCTCCGCCGCCGACGGCCCGATGCCGCAGACCCGCGAGCACATCCTGCTGGCGCGTCAGGTTGGCGTTCCGTACATCATCGTCTACCTGAACAAGTGCGACATGGTCGACGACGAAGAGCTGCTGGAACTGGTGGAAATGGAAGTGCGCGAGCTGCTGTCGAAGTACGAGTTCCCTGGCGACGACCTGCCCATCATCAAGGGTTCGGCCAAGCTGGCGCTGGAAGGCGACAAGGGTCCGCTGGGCGAGCAGTCGATCATGGCGCTGGCCGATGCGCTGGACAGCTACATCCCGACGCCGGACCGTGCCGTTGACGGCGCGTTCCTGCTGCCGGTGGAAGACGTGTTCTCGATCTCGGGTCGCGGCACGGTGGTGACCGGTCGCGTCGAGCGCGGCATCGTCAAGGTTGGCGAAGAGATCGAAATCGTTGGCATTCGCGACACCCAGAAGACCACCTGCACGGGCGTGGAAATGTTCCGCAAGCTGCTGGATCAGGGTCAGGCCGGCGACAACGTTGGCGTGCTGCTGCGCGGCACCAAGCGTGAAGACGTCGAGCGTGGCCAGGTGTTGGCCAAGCCGGGTTCGATCAAGCCGCACAAGCACTTCACCGGCGAGATCTACGTTCTGTCGAAAGACGAGGGCGGCCGTCACACCCCGTTCTTCAACAACTACCGTCCGCAGTTCTACTTCCGTACCACGGACGTGACCGGTTCGATCGAGCTGCCGAAGGACAAGGAAATGGTCATGCCTGGCGACAACGTGTCGATCACCGTGATGCTGATCAACCCGATCGCAATGGAAGAAGGTCTGCGTTTTGCAATCCGCGAAGGTGGCCGTACCGTCGGCGCCGGCGTCGTTGCAAAAATCATGGACTAAGGAAAAGTCTGCTGCCGGCGCCGGTCTCCGGCGCGGCAGTCTCGACGGTTCCGGGTTTTACCGTTTTAACGTAGGGGCGTAGCTCAATTGGCAGAGCGTCGGTCTCCAAAACCGAAGGTCGGGGGTTCGAGGCCCTCCGCCCCTGCCACCGTTTCAGGTGCAGGGCACCGAAAGTAAAATTGTATGGCTAATCAACCCGTGCAGACCGTCAATACGTCAGGCGACAAGATGAAGGTCGGCCTGGCTATTTGCGCTGCTATTGCCGGTGTAGTGGGTTTCTATCTGCTGGCAGGCCAGTCCACCCTGGTGCGCACCGGCGCACTGCTTGCCGGTCTCGTGGTTGCCATCGGCCTTCTCTGGACTTCGCTGTCCGGCCAAGGCTTTCTGGCATTCGCCAAAGAGTCTGTCCGTGAAACCAAGAAAGTCGTCTGGCCTACCCGCAAGGAAGCCATGCAGATCACTGCGGTCGTCTTCGGCTTCGTGCTGATGATGGCAATCTTTCTCTGGGGCACGGACAAGATACTGGAATTCCTGTTGTACGACTTGATCCTGGGCTGGAAACGATAATGAGCGACAATCTGCAAGACGGCGTGCCGAGCGAGGCCGCAGTCACCGCGCCGACCGGCAACAAGCGCTGGTACGTGGTGCACGCTTATTCCGGAATGGAAAAGAGCGTACAGCGCGCACTGACCGAGCGTATTGCGCGCGCCGGCATGGAAGACAAGTTCGGCCAAATCCTGGTGCCGACCGAGGAAGTCATCGAAGTCAAGAATGGTCACAAGTCCGTGACCGAGCGCCGCTTCTTCCCTGGCTATGTGCTGGTCGAAATGGAAATGACCGACGACACCTGGCACCTGGTCAAGAACACCAGCAAGGTGACCGGCTTCATCGGCGGCAAGTCCAACAAGCCGACGCCGATCCCGCCGCACGAAGTCGACAAGATCCTGCACCAGATGCAGGAAGGCATCGAGAAGCCGCGTCCCAAGGTGCTGTACGAAGTGGGCGAACTGGTGCGCATCAAGGATGGTCCGTTCACCGACTTCAACGGCAACGTCGAGGAAGTCAACTACGAAAAATCCAAGGTTCGCGTTTCAGTCACGATCTTCGGGCGCGCAACGCCGGTCGAACTCGAATTCGGCCAGGTCGAAAAAGTTTAAGCAGCAACTGCAGCAAAAGCGCCCATGCCGGGCGCTGCATCCATTGCGAAACCGGCATGCATCAAACGAGGAGCCCCCGCGAGGGCTAGTACTTCGCAGCGGCGCTAACACTCACTCAAACTGGAAGCATCATGGCAAAGAAAATCATAGGCTATATCAAGCTGCAAGTGCCAGCTGGTAAAGCAAATCCGTCTCCCCCGATCGGCCCGGCGCTGGGTCAGCGCGGCCTGAACATCATGGAATTCTGCAAGGCGTTCAACGCCCAGACCCAGGGTGTCGAGCCTGGTCTGCCCATTCCTGTCGTCATCACCGCGTTCGCCGACAAGTCCTTCACCTTCGTGATGAAGACCCCGCCGGCAACCGTGCTGATCAAGAAGGCAGCCGGCATCACCAAGGGTTCCGCTCGTCCGCACACCGACAAAGTCGGCAGCATCACCCGCGCACAAGCTGAAGAAATCGCAACAACCAAGCGGCCAGATCTGACCGCTGCCGACATGGATGCAGCCGTGCGCACGATCGCTGGCTCCGCACGTTCCATCGGCATCACGGTGGAGGGTCTGTAATGGCTAATCTGTCCAAGCGCGCCAAGGCAATCAAGGCCAAAGTTGACCGCACCAAGGTTTATCCCTTCGACAACGCGATCGCGCTGATCAAGGAATGCGCCACCGCCAAGTTCAATGAATCGATCGACGTTTCGGTTCAGCTGGGCGTGGATGCAAAGAAATCGGACCAGGTTGTCCGCGGTTCCGTCGTACTGCCTGCCGGCACCGGCAAGAGCGTGCGCGTGGCCGTGTTCGCCAGCGGCGACAAGGCTGAAGCAGCCAAGGCTGCCGGCGCCGAAGTGGTCGGCATGGAAGACCTGGCAGAGCGCATCAAGGCCGGCGACATGCCGTTCGACATCGTGATCGCTTCGCCGGACACCATGCGTATCGTCGGTACCCTGGGCCAGATCCTGGGACCGCGCGGCCTGATGCCTAACCCCAAGGTTGGCACCGTGACCCCCGACGTCGCAACCGCCGTGAAGAACGCCAAGGCAGGTCAGGTGCAATATCGTACCGACAAGGCAGGCATCATCCACGCGACCATCGGCCGCAAGGATTTCGCTGACGCCGACCTGAAGAGCAACCTGGTTGCCCTGATCGACGCACTGAACAAGGCCAAGCCGGCCACCAGCAAGGGCATCTATCTGCGCAAGGTTTCGCTGTCGTCCACCATGGGCGCCGGCGTACGCGTGGACCAGACCACCCTGGCTGCTTAAGTACTGAATCAAGACCCTGCGCGAAACACCGCGCGGGGCGCATCTTTGGGCCGGGCCGGAGTCGCTGTTGGATGAAGGCCCGGGCAATCAAAGACCGTTGGGCGGAAGTGCATGCAGCTTGTGCACCATGTTAATAGCCGAGGGAGCGATCCCGAAGCACCCAACGCAGATGGCGAGCCCGAACAAGTTTTGTAGTCTGCCCGCTGTGCATGCAGTACCGCAACAGCAGTGAACTCCTGACTTCGGACGCCGTGTTCGAACCGATGCAAGGCAAGCAGCCAACCGGCTGTGTAGGCGCCAAGCATCATTTTTGGAGCTTGACCGTGGGTCTCAATCGGAATGAAAAACAGGCCGTAGTCGAAGAAATCTCTGCCAAGATCGCATCGGCACAGACCATCGCCCTGGCTGAATACCGTGGCATCCAAGTCGGTCAAATGACGCAACTGCGTTCCAAGGCGCGTGACCAGGGCGTGTACCTGCGTGTGTTGAAAAACACGCTGGCTCGCCGTGCAGTAGAAGGTACCGCGTTCTCCGGACTCGCCAACGACATGACCGGTCCGCTGATCTATGCGATCTCGGACGATGCTGTCGCCGCTGCCAAGGTCCTGTCGGACTTTGCCAAGGGCAATGACAAGCTGGTCATCCGTGGTGGTAACTACGCAGGCAAGCCGCTGGACAAGGCAGGCGTTGCAGCGCTGGCTAACATCCCGACCCGTGAAGTTCTGCTGTCCCAGCTGATGGGCATCATGCAGGCGCCGGTATCCGGATTTGCCCGTGCACTCGCCGCCCTGGCGGAAAAGAACGGCGGCGGCGCCGCAGCCGAAGAGGCTGCAGCACCGGCGGAAGCAGGCTGATCAGGCCTGTTTCGTTCGCGTCAATGACGACTTGATGTAACTATCGAATCAATTTAGGAGTTTCAAATGGCAATTAGCAAAGAAGACATCCTCGAAGCCGTAGGTCAGATGTCCGTGATGGACCTGAATGACCTGGTGAAGGCATTCGAAGAGAAGTTTGGCGTTTCCGCAGCAGCAATGGCCGTCGCCGGCCCGGCAGCTGGCGCAGGCGCTGGTGCAGCCGCTGCTGAAGAGCAGACCGAGTTCACCGTGATCCTGGCCGACTTCGGCGCAAACAAGGTTGGCGTCATTAAGGCAGTCCGCGAAATCACCGGTCTGGGCCTGAAAGAAGCCAAGGACCTGGTTGACGGTGCACCGAAGCCTCTGAAGGAAGGTGTATCGAAGGCTGACGCTGAAGCAGCGAAGAAGAAGCTGGAAGAAGCTGGCGCAAAAGCAGAAATCAAGTAATTGCGGCCTGCTAGCGCGACATACAGCGCATGAGTCAAAGCGCAGAGCCCTTTCCAAAAAGGAAGGGCTCGGCTTTGGCTCCTTTGTCGTTTTCGGACTTTGAAGACGATCGTACCGGAACCATGCAACACCCGCCCGCAAAGGCGGTCTATTAAATCACAGATTTGAAGGGCCGAGACTTGAGGTTTCGCAGATCCCGGAAAACGCAGCCATATCGCGCCATCCGTGTCGAATCCTGAATTCTCTATCCTTCCTGTCACTCACGGAGTGTTCATGCACTACTCATTTACTGAGAAGAAACGCATTCGCAAATCATTCGCGAAGCGCGCCAACGTTCACCACGTACCATTCCTGCTTGCAACCCAGCTCGAATCCTATACCGGCTTTCTGCAGGCGGACAAGGCCCCGTCGCTGCGCAAGAACGAAGGCCTGCAGTCTGCCTTCACCTCGATTTTCCCCATCGTTTCGCACAACGGCTTTGCGCGTCTCGAATTTCTTTCCTATGTGCTGGGCGATCCGCCGTTTGACGTCAAGGAATGCCAGCAGCGCGGCCTGACCTTCGCCTCGCCGCTGCGCGCCAAGGTGCGCCTGGTGATCCTGGACAAGGAATCGCCGACCAAGCCGGTCGTCAAGGAAATGAAGGAGCAGGAAGTCTACATGGGCGAACTGCCGCTCATGACCACCACCGGTTCCTTCGTGATCAACGGCACCGAGCGCGTGATCGTGTCCCAGCTGCACCGTTCCCCGGGCGTGTTCTTCGAGCATGACCGCGGCAAGACCCATTCCTCGGGCAAGCTGCTGTTCTCGGCACGGATCATTCCCTACCGCGGCTCATGGCTGGACTTCGAATTCGATCCGAAGGACATCCTGTTCTTCCGCGTCGACCGTCGCCGCAAGATGCCGGTCACGATCCTGCTGAAGGCCATCGGCATGACGGTCGAGCAGATCCTGGCCAACTTCTTCGTCTTCGACAACTTCACCCTGCGTTCCGACGGCGCCGAACTCGAGTTCGTGTCCGAGCGGCTGCGCGGTGAAGTCGCGCGCTTCGACATCACCGACCGTGAAGGCAAGGTCATCGTCGCCAAGGACAAGCGCATCAACGCACGTCATGTGCGCGAGATCGAATCGTCGGGCATCAAGCACATTTCAGTGCCGGAAGACTATCTGCTGGGCCGCGTGCTGGCGACCAACATCGTCGACGCCGACACCGGCGAAGTCGTGGCCAACGCCAATGACGAGCTGACCGAAGAGCTGCTGGGCCGCCTGCGCGATGCCAACGTTGCCAACATCCAGACGCTGTACACCAACGACCTGGACCAGGGCGCCTACATCTCGCAGACACTGCGCACCGACGACACCGCCGACCAGACTGCCGCCCGCATCGCGATCTACCGCATGATGCGCCCCGGCGAGCCGCCGACCGAAGATTCGGTCGAGGCGCTGTTCAACGGCCTGTTCTACAACGAAGACCGCTACGACCTGTCGGCCGTGGGCCGCATGAAGTTCAACCGCCGCATCGGCCGCGATGAACTCACCGGCGCCATGACGCTGTCGAACGAAGACGTGCTGGCCGTGATCAAGATCCTGGTGGAACTGCGCAATGGCCGCGGCGAAGTCGACGATATCGATCATCTGGGCAACCGTCGCGTGCGTTGCGTCGGCGAACTGGCGGAAAACCAGTTCCGCGCCGGCCTCGTGCGCGTCGAGCGCGCCGTCAAGGAGCGCCTCGGCCAGGCCGAAGCGGACAACCTGATGCCGCACGACCTGATCAATTCCAAGCCGATCTCGGCAGCCATCCGCGAGTTCTTCGGTTCGTCGCAGCTGTCGCAGTTCATGGACCAGACCAACCCGCTGTCGGAAATCACGCACAAGCGCCGCGTTTCCGCACTCGGACCGGGCGGCCTGACCCGCGAGCGTGCCGGCTTCGAGGTGCGCGACGTGCATCCGACCCACTACGGCCGCGTCTGCCCGATCGAAACGCCTGAAGGCCCGAACATCGGCCTGATCAACTCGCTGGCGCTGTATGCCCGCCTGAACGAATACGGCTTCCTGGAAACCCCGTACCGCAAGGTCGAAGGCAGCAAGATCACCAGCCAGATCGACTACCTGTCCGCGATCGAGGAAGGCCGCTACATCATCGCCCAGGCGAATGCGACCATCAACGAAGAGGGCACGCTGTCGGACGAGCTGGTGTCGGCCCGTGAAGCCGGCGAAACCATCCTGGTGTCGCCGGAGCGCGTGCAGTACATGGACGTGGCGCCTGGCCAGATCGTCTCGGTCGCGGCATCGCTGATCCCGTTCCTCGAGCACGATGACGCGAACCGCGCGCTGATGGGCGCCAACATGCAGCGTCAGGCCGTGCCCTGCCTGCGCCCGGAAAAGGCGCTGGTCGGCACCGGCATCGAGCGCACGGTGGCGGTCGACTCCGGCACCACGGTGCAGGCACTGCGTGGCGGCGTGGTTGACTACATCGACGCCGGCCGCGTGGTGATCCGCGTGAATGACGATGAAGCGCAGGCTGGCGAAGTCGGTGTCGACATTTACAACCTGATCAAGTACACCCGTTCCAACCAGAACACCAACATCAACCAGCGTCCGATCGTGCAGGTGGGCGACCGGGTTGCCCGCAACGACGTGATCGCCGACGGCGCATCGACCGACCTGGGCGAGCTGGCTCTGGGCCAGAACATGCTGGTGGCCTTCATGCCGTGGAACGGCTACAACTTCGAAGATTCGATCCTGATCTCCGAAAAAGTCGTTGCCGACGACCGCTATACCTCGATCCACATCGAGGAGCTGTCTGTGGTGGCGCGCGACACCAAGCTGGGCGCGGAAGAAATCACCCGTGATATCTCCAACCTGGCGGAAAACCAGCTGGCGCGTCTGGACGAGTCGGGCATTGTCTACATCGGCGCTGAAGTCGAGGCGGGCGATACCCTGGTCGGCAAGGTCACCCCTAAGGGCGAGACCCAGCTGACGCCGGAAGAGAAGCTGCTGCGCGCGATCTTCGGCGAAAAGGCATCCGACGTGAAGGACACCTCGCTGCGCGTTCCGTCCGGCATGGTCGGTACCGTGATCGACGTGCAGGTCTTTACCCGCGAAGGCATCCAGCGCGACAAGCGCGCCCAGCAGATCATCGACGACGAACTGAAGCGCTACCGCCTGGACCTGAACGACCAGCTGCGCATCGTGGAAGGCGACGCCTTCCAGCGTCTGGAAAAGATGTTGATCGGCAAGGTGGTCAACGGCGGTCCGAAGAAGATCGTCAAGGGCACCGCGATCGACAAGGCCTACCTGGACGACCTGGACAAGTACCACTGGTTCGACATCCGTCCGGCCGACGACGATGCCGCTGCAGCGCTGGAAGCCATCAAGGAATCCATCGCCGAGAAGCGTCACCAGTTCGACCTGGCGTTTGAAGAGAAGCGCAAGAAGCTGACCCAAGGCGACGAACTGCCGCCGGGCGTGCAGAAGATGGTCAAGGTCTACCTGGCAGTGAAGCGTCGCCTGCAGCCTGGCGACAAGATGGCAGGCCGCCACGGCAACAAGGGTGTGGTTTCCCGCATCGTGCCGATCGAGGACATGCCCTACATGGCGGACGGTACCCCGGCCGACATCGTGCTGAACCCGCTGGGCGTGCCGTCGCGGATGAACGTCGGCCAGGTGCTGGAAGTCCACCTGGGCTGGGCCGCCAAGGGCCTGGGCCTGCGCATCGGCGAAATGATGGCCGCGCAAGCCAAGGCAGCCGAGCTGCGCACCTTCCTGACCACGATCTACAACGAATCGGGCAAGCCGGAAGACATCGAAAGCATGACCGACGTGGAGATCCTGACGCTGGCGGAAAACCTGAAGAAGGGCGTTCCGTTCGCCACGCCGGTGTTCGACGGCGCGCACGAGAAGGAAATCCACCGCATGCTGGATCTGGCCTATCCGGACGACATCGCCGCCAAGCTGGGCATGACCCCGTCGAAGAACCAGGTCACGATGTACGACGGCCGAACCGGCGAAGCCTTCGAGCGCACCGTGACGGTCGGCTACATGCACATGCTCAAGCTGCACCATCTGGTGGACGACAAGATGCATGCCCGTTCCACCGGCCCGTACTCGCTGGTGACCCAGCAGCCGCTGGGCGGCAAGGCGCAGTTCGGCGGCCAGCGTTTCGGCGAGATGGAAGTGTGGGCACTGGAAGCCTACGGCGCGTCCTACGTGCTGCAGGAAATGCTGACGGTGAAGTCGGACGACGTGAACGGCCGGACCAAGGTGTACGAGAACCTGGTCAAGGGCGATCACGTGATCGATGCCGGCATGCCGGAATCCTTCAACGTGCTGGTGAAGGAAATCCGCTCGCTGGGTATCGACATCGACCTGGAGCGCGACTGATCTGCCTGCCCCGGGGCGGCGTCCTGCAAGGGATGCCACTCCGGGGGATAATGGCCGGTTGCCGCTCGGTCTTACAAACAAGTTTTTTCACGCCTACCTGGAGTGATAGATGAAAGCACTGCTCGATCTATTCAAGCAAGTTCAGCAAAATGAACAATTCGACGCGATCAAGATTGGTCTCGCGTCGCCCGACAAAATCCGTTCCTGGTCCTACGGCGAAGTCAAGAAGCCGGAAACCATCAACTACCGTACCTTCAAGCCCGAGCGCGACGGCCTGTTCTGCGCCAAGATCTTTGGCCCGATCAAGGACTACGAGTGCCTGTGCGGCAAGTACAAGCGCCTGAAGCATCGTGGCGTCATCTGCGAGAAATGCGGCGTGGAAGTCACGCTGGCCAAGGTGCGCCGCGAGCGCATGGGCCATATCGAACTGGCTTCGCCGACCGCGCATATCTGGTTCCTGAAGTCGCTGCCGTCGCGTCTGGGCATGGTGCTCGACATGACGCTGCGCGACATCGAGCGCGTGCTGTACTTCGAAGCCTATGTCGTGACCGATCCTGGCATGACCCCGCTGAAGAAGTGCCAGATCATGTCGGAAGACGACTATGCCGCCAAGTACGAAGAGTACGGTGACGACTTCACCGCCTTCATGGGCGCCGAGGGCATCCGTGAGCTGCTGCGTTCGATCGACATCGACCGCGACGCCGACACGCTGCGCCAGGAACTGAAGGACTCCAAGTCCGAAGCCAAGATCAAGAAGTACGCCAAGCGCCTGAAAGTGCTGGAGGCCTTCCAGCGTTCCGGCATCAAGCCCGAGTGGATGATCATGGAAGTGCTGCCGGTGCTGCCGCCGGAACTGCGTCCGCTGGTCCCGCTGGACGGCGGCCGCTTCGCGACCTCCGACCTGAACGACCTGTATCGCCGCGTGATCAACCGTAACAACCGCCTGAAGCGGCTGATGGAACTGCGCGCGCCGGAAATCATCACCCGCAATGAGAAGCGGATGCTGCAGGAAGCCGTCGACTCGCTGCTCGACAACGGCCGCCGCGGCAAGGCCATGACCGGCGCCAACAAGCGTCCGCTGAAGTCGCTGGCCGAGATGATCAAGGGCAAGGGCGGTCGTTTCCGTCAGAACCTGCTGGGCAAGCGCGTCGACTACTCCGGCCGTTCCGTGATCGTGGTTGGTCCGCAGCTGAAGCTGCACCAGTGCGGCCTGCCGAAACTGATGGCGCTGGAACTGTTCAAGCCCTTCATCTTCAACAAGCTCGAACTGATGGGCCTGGCGACCACGATCAAGGCCGCCAAGAAGCTGGTGGAAGTGCAGGAGCCGGTGGTCTGGGACATCCTGGAAGACGTGATCCGCGAGCATCCGGTGATGCTGAACCGTGCGCCGACGCTGCACCGCCTGGGCATCCAGGCATTCGAGCCGGTGCTGATCGAAGGCAAGGCCATCCAGCTGCATCCGCTGGTCTGCGCCGCCTTCAACGCCGACTTCGACGGCGACCAGATGGCTGTGCACGTGCCGCTGTCGATCGAGGCGCAGATGGAAGCCCGTTCGCTGATGCTGGCATCGAACAACATCCTGTTCCCGTCCAACGGCGAACCGTCGATCGTGCCGTCCCAGGATATCGTGCTGGGCCTGTACTACGCGACCCGCGAAAAGATCAACGGCAAGAACGAAGGCATGCTGTTCCAGGACGTGTCCGAAGTGATCCGCGCCTATGACAACAAGGAAGTTGAGCTGACCACCCGCGTCACTGTGCGTATCGTCGAGTATCCGCGCAATGCCGAGGGCACCGGCTTCGACCGCACCGTGACTCGCTACGAGACCACGGTCGGCCGCGCCATCCTGTCCGAGATCCTGCCGAAGGGCCTGCCGTTCTCGGTGCTGAACCGCGCGCTGAAGAAGAAGGAAATCTCGCGCCTGATCAACATCTCGTTCCGCAAGTGCGGCCTGCGCGCCACCGTGGTGTTCGCCGACCAGCTGATGCAGTCGGGCTTCCGCCTCGCGACCCGCGCCGGCATCTCGATCTGCGTCGACGACATGCTGGTGCCGCCGCAGAAGGTCACCCTGATCGCGACCGCCGAGCAGGAAGTCAAGCAGATCGAGCAGCAGTATGCTTCCGGTCTGGTGACGGCCGGCGAGCGTTACAACAAGGTGGTGGACATCTGGGGCAAGGCCGGCGACGAAGTCGGCAAGGCCATGATGGAACAGCTGAAGGTGGAAGACGTCGTCAAGCGCGACGGCACCAAGGGCGTCCAGGAATCGTTCAACGCGATCTACATGATGGCCGACTCCGGCGCCCGTGGTTCCGCCGCCCAGATCCGCCAGCTGGCCGGCATGCGCGGCCTGATGGCCAAACCTGACGGCTCGATCATCGAGACGCCGATTACCGCGAACTTCCGCGAAGGCCTGAACGTTCTGCAGTACTTCATCTCGACCCACGGCGCCCGTAAGGGTCTGGCCGATACCGCGCTGAAGACCGCGAACTCCGGTTACCTGACCCGTCGTCTGGTCGACGTGACCCAGGACCTGGTGGTGATCGAGGACGATTGCGGCACCTCCAACGGCGCGTCGATGAAGGCGCTGGTCGAAGGCGGTGAAGTGATCGAAGCGCTGCGCGACCGTATCCTGGGCCGCGTTGCCGCGACCGACGTCGTCAATCCGGAAAGCCAGGCCACGCTGTACCACGCCGGCACCCTGCTGGACGAAGACATGGTCGAAGAGATCGAGCGTCTGGGCATCGACGAAGTCAAGGTCCGCACGCCGCTGACCTGCGACACCCGTTACGGCCTGTGCGCGAATTGCTATGGCCGCGATCTGGGCCGTGGCGTGCTGGTCAATTCCGGCGAAGCCGTCGGTGTGGTGGCTGCGCAGTCGATCGGCGAGCCGGGCACCCAGCTGACCATGCGTACCTTCCACATCGGTGGCGCGGCGTCGCGTGCGGCGGTGGCGTCCTCGGTGGAAGCCAAGTCCAACGGCACGGTGCGCTTCACGGCGACCATGCGCTACGTCACCAACGGCAAGGGCGAGCAGATCGTCATTTCCCGTTCCGGCGAAGTGCTGATCACCGACGACATCGGCCGCGAGCGTGAGCGTCACAAGGTGCCGTACGGCGCCACCCTGATCGTCAAGGATGGCATGACGATCAAGGCCGGTACCGCGCTGGCAAACTGGGATCCGCTGACCCGCCCGATCATTACCGAATACACCGGCACGGTGAAGTTCGAGAATGTGGAAGAGGGCGTGACGGTGGCCCGCCAGATCGACGAGGTCACCGGCCTCTCGACCCTGGTGGTCATCGATGCGAAGCGTCGCGGTTCGGCGACCAAGTCGCTGCGTCCGCAGGTCAAGCTGTTGAACGAACAGGGCCAGGAAGTGAAGATCGCCGGCACCGAACACGCCGTGACGATCGGCTTCCAGGTTGGCGCGCTGATCACCGTGAAGGACGGTCAGCAGGTGTCGGTGGGTGAAGTGCTGGCCCGTATCCCGACCGAGTCGCAGAAGACCCGTGACATCACCGGCGGTCTGCCGCGTGTTGCCGAGCTGTTCGAAGCGCGTTCGCCGAAAGACGCGGGCATGCTGGCGGAAGTCACCGGTACCGTGGCATTCGGCAAGGAGACCAAGGGCAAGCAGCGTCTCGAGATCACCGACATGGACGGCAACAAGCATGAGTTCCTGATCACCAAGGACAAGCAGGTGCTGGTGCATGACGGCCAGGTGGTGAACAAGGGCGAGATGATCGTTGACGGTCCGGCCGATCCGCAGGACATCCTGCGCCTCCTGGGTATCGAAGCGCTGGCCCGCTACATCGTCGACGAAGTGCAGGACGTGTACCGTCTGCAGGGTGTGAAGATCAATGACAAGCACATCGAAGTCATTGTTCGCCAGATGCTGCGCCGCGTGCAGGTGATGGATGCAGGCGACACCAGCTACATCACGGGCGAGCAGGTCGAGCGCTCCGAGCTGCTGGACGAGAACGACCGCGTGATCTCGGAGAACAAGATCCCTGCGACCTACGAGAACGTGCTGCTGGGTATTACCAAGGCATCGCTGTCGACCGACTCCTTCATCTCGGCCGCATCGTTCCAGGAAACCACCCGCGTGCTGACCGAAGCGGCGATCATGGGCAAGCGCGACGGTCTGCGCGGCCTGAAGGAAAACGTGATCGTCGGCCGTCTGATCCCGGCTGGTACGGGTCTGGCGTTCCACCGTGCCCGCAAGGAGAAGGAATCGTGGGAGGCGGAAGAGCGCACCGCGCTGCTGCAATCCGAGAAGGCGGCCCGCATCGCCGAGGCGGAAGCCGAAATGGCGGCTGCCGGCAACAACATCGGCAACACGGACGAGCAGGGCTGATCAGGCTTTTCGCTCAAAACAAAACCCCGCAGCAATGCGGGGTTTTTTTATGCCGGTCGGGGTTCGCCGATTTCAGCGGCGCAATGGCCTAACGATCCCGTGGTAACGGCGTCTTCCGACCGATGACTTCCCTGCAGTCGCCCTTGAAATCGGCGTCGTCGTAATTGGTCCAGCCATAACTGTCAACGTAGCGAACATGACTTTCCAGTCGCCTGCTGAAAACGCTCATGCCCGGTTTTTCATCCGGATAGTGTATGCCGGCCATGTCCAGCAGCGAATGGAACACGTTCTCGGTCGACAGCGGCGTGCCCCTGTGCCGACGCAACTGCGCCACCTTGTCCGGATAGGCCGCGCCATACGAGTCCGAATACCATGCCAGCCCCGGCACATGAAACTCGAACTGGGTGTTGTGGCCATGGAAAGCCAGCTTGCAGCTGCCGTCATATAGGGTTTGTCCGTGGTCGGCGACATACATCATCGCCGTCATGACTGGCGCTGCCTTCAATTGCGCGATGACCTGCGCAAGCAGCCAGTCGGTATAGAGGATCGCATTGTCATAGCTGTTGTTGATTTCAGCCTTTAGTTTCAGATCGGTGTAGGCCGGCTTGTCCACGCCGAACAGCGAAGGCCGGAAGCGATCGAACTGGCGCGGATAGCGCTGGCTGTAATTCCAGTGGCTGCCCAGCGTATGCAATACGATCAGCTTCTTTTCGGCAGGATCGCGCATGGCCTGCGCCAGCGGCGCAAGCAGCACCTCGTCGTGGCTGGAGTCGTTCCTGAATCCGCCCAGGTTGAAAAAGCGGGTGACGTCCGCCTCCTTGGCAAATACCGATACCGGCGTATCGAATTCCCCGAACGACATCTGGTTGGAAAGCCAGAATGTCTTGTAGCCCGTCTCCTTGTAAGCCGAAAGAAAGGATTTTTCGGAAAACCCGGCGCGCAGGCTCTGCATCGCCGGCTTGCGCGACAGGATGACCGGCACCGACAAACGTGTCGCCGATACTGGGGTGATCAGGTCGCTGAAGCTCACCAGATTGCCTTCGAGTTCAAGCAGGGGATTGGTGCGGCGGGCATAGCCGTTCAGGCTCCAGCGATCCGCGCGGGACGACTCTCCCAGCACCATGACCACCACCTGCGGCGACTTGCCCTCGGTGTCCTGACGGGCATGAAACCGGAATGCATTGCTGCGCACGGCCAGCTGATTCAGGTAACGCCGCTCCCGCCAGAATGCATAGGCCTGAAAACCCAGCCCGTAGGGCCAACTGCTCGCCAGTAGGGGAACGTTCACCGATATCCGCGCCCATGCGGGCAATTTTTCGTGTTCCGGCGCCGATGCCTGACGCAGCGCCGGGCTGGAGCCTGAGACTGCCGCCCCGCCGTAAACCCAGACGGCCGCGCCCACGCAGAATGCCCCCAGCACGATCAGCCGCGAGGTGCCGCGCCAGTCCAGTTCATGGTTACGCAGTGTTGCACGCCAGACCAGCATGAACCAGCCGCACACCAGCAACAGCAGCGCAACCAGCAGCCACAGGCCACTACCGACGAATTCCAGCGCCTCCATCGGCCCCGTTTCCGCGATCACGCCAAGGTGGTGACTCGAGATGCCCTGCCCAAAATACAGCTGCAGATAGACTTCCACCGGCAGCGCGAGAAACGCGGGAAGCAGCAGCAGATGAAAAAACACAGGGCGGCCGAACAGGGCCCAGACCGCCAGCCAGCCCAGCAATGTTCCTCCCAGCACCGGCGCGGGCGCTGCCGGTGGCCGGCCGAGCAGCGCCGGCAGCAATGGCAATGCCGACAGCAACAGGTAGCTGGCCAGAATGAGACGCGAGGAAGGGCTTAATGGAATGCGCATGGCGCGAAGCAAAAGAAAGGTCCGCCATTATCCCGTAAAGCAACTTCGTTTTCTTCCGCACTGCCGTGGGATTCACGCACAAGGCCGTTCAAAGAACAGTTGACCCATGCTCTTGACAAGCATATACTCGCGAGTTCTCGAATTTAAGCTTTCCCGGCTTAAGCGCTCTTTGGTCCGCAACATCCCGCCCACGGCACGCTTTATGCCCTGCAGCTGAATCGAAAGCGTCATGAACGTCCTGTCCATGCGCAAGTTTCCCAAGTTTTCGTCCCCGAACCCGTCAGGTATTCGGGTTTGTGTCTTTAATGCAGTAATTTTGTTGGATTTGAAACGATGCCAACCATCAATCAACTGATTCGCCACCCGCGCGTTTCCGCCGCGGTGAAGAGCAAATCGCCGGCGCTGGAAAACAGCCCGCAAAAGCGCGGCGTCTGCACCCGCGTGTACACCACGACCCCGAAGAAGCCGAACTCGGCGCTGCGTAAGGTCGCCAAGGTGCGTCTGACCAACGGTTTCGAAGTCATTTCGTACATCGGCGGTGAAGGCCACAACCTGCAGGAACACAGCGTCGTGCTGCTGCGCGGCGGCCGTGTGAAGGACTTGCCGGGTGTGCGTTACCACATGGTGCGCGGTGCACTGGATACCCAGGGCGTCAAGGACCGTAAGCAGGCCCGCTCGAAGTACGGCGCCAAGCGCGCCAAGGCTGGCAAGAAGTAATCGAATTTCCGCCGCGAGCCGGTGGAACAGGTATCGGCCCCCAATGGGTCGAGTAAGTGGTCAGTCTGCATGGCTGGCCGCGGGCGGGCAGCAAAGATCGCGCTGCAGCTCAACTGAAGATCGAAAGGAATTGAAATGCCACGTCGTCGTGAAGTACCCAAACGGGAAATCCTGCCGGATCCGAAATTCGGCAATGTTGATGTCGCCAAGTTCGTCAACACCCTGATGCTGTCGGGCAAGAAGTCGGTTGCCGAAAACATCATCTACGGCGCTTTCGAATACATCCAGAGCAAGTCGGGCAAGGACCCGCTGGAAGTGTTCTCCGCCGCTCTGTCCAACTGCAAGCCGATGGTCGAAGTCAAGTCCCGTCGCGTTGGCGGTGCCAACTATCAGGTGCCGGTTGAAGTGCGTCCGGTCCGTCGCGCCGCGCTGTCCATGCGCTGGCTGCGCGAAGCTGCCAAGAAGCGCAGCGAAAAATCGATGCCGCAGCGTCTGGGTGGCGAACTGATGGAAGCCGCCGAAGGCCGTGGCGGCGCGATGAAGAAGCGCGATGAAGTCCATCGCATGGCTGAAGCGAACAAGGCGTTCTCGCACTTCCGCTTCTAAGAATAGGGAGAGCCCGCAGCCGCGCTGCGCGCAGCGGGTTTCCATCTCTGCAATCTGTACGAGGCCGGGCACATTTTTCAATGAGTTTTCACTGAATTAATGGCGCCCGGTTTTGTTCATTAAACGATTTAGGATCAATCATGGCTCGCAAGACCCCCATTGAGCGTTACCGCAACATCGGCATTTCCGCTCACATCGACGCAGGCAAGACGACCACCACCGAACGCGTGCTGTACTACACCGGCGTCAATCACAAGATTGGCGAAGTGCATGACGGCGCAGCGACCATGGACTGGATGGAGCAGGAGCAGGAACGCGGCATCACCATTACTTCCGCAGCAACCACCTGCTTCTGGAAGGGCATGGGCAACAACTTCCCAGAGCACCACATCAACATCATCGACACCCCGGGCCACGTTGACTTCACCATCGAAGTCGAGCGCTCGATGCGCGTGCTCGACGGCGCCTGCATGGTTTATTGCGCAGTCGGCGGTGTGCAGCCGCAGTCGGAAACCGTATGGCGCCAGGCCAACAAGTACAAGGTGCCCCGCCTGGCATTCGTCAACAAGATGGACCGTACCGGCGCGAACTTCTTCAAGGTCTACGACCAGATGCGCGCTCGCCTGAAGGCAAACCCGATCCCGCTGCAGATCCCCATCGGCGCGGAAGAGAACTTCCAGGGCGTGGTCGACCTCGTCAAGATGAAGGCCATCTACTGGGACGACGCTTCGCAGGGCATGAAGTTCGAATACCGCGACATCCCGACCGACCTGGTTGACCAGGCCAACGAGTGGCGCGAAAAGATGGTCGAAGCCGCTGCCGAAGCGACCGAAGAGTTGATGAACAAGTATCTCGAGGAAGGCGAACTGACCGAAGCCGAGATCAAGAGCGCGCTGCGCCAGCGCACCATCGCCGGCGAAATCGTGCCGATGATGTGCGGCACCGCGTTCAAGAACAAGGGCGTGCAGGCCATGCTCGACGGCGTGATCGAATACCTGCCGTCGCCAGTGGACATCCCGCCGGTTTCCGGCCTGGACGAAAACGACGAGCCGGTCACCCGCAAGGCGGAAGACGACGAGAAGTTCTCGGCGCTGGCATTCAAGATCATGACCGACCCGTTCGTCGGCCAGCTGATCTTCTTCCGCGTCTACTCGGGCACCATCAAGTCGGGCGACACCGTATTCAACCCGGTGAAGAACAAGAAGGAGCGCCTGGGTCGTATTCTGCAGATGCACGCCAACCAGCGTGAAGAGATCAAGGAAGTCCGCGCCGGCGACATCGCCGCCGCAGTCGGCCTGAAGGATGCAACCACCGGCGAAACCCTGTGCGATCCGGCATCCGTGATTACCCTGGAGCGCATGGTGTTCCCGGAGCCGGTGATTTCTCAGGCTGTCGAGCCGAAGACCAAGGCCGACCAGGAAAAAATGGGCCTGGCGCTGAACCGCCTGGCACAGGAAGATCCGTCGTTCCGCGTGCGCACCGACGAAGAGTCGGGCCAGACCATCATCGGTGGTATGGGCGAGCTGCACCTGGAGATCATCGTCGACCGTATGCGTCGTGAGTTCAACGTCGAAGCGACCGTCGGCAAGCCGCAGGTTGCCTACCGCGAAACCATCCGCAAGTCGGTTTCCGACGTGGAAGGCAAGTTCGTCAAGCAGTCCGGTGGTCGCGGCCAGTATGGCCACGCGGTCGTGACGGTCGAGCCGCAGGAGCAGGGCAAGGGCTTCGAATTCATCGACGCCATCAAGGGCGGCGTGATTCCCCGTGAATTCATCCCCGCAGTTGAAAAGGGTGTCCGCGAATCGCTGAACAACGGCGTGATGGCCGGCTACCCGGTGGTTGACGTGAAAGTCACGCTGACCTTCGGTTCCTACCATGACGTTGACTCGAACGAAAATGCATTCCGCATGGCCGGTTCGATGGCATTCAAGGAAGCTTGCCGCAAGGCCAGCCCGGTCATCCTCGAGCCGATGATGGCCGTGGAAGTGGAAACGCCGGAAGACTACGCCGGTACCGTGATGGGCGACCTGTCGTCCCGCCGCGGCATGGTGCAGGGCATGGATGAAATCGCCGGCGGTGGCGGCAAGATCATCAAGGCTGAAGTGCCTCTGTCGGAAATGTTTGGCTACTCGACCACGCTGCGTTCGGCAACCCAGGGTCGTGCAACCTACACGATGGAATTCAAGCACTACGCCGAAGCGCCGAAGAATGTCACCGAGGCAATCATCAGCGCCAAGAGCAAGTAATACCCGCTTTCCGGCCCCGATAGAACGGGGCCGGAATTTTGCAGTCACAGACATCGTTCTTTTTGAAGGAAGAATCAAATGGCAAAGAGTAAATTCGAGCGGACCAAACCGCACGTGAATGTGGGCACCATCGGCCACGTCGACCATGGCAAGACCACGCTGACCGCGGCAATCGCAACGGTTCTGTCGGCCAAGTTCGGCGGCGAAGCAAAGAAATACGACGAGATCGACGCAGCGCCGGAAGAGAAGGCACGCGGCATCACCATCAACACCGCTCACGTCGAATACGAAACCCAGAACCGCCACTACGCGCACGTTGACTGCCCGGGCCACGCCGACTATGTGAAGAACATGATCACCGGCGCCGCCCAGATGGACGGCGCGATCCTGGTGTGCTCCGCCGCCGACGGCCCGATGCCGCAGACCCGCGAGCACATCCTGCTGGCGCGTCAGGTTGGCGTTCCGTACATCATCGTCTACCTGAACAAGTGCGACATGGTCGACGACGAAGAGCTGCTGGAACTGGTGGAAATGGAAGTGCGCGAGCTGCTGTCGAAGTACGAGTTCCCTGGCGACGACCTGCCCATCATCAAGGGTTCGGCCAAGCTGGCGCTGGAAGGCGACAAGGGTCCGCTGGGCGAGCAGTCGATCATGGCGCTGGCCGATGCGCTGGACAGCTACATCCCGACGCCGGACCGTGCCGTTGACGGCGCGTTCCTGCTGCCGGTGGAAGACGTGTTCTCGATCTCGGGTCGCGGCACGGTGGTGACCGGTCGCGTCGAGCGCGGCATCGTCAAGGTTGGCGAAGAGATCGAAATCGTTGGCATTCGCGACACCCAGAAGACCACCTGCACGGGCGTGGAAATGTTCCGCAAGCTGCTGGATCAGGGTCAGGCCGGCGACAACGTTGGCGTGCTGCTGCGCGGCACCAAGCGTGAAGACGTCGAGCGTGGCCAGGTGTTGGCCAAGCCGGGTTCGATCAAGCCGCACAAGCACTTCACCGGCGAGATCTACGTTCTGTCGAAAGACGAGGGCGGCCGTCACACCCCGTTCTTCAACAACTACCGTCCGCAGTTCTACTTCCGTACCACGGACGTGACCGGTTCGATCGAGCTGCCGAAGGACAAGGAAATGGTCATGCCTGGCGACAACGTGTCGATCACCGTGATGCTGATCAACCCGATCGCAATGGAAGAAGGTCTGCGTTTTGCAATCCGCGAAGGTGGCCGTACCGTCGGCGCCGGCGTCGTTGCAAAAATCATGGACTAATTGCAGTACATAAAAGTCATTTGACTAAACATCACCGCGGACGCCGAGCCGTCCGCGGCTCGCTCTTTTAAGGATAATTCCCATGTCGACCCCAGTTACCAAGCTGAACCAGAAAATCCGCATCCGCCTGAAGGCATTCGACTATCGCCTGATCGACCAGTCCGCACTGGAAATCGTTGACACCGCCAAGCGTACCGGCGCCGTCGTCAAGGGCCCGGTTCCCCTGCCGACCCGCATCCAGCGCTACGACGTGCTGCGTTCCCCGCACGTCAACAAGACCTCGCGCGACCAGTTCGAGATCCGTACCCACGTTCGTCTGATGGACATCGTCGATCCGACCGACAAAACCGTTGACGCTCTGATGAAACTCGACCTGCCGGCTGGCGTCGACGTCGAAATCAAGCTGCAATAAGTCGTTTTTTTGTCTCGCGGGGCTTTGACTTCATCAACTTTCTGTTGTATGGAGCAAAGTCCCGCGCTATAATTGCCGGCTTAGTTTAAGGCCGGCGTCGTTTTTTGCGGCGTCGGTAGCCAAGTAGTACAAACATCAGCCCCACCCAATCGCAGGTGGGAATGGAGAAAAAATGAACCAAGATCAAGGCCAAGGCCTGGTTGGTCGCAAGGTTGGCATGATGCGCATCTTCACGGATGACGGGGATACCATTCCCGTTACCGTGCTGGACGTGTCCAACAACCGTGTGACTCAAATCAAAACGCCTGAAACAGACGGCTATACCGCTGTTCAGGTCGCATTCGGTCAGCGTCGCGCTTCGCGTGTGAACAAGGCAGCAGCCGGTCACTACGCAAAGGCAGGCGTCGAAGCTGGCACCATCCTGAAGGAATTCCGCGTCAGCGCAGAACGTATCGCCGAACTGAAGGTTGGCGACGTCGTTCCTGTCAGCCTGTTCGAAGTGGGCCAGAAAGTGGACGTGCAGGGCACCTCCATCGGTAAGGGCTACGCCGGTACCATCAAGCGCTACAACTTCTCGTCGGGCCGTGCAACCCACGGTAACTCCCGTTCGCACAATGTGCCGGGTTCGATCGGTATGGCGCAGGATCCGGGTCGTGTTTTCCCGGGTAAGCGCATGACCGGTCACATGGGTGACGTCACCGTGACGACCCAGAACCTCGAAATCGCACGTATCGACGCCGAGCGCCAGCTGTTGCTGGTCAAGGGTGCCGTTCCTGGCGCCAAGAACGGCCAGGTCGTGGTTTTCCCGGCTGTCAAAGTCAAAGCTAAGAAGGGAGCATAAACGATGGAACTCAAGCTCCTGAACGACCAGGGTCAGGCTGCATCGAACGTTGCTGCGCCGGACACCATTTTCGGTCGCGACTACAACGAAGCGCTGATTCATCAGATCGTGGTGGCTTATCAAGCCAACGCCCGCAGCGGCAACCGCAAGCAGAAGGATCGCGAAGAAGTCAAGCACACCACCAAGAAGCCGTGGCGTCAAAAGGGTACGGGCCGCGCCCGTGCCGGTATGTCGTCCTCGCCGCTGTGGCGCGGAGGCGGCCGGATTTTCCCGAATTCGCCGGAAGAAAACTTCACCCACAAGGTCAACAAGAAGATGTATCGCGCAGGTATCTGCTCGATCCTGTCCCAGCTGGCCCGTGAAGACCGTTTGTCCATTATTGAAGACCTGTCGGTCGATGCGCCCAAGACCAAGCTGCTGGCGCAGAAGCTGAAGGGCATGGGGCTGGACTCCGTGCTGGTGATCACTGACAACCTTGATGAAAACCTGCTGCTGGCATCGCGCAACCTGCCGCATGTGCTGGTTTGCGAGCCGCGCCACGCCGATCCGGTGTCGCTGGTTCATTACAAGAAGATCCTGATCACCAAGGCCGCACTGGCCAAGATTGAGGAGATGCTGGCATGAACAACGTTAAACACAGCGAAGAGCGCCTGCTGAAGGTACTGCTGGCCCCGGTTATTTCCGAGAAGGCCACCTTCGTCGCCGAGAAGAACGAGCAAGTCGTTTTTCTGGTCACGCCTGACGCCAACAAGCTCGAGATCAAAGCCGCCGTCGAGATGCTGTTCAAGGTCGAAGTGGAATCGGTTCAGGTTGCAAACCGCGCAGGCAAGCAAAAGCGCGCAGGCCGTTTCATGGGCCGCCGCAACCATACCCGCCGCGCCTTCGTCAGCCTCAAGCCCGGTCAGGAAATCAATTTCACCGAGGAGGCTAAATAATGGCTCTCGTTAAAATGAAACCAACCTCGCCGGCACGGCGCGGTATGGTCAAGGTGGTAACGCCCGACCTGTACAAGGGTCGTCCGTTTGCCGCCTTGGTCGAAAAGAAGTCCAAGACCGCTGGTCGCAACAACAACGGTCACATCACCACCCGTCATATCGGTGGTGGTCACAAGCAGCACTATCGCGTGGTTGATTTCCGTCGCAACAAGGACGGCATCCCGGCGAAGGTCGAGCGTATTGAATACGATCCGAACCGCAGTGCGCATATCGCACTGTTGTGCTACGCCGACGGCGAGCGCAAGTACATCATCGCTACCAAGGGCATGTCCGTTGGCGACACCGTGATGAACGGTTCCGAGGCGCCGATCAAGTCGGGCAACTGCCTGCCGCTGCGTAACATCCCGGTCGGCACCACGATGCATTGCGTCGAAATGCTGCCAGGCAAGGGTGCGCAGATGGCGCGTACCGCCGGCGCCGGCGTCGTGCTGATGGCGCGCGAAGGCACCTACGCTCAGGTTCGCCTGCGTTCCGGTGAAGTGCGCCGCGTGCACATCGAGTGCCGCGCAACGGTTGGCGAAGTCGGCAACGGCGAGCACAACCTGCGCAAGATCGGTAAGGCGGGTGCAATGCGCTGGCGCGGTGTCCGCCCGACGGTTCGTGGCGTGGTCATGAACCCGATCGATCACCCGCACGGTGGTGGTGAAGGCCGTACTGCAGCTGGTCGTCATCCGGTATCGCCATGGGGTCAACAGACCAAGGGCAAGAAGACGCGTCGCAACAAGCGCACGACTTCGATGATCGTCTCTCGCCGCGGCAAGAAATAAGGATAAACCATGACACGTTCATTGAAAAAAGGGCCGTTTTGCGACGCCCACCTGGTGAAAAAAGTCGAGACTGCCCAGGCGACCAAGGACAAGAAGCCCATCAAGACCTGGTCCCGTCGTTCGACCATCATGCCGGACTTCATCGGTCTGACCATTGCGGTTCACAACGGCAAGCAGCACGTGCCGGTGTACGTTTCCGAGAACATGGTCGGTCACAAGCTCGGCGAATTCGCACTGACCCGTACGTTCAAGGGCCATGCGGCTGACAAGAAGGCTAAGAAATAGGTCCGATATGGAAACTAAAGCTATCCTCCGTGGCGTGCGCCTGTCGGCCCAAAAAGGCCGCCTCGTCGCCGATCTGATCCGCGGCAAAAAAGTTGATCAGGCTCTCAATATCCTGCAGTTCAGCCCAAAGAAGGGCGCTGTGATCATCAAGAAGGTTCTGGAGTCCGCCATTGCGAACGCCGAGCACAATGATGGCGCGGATATCGACGAGCTGAAAGTTACGACCATCTACGTCGAGAAAGCGTCTGTACTGAAGCGCTTCACCGCACGTGCAAAAGGCCGTGGCGATCGTATCTCTAAACAATCCTGTCACATTTTCGTGACTGTCGGTAACTAAGGAGTCGCGATGGGACAGAAGATACATCCAACCGGTTTCCGTCTTGCAGTGAGCCGCAACTGGGGCTCGCGCTGGTACGCCGGCAACAGCAACTTCGCCAGCATGCTCGGCGAAGACCTGAAAGTGCGCGCTTACCTGAAGAAGAAGCTGAAGAACGCATCCGTCGGCCGCATCGTCATCGAGCGTCCTGCCAAGAACGCCCGCATCACGATTTTCAGCTCGCGTCCTGGCGTTGTCATCGGCAAGAAGGGTGAAGACATCGAAGTGCTGAAGTCGGCGCTGACCAAGATGATGGGCGTGCCCGTGCACGTCAACATCGAGGAAATCCGCAAGCCGGAAACCGACGCGCAGCTGATCGCCGATTCGATCGCCCAGCAGCTCGAGAAGCGCATCATGTTCCGCCGCGCAATGAAGCGCGCGATGCAGAACGCAATGCGTCTGGGCGCCCAGGGCATCAAGATCATGTCGTCCGGTCGTCTGAACGGCATCGAGATCGCCCGTACCGAGTGGTATCGCGAAGGTCGTGTGCCCCTGCACACCCTGCGCGCTGACATCGACTACGGCTTCGGCGAAGCGGAAACCACCTACGGCATCATCGGTATCAAGGTGTGGGTCTACAAGGGCGATCGCCTGGCAAGCGGCGAAGCTCCGACCATCGAGACGCCGGCCGATGAAGACAAGAAGCGCCGCGGTCCGCGTCGCGATGATGGCAAGCCAGGCTCCGGACGTCCTCCGGCACGCGGCCGCCGTCCTGAAGGTCAGGCAGCAGCGCCTGCTGCTCCTGGCGCTCCGGGCGCAGCCAAGCGTGTACGCGCTACCAAGGCAGGAGAATAAACATGCTGCAACCAGCACGCAGAAAATATCGTAAAGAGCAGAAAGGCCGCAACAAGGGCATTTCTCACGAGCGCGGCACCGCCGTGTCGTTCGGTGAATTCGGCCTGAAGGCCGTCGGTCGCGGCCGCATCACCGCACGCCAGATCGAAGCAGCGCGTCGTGCCATGACCCGTCACATCAAGCGTGGCGGCCGGATCTGGATCCGTGTTTTCCCAGACAAGCCGATTTCCAACAAGCCGGCTGAAGTTCGTATGGGTAACGGTAAAGGTAACCCGGAATACTACGTCGCCGAAATCCAGCCGGGCAAAGTCCTGTATGAGATGGACGGTGTGGATGAATCCCTGGCGCGCGAGGCATTCCGCCTGGCCGCAGCCAAACTGCCGCTGATGACGACTTTCGTTGTCCGCCAGGTTGGCCAATAATCGGAGTGACATATGAAAGCATCTGAACTCCTCGGAAAAGACACGGCAGCCCTGAACAAGGAACTGACCGACCTGCTGAAGGCACAGTTCAGCCTGCGCATGCAGATCGCAACGCAGCAGCTGAACAATACTTCGCAGCTGAAGAAAGTGCGTCGCGACATTGCACGTGTCAAGACGGTACTGAACCAGCAGAAAGGCGCCACCAAATGAACGACCAAGTTAAACAAACTCCCAAGCGGACGCTGATCGGCGAAGTCGTCTCTGACAAGATGGACAAAAGCGTCACGGTGCTGATCAAGCGCCAAATGAAGCACCCGCTGTACGGCAAGATCATCGAGCGTTCGAAGAAATATCACGCGCACGACGAATCGAACCAGGTCAAGGCAGGTGATGTCGTTGAAATCCAGGAAGGTCGTCCGATTTCCAAGACCAAGTCCTGGACTGTCACCCGCGTGGTACAAGCAGCACAAATCGTGTAATTGGGTATTGCAGATTCAGCGACAAGCTGACATAATGCTTGGCTTCCCCGGGTAATGATTTTCTACCCGGGGAAATCGCTTTTCTGCAGTAGCATTGAACAGCAAGTAGTTTTGGAAATCGTCCACCTAATCGGCGCCCTTTTGCTTAAAGAGTGCTGACGGGACCAAGACTGACCGTGAAGTTCGCATTGTGCGGATGAACGGGTAAAGTTGGGAAAGAAAATATCATGATTCAAACTGAAAGCCGGCTCGAAGTAGCCGACAATACCGGCGCGCGCGAAGTTTTGTGCATCAAGGTCCTGGGTGGTTCCAAGCGCCGCTATGCAAGCATCGGCGACATCATCAAGGTCACCGTCAAGGAAGCCACGCCCCGTGGTCGCGTCAAAAAGGGTGAGATCTACAACGCAGTCGTCGTTCGTACCGCCAAAGGCGTGCGTCGTCAGGACGGCTCGTTGGTGAAGTTCGATGGCAACGCCGCGGTGTTGCTGAATGCAAAGCTGGAGCCGATTGGTACGCGTATTTTTGGACCGGTTACACGTGAGCTGCGCACTGAGCGCTTCATGAAAATCGTCTCCCTCGCACCAGAAGTTCTGTAAGGAGTCGACATGAGCAACATTCGAAAAGGCGACGAAGTCATCGTCCTGACCGGTAAAGACAAAGGCAAGCGCGGCACCGTCGCGCAGCGCGTCAGCGCAGATTACGTTATTGTGGAAGGCGTAAACGTTGCCAAGAAGGCGACCAAGCCGAACCCGATGGCGGGTACCACTGGCGGCATCGTCGACAAGCTGATGCCAATTCACGTGTCCAACGTCGCGTTGTTCAACGCAGCGTCGGGCAAGGCAGATCGCGCGGGCTCCAAGGTTGTGGATGGCAAGAAAGTCCGCACCTTCAAGTCCAATGGCGAAGTCGTTAAGGCATAAAGATCATGGCACGTTTCCAGCAGCAGTATAAAGAAAGAGTCGTTGGCGAGCTGACCGAGAAGTTCGGTTACAAGTCGCCGATGGAAGTGCCGCGTTTGCTGAAGATCACCCTGAACATGGGTCTGTCCGAAGCCGTGGCTGACAAGAAGATCATCGAGCACGCCGTCGGCGACCTGACCAAGATCGCTGGTCAGAAGCCAGTGGTAACCAAGGCTCGCAAGGCAATCGCAGGTTTCAAGATCCGCGAAGGCTACCCGATCGGTTGCATGGTGACCCTGCGCGGCGCCCGCATGTATGAATTCCTGGACCGCTTCATCACCGTCGCGCTGCCGCGCGTGCGTGACTTCCGTGGCGTGTCCGGTCGTGCATTCGACGGTCGTGGCAACTACAACATCGGTGTGAAAGAGCAGATCATCTTCCCCGAGATCGAGTACGACAAGATTGACGCACTGCGTGGCATGAACATCAGCATCACCACGACTGCGAAGACCGACGACGAAGCAAAAGCGCTTCTCGCCGCATTTAAATTCCCGTTCAGAAACTGAGGTTGCCATGGCAAAACTCTCACTGATTAACCGTGAAAAGAAGCGTGCCGACCTGGTGGCGAAATATGCCGGCAAGCGCGCTGAACTGAAGGCAATCATTGACGACCAATCGAAGTCGGAAGAAGAGCGCTACGAAGCGCGCCTGAAATTGCAGGCGCTGCCACGTAACTCGGCTCCGACCCGCCAACGTAATCGTTGCGCACTCACCGGTCGTCCACGTGGCACCTTCCGTAAGTTCGGGCTCGCCCGCACGAAGCTCCGCGAAATCGCCATGCGTGGCGAAATCCCGGGCATGACCAAAGCCAGCTGGTAATAGGAGAACAAGCAATGAGTATGAGCGATCCTATCGCCGATATGCTGACCCGTATTCGCAATGCGCAAGGCGTGAAGAAGACCACGGTCGTAATGCCGTCGTCCAAAGTCAAGGTTGCTATTGCCAACGTCCTGAAGGACGAGGGTTACATTGAGGATTTTGCTGTCGCAGAAGCAGACGGCAAAGCAGAACTGAAAATCGGTTTGAAATATTACGCCGGCGCCCCGGTTATCGAGCGCCTGCAGCGGGTATCCCGCCCTGGCCTGCGTATCTACAAGGGCAAGGATGATATCCCTAGCGTCATGAACGGCCTCGGTGTTGCCATCGTGTCGACCCCCAAGGGCGTCATGACGGACCGCAAAGCGCGCGCAACCGGTGTCGGTGGCGAAATCATTTGCTACGTGGCCTAAGGAGAAGAAACATGTCTCGTGTAGGTAAAATGCCGATAGCACTGCCGCAGGGCGCGGAAGCGACCATCGCCGCAGATCAGATCACCGTCAAGGGCCCGCTGGGCACGCTGACCCAGGAGCTCAAGGGCAACCTGGTTCGCATCACCAACGACAATGGCACGCTGAATTTCGAAGCAGCCAACGAAAGCCGCGAAGCCAACGCGATGTCCGGCACGCTGCGCGCGCTGGTCAACAACATGGTTGTTGGCGTCACCAAGGGTTTCGAGCGCAAGCTGAACCTGGTTGGCGTGGGCTACCGTGCCCAAGTTCAGGGCAACAGCCTGAACCTGTCGCTGGGTTTCTCGCATCCGGTCGTGCACCAGATGCCGGAAGGCGTGACTGCAACCGCTGCGACACCGACCGAAATCGTGATCAAGGGCGCTGACAAGCAGCGCGTTGGTCAGGTCGCTGCCGAAGTGCGCGCATACCGTCCTCC
Source organism: Noviherbaspirillum soli (assembly GCF_015352955.1). Classification (GTDB taxonomy): domain Bacteria; phylum Pseudomonadota; class Gammaproteobacteria; order Burkholderiales; family Burkholderiaceae_D; genus Noviherbaspirillum_A; species Noviherbaspirillum_A soli. Next base: position 28,352 of record NZ_JACYOX010000017.1, read on the forward strand.
CGAGCCTTACAAAGGCAAGGGCGTTCGCTACGCAGATGAGCGCGTAGTGATTAAAGAAACCAAGAAGAAGTAACAGGGGCTGACGATGGACAAGAAACAATCACGTCTGCGTCGCGGACGTCAGACTCGCGCGAAAATCGCCGAGCTGAAAGTAAATCGCCTGGCAGTGCACCGTACCAACTCGCATATCTATGCGCAGGTCATTGGTCCGGACGCCAAAATCCTGGCATCGGCTTCCACGCTGGAAGCCGAAGTGCGCCAGCAGCTGGCTGGCGAGTCGGGCAAGGGCGGCAACACCGCTGCTGCGGCTCTGGTAGGCAAGCGCGTGGCCGAGAAGGCCCTGCAAGCCGGTATCGCCGAAGTTGCATTCGACCGCTCCGGTTTCCGTTATCACGGCCGTGTCAAGGCAGTGGCAGAAGCCGCTCGCGAAGCCGGTCTGAAGTTCTAAGGAAGAATCGATATGGCAAAGATGCAATCGAAGATGCAAAGCGACAAGCCGGATGACGGCATGCGCGAGAAAATGATCGCGGTCAACCGTGTGACCAAAGTGGTCAAGGGCGGCCGTATCATGGGTTTCGCAGCGCTGGCAGTGGTAGGCGACGGCGATGGCCGTATCGGCATGGGCAAGGGCAAGTCGAAGGAAGTGCCAGTGGCTGTGCAGAAGGCGATGGAAGAAGCCCGTCGCAAGATGATCAAGGTCACCTTGAAGAACGGCACGCTGCAGCACACCGTGACCGGCAAGCATGGCGCTTCCTCGGTTCTGATGTCGCCGGCGAAAGACGGTACCGGCGTGATCGCCGGCGGCCCGATGCGCGCAATCTTTGAAGTGATGGGCGTAACGAACGTGGTGGCCAAGTCCAACGGTTCGACCAACCCCTACAACATGGTTCGCGCCACGCTGAACGGTCTGTCGAAGATGAATACCCCGTCGGAAATCGCTGCCAAGCGCGGCAAGTCCGTCGAAGAAATCCTGGGCTAAGGTGAACGACATGGCAAACACTATCAAAGTGCAACTGGTCAAGGGCCTGATCGGCACGCGTGAGTCGCATCGCGCCACCGTTCGCGGCCTGGGCCTGCGCGGTATTAATTCCGTTCGTGAACTTGAAGACACGCCGGCAGTGCGCGGCATGATCAACAAGGTTTCGTATCTCGTGAAAGTGGTGTCGTAAGCCCTCGGGCTTGCGCACGGAGCAAAGCATGGAACTGAACAACATTCAACCGGCAGATGGCGCCAAGCACGCAAAGCGTCGTGTCGGCCGCGGCATCGGCTCGGGTCTGGGCAAGACCGCAGGTCGCGGTCACAAGGGTCAGAAGTCCCGTTCGGGCGGCTTCCACAAGGTCGGCTTCGAAGGCGGTCAGATGCCTCTGCAGCGTCGTCTGCCGAAGCGTGGCTTCAAGTCGCTGGCAACCCCGTACAAAGCCGAAGTGCGCCTTTCCGATCTGGAAAAGCTGCCGGTCGGTGAAGTCGATCTGCTGGCACTCAAGCAAGCTGGTGTGGTTTCCGAAATGGCGCGCGTGGTTCGCGTGATCGCTTCCGGCGAACTGACCAAGAAAGTCAGCCTGAAGGGTCTGATTGCAACCAAGGGCGCCAAAGCCGCAATCGAAGCCGCTGGCGGCTCGGTTGCTTAAATCGGCATCCTGATCGGAGTACCAATTGGCGACTACTCCTCAACTAGCCAAGGGTGCAGCAAGCGGGTTTCCGTGGAATCGTTTGTGGTTCCTGCTTGCGGCCCTGGTGGTATACCGCATTGGCGCGCACATTCCGGTGCCGGGCATTGACCCGACCCAGTTGGCGCAGCTGTTCAAGCAGAACCAGGGCGGTATTCTGGGGATGTTCAACATGTTCTCGGGCGGAGCGCTGTCGCGCTTTACGATCTTTGCGCTCGGAATCATGCCGTACATCTCGGCGTCCATCATCATGCAGTTGCTCACCGTGGTGTCTCCGCAGCTGGAAGCCATCAAGAAGGAAGGCGAGTCCGGACGGCGCAAGATCACGCAATACACCCGTTACGGCACCTTGGTGCTGGGCACCTTCCAGGCGCTGGGCATTGCGGTTGCGTTGGAAGGGCAAGCGGGTCTGGTCATCGATCCCGGCTATGCATTCCGCTTCACGACGGTTGTCACGCTGATCACAGGCACCATGTTCCTGATGTGGCTTGGCGAGCAGATCACGGAGCGCGGCCTTGGTAACGGTATTTCGATCATCATCTTCGCGGGCATCGCAGCAGGTCTGCCGAGCGCGCTGGGTGGTTTGTTTGAGCTGGTTCGCACCGGTTCGATGAGTGCAATCTCTGCAATCCTGATCTGCATCATCGTCGCTGCAGTGACCTTCCTGGTCGTGTTCATTGAACGCGGTCAGCGCAAGATCCTGGTGAACTACGCCAAGCGCCAGGTCGGCAACAAGATTTACGGCGGCCAGAGCAGCCATCTGCCGCTGAAACTGAATATGGCTGGCGTGATTCCGCCGATCTTTGCATCGTCGATCATCCTGTTTCCGGCAACGTTGACCAGCTGGTTCACCACAGGCGAGACCACGAACCCGTTCGTGCGCTTCCTGAAGGACCTGTCTGCCTCGCTGGCGCCGGGCGAGCCGATTCATGCGCTGCTGTATGCAACTGCGATCGTGTTCTTCTGCTTCTTCTATACCGCTCTGGTATTCAACAGCAAGGAGACCGCGGACAACCTGAAGAAGAGCGGCGCCTTCGTGCCGGGCATTCGTCCAGGTGAGCAGACTGCGCGTTACATCGATCGCATCCTGATGCGTTTGACCCTGGCTGGCGCCGTGTACATCACCCTGGTGTGCCTGTTGCCTGAATTCCTGGTGGCGCGCTGGAAGGTGCCGTTCTACTTCGGTGGAACGTCGCTGCTGATTATCGTGGTGGTGACGATGGACTTCATGGCGCAGGTACAGAACTACGTCATGTCGCAGCAGTATGATTCGTTGCTTCGCAAGGCTAATTTCAAGGGCGGCATCCCGACGCGCTGAAGCGCCCAGGGCTGACAACAGATCGCATGGCAAAAGACGACGTTATTCAGATGCAGGGCGAGATTCTGGAGAATCTGCCGAATGCCACGTTTAGAGTGAAGTTGGAAAACGGGCATGTGGTGTTGGGACATATTTCCGGAAAGATGCGGATGAACTATATACGCATCCTCCCGGGTGACAAGGTGACAGTGGAATTGACGCCTTATGATTTGAGTCGTGCACGTATCGTGTTCCGTACCAAGTAATTCAAACGAACCAAGAAACTGGAAGAGAGAGGGCAAAAATGAAAGTGCTCGCATCAGTCAAGCGGATCTGCCGCAACTGTAAGATCATCAAGCGCAAAGGCGTTGTTCGTGTTATCTGCATCGAACCGCGTCACAAGCAGCGCCAAGGTTAATTAACGTTATTGATCGAGGAATAACGAATGGCACGTATTGCAGGGGTTAATATCCCCAACCATCAGCACACCGTGATCGGCTTGACTGCGATTTATGGCATCGGCCGTCCCCGTGCAGAAGAAATCTGCGAAAAAACCGGCGTGGCGACCAACAAGAAGGTCAAGGACCTGGACGACAACGAGCTGGAAAAGCTGCGTGACGAAATCGGCAAGTTTGTTGTCGAAGGCGATCTGCGCCGTGAAGTCTCGATGAGCATCAAGCGTCTGATGGACCTGGGCTGCTATCGCGGTCTGCGTCATCGCAAGGGCTTGCCGGTTCGTGGTCAGCGTACCCGTACCAATGCACGTACCCGCAAAGGTCCGCGCAAGGCAGCACAATCGCTGAAGAAATAATCCACAGCAGCATCGGGATTCAAGGAAATCATTATGGCAAAAGCACCAAACAACGCCGCCGCTTCACGCGTGCGCAAGAAAGTCAAAAAGAACGTTGCCGAAGGCATTGCGCACATCCACGCATCCTTCAACAACACCATCATCACGATCACTGATCGTCAGGGCAATGCATTGTCGTGGGCAACCTCGGGCGGCGCAGGCTTCAAGGGCTCGCGTAAATCGACCCCGTTCGCAGCGCAGGTCGCAGCGGAAGCAGCCGGCAAGGTGGCAGTGGAGTTTGGTGTGAAGAACCTGGAAGTCCGCATCAAGGGCCCGGGTCCTGGCCGCGAATCCGCCGTGCGCGCTCTGAACAACCTGGGTATCAAGATCACCCAGATCCAGGACGTGACCCCGGTTCCGCACAATGGCTGCCGTCCGCCGAAGCGTCGTCGTATCTAAGTCGCTTCTCGCAGCAGCAGGCAATTCGTAGTACTATGTTTGCCCGCCAGAAATTCGAGGCGGGCTTTCTTCTTAAGACCACCGTTCGGTTGCGGCATGACCGGACTAGCGCCTGGCGCATGGACTGAACCATGAGCCCGGGGCGTCAAACCTAAGGAAATTCTCGTGGCACGTTATATCGGACCAAAAGTAAAGCTGTCCCGCCGTGAAGGCACCGACCTGTTCCTGAAGAGCGCACGCCGCTCGGCAGACTCCAAGGGCAAGATGGATTCCAAGCCTGGCCAGCATGGCCGGACTTCGGGTGTCCGCACCTCCGACTACGGCAACCAGCTGCGTGAAAAGCAGAAGGTCAAGCGCATGTACGGCATCCTCGAGCGTCAATTCCGACGCTACTTTGCCGAAGCTGACCGTCGCAAGGGCAACACCGGTGAGACCCTGCTGAAGCTGCTGGAAGCACGCCTGGACAACGTCGTCTACCGCATGGGCTTCGGCTCGACCCGCGCAGAGGCGCGTCAGCTGGTATCGCACAAGGCGTTCACCGTGAACGGTATCGTGGTCAACATCGCTTCCTACCAGGTCAAGCCGGGCGACGTCGTCGCTGTCCGCGAGAAGGCCAAGAAGCAGACCCGTATCGTCGAAGCCCTGTCGCTGGCCGAGCAGATCGGCATGCCGTCGTGGGTTGCGGTCGACAGCAAGAAGATGGAAGGCACGTTCAAGTCGCTGCCGGAGCGTAGCGACATCGCTGGCGACGTCAACGAATCGCTGATCGTCGAACTGTACAGCCGTTAATCCGCGCAGTATCGCAGTCATTGTAGTAGCCTCCCGCCCGCCACACTCGTGGCGGGCTTTCTCGTAATGCCATCAGCCTTATCGGTGTAATGAGCCGAGGGTATTGAAAAGGACATTCCATGCAAAACAGCCTGTTGAAACCCCGTATCATCGAAGTCGAAGCACTTGGCGCCGGCCATGCAAAAGTCGTCATGGAACCGTTCGAGCGCGGCTATGGCCACACGCTCGGCAATGCGCTTCGCCGCGTGCTGCTGTCTTCGATGATCGGTTATGCGCCGACCGAAGTCACCATCGCCGGTGTCGTGCACGAGTATTCGTCGCTGGACGGCGTGCAGGAAGACGTGGTCGACATGCTGCTGAACCTGAAGGGCGTCGTCTTCAAGCTGCATAACCGCGATGACGTGACCCTGACCCTGAAAAAGGATGGCGAAGGCGCCGTGCTGGCTTCCGACATCGACCTGCCGCATGACGTCGAGCTGGTCAACCCGGATCACGTGATTGCGCACCTGACCGCTGGCGGCAAGCTGGACATGCAGATCAAGGTCGAAAAGGGTCGCGGCTATGTGCCGGGCAATGTGCGCCGTCTGGCGGAAGACACCAACAAGACCATCGGCCGCATCATTCTGGATGCATCCTTCTCGCCGGTGCGCCGCGTGTCGTATGCAGTCGAGTCCGCCCGCGTGGAGCAGCGCACCGACCTGGACAAGCTGGTCATCAACATCGAAACCAACGGCGTGATCTCGCCGGAAGAAGCGATCCGCCAGTCGGCCCGCGTTCTGGTTGATCAACTCAATGTGTTCGCCGCTCTGGAAGGCACCGAGGCCGCCGCTGAAGCGCCTTCCCGCGCACCGTCGGTCGATCCTATCCTGCTGCGTCCGGTTGACGACCTGGAGCTGACGGTCCGTTCCGCCAACTGCCTGAAAGCCGAAAACATTTACTACATCGGCGATCTGATCCAGCGCAGCGAGAACGAACTGCTGAAAACGCCTAACCTGGGCCGCAAGTCGCTCAACGAAATCAAGGAAGTCCTTGCTTCGCGCGGCCTGACCCTGGGCATGAAGCTGGAGAACTGGCCGCCTGCCGGCCTGGAGAAGTAATTCGCAGACTGAAATAGCTGGAGGCACGGCGTGCCTTCGGCTATCATGCTGCACTCTTGAATTTTTAAACCCTGCTTACCGGTCCGCGACGCCTGATGGCGCCGATAGAAGAACTGGAATCAAACTCAAAACCGAAAGGAATCACCATGCGTCATCGTCACGGCCTTCGCAAGCTGAACCGTACCTCTTCCCACCGTCTGGCCATGCTGCGCAACATGACTGTTTCTCTGCTGCGTCATGAAGCCATCAAGACCACGCTGCCGAAAGCCAAGGAATTGCGTCGCGTCGTCGAGCCCATCCTGACCCTGGGCAAGACCGACTCGCTGGCCAACAAGCGCCTGGCATTCTCCCGCCTGCGCGATCGCGAGATGGTCGTCAAGCTGTTCGCTGAACTGGGCCCGCGCTATGCAAACCGCAATGGCGGCTACCTGCGCATCCTGAAGATGGGCTTCCGCGTTGGCGACAATGCGCCGATGGCCTTCATCGAACTGGTGGACCGTCCGGAAACCACCGAAGCAGTGGAAGACACCAGCGCCGAATAAGAACTGCGCCGCAAGGCGTTTCTCGTAGCCGTTGTACAATCGAAAGCCAGGCACTTGCCTGGCTTTTGTCGTTACTGAACTGGCAGAGCGTTCATGGGAACGACATCATCAGCGGCATTCCTGCCGCATCAAGGAAATCTGATCTGCATGCGCGCATCCGCCATTCTTTCCGTTGAAGATCTTCACAAGTCCTATGGCAGTGGAGCATCCCGCCACACCATCATCGATGGCCTGTCCTTCTCGCTGCGTCGGGGCGAGTGCTATGGCCTGCTCGGCCCGAACGGCGCCGGCAAGACCACGACCCTGCGCCTATGCCTGGGCCTGACCGAGCCCGACAGCGGCTATGTGACCCTGGTGGGCCGGCCCGTGCCCGACGACGCCCGCGCGGCGCGCCTGCGGGTCGGCGTGGTGCCGCAGGGCGACAACCTCGACCCCGACTTCACCGTGGCGGAAAACCTGCTCGTGTTCGGCCGGTATTTCGGCATCGCCGATGCGGTCATCAAGGAGCGCATCCCGCGCCTGCTGGAGTTTTCCAACCTCACGTCAAAGAAGGATGCCCGCATCAGCGAGCTGTCAGGCGGCATGCGGCGCCGGCTCACGCTGGCGCGCGCGCTGGTGAACGATCCCGATCTGATCTTCATGGACGAGCCCACCACCGGCCTCGATCCGCAGGCCAGGCACATGATCTGGGAGCGGCTGAAGGCGCTGCTGGCCGACGGCAAGACCATCCTGCTGACCACCCACTTCATGGATGAAGCCGAGCGCCTGTGCGACCGCCTGGCCGTGATCGACCATGGCCGGATGATTGCCGAAGGCGGCCCGCGCGAGCTAATTGCGGCGCACATCGAGGCCCAGGTGATCGAAGCCTATGGCGAGAATGCGCTCGCGTGGGGCGAGGCGCACGGCCGCAGGCTGTCGGAACGCTTCGAAATCAGTGGAGAAACCGTTTTCTGCTACACCAACAATGCGCAGCCGCTGCTCGACAGCCTGGCCACTGTCAGCGGCGTGCGCTACATCCACCGTCCGGCCAACCTGGAAGACCTGTTCCTGAAGCTGACCGGCCGCGAAATGAGGGACTGAGATGAGCACCACCGCACTGTATGCGCTGCCGGCATTCTCGCTGCGCTTCCTGCCGATCTGGCGGCGCAACTTTCTGGTCTGGAAAAAGCTGGCAGTGGCCAGCGTGCTGGGCAATATCGCCGACCCGCTGATTACATTGATCGCCTTCGGCTACGGGCTGGGCAGCCTGCTGCAGACCATCAACGGCATTCCCTATATCCATTTCCTGGCGTCGGGCTCGATCTGCATGTCGGTGATGATGGCATCTTCGTTCGAGTCGCTCTATTCGGCTTTCTCGCGCATGCACGTGCAGAAGACCTGGGAAGCGCTGCTCAATGCGCCGATCGCGCTGGACGACGTGGTGCTGGCCGAGATGCTGTGGGCAGCCACCAAGTCGCTGTTCTCGGGCATTGCCATCCTGTGCGTGATGTTCCTGCTGGGCATAGGCCTGCATCCGTATACGCTGCTGACCTTGCCGCTGCTGTTCCTGATCGGCATGACCTTCGCCTCCCTGGGGCTGGTATTCAATGCCATTGCGCAGGGCTATGATTTCTTTACCTACTATTTCACGCTGGTGCTGACACCGATGATCTTTCTGTCGGGTGTGTACTATCCGGTGGCGCAGTTGCCAGGCTGGCTGCAACTGGTGTCGCAATTCCTGCCGCTGGGCGCGGCGGTGAACCTGGTACGGCCGCTGATTCTGGGCGCATGGCCGGCAACGCCGCTGGCGGACCTGGCCATCCTGCTGGTCTATTGCGTAGGCGGGTTCTATCTGGCGACCATGCTGACCCGCAAGCGCCTGCTGAAGTAGGCGAGGGCTGAGTAAAAGGAGCACGGATATGGAACAGGCAATGCTCGTTCTGACCAATATGGCCGATGCCGCGAGCGCTCGCAGTCTCGCCCGGGCGCTGGTGGAGCGCCGGCTTGCAGCCTGCGTCAACCTGTTGCCGGGCGTGCAGTCGGTGTACCGCTGGCAAGGCGCGGTCGAGGAAGCCGAGGAAGTGACCCTGCTGATCAAGACCAGCATCGACCGGTACGATGAGCTGGAACAGGCAATCAGGCAACTGCATCCCTATGCGCTGCCGGAAGTGATTGCCGTGCCGGTGCAGGCCGGCTTGCAGCCTTACCTGAATTGGATCACGCAGGAAACCAGGAAAGACATCAATGCTTGACAAGGTATTACGCCACCGCCTGCCGGTGTGGCTCGGGCTGCTTGCCATGCTGCTGAGCCTGTTTGCGCCCGCCGCGGGGGCTGCTGAAGATTACCTGGAGCCGGAAGCGGCATTCCGCTTCGCCAGCCGGATGCTGGACCCAGGAACGATCGAAGTCACTTATCAGATTGCCGACGGCTATTACATGTATCGCGAGCGCTTCGCTTTCCGTGCCGAGGGCGCCACCCTGGGCGAGCCCGTGATCCCGCCGGGCAAGGTCAAGTTCGACGAGACGTTCCAGAAGGATGTCGAGACTTACAGGAAAACGGTGGTCATCACGATCCCGGTGCAGGCGGCGGGGCCGTTCCTGCTGGTTGCCACCAGCCAGGGCTGTGCCGACAAGGGACTGTGCTATACGCCGATGGACTCCCAGGCCCGGCTGTCGCCCACCGGAGGCAGCGGCCTGCTGGCCGCGGCGCGCGGGCTGGATGCGCAGGGTGTCAGCGCTTCCACTGCCACAGCATCGCCGGTCGCCGATTCCGAGATGGGGCGCATCGAATCCTCGCTGCGCAGCGGCCGCCTGCTGGCAATCATGCCGCTGTTCCTGCTGCTGGGGCTTGGGCTGTCGTTCACGCCCTGCGTGCTGCCCATGGTGCCCATTCTGTCCTTCATCATCGTCGGCGAGGGCGCAAAGGCGACCCGCCTGCGCGGCTTCCTGCTGTCGGCCACCTACAGCCTGGGCATGGCGATCGTCTATACCCTGCTGGGCGTATCGGCCGGCCTGCTGGGCGAGGGGCTGTCCGCGGCGCTGCAGAATCCCTGGGTGCTGTCCGCCTTCGCGCTGCTGATGGCAATGCTGTCGCTGTCCATGTTCGGGGTCTATCAACTGCAGATGCCGGCCATGGTGCAGACGCGGCTGACCCAGCTTTCCGAGAAGCAGACCGCTGGCAAGCTGGCCGGCGTGTTCATGATGGGCGCGCTGTCGGCGCTGATCGTCGGGCCCTGCGTTGCAGCGCCGCTGGCCGGCGCCTTGCTCTACATCAGCCAGACCCGCGACGTGGTGGTTGGCGGCAGCGCCCTGTTTGCGATGGCGGTCGGCATGAGCATTCCGCTGCTGGCCATTGGCCTCTCGGCGGGCGCCTTGCTGCCGCGCGCCGGCGCCTGGATGGAGGCGGTGAAACGCTTCTTCGGCGTTCTGATGCTGGCAGTGGCGCTCTGGATGGTGGCGCCGGTGCTGCCGGCCTGGCTGCAGATGGCTGGCTGGGCCGCGCTCGGTATTGGCTATGGCGCCTGGCTGATCATTCCTCGTGGCGCCGGCTGGCGCAGCAAGCTTGCCGGCATGCTGTTCCTGCTGCTGGGCGCGGTGGAACTGGCCGGGCTGGCAAGCGGCGGGCGCGATCCGCTGGCGCCATTGGCGCATCTGGGCGGCGACCATCATGTCACCCGCTTCGAGCGGGTCCGGTCGACTGCCGAGCTCGACGCTGCACTGGCGCGGGCGAAAGCGCAGGGCAAGCCAGCGATGCTGGACTTCTATGCGGACTGGTGCGTGTCGTGCAAGGAAATGGAAAAGCTGACCTTCACCGATAACCGGGTCCGGCAGCAGTTCGAAGGCATGGTGCTGCTGCAAGCCGACGTGACCGCCAACAATGCCGACGACCGTGCGCTGCTGAAGCGGTTCCGGCTGTTCGGCCCGCCAGGCATCATCCTTTTTGGCAAGGATGGCGTGGAAGCCACGCAAGGCCGTGTGATAGGGTATCAGGACGCCGACCGCTTCCTGCGTTCGCTTGCCCTGGTCAGCCGCTGACCTGTGGACAGGTAATTTGCATAATCGGTAAAAATCGTTGGAGCCGCGCTCACACAGGCGCTATAGTTTTCATTTCTATAACAAGGCAAGGAGAGCAAGATGAGCTTACGTTTAGGCGATACCGCACCGGACTTCGAGCAGGATTCCTCGATAGGCCGCATCCGCTTCCACGAGTGGGCTGGCGATTCATGGGTCGTGCTGTTCTCCCACCCCGCTGACTTCACGCCGGTCTGCACCACCGAACTGGGCCTGACCGCCAAGTTGAAGTCGGAATTCGACAAGCGCAATGTGAAGGCGATTGCGCTGTCGGTCGACCCGGCCGAGAAGCATGTGGACTGGATCAAGGACATCGAGGAAACCCAGAAAACCGTGGTGGGCTTTCCCATCATCGCCGACGCCGACAAGACCGTGGCGACGCTGTACGACATGATCCATCCGGAACAGTCGGAAACCATGACGGTGCGCTCGCTGTTCGTGATCGACCCGAAAAAGAAAGTGCGCCTGATCATCACCTACCCGATGAGCACCGGCCGCAACTTCGATGAAGTGCTGCGCGTCATCGATGCGCTGCAGCTCACGGACAAGTACACGGTGGCTACGCCCGGTAACTGGCGCGATGGCGACGACGTCATCATTCCGCTCAGCATTCAGGATGAAGCGGTCATCAAGCAAAAATATCCGAAGGGCTATACCGCGCCCAAGCCCTATCTGCGTTTGACGCCGCAGCCCAACAAGTAAGCGGTCATTGTTCAAGCGCCTCCAGCCGGAGGCGCTTTTCACTTGGGGCGGACGTCCGTCTTGACGAAGTCGCGCACCCGTTCCTCGATATAGCGCTTGCGGCGGAAGAAGAACAGCAGCACCGCCACCATCACCACCATGGCGCCCATGGTGATCCAGAAACCTTCCCGGTTCTTCAGCAGCGGCATGACTTCGAAATTCATGCCGAAGATGCCGGTGATCAGCGTCAGCGGCATGAATAGCGCGGTGATCACGGTGAGCGTGCGCATGATCTCGCTGGTGCGATGGGCCATGGCCGCGAAGTGGATCTGCACCGCCGACTCGATCGACGATTCAAGCCGGCGGGCATGGTTGAGCACGCGGGTGATGTGCTCCATCACATCGTTGATGCGCACCAGCAGCAGGTCGTTGGCGCGGCTGTCGTCCTGGCTATGAAAGGTGTCGACGAAATGGTCGCGCAATTCCTGCAGAGCGTCGTGCTGCTCTTCACAGAGATGATCGAGCTTCCTGAGCTCGATGCGCGCATCCAGCAGCGCCATCCAGTCATTGAACGGGCGCTGGGTGTTGAGCAGCGCCCGCTGCCAGCGATCGATCTGCTGCGACAGCGGTGCGCGCAGGTCCAGGTACTGGTCCACCATCGCATTGAGCAGCCGCAGCATCAGTTCGCGCGGCGAGGAAGGCGGGCGGCCGCTGTGGCTGCTGCCGTTGGCCTTGGGCCGGTACTCCAGCAGACGTGCCCGGGCAGTTTCGATAGTGCGACTGTGTGCCGCCCGCACCGTTACCAGCGCATTGTCCATCACCAGGAAGGTGACTGGACGGGTGACGATCCTGGTGTTGCCGCCCGGCGTTTTTGCAACCTCGGTGCCGCCTGCCTCGCCATTGAGCGCCAGCTTGCGGAACACCACCATTTCGTAATCCTGGGTGGCATCGAAATAGGAAGGATGCCGCAGGTTGACGGCATCGGTCAGATGCGGGTCGTAGACGGAGACGCCGGTTGCCCGCTCCACCGCCGACCGCCATTCCTCGGGCGCCGCCGCCACTTCTTCATGGCTGGCATCCAGCCAGAGAAAGCCCTGCGGCGGAAGGATGGATGGCAATGCGTCCAGACGGCTTACCTGCGCGTGGGTAACCAGAAAGAGATTCATGCAGGCAGACTGCTCCGGGCGCGATCAGGGATTGTGCTTGAGGCGGCGCGCGACATCGAGCGCGAAGTAGGTCAGCACGCCATCCGCGCCGGCGCGCTTGAATGCCATGATGGATTCCATCATGGTCTTGTCGTGGTCCAGCCAGCCGTTCTGCGCAGCCGCCTTGATCATCGCGTATTCGCCGCTGACCTGGTAAGCAAAAGTCGGCACCCGGAACTCGTCCTTCACCCGGCGCACGATATCCAGATAAGGCATGCCGGGCTTGACCATCACCATGTCGGCGCCTTCGGCCAGGTCCAGCGCCACCTCGCGCAGCGCCTCGTTGCTGTTGGCCGGATCCATCTGGTAGGTTGACTTGTTGGCCTTGCCCAGCGTGGCCGAGGAGCCAACCGCGTCCCGGAACGGGCCATAGAAGGCCGATGCATACTTGGCCGAGTAGGCCATGATGCGGGTATGGATGTAGTGATGCGATTCGAGCGCATTGCGGATGGCGCCGATGCGGCCATCCATCATGTCGGACGGCGCCACGATATCGACGCCGGCCTCGGCCTGGGTCAGCGCCTGGCGCACCAGGATGGCAGTGGTTTCATCGTTCTGCACATAGCCGTCGGCATTGAGCACGCCATCCTGGCCATGGCTGGTGTAGGGATCGAGCGCAACGTCGGTCAACAGGCCCAGTTCGGGAAAGCGTTGCTTCAGCTCGCGCACCGCGCGCGGCACCAGACCCTTTGGATTGGTCGCCTCGATGCCGTCCGGCGTCTTCAGCGAAGGGTTGATGACAGGGAACAGCGCCATTACCGGTATGCCCAGCGCCACGCATTCTTCCGCCACGCCCAGCAGATGATCGATGGACATGCGCTCCACGCCTGGCATCGATGCAATCTTCTCGCACTGGTTCTTGCCGTCCAGCAGGAAAACGGGATAGATCAGGTCGGCGGCCGTAATTACGTTCTCGCGCATCATCGCGCGCGAGAAGGCATCCTTGCGCATGCGGCGCATGCGGATGGCAGGGAATTGGGGCGGAGCAGGGAATTGGGCCATGGCTGTTCTCTCAGGAAAGGAAATCAGGGGCGGAAAAAAATTTGAAACTTTTCAGGAATATGCATCTCATACCGACAGGTGCGTCAAGTACCTCCCGCTTCTCCTCCCTGAGCGGGGCCTTTCGTTCTTGACGATAGGCGTTACTACCCTGGAGATACTCCCCTTTCTCCAGGGTTTTTTTATCCCTGTTCGTCATCCTGCTGTGCGTCCTCGGCTTCCGGCGCCTGCCCGGCTTGCGATGGCAGATTCAGTCCGAGCAGAGTTTCGATGCGCTCGGTCGCCTCTTCCAGGCCAGTACGCTTCAATGCCGAAAACAACTGGGCAGTAAACGGGCATGGGCTGCCGTCTTCCTGAACATAGCTGCCCAGCAGGGTGCGCGCCTGGCGCAGTGCGTTGGCAGCGTCATTACGGTTGAGCTTGTCGGCCTTGCTGAGTATGCAATGGATGGGCTTGCCGGTTGGCGCAAACCATTCCAGCATCTGGATGTCGAGATCGGTGAAGGGACGGCGTGAATCGACGATCAGCACCAGCGCAGCCAGCTGCTCGCGCCGCTGCACATAGTCGCCCAGCAGCCGCTGCCAGTGCAGCTTGGCATCGCCCGAGACTTCGGCGTAGCCGTAACCCGGCAGGTCCACCAGCAGGCCGCGGATCTCGTCGACCCGGGTTTCATCCTTGCGGTGCTGGCCCACATGGGCGCCGCCGATCGAAAAGTAGTTGATATGCTGCGTGCGGCCGGGCGTCTTCGAAGCGAACGCCAGCTTTTTCTGGTTGCACAGCACGTTGATCGCGGTGGATTTGCCGGCATTGGAGCGGCCGGCAAAGGCAATTTCGGGCACCCGCGTGCCGGGAAGGTCGCGCAGATGGTTAACGGTGGTAAAGAAGCGTGCCTGCCAGAGTTGGGACATGGTGTGTACAGAATATACTGCTGGGAAGGCGAAAGCCGGAAAGCTATTGTACAATAGGCGGTTAAATGCTGTCGTGCCAGTCAATGAGATTCAGCGCAGGGCAGAATGGACGGCGGTTAAGAATCTAAAATCAAGCCTCAGGGTGTCTGAATGAATCGTGCGTTTCTACCAGTTGCAAAATCCTTGTTTATCGCAATGCTGGCAGTATCCTCCCTGGCCGGTGCTGCCGAAGGCGCCAAAGCCGTGAAAGCGGATCCTGCCAAGGGCGAAACCATTTACACCAATGGCGATGCCTCCCGCAATATTCCGGCATGCGTTGCATGCCATGGCGCTGCCGGCAACTCCACCATCGTCCAGAACCCGAAGCTGGCTGCCCAGCACGAGTCTTATATCTATAAGCAGCTGAGCAATTTCCGCACGCCTGAGCGCAACAATCCCATCATGACGCCGATCGCCAAGGCCATGACGGAAGAAGACATGCACAATGTCGCAGCCTGGCTCGACAAGCAGGAAAGCAAGCCGGGCGCGGCCAAGAACAAGGCCTCGATCGACCTGGGAAAGAAGATTTACCGCGGCGGCATTGCCGAGAAAAACGTGCCGGCCTGCGCAAGCTGCCATGGCGCCAACGGCGCTGGCATCCCGGCGCCCTACGCAAGGCTGGCTGGCCAGCATCAGGAATACACGGCCGCGCAACTGACCGCCTTCCGTGGCGGTGCCCGCAACAACAGCCAGCAGATGACCATGATCGCCAGCCGCCTGTCCGACGCGGAAATAGCAGCAGTCTCGGATTACATTGCCGGCCTCAAATAACAAAACAAGAACAACAAGACCGAATGAAGGGGCGGCCGTGGCTGCCCCTTTTTTTTCGTTAATGCAGTCTTGCAGAAACAGCAACGCACAGAGATGGAAACATGAGCACCAGCACCGCAGGCATACAGTTGAAAACCGAGCGCCAGAAGTTGGCTGGCGTAGTCGAACTGTTGTCATCCATGCGTTTCGCCATCAGCCTGTTGTCGGTGCTGGCGATTGCTTCCGTGATCGGCACGGTGATGAAGCAGAACGAGCCGATGACCAACTACGTCAATCAGTTCGGCCCGTTCTGGTTCGACGTGTTCGGCAAGCTCGGCCTGTACAGCGTCTATTCCGCCTGGTGGTTCCTGCTGATCCTGGCCTTCCTGGTCATTTCCACTTCGCTGTGCATCATCCGCAATGCGCCGCGCATGCTGGCCGACATGCGCAGCTGGCGCGAGAACGTGCGCGAGCAGTCGCTGCGCAACTTCCACCACAAGGCGGAATGGCGCGGCGAACAGGGCGAGGCGCAGCTGGTGCAGCAGAGCGCCGAGCGCATTGCGGCGCATGGCTACAAGGTGAAAATCGTGCAGAAGGACCAGGCCACGCTGATCACCGCCAAGCAGGGCGCCGCCAACAAGTGGGGTTATATCTTTGCGCATAGCGCCATCGTGATCATCTGCGTGGGTGGCCTGCTCGACTCCGATCTGCCGATCCGTTTTCAGGAATGGATGTATGGCAAGACGCCCTTCATGGGCAATGGCGTGATTTCCGAGATCCCGGCGCAGCACCGGCTGGGACTGGCCAACCCCACTTTCCGCGGCAATACCCTGATTCCGGAAGGCAGCAGCAGCAGCACGGCCATCATCCCGCGCCAGAACGGCGTGTTGCTGCAGGACCTGCCATTCACCATCAAGCTGGACCGCTTCATCATCGACTTCTATTCCACCGGCATGCCCAAGCTGTTTGCCAGCGAGGTCCATGTCACCGACCATGAAACCGGCAAGAGCTTCCCTGCGACCATCAAGGTCAACCAGCCGCTGATCTACAAGGGCTTGGCGGTCTATCAGTCCAGCTTCGAGGACGGCGGCAGCAAGCTGAAAGTCACTGGCTATCCGATGAAGGGCGCGGGCAAGGACAGTTTCGTTCTCAACGGCGAAGTCAGCGGCACGACGCCGCTGGCCAACCGCGGCCAGGACGGCAATGCCGAATACACGATCGAATGGTCGGGCTTCCGGCCCTTCAACGTGGAGAACATGGCGCAGAACGGCCAGGACCTGCGCGCCGTTGCCAAGGGCAAAAGCCTGGCCGATGAACTGCAGCAGCAACTCGGTTCGGCCGGCAAGGGCGCCAATACCAAGGACCTGAAGAACGTCGGCCCCAGCCTGCAGTACAAGCTGCGCGACAAGACCGGCCAGGCCCGTGAATTCCACAACTACATGCAGCCCGTCCTGGTGGACGGCAGCTATGTGTTCCTGACCGGCGTGCGCGATACGCCGAACGAACAGTTCCGCTATCTGCGTATTCCGGCCGACGACAATGATTCGGTCGATGAATGGATGCGCTTGCGGGCGGCCCTGCAGAGTCCGGCCATGCGCCTGCAGGCGGCCGAACGCTATGCGCAACGGGCCTTGCCGGGCGGCAGCGATGCGGTGCGCCGGCAACTGGTCGAGTCCTCCCAGAAGGGCATGGATATCTTTGCCGGCAACGACAAGGAAGCCGGCTACGTCGCCGTTGCGCGTTTCCTGGAGCGCATTCCGCAGGCAGACCAGGAAAAGGCTGCCGACATCTTCATGAAGATACTCAACGGCAGCCTGTGGGACCTGTGGCAGGTCGCGCGTGAAAGGGACGGCCTGAAGCCGGTAGAGGCGGACGACAAGCATGCCCGCTTCCTGCAGCTGGCGACCAATGCCTACGCCGATGCCTTTTTCTATGGCTCGCCGGTTTACCTCAACCTGACCTCGTTCGATGAGGTCAAGGCATCGGTGCTGCAGGTCACCCGGTCGCCGGGCAAGAATGTGGTCTATTTGGGTTGCCTGTTCCTGGTGCTGGGCGTCTTTGCAATGCTGTACATCCGGGAACGCCGGGTCTGGGTATGGATCAAACCCGAAGGCAATGGCCATGCCCATGCGCTGATGGCGATGAGCACCCAGCGCCGCACGCTGGATTTCGACAGGGAATACGACAAGCTGAAGGCAGCCCTGCTGCATGGGCAGGCCGCTTAATCCGGTCAGCGATCCACTATACTGGCAGCCTGTAGGGAATAACGTATCAATGTGGCGCCGCAGGCCGGCGCAACTGGAGAAGAGAGATGGAACTCACGCAGCAACGCACCGCGCAAGGCGTCGCCTATACCCAGCCACCTGGCCTGTTCCGGCGCCTTGGCGCCATTGACTGGTTGTATGCATTGGCGCTGGTGGCCGGCGCACTGTTCGCGCTGAACCGGTATGGCGCCTACATGGACATTTACGAAAAGGGCATCCTGATCCTGTCGGCACCTACCTTTACCTGGCTGGGATGGCAATGGAAGCCGGTGCGCTGGCTGATGGCCCTGCTGGCCGTATTGTCGCTCTCCGCAATATGGATGTATGCCGGCTCGCTGGAGATGGCTAATACGCGGTTTTTCCTGAAATACATGTTGTCCAGCCAGTCCGCCATCCTCTGGATGAGCACCCTGTTTTTCCTGTCCACGCTGTTCTACTGGGGCGGCCTGCTCACCCGCTCCGACTTTGGCAGCGCCATCGGCAGCAAGCTGTGCTGGGCGGCAGTGGTGCTGGGCTTTACCGGCATGCTGGTGCGCTGGTACGAGTCCTACCTGGTCGGCGCCGACGTCGGCCACATCCCGGTTTCCAACCTGTACGAAGTCTTCATCCTGTTCTGCATGATCACCGCGCTGTTCTATCTCTATTACGAACAGCGCTATGCGACGCGGCAACTGGGTGCCTTCGTGCTGCTGGTCATCTCCGCCGCGGTCGGCTTCCTGCTGTGGTACACCGTGAGCCGCGACGCAGCCGAGATCCAGCCGCTGGTGCCGGCACTGCAGAGCTGGTGGATGAAGATCCATGTGCCGGCCAACTTCATCGGCTACGGCACCTTCGCGCTGGCCGCCATGGTTGGCACGGCCTATCTGTGCAAGTCGCACGGCATCCTGGCCGACCGTCTGCCGGCGCTGGAACTGCTGGACGACGTGATGTACAAGGCAATCGCGGTCGGTTTTGCCTTCTTCACCATTGCCACCATACTGGGCGGCCTGTGGGCCGCGGAGGCCTGGGGCGGCTACTGGTCCTGGGACCCGAAGGAAACCTGGGCCCTGATCGTCTGGCTCAATTACGCCGCCTGGCTGCACATGCGTTTGATGAAGGGCCTGCGCGGACAAATTGCCGCCTGGTGGGCATTGGTCGGCTTGCTGGTCACCACCTTTGCTTTCCTGGGTGTGAACATGTTCCTGTCGGGCCTGCATTCCTACGGCCAGTTGTAACCCCTGACTGAGGCCAACCGGCGTACAACGCGTGCGCCGGTTTTGGTGTACTGTTCTCCAGTCAATTCATGCACTCTGGAGCAACACCATGCTGATCAAACGCGGCCCCAACGGCATCGACCTGCCGTACGCATCCGAAATCACACCCCGTCATGTCTTCGAATCCCGGCGCCGGTTTGTCCAGCAACTTGCGCTCGGCACCATTGCCGGCGGCGCCCTGCTGGAAATGGCGACCCGCGAAGCCTTCGCGCAAGGCGCCCAGAAGCTTGCGGCCAAGCCCAATCCCGCTTTCGTCGTGATGGACAAGCCCACCAGCTACAAGGACGCCACCACCTACAACAACTTCTATGAATTCGGCACCGACAAGAGCGACCCGGCCCGCTATGCCGGATCGCTCAAGCCGCGGCCATGGACCATCGCCATCGAAGGCGAGGTCAACAAGCCGATGACGCTCGACATCGACAGCCTGATGAAGCTGGCCCCTCTCGAAGAGCGCATCTACCGGCTGCGCTGCGTGGAAGGCTGGTCCATGGTCGTGCCGTGGGTCGGCTTTTCCCTGTCGGAGCTGATCAAAAAGGTCGAGCCGACCGGCAACGCGAAGTTCGTCGAATTCGTCACCCTGGCAGACAAGGCACAGATGCCCGGCCTCTCGAGCCCCGTGCTGAAATGGCCTTATGTGGAAGGCCTGCGCATGGACGAAGCCAATCATCCGCTGACGCTGCTGACAGTGGGCATGTATGGCGAAGTGCTGCCGAACCAGAACGGCGCGCCGGTGCGCATCGTGGTGCCGTGGAAGTATGGCTTCAAGTCCGCCAAGTCCATCGTCAAGATCCGCTTCACCAGCAGCCAGCCGAAAACGGCATGGAATGTATCGGCGCCTTCGGAGTACGGCTTTTACTCCAACGTCAATCCGGATGTGGACCATCCGCGCTGGTCGCAGGCCAGCGAGCGGCGCATCGGGGAAGACGGCCTGTTCGCCAAGAAGCGCAAGACGCTGATGTTCAATGGCTATAGCGAGGTGGCCAGCCTGTACACCGGCATGGACCTGAAGAAGCAGTTCTGATGGCTACCGCGCTTGCCAGCCTGGATGCCAGGCAGCTGAAGCTGCTGAAAGGCGTGCTGTTCATTGCCGCCTGTATGCCTTTCCTGCGTCTGGTGATCTTCACCTTCACCGACCAACTGGGTGCCAATCCGGTCGAGTTCATCACCCGAAACACCGGCGACTGGACGCTGTATTTCCTCTGCATCACGCTGGCTGTCACCCCCTTGCGGCGTTTCACCGGCTGGAACTGGCTGGTGCGCCTGCGCCGCATGCTGGGCCTGTTCGCCTTCTTTTATGTATCGCTGCACTTCCTGACCTTCCTCTGGTTCGATCATTTCTTCGATGTCGCGGAAATGCTGAAGGATGTGGTCAAACGGCCCTTCATCACGGTGGGCTTCGGCGCTTTCCTGCTGCTGATCCCGCTGGCGGCAACCAGCACCAATGCGATGATCAAGCGCCTTGGCGGCAAGCGCTGGCAGTTGCTGCACCGGCTGATCTATCTGATCGCGCCGCTGGGCATACTGCATTACTGGTGGATGAAGGCGGGCAAGAATGATTTTTCGCAGCCCATCCTGTTCGGGCTGATCGTGGCGGCTCTGCTGCTGCTGCGCCTGTATTGGCGATTCATGCAAGGGCAGGGCGTGCGCGCCCGAGCCGCTGGCTAACGCTGCGCCATCCCGGCGCGCAACCGGCATCGCAAGCCGCGCACCGCAACGGGCATGGCAGGCTCAGGGCAGCATGGACTCCAGCGCGAACAGATCGGCCGGATTCTCGCGCTTGCGCACCAGATGCACCTGGTCGCCGTCCACCATGACTTCGGCAGCGCGTCCGCGGGTATTGTAGTTCGATGCCATCGTCATGCCATAAGCGCCGGCCGACATGATGGCCAACAGGTCACCGCTTTCGATGGCCAGCGAGCGCGAACGGGCCAGCCAGTCGCCTGATTCGCAGACCGGGCCCACCACGTCATAGATCCTGGCTTCCTCAGCACGCTGCGTCACCTGCTTGACGCCATGCCAGGCTTCATACATCGCGGGACGCATCAGGTCGTTCATTGCCGCATCGACGATCGCGAAGTTCTTGCTTGCGCCATGTTTGAGATACTGGACTTCGGTCACCAGCACGCCAGCATTGCCAACGATGGAGCGGCCCGGCTCGAACAGCACCTTGATGGGCTTGCCCTGATGCTTCGCGTCGCGCCAGGCATTGATGCGCGCGAATAGCCGGCCCAGATAATCGCCAACCGCAACCGGCTGCTCTTCGTCATAGGTAATGCCCAGGCCGCCGCCGATGTCCAGGTGATGCAGCGGTATGCCCAGCGCTTCGAGCTGGTCGACCAGTTCGATCACCTTGTCCAGCGCCTCCAGCAGCGGCGCATCGTCCAGCAGCTGCGAGCCGATATGGCAGTCGATGCCGACCACGTGCAGATTCTCCAGGCTTGCCGCGACCTGGTAGGTCGACAGCGTATCCTCGTACGCCACGCCAAACTTGTTCTCTTTCAACCCGGTCGAGATGTAGGGATGGGTCTTCGCATCGACGTTGGGATTGACGCGCAGCGATACCGGCGCTTTCTTGCCCACCTCGGCCGCAACTTCGTTCAGGCGGTGCAGTTCGGGAATGGATTCGACGTTGAAGCACAGGATGTCATGCTCCAGCGCCAGGCGCATTTCCTCGCGCGACTTGCCGACCCCGGAAAAAATCACCTTGCGCGGATCGCCGCCGGCGGCAATGACCCGCAGCAGTTCGCCGCCCGACACGATATCGAAACCCGAGCCCTGCGATGCCAGCAGGCTGAGCACCGCAAGATTGGAATTGGACTTCACCGAATAGCAGACCAAAGCGGCGTCGGCGCCGCGCGCATGCTGGCGGCACGCCTGCGCATAGGCGGAAAAGTTGTCGATCAGTGCGGCCTTGG
Organism: Noviherbaspirillum soli; assembly: GCF_015352955.1. Classification (GTDB taxonomy): domain Bacteria; phylum Pseudomonadota; class Gammaproteobacteria; order Burkholderiales; family Burkholderiaceae_D; genus Noviherbaspirillum_A; species Noviherbaspirillum_A soli. Next base: position 50,061 of record NZ_JACYOX010000017.1, read on the forward strand.
AATAGACATAGGCCGGCGTGCCAAAACGCTGGGCGATGGTTTTCAGTGATACGGCTTCGGCGCAGAACTCGCCGTCGCGATAGGAAAAATGCGGCATGGTGAACAGGAGTCAGGGGGTAACGGGCTGGGGCGGTGTTGCGGTGTCGGGCAGGGCCGGCGCCGTGTTGGCCGGACCGGTCTGCCGCGGCGCTGGCTTGACCGGCATGTACAGCGGTCCGGTCTGGCCGCAGCCAGCCAGCATGACGGCCAGCGCAATCGCACAGGAACCAGGCAAGTGAAACGGGAAGTTCACGATTAGAATCACGGGTGAATAAACTTAGCGGAGTGTAGCATGACGGATTCAGAATTCCTGGCGCTGGCCGAGGCCACGCTGGACAACATCGAAGGCGCATTCGAGCAAGTCGCTGAAGATACCGACGTCGATATCGAATGCAGCCGCAGCGGCAATGTGCTGCAGATCGAGTTTGCCGACAATGGCTCCAAGATCATCGTCAACAGCCAGGCGCCGATGAAGGAAATGTGGATCGCGGCGCGTTCCGGCGGCTTTCATTACCGGCGCGTCGACGACCGCTGGATCAATACCCGCGATGGCTCCGAATTCTATGAAGCGCTGTCGCGCATGGCCAGCGAGCAGGCCGGCATCCCGGTAACGCTGAAGGATGCCGGCTGAGCCGGCTCAGAAAAGCTCGTTCTTGACCTCGTCCCGGGTCTTCTCAGGCTCGGTGCCGGCGCCAGCGCCTGGTCCGGCCACGCCCAGTGCGCCTACGCCGGTCCCGGGCGGGTATTCAGCATAGTAGTAATCGCCGCCTGCGGTGATCAGGCCATCCGGCATGGTCCGCTCATCCACCGGAACGCTCTTGAGCGCCTTCTGCATATAGCTGATCCAGATCGGCAAGGCCAGGCCGCCGCCGGTTTCCTTGTTGCCCAGGTTGCGCGGCTGGTCGAAGCCCATCCATGCAATGCCCACCAGCTTGGACTGATAGCCTGCGAACCAGGCGTCGATGGAATCGTTGGTGGTGCCGGTCTTGCCCGCGATGTCGGGCCGCTTCAGCACCAGCGCCTTGGTGGCGGTACCGTGCTTCACGACGTCTTTCAGCATACTGTCCATGACATAGGCATTGCGCGCATCGATCACCCGATTCGCTTCGACGCCGGCGCGGTCCGGCTGCACTTCCGACAGCACCTTGCCGGAGGCGTCGGTGATGCGGGAAATCAGGTAGGGATTGACCTTGTAGCCGCCATTGGCGAAGACCGCATAGGCGCCAGCCATCTGCAAGGGCGTGACGGCGCCTGCGCCCAGTGCCAGCGTCAGGTAGGCCGGGTTCTTTTCGGCGTCAAAGCCGAAGCGGGTCGCGTACTCCTGCCCGTACTTGGCGCCGATGCGGTTGAGGATGCGGATCGAGATCATGTTCTTGGACTTGGTCAGGCCCTTGCGCATGGTCATCGGACCTTCATACTTGCCGTCATAGTTCTTCGGCTCCCATGCCTGGCCGCCGGTCTGGCCGGCATCGAAGGTGAGCGGCGAGTCGTTGATGATGGTGGCCGGCGACAGGCCCTTTTCCAGTGAAGCCGAATAGATGAAGGGCTTGAACGACGAGCCGGGCTGGCGCCACGCCTGGGTCACATGATTGAACTTGTTGCGGCTGAAATCGAAGCCCCCGATCAGGGCGCGGATCGCGCCATCTTCCGTGCTGGCCGATACGAAAGCCGATTCCACCTCGGGCATCTGGGTGATGCTCCAGGCCTTGCCTTCCTGGATCACGCGGATGATCGCGCCGCGCTTGACGCGCCGGTTGGGCGGCGCCTTGTCGCTCAGCAGATTGCTGGCGAACGCCAGGCCGGGCCCGGTGATGGTGATCTCCTCGCCATTGGCCAGCACCGCGCGCAGGGTCTTGGGATTGGCGTCCAGCACGACTGCCGCGATCAGGTCGTCGCTGTCCGGGTGATCCGCCAGCTCGGTCTCGATCGCGTCTTCGGCTTCCTCGCGCGCCGCGGGGATCTCCATGTAACCTTCCGGGCCGCGATAGCCGTGGCGCTTCTCGTAATCCATCACGCCGCGCCGCAGAGCAATGTAGGCGGCATCCTGGTCGGCCTTGGTGATGGTGGTGAATACATTCAGGCCGCGGGTATAGGTTTCATCGCGAAACTGTTCATAGACCATCTGTCGCGTCATTTCTGCGACGTACTCGGCATGAATGCCGAATTCGGTCGTTTCCGACTTGATCCGCAGCTCTTCCGATTTCGCCGCTGCATAGGCTTCGTCGCTGATATAACCCAGGTCATGCATGCGCTGCAGGATGTATTGCTGACGCGCCTTGGCCCGCTTCGGATTGACGACCGGGTTGTTGGCCGACGGCGCCTTGGGCAGGCCTGCCAGCATGGCCGCCTCGGCCAGGGTGATGTCCGACAGTTTCTTGCCGAAGTAGACCTGCGCTGCGGAAGCGAAGCCGTAAGCGCGCTGCCCCAGATAGATCTGGTTCATGTAGACCTCTAGGATCTGGTCCTTGCTGAGGTTCTGCTCGATCTTCCATGCCAGCAGGACTTCATACAGCTTGCGCTTGAGGGTTTGCTCGCTCGACAGGAAGAAGTTGCGCGCCACCTGCTGTGTAATGGTGGACGCGCCCTGCCGCGCACCGCCGGACAAGTTGTGTATTGCCGCGCGCAGGATACCCACGTAATCAACGCCGCCGTGCTCATAGAAACGGTCGTCCTCGATCGCCAGCACCGCCTGCTTCATCACATCCGGGATTTCCTTGAAACGAACGACATTGCGCCTTTCTTCACCGAATTCGCCAATCATCACGTTATCGGCGGTGAAGATGCGCAGCGGGATCTTGGGACGGTAATCAGTGAGCGTATTAAGTTCAGGCAGATTCGGATATGCCATCGCGAGCATAAAGCCCAGCAATAAAACGCCGATAACAGCAAGGCCTGCGATCAACCCCATGGTGCCCAAGGCAAGGCGCGCAAACAGATTCATGCGTGGCTTGGGCGGCGGGGCCTTGCGGGAAGGGGAGCCGGATGTGTTGGGATGGTTCATGCGGGGGGAGGGAAGAAAAGAAGGGGGCGGAGAGAAAAAGCAAGTGCCCATTATAACGGCAGCCTGGTTCCAGGAGCTACCGAGGCCGGCAAATCGCCATCCGGGCAATACCCAAGCCTTGCGTGGGGTTTTGGCAACGACAAACAGTGTTACCCTACGGAAATTGCTTTACATCCAGAGATTCTTGTTGCTACGATCTGCCGACACCCTTTAAATGCGCTAAATACTGGTATTTAAAGGATTTTTTGACATGTCCGCTAGTGTAACAAATGTTAGGCAGGCGCACAGATTTCGCGTTCGCCCAGGAAAATTTTCGGAAAGAAACGCTCTTGGCCATGGACTTTACCTCCTTATTGCAAAAGAAAAACGCTCCCCTGATCGGACTGGACATCAGTTCGTCCAGTATCAAGCTGGTGGAGTTGTCGGATGCCGGAAAAGGGGTGTTGCGGCTGGAGCGTTACGCCAGCGAGCCGTTGCCGCGCGGTGCGGTCGTTGACGGCAATATCGACAACATCGAGCAAGTATCGGAAGCCGTCAGGCAGGTTTGGGCAAAAAGCGGCACGCGCGCCAAGCTTGCCGTGCTGGGCATGCCGCCTGCAGCCGTCATTACCAAGAAAATCGTGCTGCCGGGCGGCCTGTCGGAAGACGAACTCGAGCTTCAGGTGGAAAACGAAGCCAGCCAGTACATTCCGTTTGCGCTCGAGGAGGTCAGTCTCGATTTCGATGTGATCGGCCCGCTGCCCAATTCCCTGGAAGATGTCGAAGTGCTGCTGGCCGCGTCCCGCAAGGAAAAGGTGGAGGACAGGGTGGCGGTCGCCGAGGCTGCTGGCCTCAAGCCCAGGATCATGGACATCGAGTCTTATGCAGCACGAGCGGCACTGGAACGCGTCATGCGCCAGCTGCCTCAAGGCGGGCAGGGGCAGATTGTTGCGCTGTTTCAGATCGGCGCGCAGGTAACCCATATTTCGGTTTTGCTAGACGGCCAGCCGCTGTATGAACGCGAGCAACCGTTCGGTGGCAATCAACTGACACAGGAAATCGCGCGCGCTTACGGAATGACCCCGGAGCAGGCGGAGAGCAGCAAGCGTTCCGGCGAACTGCCGGAAGGCTACGAGCGCGAACTGCTGGAGCCCTTTCTGGAAAGCGCCGCGGTCGAGGTTACCCGGGCCATCCAGTTCTTCTATACCTCCACCCCCTATACCCGTGTCGACCAGATCTACCTGGCCGGCGGCTGTGCCAGCATTCCCGGGCTGGTCGACATCGTCGCCAGCCGCACCAAGGTGTCCACGGCTGTCGTCAGCCCCTTCCAGGGCATGCAGCTGGGCACCTCGATTCGTGAAAAACAATTGCGCGCCGAAGCGCCGGCATATCTCGTTGCCTGCGGACTGGCCATGCGGAGGTTTGACTGATGGTCAAAATCAACCTGCTTCCCCACAGGGAAGCCCGGCGCAAGGAGCGCAAGACTGCCTTCGTCGCCATGCTGGTCGCGGCGATGTTTGCCGGCGGCCTGCTGGTGATCGTCGTTGGCGGCGTAATCTCCTCGCGCATCGCCGTCCAGAACGAGCGCAATGAATTCATCCAGGCGGAAAACACCAAGCTTGATGTGCAGATCAGGGAAATCGCCACCCTGAAGCAGGAAATCGCAGCCCTGAAGGCGCGTCAGCAGGCGGTGGAAGACTTGCAGAGCGACCGCAACCAGCCCGTGTATCTGATGGACGAACTGGTCAAGCAGGTGCCGGATGGTATCTACCTGCGCGCATTCAAGCAGGCCGGTCAAAAAGTCACGCTCAACGGCCATGCGCAGTCGAACGAGCATGTTTCCACGCTGTTGCGCAATCTGGGCAATGTGTCGCCCTGGCTGGAGCAGCCCGAACTGGTGGAGATTCGTGCCGCGACGACGGGACAGGGCAAGGATCTGCGCCGGGTATTTGAATTTACCGTGAACGTGGCGATCAAGCGCTCGCCCAAGACCGAAGCTACGCCAGCGATTGTGCCGGTATCCGTTGCTTCCAATCGCCCGTAAAGCCAGGGACATCAGATGGCAACCATGAAACGCTTCGACATCGCCGCCCAGTTCCAGAACCTGAACGGGCGCCACCCTGGACAATGGCCCCTGCTGCCGCGCGCACTGTGTGGCGTGGGCGTGCTGACGGCGGTGCTGGCGCTGGGCTGGTTCTTTTACTGGGATGCGCAACTTGAAGACCTGAGCCAGGGCGAGAGGCGGGAGCAGGAACTGCGCGACGCCTACAAGAGCAAGGTGCAGCAGGCGGTCAACCTTGATGCGCTGAGAAAGCAGAAGGAACAGGTCGGCGAATATGTCGCTACCCTGGAAAAGCAGCTGCCCAGCAAGGCGGAAATGGATGCGTTGCTGTCGGACATCAATCAGGCGGGCCTAGGGCGTGGCCTGCAGTTTGAATTGTTCAAGCCCGGGCAAGTCGTGGTGAAGGACTACTACGCCGAACTGCCCATCGATATCAAGATCACCGGCAACTACCACGATGTCGCCGCCTTCACCAGCGACATTGCCAACCTGCCACGCATCGTCACCCTGAATAACCTGAGCCTGGCCACGGGCAAGGACAACAACATGTTGAGCATGGAAGCGGTGGCCAAGACATTCCGCTACCTGGACAAGGAAGAACTGGCTGCGCAGCGCAAGGCCGAAGCGGACGCCAAGAAGGGAGCGAAGAAATGACGCTACTGCGGATAGGGCGGGCGCTTTGCTGCTGCCTGTTGCCTTCCATGCTGGCCGCATGCGGCGATGGCGGCATTGCCGAAGTCAGGCAATGGATGGATGAAACCCGCCGGCAGGCCCGGGTGGTGGTGCCGAAGCTGGCCGAGCCCAAGAAATTCATTCCGTTCACGTATGCCGGCAGAAGCGCAACAGATCCCTATAGCCCGGCCAAGTTCATCAATGCGCCGCCGGCCGCCGGGACCGGCGGTTCTTTCAAGCCCAATCTTGACCGTCGGCGCGAAGCGCTGGAGTCCTACCCGCTGGACAACTTGAAAATGGTGGGCACGCTGCAGAAACAAGGGGCGAGTTTTGTACTGGTACAGGCAGACCGCACCGTATTCCAGGCCAGGGTTGGCAACTACATCGGTCAGAACATGGGCCAGATCACCAAAATTACCGACAGCGAAGTGGAACTGAAGGAAGTCGTACAGGACGCGTCCGGCGAATGGGTCGAGCGCACAGCCAAGCTGGAGCTGCAGGAGAACAAAAAATGATCAATCAAAACTATCGTGCCCTTGTCCGTGGCTGTGTTGCGGTCTGCATCGCCGGCGCTTTCGGCATCAGCCATGCGCAGGAAAATACCATCGAGTCCATCGCCGCCAACCAGCAGGGTTCGAATGTGATCGTCAAGGTCGCAATGAAGAATCCGGTACAGAAGCCGCCTATCGGATTTTCGATCACGAGCCCGGCCCGCATCGCACTGGATTTCGCCGGCACAAACAGCACGATCAAGACACCAGTGCAGGAAATCGGCGTTGGCGATGTGCGCAGCGTCAATATCGTTCAGGCCGGCGAGCGCTCGAGGCTGGTTTTCAACCTGAACCGTCCGTTGAATTACGCAACGGCGGTTGACGGCAATATCGTCACGGTCACCATCGACGGCTCGGGCGGCGTTGCTCGCGCGGTCAATGCCGCCGGCGTGCCGGTGGTGCAGGCAGTGCCGGCGCCTGCGCCGGGGGCTGCCATCGCAGGCAAGCCAGCAATACGCGACATCGATTTTCGTCGTGGCGTGGCGGGCGAAGGCCGGGTCGTGATCGATCTGCCAGCCAGCCAGGTCGGCGTCGACGTGCGGCAGCAAGGGCAGAAAATCGTTGTCGATCTAATGAAAGCCAGCCTGCCCGAGGTATTGCGGCGTCGCATGGACGTCGGCGACTTCGGCACGCCGGTGCAAACCGTGACGGCGACAGCGCAGGGTGAAAATGTCCGGATGGTGATCGAGCCCAAGGGCTTGTGGGAACACAGCGCCTATCAGAGCGATTCCCAGCTGGTCGTCGAGGTGCGTCCGCTGAAGGAAGAGGCGAACAAGCTCAGCCAGGGTAACCAGGGATATCGCGGCGAGAAACTGTCGCTCAATTTCCAGAACGTCGAAGTGCGTGCGGTACTGCAGGTGATTGCCGATTTCACCGGCCTCAACATCATTACCAGCGACACTGTCGCCGGCAACCTGACCTTGCGCTTGAAAGACGTGCCGTGGGACCAGGCGCTGGACATCGTGATGCAGGCCAAGGGCCTGGACATGCGCAAGAATGGCAATGTGCTGTGGATAGCCCCGAAAGACGAGCTGCTGACCAAGGAAAAGCTGGAACTGGAACAGCGGTCGCAGATCGCGGAACTGGAGCCGCTGCGCACCGAGACGTTCCAGCTCAATTACCAGAAGGCCGAATCGTTCAAGGGCATCCTGGACAATGCCGGAGGCAGTGGCCGAACCATCCTGTCCAAGCGCGGTAGCGCCGTGATCGATCCGAGGACCAACCAGCTTTTCGTCACCGACATCGGCTCCAAGGTTGAAGAGATCCGCAAGCTGGTGCAGAAGACCGACATCGCAAGCCGGCAGGTGCTGATCGAGGCGCGCATCGTGGAAGCGAACGACACCTTCAGCCGCAATCTAGGTGCAAAGCTCGGTTTTGGCGTGCAGAACAACAATGCCAACATCGGCGGCCAGCAAGGACTGACGACCAACGTGCCTACGCCCATACAAGGAAACTCGGTCAATCTGCCAGCGGCCGCGATCAACGGCGCTACGGCAGGCTCCGTCGCACTCACGCTGTTCAATTCCGCGGCAACACGTTTCATCAGCCTGGAACTGTCTGCGCTCGAATCGGATGGCAAGGGCAAGGTGTTGTCCAGCCCGCGTGTGATTACCGCCGACCAGCTCAAGGCCACCATCGAGCAGGGTACCGAATTGCCTTATCAGACCGCAACCAGCAGCGGTGCCACTGCATTGTCATTCCGGAAAGCAAATCTAAAACTGGAAGTCATTCCACAAATCACGCCTGACGGCAATGTGATTCTCGATGTCGACGTCAACAAGGACAGCGTCGGCCAGCAGACCACTAACGGACTGGCGATCGATACCAAGCATGTCAAGACCCAGGTTTTGATTGAAAACGGCGGCACCGTGGTTATCGGCGGTATTTATATCCAGGAAGATCGCGATACAATCAACAAAGTGCCGGTGCTTGGTGACATACCGGTCATGGGGAACCTGTTCAGGCAAACAGCACGCAAAGCCGACAAGACTGAATTGCTGATCTTTCTGACGCCCAAGGTTCTCAGCGATAAACTGGCCGTGAGGTAAAAGAGAATTGAATTTCCTGAAGGCAGTGTCCTGCACTGCACGAAGCCCGTGGTAATCCCGAAAGAGGGAACGGGCAACATCTTTCTGGTAGGACTGATGGGTTCCGGCAAGACGACAGTCGGCCGCGCGCTCGCAAAAAAACTCAATAAACGCTTCTTTGATTCCGACCACGAAATTGAAGCGCGTACCGGCGCGTCGATTCCGCTGATTTTTGAAATCGAAGGCGAAGCGTCATTCCGGCAGCGGGAAGCGGACGTGATCCGCGACCTGACTGCCTGTGAAGGCATCGTGCTGGCTACCGGCGGCGGCAGCATCCTCAACCCGCAAAGTCGTGAATATCTGAAATCGCGTGGACTGGTCATCTATCTGCGCGCCGGTGTCAACAGCATCCTGCAACGTACCGGTCACGACAAGAACCGACCCTTGCTGCAGACAGCCGACCCGCGTCGCCGCCTGGAAGAATTGACCATTCAGCGCGAGCCCTATTACAGGGAAGTGGCGGACATCGTGATCGAGACCGGGCGCCCTAACGTACAATACCTGGTTCAATCCATTGTGGCGCAACTCGATAGTCTTGCAGCAACACGCGAGCCTGCCGGTGTGCCTGTGTCCTGTACCGATATCATGAACCAAGCTGTCTCTGCCGCCGAAACCGTTTCTCTGAACGTCGAACTCGGTGAGCGCAGTTATCCAATCGTCATCGGCCAGTCCTTGCTGGCCCGGAGCAATGGCATCGCCGATGCCGTTGCGGGCAAGCGCGCTGCAATCGTTACCAATATGGTCGTTGCTCCAATTTACCTTGAAGTCGTCGAACAGTCCCTGCTTGCCGCTGGCAAGCAGGTAACACGCATCGTTCTGCCGGATGGCGAAGAACACAAGACCTGGGAAAACCTGCAGCGCATTTATGACGGATTGCTGGCCGACCAGTGCGACCGCAAGACCACCATCATTGCACTGGGCGGCGGCGTCATCGGCGACATGGCAGGATTTGCAGCGGCAACCTACATGCGGGGCGTTTCCTTCGTGCAAGTACCGACAACCCTGCTCGCCCAGGTCGATTCATCCGTTGGCGGCAAGACAGGCATCAATCATCCGATGGGCAAGAACATGATAGGCGCGTTCTACCAGCCCCAGGCGGTGATTGCCGATACGTCCACGCTCAATACCCTTCCCGCCAGGGAACTGTCCGCTGGCCTTGCCGAAGTGATCAAGCATGGCGCAATCATCGATGCGGCATTTTTCGACTGGATCGAAGCGCATATCGACCAATTGCTGGCGCGTGATCCGGCTGCGCTGGCCTATGCAATCAAGCGGTCCTGTGAAATCAAGGCGGATGTCGTGCGTCAGGACGAGCGCGAGGGAGGCTTGCGCGCCATCCTTAATTTCGGACATACCTTCGGCCACGCGATCGAATCCGGCATGGGCTACGGTGAATGGCTGCATGGCGAGGCGGTGGGCTGCGGCATGGTGATGGCAGCAGACCTGTCTCATCGGCTGGGCTACATCGATGCCAGCGAGCGGGACCGGGTTGCAGCACTGGTGCGGGCGGCAGGTTTGCCCGATGTCGCGCCTGACCTGGGCGCGGAGCGCTGGATCGAGTTGATGCAGGTCGACAAGAAAAATGAAGGCGGGCAGATTCGCTTCATTCTGCTCAAGCCGCTGGGCAAGCCCATCATTACGACTGTTCCGCAAGACGTGCTGCTTGAAACCCTGAAAGCCTGTACCAGAAGCTGATCATGGACTTTGAAGCCTACCTCGCCCCGTATGCTGCGACATCATCGCATTCCAAGGGGCGACGGTATGCCGAGCCCGCAAGCACATCCCGTACGGAGTTCCAGCGTGACCGCGATCGCATCGTGCATTGCGGCGCTTTCCGCCGGCTGGAATACAAGACCCAGGTGTTTGTCAACCATGAGGGTGACCTGTTCCGGACCCGGCTGACGCACAGTATCGAAGTCGCGCAGATTGCCCGCTCCATTGCGCGCAACCTGGGCCTCAATGAAGACCTGGTGGAAGCGATCTCCCTGGCGCATGATCTTGGCCATACGCCATTCGGCCACGCTGGACAGGACGCGTTGCATGTCTGCATGAGGGAGTACGGCGGATTCGAGCACAATCTGCAGAGCCTGCGCGTGGTGGATATGCTCGAACAGCGTTATGGCGGTTTCGACGGGCTCAACCTGATGTTCGAAACACGCGAAGGAATATTGAAGCATTGCACCGCTGCGCATGCCGCGGCGCTTGGCGACATCGGCAAGCGTTTTCTGGAAAAGAAGCAGCCTACGCTGGAAGCGCAACTGGCCAACCTGGCCGATGAAATTGCCTACAACAATCATGATATCGATGACGGCTTGCGCTCAGGGCTGCTGACGGTTGAGCAACTTGAAACCATCGATTTCTTTGCTCGTCACAAGCGCGAGGCGGAAACTGCATTTCCAGGAATCGGTGGACGCCGGGCCATCAATGAAACAGTACGCCGGATGATCAATGCATTGATCATCGATCTAATCGACACATCAAGAGAACGCATACGCGCAAGCGGCGTGCAGACCGTTGAAGAAGTGCGTATTGCCGGCCCGCTGATTGCCTTCTCCGAGGGCATGCGCAGCGAAGCGATGTTGCTCAAGCGGTTCCTGCGCAAGAACCTGTATCAGCACTACCAGGTCAATCGGATGACCAGCAAGGCACGTCGTGTCGTGACGGAGCTATTCCATATCTTCATGCAAGAGCCGGCGCTTCTGCCGCCTTCCTATCAGCTTGCGAGCGATGCTGGCATCGATGAGACACAGCACACCGCATTGCAGGCGCGCAGCGTCTCGGATTACATTGCCGGCATGACGGACCGTTACGCGATGCGGGAGCACCGGCGCCTGTTTGCGATCGAGGAAACCTGAAGCCGCCGTGCCTGGTGGCGCGGCAGGCAAGCAATGCGGTCAGGCCAGATCGCGTAGCGGATGGGCGTAATCAGGCCAGACGTCGATGAAATAGCCGCTGACCTGTTCAGGTAGCACTTCTGCCAGATCGGCAGGTGACCAGCGCGGCGTATTGTCTTTTTCAATCACGCGTGCCCGTATGCCTTCCAGCACTTCGGTGCCTTCAAACGAGCGCCGGATCATCACGCGTTCCATGCGCAGGCAATCGGCCACTGACAGCGTGGCGCCGCGCCGCAGTTGCTCCAGGGTCACGCACAACAGCAGGGGAGAGCCGCGGCGCATGGCATTCAATGACTTGTCTGCGAAGTCACTGCTGTCACCGGCAAGTGACGCCACGATGGCGGCGACGCTGTCATGGGCAAAATGGCGATCGATTTCCGCGCGCTGCCGGGCCAGCATGCTGTTCCCGGGATCGGCTTCGGAGCGATACGGCGCCGCAAAGTTGCGTATCTTTTCGGTGATTTGCCTGCCGTCTGCCATCGGCACTGTCTCAAGCATGGCCAGCATTTCGGGCAGTACGGAGGAAGGGACGAAAACATCAGCCAGCCCGGCGTAGAGTGCGTCGTCGGCGGCGATGGTCTGTCCGGTCAGTCCCAGCCACACGCCCAGTTTGCCCGGCAGACGGGAAAGGAAATAGCCGCCGCCTACATCCGGGAAAAGACCGATATGCACCTCAGGCATCGCCATCGCGGTCTTGTCGGTCACGATGCGCAACTGGCTATGCGCGCTACCCTGCGAGATTCCCATGCCGCCGCCCATGACGATACCGTCCATCAGCGCGATGTACGGCTTGCTGTAATGGTGAATCAGATGATTCAGTGCGTACTCTTCAGTGAAGAAGTCTTCCAGCAAGGCGCTACCGCCGGCAGGACCCGCAGTGCCGACATCGTAGAAGAAGCGGATGTCGCCACCCGCACAGAAAGCCCGCTGGCTGCTTGATCGTATGACGACAGCAAGTACATCATCATTTGCTTGCCATTCGCGCAGGAGCGCAGTCAGCGCTCTTATCATGTCCAGCGACAAGGCGTTCAATGCCTTGGCCCGATCAAGGGTAATGAATCCGATATGGTTTGTTACGGTGCCTGTAAGGTGTGGGCTCATGTTGGGCTGGTCAGGAGCGTCTGACAAAAGATGCCTTCACCGTTCTTGAGGCTTGATTACCTGTGCCAGCACACACTCGTGGGCCGGTTGAGCGTCGTTGTCAGGCGCGTTAATGAAAGTGCACAGTTTAGCAACATTCGAGAAACGCAGCCTGGTCTGGACCGATCTCAGGCCGTGAGGACACTGTGTGCTGAAAATTAATGTGCTGCGCTTGCCTTGGCCAGTACCACGGTCCAGCGATTGAACAACAGCATTTGCAGGTGGCCAGGATCGTCGCCAGGACGGCAATCGATGATGGGATTGACGCTGTACTGGTTTTTCCGCACTTCACGGCGGATCTGCATTTCGCGGCGGCCTACGCGCAGCATGAAACCGGCTGGTGCCTGGTCGAGGTAGAGGGGATTGCTTGCGGTGGTATTGAATTGCGCCATGACGTCTTCTCCAAAGCAGAAACGTTGAACATGGCGTTAATGTATCATAAGTACTGTATGAATAAACAGTATTTTCGCGCTGTGGTTTTTTATGCAGGGTGCCCGGGGCACCCTGCGGTCATGCTTTTTACAGGGACAAATTGCAGGGCTCAGGCGATAGGTGCTGCTGCAGCGTCATCGCTATCTTCCCCGATCATGCGCTTGATGCCGGCATGCTGATGGTCCTGAATTTTGGTCTTGTATTTCAGGACCTGGCGATCGAGCTTGTCGATCAGGGTGTCGATGGCGGCGTACAGGTCCTGTGCGATGCTGGCCACATGCACATCCTTTCCCCGTAGCCTCAGGGTGATTTCGGCGCGCTGGCGCCTTTCTTTCTCAGGAAGGTTATCAACGGCCAGGATGACCGCTATATCAATGACATGGTCGAAATGGCGCTTGATCCGCTCAAGCTTGCCTTGCACGTATTCGCGAATTGCGGGAGTCACTTCGAGATGATGTCCACTGATGGTGAGATTCATACTTCGCTCCTGTGAAAGGCCGGCAGAGGTTTCAGTGAAGATGAAACATGTCAGCAAGTTACATGCTGCAAAAAGCTACAAGGACTTGCGCAGATTGACTGGAGGGATTTTCAGGGCTTCCCGATATTTTGCGACGGTACGGCGTGCCACTACCATACCCTGTTCCGCCAGCATTTCTGCGATGCGACTATCGGAAAATGGATTCTTCGGGTCTTCGGCTCCTATGAGTTGTTTGATCAACGCCCGGATTGCAGTCGATGAGGCTTCGCCGCCTGCATCGGTTGCGACATGGCTGCCGAAGAAATACTTCAACTCGAACATGCCATGCGGCGTGAGCATGTATTTCTGTGTGGTCACACGCGAGATGGTGCTTTCGTGTAAACCCAGTGTATCAGCTATTTCCCGTAACACAAGAGGTCGCATTGCCACTGCGCCATGGGAAAAAAAATTGCGCTGGCGGTCCACAATGGCCTGGGCGACGCGCAGGATGGTGTCGAAACGCTGGCGCATGTTCTTGATCAGCCATTTCGCTTCCTGCAGCTGCGAGCTCATCGAGCCTTCACCCTTGCTCTGCTTGAGGATGTTGGCGTACAGCGCATTGACGCGCAGGCGCGGCATGACATCGTGATTGAGCATTACCTGCCAGCCGTTCTTGCCGCGCTTGACGATCACGTCGGGAACGACATAGTCCGACGCGTCGCTGGCAAACATGGCGCCAGGATGCGGGTTGCATTGCCGGATCACTGCCTGCGCCTCGCGCAGGTCTTCCTCGTCGCAGTCCAGGCTCTTCTTGAGCTTGTTGAAGTCGCGCTGCGCAAACAGCTGCAAGTGCTTCTCGACGATCTGCAGCGCGGTGCGGCGCGTCACCATCGGAACGCGGGGCATGCGCCTGATCTGCAGCGCCAGGCATTCCGACGCGTCGCGCGCGCCGACGCCGGCCGGGTCGAAGCTTTGCAGCAGCTTCAGCGCCATCGACAGTTCCTCGATCTCGACTTCCAGTTCTTCCGGCAGGCGCGCGTGAATCTCCTCCAGCGGCTCGGTCAGATAACCGTTGTCATCCAGCGCATCGATCACCAGTTCAACCAGTGCCCGGTCGCGCGGATTCTGGACGGTGACGCGCATCTGTTCCAGCAGATGCTCGCGCAGGGTCAGCTCATGCGCTTCCATCTGTGGGCGGGCGTCGTCGTCTTCCGGCGCCTTGGAGGTGCGTGCAACGTCGTCGAAACTCCAGTCGGCGTCGGCGCCGCTATCGCTGCCTTCGCCGCCCCCCTCGCCGGCCTCGAAACCGCCTTCGCCTTCCGTCGCCGGGGCAGCGTCGGAAGCAGGCGCATCTGCGGCTGGCGTGGAGGTCGGCGCACTGCTGACGGACCCGTCGGCGAGCAGCCTGATCGAATGGTCAAGAGGATCATCCAGACGTTCAAGCAGCGGATTCTCGGACAGGATCTGTTCCAGTTCCTGATGCAGTTCCAGCGTTGAAAGCTGCAGCAGCCGGATCGACTGCTGCAGTTGCGGCGTCAGCGCAAGATGCTGGGATACGCGGAGTTGAAGTGTCTGTTTCATGTGTGCCTTTTCTCACATCCGGAAGTGCTCGCCGAGATAGACGCGCCGCACCGACTCGTCGGCAATGATGTCGTCCGGGCGGCCGCTGGCCAGCACTACGCCCTGATTGATGATGTAGGCATGGTCGCAAATGCCCAGCGTCTCGCGGACGTTGTGGTCCGTGATCAGCACGCCGATATTGCGCTCCTTGAGGAAGCGCACGATGCGCTGGATTTCGATGACGGCGATCGGATCGACGCCGGCGAAGGGCTCATCCAGAAGGATGAAACGCGGGCTGGTGGCCAGGGCGCGCGCGATCTCGACGCGCCTGCGTTCGCCGCCGGAGAGCGACATCGCCTGGTTGTCACGCAGCTTTTCGATCTGCAGTTCGGAAAGCAGGGCATTGAGCCGGTTCGCGATCTGTTCCTTCGACAGCGGCTTGCCTTCGTAGCGCTGCAGTTCCAGCACCGCGCGGATGTTTTCCTCGACGGTGAGCTTGCGAAATACCGAGGCTTCCTGCGGCAGGTAGGACAGGCCCAGCACGGCGCGCCGGTGGATCGGCAGGCGCGAGATGTCGACGCCGTCCAGGTCGATGGCGCCGGCGTCGGACGGCACCAGGCCCACGATCATGTAGAACGAGGTGGTCTTGCCGGCGCCATTGGGGCCGAGCAATCCGACTACCTGGCCGCTTTCGACATGCAGGGAGACGTCGCGCACCACCTGGCGCGCGCCGTAGCTTTTTTGCAGGCCCTGCACTTTAAGGATGCTGTTTTCCATCTCAGGGCGCCTTGGTGTCGTTGCGTGGCTGGATGATGGCCTTGATGCGTCCGGCGCCGGCCTTGCTGGTGCTGCTGGGCGTGTTGTTGACCGAGTAAAACTCCTGCTTGCTGTCGTAGGAAATGAATTCGCCTTCGACCTCGTCGGTCGGGCTGGCGCCTTCGAGCAGGCGAATCTTGGCGTTCACATAGAACTTCGCGACCTCGGTCTTGGTGTCGTACTCGATGCGGTCGGCCGCTTCGCCTTCGATCCAGAGGTTCGGGCCGCCGTCGCGCTTTTGCCGGAAGGTGGCCTTCTCGCCGCGCTTGGCGTAGACGGTGGCGTACTGGTAGCCGGCCGGGTCCTGGGTGACGACCATGCGGTCGGCTTTCAGTATCAGGGTGCCGCGCGTGAGCACCACATCGCCGGTAAAGGTGTTGATCTGCTTGACGTCGTCGTAGGCCATCTGATTGGCCTCGATGTTGGTTGGCTTGGTCATGTCGGCCTTCTCAGCCAGCGAGCTGCCCGCCGCGGCCATGCCTATCAGCAGAATGAACCATGCGTGAAGTTGTTTCATCACTCTTCTCTAAGGGAATGCGTTGTTGATTGTCCAGTCGCGCGCTCAGCGGACGGTGGCCTGGCGCGGCGGCAGGGTTGCCCGGACCCGGCTGGCAAGGCTGAGTTCGCCGGTGGCATTGTTGGCCACCATGCCCGCGCCGTTGAGTGTCGAACCGCCCAGGGTGAGGCGCACCGGCTTGTCGGTGCGCATGATGTCCTCGTCGGGCAAGATCATCAGGTAGTCGGATTCCAAATGGAAATTTTCCGCCTGCGGCGTTTTCGGACGATCTATCTTGACATCGTCATACATGTGAATCTTGACGCCACCGGGTTCCACGATGGCCCGCTGCGAGCGGGCCGTCATCGGCGGCCTCTCGCGGGAAAGGCTGTTAATCACGGGCAAATCGATCGTATGCGTGTCGTCGGCCGGATTGTGCACCATGCGCTTGCCGGCGATGTTGTACTGCGCCTCGCCGGTTGCGGACAGCCGCACGAAATTGAAATTGTCGACGTAGTAATCGGGCTCGGTGCGCGCCGCCGCCGGGCCGTCGCTGTTATCCGGTGTGCGCATGATCTGCAGCAGCCAGAAGCTGCCCAGCGCCATCAGCGTGACCAGCAGCAGCATCGGCGCCATGCTGAAGCGGCGGCGGTCCTGTTTCATCCCAGATACGGCGCCAGCGCCGCCTCGTAGTTGCCCTGCGCGCGCAGGATGAAGTCGCACAGTTCGCGCACGGCGCCCCGGCCGCCGCCGGCGGTGGTGACGTAGTGCACCCGCGAACGCACCTCGGGGTGGCCGTTCGGCACGCTGGCGGCAAAGCCGACGCGGGTCAGCACCGGCAGGTCGATCACATCGTCGCCGATGAAGCCGCTGGCCTCGGCTTCGACGCCGCATTCGGCCAGCAGCGACTGATAGCCCGACAGCTTGTCGTGCACGCCCTGCTGCACATGGGTAATGCCGAGATCGGCCGCACGCCGCGCCACCAGCGCCGACTGTCGAGCGCTGATGATGGCGGTGATGACGCCCGACTGCTGCAGCAGCTTGATGCCGTGGCCGTCGAGCACGTTGAAGGTCTTGATCATTTCGCCGTCTGCGCCGAAATGCAGGCTGCCGTCGGTCAGCACGCCATCGACATCGAACACCATCAGCCGGATGCGGCGCGCCCGCGCCATGCTTTCCTCGAGTGACTGCTGCATCAGATCACCTTTGCCCGGGTCAGGTCATGGATGTGGAGGGCGCCGACCAGGATGCCGTCGCCGTCGGTGACCAGCAGCTGGTTGATGCGGTGCTGCTCCATCATTTCGACCGCCTCGACCGCGAGCTGGTCGGGGCCGATGCTGCGCGGGCCGGGATGCATCACGTCGGCGATCACGATCTTGCTGAAGTCCTGCGCCTGCTCGATCAGGCGGCGCAGATCGCCGTCGGTGAACACGCCGATCGGCCGTCCCTGCGGATCGACCACCGCGGTCATGGCCATGCCCTTGTGGCTGATTTCCAGCAGCGCCGCGTTGAGCGAGACTTCCGGCGGCACCCTGGGCACCGCGTCGCCGCTGCGCATCACATCGCGCACATGGGTCAGCAGCCGCCTGCCGAGCGCGCCGCCCGGATGGGAGCGGGCAAAGTCCTCCTCCCGGAAGCCGCGCGCATCCAGCAGCGCCACGGCCAGCGCATCGCCCAGCGCCAGCGTGGCGGTGGTGCTGGCCGTGGGCGCCAGGTTCAGCGGACACGCTTCCTTGGCCACCGCCGCGTTCAGATGCACGTTCGACAGCAGCGCCAGGCTGGAAGCGTCGCTGCCGGTCATGGCCACCAGCTTGGCGCCCATGCGCTTGATGATGGGCACGATGGCCAGCAGTTCGGCGGTCTCGCCGGAATTGGAAATGGCGATGAAGGCATCGTTCTCGGTCACCATGCCCAGGTCGCCATGCGCCGCCTCGGCGGGATGAACGAACAGGGAAGGGGTGCCGGTCGAGGCCAGCGTGGCGGCAATCTTGCGGGCGATATGGCCGGACTTGCCCATGCCGGAGACGACGACCCGGCCGCTGCAGCCCAGCAGCAGTCCGACCGCCTGCGCAAAGCTGCCGTTGTCGGCGGTGATGCGGTCCTTCAGGGCCAGGATGGCGTCGGCTTCGATCTGCAGGGTCTCGCGCGCCATTTCGGCTGCGCGCTCCGCCTGCGCCGTGTCGAAAGGCTTCGACAATGTTTTTTCATGGGTTACACTCATGCCCGAAGTATAAACGAATTACGAAAGCAAAAAACCTGCCAGAAATAACAAAAACCCGGTGATTTGATTGGTCACTCATCGGCACCTGTTCATGTGCCGCTCCAGTTTTTCAACAATCGACCGGAAAGTCCGCCTGCCCAATGTTTTCTGCTCTCGAACTTACCTTGCTGCTGCTGGGCTCGGCCGTCCTTGGCGTGGTCGGTTTCCGCATGCTGCATCTTCCACCCATGCTGGGCTACCTGGCAGTGGGCATCCTGATCGGCCCGCACGCGCTCGGGCTGGCCGAGGAAAACGCCACCACCCATACGCTGGCGGAATTCGGGGTGGTATTCCTGATGTTCTCGATCGGCCTGGAATTTTCCCTGCCCAAGCTTTCCTCGATGCGCAAGACGGTGTTTGGCCTGGGCATGGCGCAGGTGCTGCTGACCATTGCGGTGACCATGCTGTTCGGCACGCTGTCGGCCTGGATATTGCCGTCGCTATTTCAGATCAGCTGGCGCGCCGCCTTTGCGCTGGGCGGCGCGCTGGCCATGTCGTCCACCGCGATTGTCTCCAAGATGCTGACCGAAAGGCTGGAGCTGGAAAGCGAGCATGGGCGCCGCATCATCGGCATCCTGCTGTTCCAGGACCTGGCGCTGGTGCCGCTCTTGATCCTGGTGCCGGCGCTGGCCAATCCGCGCGACCTGCTGCCGACGCTGGCGTGGGCGGGGCTGAAGGCGGTGCTGGTGCTGGTGCTGCTGCTGGTGATCGGGCAGAAGCTCATGCGCGGCTGGTTCCAGATCGTGGTCAAGCGCCGTTCGCAGGAGCTGTTCATGCTCAACCTGCTGTTGATCACGCTGGGCGCGGCCTGGATCACCGAGCGCGCCGGGCTGTCGCTGGCGCTGGGCGCTTTCGTCGCCGGCATGCTGATTTCAGAGACCGAGTACAAGCACCAGGTGGAAGAGGACATCGCGCCTTTCCGCGACGTGCTGCTGGGGCTGTTCTTCATCACCATCGGCATGCTGCTCAATGTGCCGCTGGTGCTGGAAAACTGGTGGCTGGTGCTGCTGTTGCTGCTGGTGCCGGTGCTGGTGAAGTTCGCGCTGATCGCGGCGCTGTCACGGCTGTTCGGCGCCTCGCCCGGCGTTGCGTTGCGCACCGGCCTGGCGCTGGCGCAGGCCGGCGAATTCGGTTTCGTGCTGCTCAACCAGGCCGGCGGGCTGCAGCTGGTCGATCCGTTCCTGGTCCAGCTGATCCTGGCTTCCATGGTGCTGTCGATGCTGATCACGCCGCTGATCCTGGCCAAGTCGGACGCCATCGTATTGAAGCTCTCCGCCAATGACTGGATGCTGCAGTCGCTGGCGCTGACCCGCATTGCCACCCGCACCATGTCGACCCAGAAGCATGTGATCATCGCCGGCTTCGGCCGCAGCGGCCAGAGCCTGGCCAAGCTGCTGGAGGAGGAGAAGATCGCCTACCATGCGCTCGACCTCGATCCCGAGCGGGTGCAGGAAGCGCAGGCGGCCGGCGCCAGCGTGTCGTATGGCGACGCCACGCGCCGCGAGAGCCTGCTGGCGGCCGGCATCCATCGGGCCGAAGCGATGGTGATCACCTACGCCAGCACGCCGTCGGCATTGAAGACGCTGCACCATGTGCATGAACTGGCGCCGCAGCTGCCGGTCATCGTGCGCAGCCATGACGATACCGATCTCGACAAGCTGCGTGGCGCGGGCGCGGCCGAAGTGGTGCCGGAAGCGATCGAGGGCAGCCTGATGCTGGCTTCCCATGCGCTTCTGATGCTGGGCGTGCCGCTGCGCCGCGTGCTGCACCGGGTGCAGGATGTGCGCGGCCAGCGTTACACGGCGTTGCGCGGCTACTTCCACGGCGCCGACGATGCGGCCGACCATCCCGAGCACCTGAATGTGCGTCTGCATTCGGTGGCGCTGTCCGAGCACGCGCATGCGATCGGCAAGCCGCTGGCCGCGCTCGGGCTCAACGAGATGGGCGCCGAGGTCACCGCGATCCGGCGCAGCAGGAGCCGCATCGATGTCACGCCGGACACGGTGTTCCACGGCGGCGATATCGTGGTGCTGCGCGGCGCGACCGAAGCCATCGCGCTGGCCGAAGCGCGCCTGCTCAAGGCATAGCGGCAGAAGAACAGGTATCTATGCCATCTCCGACTCACTGCATTCACTTCATCATTGCTGCGGTCTGGCCCATGCCTGCGCGCATGCGGGAAAAGGACTAGCAACAGTGGACATGTTTCAACGCATTCTCGGCATCATCCTGCCGGTATTCGCCATCATCGCGGTGGGCTACGGCTATGCGCGGCTGCGCGGCGAGAGCGTGCGCGCCGACATGGGCGCGGTCAACCGGGTCAGCATGGAAGTGCTATGCCCGCTGCTGGTGTTTACCGCGCTGGCGGCCAAGGACTTCGATGTGACCCACAACCTGGTGCTGATCGTGGCCGGCGCGCTGATCTCGCTGGGTTCGGGCCTGCTGGCGTGGCCGCTGGCGCGCCTGCTGGGCTATGACGCGCGCAGCTTCGTGCCGCCGATGATGTACAACAACTGCGGCAACATGGGCCTGCCGCTGGCGGCGCTGGCCTTCGGCCCGGCCGGCCTGTCGGCGGCGGTGGCGCTGTTCATGGCGGCCAACCTGGTCTATTTCTCTCTCGGCATCAAGATCATCGAGGCCGGGCGGCATGGCCGCCGCAGTTCCTTCTTCAAGTTCATGACCAGCCCGATGATGCTGGCGATGATCCTGGGCATGCTTTGCGCGCTGGCGAAGCTCCGCCTGCCGGCGCAGCTGCTTGCCGCGCTCAAGATGCTGGGCGACGCCTGCATCCCGGTGATGCTGTTCTCGCTGGGCGTGCGCATGATGGATGTGAATTTCCGCAGCTGGCAGATCGGCATGATAGGCGCGATCGCCTGCCCGCTGACGGGCCTGGCCAGCGCCGGCCTGCTCGATCTGGTGCTGCCCATGACCGCGATGCAGCGCGGCCAGATGTATCTGTTCGCGTCGCTGCCGCCGGCGGTGCTCTGCTTCATGATCGCCGAGCAGTACAAGCAGGAGCCGGACAAGGTGGCGTCCATCGTGCTGCTGGGGAACCTGGTGTCGCTCGGATTCGTGCCGCTGGGATTGTGGCTGGGGCTGGCGTGAGCTGAACCGCAGGACGGCTCAGGCGGTCGGGCGTATTTCCATCACGCCGGCGCGCACGCTGCCGGCGTCGCATGGCGTGGCGAGCACCTGCTGCACGCTGGCGCCGGCCGGGCCCCGGCGCGCCCAGGCCTCGATCTGCGCCAGCGCGCCGGTGTCGCCATCGACGACGGCTTCCACCGAGCCGTCATGCCGGTTGCGCACCCAGCCTGACAGCCCGAGCGATATGGCCTGGCGCTCGAACGCGGCGCGGTAGCCCACGCCCTGTACCCGGCCGGTGATCTGCAGATGCAGCGCCATTGCCTTACTTCTTTTTCTTCAGCATCGGCGCCAGGTACTTGCCGGTGAAGCTGGCAGGTGTCTTGGCCACATCCTCCGGCGTGCCGGCGGCGATGATCTGGCCGCCGCCCGCGCCGCCTTCCGGACCGAGGTCGATGATCCAGTCGGCAGTCTTGATCACGTCGAGGTTGTGCTCGATGATGACCACGGTGTTGCCCTGGTCGCGCAGGCGGTGGATCACCTTCAGCAGCAGGTCGATGTCATGGAAGTGCAGGCCGGTGGTCGGCTCGTCGAGGATGTAGAGGGTGCGGCCGGTGTCGCGCTTGGACAGTTCCAGCGACAGCTTGACCCGCTGCGCCTCGCCGCCCGACAGCGTGGTCGCGCTCTGGCCCAGGCGGATATAGCCCAGGCCGACGTCCAAGAGGGTCTGCAGCTTGCGCGCAATCACCGGCACCGGCTTGAAGAACTCGTGCGCTTCCTCCACCGTCATGCCCAGCACCTCGGTGATGTTCTTGCCCTTGTACTGCACTTCCAGGGTTTCCCGGTTGTAGCGGTTGCCGTGGCAGACATCGCAGGGCACGTACACGTCCGGCAGGAAGTGCATTTCCACCTTCAGCACGCCGTCGCCCTGGCAGGACTCGCAGCGTCCGCCCTTGACGTTGAACGAGAAGCGGCCGGCCGAATAGCCGCGCTCCTTGGCCGTGGGCACGGTGGCGAACAGGTCGCGGATCGGCGTGAACACGCCGGTGTAGGTGGCAGGATTTGAGCGCGGCGTGCGGCCGATCGGCGCCTGGTCGACCGAGATCACCTTGTCGAAATGCTCCATGCCGGAGATCGAGTCGTGCGGCGCCGGTTCGGCCTGCGAGCCGTACAGATGGCGCGCCGCCGCATGGTACAGGGTGTCGTTGACCAGGGTCGACTTGCCCGAGCCGGACACGCCGGTCACGCAGGTCAGCAAGCCCACCGGCACCTTGAAGGTGACGTTCTTCAGGTTGTTGCCGGTGGCGCCGGTGATGATGAACTGGCGCTTGGGGTCGGGCCTGGTGCGCTGTTCCGGCACCTTGATCTGGAAGGTGCCGTTCAGGTACTGCGCGGTCAGGGATTTCTTGTTCTTCAGGATCTGCGGCAGCGTGCCTTCGGCGATCACGTCGCCGCCATGCACGCCCGCGCCCAGGCCCATGTCGACGATATAGTCGGCGCAGCGGATCGCATCCTCGTCATGCTCGACCACCAGCACGCTGTTGCCGATGTCGCGCAGGTGCTTCAGGGTTTCGATCAGGCGGTCGTTGTCGCGCTGGTGCAGGCCGATCGAGGGCTCGTCCAGCACATACATCACGCCGGTCAGGCCCGAGCCGATCTGCGAGGCCAGCCGGATGCGCTGCGCCTCGCCGCCGGACAGGGTGTCGGCGCTGCGTTCCAGCGACAGGTAGTCCAGGCCGACGTTGTTCAGGAAGGTCAGTCGCGCAATGATCTCCTTGATGATGCGGTCGGCGATCTCGCGCTTGGAACCCTTGAGCTTCAGGGTTTCGAAGAACGACAGGGTGTCGCGCAGGGGAGTGGCCGCGACTTCATAGATCGCGCGTTCCTGCGCGCCGTTGCCGACCTTCACATGGCGCGCCTCTTCGCGCAGACGGGCGCCGTTGCAGGCCGGGCATTCCTTCTTGTTGATGAACTTGGCCAGCTCTTCCTTGACGGCGATCGAGTCGGTCTCGCGATAGCGCCGCTGCAGGTTGTTGACCACGCCTTCGAAGGTATGCTCGCGCACCACGGCGCGGCCGCGTTCATTGATGTAGGTGAAGGGCACGGTCTGCCGGCCGGAGCCGTGCAGCACCACGTCCTGCGCCTTTTGCGGCAGGTCCTCGAACGGCACGTCGAGGTCGAACTCGAAATGCGCAGCCAGGCTGGACAGCATCTGGAAATAGAACTGGTTGCGCCGGTCCCAGCCCTTGACCGCGCCGGAGGCCAGCGACAGGTTGGGGAAGGCCACGATGCGGCGCGGATCGAAGAATTCGATATGGCCGAGGCCGTCGCATTCCTGGCAGGCGCCCATCGGATTGTTGAACGAGAACAGCCGCGGCTCCAGTTCCTGCAGCGAGTAGCCGCAGTCGGTGCAGGCGAACTTGTTGGAATAGACGCTCTCGATGCCGGTGTCCATGTCCACCACCATGGCCCGGCCGTCGGCCAGGCGCAGCGCGGTCTCGAAGCTTTCCGCCAGGCGCTGCTTGATCTCGGCCTTGACCTTCACGCGGTCGATCACGACGTCGATGGTGTGCTTCTCGGTTTTCTTCAGCTTGGGCAGATCGTCGATGTCGTGGATGTGCGCGCCGCCGGTGCCGGACTGCACCCGGAAGCGCACGAAACCCTGTGCCTGCATGTGCTCGAACAGCTCGACATGCTCGCCCTTGCGGTTGGCCACCACCGGCGCCAGGATCATCAGCTTGGTGTCTTCGGGCATGGCCAGCACCGCGTCCACCATCTGCGACACCGACTGCGCCGCCAGCGCCCGCTGCGGATGGCGCGGGCAGTAGGGCGTGCCGACGCGGGCATACAAGAGGCGCAGGTAGTCGTGGATCTCGGTGACGGTGCCCACCGTCGAGCGCGGATTGTGCGAGGTGGCTTTCTGCTCGATCGAGATGGCAGGCGACAGGCCTTCGATCAGGTCGACGTCGGGCTTTTCCATCAGCTGCAGGAACTGCCGCGCATAGGCCGACAGCGATTCGACATAGCGCCGCTGGCCTTCGGCATACAGGGTGTCGAAGGCCAGCGAGGATTTTCCGGAACCGGACAGTCCGGTAATGACAATCAGTTTGTTGCGTGGCAGGTCAAGGTTGATGTTCTTGAGGTTGTGAGTACGGGCGCCTCGAATGCGAATTTCTTCCATGAATACTTTCAGCGTTAGTATCCCGGCTGCTTGTGAAATGTTGTGCAATCAATCGTGGCAGAGCGGGGTTCAAGCGGGTCAACCTGATACTATAACGGGTTTTGAAGTTCGCCGTATTACCCGGTATTTGCCGCTAAACCCTATCCATGTCATCCAGTCAATCCTCCTTGCAGGACAACCGCATGAGCCGCACCGAAGTCCGCGCCAGCGCCTCGCTGGCCGCCATCTTCGCGCTGCGCATGCTGGGCCTGTTCCTGATCCTGCCGGTGTTTTCCGTGCATGCCCGCAGCATGCCCGGCGGCGACAATGCGACCCTGATCGGCCTGGCGCTGGGCGTGTATGGCCTGACCCAGTCGTTCGGGCAGATCCCGTTGGGCATCGCCTCCGACCGCTATGGCAGGAAGCGCATCATCATCATCGGCCTGCTGCTGTTCGCGATCGGCTCCTTCATCGCCGCCATGGCCAGCCATATCGGCTGGGTCATCGTCGGCCGCGCGGTCCAGGGCGCCGGCGCGATCTCGGCGGCCATCACCGCGCTGATCGCCGACAGCACCCGCGAGGAGCACCGGACCAAGGCCATGGCCATGGTGGGCGGCTCGATCGGGCTGTCGTTCGCGCTGTCGCTGGTGGCCGCGCCGCTGCTCTACAGCGCCATCGGCATGAGCGGCATGTTCGCGCTGATCGGCGTCATGTCGGTGGCGGCCATCCTGGTGGTGCTGTACGTGGTGCCGCCTGCCGCGCCGCTGCCGCCGGGTCGGGTGCGCTTTGCCGAAGTACTGAAGAACCGCGAGCTGATGCGGCTCAATTACGGCGTGTTCGCGCTGCACCTGACGCAGATGGCGATGTTCGTGGTGGTGCCGGCGGCGCTGGTGCAGAGCATGAACCTGCCGGTGTCGGCGCATTGGAAAATTTATCTGCCGGTGGTGCTGGCGTCCTTCGTGCTGATGCTGCCGCCGGTGTTCGTCGGCGAGAAGCGCGGCTGCATGAAGCAGGTGTTCATCGGCGCCATCGCGCTGCTGCTGCTGGTGCAGGGCGGCATGTGGTTCACGCTGTCGCAGGCCACGCCGGGCGCGCCGGCTTTGGTCGGCCTGCTGCTGGCCTTTTTCATCGCCTTCAACATCCTGGAAGCGAGCCAGCCGTCGCTGGTATCGCGCCTTGCGCCGCCCGGCGGACGCGGCGCCGCGCTGGGCGTCTACAACACCTTGCAGGCCCTGGGCCTGTTCTGCGGCGGCGCCGCCGGCGGCTGGCTGACCCAGCATGCGAGCCGCTCGGCGGTCTTCATTCTGGGCGCGGGGCTGACCGTGGTGTGGCTTATAATTGCGTCCAATATGCAAAACCTGCCGCGGCGCGGCCCGAAACAGCAGCCAGCCGCCGTCTAAACAGTTAAGGAGAGTTATCCATGGCTTCGGTCAACAAGGTCATCATCGTTGGCAACCTCGGGCGCGACCCGGAGACCCGCTACATGCCCAGCGGCGACGCAATGACGTCGATCACCGTCGCAACCACCGACACCTGGAAGGACAAGGCCACCGGTGAAAAAAAGGAACAGACCGAATGGCATCGCATCAGCTTCTTCGGCAAGCTGGCGGAGATCGCCGGCCAGTACCTGAAGAAGGGCAGCCAGGTCTATATCGAAGGCTCGCTGCGCACCCGCAAGTACACCGACAAGGATGGCGTCGAAAAATACGCGACCGACATCCGCGCCGACACCATGCAGATGCTGGGCAGCCGCCAGGGCATGGGCGGCGGCGCGGGCGCCGGCGGCGGCATGGGCGGCGGCATGGATGACGGCGGCTACGGCAGCGCGCCGCCGGCCCGCCAGAACACCGGCGGTAGTGGCGGTGGTGGCGGCGGCAGCCGCCCGGCGCCGCGTCCGGCGCCGAACTTCTCGGATATGGATGACGATATTCCGTTCTGAAGAAACCGATCCAGCCCGGAACGTCCAGCAAAACCCCTGACCTTGCTTCACAGCCGGTCAGGGGTTTTTCATTTGGGTTGCGGCACTGCGGCCGCTGGTGTCGCCAGTGCGCAGTGCCGGCTCCGATGCCGATCGAAACCAGCAAACTCGCCAGGCTGCAAGCCTTTCCTTCGCGCTCATGACGGCCTGCCTGACCAGGGACACATCAACCCGCGTCCTGCCTGTTTCCCCGCGCAGCCCCGACAATGCGGGCCAGCACGGGCTCGCACAGCATCAGCAGCAGCGCCAGGCAGATCAGGCCGAAGCACAGCGCGCTGGTGGCCGACAAGGTCTGGTGATAAACCAGCACGGCGACCAGCCGGGTGCGGCTCATGGTTTCTCCGAACACCAGGCACCCGGCGGCGATGGCCACGAAAGGCGCGAGCAGATAACCCAGGCCGCTTTCGACCACGTGTCCCTGGATGGATTCCCATATGAAGGTGAGCCAGTTGCAGGCCAACAGAATCGCCGCCGTTACGTGGATCGCCAAATCGCGCTGGCTCACGCGCTGCGCCAGTGCGCGCAGCCGGCCCAGCGTGCCCATGATCAGCAGCAGGGCGGCCAGCGAAGCAATGATGCGCGCAGTCAGCAGCGTCAGGGGAGGCAGCGCGCCAAGGGTCTTCCAGAACAGTGCTGACAGGCCGAGCAGTACATTGGCCATGATGCCGGCGCAGGCGGCCGCCATGTGGCGCGAGGCCAGGGCCATCACGCCCTGCCTGCCTTGCCGGGGCGGCAGCCAAGCGATTCAACAGACCACGACAAGCCGCCATCGGTATTCATCAGGCAAGCGGCCCGTCCGGTGCGGGCTGTTGTTGTCAGGCCATGGGAGCCGCCGCATGCGACGCGGCCAGTCATCAGCCATGGCATGTGCCCAGGCAAGGTTTCTGGCGCGGCCGGGGATAGGCAAGACGATTGAATGGCGCATGCCAGCATGGTGATATTCCTGTTGAAGAAGCGATTATGCAAAGCGCGCTGGCAAGGCGACGACGCGCGCCGCATGCAAGGATAAGCCTCGCTTGGTAACCCGGTTACGTCGATGCGCAGGAACAGGCAGACATGCCTTGAAACGCCCACAAGCCATCGACATGCCGGGCGCCTATGCCACATACGGTCCGGGCAGCAAGCCATGCGCCATGACAACCATGCCCGACCTGATCAGCTTGCGCGGCATGGCTCCGGCCCCAAAGGCTTCCCGTGCAATGCGGCGACCTTTTTTCAACCCCATACCCCCACCCATTCGGTCTACAATCCCGGTTCTGCGCACCGTCGAGTGCGGATGCCGGATGCATGTTCGTCACACAATAAAAAATGAAATCCCAGCAAAACAAGCATGGACGCCTGGCCAGCATTGCCGGCAGCAAACCGGTACTGGCAGTCGGGGCGCTTGCGCTGACCTATCTGGCGGGCGGCCTGTTCATCGTCCCGGCGCTGCTCAAGTGGCAGCTGCCCGAGCAGGCTCAAAGCCGGCTGGGCGCCACGCTGAGCCTGGGACATGTCTATTTCAATCCGCTGACGCTGACGCTCGAAATGGGCGACGTCAGCCTGCGCACAGTGCGCGAAGGCACATTGCTGGCCGCCGACAAGCTGCGTGCCGACTTCGAATTCTCCAGCCTGTTCCGCCGCGCCTGGACCTTTACCGACATCCAGCTCGAACAACCCAGCCTGCGCATCGAATTCGACAAGGACGGCGGACTCAACCTGCAGCCGCTGCTGGCTGCGCTGAAGCGGCCCGACGCCAAACCGGAACAGGCGCCGGCACGGCTGCTGGTGCGGCATCTGGGCGTGAAGAACGGCCGGGTCGACGTGGCTGACCAGCGCCTGGAGCAGCAGCTCATCGCCCGCATCAATCCGATCACGCTGGAGGCGACGGATATCGGCACGCTGGCGCCGGACAGCGGCAACTGGCAGCTGTCGGCGCGCAGCGAGGCCGGCGAGGTGCTGCGCGCCGGCGGCACGCTCGGGCTGCAGCCGTTCTCGCTGAATGGCAACCTCGACCTGGCCGGCCTGCAGGCGGGCACCCTGGCGCGCGGGCTGCACACCCGGCTGCGCCTGAGCGATGTGGCAGGCACGCTGGGCCTGTCGGGCAAGTACAGCGCGGCCATCAAGGATGGCGCGCTGCATGCGGCGCTGGAACAGCTTGAACTGACCCTGGCCGGCTTTGCCGCCACCGCGCAAGGCCGGGCCATCGCGCTGGAATCGGGCCGGCTGGCCCTGCCGCGGGCGCAGTGGTCGCCGGGGACGAACGGCATGCAGCTGATCCTGACCGGGCCCGCGCTGACGCTGGGCGCCGCCAGCCTGTCCAGCGGCGCCGACCGGCTGCAGTTGCCCGAGGCCAGCCTGGGCATGCGGCAGCTGCTGGCCAGTGTCGGCGACGCCACCGCGCTGACGCTGGACGATACCGCGCTTGCATTGCCGCGCCTGCAATGGAAACAGGCCGGCGGCGACATCGACGCGGCCGCGCCATCGCTGAAACTCGACCGGCTTGCGCTGCGCATGTCGGCAGGCGCGCTGGAGGCGCAGGCCGAGGGCGCCGCGCTGTCGCTGGCCAGCCTGGCGCAGCGGGCCGCCGGCCAGGCGGTGCGCACCGGCGCCGTCAGCCTGACGTCGCGCCAGATCCGGTCCGGCCGCAAGCAAGGCGACAAGGCGGTCTTGTCGGCGCAGATGCTGGCGACCCGGCTGGAAGCGGCCGGCGTTGCCGTCGGCGCGGCCGGACGCCAGGGCGCGCTCTACAGCCTGGCCCAGGGCAGCAGCGCGGCCGACACGCTGACCCTGTCCCTGCCCGCGTCCGGACCGGATGTCAGCGCCGACGGCCTGTCGGCAAGCCTGAAGAAGCTGGTGGTCAACGAGGCGCGGCAAGCCGGCGAACTGGCGCATGCGGACGATGTGCAGCTCAAGGGCGCGAAGGTGCGGCTGGGCGAGCGCCGGCTCGATCTCGGCAGCCTGGCGCTGGCCGGCGGCGCCGCCCAGGTGCGCTTCGACAAGGATGGCAGCCTGAACTGGACCGGACCGGCAACGTCCGCACCTGCAACTGACCCAGCCCGTCAGCCGGATCAGAAGTCCGCGGCCAGGTCCGCCAAGTCCACCAAACCCGTTAAGCCTGTCGAGCGCGCCAGGCCGGCCCGGCCCGGCAACGCGCCCGCCGCAACGCCCTGGCGCGTCACCGCCAGCAAGCTGGCCCTGCGCGATTTCAGCCTGGCCTATGCCGATGCGCGCCAGGAACCGCCGCTGGCGTTCAAGGTGGACGACATCGCCGCCACCATGAGCGAGTTCGATACCGGCGCCCCGGGCCCGGCGCGGCTGCAGCTATCCGGCCGCAGCGGCGGCGGCACGCTGCAGGCCGAAGGAAGCATCTCCCTGTCCAGTGGCGCCGGCGACCTCGGCATCCGCGCCGCCGGCCTGCCGCTGGCGATGCTGCAGCCCTACCTGACCGAAGCGGCGAGGCTGACGCTGACCGGCGGCACCCTGTCCGGCGCCGGCCGGCTGCGCTTTGGCGATGCGCAGGGTCCGAAGCTGGCTTACACCGGCACCGCATCGCTGGACAAGGTGGCAATCGAGGAAACCGCGCCGCGCCGGCACTTCATGTCCTGGGATGCGGTGGCCGCCAGCGACATGCGGCTGACGCTCTCGCCGAACCGGCTCGACATCGGCCAGCTGCGCATCGCCGGCCCGGTCGCCGAGCTGATCATTGCCGAAGACCAGAGCGTGAACCTGGCGCGCGTATTCAAGCGCAAGCCGGAAGCCGGCGGCCAGGCTGCGGCGGCGAAAGGCGGGAATGCGCCTGCCGCGCCAGGCCAGGAGGGCGACGCCTTCCCGGTGTCGATAGCCCGGCTGCGGGTGGAGCGCGGCGTGCTGACCTTTGCCGACTTCAGCCAGCAGCCGCAGTTCAGCACACGCATGCACCATCTGCAGGGCGTGATGACCGGCCTGTCGAGCGCGCCGGGCAGCCGCGCCCGGCTGCAGTTCAATGCCGCCATCGCCGACTATGGCGACGCCCGCATCGAGGGCAGCATGAATCCGTTCAAGCCGGCCTACGCCACCGACGTGCGCATGAACTTCCGCAATGTCGACCTGTCCGCGCTCACGCCCTATGTGGTGCGCTTTGCCGGCTACCGGGTCAGCGCCGGCACGCTGTCGATGGACCTGCGCTACCAGGTCAAGGAAAGCCGGCTGGTGGGAGACAACCGCTTCGTGCTCAACAAGGTGCAGCTGGGGGAAAAGGTGGACAGCCCGACCGCGATGGACCTGCCGCTGAAGCTGGCGCTGTCGCTGCTGGAAGACGAGAACGGCATCATCAATATCGGCGTGCCGGTCACGGGCGACCTGCAGAATCCGCAGTTCAGCTTCGGCGCGGTGGCGCGCCGCGCGATCGGCAATGTGCTGCGCAGCGTGGTCACCGCGCCGTTTCGCGCGCTTGCTTCGCTGTTTGGCGGCAGCGGCGAGAAGCTCGATACGATTGCCTTCGACGCCGGCAGCGCGGAACTGGCGCCGCCCGAGCAGGAGAAGCTGGCCAAGCTGGGCCAAGGCCTGGCCAAACGGCCCAATGTACGGCTCGTGGTGCACCCGGCCGTGGATGCCGGGCAGGACGCGCAGGCGCTGCGTTCGGTGGAGGCGCGGCGCGTGCTGCTGGCGCGCATGGGCGTGCGCCTGGCGCCAGGCGAAGATCCGGGCCCGATCGACACCGCCAGCGTCGCCGCGCAGAAAGCCATTGCCGCCATGTATGCAGAACGCTATCCCGGCCCCTTGCCCAAACCGCCGGCCGACCAGGCGGCCGACGCCTGGTATGGGCAACTGCTGGACAAGGTGATTGCCGCGCAGCCACTGCCGGAGGATGCGCTGGCGCGCCTGAGCCAGGCGCGCGGCGCCGCGGTGCGGCAGCAGCTGGAACAGGCGGCGTTGCCGGCGCAGCGGGTGGCGCTGGGCAACGCGGACGAATCCGCCTCGGACGGCACGGCAACCCGGCTGGAGCTGGCGCCGCTGTAGCGGCTGCAGGGGTCGCGATGGCGTGGGTGGAATACCCCGAAGGGGCGTTTCACCGGACTCTCGGTCGCGGCTACGCACGATCTTTGCCCATTGTTCAACCGCCCACGGTGCAATGCCCTTTGGGTATTGCACCCTATAAAGTATCCGGGCCTTGTTCACGGGCATCTTAATCCTGCTTCATTGTAAGAAACAATCCTTGACACACTATCGAAGCTGGTTGAGGAAAAGCTACGAATCGTGCCAGCAGGATGCGTCAAATGAGCATTTCTTGGTAAAATCAAAGGCTTATTTCATCCAACGAAAGCTTCTCATGTTGTACCCAGAACTGTTTAAATCGCTCGAGCAGGTGCGCTGGAGCATGGATCGCGACATTCCGTGGGATCAATTCGATGGCAGCAAGCTGACTGACGAGCAGGCGCAGACCATCAAGATGAATGCGATCACCGAATGGTCCGCGCTGCCGGCAACTGAAATGTTTTTGCGTGACAACCGCGGCGACAGCGACTTCTGCGCCTTCATGTCGGTCTGGTTTTTCGAAGAGCAGAAGCATTCGCTGGTGCTGATGGAATATTTGCGCCGCTTCCGCCCGGAACTGGTGCCGACCGAGGAAGAGCTGCACAACGTGCGTTTCGAGTTCGACCCGGCGCCGCCGCTGGAAACCCTGATGATGCACTTCTGCGGCGAAATCCGCCTCAATCACTGGTACCGCTGCGCCTCCGAATGGCATAGCGAGCCGGTGATCAAGAACATCTACAAGGTCATCAGCCAGGACGAGGCGCGCCATGGCGGCGCCTACCTGCGCTACATGAAGAAGGCGCTGGTTGAACACGGCGATGTCGCGCGTGCCGCCTTCGCCAAGATCGGCGTGCTGATGGCGTCGGCCCGCCGCACCGAGAAGCCGCTGCACCCGACCAACCTGCATGTGAACCAGGCGCTGTTCCCCAACGACACGGTGCAAAGCCGCCTGCCGGACCCGGAATGGCTGGAAGCCTGGCTGGACAACCAGATCCGCTTCGATGCCGAATGGGAAAAGAAGGTGGTCGACCGCATCCTGCACAATATGGCGCTGCTGTTCGACCGGCCGTTCGCCACCGTGCAGGAACTCAATCGCTATCGCAAGGAAGTTGCCGGCCGCCTGGCTGCCGAGGCAGCGCCGCAGGACGCCTGATGACGGTGCCGCCGCTGCCTGCCGCCACGCCCGATTTCGAGCGCAAGCTCTGCTCCCGGGCGGAACTGGCGGCGCGGGTGGCGCAGCTGCCCAAGCCGGTGGTGCTGACCAATGGCGTGTTCGATATCCTGCATCGCGGCCATGTGACCTACTTGTCCCAGGCCAGGAGCCTGGGCGCCTCGCTGGTGGTGGCGGTCAATACCGATGCGTCGGTCAAGCGCCTGGGCAAGGGCGACGACCGGCCGCTCAACCAGTGTGAAGACCGCATGGCCTTGCTGGCGGCGCTGGAGTCGGTAAGCCTGGCCGTGCCCTTCGACGACGACACGGCGCTGGAGACGGTGCTGCTGGCGCGTCCCGACATCTATGTGAAGGGCGGCGACTACGACATGGCCGCCATTCCGGAAGGCCAGGCCGTGCTAGCCTACGGCGGCCAGGCGGTGGCGATCGAATTCCGCCATGACCGTTCCACCACCAAGCTGCTGGAAAAGGTCAGGCGCGGCTGAGCCGGCGATAACGGAACAGCTGAAACGAAACGGGACGCAATGCGTTTATTCGCATCGCGCCCCGCTTTTCATTCCGGCTCTCAGGCCTGCGGCGGAATGCGCAGCATCTGGCCCGGATAGATCTTGTCCGGGCTGGTCAGCATCGGCTTGTTGGCCTCGAAGATCGCGTTGTACTTGTTGGCGTCGCCATACATCTGCTTGGAAATCTTCGACAGCGTGTCGCCGCTGACCACGGTGTAGTACTTGGCTTCCGGCGCCGGCGTCGCCACCGTCATCTGGTCATCCACATGCTCGACGGAATGGATGTTGCCGCAGCAGAGCACCACTTTTTCCTTTGTTGCCTGGTCCTTGGCCTGGCCGCTTACGGTGGCCGTGGCGCTGGCGCCGTCGAACTTCACCTGCAGGTTTTCCACCGGCAGGTTCTGCGTCTTGATGTAGGTGAGGATGGCATTGGCCGCCGTATCGTTCAGGGCGGCGACTTCAGCCTGGGTCGGGGGCGCGGCCGGCGAAGGCGCGGCTGCCGGGGTGGCTGCCTTGGCGTCATTGCCGCCGAGATTGAACAGTTTCTGGCCTGCTTCCTTGACGAACGATAAAAGTCCCACGTCGTGCTCCTTTTCTTTGATGAATGGCTTTCCCGTGCGGGGAAAAATCAAAGCTCAGGGTAACCGCTGGCTGTCATCCCATCGGTGCGATGTCGCACATTGCGTATCCATTAACTAAGCCGCGTCGGCCGGTCGGCCGAATACCGTGGTGTAGCTGGGGTAGAAGGAACAGTACATCACCACCGTCAGCACCATGGACAGCGGCAGCAGCACCACGACCATCAGCGTCGGCGAGCCGGTGATCCAGCCCAGCACGGTGCTGAGCAACAGCGGGAACAGCACGCCCAGCAGGCCCCAGCCCAGGCCGTACAGCAGGAAGGCGCGGCCTGCGCGGCGCACCGCGTGGAAGCTGTAGAAGAGCGCCTTGACGATGCCCATGTCCTGCCAGGCAATCAGCGGCGCGGCATACCAGAACGCCATCGCGGCCGGGACATAGAGAAGGCCCGACACCAGCATCGCCAGGCGGATGTTGGAATGCCGCATCGTTTCGACGTCCACCCTGGCGCTGCCCGCCATCACCTTCCAGAACACGCCGCCATCGACCAGGGTGGAGGCGCCTATGGCCAGCGCGGCGGCGCAGACGTACAGCAGGCCGAGCCAGAGCAGGCGCGACAATCCCGCGGACCGGAAGCCGGTCAGGAGCAGATTGGGATAGACCCGCTGGCCTTTCTCGATCTTCACGCAGGCCTGCATGAAGGCCATGGAAAACACCGGTATCAGCAGCAGCGGCAATACCTGCCCCACCACCGGGATGATGGGCAGGATCATCATCAGGAACATATAGCTCAGGAACAGCGTGGACATCTCCGCCGGCTGTTTGCGAAACAGCGCGAAGCCCTGCTTGATCCATTGCCACCCCGTGGCTGCCGGCAATTTTTCCATCAGAAGAGCGGCGGCACCGGCTGGCTGATGCGTTCGCGCAGGATGCGCTCGAAATGGCCGGGGTCATGCGGCGTCAGCATCTCCGCTTCGCGCGGCAGGTGGAAGTCGTACAGGCGAGACAGCCAGAAGCGCAGCGCGCCGGCGCGCAGCATCGGCCGCCAGGCATCCTTCTCGTCGTCTGTGAAAGGGCGCACCGCATGGTAGGCCGCCAGCAGCGCGCGCACCCGGGCCGGGTCGAGCGCGCCGCTGACCTCGTCGATGCACCAGTCATTGACGGTGACGGCGACATCGAACAGCCAGGTGTCGACGCCGGCGAAGTAGAAGTCGAAGAAGCCGGTCAGGCGCTCGCCGTCGAACATCACGTTGTTGCGGAAAAGGTCGGCATGGATGGGGCCGCGCGGCAGGCGGTGAGCGGCTTCCGTGCTGGCGAAGGTTTCCTGGAAATGCATCTCGGCGCGCAAAAGGTGCTGGCCGGCATCGGGCAGGTAGGGCAGCACGACGGGCGTGGTCTCGTTCCACCAGTCCAGGCCGCGCAGGTTGGGCTGGCGGATGCCGAAGTCGGCGGCGGCCAGGTGCATCTTCGCCAGCATCGCGCCCACTTCGGCGCAATGCACCGGATGCGGCGCCATCTGGCAGGCGCCTTCCAGCCGGGTGACGATGGAGGCCGGCTTGCCGTGCAGCGTGCCCATCAGCTCGCCGTCGCGGTTGGCCAGCGGCAGCGGCGCCAGCACGCCCCGCTCGGCGATATGGCGCATCAGCTTCAGATAGAAGGGCAGCTGCTCGAAGGTCAGCTTTTCGAAGATCGTCAGCACATACTCGCCGCGCTCGGCGCTAAGGAAGAAATTGCTGTTCTCGATGCCGGAGGAAATGCCTTTCAACGCACGCACCTGGCCGATGTCGTACTGGGCCGCCCAGGGGGCGATGTCGTCTAGGGTAACCGGGGTGAAAACAGCCATGGGTAAGTAGGGTAGGAGTTGCGTGAAAAGCCCGCGGCGGCGCGGGCGGATGTTCTTGTGCCGGGCGGCGTATTACTTTGCCGGCGGCGCGGCGGGCGCGGCGGCCGGCTGTGCCTGCGGCTTCAGGTCCTCGGGACGCTGCAGATCGAATTCCTTGACCTTGAATTGCGGCGCCCGGTTGGTGCTGGTCTGGGCGTCGCCCGGCAGCGCGCTGCCGGCCGGATTGATCGGCTTGACCACATAGGTGCTGCGGCCGGTTCGCACCTCGACTTCGGTCACACGACCCTGCTCGCGCTTCTCCGTGATCGACTTCTCGGCCGGACCGCCGCCGGGAATGGTGACGGCCGGCGCATCGCCTTCCTCCAGCCGCTCCAGGCGCGGCGGCGGCGGCACGTCGGCGCGCTCGCGCGGCTGTTGGGCATGGGCCGGGATCACGGCGGCAAGAACCAGGGGAAGGGCAGTCAGCAGGATAGGGGTGCGCATGGAAATGGCTGGTCAGGTTGGTTGCGCTGCCAGCGGGCGGCGGCCTGGGAAGGGCCTGGGCATGTGGCATCGCGCGGTAGGCCGCATTGTAGCAAACCCGTCGTCCTCCCCGGCGCCGCTTTTGACCCTACAGCAGCGCGCCGCTGGATGCCGCCTCTTCTTCCGATGGCATTTCCTGCGCCTCGTAAAACGCGAAGATTGCCTCCACCACATTGGCCGGTTCATCGATCAGCTGCACCAGGTTCATGTCTTCCGCGGCGATCATGCCGTCGGCGACCAGGCGTTCCCGGAACCAGTCCAGAAGGCCGCGCCAGAAGCTGGTGCCGACCAGGATGATGGGAATGCGGCGCGACTTGCCGGTCTGGATCAGCACCAGCGCCTCGGTCAGCTCGTCGAGGGTGCCGAAGCCGCCCGGCAGCACGACGTAGGCGTCGGCATGCTTGACGAAGGCCACCTTGCGTGCAAAGAAGTGGCGGAAGGACAGGGAAATGTTCTGCCAGGTATTGGGCGTCTGCTCGCGCGGCAGCTGGATGTTCAGGCCGACCGATGGCGACAGCCCCTCGAAGGCGCCCTTGTTGGCGGCTTCCATGATGCCGGGGCCGCCGCCGGAGATCACCGCGAAGCCTTCGTCGGACAGACGGCGGGCGATGTCGACCGCCACCGCATACATCGGATCGTCCGGCGCAATCCGCGCCGAGCCGAACATGGACACCGCCGGGCGCAGTTCGGACAGCCGTTCTGCCGACTCGACAAACTCTGCCATAATCGTGAACATTTGCCACGACTCGCTGGCCTTCTGCGAGGTTGCGCGCGCCTTGTTGGTCACCTGCCGCAACTGCGGCACATTTTTCCTGTCTGCTCTCATATGAACAAAACCCTTTTGTTGGTTGATGGCTCGAGCTATCTGTACCGCGCGTTCCACGCTTTGCCCGACCTGCGCAACGCGCAGGGCGCGCCGACCGGCGCCATCTACGGCATCATCAACATGCTGCGCCGCCTGCGCAATGATTACCCGGCAGCATACATTGCCTGTATTTTCGACGCAAAAGGCAAGACCTTCCGCGACGATCTCTACGCCGAGTACAAGGCCAACCGCGCCTCGATGCCGGAAGACCTGGCGCGCCAGATCGAGCCGATCCACGAAGCGGTGCGCGCGATGGGCTGGCCCATCCTGATGATCGAAGGGATCGAGGCAGACGATGTGATCGGCACGCTGTCGGTCGATGCGGTGAAGCATGGCATGAAGGTGGTGGTGTCCACCGGCGACAAGGACCTGGCGCAGCTGGTCAACGAGGACGTCACGCTGATCAACACCATGAGTAACGAAACCCTGGACCGCGACGCCGTGGTCGCCAAGTTCGGCGTGCCGCCCGAGCGCATCGTCGACTACCTGTCGCTGGTGGGCGATACGGTCGACAACGTGCCGGGCGTGTCCAAGGTCGGCCCGAAGACGGCGGCCAAGTGGATCGCGCAGTACGGCTCGCTGGATGGCGTGATCGAAAACGCCGCCAAGGTCAGCGGCGCCGTGGGCGAGAACCTGCGCGCCGCGCTCGACTGGCTGCCGCAGGCGCGGGTGCTGGTGACGGTCAAGACCGACTGCGACCTGGTCGAGCAGCTGGTGACCTTCCCGGACGACCTGGCGCAAAAGCCGGAAGACAAGGTGGCGCTGCTGGACTTCTTCAAGCGCTACGGTTTCAAGACCTGGCTGCGCGAGCTCAGCGCCGAGCTGGGCGCCCAGGCTGGCGAAGGGCAGGGCGGCCTGTTCGATGCGCCGGCTTCGGCCGCCGCCGCCGCCGCAGGCACCGGCACCAAGGCGCCGGCGCCGCCGGTCCAGACCGTGTATGAAACCGTGATGACCGACGAACAGCTCGACAAATGGCTGGCCATCATCGACGCCGCCGCGCTGACTTCGCTCGACACCGAGACCACCTCGCTGGAGCCGATGCGGGCCGAGATGGTCGGCATCTCGCTGTGCTGCGAACCCGGCCTGGCGGCCTATATCCCGCTGGCGCACCGCTACCAGGATGCGCCGCAGCAGCTCGGCCGCGCGCATGTGCTGTCGCGCATGCGCGCCTGGCTGGAAAGCCCGGCCAAGCCCAAGCTGGGCCAGAACATGAAGTACGACAGCCATATCTTCGCCAACCATGGCATCGCGCTGCGCGGCGTGGTGCATGACACCCTGCTGCAGTCCTATGTGTTCGAGTCCCACCGCAACCACGACATGGACAGCCTGGCGCTGCGCCACCTGGAGCGCAAGACCATCAGCTTCACCGATGTCTGCGGCAAGGGCGCCTCGCAGATCTGCTTCGACCAGGTCGCGCTGGACCGCGCCACCGAATACGCGGCCGAGGACGCCGACGTGACGCTGCAGCTGCACCAGGCGATGTGGCCGCATGTGGCCGAGAGCGAGCAGCTGACCTATATCTATGAAAAGATCGAGCTGCCCACCTCCTTCGTTCTGCAGAAGGTCGAGCGCAACGGCGTGCTGATCGACTGCGAGCTGCTGGCGACGCAATCGGGCGAACTGGGCCGGCGCATGCTCGAGATCGAGCGCCAGGCCTATGAACTTGCCGGCCAGCCCTTCAACCTGAACTCGCCCAAGCAGATCGGCGAAATCTTCTTCGACAAGCTGAAGCTGCCGGTGGTGAAGAAGACGCCGTCCGGCACGCCATCGACCGACGAGGAGGTGCTGCAGAAGCTGGCCGAGGACTATCCGCTGCCCAAGGTGCTGCTGGACTACCGCAGCCTGTCCAAGCTGAAGTCCACCTATACCGACAAGCTGCCCAGGATGCTCAATCCCGACACCGGCCGGGTGCATACCAACTATGCGCAGGCGGTGGCGGTGACGGGCCGGCTGTCGTCCAATGAACCGAACCTGCAGAACATTCCGATCCGCACGGCCGAGGGCCGGCGCATTCGCGAAGCCTTCATCGCGCCGCCCGGCAGCGTGATCGTATCGGCCGACTATTCCCAGATCGAACTGCGCATCATGGCCCATCTGTCGGAAGACGAGGCGATGCTGCGCGCCTTCGCCGAAGGCGAGGACATCCACCGCGCCACCGCCGCCGAGATCTTCGCGCTGCCGCCGGCCGAGGTCAGCAGCGAGCAGCGCCGCTACGCCAAGGTGATCAACTTCGGCCTGATCTACGGCATGAGCGCCTTCGGCCTGGCCAGCAACCTGGGCGTGGAGCGGGCCGCGGCGCAGATGTATATCGAGAAGTACTTCCAGCGTTTCGTGGGCGTGAAGCGCTTCATGGACGAGACCCGCACCCGCGCCAAGCGCGACGGCTATGTGGAAACCGTGTTCGGCCGCCGCCTGTGGCTGCCCGAAATCAATTCGCCCAACGGCCCGCGCCGCCAGGGCGCCGAGCGCGCCGCGATCAATGCGCCGATGCAGGGCACCGCGGCCGACCTGATCAAGCTGTCGATGATCGCGGTGCAGGACTGGCTGGAAGCCGAGAAGATGTCCTCGCTGATGGTCATGCAGGTGCATGACGAACTGGTGCTGGAAGTGCGCGAGGATGAACTGGAGCGGGTGAAGACGCGGTTGCCGGAACTGATGGCTGGCGTGGCGGTACTGAAAGTGCCGCTGGTGGCCGAAGTGGGCGTGGGCCCGAACTGGGAACAGGCGCACTGAAAGCCCGCTGCAGCGATTCGGGATTGCCCATATCATGGCCAGCCCTGCCCGCATCCGATGCGGGCAGGGCTTTTTTCAGTGGCACCCAATCCCATCTTCAATCGCATCACTTCACATTGCACATGGAGCATATCGATGGACCGCATCAAGCAGGAACTGGACAGCCTCATCCCCGCAACGCCGCTTTCCGGCAGCATGGATCGCCGCGACTTCATCAAAACCGCGCTCGGCACCGGCTTTGCCGCCGCGGTGCTGCCGGTCTGCGCGCAGACCCAGATCAAGACCGACGCCAGCGGCCTGAAGGCAGGCACGGTCATGGTCAAGGTCAACGGCCAGGACGTGCCGGTGTATCGGGCGCAGCCCGAGGGCAAGTCCAATCTGCCGGTGGTGCTGGTGATCTCCGAAATCTTCGGCGTGCATGAACACATCGCCGACGTTGCCCGCCGCTTCGCCAGGGAAGGCTACCTGGCGCTGGCGCCCGACCTGTACGTGCGCCAGGGCGACCCTGCAGCCTATCCTGCGATTGCCGACCTGATGCGGGAAGTCGTCGCCAAGGTGCCCGACCAGCAGGTGATGACGGACCTGGACGCGGTGGTGGCCTGGGCCGGCGCCAACGGCGGCGACACGGGCAGGCTGGGCATCACCGGCTTCTGCTGGGGCGGCCGCATCACCTGGCTCTACAGCGCGCACAATCCGGCGGTCAAGGCGGGCGTGGCCTGGTACGGCCGGCTGGTGGGCGACAAGAACGCCAACCAGCCGCGTCACCCGGTCGACATCGCCGGCGAACTGAAGGCGCCGGTGCTGGGCCTGTATGGCGGCAAGGATGCCGGCATCCCGCTGGCGTCGGTCGAACAGATGAAGGCCGCCCTGGCCGAAGCGGGCAGCAAGTCCACGTTCGTGGTCTATCCCGGTTCCGGGCATGCCTTCCATGCGGATTACCGGCCCAGCTATGTCGAGGCGGATGCGAAGGATGGCTGGAAGCGCTGCCTGGCA
Source organism: Noviherbaspirillum soli (assembly GCF_015352955.1). GTDB lineage: Bacteria > Pseudomonadota > Gammaproteobacteria > Burkholderiales > Burkholderiaceae_D > Noviherbaspirillum_A > Noviherbaspirillum_A soli. The sequence continues at coordinate 90,927 of NZ_JACYOX010000017.1, forward strand.
TGGCTGCGCCAGCATGGCGTGGCGTAAGGTGGCTTGGGCGGCTTGAGCGGATCGCGCTGAAGGCAGCGGCCGGGTTTGCCGAATCCCGGCCGCTGTGCTTTAATTCCGCGTCTCATCCCGCCGAGGTTCAAAATCAATCCCACGCTGCTCTCGATACTGCTTGCCACCACCATTGCTGGTGTCATCAGCATTTCGGCGGCCGCCGTCTTCTCGTTTTCGCTGCTGTCCAAGGTGGTCGACCGCATGGTCAGCCTGTCGGTCGGCATTCTGCTGTCGACCTCGCTGCTGCATGCGTTGCCCGAGGCATTCGAGTCCAAGGCCGATCCGCATACCCTGTTCGCCACGCTGCTGGCCGGCCTGCTCGGCTTTTTCCTGCTGGAGAAGATGGCGATCCTGCGCCATTCGCATCATTACGAGGGCGACGGCCACGGCCATGCCCATGGTCACGATGCGCACGAGGCCGGCAAGGCCGGCTGGATGATCCTGGTCGGCGACGGCCTGCACAACTTCACCGACGGCATCCTGATCGCCGCCGCCTTCCTGGCCGACCCCAAGCTGGGCCTGGTCACCGGGATCGCCATCATCGCCCATGAAATCCCGCAGGAAATCGGCGACTTCATCGTGCTGCTCAACGCCGGCTTTTCCCGTGCCCGTGCCTATGTCTACAATCTGCTGTGCAGCCTGATGGCCATCGTCGGCGGGTTGGTGGGTTATTTCACCCTGGAGCGTGGCATGGAGGCGATACCTTATGTGCTGGTGTTCGCTTCATCAGGCTTCATCTATATCGCCGTCAGCGACCTGATGCCGCAGATGCAGCGGCGGGCGACGGTGCGGGAGACCATACCGCAGGTGCTGCTCATTACGCTGGGCGTGGGGCTGGTGCTGTTTCTGACCAGTCAGACGCAGATGCATGGACATTGAGATGAGGCGACGGCGAGGATGCCAGCCGCGGTCGTAGGGTGCAATACCCGAAGGGCATTGCACCGCGGTCGCACACCGGGATGGCAATTTGCCGGACTTCCTCGATCGACCAATGGTGCAATGCCCCTGTGGGGTAGTGCACCCTGCGACCGACGCTGCACCTTATCCGCTTGAGGCATCGCCGTCACGGCTCGGTCAATCCCCGTCAGTCGCCGGTCGCCACCGGCCGCGCTGGATCCGAACACCATTCGCTCCACGATCCGGGATACAGCGCCGCACCCGGCATGCCCGCCACCTCCAGCGCCAGCAAGTTATGGCAGGCGGTGACGCCCGAGCCGCACTGCATCACCGACGATGCCGGCGACGCCACCAGCGCGCCCAGTTCCTGGCGTAGTTGCGCGGACGGCTTGAAGCGGCCGTCGGCCTGCAGGTTGTCCTTGAAGAATCGGTTCTTCGCGCCCGGGATGTGGCCGCCGACCGGGTCCAGGGTTTCGTTCTCGCCGCGGAAACGGTCCGGCGCGCGCGCATCCAGCACGGTCAGGCCCTGCTGGTTCAGGATATCGTCTGCGCCCACGCTGCGCACCAGCGCGGCACGGCGCTGCAGGTTGCCGCGGGAGCTTGCCGCCGGCTCGGTCGACAGGGGCATGCCCTGCGCAGTCCAGGCCGGCAGGCCGCCGTCCAGCACCGCCACGGCCTCATGGCCTGCCCAGCGCAGCATCCACCACAGGCGGGCGGCAAACATGCCGCCCTGGGCGTCATAGGCAATTACCTGGCTGTCGTCATTGATGCCCCAGCGACGCAGCGTCTCGACGAAGGCATCGGCGTCCGGCAGCGGATGCCGGCCGCGAAAGACGCCGCCGGGGCCGCGCGCATGGTCGGCCAGGTCGTGGTCCAGCGAGGCGAAGCGGGCGCCCGGAATGTGGCCGGCGTCATAGGCCTGCCTGCCGGACTGGGGATTGACCAGGTCGTGCCGGCAGTCCAGCACCACCCAGCCGGCTTGGGTGTACTGCTGCGCCAGGTCGGCGGCGGAAATCAGGGTGGTATAGGCCATGCTGGACTCCTAGGATTTGGCGGCGACCGGGCTGATGCCGGCTGCCGGGACTGTCGTTGGGGCCGGCGCCCGCCGACCGCGGGAATTGTAGAAGGTGGCGGCGCTGCCGCTGGCAAGGATGATGGCAATGCCCAGCCAGCCCATCCAGCCCAGCGCATCGCTCCATAGCAGAATGCCCCAGATGCTGGAAAACACGATGCCGGTGTACTGCAGGTTGGCCGTTACCAGCGGATGACCGAGCCGGTAGGCGCGGGTCATCGCCATCTGCGCCGCCGTGGCGGACAGGCCGACGCCGGCCAGCAGCAATACACCGTGCGCCGTATGGCCGTGCCAGGCAACCTGGCCGGGTGCGATCCACGGCGTGGCCAGGCTGCCCAGGGCGCCGGCAAGGGCGCCAGTGACGGAAAAGTAGAACACCACCCGGTATTCGGGCTCGCCGAGCTGGCCCAGCTTTCTGACCTGCAGATAGGCCAGCGCGCTGATCACGCTCGACGCGAGCGCCACGCAGGCGGCAAACCACTGGCTGGCCTGCATCGACGGTTGCAGCAGCAGCGTGACGCCGCCAAAGCTGGCCATCACCGCCAGCGCGCAGCCCCATTCCAGCCGACCCTGGCCGCGCCACCATGCCGCACCCAGCAGGATGGCGGCAAGCCAGATCGGCGCCATGCTGTTCAGGGTCATCGACATGGCCAGCGGCAGCCGGCCGATCGCATAGAACCACAGCCACAGCGCGGTGACGCCGATCACGCCGCGCGTGGCGTGCGCCCACGGCAACGGCGTGCGCATGCTGTCGCCGCGCAGCCGGCTCAGCGCCAAGAGCATGGCCGCGCCCATCATGCCGCGGTACATCACGATCTCGGAGGTGGTGTAGAGCTCGGCGGCCAGCTTTACGCAGACGCCCATGGCGGCAAAGAGAAAGCTGGCCAGCAGCATCCAGAGCGACTGCATGCGTCAGGCCGCCATGTTCAGAGCGCGATCTTCGAGCGATACCACTCGTGGAAATGCTGCATGCCGTCTTCCATCGGCGACTGGTAGGGGCCGACCTCGTTGACGCCGCGATCCACCAGGATGCGGCGGCCGGCGTCCATGCGCTGCGCGATCTCGTCGTCCTCGACGCAGGTTTCCATGTAGGCGGCGCGCTCGGCCTCGATGAACTCGCGCTCGAACAGCACGATTTCCTCCGGGTAGTAGAACTCCACCACGTTGGTGGTCTTCTGCGGTCCGTTGGGCCAGACGGTGGACACCACCAGCACATGCGGATACCACTCCACCATGATGTTGGGATAGAGCGTGAGCCAGATCGCGCCGTGCCTGGGGGCCTCGCCGTTGCGGAATTTGAGCAGCTGCTCCTGCCACTTGCGGTAAGCCGGCGTGCCGGACTTCTTCAGCGCCTGATGCACGCCCACGGTCTGCACGCTGTAGCCTTCGCCGAATTCCCAGGTCAGGTCGGAACAGGTGACGAAGCTGCCCAGGCCCGGGTGGAAGGGCTCGACATGGTAATCCTCCAGGTACACCTCGATGAAGGACTTCCAGTTGTAGTCGCACTCGTGCACTTCGACGTGGTCCAGCATGTAGCCGGAAAAATCGAGATCCCTGGTGACCGACAGGTTTTTCATCATGTCGGCGACGTTGGCGCCGCCGGCTTCGAACAGCAGGCCGTTCCAGTTCTGCAGAGGGGTTTTGGACAGGTTCAGGCAGGGCGTCTCGCCAAAATGCGGCGCGCCCACCAGGGTGCCCTTCAGGTCGTAGGTCCAGCGATGCAGCGGGCACACGATGTTCCTGGCGTTGCCGCGGCCATTGAACATCTTGGCCTGGCGATGACGGCAGACATTGGACAGAAGCTCCAGGCCCTGGGCATTGCGCACCAGCATGCGGCCTTCGTTTTCCCAGGCCAGCGTTGCATAGTCGCCCACCTCGGGCACCATCAATTCGTGGCCGGCATAGCGCGGCCCCTGACGGAACAGATCAGAAATTTCTTTTTTCAGCAGTACTTCGTCGAAGTAGACGTGGACTGGAAGTTGCGCGTTGGAACGCGCCAGCTTGGCGAGATTAGCCAGATCGGACATCCCTACCCCCCAAATTAATTTGCACCAACCTAAGAGAGAAAGAATCCGCAAAAACCTATGTTCAAACGAGATGAAGAGGGAATTTTTGGACAGAACCGTAGATTATACCCTACACGTCGTATCCAGGTCCCGCCTTGGCGCGGCGCAGTGTTTTGCGCGGAATGGTGGGGGCTTGTGGACAATCGTAACTTCTGTTGCCTGTTTGTTCTAAAATAGCCGGTCCTGAGCAATCCGCAACCCGCAGGAAGGCCGCCAGCCTTCATTGCCTGCATTCAAAGACGATACCTTATGGCAAGTAAAACTCCCGTCAGCGCGCAGCCCGCTTCGTTCGAAGACGCAATGACCGAGCTGGAACAGCTGGTCGAGCGCATGGAAGCCGGCGAACTGCCGCTGGAGGCGTCGGTAGCCGCCTACAAGCGCGGCGCCGAGCTGGTGAAATTTTGCGCCGGTCAGCTCGACCGGGTGGATGCCCAGGTCAAGGTGCTGGAAGGCGACATGCTCAAACCCTTCGCCAGCGACGACGCAACGCTGGAGGCGGACGAATGAGCGCGCTATTGTTCCAAGACTGGATGCGCAACGCGCAATCCGGCATGGAAGACGTGCTGGCGACGCTGCTGCCGCCCGAAACCGCCGCGCCGGCCCGACTGCACGAGGCAATGCGTTATGCGGTGCTGGATGGCGGCAAGCGGGTGCGTCCGCTGCTGGTGTTCGCCGCCGGCGAACTGCATGACGCCGACCGCAATGCGCTGGCGCGCGCCGCCGCCGCGGTCGAGATGATCCATGCCTATTCGCTGGTGCATGACGACATGCCCTGCATGGACGACGACGCGCTGCGCCGCGGCAAGCCGACCGTGCATGTGAAATATGACGAAGCCACCGCATTGCTGGTGGGCGACGCGCTGCAATCGCAGGCCTTCATGGTGCTGTCGGAGGCGGGGAACGATCCGGCCCGCACGGTGGCGATGATGCGCGTGCTGGCCCAGGCGTCCGGCTCGGCCGGCATGTGCGGCGGCCAGGCGATCGATCTGGCCAGCGTCGGCATCACCCTGTCGCTGGCCGAGCTGGAACAGATGCACCGGCTGAAAACCGGCGCGCTGCTGCGGGCGTCCGTGATGCTGGGCGCGCTGTGCGGCCGCATGCCGGATGCGACTGAAACCGCCGCGCTCGACGCCTATGCGGCCGCGGTCGGCCTGGCCTTCCAGGTGGTGGACGACGTGCTCGACGCCACCGCCGATTCGCAAACCCTGGGCAAGACCGCCGGCAAGGATGCGGTGGACCACAAGCCGACCTACGTCTCCATTCTTGGTCTGGAGCAGTCGCAGGCGCTGGCGCAAAAACTGAGGGAGGACGCCCACCGGGCGCTGCTCCCGTTTGGAGACAACGCACGACGGCTGCGCGAACTTGCCGACCTGATCGTGCAGCGGAAAGCATAAGTATGGATCTGTTGAAAAAAATCGAAGGCCCCGGCGACCTGCGGCGCCTCTCCCGCAGCCAGCTGAAGCCGCTGGCCGACGAACTGCGCGCCTTCCTGCTCGATTCGGTGTCGCGCACCGGCGGCCATCTGTCGTCCAACCTGGGCACGGTCGAGCTGACGATTGCGCTGCATTACGTGTTCAACACGCCGGACGACCGCATCGTCTGGGATGTCGGCCATCAAACCTATCCGCACAAGATACTGACCGGCCGCCGCGACCGCATGGGCAGCCTGCGCCAGCAGGGCGGCATTTCCGGCTTTCCGCGCCGCGACGAGAGCCCGTTCGACACCTTCGGCACCGCCCACTCCTCGACCTCGATCTCGGCCGCGCTGGGCATGGCGATCGCCGCGCAGACGATGGGCGAGAGCCGCCACGCGGTGGCCGTGATCGGCGACGGCGCCATGACCGCCGGCATGGCGTTCGAGGCGCTCAACAATGCCGGCGTGCATGAAAATGTGAACCTGCTGGTGATCCTGAACGACAACGACATGTCGATCTCGCCGCCGGTCGGCGCGCTGAACCGCTACCTGGCGCGCCTGATGTCGGGCCGTTTCTACGCCGCCGCCCGCAGCGTGGGCAAGTCGGTGCTGCCGGGGCCGATGCTGGAACTGGCCAAGCGGCTGGAGGAGCATGCCAAGGGCATGGTGCTGCCGGCCACCATGTTCGAGGAATTCGGCTTCAACTACATCGGCCCGATCGACGGCCACGACCTGGATTCGCTGGTGCCGACGCTGCAGAACCTGAAGCAGCTGAAAGGTCCGCAGTTCCTGCATGTGGTGACGAAGAAAGGCCAGGGCTACAAGCTGGCCGAGGCCGACCCGGTGCTGTACCACGGCCCCGGCAAGTTCGACCCGGCCGAAGGCATCAAGCCGGCCGCCGCCGGCAAGAAAACCTATACCCAGGTGTTCGGCCAGTGGCTGTGCGACATGGCGCAGCAGGACAAGCGCCTGATCGGCATCACGCCGGCGATGCGGGAAGGCTCGGGCATGGTGGAATTCGAGCAGCGCTTCCCCGACCGCTACCACGATGTCGGCATCGCCGAGCAGCATGCGGTGACGTTTGCCGGCGGCATGGCCTGCGAGGGTCTGAAGCCGGTGGTGGCGATCTACTCCACCTTCCTGCAGCGCGCCTACGACCAGCTGATCCATGATGTGGCGCTGCAGAACCTGGATGTCACCTTCGCGCTCGACCGCGCCGGCCTGGTCGGCGCGGATGGCGCCACCCATGCCGGCAATTACGACCTGGCCTTCCTGCGCTGCATCCCGAACATGGTGGTGCTGGCGGCGTCGGACGAAAACGAATGCCGGCAGATGCTCAGCACCGCCTATCAGTATCCCGGCCCGGCCGCGGTGCGCTATCCGCGCGGCGCAGGCATTGGCGCGGCGGTGGACACCAGCCTGGACACCATTCCGCTGGGCAAGGGCGAATTGCGCCGCAACGGCAAGCAGGTCGCCATCCTGGCCTTCGGCACCATGGTTGCGCCGGCATTGAAGGCTGGCGAGGAACTCAATGCCACGGTCGCCAACATGCGCTTCGTCAAGCCGCTGGATGCCGCGCTGGTACTCGAGCTGGCTGCCAGCCACGACCTGCTGGTGACGGTAGAGGAGGGCTGCATCATGGGCGGCGCAGGCTCGGCGGTGGCGGAAGCGCTGGCCGCGGCAGGCGTGGTCAAGCCGCTGTTGCAACTGGGCCTGCCGGACAAATTCATCGACCACGGCGATGCGCCGCAGCTGCTGGCGCAGTGCGGGCTGGATGCGGCGGGCATTGCGGCGTCGATCCGGCAGCGCCTGGGCAAGAAGGAGCCTCGGCTGGTAGTCAATAACTGATCGGCAATTTATAAAGGCAATCGAGGAACGGCGACACAATGTCGCCGTTTTTTTTGGGAAAAATTGATCGGCTTTAATCAATCCGAACCGCATCCGAAGCGCCGATCGAGTGAATTTCCGTGGCCGTGCAAGTGTAATAAAGCTATTTTGATGTTCAAGTAATAAATAAAGCGATGTTGCCCGGCACATGGCAATAAGCCCATCCAGCAGTCAAGTTGGACTTTCCCTTGGTGTCGCACCGGAAAATGAGCGCCATGGTTGTCCAGTACAAAATTGGCTGTTTCAGGCGGAGTGCCTGTGCCTACCAATCGGGCCTGCCTTCATTGAGTCTGTTCATTAAAAGTGCCTTCCGCAGGAAGGAACCGTTTTGGCATTTTTGGTTATTTAAGAAGTGTCGTGCCTTGCATTAAATCATTCCACTTCCAACCAATTAATATACAGACAATCATGAATGCCGCCAACAATCTCAGTTCCAGTGCACATGCCATAAATTCCTTTCCCGTTTCCGAGCAAGTGCAATTAAAGGATGACCAACCCTTGGTTAACGGCCCCAAAGTAGAGGCCAGGAAAGACGATGCCCAGCGCACGGCGTTATTAAACAGTCTGCCGGAAAAGAGCCAGACAGCAATCGCGGAGAAAGCCGTTGAAAATGGAAATTCCGCAAACAATTCCAGTTCCGTCCGATCAACAATTCCAGATTATGTCAGGAGTGCTGGTGGTATTAAATCCGAAGTTCAAAGCGAATTCAATAAACCTTCGGGATTTGGTACGGGACCGGCAATGTGGGTCGAGGCAAGCATGGATAATATGCTTTATCCAAGCAAATCGCCTCTGGACATGTTCAAGAATTTCCTGGCGACGAGAAAAGAGGATAATGTGAATCGCCCTCTCAGTTTCGATAAAAGAGAGTCCTACCTGGGCATTGCCGCAAAATTGAATCAGACAGAGATTGTTCAATTTCTGATCGAGAAAAATGCATCTGTCCTCTATCGCGACAACGATGACAAGACAGCGCTGGATATTGCTCGTGAAAATCGCAGCCTTGAGTCAATGCAAATCCTGGCGCAGCATGGCGCAGAATTGACAGATGCCGATATCGCGATGATCGAGGAAAATTCTCTGTCGAATATTTCATCAAAAATCGACGTTGATATGCCTGAAGAGAATAAGACCGACCTGCTCTTAGTTGCAGTCCATGACAGCGATCTCGAAACGATTCAACAATTGCTTAATGAAGGCGTCGACCCCCGGGGAACAGGCGAGAAAGCAATGAGCCCCATGAGCATGGCCCTGCAGAGGAATAATGAGGAAGTTCTGGATTTGCTGCGTTCCACAAAGTCATAACCAGTCGGCGGCCGACGTAGTCATGCCACGTCGTCTATCCCACACCAAACCACGAGTCCGCCAGCCATGGCGATGCGCCACCGCAACTACTGAGTGAACACGCGCTACATGCCGTGAATACTTCCGCTTTGATCCGATAGCGGCCAGGCAAAAGGGCGTCACGGCTGGTGGTAATTAAATGTGCTACCAAATTTTCCTGATGTTGGACCGGAACGGCGACTTCATGTCGCCGTTTTTTATTTCCTTGTTTTCTTCAGTCATTCACTTGCGGCCATAATGTTCGATTAGTGAACATTATGGCCGCAAGTGACACCAATTTGGTGAATGTATATCTTTAATAACGCGCACTCACCAAATCATGAGCGACACTCCCATTAATGACGTCAACAGGCGTTCACAATCTGCTTACAGCCAGCCGTCGTCTGATACGACTCCGCAGGCAAAAGGAAAGCCAGGCATCAGCTTGCAGGTCAATCAGGCCAATTCACTGTTAAATGTTGCTGACTCAACTGGTGACAAAGGTGGCGACCAAGCTGCCATCAAAGCCACGAACCCTAGTTATGTCGCCAATGGTGCCTCAATTACCCCGCAGCAAAAGTTCTGTGAGGCGGTCGCCGCCGATAATGGGAAAGGCATGGCAGCATTGTTGACGGCGCATAAAGACCAGATTGACATCAACCTGGTTGACAAGGCGACAGGAAAGTCGCTGTTGAGAACCGCACTGGAGGCAAAAAACGAAGAGGCTGCCAAGGTGCTCGTGATGTATGGCGCACCCGTCAATGCCCGCGATGAACAGAGAAGAACTCCAGTGATGCTGGCTGCCGGCGCCGGCTTGAAAAGCATGGTCAATACGCTGATCTCGCGTGGCGCAACGGTGGATGACACTGACAAGTCTGGAGCCACCGCCTTGCATCATGCGATGCAAGGCGGAAATCCTGAGATTGTCAGAGAGCTGATTCGTGCCAAAGCGAATCTAGACGCTACTGACAAGTCTGGATGCACGCCTTTACATTACGCTGCCAAAGCAGGAAAAGCTGAAGCCGCGCAAGTACTTATAGACTTTGGCGCCACTGCAGATCCAAAGGATAAAACACGAACCACGCCGCTATGGAACGCCTGCAAAACCGGTAGTGAGGCGGTGGTCAAAATGCTCCTTGATAACGGGGCGAAAGCAGAGCGGTATTGTGGAGCCTTTAAGGAAAGCACGCCAATGCTGGCTGCCTGTAATGCTGATAATGATGTGCACGCTCTATCGATCGTTAAGCTTCTGATCGCCAAAAACGCATCGGCAAACTTCGCCGACAAAAAATATGGAAATGTTCCACTAATGGCAGCGGCTGCCAAGGGTTTTTTTAATACAACCACGTATCTGTTGAATGAGGGTCGTGCATCGCCCCAGGTCATAAATAAGGCAGGCCAGACAGCGCTTTATAGTGCAGAGGAAAATGTGATCAAGTTGCTTAACGACCATGGAATCAAGAAGGGCGTGCTACAAGAAAATCAGTACTAATCGACTCGAAACCTGCCCGCAGGATTTTACAATTGCCATTGTGCCGGGTGGCCTGATCTTGCCAGCCCGGACCAATCCGGTACACGGCAGGCACGAAGACGCGACGAGCCTCAACTGCGCCCGCGTCCCTTCTCCCACAACACATCCCCGCCACCCGCATGCCGGTTCAGCACCCGCGCCAGCACGAACATCAGGTCTGACAGCCGGTTCATGTACTGGCGCGGATGATCATTGAGCATCTCGGCCTTGCCCAGGGCCACGATCGCCCGTTCCGCCCGACGGCAGACGGTGCGGCAGACATGCGCCTGGGACGCCGCGCGCGAGCCGGCCGGCAGGATGAAGTCGGCCAGCGGCGGCAGGTTGGCGTTGTAGCGGGCCAGCATGTCATCCAGCCGCGCCACCTGCTCATCCTTGATCAGGGTATAGCCCGGGATGCAGAGTTCGCCGCCGAGGTCGAACAGGTCATGCTGTATCGTCACCAGTTCCTCGCGCAGGCCGGCCGGCAGGTCCTCGCACAGCAGCAGGCCCAGGTGGGAATTCATTTCATCGACATCGCCCATCGCCTGCACCCGAAGGCTGTCCTTGTCGACCCGGCTGCCGTCACCCAGGCCGGTGGTGCCGTTGTCGCCGGTGCGGGTGGCGATCTTGGAAAGTCGGTTGCCCATGCTGTCTCCCTTGTTGTCCGCTTGGTCTGGAAGGCAGTGAGCATACGGGAAATTTCAAGCCTTCGCCGCCCTGGTCGCCGCTAAACGCCCGGCAGGGGTAAAATCACACACCCCACGGAGGACAAGATGAATCACCCAGCACAGCTGGCGGCGCTGAAGAAGCCGCTTCCCGAGTCCCTGCTTGCCGCACTGTCATCCCTGTTCGGCGAACGCTGTTCCACCAGCGAGGCGATGCGCACCCATCATGGACGCGACGAGTCGTCCTATGACCCGATGCTGCCCGACGCGGTGATCTTCGCCCAGTCCACAGAGGAGGTGGCGGATGCGGTCAGGCTGTGCGCCGCCCATGACGTGCCGGTGATTCCCTACGGCGCCGGCACCTCGCTGGAGGGCCACATCCTGGCGCTGCGCGGCGGCGTGTCGATCGACCTGTCGCAGATGAACAGCATCATTGCCGTCCATCCGGAAGACCTGACGGTGACGGTGCAGCCGGGCGTGACCCGCAAGCAGTTGAATGCCGAGATCCGCGACACCGGCCTGTTCTTCCCGATCGACCCCGGCGCCGACGCCTCGCTCGGCGGCATGGCCGCCACCCGCGCCTCCGGCACCAATGCCGTGCGCTACGGCACCATGCGCGAGAACACGCTGGCATTGACGGTGGTGCTGGCCGACGGCCGCATCATCCGCACCGGCACCCGCGCCCGCAAGTCCTCCGCCGGCTACGACCTGACCCGCGTGTTCGTCGGCAGCGAAGGCACGCTGGGCATCATCACCGAAGTCACCGTGAAGCTGTATCCGCAGCCGGAGGCGGTGTCGGCGGCGGTGTGTTCCTTCCCGACGCCGGGCGATGCGGTGCGCGCGGTGATCCAGACCATCCAGATGGGCGTGCCGGTCGCCCGCGTCGAATTCCTCGACGAGCGCGGCGTGAAGGCCATCAATGCCTATGACAAGCTGAGCCTGCCGGAAAACCCATTGCTGCTGTTTGAATTCCATGGCACCGAGCATGGCGTGAAGGAACAGGCCGAGACCGTGCAGGAAATCGTCGCCGAGCACAATGCCACCGGCTTCGAATGGGCCACCCGTCCTGAAGACCGCACCCGCCTCTGGGGCGCGCGCCACAATGCCTATTTCGCGCTGCTGCAGATGCGTCCCGGCGCGCGCGCCATCTCCACCGACTGCTGCGTGCCGATCTCGCGCCTGGCCGAATGCATCCTCGACACCAAGGCCGACTGCGAAAGCCACAACATGGTGTACTCCATCATCGGCCATGTCGGCGACGGCAACTTCCATGTGCAGATGCTGGTCGACCCGAACGACCCGGAAGACATCGCCCGCGCCGAAGGCGTGAATGCGCGCATGGTGGCGCGCGCCATCGCGATGGACGGCACCTGCACCGGTGAACACGGGGTGGGCATGCACAAGATGGATTTCCTGGTGCAGGAGCATGGCGAAGGCGCGATCGACACCATGCGCGCCCTGAAGCATGCGCTGGACCCGAAGAACATCCTCAATCCCGGCAAGATCGTTCAGTGGTAAATCCCGCCGGCGGCCGCATGCAGCAGACCAGACAGCCCCTGACCACCCGCCTGCCGCCGGTGCATGCGCTGTCCGCCTTCGAAGCCGCGGCGCGTCACCAGTCCTTCGCGCTGGCCGCGGATGAACTGTGCATCACGCCGTCGGCGCTGTCGCACCGGATCCGGCTGCTGGAAGATTTCGTCGGCGAGCGCCTGTTCCTGCGCGATGGCCGCTCGATTGGCCTGTCCGAGTTTGGCCGCCGTTATCTCGACGTGGTGCGCAGCGCGCTGCGCACCCTGACCGACTTCCCGATGCCGCATCGCAGCGCGCAGGCGCAGCCGAGGATCAAGGTCACGCTGCCGCCGACCTTTGCCCGCTACATGTTCGTGCCGCACCTGGCCGACTTCACGGAGCGGTACCCGGACATCGTGGTGGAAGTATTCATGTCGGTGCCGCTCTATGACCTGAGCCTCTCGGAGAGCGATGTCGAGGTGCGCTTCGGCGCCGGCAATTATCCCAACATCATCACCGAAAAGCTGTTCGAGGAGCCGGCCTTCGCCGTCGCCAGCCCGTCCTACCTGGCGCAGGTGGGGCCGCTGCACACGCCGGCCGACCTGCGCGGCAAGACCCTGCTGCGCTCGGCGCTGGAGCCCTGGCAGCCATGGTTCGAAGCAGCCGGCCTGGACTGGCAGGAACCGTCCACCGGCCTGCGGGTCGACGACCTCGGCCTGCTGCTGGAAGCGATCCGCCACGGCCATGGCATTGGCCTCACGCGCAGCCACTTCGCCCAGGCCGCGCTGGCGGCCGGCGACGTGGTGCGGCTGTTCGACGTCGAACTGGCTTCGCCGCCGCATGCGTATTACATGGTGTATGAAAAGCCGGCCCGGGAGCGCAGCGAGGTGACGCTGTTCATCGACTGGATGAAGGCGACGTTTCGCAACGGCTGAGAGTGCGCGCAGGCGGAAAACAGGGCGCTTTCAGCACGGGTACAGTTCGGCTTTCCTGAGTGCACATCACTCGCATTCTGCTGCTTGGCACGAGTTCATGAACACGTATGGAAATGTAGTTCCATAGGTCGATTGTTATTCCTCCATTTAAAAGTTTGGGCACGTCCCGAACCCAAGGCGTTCCAATGGCACCTACCGGTTTAATACTTTTAATGGGGAACTGTAATGTCTATGCCAGCACCATCAACCGGTAATGCTTTTGCTGTTAATCGTGGGAACGGGTTAGCCACCCATGAACAAGCTATGCATTATCAAATGCCTGGACAAGAAACGACGGAGCGTAAAAAGCAAGTTGCTGTATCAAATCTCAATGTGAGATCCGCGGAAACACAAGGCAGCAACGCCGAAAATACACTTCTGCTGTCAAAAAATCCTGTTGCAGACAGCGGCAAGAGGTTGACTGCATTCAGTCGGCCAGTCATTTCAGATGGTCAGGCCGGCGCTTCCACTGCCAAGCTTTTGAGGCAACCAACGGTGGAATTTTTTATTGATTTGTTAAGAATGGATCAAGCGGATTTCTTTGGGAAGAACGGTGAGAAGATTGCGCAGGCGCTGCTTGGTGTTGACATCGATAAACCCATGAAAGGCAATATAACCATGCTGGAAGCTGCTTTGTTTGCGAAGGCTCAGGGAACGGATTGCAGCACAGTTGCAAAGACATTGATAAGAATGGGTGCGCGGTTTGACCTGGTTGACCCAGATCTTCCAAGGATTTTAAAAGGCGCAATGGAAATCAACAATGACGATCTGGTGAAATCTTTAATTTCACGCAGTAAAGGTAAAAACAGTGAGGAGTTGCATCAGGCGCTGACTTATGCGGTATCCAAATCTGAACCGGAACTCGCGCTTGCAGCCATAAAATCCATAGGCATCATCAAATCGTCTTTGATTGATGTTACTTCTCTTTTGTCTCAAGCAGTTGCGCTGAACAATTTGGAGTTGGTCATAAAAATATGGTTGCATACAAAGCCAGATATCAATAAACCTAATTTTGATGGGAGCACAGTGCTGGCATATGCAGCAACCTATATGGCGTCGCCGGAGATTTTGGGTTTTCTTCTTTTCGAGGGAGCGCAAGTCAACGGGGCCGATACAAGTCCAAGGAGCAATGCAGTGGCTGCTGCGCTCATTGGAGTCAGCGAAAGAACATTGGCCAATTTTGACGAAGAAGAACGCAAAGTGCTCAAAATGAAAAAACTTGAGACGCTTGAAACAATTCTTGATGCGGAAAATGTGTCGATCGATTTTGATATGAAAATTCCGAACGGACGTTCCTTCACCACGCTTTTTGACCTTGCGGTTAAAGCCGGGCCCGAATTTGTGGCTTGCCTTGAAAAGGCCCAACTACGGCAGGCATCCGGACGCACTGGCATGTCCTCTTAATCAGGGAAGTTCAACCACTGAAGGCAGTGGCATTGATTCGGTAACGTCAGCATCTTCAAATGTCGCTCTAATGCACTATCCATCAGTTGCCTTTAGCGCATGCGTATTTTTATAGACCATGGCAACTGCCCGTATTGCTGCGATGCCGATCTGCCTTTCTGATCCGTGCCTTTCTGGCACGGCCCCCTGCGATCCATCTACAAAGAGGCTGCCAATCATCACCTGGGGCTGCGCCTCAGGTCGCGTTGCTTGAACGCTTACCTGAAATTCTCCGGACCTCAAACGTAGCGACTCCTTTCATGATCCCGTCTCAGGGCTGTCGCTTCCTCCTATTGCCCGCATCAAAATCTTTCATCAATTGCAGCAAAGCTTTTCAGTCATTCCACCCGCGCAAATCCCTTTTATCGCCCCAGTTTCGCTACACTGTTCGTTTTCTTGAAGAGCGGGGCCATTCGGCGCGCCCGCTACCCATTCCAGGACGTACAGCCATGAATGCTCCATCAGAAGCGCCGTTCGCCGCTGCGCGCCAGCGCGAGGTCGTCGATGCCCTGAACGCCGTGCTGCCGCGCGGCGCGGTCCTCTTTAACGAGGAAGACACCCGGCCTTACGAATGCGACGGCCTGGCGGCTTATCGCCAGTTGCCGATGATCGTGGTCCTGCCTGCCAACGAAGAGCAGGTGATCGCCGCGATCAACGTATGCCGTCGCCTGAAGGCGCCCATCGTACCGCGCGGCGCCGGCACCGGCCTGTCCGGCGGCGCGATGCCGATCGCCGACGGCGTGGTGATTTCCACCGCCCGGCTCAACCGCATCGTCAGGCTCGACGCCTATTCCCGCACGGCCGTGGTCCAGCCGGGCGTGCGCAATCTCGCCATTTCCGAGGCGGCCGGCGCGCACGGGCTGTACTACGCACCCGATCCGTCGTCGCAGATCGCCTGCACCATCGGCGGCAACGTGGCCGAGAACTCCGGCGGCGTGCATTGCCTGAAATACGGCCTGACCGTGCATAACGTGTTGCGTGTGCGCATGGTCACCATCGACGGCGAGATCGCCGAACTCGGCGGCGAGGCGCTGGACGCGCCCGGCCTGGACCTGCTGGCGCTGTTCATCGGCTCCGAGGGCATGCTGGGCGTGGTCACCGAGGTCACGGTGCGGCTGATTCCCAAGCCGCAGCAGGCGCGGGTGGTAATGGCCTCCTTCGACGACGTGGTCAAGGGCGGCAATGCGGTGGCCAACGTGATTGCCGCCGGCATCATCCCGGCCGGCCTGGAAATGATGGACAAGACCAGCTCGCGCATGGTCGAGCCTTTCGTACATGCCGGTTACGACACCGAGGCCGAAGCCATCCTGCTGTGCGAGTCCGACGGCCTGCCGGAGGAAGTCGATGAAGAGATCGCCCGCATGGAAGCGGTGTTCCGCGATTCCGGCGCCACCGCCATCGCGGTATCGCAGAACGAGGCCGAGCGCCTGAAGTTCTGGTCCGGCCGCAAGAACGCCTTCCCGGCGGCCGGCCGCATCTCGCCGGACTACTACTGCATGGACGGCACCATACCGCGCCGCAACCTGGCGCAAGTGCTGCTGGGCATTGCGGAGATGGAAAAGAAATATGGCCTGCGCTGCGCCAACGTGTTCCATGCCGGCGACGGCAACCTGCATCCGCTGATCCTGTTCGATGCCAACCAGCCCGGCGAATTCGAGCGTGCCGAGCTGTTCGGCGCCGAGATCCTCGAACTGTGCGTCGAGGTGGGCGGCACCATCACCGGCGAGCATGGCGTGGGCATCGAGAAGATCAATTCGATGTGCGTACAGTTCTCGCAGGCCGAGCTCGACGCCTTCCGCGCCGTCAAGCAGGCATTCGACACCGCGCTGCTGCTCAATCCCGACAAGGCCATTCCCAGCCTGCGCCGCTGCGCCGAGTATGGCCGCATGCATGTGCGCGCCGGCAAGCTGCCGTTCGCCGATCTGCCGCGCTTCTGATTCTGAAAGAGAGTGTATGGAACAGGTATTGCAGGAATTTAAGGACCGCATCGCCGGCGCCACGGCCGAGCGTCCGCTGCGCATCCGCGGCGGCGGCAGCAAGGACTGGTATGGCGGCGCCCTGCGCGGCGACGTGCTCGACACCCGCGGCTGGCGCGGCATCGTGGCCTATGATCCGACCGAACTGGTGATCACGGTCAGGAGCGGCACGCCGCTGTCCGAGGTGGAAGCGGTGCTGGCGGAAAAGAACCAGATGCTGGCATTCGAGCCGCCGCATTTCGGCGCCGACGCGACCGTGGGCGGCATGGTGGCGGCCGGCCTGTCCGGCCCGCGCCGCGCCGCGGTGGGCGCAGTGCGCGACTTCGTGCTGGGCGCGGTGCTGATGAACCATCGCGGCGAAGTGCTGCACTTCGGCGGCCAGGTGATGAAGAACGTCGCCGGCTACGATGTGTCGCGGGTGCTGGCCGGCTCGCTCGGCACGCTGGGCCTGCTGCTGGAAGTGTCATTGAAAGTGTTGCCACGGCCGTTCGAGGAAACCACGCTGGCCTTCAGCCTGGGCCAGGCCGACGCGATTCGCACGCTCAATGAATGGGGCGGGCAACCGCTGCCGATCTCGGCCAGCGCCTGGCTGGACGGCACCCTGGCGGTGCGCCTGTCGGGCGCGGCCGCGGCGCTGAAGGGCGCGCGCAGCCGCCTGGGCGGCGAGGAAATCGCCGACGCTGCCGGCTTCTGGCACAGCCTGCGCGAGCAGCAGCATCCGTTCTTTGCCGCACAGGAAGCGCCGCTGTGGCGCCTGTCGCTGCCCTCGGTGGCCGCGCCGCTGGAACTCGATGGCAATCAGCTCATCGAGTGGGGCGGCGCCCAGCGCTGGCTGCATAGCAGCGCACCGGCCGACAGCATCCGTGCCGCTGCCGCCCGCGCCGGCGGCCATGCGAGCCGCTTCCGCGCCGGCACCGCCGCCGACGCACGCGACGCCGTATTTCATCCGCTTGCTCCCGCGGTGGCTGGCATCCAGCGCCGCCTGAAGCAGGCTTTCGATCCGGCCGGCATCTTCAATCCCGGCCGACTGGGAAACGATTACTGACATGCAAACCAATCTCGCCGATTTCATCAAGGACACGCCGGAAGGCAAGGAAGCCGATTCCATTCTTCGGGCCTGCGTGCATTGCGGTTTCTGCACCGCCACCTGTCCAACTTACCAGCTGCTGGGCGACGAGCTCGACGGCCCGCGCGGCCGCATCTACCTGATGAAGCAGGTCCTGGAAGGCAAGCCCGCCACTGCCAAGACCCAGCTGCACCTGGACCGCTGCCTGACCTGCCGCAACTGCGAAACCACCTGCCCGTCGGGCGTGCGCTATGGCCGGCTGGTCGACATCGGCCGCAAGATCGTCGAAGACCAGGTGCCGCGCGCGCCGGCCGACCGCGCCGTGCGCACCGCGCTGAAGGAAACCCTGCCGCGCAGCTGGGTGTTCAGCCCGGCGATGAAGGCCGGCCAGCTGCTGCGCCCGCTGCTGCCTGCGGTGCTGAAGAACAAGGTACCGAAGAAGCAGTCCGCCGGCGCCTGGCCGCGGCGCGAGCATGCCCGCAAGATGCTGCTGCTGGACGGCTGCGTGCAGCCGTCGATGTCGCCCAACATCAATGCCGCCACCGCCCGCGTGTTCGATGCGCTGGGCGTGCAGCTGGTCGTCGCCCCGCGCGCCGGCTGCTGTGGCGCGATCCGCCATCACCTGAACGACCACGATGGTGCGCGTGACGACATGCGCCGCAACATCGACGCCTGGTGGCCGCATGTGGAAGCCGGCGCCGAAGCCATCGTGATGACGGCATCCGGCTGCGGCGCCACCGTGAAGGAGTACGGCCATCTGCTGGAGCAGGATCCTGCCTATGCGCAGAAGGCCAAACGCATTTCCGAGCTCACGCGCGATTTGTCGGAACTGCTGCCGTCCTTCGAGGAAGAGCTGAAGCAGAAACTGCGCGGCAAGGTCGCCAAGCGTGTTGCCTGGCATCCGCCGTGCACGCTGCAGCACGGGCAGAAGATTCGCGGCAAGGTGGAAGACGTGCTACGCGGCATCGGCGTGGACGTGCAACTGTGCGCCGACAGCCACCTGTGCTGCGGCTCGGCCGGCACCTATTCGGTGCTGCACCCGGACATCGCCTATGCCCTGCGCGATCAGAAGGTCGCCAACCTCGAAGCCACCAAACCGGACATGATCGTCTCGGCCAACATCGGCTGCATTACCCATCTGCAGTCGGGCACGGCGACGCCGGTGGCGCACTGGATTGAGCTCGTGGATAGCGCGCTGGCTTGATGTTGTCTTGCCGGCCAGTGGGCCGGTTTTGTTCCACAGCGATGGTTGCAGGGAAAAAACCGGACCCACGAGACTGGCTCTGCATCGTAAACACGAGCTCTTGCCTCCTTGGTCAACGGTGCCGCGGCATGCCCAGTCTTGGTACGCGCCTGCCATGGCGCTACGGATGCCAATTCTGTTCAAAAGTACATCTACCGAACATTCATTTTTCCTCTCCCCGAAGAACTCCTTTCAATCGACGCGACTTAGCTTTCCTACTGATCAAAGCCGATGGCTTCCAGTTTTTCTTGAAGTTGTGCAGGTCATTTCAGGAGGGTTTATGCCGAGGCCAGAAGTCACCAGAACCAATTCTCAATCCGATAAGCAGCCGCTATATTCCCGTATGGATGGCGAAGCCGATGATAGCGAGGCTTCCGCCAGCATCGGGAAAGCCAGGAAAAACAGCAGCAAAGAGGATGCGGTCCGTTCTTCGGCGAGTCAAAAGCCGAAAATACGCACTAGTAGTCCGTCACTCATCAATTTTCGGATAAAGGTATTTCAGCTTTATGCGTGCATCGGCGGTGCGGAATTGCCAGTCGATCCCCGCTTGCCGCCGGTTGCGCGCCTCTGCCCATTTCTGGGCAA
>NZ_JACYOX010000018.1 GCF_015352955.1 Noviherbaspirillum soli
AATTCTTTAACAAACTCAAGCAATATCGCAGCATTGCCACCCGCTACGATAAGACCGCCCGCAACTTCCTCGGCGCCATCCATCTTGCTGCCGTTGTTGTCTGGCTTAATTGATGACACGCCCTAGAAATTTTTAACACTTTTTCTACTCCAGACTCATACCGGCGCGCCTCCTTCGAAAGCGGCCTGGTCAATACAGGTCAAAGCCAGGCTGCAGACGCGATCGGAGCGCAACATGACCAATCACAGCAGTATTTATTTCCTACAATAAATATTACTATGAAGAAACGAATTATCCAAGAAGCATTTAAACACAGAACATTCGCACGTCCGGCAATACATGCTGCAGTGCATCATGCACCCGCAGCCTTATTGCGGCTTTCGATATTCGATTGTCGCATCGATACGACTCACAGATATCAAAAAGTCACTAGATTTCCGAACTGCATCAAACTTTCTTGGCATTACAATAAGACTATGGACTACTGGGCGGCATTCCACAGTTGTTATAGCCAGGCTCGATATAACGCAAACCTTGCGCAGCGCATTTCAATAAATTTCCTATAAGCAGCACCATAACCGCCCAGTATTTCGGCAAGCGCACATAGTAAACATGTGACAAGTCTTGGCAAGAAATAATGCCCTGCAGTTGATTGATAGCAATATTGCATCAAGGTTTTCCATCCACAGTGACTTGCCCCTTTTTGATGAACCATCCCATGCACCGTAACGTCGATGTTTGCCGCTGAAGCCTATTCACGTTTTCCCGATATGCCGGAACAGGCGTCCGCATTGTTTGAACAGGCGCTGGAACAAAGAGGGCTGTTCCTCAGCCTTCCCTGGTTCACGCACCTGGCCGCGACCGGGCTCGAAGGCAATGTGCAGCTGCGCCTCTACGGCGTGCGCGAGCAGAGCAACGGCAACCTGGCATTCGTGCTGCCCCTGCGCGAAGCCGCGGGCCGTCGCGGCATGCGTCAGCTGGAAGGCCTGTCGAACTGGTACAGCTCCCTTTATGGTCCCGTCGGCAGCGACGAAGCCGGCCTGCGCCAGGCGATGACAGCCCTGGCGGCGGCGATTGCCGCCGAACGGCCGCGGTGGGACATCCTGGACCTGCATCCCCTGGACCCCGAAGACCCGTCCTTCGAGGCATTGCTGCAGGCGCTGCGCGCGGCCGGCATGGCGACCCAGCGCTATTTCTGCTTTCACAACTGGTACCTCGATGTCGCCGGGCGCTGCTACGACGACTATGCGGCCGGATTGCCGTCGCGCCTGAAGAACACGCTCAAGCGCAAGGGACGGCAACTGGAAAAGTCGGGCCGGGCGCGGTTCGAGATCGTGACCGGCGGAGCGCAGCTGGAAAGCGCCATTGCCGCCTATGAACAGGTATATGCAGCAAGCTGGAAGTCGCCCGAGCCGTCATCGGACTTCATGCCCGGCCTGATGCGGCTTTGCGCCGGCCAGGGCTGGCTGCGGCTGGGCATTGCGACGGTCGACAACGAGCCGGCCGCCGCGCAGCTCTGGATCGTCTGCGCCGGCGTTGCCTCGATCTACAAACTGGCCTATGACGAAAAATTTGCCAGCCTCTCCATCGGCTCCCTGCTCACCGAGCGGCTGATGCGTCAAGTGATCGATATCGACCGGGTCAGGGAAGTCGACTACCTGACCGGGGACGACGCCTACAAACGCGACTGGATGTCGCACAGCCGCGAGCGCTGCGGGATTATCGCGTTCAATCTGCGCTCTGTACGCGGCATCGCGGCGGCGGCCCTGCATCTCGGCGGCGGACTGCTGAAAAACGGCTTGCGGCGGCTGCGCCGCGCACCGGACGCGGCATAGTCGCCGCCGGGCAGGAAGCGCCGCCTCGCCGCCCCGGCTTACCAGCGCTGCAGCCAGTCGGCAGTCCAGCGCGCCACCTGGTTGCGCCATTCAATGCGTGAAAAGGTGTGGTCGGCATCGCGCAGGCGTTCGCGGGCCACCCGCTTGCCGCGCATGGCCCTGCGCCAGTCGCGTCCGGACGCAAGCGCCTCGAATTCACGGGCGGTGAGGTCGGCGCCGCTGGTAATAAACAGCGTGTGCCCGCGGAACCGGGAATAGCCCTCCAGCATCCTCTGCGGCAGCGGCTGGGCGACGGCTTGCGCGGCTGCTCCTGGCTGGCTGGATGCCGCGGCGCCGCGCGTGGCCTTGCCAAGCAGCCCCCGGAACGAGCGCAGCGCCGCGGCCGGGTTGAAACGGCCGGCGGCGATCTTCTTCCACAGCCCCGGATCGAACAGCCTTGTCAGGTAGTAATGCCGCAGGTAGGCGCGCGCCGCCCCCTCCTCGGTGCGGGCCCAGGGATTAAGCAGCACCATGCCGGTCACCCGCTGGTCGTGGTGCGCATAGAGCATGGCTGCCGATGCGGCATCGCACAGGCCCCACAGGACAACTTCCGTTGTGCTGGGCACTTCGAGGAAAAACGCGTCGATTGCGGCGCGCAGGTCCGGTTCCACGTCGGAGAAGTCCCGCAGATCGCCTTCGCTGTCACCCATGCCGCGGTAATCGAAGCGCAGCACCGGCACCCCCTGCGATGCCAGTTCGCGCGCCAGCAGGGTGAACTGGCGATGGCTGCCGACCCGGTATTGCGGGCCGCCAACCACCAGCACCACGCCGCGTGCCGACGCCGGCATGGCCGCCGGCAGCGACAGCACGCCGTACAGCCAGCAGCCTGCGCAGTGAAAACCGACGCCCCGCTCCTCGATGTTCACGCGGTCTCCCCGGCCAGCAATGCCAGGCTGGCATCGAGCAGCGCGGGCGCCTCGGCAATTTCCTGGCTGCTCCAGAAGGCCGGCCCCTGCACCGTCTGCGTCAACAGTTGCCAGCCCTGCTCCACGCAGCGTGCCGCAGCCGCGGCGCGCGCCGGCGCCATGCCGCGCCCTGCCTGCGGCACCGTATCCAGCCAATGCAACGGACATGCCGGCGCAACCATGCCGGCCAGTGTTGCAGCGTCGATCGCCGCAGCCAGCGCCGGCGTCAGGGCATAGCCGGCA
Organism: Noviherbaspirillum soli; assembly: GCF_015352955.1. GTDB lineage: Bacteria > Pseudomonadota > Gammaproteobacteria > Burkholderiales > Burkholderiaceae_D > Noviherbaspirillum_A > Noviherbaspirillum_A soli. The sequence continues at coordinate 3,023 of NZ_JACYOX010000018.1, forward strand.
ATTTCCAGCATGGCGCCCTCGCCCAGGCGGCGGCGCAGAGCATCGACGCCGCCGGCCTCGCCCTTGCCGGCGGCCAGCATGTCGGCCGCCAGTTTCAGCCGCAGGAACTGGGTGAGGTAGGCTGCGCCGTCGGTGACCGGCTGCCATAGCAGCAGAGAGGCAAGGTCAGGCCGCTGCTGCGCCACGTCGAGCGCGAGCAAGGCGCCCAGCCGCAGACCCCACAAGGTCGGCGCGATGTCGGCCTGCATGCGCATCCAGTCCAGCGCGCAGGCGACGTCGGCGCGCCAGATTTCCCATCGGGCATCGCCGGCATCGCCTTCGCTGTCGCCGCATCCGTAGAGATCAAGCTGGAGAACGCCGAAGCCGTGCTGGGCCAACAGACGAGACTGGCATGCCACCATGCGGCGCGACTTGTTCATTTCCTCGGCATGGGCCGGCAGGTGCAGCACCATTCCACGCGTTGCGCCCTGTGGCGGGTGATAGAGGCAGAAGCGTTTGCCGGGACTGGCTTGCAGGAAGAACGGGCGCGCCGGCGGATGGCTGGGCGCGGCCTGCATCAGGCAAGCTTCCGGTCGACGAAAGCGGCGAGGCTGCGCAGGGTTTCGAACACCTCCGCGCTGATCTCGTCATCGGCGATGCTGAAGCCATACTGCTCTTCCAGCGCGGTGATCAGGTTGATCACCGCCATCGAGTCCAGCTCGGGAATCGCGCCCAGCAGGGGACTGTCCGCGGTCAGGTTGGCGCCGCGTTCACCCAGGCCGAGGGTGTCGCTGACAAGGTTTTTCACGTCTTCGAGGGAATGCATGCTGCTGTAGCCGTCCTGTAGCTGTGAGCGCCCGACAAGAATGCGCGCCGGCGGTCTCCGGCCGTGCATGCTGCCGCAGAGATGCCAGAGCCAAATTGTCAGGCGCTCTGTGATTGATCTGATAACGATAAGCCGGGATCATACATCATGGGTCCGACGCGGTTATCGGCCGCCGGCGCCAGGCGGCGGCCGATATCTGCGTTTCCTCAAAACAAGTGCAATTCTATAAAGAATCGGGTGTCAACGCCGGGCGGTTGGTGTACTCTCATGCCAAACTGATATAAGGCAGTCATCGCTCACCGCTCAGCGCAACACGCTCCCGCAGGAACATGTGTAATACCTGCACGATCCGGCAGCGGTGCGCCCTGTCAGAATGCGTCGTCACGATCGATGTGCCGACCGCACCGCCACACCAAGTTCAGAGGAAAAGTCATGCCAAGTAAGAAGACGAAGCTGGCCACATCGGCCGTCGTAATGTCCGGAGTTTTGCTGCTCGGGGGTAGCCTTGCAGGCTGCGGCCGCAGCGACAGCCCGGAAGCGCTGGTGGCGGAAGCTGCCCAGTACCGCCAGAAGGGCGACCAGAAGGCCGCCATCATCCAGCTGAAGAATGCGCTGCAGAAAAAGCCGGACGACGCCGAGGCGCGCTTCATGCTCGGCAGCATCTACAACGAATCCGGCGATCCCCTGTCTGCCGAGAAGGAAATCCGCCGCGCCATGGATCTCGGCGTGGCCAAGGACAAGACCGCGCCCCAGCTCGCCAGGTCGCTGATGGCGCAGGGCAAGCAGCAGGAAGCGCTGGATGCGCTGAACGCCGCCGGCAGCCTGAGCGACGCCGGCGCGCAGGTCATCCGCGGCGACGCCTATACCGCGCTGAACAAGATCCCGGAAGCCAAGGCCGCCTACAACGACGCCCTCAAGATCACGCCCGACACGCCGCTGGCGCTGGTGGGCCTGGCCCGCATTGCCTATGCCGAAAAGGATGTGGCGGGCGCCACCCGCATGGTGGACCAGGCAGTGGCGAAGAATCCGCAGAGCACCGAGGCCCTGATCGCCAAGGCCGACCTGCTGCGCGCGCAGAACAAGAATGACGAGGCGATGGCAGCCTATGACGCGGCCATCAAGATCAAGCCCGACCATGTGCAGAACCGCATCGCCAAGGCCAATCTCGAGATTGCGATGAAGCGCTTCGACGAGGCCAAGGCCGAGATCGAGGCCGCGCGCAAGCTCTCGCCCGGATCGCCCAGCGTCAGCTATGCGCAGGCGCTGCTGGAATTCAGCCAGAGCAATCACAAGCAGGCGCTGGAGTCGATCCAGCAGGTGCTCAAGGTCGCGCCCGACCACATGCCCAGCCTGCTGCTGGCCGGCGCCATCCAGTTTGCGCTGGGCTCCAACGAGCAGGCCGAACGCAACGTCAAGCGCTATATCGATGCCAATCCCGGCAATCCCTATGCAACCAAGCTCCTCGCTTCCATCCTGCTGAAGAACAATGATCCGCAGCGTGCGCTGGCGGTGCTCGGCCCGATGATGCAGCAAACCCAGTCAGACCCGCAGATGCTGAGCCTGGCTGGCGAGTCCTACATGAAGTCGAAGGACTACGAGAAGGCCACCGAGTACTTCGAGAAGGCCACCACGCTGGCGCCGCAGGCGCCGATGATCCGCACCGCGCTGGGCATGAGCAAGCTGGCGCAGGGCGAGAATGCCAGCGGCATGGCCGAGCTCGAGATGGCCAGCAACCTCGACAACAAGAATACCCAGCCCGGCATGCTGCTGGTGATGAACCATCTGCGCCTGAAGGAATACGACCAGGCGCTGGCCGCGGTGAAGAAGCTGGAAAAGGAAAAGCCGAACGACGCCACCATCAAGACCCTAAAGGGCAATGTCCACCTGGCCCGACGCGAGTTTCCGCAGGCACGCGCCAGCTTCGAGGAAGCGGCCAAGCTGCAGCCGACCTACTTCGCGCCGGTCGTGAACCTGGCCCAGGTCGACGTGGCCGAGAAGAAGCCCGATGCCGCCAAGGCGCGCATCGAAGCCTTCATCGAGAAGGACAAGAACAATGTCGAGGCCATCACCGCGCTGGCCAGCCTGGCCAAGTCGCAGGGCAAGAACGACGAGGCCACAGCGCTGTACGAGCGCGCCGCCAACGTCAACGCCAACGACCTGCCGGCCGCGCTGCGCCTGGGCAACCACTACCTGCAGATCAACGACAAGCAGAAGGCGCAGGCGCTGGCGCAGCGGCTGCTGGTCAGCAATCCAAGCAGCCCCGAAGTGCTGGACTTCTCCGGCCAGACCGCGCTGGTCAATGGCGACAAGGAAGGCGCGCTCGACACCTATCGCAAGCTGGCTGGCCTGGTGCCGAATTCGGCGCTGGCGCAGTACCGCATCGCCACGGTGCAGATGCTGATGCAGAACCAGGGCGCGGCCATCGACTCGCTGAAGAAAGCCGTTTCCCTGAAGCCCGACTATCTCGAAGCGCAGGTGGCGCTGGCGGCGGTGCAGGCACGCACAGGCAAGCCGCAGGACGCGCTGGCCACCGCGCGCGAGATCCAGAAGCAATTGCCCAAGCTGCCTGTCGGCTATTCGCTCGAAGGCGACCTGATGATGCTGCAGCAGAAGCCGGCGGAAGCCGTCAAGCCGTATGAGCAGGCAATGGCTGCCAATGGCGGCAACGCGGTGCTGGTCAAGCTGCATGAGGCGCTGACCAAGGCCGGTCGCGCCAAGGACGCCGACGCCACGGTGGCTGCCTGGCTGAAGGCCCATCCGCAGGACACCGCGGTGCGCCTGCATATGGCCACGATGAGCCTGAACAACAATGACAGCAAGAGCGCCATCGAGCAGTTCCAGGCCGTGCTGAAGCAGGAGCCCAACAACATCGGCGCGCTGAACAACCTGGCGATGGCCTACCAGGCGCAGAAGGATGCGCGCGCGGTGGAGTATGCGGAAAAGGCGCTGGCGCTGGCGCCCAACAACCCGGCGGTGATGGACACGCTGGGCTACATCCTGGTGGAGCGCGGCGACATCAAGCGCGGCCTGCCTTACCTGGAAAAAGCCGCCGCAGCCGCGCCCGGCGCGATCAACATCCGCTACAACCTGGCGATGGCCCAGATGAAGGCAGGCGACAAGGAAGCCGCCCGCAAGAACCTGGAGGAAGTCGTCGCCAAGGGTGGCGCGTCAGGCAAGGCGGAGGAAGCCAAGGCCGCGCTGAAGACGCTGTAAGTCGCGTCGATCGGCAAAATAGAATGGCGCCCGCGGGCGCCATTTTCATTGCATCGTCTCGTTGGCAAGCCACCAGCGCGGCTACTCCAGCAGGCGCCTGAACTCGGTGAACTCCGCCGACAGCCTGGCCAGTTCCTCCCGCAACTGCGCCACCTCCGCCTCCAGCTGCGACACCCGGTCCTGCCGCGGTGCGGCGACTGCCTGCCCGGCAGCCTGCTCCGTGCCCTCGGCCGGTTCGCCCGACAGCAGATGCGCATGGCGCGCTTCCTTGGCGCCGGGCGCGCGCGCCAGCTTCACCGCCAGCGGCGGGTATTTATCGATCAGGAACTGCAGCGCTTCCTCGACCGCGGCAACGTTGCCAAATTCATGCATGCGGCCGGCGCGGCTGCGCACCTCGGCCGCGGTCTGCGGGCCGCGCAGCATCAGCATCACCAGCGCGGCCAGCCGGTCCTGCTCCAGCGTCCAGCGCAGGCGCATGCGGTGCTCGTATTTCGCCACGCGCGCACCGGCCTGGCTGACCTCGGCAGCCAGCTTCTTCGCCATGAGCCGGTCCAGCGCGTCCTGCACTTCCTCTTCGGCCAGCGTCATCACAGGGTCGCGGCTGGATAGCTGGTTACAGCCGCCAACCAGCGCATTGAGCGACATCGGATAATTGTCCGGCGTCAGCTGCTCCTTTTCGGCCAGCACCGCCAGCACACGCACTTCAACCGCATCCAGCGGCAGATCGTCGCTCATCAAACTCTCCTATTCCACCAGCCGGTTGAGCTGGTCGGGGTCGAAACGGTCAAGGTCGGCCAGCTTGTCGCAGGCAATGCCCGCCGCCTGCAGCGCAGACAGGATGCGCTGGAGCTGGGCTTCCTGGGTGGCGGTCTGGTTGATCAGGCCATGCAGCGCCCTGGACAGCGGATCGTCGGCATCGGGCGTGACGCCATAGGCGGCAAACATCCGCGCCGCCGCCTGCCGGGCCGGGCTGGCATCGTCCTTTTCGATGATGCGCGCCGGATTGCCGACCGCGGTGGCGCCCGCCGGCACCGGCTTGACCACCACGGCATTGGAACCCACGGTGGCGCCTTCGCCCACGGTAAAGCCGCCCAGCACCTTGGCGCCTGCGCCGATCAGCACGCCGCGCTCCAGCGTCGGATGGCGCTTTGCGCCCTTGACCAGCGAGGTGCCGCCCAATGTCACCCCCTGGTAGATGGTGCAGTCGTCGCCGACTACCGCGGTTTCGCCGATCACCACGCCGAAACCATGGTCGATGAAGACCCGGCGACCCAGGGTGGCGCCGGGATGAATCTCGATGCCGGTGAGAAAACGGCCGATATGGGAGAGGAAGCGCGCGGTCCAGTGCAGGCCGCGCTTCCAGCACCGATGCGCCAGGCGGTGCAGCAGGACCGCATGCAGTCCTGGATAGCAGGTCAGCACTTCCCAGCGGCTGCGCGCCGCCGGGTCGTGCTGCATGATGTTGGCGATGTCCTCGCGCAGCCGGGTAAACATGGAATGGATTAAATCGAAACGGGAGACAGCGATGGTAGCGGCAAATCGCGCCGCGCTGGCATCATTAGCCGGTCAAGGCGCTGTCACACGCCCTTGACCATGCGCTGGCGGCGCGCCTCGTACAGGCACACGCCCGAAGCCACCGACACATTCAGGCTTTCCACCGAACCCATCATCGGCACGTTGACCAGCAGGTCGCAGGTCTCGCGGGTCAGGCGGCGCATGCCCTCGCCTTCCGAGCCCATCACCAGCGCGGTGCCGCCGCTGAAGTCGGCCTCGTACAAGCCCTTTTCCGCGTCGTCGGCGGTGCCGATCAGCCAGATGTCGCGCTCCTTGAGCTCGCGCATGGTGCGGGCCAGGTTGGTGACGGTGATGTAGGGCACGGTGTCAGCCGCGCCGCTGGCCACCTTGGCGGCAGTGGCATTAAGGCCAACCGCCCTGTCCTTGGGGGCAATGACTGCATGCGCGCCGGCGCCGTCGGCAACCCGCAGGCAGGCGCCGAGATTGTGGGGATCGGTGATGCCGTCGAGGATCAGCAGCAGCGGCGGGCCGACCACCACATCCAGCAGTTCGTCGAGATTGCGCGCCAGCGAGATGGCGCCGGCCTTGGCCACCACGCCCTGGTGCCTGCGGCTGCCCACCATGCTCGACAGGCGCTGCTCGTCGGCCTGGATCACCCGCACGCCGGCGGCCTGCACTGCCCGCAGCAACTCGCGCATGCGCGGGTCGTGACGCCCCGCGTCAACATAGATTTCCTCGATGCTTTCCGCTTCATGGCGCAGCCGGGCGGTGACGGCGTGGAAGCCGAAAATCAGTTTGCTTTTCATTTACTTTTGTCGTTTCTTCTTGCCGCCGGCCTTGTCGCCGGCGCTTTTGCGGGAGGTGCGTGCCTTGGGCGCAGCGCCTGCCGCACTGCGTGGCTTGCGGTTGCCGCCATTGCTACTATTGCTGATGTTGTCGGCATTGCCGCCGCGCGCCTTGTGCGGCGCCTGCCGGGCGTCGACAGCCGTCTCGACCGACGACTCGCCGGCCGGAGCGGCCGGGCTGCTTGCCGGCACGTCGTCCGCCTTGCCGCGCCTCTTCTTGCGCCCACCCTGCTCGCTGTCTGCCCGCCGCGCCTCGTTCTTCAACTGGGTATGGATGCCAGGCTCGTTGACCAGTCGCAGGTCGATCTTGCGCGCATCGAGGTCGACCCGGCTGACCTGCACCGTGACCCGGTCGGTCAGCTGGTAGCGCATGCCGGTACGCTCGCCACGCAATTCATGGCGGGTGTCGTCGTACTGGAAGTAATCGGCGCCCAGTTCGGTCACATGCACCAGTCCCTCGATGAACAGGGTGTCGAGCTGGACGAAGATGCCGAAGGGCGCAACGCCCGAGATCGTGCCGGTGAACTCTTCGCCCAGACGGTCGCGGATGAAATAGCACTTCAGCCAGGCCTCGACATCGCGCGAAGCCTCGTCGGCGCGACGCTCGTTGGCCGAGCAGTGCACGCCCAGCGATTCCCAGATCGCGTAATCGCCATCGAGCTTCTTCTTGCCGCTGGCCTTGTCCTGCGCCGCCTTGCGCCGGCCGGCCGGCGACAGCTGGGTATTGAGTTCGCTGACCTCGATGCCGCGCGGATCGTAGCGCTTGCCTTGCAGGATCGCCTTGATCGCACGGTGCGTCAGCAGGTCGGGATAGCGCCGGATCGGGCTGGTGAAGTGGGCATAGGCTTCATAGGACAAGCCGAAGTGGCCGATGTTTTCCGGGCTGTAGACCGCCTGCTGCATCGAGCGCAGCAGCATGGTCTGCAGCAGCAGCGCATCGGGACGCAGCTTGATCTTCGGCAGCAGCTCGGCATAGTCGGACGCGCTGGGCGAGTCGCCGCCACCCAGGTTCAGGCCCATCTGCTTCAGGAAGGTGCGCAGCTGGTCCAGCTTTTCCTTGCTCGGGCTGGCATGCACCCGGAACAGCGTCGGGTGCTTGTGCCGCTCCAGCAGGTCGGCCGCGCAGACATTGGCCGCCAGCATGCATTCCTCGATCAGGCGGTGCGCGTCATTGCGGGTGCGCGGCAGGATCTGCTCGATCTTGCCGGCGCCGTTGATGACGATATAGGTTTCGGTGGTTTCGAAATCGATCGCGCCGCGTGCATGGCGGGCCTGCAGCAGCACGTGGAACAGGTCGTACAGGTTCTGCAGGTGCGGCACCAGTTCCTGCCGCCGCGCCGCTTCCACGCCGCGGGTATTGGTCAGGATGGCGGCGACCTCGTTGTAGGTCAGGCGCGCGGCCGAGTGGATCACCGCCGGATAAAACTGGTAAGCCTTGATCTCGCCCTTGGCGGTGACGACCGCGTCGCAGACCAGCGTCAGGCGGTCGACGTTGGGATTCAGGGAGCACAGCCCGTTCGACAGCTTTTCCGGCAGCATGGGAATCACGCGGCGCGGGAAATACACCGAGGTGCTGCGTTCCAGCGCATCGGCATCGAGCGCGTCGTTGGGACGCACGTAATGGCTGACGTCGGCAATGGCCACGATCAGGCGGTAGCCCTTGCTGCGGCCGATCTTCACCGGCTCGCAATAGACGGCATCGTCGAAGTCGCGGGCATCCTCGCCGTCGATGGTCACCATCGGGATGTCGCGCAGGTCGACCCGGCCGTCCAGGTCGGCCTCGAGCACTTCCGCTGGCAGCTTGGCAGCCTGCTTTCTGGCCGCGTCGGAAAACTCGTGCGGCACGCCGAACTTGCGCACCGCGATCTCGATCTCCATGCCGGGGTCGTCGATGTCGCCCAGCACTTCGATCACCCGGCCCACCGGCTGGGTATAACGGGACGGCTGTTCGGTCAGTTCGACGCTCACCACCTGTCCGCTCCTGGCCTTGCCCGGCGAGCCGGCCAGCAGGATATCCTGGCCGATGCGCTTGTCTTCTGGCACCACGATCCAGGCGCCGTTCTCGTTGAGCAGGCGGCCGATCACACGGCTGTTGGCACGCTCCACCACTTCGACGATGGTGCCTTCAGGCCGGCCGCGGCGGTCGGTGCCGGAAACGCGCGCCTTCGCCCGGTCGCCATGCAGCACCTTCTGCATTTCCTTCTCGGACAGGAACAGGTCGTCGCCGCCATCGTCGGGGATCAGGAAGCCGTAGCCGTCCCGGTGCCCGCTGACCCTGCCTTCGACGAAGTTGGGCATATGGCTCAGCTTGTAAATGCCGCTGCGCTCCGAGCTGATCTGGCCGTCGCGCTCCATCGCATTCAGCCGGCGCATCAGACCCTCGGTTTCATCGGGTCCCACATGCAGCGCCGCAGCGATGGTGCTGGCGTCTTGCGGTTCGCTTGCGGTACGGAGGATGCCGAGGATGTCTTCGCGGCTGGGTATGGAATAGGGAAATTGGCTCAAGAGCGTGTGGTGTTGGTGGTTAAAAATTGAGCGGGTAGTGTAACGGACTAAGGCTTCATTCGCCTAGAACTATGCCAGTTGCAAGAAATCGCTCAAGCCATGTTGACTTCGGGGAATTTGTCTCTATAATGCCAGTCTTCTTTGGGAAGCAGCAGATCCCAAGGCCCACGTGGCGGAATTGGTAGACGCGCATGGTTCAGGTCCATGTGCCGCGAGGTGTGGGGGTTCGAGTCCCTCCGTGGGCACCACGATTTGAAAGGCCGGTTGACATCGTCAACCGGCCTTTTTCTTTTGGCGGGCCTGGCGCGCCGTCGAACCTCGATGTCCGATGCCGCCATCGCTTCAGCGGCCCGTGGCAGCGGGGCCGGCAGACCCCGCCGCATGACCATCCTCAGTCGTCGCCAAAGCCTTCCGGATTACCGCTCTGCCAGCGCCAGTGGTCCTCGCACATCTGGCGCATGCCCTTCTCGGCGCGCCATCCCAGCAATTGCGCCGCCAGGTCCGGCGAGGCGTAGCAGCTGGCGATGTCGCCCGGACGGCGCGGCACAACCTGATACGGCACCGGCCGGCCGCTTGCCTCTTCGAATGCCTTCACCGTTTCCAGCACGCTGTATCCCTGCCCGGTGCCGAGATTGACCGTGAAGCCGCCGTCGTGCGCGAACAGGCGGTTCAATGCCGCCACATGGCCCTTGGCAAGGTCCACCACATGGATGTAGTCACGCACGCCGGTGCCGTCCGGCGTCGGATAGTCATTGCCAAACACCGACAGCTTCTCGCGCCGTCCCACCGCCACCTGCGCGATGAAGGGCATCAGGTTGTTTGGAATGCCGCGCGGGTCCTCGCCTATCAGCCCGCTCTCATGCGCGCCGACCGGATTGAAATAGCGCAGAACGCCGATGCGCCAGGAGGCGTCGGAGTGCTCCAGGTCGCCCAGTATCTGTTCCACCATGAGCTTGGAGCGGCCGTAGGGATTGGTGACGGACAGGCGCGCGCTTTCCACCAGCGGCAATGCCTCCGGGTCGCCATAGACCGTGGCCGAGGAGCTGAACACGAAGACCTTGACGCCGGCATCGGTCAGCGCCTCGAGCAGGTTGACGCTGCCGGCCACGTTATTGTCGAAGTACAGCAGCGGCTTTTCCACCGATTCGCCCACTGCCTTCAGGCCGGCGAAATGGATCACCGCATCGACCCGGTGCCGGGATAACAGCGCGTCCAGAGCGGCACGGTCACGGATGTCGGCCTCGTGCAGCGGGAAGTCCTTGCCGGTGATCTGGCGCACCCGGTCGAGCGCCTTGCGCGAACTGTTGCAGAGGTTGTCCAGCGCGACGATATCAAACCCGCTCTGCAGCAGTTCGACGCAGGTATGCGAGCCGATGAATCCGGAAGCTCCGGTCACGAGTATGGTTTTTGGCATAGAGAGGAAAGCCTTGTGAAGGTGGAATACGGGATAGCCATGTGCCGCAGGCGGCAACGCGCGTGCCATTTTACTCGCGTACAATCCGCCTCCACCCGGGTCTGATCAAGTTTGACGCTCCCCTCTCCCATGCCGCACGACCTTCCTCTCGTTACGCCCCTCGTTCCCGCCCGCTCCGCATGGCGCATGCTGGCCGCCCTGCTTTGCTATGCCGCGCTGCTGGCCTACGGCAGCCTGTATCCGTTTGCGCACTGGCACGCGCCGGAACTGCCGGCAATGGCATTTCTGCTGATCTGGCCGGCCCATCTCGACAAGGCGGACGTGCTGCAGAATGTGCTGGTGTATGCACCCTTCGGGCTGCTCGCTGCACTCTGGCTGGCAGGGACGATGCGCGCCACGCGGGCGGCGCTGCTGGCCACCCTGATGGGAAGCGGACTCAGCCTTGCCATGGAGTGCCTGCAGCAGTTCAACCCGGCGCGGGTCGCTTCGCCGGTCGATATCGCGATGAATGCGCTGGGCAGCGGCCTGGGGGCCCTGCTCGCCGGCACCATGCTGCGGCATACGCTGTCCGGTGCGCTGACGCTGGCCTGGCGCGACCGCTGGTTCCGACAAGGCGCGCTTGCCAATACCGGATTGGTGATCGTGTGCCTGTGGCTGCTGTCGCAAACCAGCCCGCTGGTGCCGACCCTGGATGTAAGCCATCTGCGCCGCGCCCTGTCCGGCCTGTGGCATGCGCTGCATGATCCGCAACTCATCGTCATGGCGCAGTTGCTGACCTACGCCTGCCTGTTCACCAGCATGAGCGCGATGGTCCTGCTGCTGGCGCGTCCGGGCAAGCCGGCGCTGGCGCTGTTCGCGCTGACGCTGCTGTCGCTGCTGGCGGCCAAGGCGCTCATCGTTGGCCGGGTGCTGTCGCTCGAGGCTTGCGCCGGCGCCTGCATCGCGCTGCTGGCAAGCCTGCTGCTGCGCCATCTGCCGCTGCGGATTCTGCCGTGGCTGGGCATGCTGACGATCGTGCTCGGGTTTACGGTTGCGGAACTGGCGCCGGGCGCGCCGTGGATGGTGGCGACCTTCAACTGGACGCTGTTTGCCGGCCAGATGCACAGCGTCGCCGGCCTGTCGAACATTCTCGAACTGCTGTGGCTGTTCATGGCGCTGGCCTGGTTCTTGCGCATCGCGCGGCCCAACGGCGGAGCGCGGCGAACGGCATTCGCTGGCGCCGTACTGACCGCCGTGGCGGTATTTGCGCTCGAATGGCAGCAGCAATGGCATGGCCGCTATGGCGACATCACCCAGGTCATGCTGTGTGTGGCGGGCTGGATCATTCCGTGGTGCGTGCCAGCGTCAGACCGCCCGATCGATCCGCCTATTTGACGCCCGGAGAGCCGGGAGAACCGGAAGAGGCGGCAAGGATGGGCGAAGCCTGCACCAGTCCTTCCCGGTAAGGATGGGTGGTCTTGCGGTAGAGCGCGGTGATGCGGCGCACATAGTCGCGGGTTTCCGGGTAAGGCGGAATGCCGCGATAACGCTCCACCGCTCGCTCGCCTGCATTGTAGGCAGCCGCCACCAGCGGCACATTGCCCTTGAAAAACGCCAGCAGCCACTGCAGGTACGCGACCCCGCCCTTGATGTTGTCTTCGGCGTTGAAGGCGTCCTTGACGCGGAAGCGCTGCGCGGTTTCGGGGATCAGCTGCATCAGGCCCTGCGCATTCCTTGGCGACACCGCCTTGGCATTGAAGCCGGATTCCACGGCAATGAATGCCAGCACCAGTTCCGGATCGATTTCATATTTGAATGACACCTTGCCGACCGTGTTGTAGATATGGCCGCGCGGATAGTTCGGCGCCGCGCCAGCTGGCACGGAGACTGCGGCAACGGCTGGCGGCGGCACCATGCAGGGCGGGACGACGGGCTTGATGGAAGCGAGCTGGCGCATGGTGGCCGCCTGCGCATGCCCCTGCTCGGCGGCCAGCCCAAACAGATGCGCTGCAATGCCGTCATCGCGCGCAACGCCACGACCGTTGGCATACATCCATGCCAGCCCGTACTGCCCATCGGCATTGCCGGCCCTGGCCGCCGCGCAATACAGATCGATGGCGCGGGCATAATCGCGCGGCACGCCTTCCGCATGCTCATAACGTGCAGCCTCTTCGACCAATGCCTGCGGCTTGCGGCTACCCTGACCGTACCCGGCGCCTGCGCTGTCGGCGTGCGCTGCCATGCTGCCGGACAACACGGCGACGCTACAGACAAACCTGGCGAAAAGCGGAAAACGCATGAAACGACCTTTCAATAAGATTCTTGTTGACCGAATTCGCATCGGCCACGCAGAACACATGCGATAATTTAATTATATTCTTTGCAACTTTCTATGCAAAATCTCTGCCTGGCATTGAGTAAGCCATGCTGCGCTGGGCGTTTTTAGGACATGATGCCGACAAACGACTGAAGTGATGTGATATTTGCAACTTCCTGTTGCGTGGCATCAAAGCAATAGCAAGCAGATATCATTCTGATTGTCAACTTTGAATCGCATTCTGTTAGTATTTGAGTAGACGGTTAAAATTACGTCAATTGAAGATACGGGAGTTCACAACATGACGATGGAAAATTCTGGACATGAGGAAACGGGTCGCCAGCCGGAAAACGGCGCAGCGGCGACGCCTCCGCAGGTGCGTAATCCATCGCGCCGCAGGTTCACCCGGGCTGGCGTGGGTGCATCCGCGGTCATTCTGACGCTTACCAGTCGTTCCGCGCTGGCGCAGGTCGCCTGCAAGTCCCCTTCCGGCTTTGCTTCCGCGAACCTGAGCCAGCAGAACACCGAGGCGGCCGCCTGCGATGGCATTACCGCGGCCAACTGGCTGGACCCGAACCGCAAGTGGCCTGTGCCCAAGGAAACACGCTTCATCGACATCTTCGGCAGTTCCAGCCTGATGTTTCGCACTGGTGCGCCGCAAAAATTCTACGACGCCTTTCCCAGCCGCGCCGACAAGAAGGACTTGCCGCCAGGCCAGGCGGCCAAGAGCACTTCTCTGGACGAGGCGACGCTGTACGACGCATTGAATGGCGGCGAAACGCCGGCAGTCGTGAAGTCCATCATCGCCGCTTACCTCAACTTCAAGGCCGGCCTGAATAAATATCCGACAGACCTGCAGGCCATCGCCATCTTCAAGGAATGGCAGGCCAATGGCATTTACACGCCCAGCGCCGGCATCAGGTGGGGTGAAGACGACATCATGAGCTACCTGGGCGCCACCCAGGGCCTGCCATTCACGCAACCGCGCAAGCTCGGCTGATGCAACTGCATTCTGCGTCCAGATGAACTGGAAGCTGCGCGCCGGGCAGCGCCTGCGCATGCTGTCGGACGCCGAGGAAACGGTTGTCTACAACGACCTCTCCGGCGACACCCATCTACTGAGCGGCATCGCGGCCAGCCTGCTGGAACGGCTGCGGCAAGGCCCTGCGGATCGCGACAGCCTGGCCGCCTTTCTCGCCAGCGAATGGGAGCTGGACGCCGACGACGCACCTGCCACGCTGGCCGAGCAACTGCTGTCCGAACTTGCCGCCCTCAGCCTGATTGAGCACACCTGACCTTGAAGATTTCCGAACTGCCAGACGCCGACCTGCGCTTGCGTTTGATGGCCGATGGCGTGTATTTCCGTACCGGGACTTTCACTGCCTGCCTGCGCACCCGCCTCGACCGGGTGGCGGACTCCTTCGGCCTGCTCTACAGCGACTACCCGCTTGTTGACGGCCCCTTTGCCGACTTCCACGTCGAACTCGCGCCGCCGCGCGGCTTGCGTCGCTGGTTCAGGCCGCAGGTGGACTTCATCGCCGACGGCCATGCGCCGTTCGCCGCGCTTCCCGCCAGCCAGGCATTCCCGATGTTCGAATGGGGACTGAACTGGTGCGTCTCCAGCCATGCGCATCATTACCTGATCATTCATGCCGCCGTGATCGAAAAGAATGGCCATGCCGCCATCCTTCCGGCGCCTCCCGGCTCGGGCAAGAGCACCCTGTGCGCCGCACTGATCCATCATGGCTGGCGGCTGCTGTCGGATGAATTGACGCTGATCCGCCGTGATGACGGCGCGCTGGTTCCCTTGCCCAGGCCGGTGAGCCTGAAGAATGCCTCGATCGATGTGATCAAGCGCTACGTGCCGCATGCCACCTTCAGCCCCAGCGTAATGGATACGGTCAAGGGAACAGTGGCGCAGATGAAGGCGCCAAGCCGCAGCATCGAATGCGCCGACCAGGTTGCCAGGCCCGGATGGATCGTGTTTCCGCGCTATGAGGCAAATGCAGCGCTCTCGCTGGCGCCGGTGCCGCGCAGCCGCGCCTTCATGCGGGTGGCCGACAATGCCTTCAATTACACCCGGCTCGGTGCGGCCGGCTTCGAAGCGCTCAGAGGCGTCGTTGCGCACTCCGATTGCTACGACTTCCGTTACAGCAGGCTTGACGAAGCGATTGCCGCATTCGACCAGCTGGCGAGCCAGGCAGGCGCGCGGTGAGGGCGGCACCCGTCCTGGTGCGGGTCCTGCGCGACCCGGAACGGCTGCGCGAGTTGTCTCTGGCGGAATGGGACCTGCTGCTGCGCCAGGCGCGCGCGGCCCAGCTGCTTGCGCGCATCGCCCTGCTGGCGAAGCGCCATGCGCCCGACGCGATTGCACCGCAGGCAGTGCCCCATTTCGAGGGCGCCCTGCTGGTCGCGCAGCGCCACCGGGAAGCGGTGGAGTGGGAAATCACGCAGATCGGGCAGGCGCTTGGCAGCGCCGGGCTGCCGCTGATCCTGCTCAAGGGCGCAGCCTATCTGGCGGCAGGCGCGCCCGCCGCCAGCGGCCGCAGCTTTGCCGACATCGATATCCTGGTGCCCAAGGCGCGCATCAACCAGGCCGAAGCCGCACTGATGATGCATGGCTGGGCCACCAGCCACCATAGCGCCTACGACGACCGCTACTACCGCGCATGGATGCATGAACTGCCGCCCATGCAGCATGGCCGGCGCATGACCGTGGTCGACGTGCATCATGCAATCCTGCCGACGACGGCATCCAGCAAGCCGGACTCGGCCAGGCTCATTGCCGCCGCCCGTCCGCTGCCGGGACGGCCCGGCGTGCTGGTGCTGGCCCCGGTCGACATGGTGATCCACAGCGCCTGCCATCTGTTTCATGAAGAGGAGCTTGAAAAGGGTTTGCGCGACCTGAGCGATCTCGACCTGCTGCTGCGCGATTTTGCCACCCTGCCCGGCTTCTGGTCCGAACTGCTGGCACGGGCAAGCGAGCTGGATCTGGAACGCGCCGTGTTCTATGCCCTGCGCTTTTCGGCGCATCTGCTGGGAACGCCGGTACCGCCGGCAACACTGCAGGCCGCGGCGCGCCTTGCGCCGGGACCAATGACGATGCGCCTGATGGATGCGCTGTATGGCCGGGCCCTGCTGCCGCATCATCCAAGCTGCGGCGACGGCTTTACCGGGCTGGCCCGCCGCCTGCTGTTCGTACGCGCGCACTGGCTAAGGATGCCGCCTGGGCTGCTCGTGCGTCACCTTGCGCACAAGGCTGCGGTTGCCGCCAGAGGGGAAGAATAGAGGAGCGCTGCGGGCGCCCTCCCTCCTCGCGAAAGCCGGCCGCATCGATTCGGCGCACGCCTTGTCGTTTCTCAATGCGCAGCAATCCGCTTCAATACACGGTCAAGGTCTTGAATCACTTGGGACGGCCGATAAGAATGGGATAGGTCGGGACTGGGTTTTTACGCGAACTCAACTATACGGCTTTCATCAATATTTGGTCATTTGAGCAATGCTATACTCCCTATCAACATTTCCCTAATGCATTATTCTTGGAAGAAATCCGTTGACTATCGCCCGAATGGCCCCTAGCCAACGTACTTTCCTGCCAGGGCTTCCCCGGTAGTGCGTCCGCGACTCCCCAACATTCAATACAGCCACAATGTCCATCATTTCCAAAATACAGCAGCGCCTGAGAAGAGACTATTACCGCTGGCTACATCAGAAAGCGAGTCGCGGCATCCTGGAAACGCCGCCGCTCAAGCCTGGCACATTGCCGTTCACGCTGCTGTCGATGGTGCAGAAGCGCGACGTGCTGGCCTACCTGGTCGCCCTGAAGTCCTTTGCAGCATTTGCCTGTCCGCAGCGGGTCGTGGTGGTGTGCGACCCGAGCATCGATGACGCGGACCGCAAGATGCTGCAGTCCCATGTGCCGCATATCGAGCTGCGCGCCGCAGATGAGTTTACCCACCCTGACATTCCGCGCGGCGGCACCTGGGAGCGGCTGCTGGCTATCTGCGATTACGCGCGCGACACCTATGTCGTCCAGCTCGATGCCGACACCGTCACCGTCGACCGACCACAGGAAGTCCTGCAAGCCATTTCGCGCCGCGTCGGATTCGTACTCGGCGAAGCACCAGAACAAACGCTGATCACGCTGCCCATGACCAGCGCAAACGCCCAGGCCGATCCGGACGGGCAAAAGCATATCCAGGGTTATGCCGAAGCCTGCATGTCGCAAGTTGGCCTGCCGGCCGACGCGCTCTACGTGCGCGGCTGCTCGGGCTTCACCGGCTTTCCTCCTTCGGTCGGCATGCGCGAAGCCCTGGTGCATTTTTCCAACTGCATGGCACGCAAGATAGGCCGGCAGCGCTGGTCCGCCTGGGGTACCGAGCAGATCACCTCGAACTACCTGGTGGCCAATGCAGCCGGCACCCAGGTGCTGCCCCATCCAAAATACGGCACACCCGACGTGATGAACAGCGACACCGCCTTCATTCACTTCATCGGCTCGCTGCGCTTTGTCAGCGACCGCTATGAAAAGACCTCGCGCAAGGTGATCGGGCAGATGAAGGAATCAGCCCTGCTACCCAGCCTAAGTGCCTGATTCCCCTTTTATACGATAAGAACGCCGCTTCGCCATGACCAATATCCGTCGCTCCCTGGTAATCAATTTCTTCTCGTCCACGGGAGCGACGATTGTGCAGTTCATCGTCAGCCTGCTGCTGGCGCGCATGCTCAGCCCCGCCGAGATCGGGGTTTTCTCTATGACGGTCGTGTTCGTCAACATCGCCCACATTTTCCGCGACTTCGGTGTCGGCACCTATCTGCAACGCGAACCGGAACTGACGGAAGAGCGAATGCGCGCCGCCATCGGCGTGATGTTTACGACCTCCTGGCTGATTGCCGTTGCGCTGTTCTTCGCCAGCGGCGCGATCAGCGGGTGGTTCGATGAACCGGCCATGCTGCCGGTGATGCAGGTGCTCGCCATCGGTTTTATCTTCATTCCGTTCGGCTCGATTACCCATTCGATGCTGACGCGCGAATTCGCGGCCGGCAAGCAGGCGATCGTCAATGTGGTCGGCACGGCGACCTTTGCCGTGACCTGCCTGGGGCTGGCAGCCCTGGGCTTCGGCACCATGAGCATGGCCTGGGCCAACCTTGCCAATATCATTGCCTGCGCCATCGCTTACGTTCCGCTGCGCCCGAAGATCCTGCCGTGGCTGCCCAGCTTTCGCAAATGGCGCCATGTGATGCATTTCGGCGTCGGGTCGCTGCTGTCGAACTGCCTGGGCTCGATCAACAATGCGCTGCCCGACATCCTGCTCGGCAAGCTCGGCAATGCCACCCTCGTGGGCCTGTTCAGCCGCGCCAGCTCGACCGTGTCGATCTTTGCCTACGTGGCTGGCAGCACGGTCAACTACGGTTCGCTTTCCTACATCTCGCAGGCGCACTACCGGAATGAACCGCTGGGCCCGCTGATCAACCGCGCCACCAGCCTGCTCACCGGCGTTGGCTGGACCGCTCTGGCACTGACCTACGTGTTCAGCAAGGAAATCATCGTTACGCTGTATGGCGAGAAGTGGCTGCCTGCCGTGCCGGCAATCGACGCGCTGCTGCTTGCTTCCGCCGTCGGCATGATGTTCAACTACACCTCGACGGCGCTGGCCGCCATCGGCCGGCCCTACCTGTCCGCCACGCCCATCGTCGCCATGCTGGCCACGCGCATCGTTTTCGGCTACGTGCTGTTCAAGGGCGACATCGAGAGTTTTTCCTGGTCGATCTGCCTGGCCACCCTGATTGCGGCGCCGGTGATGATCTACCAGCACTACGCCTACCTTGGCCATCGCTTCAGCACCATGCTTGTGGCCTTGTGGCCGAGCACGGCGGTGGCACTGATCTGCCTCGCCGCGGCGCTGATGTTCAAGGCCATCCTCCCGGCATCGCTCCCGCCCATGGCGGTCCTGCTGATCCTGGCGCTTCCGCTGGCAAGCGTCTGGTATGTCGCATTGCGACTTACCGGGCATCCGCTGTCGGCCGAACTGCACCATGTCGCCAATGGCCTGAAAGCGCGGCTGGCCTGACCGGAAGCGCCACGCCGCTTCGTCTTTTTGAAATGGGCCGCCTGCAACGGTGAGGCCCGGCTATTTTTGGAGAATCCCTATCGTGATGCCCACCAACCCGCCCGTGCATGACGATGCGGCGCCAGGCAGGCAGACTATCCTGATCAGCATCCTGAACTGGAATTCCGCCGCCGTGACCCTGGAATGCGTCCAGTCGCTGCTTGCGCTGCGTCCCGGCGCCACTTACGAGGCATCGATCGTGGTGATCGACAACGGCTCGGCCGAGCAGGACTATCAGCTGCTTCGGCAAGGGATAGACCCCAGCCGCGTGACCCTGCTGCGGCAGGACACCAACCTGGGTTTTGCCGGCGGCCATAATGTCGCAATGCGCATGGCGCTGGCCCAGGACGCGGATTTCATCTGGCTGGTCAACAGCGACGCCGTGATCGCCCCCGACTGCCTGGAAAAACTGGTGGCGCTGATGCAGGCCCATCCCGACTGCGGCGCCACCTCACCCGTGATCGTCGCGCTCGATGATGACCAGGAAATCGACTTCTGCGGCGCCCGGCACGACTGGCCGCGGCTGGAAACGGCCCGTCCCGGCAGCATCGAAGAGGCACGCAACTGGGAAGCCGGGCATGCCGCCACGATGTGGGTGGCCGGCACCGTGGTGCTGTACCGGGTGGCGGCGCTGCGGCAGGTCGGGCTGCTGGACGAGGCGATGTTTGCCTATTACGAGGATACCGATATCGGCGCCCGCCTGTCGCAGGCAGGATGGCGCAGCCTGGTCGCGTTCGAGGCGCGTGCCCGCCACCTGCGCTATCCCTATGACCTTCTGCACCGGCCGCCGTATTACTTTTACCTGATGACGCGCAACGGCATCCTGTTCTGGACCAGGCATACGCCAGTTGCCTACCGCGGCCGCCTGCGGCTGCGGCTGCTCGACCGCTCGCTGTTCCTGGCCAACATCCTGATGTCGAAGTCGCAGACCGAGAAGGCGCGCGCCTGCATGCTCGGCGCCCTGGATGGCATGCGCGGCAAGGGCGGTCCGCCGCAGCTGGAACGGCGGGTGCCGCGCCTGGTGGACTTGTTGCGCAAGCTGCTGCTGGTACAGCACTCCCGGCACATGGCGTCGAAATAGCAGCGAAGCCGACAGCAATGCATTCCGAAATCAAAAGGCACTACGAGAGGTACACCGATGACACGTAAAAAATTATTGATCCTGACGCAGACCCTGCCGGCGCTGGGCGGCCAGGGCACGGCAATGCGGCTGGGGAACATGCTGGAAGCGCTGGCGCGCCACTTCGACATCACGATGATCTGCGTGTCGGTGGACCGCCCCACCCATCCCGAAATCCTGGCGGAGCGCTGGAAGGACCTGTGCAGCCGCGCCGTGTTCTTCAACGTGGCCGACGAGGGCGAGCCGCTGCGGCATCGGCAGCGCAACACCCTGACCAGGCTGATGAATCCGCATCCGAAGCTGCTCTCCACCTGGCCGGTGGACTACGTCATGAGCCGGCTCAGCGAGTTCCGCAGCGAGCACTTCGATGCGGTGCTGGTATCGCGCATCCGCCTGATGCCGCTGTGGCGGGCGATGCAGGCGCAGCTCGGCGTCTCGGCCGAGCGCAAGATCCTTGACCTCGACGATATCGAGTCGCGTTCGCAGGCATTGCAGGTGAACATGCTGGGCGTGCCGCACCTGGGCAAGATGGGCTATGTGCTGGAGTGGCTGGAGGCAAGGAAGCTGGCGCGCGAGGAAGCCCGCGCCTTCAACGAGATGGAACGGGTGCTGCTGTGCTCGCCGGAAGACAAGGCCCTGCTTGGAGAGCGCTTTCCCGAACGGCAGATCGGCGTGATTCCCAACACGATACGGGTGCCGGCGCAGCATCCCGCGCGCCAGCCGCGCGCGCCGCTGCAACTGCTGTTCGTCGGCACGTTGAACTATGCGCCCAATGAAAACGCGGTGAAATGGCTGACGCAGGAAATCATGCCGGCCATACGCAAGCAGGTTGGCCAGGACAATGCGATCCTGACCGTGATCGGCCGCGGCCCGACCGACTGGATGAAACAGCAGGCAGCGGCAGGCGCCTTCGTGCTGCATGGCGACGTGCCCGATGTCGCGCCTTACTACGAGGCATGCGATGCCGTTCTGGTGCCCATCCGTGCCGGCGGCGGCACGCGCATCAAGATACTGGAAGCCTTCGGGTATGGCCGGGTGGTGATTTCCACCACGCTGGGCGCAGAAGGCATCGAGGCGGAACATGGCAGCGAACTGCTGATTGCCAACTACCCTGCGGAGTTCGCCGATGCGGCCGCGAGGCTGCTGCAGGAGCCCGACCTGTCACGGCAGCTGATCGCCAATGGACGGCAAAAGGTGATGGAACGCTATTCGATGACGGCCTGTGAACAGGCGATCGATGCGGTTTTTGTGCCGACGGGGGCTGGCCCGGCTCAGGCTGCGGTGTCGGATACGCAGGCGACCACGACAGGCTAAAACAAATCGGAAAAGACAAAGCGCCGGGCTGCATCTGGATGCAGCCCGGCGCTTTTGCATTGCGGGCCTGACTGGTCTATATGGGACGCTCAGGCGCCGTCGCGGCCGGACTGGCTCCAGCGCCATACCACGTCCCGCACCATCGGCGGACAGGCCGTGATCGCGCGCTTGAGCTGAAACTTCGGATCGGTGGGCAGGCTTGCAAATTCGGCCGCGGTTTCCCTTGCGGAAGAAAAGTCCCCGCGGGCATAGGCGATATCGAACGCCTCGCGCCGGCGCTGGTGGATCACGGCCTGCACCTGCTGCCGATGCTGCGCAGCGCCGGGATGCGTCTGCAGCGAATGCTCGAGGATGCGTATTTCTCCCTGCAGCATGCGCAGGGTATCGCGGGAATCGTTGCTGTCGTGCTTACGCACGCGCACCAGCGGCATGGTCAGATAGCCAAGCCGGCCACGGCAGACCGCACGCAGCAGGAATTCAAAGTCCTCGCCGCCAACGCCGTTGAAGCGGGCATCATAGCCGCCGACGGTTTCATAGAAGCGCTTGCTGAATGCGCTGCCTGAAGGAAAGAACGGCTGATAGCGAAGCACGCGCCGGTACAGGTCCGGAATCTCTGTGCAATAGCCATCGCCGCATCGGGCGCCTTCCAGCAAATCGGCCGGCGCCTGCGCCAGCTTGTCGGCCTGGTCCCCGTCGCTGGTGAAGGGAATGAAATTGCTATACCAGATGTCGACCCCGGGCTCCGCGGTCATGGCCCGGCGCACGGTCGCGCAGAATGCCGGATGCAGCAGATCGTCGGAATCGCAGAGCACGACGTGGGAGGAACGGCTTGCGGCAACGCCGCTGTTGCGGGCTTTCTGAACGCCGGCATTGACGGACGCGAGCACCACGATGCGGTCGCCATATTTTTCGAGCCGGCCGAGCGTGTCGTCCGTTGAACCATCGTCGACGACGATGATCTCGTCGAACGGCACTTCCTGATCCAGGGCGGATGCGATGGTCTCATCGATCAGATGGCCACGGTTATAGCTGGGTATGACAAGGGACAGCGTTTGCAGCACAGGCATGGCGGATCTTTCGTATTGTAAACATGAAGCGCCGTCTACCCGGGCGCAAGCGAAGCGCGCCTGCCTTCGCCAAGCCCTCCCCCGCAACGCGTCAGCGTTGCCGCAGCACGCGTTCCGAAATCTGCACAAACTGCCTGGCCACTGCCTCGGTATTGTTACACCGCGCAATCTCCATGCCGCGTGTGCCCAGAAAACGCGCCAGGGCTTCATCGTCAAGCAAGGTCAGAACCCGCCCGGCAATCTCGTCCGGATCCTCGCCATTGACGAGAAAACCCGACTGGCCGTCGATCACCGCTTCCACCACGCCGCCGGCGCGGCCGCCAATGACCGGCTTGCCGCAGGCATTGGCTTCACGGAACACCAGGCCAAAGCCTTCGGTATCGCCATCCGGCATCGTGCGGTTGGGCATCAGGAAGAGATCGCATAGCCGGAAATAACGGACCAGATCTTCTTCGGATGCCTTGCCCACCAGCGTGACGTATTCGCCCAGGTTTTCCTCGGCGATCAGGCGTTCGAGTTCGGGCCGGAGTTCGCCTTCCCCAACGATCAGGTAGCGGACATCGGAGCGCTGCCTGATGACCTTGGCCATTGCGCGTATGCCCATGTCGGCACCCTTGCGCGCGACCAGGCGACCCAGGGTCAGCACTACCTTGCACGATTGGAGTCCATGCTTGCTTACAAGTTCCGGATCACGTTCACCCGGCGTGAAGCGTTCGGTATCCACGCCGTTGGGCACCAGTGATACCTGCTCGGCGCGCAGGCCCATCTGCTGGGTCAGGGCGTCGCAGGTAAAGGCGCTGACCGCAATCACCTTGTCAGCCGCGTTCAGGTACTCGCGCCGCTTGTTGCCATGCAGCCGGCCGCCGGTGGCGGTGGTGATCTCTTCACCATGCACGTAGATGATGAGCCTGGTGCCGAATATCTTCTTCAGCGCAATGCCGAGCCAGCTGCCCGATACCAGTTCGCCGATGCAGATCACGTTGATCTGATGCTGCCTGACCAGCCTGGCCGCCGATATCAGCACGTTGACATACAGCGGAATGTCCTGGAAAGCGAAGCGCGCCAGCGACACGGCGATATTGGCCGGCGGCGGCTGCATCATCGGCCGCAGCAGCTTGATGCGGTCGACCGGATACACGGCAGCGGCATCATGCTCGCGCCAGCCATCGATCTCGCGGCCATTAAGATAATTCGTGTGCGCAGTCAGGACCCGCACGCTGCCCGGCGGCATGTGCATGCAGAGGTTTTCATAGACCACGGCCGAGCCGCCATGCAATGGCGCGAATGTGCTGGCCACCATCAGGCAGCGCACCGGCGTCTGCGCCACGCCCTCCTGCCTGGTCCTGGCCAGGGGAACGGTCACTAACGCCTTGCGCTCGGGCGTCATCAGATTGCGCGCCAGTTGCAGCGCCATGCGCTCCTTCGTCAGTCCCCACGGGGTAAAGCGCGGCAACTGGTAGATGTCCGACCCTTGCCGCGCAGCGCCGCCACTGGTGGCGACCGCCGCCTTGTAGCCGCAGGCCCGCACCATGGCGACGTGCCTGCCGTCATAGTCCTTGAGGGGGCGTCCGTTCGGATAGGCAAAGCTGTGCACCGGACCACCAATGATGGCTTCCAGCCTTTCCTTGCAGCCGCCGATTTCTTCCATGGCCTGTTGATCGCCGCATTCATTCAGGATGGGATGGCTGACCGTGTGACCGCCGATCTCGAATCCCTGGCTGTGCAGCTGGCGTACCGAGTCGCGGTTGAACGGCTTGGGCCATACCAGCGGCGACACGACCTGCGCCTCGATCATCTCGATGGCGCCCAGGCGCTCCGCCAGCGGCGCGTACTTGAGTCGCTCCTGCAATTCGGAAATCAGCCTGATGCGGTTGCCGGGCTGCTTCAGGTCGGCATAGGCGGCGAACCCATACGGCAGGCGCGCGCCGCTGTCGGGCAGCGCACGTACCGCCGCGATGATGCGTTCATGCCAGAGCGCCGGCCCATCCAGCTGCTCGGTGGTGACGAAGAAGGTCGCCTGCATGTTGCGCGCACGCAGCGCCGGACTGACGGTGCTGAGCCATTCGTCGTACCCATCGTCGAAGGTGATGGAAACCGCCTTCTTTGGCAGCTTGCCGCGCGCGAGCGCGGTTGCGGCATCGGTCAGCGGCAGGACGGTGGCATGCTCCTTCAGGTAGTCGAGAATGTGCTCGAACTGGGCAAAGACCGGCTCGTTCGGCGTCAGCGGGTCGGCGAACAGGGGCAGCTTGTGAAACAGCAGGATCGTCAGCCGCGCATTCTGGCCCTGTGGCGAGAGCAGCGAAAACAATCCATTGGAAAAGCGTGCCGCGAGCCCGCGGCTCTGCGGCGGCACATCGCCGCGACGCAGGGGTAACAGGGAATTCTGCATGTCAGGCACCGGCATGCGCCCTTCCCGCCTTAAGCGCGGGCTGCGGCTGCATTTCCACGTCCTGGCCAAGCACATTCTTGCGCACGGCTGGCGCGAGCTGCCTGGCAACGATGCGCTGGGTGGCAACCAGCGCTGCCATCACATAGTAGAAGTAATCGTAATACGCCAGCGACAGGAAGGCGCCGCCCACCATGTAGCCGATCATGCTGACCTGTGACATCGCGGCGAAGTCGGCGGCCCATTTAAGCTCGGGATGCATGCGGGTCTTCCTGATGATGCGGTAGGCCATGTGCCAGGTCGATGCCAGCAGGCTGACGAAGATCGCCAGGCCAATATAGCCATGCTCGCCCAGCACCTGGAAATAGATGCTGTGGGCCGCGTGGAAATCGGTTGGGTCCGGCGCATACACCCGGAACATCGCCGGGTTGAACACCATGAAGCCGCCGCCCAGCGCATGGTTCTTCGCCACCTCCATCGCGAAGTACCAGGCATTGATACGGCCCAGCGCCGAGCCGTCGGTCTTGTATTCGCCAATGGACGACATGCGCTCGTGCCACTGCTCCGGCATGGCCAGAAACACCAGCGGGATCATCAGCAGCAGCACCAGGCCGGTGCTGACCTTGTTGCGGCTCTTGAGCCACAGGAAGCCCATCATTACCGCGCCGGCCAGCAGGGCGCCGCGTGAATAGGAGCCGGCGGCCGCCACCATGGTCAGCGCAGTCAGCGCCTCCAGGCTGTGGCGCACCCAGCGTTTCTGCGCCTGCAGCCGCAGATACCAGATGATGGGTGCAGCCATCACCAAGGCCAGCGCCAGGGAATTGTTCTCGGCGATATAGCTGCCGCTCGGCCCGAGCACGCGGTACGAGCCGCCTGTTGCCAGCGTGAACAGGCCGCCCTTGGCGCCAAAGATCGCCAGCGACAGCGCCAGGATCCAGATCATCTTCTTCAGGTCATCTTCCTTCTGCACCACCATGATGGTGACGACCACCATGACGAATGTCTTGATCACGCGGCTCCATTCCGCGTTGACCAGGAAAGGCGGTGAAATCGCAAACAGGGTCGTGACCGTGGTCCATATCATGAACGCCACCAGCAGCACGGTCGGCATCGTGACGGGATACTGCCGCGGCTCCTTCGAAAACAGCACTGCCAGGATCGTGATCGCGGCCACCATCATCGCAAATGGAAAATCGTGCGCCGGGCCGTAGGCAAGGCGGTGCGGGTTCATCAGGCTGATCCACATGAACACCAGGGCACCGATCGCGGGCCGCTTCCACATCACGGGAACGAGGCCGAAGATGATGCCGAATATGACTATGTCACGCATGCTTCGGAATCCTTTTAAACAATTCGACGGCGCGTATCGCGTTTTCCCGCCAGGTCAGTCGCTTCTCGCTGATGGTCTTGCGTGCGTTCTCGCCCATGCGCTCGCGCAGGGCAACGTCGGCGCTGAGCTTGCCGATCGCACCTGCCATGCCATCGGCCGCCTTCGGGTCGAACAATACCGCATTCTGGCCGTCGGTGAGGATTTCCATCAGGTTTGGTTGCGCAGGGCCAATAATCGCCTTGCCGAGGGCCAGATATTCAAACAGCTTCAACGGCGAAGCATATTCCACCACCGCCGGCTGCAGGGCGATATCGAAGGCGGCGACATAGCGCGCGACCTCATCGCGCCCGATCACCCCGGTGAAACTGACGCGATGCCGGATGTTCAGCGCCGTGGCCTGCGCTTCCAGCGCCGCCCGTGCCGGCCCGTCGCCCACCACCAGCAAATGGCGGCTGGACTCAGGCGGATCGTCGGCGATCATCGTGATCACCTTGTCCAGGCCATGCCAGTCGCGCACGAAACCGGTGAACCCGAGCACGATGTTGCCGTCAAGCCCGAGCGCAGCCTTGGCGGCACGGGCCTCGGGCGCCTCGCTGAACTGGCTGGCATTGATCCCGTTGGGAATCACCACGATGCGCTCGCGCGGCACGCCATAGGAGGCCACGATGTCGCCCAGCACCTGGGTCACCGGCAGCACATAGTCGGCCGCTTTCCAGGCATATGCCTGGGACCAGCGCGCCAGCCCCTTCAACGCTAGGCCGTCGTAACGGGTACGTTCCTCGAAGATCGGCGCATTTACTTCCAGCAGCATCGGCAGCCCGAACTTGCGCTTGAGCCAGATGCCGGCGGGCAGGAACAGGTTGTAGCGCTCATACAGGCAATCCGGCCGATGCTCGCGCACCGCCCTGACCAGGCGGCGGTAGGCAACCAGGCTGTAGGCAAGCTCCATCAGCTCATACATCCACTGCGGGATGCTGCGCTTGAGCCACGCGACCATGCCGGCGTCGGAGCCAAAGTCCTCGGTTTCGGCGCTGGGCGGCGCGACCACGATGACTTCATGGCCAAGCTGGCGCAGCGCGCGGATCATCTCTTCGATATGAACGTATTGCCCGTCCTTGGAACGGGTCCGGTGGTGATACAGTATTTTCATGCCCTGCCCTGTGCAGCAATCCTTTGAAATAGCGCGATCTGCCCCTGCGTGGTGTCATCCCAGCTGAATCGCTCGGCATACCGCCTGGTCGCCTCGTGCGACGGGTAACTGGCGCGCAGCGCCGCCACCGCCTCGGCCACGCCATTTGGCGTGCGCTCCCGCATCAATACCCCGGCCTCCGGCGACGCCACCACTTCCGGCGTGCCCCAGACATTGCTCGCCACGACCGGCGTACCGCAAGCCATCGATTCGAGCAGCACGTTGGCCCAGCCTTCCCGGCTGGAAGCCAGCACCAGCGCATCGGCGCCGCCATACCAGCGCTTGAGCTCGGCTTGCGGCAAGGGGCCAAGGAAGCGCACCCTGTCCTGCACCTTCAGCGACTGGGCCAGGTCTTCGAGCTTTTTGCGGTCCGGCCCGCTGCCGGCAATATTGAGGTGCACATCGGGCAGCGCCGGCATGGCCTGGATCACCAGTTCGTGGCCCTTGCGGGGTTCGAGGTGGCCAACCGACATCAATGTGAAGCCTTCCATGCCAAGCTCGGCCCGCAGCGCGGCGCGGTCGCCCGGCTGGAACAGTTCGAGATTGACGCCATTGCGCAACGGGGTGATGCGGCTGCCATCGATGCCCAGCGCCATCATCTCGTCCTTCAACGCATTACAGACGGTGATCATGCCGGCCGCCTGCTCGGCTGCCCAGCGTATCATGCGCCGCGGCAGACGGTATTGCGGCACCAGGTTGATATCGGTGCCGCGGGCCGTTATGACCACCGGCTTGTTGAAATAGCGGCCCAGCATCACGGCGGCGACGCCGTCAGGGTAGAAGTAATGGGCGTCGATCAGGTCGAAGTCATAGCCTTCGTCAATAATGCGGCCCAGCGCGGACTTCAGCGAATTGGCCAGCAGCACCGGCGCTGCACTCATGCCCATCTTCGGGATCACGGGATACCGCGGATGGCTCACGTCCAGGCCGAAGCGCTGCTCGCTGCGCGGCACCTGCGCATAGGTGGCATACAGGCCGAATCGCGGATGCGTGAAGGGAAACCAGGGTACCGGGGCGACCACGCGCGACTGCACCTGGCGGCTGGCCACCAGGTAACGCAGGCGGGTCTCCACGAAAATGCCGTGGTTGGGCCTTTGCTGGTTGGGGAACAAGGTGCTGAACGTAAGTAGTTTCATTGTCCTGTCTGAGAGCGGCGCTACCTTGTGTTGTAGCCTGCGGCCGCGTTTGCACGTGAGAAAAACGCAGCATCATGCCTGATTGACCATAGTCCACAATGAGCCGGCGCATAGTAAAGCAGTTTTGCAGCGGCGCACTGTTTATTGCGTCAAATCAATTGGAAAACCGGCACAGTTGAATGATAATTCATTCTTGATAACATTTACATTGAGCAATATCTAACGTAGTGCGATTTGCGTCGATGTTCTTACCGGTTTGGAAAGCGGCAGTCTGGCCCGGCAAGAATGTTGATGCTGAATCAGCCCGGCGTTATTAGGCCCGGACAGCCCGACGTCGCCGCTATACTGCTGACCTTGTGCCAGGCAGAGCCGCTCTGGCATCCGTTTTCGACTCTTAATACTGAATCCGCTTATGAAAATTACCATTATCGGCACCGGCTACGTTGGCCTGGTTTCCGGCGCCTGTTTCGCCGATGTCGGCAACACGGTCCTGTGCCTGGACGTCGACGCCAGAAAAATCGACATGCTCAACGCGGGCCAGATCCCGATCCATGAACCGGGTCTGGACAAGCTGGTTGCCAGCAACTCGGCGGCCGGACGGATTCTGTTCACCACCGACTACGACCGCGCGGTTGCACATGCCGACGTGATCTTCATTGCGGTCGGCACGCCGCCCGATGAAGACGGCAGCGCCGACCTGCGCCATATCCTGTCGGCCGCGCGCAGCATCGGCCAGCGCATGACGCGCCCGATCGTGGTGGTCGACAAATCGACCGTGCCGGTGGGCACCGCCGACCAGGTGCGCGCCGCGATCGCCGAGGAACTGGCCAAGCGCGACATGAAGATCGACTACACCGTGGTCAGCAACCCGGAATTCCTGAAGGAAGGCG
This sequence comes from Noviherbaspirillum soli, assembly GCF_015352955.1. Lineage (GTDB taxonomy): Bacteria > Pseudomonadota > Gammaproteobacteria > Burkholderiales > Burkholderiaceae_D > Noviherbaspirillum_A > Noviherbaspirillum_A soli. The sequence continues at coordinate 32,158 of NZ_JACYOX010000018.1, forward strand.
CGGCGATCGACGACTTCATGCGGCCGGACCGCATTGTCGTCGGCAGCGACGACCCGCAGTCGACCAGCATCATGCGCAAGCTCTACGCGCCATTCAGCCGCAATCACGACAAGCTGATCCACATGGATGTGCGCAGCGCCGAACTGACCAAGTACGCCGCCAATGCGATGCTGGCCACCCGCATCAGCTTCATGAACGAACTGGCCAACCTGGCCGAACTGCTGGGCGCGGACATCGAAGCCGTGCGCATGGGCATAGGCTCGGACCCTCGCATCGGGCCGCATTTCCTCTACGCCGGCATGGGCTATGGCGGCTCCTGCTTCCCGAAGGACGTCAAGGCGCTGCTCAAGACCTCGGTCGACCATGGCCGGCGGCTGCATCTGCTCAACGCGATCGAAACGGTCAATGAAGAACAGAAGGCGATCATGTTCGACAAGATCGTCCGCCATTTCGGCAGCTTCCAGGAATTGCGCGGCAAGACCGTGGCGCTGTGGGGCCTGTCCTTCAAGCCCAACACCGATGACATGCGCGAGGCGCCCAGCCTGGTGCTGATCAGGAAACTGCTGGAAGCCGGCTGCCAGGTGCGCGCCTACGACCCGGTGGCTTCGTCGGAAGCGCGGCGCCTGCTGCTGCAGGAACATGGCGAGGAAGCGTTCGGCGGCCAGATCACCCTGTGCGGCAGTGCATGGGAAGCGGTCGAAGGCTGCGATGCGTTGGCCCTGGTCACCGAATGGAAGGAGTTCCGTTCGCCTGACTTCGAGCGCCTGGCGAAGACGCTGCGCGGCCGCGCCATCTTCGATGGCCGCAACCTGTACGACCCGGCCACGGTGGCCGATGCCGGGCTGGCCTATTACGGCATCGGCCGGCGCGGCCAGGCCGACGCGCGATGACGCAGCACACGATCCTCGTGACGGGCGCCGCCGGCTTTGTCGGCAGCTTCGTCGCCGCGCGCCTGGCCGACATGGGGCACCGCGTGTTCGGCTGCGACAACTTCAACGACTACTACGACCCGCAGCTCAAGCACGACCGCGTCGCGGCGCTGCTGGCGCCGCGCGGCATCGATTGCCGTCGGCTTGAATTGTCCGACGGCCAGCAGGTGGCCGCGCTGTTCGAGTCGGTGCAACCCACGCATGTGGTGCATCTGGCGGCCCAGGCCGGCGTGCGCTATTCGCTGGAAAACCCTGCCGCCTATATCCAGTCCAACCTGGTCGGGTTTGCCAACATGCTGGAAGCCTGCCGCCGCCACCGCACGGCGCACATGGTGTACGCCAGCAGCAGCAGCGTCTATGGCGCCAATACCAAGGTGCCGTTCGCCGAGTCCGACCAGACCGACGCCCCGGTGTCGCTGTATGCCGCCACCAAGAAGTCCAATGAACTGATGGCCTATTCGTACAGCCATCTGTATGACCTGCCACTGACCGGCCTGCGCTTCTTCACGGTCTATGGGCCATGGGGCCGGCCCGACATGGCCTACTTCAGCTTCACCCGCAAGATCGTCAACGGCGAGCCGATACCGGTCTTTGCCAAAGGCGAGCTGGAACGCGACTTCACCTATATCGATGACATCGTCGAGGGCGTGGTGCGGCTGCTGTTCAAGCCGACGCCGGCTGCGAGCGGGCGCCCGGCGCATGCGGTGTTCAATATCGGCAATCATCAGCCCGTGCGGGTGATGGATTTCATCGCCACGCTGGAACAGGCTTTGGGACGCAAGGCGGTGATCGACTTCCAGCCGATGCAGCCGGGCGATGTGCCGGCGACCTATGCCGATACCGACAGGCTGAGGGACTGGGTTGGTTTTGCGCCGGCTACGCCGCTGGCGCAGGGGCTGGCCGAGTTTTACCGCTGGTATGCGCAGTGGTCCGACAGCCGCGCCGCGGGCCAAGTACCCGGATAGCCAAGCTCTCAACGACGATCCCAACACCGCCAGACGGAAAGCAATCCGGTTTCATTCCACGCGCTACGCGTTGGGATCGTCATGCGCGTTGTTGCGTCCCTGATAGGCTGCCACCAGTTGCTTCACGCCCATGGCGGTCAGGCCGAAGGCGCCTGCGACAGCGGGCAAGGATGCCAGTGCAAGAAACGTGCAAGGATTGGCGCCAAGGGGATCTTTCGAGAGATTCGAGCAAACCACTGCATTCACCGTCACGATGCCGGCGGCTGCCACGAGGCCCGTCACGGCATTGCGCACGCCATGCACCTTGGCCGCTGTGAGAGCAGATATTTCACATGGCTGCCAGCCCTCTTCGGGATCAGGTTCGCTATCGATCCCCTGGGAGCCGTATTTGAAGTTCACGTCCCTGAGATTGATGAGATTGATGTCTTCGTCCTTCGACAAAGGCAGGTCCCTGTCCTGGCCACTGCAAAAGGACCATGTGCAACTGGCGCTGGGACTATCCACGGTTTCATGCTGCGCATCATTCCGGGAAGTTTCCTGCGAATGATAGGCCGGTGCAGCATTTCTGGCTGGTGCGAAAGATACGCTCATGTGCATCACTCCTGTGCTTGTGGTGTTGATCAATGATTTCAGCAGTCCTGGCGATCGATGCGTGCCTGCGCCATGTCCTGCAATACGGCGTAATTGAACTGCCCTCGGCAGACGTCGACCGCTCGCGCATAGGCTTGCATTGCTTCGCGAACGAAGCCCATCGCTTCCAGGCATTCGCCGAGCCGGTAAGCCGCCACGGCATGCGTGCTGTCCAGCTCCAGGCAGATCGCATAGAAAAGCGCGGCATCGGACGCATTTCCGGTGCGCTGCAGGCAGGAGGCGCACAGGAAGGCAAACCGGCTGTCACGCGGCTTATGCGCTACCAGCTGCAGGGCAACCGGCAAGGCATGGTGGAACTGCTCCTCGTCGCACAGCCTGCATGCAGCCCGGTAAGCCAGGTCGTGCTCTTCATCCGTGATGCCACGCAGCGAACCCAGGGTCGCGCCGCTTTCCAGCGCCTTGCGATGACGCTCGAACTCGGCTGGCAACGTGCGCAGCCCCGCACGCATGCGTGCCACGAGCTCGGCCATATCCGGGTCTGATGGCGGATGCTGGTACAGGGACGGCATGGGCAGGCTCCTTGGGAAAACAGGTTCGGGCAGCAACAGCGCGGCAGCCCCCGATGGAAGGACTGGGCAGGCGCTGCTGTTCGCTCACGGCCTAGGTTACCGGGAAGCCTGATTTGGTTGCATGCAGGTGGATAAAACAGTGCGAACGACGTGGCGCAACGCAGCGGGCAAGGAAGTTCCGGAGGAAGGGAAAGCACCTGCCGCCTGCATGGCAGGAGGCGGCAAGCACGGCTTGGCGGGCTGAAAAAAATGCGGGATACCGTATTCCCAGCGAAGCGAAAGGCGTCAGGCCGCAGCCAGGCTATGCGCCGGCGTCTCCTCCAGGCAGTTGCGCAGGAAGGCCTCGAACATCATCACGGTGTAGATCGGCGCGGTGTAATCGCGCCGGCCGGACTGGTGCTGCTCCACCATGTCCTGCAGGAAGCGCATGTTGAAGATGCCGGTGCCGGCCAGCGTTGGCCCGAGCAGGGCCTGCTTCACGCGCTCGCGCAGCGGCCCGCGGAACCAGCTCGCCAGCGGAATCGAGAAGCCCATCTTGTCCCGGTACAGCACGTCATGCGACAGATGCGGCTCCAGCGACTTCTTCAGAATGTACTTGCCTTCCTGGCCGCGCAGCTTCAGCGACGACGGCACGCCGGAAGCCCATTCCACGAATTCATGGTCCAGCAGCGGCACCCGCACTTCCAGTGCATGGGCCATGCTGGCGCGGTCGACCTTGGTCAGGATGTCGCCCGGCAGCCAGGTCTTCATGTCCACATACTGGATCAGCGACAGCGGATCGTCGGTGGGGCTATTGGCCGCATGGCCGCGCATGACTTCGATGGCACTGTAGCCCTGCAGCGAGCGCTTGAAGCCGTCGGAGAACAGCTGCGCCCTGACCCGGTCCGGCATCACCGACACGCCATGAAAATAGCCTTCCACCAGGTCGCGCGCCAGCGCCTCGAAGGTAGTCTTGGCGCGGAACATGCGCGGCGCCCAGTCCGCTTTCGGATAGACATTGCCGAGGAAGCCGAACACGGGCTTCCTGAGCGAGGAAGGCAGCACCGAACGCACCCGCTGCTCCGCCATCGCATACCGGTAGCGCCGGTAGCCCGCGAAATTCTCGTCGCCGCCATCGCCGGACAGGGCCACGGTGACGCGCTTCCTGGCCAGCTCGCATACGCGGTAAGTCGGAATGGCGGAGCTGTCGGCGTACGGTTCATCGTAGAGCCGGGCCAGCGTGTCGATCAGGCCATAGTCGTCCTTGTCGACCACCTCGCGATAATGCGTGGTCTTGTACTGCCGCGCCACCTCGGCTGCATACTCCGATTCGTCGTAGGCCTGGTCGTCGAAACCGATGGAGCAGGTACTGACCGGCTCGTCGCTCATGCCGGCCATCATCGCCACCACCGCGCTGGAGTCGACGCCGCCGGACAGGAAGGCGCCCAGCGGCACATCGGCCACCGTGTGGCTCTGCACCGCGTCGCGCAGCTTGACGATCAGCTCCTGCTCGGCTTCCTCGGCCGACATCGGCGCATGCGGCTTGAACGGCACGTCCCAGTATTGCTTCTGCGCCGGCAGCGTGGCCGCGCCGGCCTTCAGCGTCATCATGTGGCCCGGCTGCAGCTTGAAGGCGCTCCTGAAGATGGTGCGCGGCTCGGGCACATAGCCATAGGCGAAATAGTCCTCGACCGCATGCGGGTCGAGTTCGCGCGACAGCCCCGGTATCGACATCAGCGCCTTCAGTTCCGAGCCGAACAGGAACATGCCATCGTCCAGCAGCGCGCAATACATCGGCTTGATGCCGAGCCGGTCGCGGGCCAGGAACATGGTCTGCTTGTTGCGGTCCCACAGCGCAAAGGCGAACATGCCCCGGAAACGCTGCACGCAGGCCTCGCCCCACTCTTCCCAGGCATGCACGATCACCTCGGTGTCGCAGCGGGTGCGGAAGGTGTGGCCCAGGCCGGTCAGCTCGTCCATCAGCGCGGCGAAGTTGTATATCTCGCCATTGAACACCAGCACCACGCTGTGGTCCTCGTTGAACAGCGGCTGCTGCCCCGACGACAGGTCGATGATGGACAGCCGCCGATGGCCGAAGCCGATGCCCGCCTCGCGATGCACCCCGCCCTCGGTCGGGCCGCGATGGTGCTGGGTTTCATTCATCCGCGTCAGCAGTTGCAGGTCGATGTCGCGCATCTGGCGCATATCGAAGATTCCGACGATTCCACACATAGTCAGGCCTTGCTGGTTCTGGTTTTCATTGCGCGCAGGGTGTCGTACAAGCCGGCATAACCGGCCACCATGGCGGCGATACTGTTGCTCTTCTCTACCCGCTCGCGGCCGGCGGCGCCGTGCCGCGCGGCGAGCTGCGGGTCTTCCACATACACAGCCAGCGCCCTGGCGAGCGCCTCGGTGTCCGACGGCGGCGGCATCAGGCCGGTCACGCCCTCCTGCACCACTTCAGGTATGCCGCCCACTCTGGATGCCACCACAGGCAAACCGCATGCCATGGCTTCCAGGATGGTGACCGGCGTGCCTTCGGCAATCGACGGCAGCGCGAACACGTCGAAGTCGGCCATCCGTTCCGCGATGTCGGTGCGCGAGCCGGGCAGCCAGACCACATCCTGCAAGCCCGCCGCATGCACCTTTTCGCGGATGCGCGGCAGCAATGGCCCGTCACCGATGATGGCCAGGCGCAGCCGGCCCGCATCCTCGGGAAGCATGTCGCGCAGCCGGACGAAGGCATCGATCAGGCCGCTGTGGTTCTTCACGTCCTGGATGCGGCCGACCGTGCCGATCACGAACTCGCGGCGCGGATAGTCGCGCTGGCGCGGCGCGAAGCGCTCGGTATCGACACCGTTGGCGATCAGCAGGGTCTTGGCATCCGGCACGCCGACCACCTGGCGCAGCCAGCGCTGCAGGTCGTCCGACACCGGGATGTAGCGGTCGATGAACGGGGTCACGCCACGCCGCAGCAGGTTGTGCTTGCGGTTCAGTCCATGCGGGTCGGCCGCATCGCGGCCATGCTCGGCATGCACCCTCACCGGCACGCCGGCAAGCGCGGCGGTGCAGGCATATTCGACCGCGGCCAGGTTATAGCTGTGCAGCACGGCCGGCTTCAACCGGCGCAGCAGCTTCCACAGTTTGAGGTGGGTGCCCAGCGCCAGCCCGGGCGGCTTGTCCAGCGCAATGATCTGCACGTCGTCGCGGCTGATCTTCCTGGCGAACTCGGTGTAACCGGTCAGGCAGACGATCGCATGCCGGTACTGGCGTGCCGGCATGCGGTTGATGCATTCGGCCACCAGGGTTTCCAGCCCCCCAAAGTCGAAGCGGTAGATCAGGTGGACGACCAGAGGCGCGGCATTCATCGCTTCAACACCATCAGTGCGCCCGGTTTGCATTCAGCGTTGCCTCCAGCGAGGGGAGCTGCGCGGCAATGAAGCTGCGCAGCGCGGCACGCGCGGCATCCGGGTTTTCTTCATAGCGGGCATAGACCAGGATGCCGGCGCCATCGTCGCCGCGCATCAGCAGGCGCTCCTTGGCCTGCAGCAGCTTGCCCAGATAATCGTTGGCGGTGAAGCCGCCATCGATCCAGTACCACTGCCAGGCCACCAGCGCGCCGTCCGGGCCGCGCAGCCGGGTTTCCCGTATCTGCAATTGCCGCCCATTGATGTCCTCGATGCGTGCCGAAGAACCGGTGCGGCGCCATGGGTCGGTCTCGACATCGCCCACCAGCTGGTTGGTCGAGCTGATCAGTCCGGCGCCCTGCGGCTGGTTGCGGTAATAACGCACCATCAGGCCCACCTGCTGGCCATCCTGCGCCCGCACCTGGTTCAGGCTGGCGGCTGCCTTGTTCAGGCGCGGCGTCCAGGCCGTGAACGGCTGGCCCGCCGCCCAGGCCGGCTGCAGGCCGGACAGGCTGGGCGCAGCAGCCGATTCGCTGGCGCGCAGGGTGAAGCCGGCATACAGCGGCCAGAATGCCAGGCAGGCGAGCACCGCTGCCGCAGCCGCGGCCACCTGCATCGAACTGGCGGCGCTGGCGCCATCGCGGCGCACGGTCTCGGCATCAGCCTCGTCGGCGGCGCTGATGTCCTCGCGCCAGCGGCTGCCGAGCCAGAACATGATGAACATCACCAGCCCGAAGAACAGCCAGCCATAGATGATGTGATCCACGCCCGTTGCCAGCTCCATGCCGGACAGGTGCCCGATCATCACGATCATGTAGGCGCGCAGGCCGTTGGCGACGATGGGCACCAGGATGGAGATCAGCACGAACAGCAGCTGCCGCTTGCGCGAGCGGTAAGTCAGGTAGGCATACAGGCAGCCCAGCGTGAAGGAGGCAATCAGGTAGCGCACGCCGCTGCAGGCTTCCACCACCGACCAGTTGCCGGTCGGGATGGAAAAATTGGTGCCGTCGCGCAGCACCGGAATGCCGGTCATCTGCAAGGCCCAGACGGTGAAGTCGGCGGTCACATTGATCAGCGGATCGATGAACACCTCGCCAAACGGCACGGCCAGCAGCACATACGCCAGCGGAAAGGCGATGGCCCAGGAGATCCTCAGGCCGCATACCACCACCACGGTGAGCGGCAGCATCGCGGCGAACGCGTACTGCCTCACCACCTGCACGTCGCCCATTTCGGCCAGCAGCCAGCCGAAGCCGCACACGGCCAGCGACAGCAGGGCCGGCCAGTAAGGCTGCGGCGACATCTGCATCAGCGTCGCGCGCCGCTTCCAGATCAGCCACAGGCTGATCGGCAGGATCACATAGCCGTGGGCAAAGGTTTCCGAGCTGTTCCAGATCGCGACGATGGAGCGGGCCGTCGCCGCATAGATGAGGAACGGCGCCAGCACCGCCACGGCGATGGCAATGATCTTGAGCATATCGCGCGGCGCGGCGCGGGTTTCGGTCAGGAGCATGTGGACGCCGTTCTCGGTTGATGGGAAGGGATGTCCAGCAGCGCATCGACCCGCGACATGTTGACGTCCCAGTTATAGCTGGCCTCCACCTGCGCCCGCGCCGCGCGTCCCAGGTCGGCCGGCAGTTCATCGAGCGCGTCGCAGGCCAGCCCGACGAATTCACTGGCGTCGCTGGCCAGCAGCAGATCGCGGCCGGCCTGCGCGCTGATGCCTTCCAGCGCCTGCGGCGACACGATCACCGGCTTGGCCATGGCCATGGCTTCCAGCACCTTGTTCTGTATGCCGCGCGCAATGCGCAGCGGCGCCACCGATAGCTGCGCATGGGCCAGATACGGACGCACATCTGGCACGGTGCCGGTGACATGGATGCCGGGCCGCTGCCCCAGTGCCTGGACCTGCGGCGCCGGCCGGGAGCCGACGATATAGAAGCGCGCCTGCGGATGCCGCTGCAGGATGGCGGGCAGCATCTCGTCGGCAAACCATTGCACCGCATCGACATTGGGCCAATAGTCCATGGCGCCGGTGAAGACCATCACGGGCCCGCCTTCCGGATAAGGATTGTCGAAGTCATGCATCGGCGAGAAATAGCCGCTGTCCACGCCATTGCTGAACCAGCCGATGCGCGCCTGGCTTTCCGGCGCCAGGCCGGAAAAAAGCGCCGCTTCCTGCGCCGAGACGAACAGCGAGGCATCGAATTCCCGCGCCACGCGGCGCTCATAGCGCAGCAGCTGCCTGCCCTCGCGGGCATACACCCGGTTCATCGGCCAGGACTTCTGCACTGCATACTGGCTCCACTTGGCGGAGTCGACATCGACGAAGTCGATCACCTTGCGCGCATAGCGCTGCGGCTCGACGAACTGCGCCATCACCGACGAGAACACCAGCACCCGCGACACCGGCAGCTTGCGATGCAGCCGCGCCACCCATTCCGACAGCGAGCGGCTGCGGTAATAGTCCAGGCTCAGCGGCCGGTTCGCCAGCAACGCGGTCGCGCTCATCATGCGCGCGCGGCGGCTGTCCAGTTTCACGAAATGGGTTTCGCCGCACAGCTTCCTGACCGCGTCCACGTACTGCCAGTCATCCGGATCATCGATGAAGGTGCCCAGATGCACCTGATAGCGCTCGGACAGGTGCCGCAGCAGATGATAGGAACGGATCTTGTCGCCCTTGTTGGGCGGATAAGGAATCCGGTGCGCCAGGTAAAGGAGATGCTCCACGGTTCAGCCCAGGTTCTTGACGATATGCGGGCCGATGAGGTTGGCAAGCGCGATCGGCATTTTCTGCCAGGTGCGTATCATCAGCTGGTACTTGGGATTGAGCGGATTGGTGTCCGGCACCTCGGTCGCGCGCACCAGCTTGTATTCATAGTGCAGCGGCGTCGGCTCGAAGCCCCAGTTCTTCTTGAAGTCGTGCGAGCCGGTGCCCTTCTTGCTACGCCCGAAATCGAAGATGCGGTATCCGCGGGTGCAGGTACGGCGCATCAGTTCCCAATACATGAAGTCATTGCCGGCGACTTCCCGCGCTTCCGGCATGCCGCCGCCGTAATAAGGCAGCACTTCGTCGCGAAAATAAAAGCTCATCACGCTGCTGATCAGGTTGCCATCCTTGGTGATGGTCATCACCTCGCAGTCGTCGCCGAAGGTTTCCTTCAGCAGCCGGAAGTACTTCTTTGAAAAGACCGGCGTGCCGAGCCGGTGCACGCTGGTGGAATAGGCGGCGAAGAAACGGTCCACATTGGCGTCGATCTCGCTGGCCAGGCCCGCCTTGATGCCCTTGCGCACCATCGCGCGCTGCTTGCGCGGGATGGCATTCATGTTCTTTTCCGGGTCCGGGTCCATTTCCTTGCGGAAGGTGACGTACAGGTCCTTGGCATGCCAGTCGGCATGGCGCGGTGCGACGTTGTGATACTCCAGGTGCCCCACCTGCAGCTTCGCTGCCAGCGCCTGGGCTTCGCGGTCGAGCGCATCGGCCACGGCATCGGAGGTGGCGGCCGGGCCGCCATAGACGCAGAACGGCAGCGAGCCCAGGGAGTGCCCGAACAGGCGGCTTTTGATTTCGGCCAGCGGCAGCACGCCCTCGATGCGGCCGTCCACCTCGGCGAGGTAAAAATAGGTCTTGTGGCCGAAGGCCTGTTCGATCACCTTCTGCCAGCCGGCGCGGTGAAAGAAGCTGGCTTGCGGGCAGTTCAGCACGAACTCATCCCAGCGCGCCGCATCCTGCGGCTGCATCAGGCGGATCTGTGGCGCGGCTTGCGCCGCGTTGGCCCGGGCGCGGTCCTGCGATGCTTCGATAATGGCGCTCATGATTTATGCAAGAAAATGTTGTCCATGCGATCCCACTGGAAGTCGCGGGTCAGCGCCCGCAGACGGGTTTCCATGCGATCCAGATTGACGTAGTGGCGGAACCGGGTCTTGAAGCCCACGCCATGCTGGCGCGGTTGTCCTGGATCGATTTCCCACGGATGAAAGTAGAAGATGCCGGCCTGCCTGTCGTCGCGGTTGACCTTGTCGATGAACCAGCGCGACAGCGCATACGGAAAGAAGCGGAAGTAGCCGCCGCCGCCCGCCGGGAAATTGCGGTCCATCACACGCACCGTGGTGATCGGCACTTCCAGCAGGCCGTCCTCGCCATTGGGATAGAACGCAAAGCGCGGCGCATCGGGCATGCCGTAATGGTCATGCTGGATCGGATAGATGCTGGAGCTGTAGCGGTAGCCGGCATTGCGCAGCGTGTCCAGCGCCCACAGGTTGCGGGTGCCGATCGAGAAGCTGGGCGCGCGATAGCCCAGCACCTGCTGGCCCGATATGTCTTCCAGCAGCGCCTTGCTGCGGCTGATGTCGTCGCGGAATTCCTCGGCACTCTGGTCGGATGCGCGCAAATGCGCATAGCCATGGCTGGCCAGCTCATGGCCGCCGTCGACGATGGCGCGCACCACCTGCGGATAACGCTCGGCGATCCATCCCAGCGTGAAGAAAGTGGCCTTGACGTCGCGCTCCTTGAGCAAGGCGAGTATGCGATCCACATTGCGCTCGACGCGGCAGTCCATGCTGTTCCAGTTTTCACGCGGGATGTGGGGCGCGAAAGCCGAGACCTGGAAGTAGTCCTCGACGTCGATCGTCATTGCATTGCGAATTCCGGCTGCAGGCCGGCCTGTTGCCTGGCCTTGCGCGCCTGAATGTGTAGTGCCTGTCTGCATGGTGTGCTCCTGTTCCCCGCCACGGGCGCTGGCGCCGGACAGGGAGCTTTTCAATCAGGTATCAGATTTTCGACGTGGAGATCAGCCGCTTCAGCACATCCAGCACCGAGGTGACCGAGCGCTCGATCTTGGACAGCCTCTCGTCCAGGTGCTCCATGCTCTCGGCCGTAGTGTCGGCAAAGCCGCGCGGCATGCCGCCCGCATAGGCCGGCAATGCGCTCATTTCCGGCGGCGGCGGCGTGAACTCTTCCTGGATGTCCTTGATGACTTCGCCCACTTCCTCCGCATTGAACTGATGCAGTTCCTCGAGGTAGCCCATCAGGAACAGCCTGTCGCACAGGGTATTGATCTTGCGCGGTATGCCGCCCGAGTAGTCGAAGATGGCCGCATAGGCTTCCGGCGTGATCACGGGATCGCCCTTCCAGCCCGCCGTCTGCAGGCGGTGCTCGATATAGGCCTGGGTCTCGGCGGCATCCATCGGCCCGAGGTGATAGGTGGCGATCACGCGCTGGCGCAGCTGCTGCATGTCCTCGCTGTGCAATGTGCGGCGGAATTCCGGCTGCCCGAGGAGGAAGGTCTGCAGCAGCGACTTCTCGTTGGTCTGGAAGTTCGACAGCATGCGCAGCTCCTCCACCGTCTGCGGCGTCAGGTTCTGCGCCTCGTCCACCACCAGCAGCACCCGCTTGCCCTGCTTGTCGCTATAGCGCAGGAACTGCTCGAACCGCGCCAAGAGGCCGGTCTTGCTCGGGTCGTCGAAAGGCAGGCCGAAGGCGGCCACGACCGAGCGCAGCGTATCGTCGGAGTTCAGGTGGGTGTTGACGATCTGGGCCGCAATGATGCGGTTCGATTCGAGCTTGCGAAACAGGTTGCGCACCAGCGTGGTCTTGCCGGCGCCGACTTCACCGGTGATGACGATGAAGCCCTCGCCTTGCGACAGTCCGTATTCCAGGTAGGACATGGCGCGCTTGTGGCCCTTGCTGCCGAAGAAGAAATTCGGGTCCGGCCGCAATTGGAAGGGCTTGGCATGCAGCCCGTAGAAAGATTCATACATCGATTCAGTTTCTCCGCTATAACCGCATGGTCAAGTAGGCCGAGATCGCGTTCTCGCGGAAATCGGTCCCCGTCTGGCTGTAGGAGCCCTGGTAGCGGCGCAGCTCGACCGTGCCGGTTGTCTTTGGCGACAGTTGATGCGACAGGCCCAGCGTGACGAGCGTGTTGTCGTCGGTGCGGTTGCTCAGCAGCGAGGTGGTGCGGTAGTAACGCGCATTCAGGTTCATCGAGGTCAGTGGCGTCAGCCGCAGATTCCACAGGCCACTGACGCCGCGCTGGCGCGATTCGTCGATGAATAGCTGGTTGCTGGCGGTGAACAGGCCGACATTGTCGGACACGCCCGTCTGCGGACGGCGCAGGGTGTTATACACCGACACCAGCACCGTGGACTTGCCGGTGTTGAGCGCCACCGAGCCCTGCAACCGCTTCTGCAGGAAGAATCGGTTGGACAAGCCGGCATTCGGGTTGGCCAGGGTCGCAGGCAGATTGGTGGCGCGGATGAACGCGTCGACCGCCTGCGCGCGCGCCGTCGGGTCTGCGATGGTCGCGGAAAACACCTGGTCCAGGAAGGCGGTGGTGCTGATCGATCCGGAATCGACCAGCTGCTGCTGGGTGGTGGTGATGTCTTCGTTGTAGCTGACGTTCCAGGTCGTATAGCGGCTGCGGTGAATGCCGTTCAGGCTGTACGCGTTGCCATAGAAGCGGCGGCCGGCGGTGGCGGCCAGGCTGGTGCGCGACGACGGCTTCCAGTCGAAACCGACGCTCCACGATGCGCCCCTCGGGCCGTCGCCAATGCTCTGATAGGTGTAGCGGTCATAGCCGGCCGAGCCGGTCAGGCTGAACTGGTCGGTCAGCTTGTAGCGCAGTACGCCATTGAGATAATCGTTGTCGACCGAATTGAGCGAGTTGTAGCTGCTATGGCGGCGCGATGCGGTCACATCCCAGCTCACGAGGCGGAATGCCTCGCCGCTGTTGACGAAAAGATTGAGCAGGTCGCTGTTGTAGTTGGAAAAGCCGGCGGTGTCGCTGCTCAGGCCCTGGTGGGTATAGCGCGCTTCCGCCTGCGCCACGGAACCATAGCGCTGGCGCACATAGGGACTGATCGAATAGGTCCGCACTTCGCTGCGGTTGTTGATCGCATAGCTGCTGTCGAGCGCCTGCGGTCCGTACGGCGAGGTGCTGAGATTGGTGATGTTGGCCGTACCGTCGATGAACAGCAGGTCGTCGACCAGCTGCGCCGTGCCGCGGGCATTCAGATAGTTCTGCAGATTGCTGCTGCCGACATCGTTGCTGTAAGTAACGCCACGCGCCTGGTAGGTGGCCTGGAACTGGGAACGGCGACCAAGGCCGTTCACGGAAATGCCCGGCATGACTTCCGTCACGAATGACGATTGCTCATTGCCGGTTGGCGCGAGCCTGATGTTGTCGCTGTAGGTTTCACGCAGCGTCAGCGTCGGATTGAAGCGCCATTCGGCTGCCAGCGCGGGCGCTGCCTGCATGCCCAGCACGGCCAGTGCGGCCAGCGCTGCGGGACGACGCACGAATTTTTTACATGTAGTACGCGCCATCAGTTGTATCCATACCCATAGCTGTTGCCGGAAAACGCCTTGGTCTTGTTGTAGACCAGGCTGACGTTGTTGTCGCTGCCGAGCTGTCGCAGCGCATCCTTGACCGCATGCTGCGTCGTGGTTTCGGCCTCGACAACCATCACGATTTGTCCCATGTGGCTGGCCAGCACCTTGGCCTCGGTCGTCATCAGCAGCGGCGGCGAATCGAAGATCACGATACGGTCCGGATAGCGGCGCGCGATATCGTCGAGCAGATTGCTCATCGACAGGCTGGCGAGCAGTTCGGTGGAATTCTTGTGCGGCTGGCCTGCCGGCAGGATGCGCAGCGTATCGACATTGGTACGCAGCATCACATCCGACAGATCGAGCTTGTCATTGAGCAGCACATCCATCAGGCCCTCGGTGGCTTCGATGCCGAGATAGCGGGGCACCGACGGACGCGCCACATCGGCGTCGACCAGCAGCACCGTATGGTCCATTTCCATCGCAATGCTCATTGCCAGATTGATGGCGCAGAAGGTCTTTCCCTCGCCCGGCAGCGCACTCGTCACCATGATCAGGTTGTTGTGGCGCTCCACGCCGCCGCCCTTGGACAGCGCGTGCTTGATCAGGGGGCGCTTGATCATCCGGAATTCCTCGGCCACCGGCGTGCGTCCGCCCTCCGGCGTCACCATGCCCAGCCGGTGCAGCTGCTCCAGGTTGATCTCGACGCGCCGGCTCGGCTGCCCGCTGGGCTGCCGCATGTCCGGCATGGGCTCATGCTGTGGCGCATAGGCGACCGCGGCTTCCACTACGGGGTCATGGTGACCGAAGTCGCGCGCAAGCGGGTTGTCGATGTCATGTACGAGTGGCTTGTCCACCTTGTTGCGGTCAAGCCGGCCAGCGGCCTTTTCAATAATGCTCACGCTTTCTCCCAATCGTATTCAATGCAATGCATCCGAAGCTGTTGCAGCGGCGGCCAGGGCCGCGCTGATGTCGTCATCACGTCGTTAGCAGCATGCGCGCCATCACGCCTGCATACAGCGTGATCAGCACCGCCAGGGAGGCGCCGAACGCGTAGAAACTGCGCTTGCGCTTTGCCCTCTCATGGTCGGTCCAGTTCATCGAGACCGAACCCAGGATAGGCAGACCGGTCGATTCGCGCAGCCCATGCTGGCTGAGGTAAGTCGGACGCAGCTGGCTCATCAGCAGAGCGATGGCGATGCCGGCGATCAGGGCGCCGACGAACACCAGGGAAGCCAGGCGCAGGCGGTTCGGGCCGGCAGGCGTCAGCGGGACGGTTGGCGGGTCAACCACGCGGAACTTCACCATGTCGGTCGTGTTGGACAGGTCGCCGGAAAGCCGTGCCGACTCGCGGCGGGCCACCAGCTGGGAATAATTTTCCTTGTTGACCTGGTAGTCGCGGTTGAGCTGTGCCAGCTGCGTTTCAAGCTCGGGGCCGTTCACGCTCTGCGCCTTCAGGCGGTCGTAGCGAGCCGTGTATTCATCCACCCTGGCGCGCATCGACGCCACCCGCGCCTCGGCCGTCGACAGCGACACGTTGAGCTGTTGCAGCATCGGGCTGTAATGGGCGCCACGGTCGCCGCCCGGCTTGGCGCTCTTCGCCTCTTCCGCCTTCTGGCTTTCCAGCTGCTTGATCAGGCGCTTGGTCGAAATGATGTCCGGATGCTGCTCGGTGAACTGCATGCGCATCGTATCGAGGTTCTTCTGCAGCGTCAGGATGCGCGCATCCAGCTCAGGGTTGACTGCCACCGCGCCATTCGGTCCGGTGCCATTGCCATAGATCTGCGTCTGGATCGCATTGCGTGCCTGTTCCGCCTCGCGCAGGTCGAGCCGAGCCTGGTTCAGCGCATCGCTGGCTGCCTGCACCTGGGTGCCATAGTCGCCGCCCTGGGGCAGCGAACCGCTGTGCTTGATCTTGAAGTCCTTCAGCGCATTTTCCGCGGCCACCAGCTTGGTTTCGTAATTCTTGATCTGCTCGTCCAGAAACTGGATGGCCTTGTCGGAATCGTTCTTCTTGTCGCCGAAGCTGCCCTCGACGAAGATGGTCAGCAGTGCCTGCACCACATCCTTGGCCACGCGCGGGTTTTCATCGCTGTAGGAAAGCGTGTAGATGTCGTCGCGGCCGGTGCCGACGATCTTGATCTGCTTCATCAGGTCGTTGAGCAACTCCTCTTTTTCCTTGGGCGTCTTGGCCCGGATGTCGAGGTCCACCATGCGCATGACCTTTTCCACATTGGGACGGCTAAGCAGCGTGCGGCTCATGATGGAAACCTGCTGCTCGACGTTGGGCAAGGTGGTCATGCCGGCCATCAGCGGCTTCAGGATGCTTTGGGTATCCACGAAGACGCGGGCCGACGCCTGGTAATCGTCGGGCAGCGTATACACGCGCACCCAGCCGGCGATTGCAATTGCCCAGGCGACGATCACAGCATGCCACCGGTATTTCCATACGCCCTTTAACAGGAAGAGCACCTGGTTGATCGTTTCTTCCATTTCTACCTCTCCATCTATCTGCCGCTAACCGACGTCCTCGTGAATTTCATGTTGCATTGCCGCACGATCATTGCGGATGATGAAAAACCGGAACAACGGGTGAAATTATACGTTTGCCATCAAGGCGCGGCTTAACGAACATCTGTTATCTAAACAATTTGCGCCGCAACATTATGGCCATTTACAAAACGATCGGGGATGCTGAATCAATCCGTAACAATTTATTTTAAGCAATTTTTCCTGCTGCATACGGAGTTTATTTCTTTACAGGAAGAGCTGCATTGTCTTGAGTCGTATTCCGCGACTGCGCGGCACTATCCGAATGCAGCCCTTCACGGCTATTACTGGTGCGGTCAGAAAAAGCTTTCCGGAATGACCAGAATGTCGCCCGGACGCATCGCTGCATTCGCAGACAGATCGCCGCGCTTGATCAGGTCATTCAGGCGCACTGAATACGTCTGCTGCTTGCCATCCACATTACGCACGATGACGGCACGATTTCCGGAAGCGAATTCAGTGACACCACCGACTGCAATCAGCACATCCATCAGGGACATGTTTTCACGGTACGGAAGAGCCTGGGGCTTGGCGGCCTGGCCAATCACGCGGATCTGCTCGCTGTAGGGCCCCACGAATCCGGTCACGATCACGGTGACGATCGGCTGCTGGATGTATTTCTCCAGCGACTTTTCCATGTCACGGGCAAGCTGGGTCGCGGTCTTGCCGCTGGCACTCATATCCTGGACCAGAGGGGTGGTGATCTTGCCATCCGGCCGAACCGGCACACTCAGCGACACTTCGGGATTGCGCCAGACGGTGATATTGACCGTGTCGCCCGGGCCAATCAGGTATTCATGCTTGGGCGCCTCGGTACGGTCGGCTGACAGCGATGGATAGTCGGGCGTGGTGACGCAGCCGGTCAGGGCCAGCATCGCGCCGATCAATGCAACGCTGGCGGTCCGCCTGATGAGATGGGCTTGATTGAACTTCAATTGGTCTTCTCCTTGCTTTATGGGTAAATGCGCTCCGGGCGGATGCGGCAGGAAATCTGGTGATGGCTGTGAAGAGAAACGAAACTTGCCGTTCTGTTACGCGCGGTTAGCATGCCATAAACAAAAAAATTGGCATAGAGTAATTTTGTATTTTCGGCCACTTTCTGAGGGCGATCAAAGCTGGACCCTTTATCCATAAAGGTCCAGCCCTGCACGTGCGCTGTTTCACAAAAGAAAATCAACAGCAAAAAAGCGGATCAGATTTAGTTTTTGACGACATTCGTGAGGTCAATATTCGTCTCGGTGAGGAACTTGTCCCTATCCGTCGTCGGCTCGCCGCCTGGATAGGAGCGCACGCCCCTGTATTTCACGTTTCGGCCGAGAATCGGATCAAACCAGACCGTAACGGTTTGCTGATAACCCTTGCCCGGCAAGCGCAGGTCCGTGCTGTTGGTTACGACAGTCTTGGTCTCGATGCTGAATGCCCTGAACACGCCACCGGCAGTAGTCACCTGCTCATAGGGTCCGACGACGGCGCTGAACGTTTCCAGCTGGCTGTCCGGCGCGCAGGAGGTTGTCCAGCTGCTGCCGTAAGTCTTGCCCTGGACCAATGGAAATTCGAGCAGCTTCTCTTCCGGGTTGAACAGCGCGTTCTTGCAGCCGTTCGGATCGTTGGCCGTAGCCTGGTAGCCGATACGATTGCCGTTCTTGTTGAAATTGACTTTCGACATCACAACCGGGCCGGGATTGGCAAAGTCCTCATCCCATCCAGCCGCGGTCAGCGCGGTGACGATGTGCGTGGACAGAGGGAACGGCACGGTAGTTCCGGCCAATGTCTTGTCGGTTTCGGCGTATGTGAAACGATCGCCCACTTTCGGCGTGACTGCATTGAAGCTGGTGTCGCTGCTGCTGACTGTAATGACGACGCCGGCGGTGTTGAGCGGATTTGTCGATTGCGCAAAGACGCGCTTTGCAATCGTGTGCTGGGTCGTCGTGAAACGGGCTCGGTAATTCGTGTCGGTCTTGGCCAGCTCTGCTGCGCTGGCGGCGCCGTTATCGGTCGTGAGCAGGGTGGACGGAGCGTTGGCGATAATTTCCACGTCCTGCCCAGTGGTAATGCCGAGAACCTTGCTTTCGCCTGGCTTGACGGTGAAGTTGGGGACATCCACACCGTTTATCCGTGCGGTGAGCTGGTATGCCACGCTCGTATCGATGCCACTACCGCCACCGCCACCACCTCCACCGCCGCCGCAAGCAACAAGCGATGCGCCCAGGAACGTTATGGTCAATAATTTTAGTTTCATGGTTGTCTCTTTTTCCAAAAAAGTGTCTGCGATCTTGTGCTTGAACCGCCTCCCCGCATGCCAGCGCGGTCCGGAGATCGCTCTGTCAGTGCTCAGCGCGGCTTCAGTATGTACAGATTTTTTGATACAGACTTGAGGACAAACAATAGACTCTTCGACAACATTTGTATGTGCGGAAACACACACAAAAACATTGTCTAAACGCAAATGGATGAAGGAAAGAAACGCAAGCAGACGGAAAAGGGGAAACGGACAACAAAAAAGCCGACCAGGACCGGTCGGCTTTTCCAGGCAGGTATGCTGCCGCTATTCTGGTAGGCGCGAGTGGATTCGAACCAATGACCCCTACCATGTGAAGGTAGTGCTCTAACCAGCTGAGCTACGCGCCTGAAGCGTCAAGAGAAGGATGGAGGCGGGGGTCGGGATCGAACCGGCGTACACGGCTTTGCAGGCCGCTGCATAACCACTTTGCTACCCCGCCATTGACTCAATGACTGTACTGCCTTACTACGTTCCAGCACATGCATGCATGCACCGGACTACTGCTTTCGCCATCGTGCATTTCGTTCCAGCACGTTGACGAGGCGTGATTATACGCATTTATCGACAGACGTACAGCCCAGCCAGGCATTTTTATTCAGGCAAGAAAAGCACCTGAATGCTTGCTGGCTGAACAGGAACCGGTTCATGTTCCCCGCCTGCCTGAAACAAAAAAGGAAGTCCTCGCGGACTTCCTTTTCGAATCTGGAGCGGGAGAAGAGTCTCGAACTCTCGACCTCAACCTTGGCAAGGTTGCGCTCTACCAACTGAGCTACTCCCGCATTTCACCTGCTACAACGCACTGCCCTGCGTCTCCGGAACCACTTCATCATGCATGGCCCCAGATTTATTCTGGAGCGGGAGAAGAGTCTCGAACTCTCGACCTCAACCTTGGCAAGGTTGCGCTCTACCAACTGAGCTACTCCCGCATTTTTTCGAGCCGCCACTATAGACGATTCAGCCAATTTTGCAAGTGGGAATCTTCAAAAATTTCTTCAGATCCACTCGCTTCCAGCTTTTTCCCGTAAAAAAAGAAGCCGGACAGGCCTCTTTCTAACGATACTTTGGAGCGGGAGAAGAGTCTCGAACTCTCGACCTCAACCTTGGCAAGGTTGCGCTCTACCAACTGAGCTACTCCCGCGTCACTGGAGAAGCCAGCATTATAGAGATTTGAACTTGTGTGTCAAGCACGCATCATTTTATTCCGGACGACTGGGCCCGCTCGGTCGCCTGTATCAGCGGCCATGCCTTGCGCAGGTAGTAGAACATCGACCAAACGGTCAGCAGCGCGGCGATCACCAGCAGGATCTGGCCCCAGAAACCGGTGTCGATCGCGCCGAACAACTCACCGTAGTACAACAGCATCGGAATCGCCATCATCTGGGCAGTCGTCTTGATCTTGCCGATCGAACTGACCGCCACCGATTTGGAGGCGCCGATCTGCGCCATCCATTCGCGCAAGGCGGAAATCGCGATTTCGCGGCCGATGATGATGAAGGCCAGGATCGAGTCGGCGCGGCCCAGCTGCACCAGCAGCAGCAATGCGCCGGCCACCATCAGCTTGTCGGCAACCGGATCGAGGAAGGCGCCGAAAGCCGAGGTTTCATTCCAGCGCCGCGCCAGGTAGCCGTCGAACCAGTCCGTAACGGCGGCGGCAATGAAGATGGCGGTGGACGCCACGCCCTTGTCGAAGAGCGAGATCCAGCTGTCTGGCAGATAAAACACGCCAACGATCAGGGGAATCATGGCGACGCGCAGCCAGGTGAGCAGAATCGGAATATTCAGCGGCATAAGTCAGTTCTTGTTGTAAAAGGTTGGCGGCGCGCGAACGCGGTGGCGACGCAGGCCGTAATTTAATGGAGTTGCCGGTAAATGTCTTCCGCAAGCTGACGTGAAATGCCATCGACGGACGCCAGGTCCTCGACGCTGGCGGCCATTACGCCGCGCAGGCCGCCGAAACGCGCCAGCAACTTCTGCCTGCGCTTGGCGCCTATGCCCTCGATTTCCTCCAGCCGCGAGGTCTGGCGCGCCTTGGCCCGCTTGGCGCGCATGCCGGTGATGGCGAAACGATGCGCCTCGTCGCGGATCTGGGCGATCAGCATCAGCGCCGCCGAGTCGCGCCCGAGTTCCTGGGGTGCGCGGCCGTCGGCGAAGATCAGCGTTTCCAGGCCGACCTTCCTGCCCTCCCCTTTGGCCACGCCGACAATCTGGCTGATGTCCAGCCCAAGTTCCTCGAACACCTGGCGCGCCATCTCCACTTGTCCCTTGCCGCCGTCAACCAGCACGATGTCCGGCATCACGCCATCGCCATTGGCCACCTTTTCGTAGCGCCGCATCAGCACCTGGCGCATTGCCGCATAGTCGTCGCCAGGCGTGATGTCATTGATGTTGTAGCGGCGGTATTCGCCGTTCTGCATCGCATGATGATGGAACACGACGCAGGAAGCCTGGGTTGCCTCGCCCTGGGTGTGGCTGATGTCGAAGCATTCGATGCGCAGGGTTTCGATGTCCTCGCTTTCCAGCGCCAGCGCCTCGACCAGGGACCGGGTGCGCGCCTGCTGCGAGCCCTGCTCGGACAGCAGCCTGGCCAGCGCGATTTCGGCGCCCTTCTGCGCCATCTCCAGCCACTGTCGGCGCTGGCCCTGCGGCTGGAATACCAGGTTGATGCGATGGCCGCATTGCTCCATCAGCGCCACCATCAGTTCCGGTTCGTTCAGCTCCATGTTCAGCACCAGGGTCGCCGGGATGAACTTGTCCAGATAATGCTGGGCCAGAAAGGCTTTCAGCACTTCCTGCTCGACCGGCTCGTCGCTGGCATTCATGCCGTTTTCCAGATGCAGCGGGAAATAGGAGCGGTCGCCCAAGTGCCGGCCGCCGCGCACCATCGCCAGATTGACGCAAGCACGGCCGCCCTGCACCAGCACCGCGATGATGTCGATGTCGGCATCGCTGCCGGTTTCCATGGTCTGCTTCTGCAGTACCCGCGACAGCGCGCTGATCTGGTTGCGCACGGCTGCCGCCTGCTCGAAGTGCAGGTCGGCCGCATAGGCATGCATCTTCTTCTCGAGGCTGGCCATCAGTTCATTCTGACGGCCGCGCAGGAAGTTGGCGGCATTCTCGACGTCGGCCGCATAGTCTTCCTTGCTGATCAGGTTGACGCACGGCCCGCTGCAGCGGTGAATCTGATGCAATAGGCAGGGCCGGGTCCGGTTGGCAAAGACCGAATCCTCGCAGGTGCGCAGCAGGAAGATCTTCTGCAGGATCTGCATCGACTCCTTCACCGCCCAGGCGCTCGGGAAAGGCCCGAAATACTGGTTTTTCTTGTCCACCGCGCCGCGATAGTAGGCCATGCGGGGAAAGTCCTGCCCGGTCAGTTTCAGGTAAGGATAGGACTTGTCGTCGCGGAACAGGATGTTGTAGCGCGGCTGCAGCGTCTTGATCAGGTTGTTTTCCAGCAGCAGCGCTTCCGCCTCGCTGCGGGTCACGGTGGTCTCCATGCGCGCGATGCGCTCGACCATCATCGCCGTGCGCGGGCTCGAATGGGTTTTCTGGAAATAGCTCGACACCCGTTTCTTCAGGTCGCGTGCCTTGCCGACATAGAGAAGATTGTTCTCAGTGTCGAAATAGCGGTACACCCCGGGCAGATGCGGCAGCTTGCTGACCGTATCGAGGACGACGGCGCGTGGATCAGGGGTGGTCGGGTCGGACATCATTCATCAACAAATCCAGGTCGGAATCGGCAAGCACCTTTACATGGCGCGCAGGGAAAGCGCGAGTTCGCGCGCGGCCAGGTAGCGCGCATCTTGCTGCAATGCCTCCCAGGTGGGGGCGCTCCCCCGCGCCAGCAAGCCGTCGATGCGCGCAGCCGATCGGGCGCTGCCGGCATCGGGCGGCAACTGCGCCAGCAACTGGCCGGCCTTGTCCGGCGAATTGCAGATCAGGACCATGTCACAGCCGGCATCCAGGGCCGCCCGGGCCGCGTCGGTTACCGTGCCGGCGACGCTGGCGCCTTCCATGCTCAGGTCATCGCTGAAGATCACGCCCTGGAAGCCGATCTGCTCCCGCAGCAGCGTAAGCCAGCGGCGCGAAAACCCGGCCGGCTGGCTGTCGACCTGCGGATAGATCACATGGGCCGGCATCACGGCAGACAGGCTCATGCCCAGCCAGTCGTACGGCATGGCATCCCTTGCGATGATGTCTTCCAGGCTGCGTTGATCCACCGGCACCGCCACGTGGGAGTCCGCGGCGACATAGCCATGTCCAGGAAAATGCTTGCCGCAATTGGCCATGCCAGCCAGGGCCAATCCATGATTCAGGCTCTTGGCCAACTGCGCCACCGCGCGCGGATCATGATGGAGGGCGCGGTCGCCGATCACGCTGGAGCCGCCGTAGTCGAGGTCAAGCACGGGGGTAAAGGACAGATCGACGCCGCAGGCCCGCAATTCCGAAGCAAGCACGAAGCCGACCGCGGTGGCGGCGCGCGCCGCCGCTTCCGGATCCTTATCCCAGAGTTGGCCCACCAGGCGCATCGCTGGCAAATGAGTGAAACCGTCGGTGCGGAAGCGCTGCACCCGCCCGCCTTCGTGGTCGACGGCAATCAGCACGCCCGGCCGCACTGCATGGATGGCTTTGGTAAGCGCACAGAGCTGTGCACGGTCCGTGAAGTTGCGTGCGAACAGGATCACGCCGCCCGTCAGCGGATGCCGGATGCGGCGCGCATCGTCCTCGGTGAGCGTCAGCCCCACCACATCCAGCATTACCGGTCCGAGCCGCTTTCCTGCCACCGGCGATTGATCTGCTGCACTCATGCGTTTTTCTCCAGGATCACGAAGGCCACCGCGTAATCGGCCTCGTCTGTCAGCGTGACCTGCGCGCTCAGGCCGTTGTTGTCCATATATTGTTTCAGTACCCCGCTGGCTACCGCGATCGGCCGCCCGCTTGGCGCATTCAGGAATTGCACACCGCGCCAGGTCATGGGCATGCGCATGCCCAGGCCAATCGCCTTGGAAAAGGCTTCCTTGGCGGCAAAGCGGGTCGCCAGGAAACGGATGCCGCGCACCGCCACCTTGTCGCGCCGGCGCTGGTATTTGGCGTACTCTTCCGGCCCGAGTATGCGCTGCGCGAAGCGGTCGCCGTTGCGGGCCAGCGCCGCCTCGATCCGGCTGATCTGGATGATGTCGGTGCCGATGCCGTAGATCATGGCGCGATGCCGCCGCGGCGGGCGGCCACCATGATGGCTTTCATGTCGCGCACCGCTTTCTGCCAGCCATCGAATACCGCCTGCGCAACGATCGCATGGCCGATATTCAATTCGGCAATCTCGGCAATCTCGGCAATCGCCTGCACATTGGTGTAGTGCAGGCCGTGCCCGGCATTGACCTTCAGGCCATGACGGATGCCGTGCGCCACGCCTGCCCGGATGCGTTCCAGTTCCCGTTGCTGGCTGTTGCCTTCGGCATCCGCATAACGGCCGGTGTGCAGCTCGATGACCGAGGCACCCGCTTCCGAAGATGCCGCGATCTGGTCCGGATCGGCGTCGATGAACAGGCTCACGCGTATGCCTTCGGCCTGCAGTTGCCGCACCGCCGCCTGGACAGCCGGGAAATAACGGCGCACATCCAGTCCGCCCTCGGTCGTGACCTCCTCGCGCCGCTCCGGCACCAGGCACACATCCTGCGGCCGTATTGTGCAGGCAATATCCAGCATTTCCTGCGTCACCGCACATTCGAGATTCATCCGAGTCACCAGGCGCGGACGAATCGCCTGCACGTCGGCATCGCGGATATGCCGCCGGTCTTCGCGCAGGTGCAGCGTGATCAGGTCGGCGCCGGCTTCCTCGGCCAGCAAGGCGGCGCGCAGCGGATCGGGATACACCGTGCCGCGCGCATTGCGCACCGTGGCGACGTGGTCGATATTGACACCCAGTTCAATGACCTGACTGGCCGGTTGCAGATAACTCATGGGAGACGGATCCTGAAAGTAGGGTTTTACAACTGCATCAGATCGAGCAGGATCTGGCGGGTATTGAGCGGTGCGCCGCCCAGGTGATGGGCCAGCAGGAAACGCATCAGGAACTTGCTTTGCGACTGGGTCGCCGCATCGGCATAGTCGCCGCGCTGCATGTCCTGCAGCGTCTTGCCCGCCACCCGCGGCCAGGTATCGGAAGGCAGAGCGGGCCGCGGGCCGCGCTCGGGATCGACCACATACCAGCCTTCCGGCTCGACTGGCTGGCGCGTCGTTGCATCGACCGCGATGTCGCCGGCCACGCCGGTCTCGCGCAGCAGCGCCAGTTCGAAGCGCCGCAGTACGATGGGGGCCGCTTCCCCATGCGCCAGCCTGTTCAGCGCTTCCACATAGTGATCGAACAGCGCCGGATGGGGGTCGTCCCTCGCCAGCAGCTTGACCAGCAGTTCATTGAGATAAAAGCCGCACAGCAAGGCGGACTTCTCCAGCGGCAGCAGGCCGCCCAGCCATTCGGCCGCCGTCAGGTTGCGCACTTCGGATTTGCCGCTCCAGCCCACCGACAGCGGCTGGAAGGTTTGCAGGACGCCCCGCAGCTTGGAATGCGGCCGCTTGGCCCCCTTGGCGACCAGCGCCACCCGCCCATAGTCGCGCGACAGCACATCGACGATCAGGCTGGTTTCCTTGTAGGGATAGCTGTGCAGCACGAAGGCCGGCTGCTCGGCCACCCGCATGTCCCGCTCCGGCGTACGTGGCCGCCTGGCGGGCGCAGCGCTGGACTTGACGGCAGGCGCTGCCGCCCTGCGCTCCGCAACATGCCCGTCCTGGTCTAGCTGGCGATCCGCATCCATCGCCGTGGCCTATTCATAACCATAAGCCCGCAGGCCGGCTTCGTTGTCAGCCCAGCCCGATTTGACCTTGACCCAGATTTCCAGATACACCGGGCCGCCGAACAGTTTTTCCATATCGAGCCGGGACTGGGTGGAGATTTCCTTCAGCCTGGCGCCCTTCTGGCCGATCAGCATGGCCTTGTGGCTGTCGCGCTCGACCAGGATGGCGGCGAACACACGGCGCAGATTGCCTTCCTGCTCGAACTTCTCGATCAGCACCGTGCTGGTATAAGGCAGCTCCTCGCCGACGAAGCGGAACACCTTTTCCCGCACGATCTCCGCGGCCAGGAATTTCTCGCTGCGATCGGTGATGTCATCGGCATCGAAAATCGGCTCATTCTCGGGCAGGCGCTGCTCGATTTCATCCTGCAGGTATTGCAGCTGAAAACGCTGCTTGGCGGAGACCGGCACCACGGCGGCGAAGGCATGCAGGCTGGCCACTTTCTGGGCAAACGGCATCAGCGCCTTCTTGTCTTTCACATAATCCGACTTGTTGATCACCAGAATGCAGGGCACATTGGCCGGGATCAGGTCCAGCACCTGCTGGTCGGGCTGCCCCCAGGTGCCAGCCTCCACGACGAACAGGATCACATCCGACGCAGTCAGGGTATCGCTTACCGTGCGATTGAGTTTCTTGTTCAGCGCATTGGCATGCCGGGTCTGGAAACCGGGCGTATCGACATAGATGAACTGCGCCCGCTCGGATGTCTGGATCCCGGTGATGCGGTGGCGCGTGGTCTGCGCCTTGCGCGAGGTAATGCTGACCTTGGCGCCAATCAGCGCATTCATCAGGGTGGATTTGCCGACATTCGGCCGGCCCACGATGGCGATGTAACCGCAGCGAAACGCGGGTGTTGCAACAGATTCTGTCATGCGGTCTTGGTATGGGTAGGGGCCAATGGCTGGCCGGGTGCGCCTTCGTCGGTCGGCTGTGCAGCTTGCTTCTGGCCGACTTCGGCCCGAGATGGCGCTGTCTTTTCCGGCACGGCCTCGTCTATCGGCAATTCGGCTTGCACCGTGGCAATGCCGGCCAGCTTCAACTGGGAGGCGCGCGGCCTGCTCTTGCGCGCGCCGGCGGGAGATTTCGTCAGGGCCTTCTGTACGGCTTCCAGCGCCAGCTTGGCGGCAGCCTGCTCGCCAGCGCGCCGGCTTCCGCCAGTGCCGAATACCTGGATGTCCAGCTTGGGCACCAGGCATTCGATTTCGAACTCCTGGCTGTGCGCCGCGCCGTGCGTCGCCACCACGTTGTATTGCGGCAGCGCGATCTTTTTCCCCTGGAGAAATTCCTGCAACAGTGTCTTAGCATCCTTGCCCAGCGTCTTCGGGTCGACGGTATCGAGGATCGAGATATACAGCGTGCGTATCACCTTGCGCGCCGCTTCAAAGCCGGCGTCGAGGAACACGGCGCCAAACAGGGCTTCCAGCGTGTCGGCCAGGATGGACGGCCGCCGGAAGCCGCCGGACTTCAGTTCTCCCTCGCCCAGGCGCAGAAAATGCGACAGCTCGAGCTTTTGCGCGATTTCGTACAGGGATTGCTGCTTGACGAGATTGGCGCGCAGCCGGGAAAGGTCGCCTTCGTCGATTTTCGTGTACCGCTCGAAAAGCAGAGAAGCAACCACGCAGTTCAGTATCGAATCACCAAGAAACTCAAGCCGCTCATTATGCAGACTGCTATGGCTGCGATGCGTCAGTGCCTGCTGCAATAGCGCGGCGTCCTTGAACGTGTGGCCCAGCCTGTTCTGCAGTAATGTCAAATCCATCATGTTGGTGTGAGGTGCCTGCTATTCGGCCTTCCTGGACGCCGGATTGGATGAAGTGCTTCCTTCATAGTCCAGCACCAGGCTCGCCGGACCGGCCAGATGTATTACTTTCTGATAAGAGAAACTGACGTCGTTTTCCTTGCTGATGTCCAGGTCTTTGCCGCTGATGGAACGGATGTAAGCAATCTCGGCATGACGATCGAACGCCGACCGGATTTCCTGAGGCGTCGTTCCGGCCACTCTGGCTGCGGAGATAGCCTTCTTGACCGCCATGTATTCCGTCACCGATGGCACGATGCGCAAAGCCAGAACGCCAATAAAGCCGAGCACCGCGAGCAAAAAAATCAGGCCGGTCAGCGAGATGCCGTACTGGTTTTTCTTTGACCACACTTTCATTGATTCGCTCCCGCCGTGCCTAATGAAAACTGCCTATCCGCTTCAGATTGCCAAGGTTCATCCAGACAAAAAATGCCTTGCCCACGATGTATTCGTCCGGTACGAATCCCCAGTATCGACTATCCAGACTATTATCTCGATTATCGCCCATCATAAAATAATGTCCAGCAGGCACTGTGCACACGAATCCTTCCGAGTTGTAGCTGCACAGTTCCTTGCGCGGAAAGGCATCCGGATTCGGCACATAAGCGGGCGCCCTGTCGTCGTTCAGAATGCGGTGCGCCACCCCGGTCAGGTTTTCCTCGAACTGTTTCGAATACGTCAGGTGCTCTTCATCCAGATAATCAGGAAGCTGCTTGTAGGAAACGTCTTTGCCGTTGATGATGAGCTTTTTATTCCGGTACTCGACCCGGTCGCCGGGCACACCCACCACCCGCTTGATGTAATCGAGGGATATGTCTTTCGGATACTTAAAGACCATCACGTCGCCGCGCTGCGGCGTATTGATGTCGATGATCTTCTTGTTTACCACCGGCAGCCGGATGCCGTAAGTGAATTTATTCACAAGTATCAGATCGCCGATCTGCAGCGTCGGCACCATCGAACTCGAAGGAATCTTGAATGGCTCGAAAAGAAAGGAGCGCAAGATAAAAACGAGAGCAATGACCGGAAAAAAGCTGCCGGAATATTCCACCCAGGTCGGTTGCTTCAGCAAACGCTCGGCGATGGCGCTACGCCCATGCGTTTCCTGAGGCATGCCGTCGGCGGCAAGCCGTGCATTGCGGGCATCGAATTCGGCCAGGGCAGCGTCAGCACGCGCCCGGCGCTGCCTGGACAGATAAAACACATCCAGAAACCAGACGATGCCGGTCGCTACCGTCAGCACAAACAGAATCAGCGCAAAGTTTCCCAACAATGCTTGCAATGTCATTTCTCGTCCACTTGTAAAATTGCCAGGAAAGCTTCTTGCGGAATTTCGACGGATCCCACTTGCTTCATGCGTTTCTTGCCGGCTTTCTGCTTTTCGAGCAGCTTGCGCTTGCGGCTGATGTCGCCGCCATAGCATTTGGCCAGAACGTTCTTGCGCAAGGCCTTGACGTTTTCACGGGAAATAATGTTGGAGCCGATGGCTGCCTGAATTGCCACGTCAAACATCTGGCGCGGGATCAGCTCGCGCATTTTGGCTGCCACTGCGCGGCCACGATACTGACTGTTTGCACGGTGCACGATAATTGCCAGCGCATCCACCTTTTCGCTGTTGATCAGCATGTCGACCTTCACCACATCCGACGCGCGGTATTCCTTGAATTCGTAATCCATCGAGGCGTAGCCGCGGGAGGTCGATTTCAATCGGTCAAAGAAGTCCAGCACTATCTCCGCCATCGGCATTTCATAGGTCAGCTGCACCTGCTTGCCGTGGTAGCTCATATTGGTCTGCACGCCCCGCTTCTGCGTACAGAGGGTAATGACCGAACCTACATACTCCTGCGGCATGTATAGGTTCACGGTGACGATAGGTTCCCGGATTTCCTCGATCTTGGACGGTTCCGGCATCTTGGACGGATTGTCCACCATCAGCGTGGAGCCATCGCGCAGGATAACCTCATAGACCACCGTGGGCGCCGTGGTAATCAGGTCCATGCCAAACTCGCGTTCCAGGCGCTCCTGCACGATCTCCATGTGCAGCAGTCCGAGGAAGCCGCAGCGGAAACCGAAACCCAGTGCCTGCGACACTTCCGGCTCATACATCAGCGCGGCATCGTTGAGCTTGAGTTTCTCGAGCGAGTCGCGCAGCGCGTCGTACTGGTTTGCCTCGACCGGGAACAGGCCGGCAAACACCTGCGGCTGGACTTCCTTGAAACCAGGCAGCGGCGCCGGCGCCGGCTTGGTCGCCAGGGTCACGGTGTCACCGACCTTGGCCGCTTTCAATTCCTTGATGCCGGCGATGATGAAGCCTACCTGACCAGCCGACAGGGTTTCCCGTGCAACCGATTTGGGCGTGAAGACGCCGACGCTTTCCACCAGATGCTGGGCCCCGGTCGCCATCAGCAGGATCTTGTCCTTGGGACGCAGGGTGCCATTCATCACCCTGACCAGCATTACCACGCCGACATAGTTGTCGAACCAGGAGTCGACAATCAGCGCCTGAAGCGGCGCATCCGGGTCGCCCTTGGGCGGCGGCACTTTCGCAATCAATGATTCCAGCACATCCTCGACGCCCAGACCGCTCTTGGCGGAGCACAGCACGGCGTCGCTTGCATCAATCCCGATCACCTCTTCGATTTCGCCCTTGGCATTATCCGGATCGGCGGATGGCAGATCGATCTTGTTAAGAACCGGCACCACTTCCACACCGAGATCCAAAGCCGTATAACAATTTGCCACCGTCTGCGCTTCCACGCCCTGGGATGCATCCACGACCAGCAATGCGCCCTCACAGGCGGACAGGGAACGGCTGACTTCATAACTGAAGTCAACGTGGCCTGGCGTGTCGATCAGGTTGAGGTTGTAGATCTGGCCATCGCGCGCCTTGTACGACAGCGCCGCCGTCTGCGCCTTGATGGTGATGCCCCGCTCGCGCTCGAGATCCATCGAATCAAGGACTTGCGCTTCCATTTCACGGTCCGACAAGCCGCCGCAGAGCTGAATGATGCGGTCGGCCAGCGTGGATTTTCCGTGGTCGATATGCGCGATGATCGAGAAATTGCGTATGTTATTCATTAACAAGATGCCAATTACAAAAAAGGCGCTCTGAGGGGGAAGCTCTCCCCAGGCGAGCGCCTTGCTACAGTATGGTTATTCAGCGCCGCATTTTACCGGATTTCACACAGTGACGATGCGGAAACTTGGCGTTCAGGGAGAAAGGAGAGCGTTCAGCGCTTCCTGATCGAGGAAATAGTGGCAGATCCTGACCTCGGAACCATCAGGCTTTATGCCAATTAACACTGGCACCAGCTCATCGTACTGACGTACGAGATCGTCGTCCTCATCAACATCCATTACTCTGACATGAAACTGGCTTGCCTGCGGATGGGCACGTAGCGCCGCAAGCATGTCGTCGCATAGATGGCAATAGGACCGTGAATAGAGAATGAAATCGTTCAAGTGCGGTTGTGATCGAGGGCTGGATATGACGTTAGGAAGTAAGTGTTTCGCAAGAAAGCAGCAGGCTGCACCCGGTGTGCGGCCTGCTGTGCCGAAGCTTATTGCCCGTTTGGTTTGATGGTCACGAACTGGGAGGCTTCGCCGCGCCTGACGAGCAGGAGCACCGTCTTCTTGGGCTCGAGCTTGGAAACCAGCGCGTTGAACTGCTTTCCATCCTTGACGTCGGTGTTGTTGATCCGCAGAACGATGTCACCGGGACGCAAGCCTGCACGCGCCGCGGCACCTTCCGCGTTTTCGATCACTGCGCCGCCATCGATCTTCAACTCCCGCTTCTGCGCTTCGGTCAGGTCCGTCACCGCCAGTCCGAGGGTATTGACTGCCTGTTCAGGTTTGGGCTTTCTTGCCTCTTCCTTGGCTACCCTGTTATCCGGTTCCATCTCGCCGATATTGATGGTCAAGTCGCGCGCAGCACCCTTGCGCCAGACAGTCACGGTGGAGCGCGCACCAGGCTTGGTGTTGCCCACCATACGCGGGAGATCGCTGGATTTCTCGATGGCCGCGCCATTGAATTTGACGATGATATCGCCCGCCTCGATACCACCCTTCTCCGCCGGTCCGCCCTGCTCGACCCGCTGCACCAGCGCGCCATTCGCCTTGGGCAAGCCCAGTGAATCAGCCACATCCTTGGTGACTTCGCCAATCTGCACGCCTATGCGGCCACGCGTCACGCGTCCCGTGGTCTTGAGTTGCTCGGAAACGCGGATGGCTTCGTCGATCGGCACCGCGAATGAGATGCCCATATAACCGCCCGAGCGGCTGTAAATCTGCGAATTTATGCCAATGACTTCGCCCCGCATATTGATCAGCGGGCCTCCGGAGTTGCCAGGATTGACTGCAACGTCGGTCTGAATCAGCGGCAGATAATCGCCGGTATCCCTTGCCTTGGCGGAGATGATGCCGGCAGTGACGGTGTTGTCCAGCCCAAACGGCGAACCGATCGCGATTACCCACTCACCGACTCGCAGCTTGTTGGAGTCGCCAAAGTTCAGCCTGGGCAGATTGCTGCCTTCAATCTTGACCAGGGCGACATCGGTACGCTTGTCCGAACCGATGATTTTTGCCTTGTACTCGCGCTTGTCAGTCAGCGTCACATAGACCTCATCTGCCCCTTCGACCACATGCGCATTCGTCAGCACATAGCCGTCCGGCGAGATGATGAACCCGGAACCGACACCGCGCGGCACTTCCTCCTCCTGTTGCTGCTGTTGAGGCCCCTGGCGGCGGCCGCGTGGCGTCTCTGGCTGCTGCCGCGGGATGGGAACACCGAAAAAGCGGCGAAAGAACTCCTGCATTTCTGGATCGTCCATTCCCGGGGGAAGACCGCCATTTCCCTGGGCGCCCATCTTGGTCCGTTCCGTAGTCCGGATATTGACCACGGCTGGTCCGACTTTGTCGACCAGATCCGTAAAGTCAGGCAATGCCGCCGACGGCGTTGCAACTGCAGGCTGTGCAAAAACGGGAGACACGGGCGCGCTGAACGCGCCCACGGCGCCTAATATCATTACGGATAGAAGGCGCCTTATGGGATACGCTGATTTCATTTGGCTACTTGCTCGGTTTATATTCAATGGAATTCGCTACCTGCCGGATCGCGTTCGATGGCACTTCGCCAACAATGGTAAGCCAAAATTCGCCTTGCCGCTTGCCAAGAATATTCATCGCCCCTTGCTGAAGGGAGCCTTCAGTACGGCTTTGCGTTCCGGGCTCGATGAATACCGAAATGGCGGCAAGTCCATCAGAGAAAACGATCTGTGAAACCTCGCGCTGGCTGGGAGGCATCCCTGGCTGTACCGGGATATCGGACACCATGCGTCTGAGTTCGCGCGTCCTCAGGAAGCCAGGGGGCAGCCGCTTCACTGTCCAGTTAGACAGATCAACCTGGCTCATGACTGCATTCTCCACGCGCCAGCCCCGGGTATTGATAAAGCTCGGCTTTACCCGATTCCGATCGACATTGCCGATTGCCAATTGGGTGAAGGATATCTGTTCCACGACCGCGCCAGCGTCGTTGATCGTCTGCGCCCGCAACAGCAGCCCAGTAGACTTTTCAGCCCACAGCTTGTAACCATAGCGGAGATCATCCTTGGGTTCGAGGATCACGGACTGGCAGTCAAAACCGGCCACCCTGCCGGACTCGCCTTTGCGCACCGTGTAATGTTCGGCAAGCGTATCGGCATTGGCCGCAAGCAAGGCTGGAAATACATCGGGCGCAACGCGTTTCTCGACCAGCAGGGTTTTAGCATCGGGAACGTAGCAAATGATTTCATCATTGCTGCGTATGTACTCCCGGGGTTGCCCATCCAGGACCTCGAGTTTCTCGATCTCGTTCTTGCCCTCTACCAAGTGGGTAATACGGGAAGTGCGGACCTGGCTACCTTGCTGGTACACAAAGGTGCCGGAGTAATTCAGTTTTTGTGCTGCCGACTGTATGGTGCGCAATAAAGCCTGCGCGTCGCGGGATTCACCCGTCGGCGCAGGCTCTGCGTGCGAACTGAAGGCGATAAAACTGGAGACAGCTAGAACAAATTTAAACAGGGCCAGTGTTCGCCGCATAAAGATTATTTACCAGATTCGTTTGCGAACGTAGCCGAACGCGCATATTGAGCGGAACTGTACACAGAAGGAGAAAACCGCTGGTGCGCCATCAGATATTCATCAATTCCCTGTTCGCGGAGTACCTGGCCAGAGCGCGCTCCGGCGGTCAGTGCAGTACGTTCAACACCGCCATCCGCAACGACAGCCAGTGCAGGCGCTGCTGCAGGTTGCCCTTGAAAGGCGACAATGAGCTGTGGTGTGCCAACGAACGCCACTGCGGCGGCAGCCGCGGCAAGGACACCGGGCAGTGCGAAACGACGTGCCCCTGTCCTGCCAGGCTTGGTGGTACGTTTGGGCGCGAGCAAGGCGGGCTCGGCCGCGAGGCTGGCCGCCATTCGCGCAGAAAATCCCGCGCTCATCGGGACATCCATTTCATCTGAACGCAGGATGTCACCTATCCGGTGGTAGATATCCCAGGTTTCCTTCGCATCATGCTGATGCAGGTCTGCCAGCGCGATTTCCAGCTGTTCATCGCTGGTTTCGCCATCTGCGAAAACCGAAATCCGTTCCTGCGCCAAGCTTTTCGTATCCATAATTAACCTCGCCAAAACTGACAACCAATCCCTTGTAAACAACTCATTGTTCTGTTTATTCTTACCAGCGTTTATCCAGTGCGGTACCAAGCAGAGGTCGCAGCTTTTCGGCAATTGCTTCCCTGGCGCGAAAAATCCGACTTCTTACGGTGCCGATTGGGCATCCCATTGCTTCGGCGATTTCGTCGTAGCTCAATCCTTCGATCTCGCGCAAAGTAATCGCCATGCGCAATTCCTCAGGCAAGGCATCCATTGCAACGTTCACCGTTTCGGCGATTTGCTTGGTGGCCAGCATTGACTCAGGAGTATTGATGTCTCTTAGGTGCTCTCCATCGTCAAAAGTTTCGGCTTCTTCTGCATCAGCTTCCGTTGACGTCGGGGCGCGCCTGCCCTGAGTAACAAGATAATTCTTCGCGGTATTGATTCCAATTCGATACAACCAAGTATAAAACGCGGAATCGCCACGGAACTGCGGCAATGCACGATAGGCTTTAATAAAAGCTTCCTGAACAACATCTTCCGCTTCAGCCTGGTCGCGCACCAGCCTCGACACCAGCCGCATGAGCTTGCGTTGATATTTGGAGACCAATAGCTCGAACGCTCTTTTGTCGCCGCGCTGCACGCGCTCAACTAGCAGTTGATCAATGTCGCGTTCGGTTGTCAATCCGCAAATCCTTGATATTGTGCAGCATGTATGCGGCGATATGTTGACTCAGTGAAATTAAACAAGTTCAATTTTCTACCCGGGTTAATCATTTATTTTACGAAGGGCCGGCTGAGCAGCAATCCATTTGCACGAGACCAGCAACTGCGCAAAATCCGAGGCGGCCGGACTGTAGTTCATGACAGGAATTGAAAAAAGCCTGCCTTGAGCAGTCTTGAGACGCAACAACATCAGATGCGGCCAGAGAATAGAATCCGGACTCAGTTGAACCAGTTGGCCGGATGAACCGTCTAACGACATGCCTGTATTTTTGTATGGTATGGACACCCCGCTATATTGCGTCAACCGGATTTGTCCGATGCCGGAAATATCAATATGGAACGTTTTTCCGGGACGCCGCAGTAGAAATATCGCGCTTCCCAGCAAGATGGAGGCAACAAGCGAAATTTGAAAGCGGAAAATCGCGTTTAAATTCGAGTTGACGGAAAGAGTCAGAAAGAGTGCCACGGCGGCCAGCAAGACCATGCTGCGAACTGCAATGGTGAGCAGGCGGGAGGGAGAAACCATGACCGAGACCGCAATGGTCATGGTTGTTGGTAGAACCGCCTGGCTGGATAGCGGCGGTTCTGAATATCAGATCTTGCCGAAAACAAGTGTTCCGTTTGTGCCGCCGAAACCAAACGAATTTTTAACCGCAACATTGATCGGCATTTCCCGAGCGACATTGGCACAGTAATCGAGATCGCATGCGGGATCCTGATTAAAGATGTTGATTGTCGGCGGCGAAAGCTGCTTGTGCACGGCGAGCACGGTAAAGACCGATTCAAGCCCGCCGGCGCCGCCAAGCAAATGGCCCGTCATGGACTTGGTCGAGTTGACGACGACGCTTTTCGCATGATCACCCAGTGCACGCTTGATAGCGATTGTCTCGGCGACATCTCCCAGCGGCGTCGACGTGCCGTGCGCATTTACATAGTTGACCTGGTCCGCGTTGACACCCGCGTTTTTCATCGCAGCCAGCATGCAACGACGCGCACCATCGCCATCTTCCAGCGGCGCGGTCATGTGATGTGCATCGGCACTCATGCCAAAACCGAGTAATTCGGCATAGATGTGTGCACCACGGGCCTTGGCATGCTCATACTCTTCGAGCACCATCACGCCAGCGCCTTCGCCAAGCACGAATCCATCACGATCCTTGTCCCAGGGACGGGAGGCGGTCAATGGGTCGTCGTTCCGGGCCGACAAGGCTCTTGCAGAAGCGAAGCCACCCAGGCCCAACGGGGAAATCGTGGATTCGGCGCCGCCTGCAATCATCACGTCCGCATCGCCGTACTCGATAAGCCGGCCTGCGGCGCCGATGCAGTGCAAGCCTGTGGTACAGGCTGTAACGATCGCCAGATTCGGACCTTTCAAACCATACTTGATGGAGAGGTGGCCGGAAATCATGTTGATAATCGACGCTGGCACAAAGAACGGGCTGATGCGACGTGGCCCGCGGCTGGTCAATTCAGCATGGGTTTCCTCGATCATCGGCAAGCCACCTATGCCAGAGCCGACAATGACCCCGATGCGATCCGCGTTCGCCTCGGTCACCTCAAGGCCGCTGTCCTGCATGGCCTGCATGCCGGCGGCCATGCCATAGTGGATGAAGGTATCCATGTGACGCGCTTCCTTGGCAGGAATGTAGTCGTCAATCTTGAATCCCTTTACCTCGCCGGCAAAGCGTGTGCTGAAGGATGATGCATCGAAGCGCGTGATGGTTGCGATGCCTGAAGTGCCGGCAGTCAGGGCGCTCCACGCATCGTCGATCGAATTGCCGACGGGCGAAATGCATCCCAGACCAGTAATAACGACGCGGCGCTGTTGTGAGCGGCTCAAACGTATCTCCTGGAGTCTTTCAAACTGGTTCGATCAGGCCTTGACGTTCGCCTTGGCGTAGTCGATAGCTTGCTGGACCGTGGTGATTTTCTCGGCTTGCTCGTCAGGAATTTCCATTTCAAATTCGTCTTCCAGAGCCATGACCAGCTCAACGGTATCGAGCGAATCAGCGCCAAGGTCGTCAACGAAAGAAGATTCGGTCTTGATGTCTGCCTCGGCTACGCCAAGTTGTTCAGCGACGATCTTCTTGACGCGTGTTTCGATATCGGACATGTTGTGCCTCCAAAGGGTGGGGTTGCAGAAAGTGCGCGCATTTTATCAGGTTTGCGCGCGAAAAATTGATTTTCGGACTGCGATTCGGCGGTACCGGACGCGGCATGCAAAACGGCTTGCCATTGCGTGGCCGTCAGGCTGAATCGGATTCAGTTCATGTACATGCCGCCGTTGACATGCAACGTGGTGCCAGTGATATAGCCAGCTTGCGGAGAGGCCAGAAAAGCCACGGCAGCCGCGATGTCCGACGGCTGACCGAGCCGGGCCAGCGGGATCTGCTGAAGCAGCGAGGAAACCTGCTGCTCATCCAGTGCGCGCGTCATGTCTGTATCGATGAACCCGGGGGCCACGCAGTTGACCGTGATGTTGCGACTGCCGATTTCCCGTGCAAGGGCACGACTCATGCCGGCCACGCCAGCCTTGGCTGCCGCATAGTTCATCTGCCCTGGATTGCCGGCCGATCCGACCACCGAAGTGATGTTGATGATGCGGCCATGTTTGGCCTTCATCATCCCGCGCAGCACGGCCCGTGACAGCCGGGCCACCGAGGTGAGGTTGGTTGCGATGACGGCATCCCATTCCTCGTCCTTCATTCGCATGGCCAGCTGGTCCTGCGTGATGCCGGCGTTATTGACGAGAATTGACAGGCCGCCGTATTCCTTCTGGATGTCGGCGACAAGCGCAGTGCAGCGCTCGGCATCGTTTACATCCAGCACCATGCCACGACCACGGCCTTCGCCGAGCTCGTTCATATATTGGGAGATGGCGGCGCTACCGGCCTCTGAAGTCGCAGTGCCGATCACCTTTGCGCCCTGCCTTGCCAGTTCGAGCGCGATTGCGCGCCCGATACCGCGCGAAGCGCCCGTCACCAGAGCGATTTGGCCTTCCAGTTGTGCAGGATTGGTCATTGCTTAACGAGCTCCAGTATTCTTTCGAGGGATGCCTGGTCGACGATCGCGTCGCCTGTCAGGTCGCCGTTGATCCGCTTTGTGAGGCCCGACAGCACTTTGCCCGGGCCGCACTCGATCACATGGGTTACGCCTTGCGCCGCAAACTTCTGCACGGTCTCAACCCAGCGCACCGGGCTGGCAGCCTGGCGAACCAGCGCGTCCTTGATGGAGGCCGGATCGTTGACGATGGCGACATCGACGTTGTTGATCAGCGGCAGGGCCGGGGCGGCGAAGGCCAGCCCTGCGATATAGTCGCGCAGCCTGATGGAGGCGGGTTGCAGCAGCGACGAATGGAACGGGGCCGAGACCGGCAGAACCAGGGCGCGCTTGGCGCCGCGTGCCTTGGCAGCGTCACAGGCGCGCTCGACTGCGCCCTTGTGGCCGGCAATGACGACCTGCGCTGGCGCATTGAAGTTAACCGGTTCGACAACTTCGCCCTGTGCTGCATCGGTGCAGGCAGCGCGAACGTCCTCGTCTGACAGACCGAGAATGGCAGCCATGCCGCCCTGCCCGACCGGCACCGCTTCCTGCATGGCCTGCGCACGAAAACGTACCAGAGGCACGGCGTCGGCAAACCGGATCACGCCGGCTGCAACCAGCGCGGAATATTCGCCCAGGCTATGACCGGCTACCAGTGCCGGCATTGGGCCGCCAGCGGCGAGCCAGGCGCGCCAGGTTGCCACCGCGGCAGCCAGCATCACCGGCTGGGTATTGGTGGTGAGATCCAGTTCTTCCTTCGGGCCTTCGGCGATCAGCTTGGCAAGGTCCACCTTGATGGTTTCGGATGCCTCGGACACGGTGTCCTTGACAACCGGGTTATCGCCGAAACCATTGAGCATGCCGATGGCTTGCGATCCCTGCCCTGGAAATACAAATGCGAATTTCATCGTATCTTCTTGTCTTTTTCGTCTGTCACATGCGGACCAGCGCCGCACCCCAGGTAAAGCCGCCGCCGACGCCTTCCATCAGCACGGTCTGGCCCGGCTTGATCCGGCCATCGCGCATGGCCTGGTCGAGCGCCAGCGGGATCGATGCGGCCGAGGTGTTGCCGTGCTGATCGACGGTCACCACCATTTTTTCCATGGGCAGGCCCAACTTCTTGGCCGTGCCCTGCATGATGCGAATATTTGCCTGATGGGGAATGAGCCAGTCGACCTCGGAAGCCGATACGCCAGCGGCGTCCATCGCCTCGTGCGCGACCTTCTCCAGCACCGACACCGCGAGCTTGAAGACCGCCTGGCCATCCATGTGGAGGAAGGCGCTGCCGGCGATCGCGCCAGCGTTGACGTTGCCGGGGACGCACAGTATGCCGGCCTGGCTGCCGTCGGCATGCAGGCGGGTAGCCAGTATGCCGGGCTCATTGGAGGCGGACATCAGCACTGCGCCGGCACCATCGCCGAACAGTACGCAAGTGGTGCGGTCCTTGAAATCCAGAATGCGGGAAAACACTTCGGTACCGATCACCAGCACTTTTTTGTGCATGCCGGTCCGGATGAAGCTGTCGGCCATCGATAATGCGTAGACAAAGCCGCTGCACACTGCCTGAATATCCACTGCGGCACAGTGGTTGGTGATGCCGAGCTTGTTCTGCACCACGCATGCGGTGCTGGGAAAACCGCCGAAATAATCCGGGGTCGAAGTCGCAAGCAGTATCAGGTCGACTTCGTTGGCGCTGCAGCCTGCCATGTCGAGCGCCTTCTGCGCGGCGTTCACTGCCAGATCGCTGGACTTCATGTCGGCATCCGCATAATGACGGGCCGAGATGCCGCTGCGCGATACGATCCACTCGTCGGAGGTCTCGATGCCCTGCTCCGCCAGTTGTGCGGACAGTTCATGGTTGCTTACCCGACGTGGCGGCAGGTAGCTACCCGTACCGATGATTTTGCTGTAAAGGGTCATGCGGTTTTATCTTCGGTGAGTCGCGGAGCAGGCTGGGCGTCTTCGGTCTGTGCCGACTGACCTGCCTGAGGCATCAGTTCCGCGATGGCTTTGGAAATCCGGGCAAGTACATCATGGTGCACCGCCTCGTACGCGCGTTTGATTGCAAATTCATAGCCGTAGGCGTTTTCACCGCCATGGCTCTTGAATACCAGGCCGCGCAAGCCCAGCAGACTGGCGCCATTGTAACGGGACGGATTCATGCGGCGTGAAAAAGCGCGAATCGCCCCGCTGGCGATCAGCGCGCCGAGCATGTTCAGCGGATTGCGCTTGAACTCGGCAGTCAGCGCGTTCTTGACGAAACGTCCAACGCCCTCCGATGCCTTCAGCACCACGTTGCCGACAAAGCCGTCGCAGACGACGATATCGGTCGTACCCTCGAAAATGTCATTGCCTTCGACGTTGCCGTGGAAATTCAGGATGCCGCGGGCATGGTCTTCGCGCAGCAGCTGCGCTGTCCGCTTCACAAGATCGTTGCCCTTGATATCCTCTTCACCGATATTGAGCAGACCGACCGTAGGCTTGGGCTTGCCTTCCATGGCCGACACCAGGGCCGAGCCCATCAGAGCAAACTGGTGCAGGTGCTGGGGCTCGCAGTCGACGTTCGCGCCCAGATCCAGCATGTAGGTCGGGCCGTCCTTCTGGTTAGGGAGAATGGTGCAGATCGCTGGCCTGTCAACGCCGGGCAGGGTCTTGAGCAGGTAACGGGAAACCGCCATCAGCGCGCCCGTGTTGCCGGCCGAGACGCAAGCCTGGGCGCGACCTTCCTTGACCAGGCTGATCGCAACCCGCATCGAGGAGTCTTTCTTGCGGCGCATCGCAACTTCCAG
The DNA here is from genome assembly GCF_015352955.1 of Noviherbaspirillum soli. Lineage (GTDB taxonomy): Bacteria > Pseudomonadota > Gammaproteobacteria > Burkholderiales > Burkholderiaceae_D > Noviherbaspirillum_A > Noviherbaspirillum_A soli. Next base: position 72,592 of record NZ_JACYOX010000018.1, read on the forward strand.
CGTATCGTCCATCGTGACCACTTCGGTGGCATTGACGATCGTGATACGGGGATGGTTTGCCGCCTTGTGCTTTTTCAGCTCGGCTTCGATGACATCGGTTTTGCCAACCAATATCAGCGCAGCGCCGGACTCTGCGGCGAGAAAGGATACTGCAGCGGGAACAGTGACCGACGGACCGTGGTCGCCACCCATGCAGTCTATGGAAAGTGTAATTGTCATTATTGTTTCAGTGCCTGGCCCAACCGCATTATCGGCCAGAATCGGCATGAGTCAAAATGACAGAAAATGTTGCTTGAGCATATAAAAAGCGGCGCCAAGTCGTATAACTCGTTACGCCGCGTTCAGCTTGGCACAATGGTGTGATTACTCGTCGTTCTTGGTCTTCAGCACTTTGCGGCCACGGTAGAAACCGTTCGGGCTGATGTGGTGACGACGATGGGTTTCGCCGGTGGTCGGCTCTACCGCGATCGGAGGCGCAACCAGGAAATCATGCGCGCGATGCATGCCACGCTTGGACGGGGACTTCTTATTTTGTTGAACTGCCATGATAACTCCTAAAACTGAGATCTGAAATTTTAACACATCCGACTGATGATTCGACTGCCGGAACCGGGAACATCCCTGCCAGCACGAGACCGGCAGTATTTGAAACACCCTGCATCCAGCCAGGGTCGAATCACTACTTCAAATTCTTGAGCACCGCGAACGGCGATTCCGCCTTCTTGCTGCTGACCGCTGCGAAATCCGCCGGGTCCGGGCAGACATCATGCTTCGGAGACAAGGGCAGCGCCAGCAAGGCCTCATCCTCGATCATTGCCGCCATGTCCATGGTCCGGGAGCCGGCAACGACGTCGATGCTGTCGTCATCCAACTGCTCTTCGAGCGCATCAGCACTGGCTTCGTCCTGGGCGAGAATCAGCACCGAGGATGAATCGATCGCAAATTCGAAAGGCTGCAGGCAACGCTGGCAACGCAGATGCACCGGCCCGGAAACCTGCAAGATCAGCCTGGGATGCCCCTTCCCGTCCGAGCCGCCCTGCACCTTCCAGTGAAGACTGCCCTGCGCATCGGTCAGTTCGGCTGTCAGCCGGGGCATGTCCGCAAGCGCCGTCTCGCCGGCGCGCTCAAGTTTTTGACGACAAAAATCAAAGGCGTCGATGACGAAGGCGTCCATAGGTTTAGGCATAGCCGGAAAACCTGCGATAATAACAGGCTTTTCCTTTAATCGTCAAAGCCTTAGACGAGTTTTTGATCAATTCAACGCTATATCAACGCGCCATGCCAGAAAACCCCGCTCCCCGACTGATACTCGGATCCAGTTCTCCGTATCGGAAGGAACTGCTGCAGCGCCTGCACATTCCGTTTGAAGTGATATCGCCGGACATTGATGAGACGCCGGAGCCTGGCGAATCACCGGAAGCGACCGCGATGCGGTTGTGCCAGCAGAAGGCCGTGGCGATCGCGGCGCAAGCGCCGGGATGCCTGGTCATAGGCTGCGACCAGGTCGCCACGCTGGATGGGATTCAGATAGGCAAGCCAGGAACACATGAGAACGCCCTGGCGCAATTGCGGCTGATGCGCGGCCGGGAGGTGGTATTTCATACCGCACTGTGCCTGCTGGATGGCCGGCCTGCCGCGCGGACGCCGCTCCAGATTGAAAATGTGCAGACCTTCGTCGCTTTTCGCGACCTGCCGGATGCGGAACTGGATGCTTACCTGCGCATCGAGCAGCCTTATGACTGCGCCGGCAGCGCCCGCAACGAAGGGCTGGGCATTGCGCTGCTTGAAAGCGTGCGCGGCGTCGACCCCACCGCCCTCACCGGCCTGCCGCTGATTGCCCTGACGTCCATGCTGCGCCGCGCAGGCATTGCCTTCTTCACCGCCCACACCTGATCACACCCATTCCATGACCGGCACTCTCTACCTGCTACCCAATATGCTCGGCCCGGCGGACGTCGCATCCGGCTGCGCGCTTTCCGATGTGATTCCCGAGGAAGTGCAGGCCATCACGGCAAGGCTGGACTACTTCATCGCCGAGAATGCGAAAACCACCCGGGCATTCCTGAGGACCGTGGCGCAAGCCTACCCGCTTGCCAGGCCGATGCAGGAAATCCGCATCAGCGAACTCAATGTCAACACCCAGACAGCGGCGCTTCCAGGCTTGCTGCAGCCATTGCTGGATGGCCAGGATGCCGGCCTGATTTCCGAAGCGGGCGTGCCGGCGGTAGCTGATCCGGGCGCCAACCTGGTGCGGCTTGCACATGAAAGGAATATCCGCGTCAGGCCGCTGGTCGGGCCTTCGTCGCTGCTGCTGGCGGTGATGGCCGGCGGTCTGAACGGGCAGAGTTTTGCCTTCAATGGCTACCTGCCGACCGATGCCGCGCAGCGCCAGAAGCGAGTGCGCGAACTGGAAGACCGGTCCCGGCGCGAGCGACAGACTCAGTTATTCATTGAAACGCCTTACCGCAATGCCGCGCTGCTGGAAGCCCTGGCGGCGGCATGCCAACCCGGCACACTGATTTCCGTCGCCACCGACCTCACGCTGGTGACGGAAAGCATCCGGACGCAGTCGGCTGCGCGCTGGAAACGGGATGTGGACGCCGGGAAGCTGCCCGATTTCCATAAGAAACCGACTGTTTTTTCCCTGCTGGCCCAATAATGACGATGCCGTCGGACGGCGTCCTCTAGCGCAGCGCTGGCCGGGCGCCTGCATTGCCAACCAGGGAAGCGCCGGCGCCGGCGCCCACCGCGGCGCCGAATTTCTTCAGCACCCGCTCGGGCAGTCCTTCATGCTTGGTGTAATCGACGATATCGTCCGTTTTCAATTCATTGCGGGCCACCGTATTGACGGTGCCGAAACCGTCGGCAAGGCCCAGTTCCACCGCGCGCGCGCCGCTCCAGAACAGCCCGGTAAACATTTCCGGCGTTTCTTTGAGGCGCTTGCCGCGGCCCTGGCGGACGACGTCGATGAACTGCTGGTGGATTTCATTGACCATGCCGCGGGCATATTCGACCTGCTTGGGCTGCACCGGGCTGAACGGGTCCATGAAACCCTTGTTCTCGCCCGCCGTCAGCAGCCGGCGCTCGATTCCCAGCTTGTCCATCAGGCCGGTAAAGCCGAAGCCATCCATCAATACGCCGATGGAGCCGACGATGCTGGCCTTGTTGACATAGATGCGGTCGGCCGCTGCGGCAATGTAGTAGCCGCCGGAGGCGCACATTTCGTCCACCACGACATACAGCGGTTTTTGCGGGTAGGCCTTGCGCAGGCGCTGAATCTCATCGTTGATGATGCCCGCCTGAACGGGGCTGCCGCCGGGGCTGTTGATGCGCAGGATCACGCCGACTGCAGCCTCGTCGGAAAAGGCGCGGTTCAGAGCAGGCACCACGGAATCGGCCGAGCCGCTTCCGCCACCGCTTTCGATGGTGCCGTCGATTTCGATCAGGGCACTGTGCTTGCCCACGGCCTCCATGTCGGCGCCGGTATAGTCGAATGCCAGCGCCAGGCCTAGCAGGATCAGGCCAGCGAACAGGAAGCGGAAAAAAATATTCCAGCGGCGCCGGGCGCGCTGCTCGGCCAATGTCGCAAAGGCCAGCTTTTCCAGGGTTTCACGTTCCCAGGCGACGCTGCGCAGCGGCGCTTCGGCCGGCGTGGAGGAGGCAATCGAATTATTCTGGTTATCCATGCTCAATGTTATCGCTCGTTGCTTGGTTGCTTGCCTCAGGCCCGGGCCGGACGGATGTAGTCATCCGGCTGCCAGTAGATCTTTCCGTCGCGTTCGACGACGCAGATCGGGCGAAGACTGCCGCCGCGGCAAGGGCCGCCCGCGCAGCGCCCGGTTTCAGGGTCGTAGAGTGCGCCGTGGGTGGAGCACATCAGATACAGGCCGCTCGACTCAAAGAACTGGCCTTCGTTCCAGTCGAGCTCGATCGGCACATGTGCGCAGCGGTTCAGGAAGCCGCGCACGCTGCCGCCGTAGCGCACCACAAACCCGGTGCGATCCTCGAAGCCAGCGGTCACCGGAAAGCGCATACCCTTGCCACCTTCTTCAAGATCCGCCGCTTCGCAAATGAAGATGTCAGTGTCGGCGTCGCTCATCAGGCGTGCTCGTTGAGCCAGGCATGCAGATGCCGCACGGAATCCGCGGTGAAGAGCGGATTGAGGGGCATGAGCTCTTCGGGCGTATGGGCGCCATAGTGCACACCGATGCCGCCTGCGCCGGCGTTGATGGCCATCTGCAGGTCATGGGTGGTATCGCCGATCATGACCGTGCGCCTGAGGTCCTGGCCGAGTTCGCGGGTCAGTTCCTGCAGCATGGCCGGATGCGGCTTGGAGAAGGTTTCATCTGCGCAGCGGGTGGCATCGAACACCGACAGGAGCTTGGCGGTATTGAGCGCGCGGTTCAGCCCCACCCTGCTCTTGCCGGTGGCCACGGCCAGGAAATAGCCTTGCTGGGACAAGTCGGCAAGCATTTCCGGAACGCCGTCGAACAGCGTCAGCTCCTGGTCCTGGGCAAGGTAATGGTAGCGATAGCGCTCCACCATGCGCGGGTAGTATTTTGGATCGAGATCCGGCAGCACCGCTTCCATCGCGTCCTGCAGGCCGAGGCCTATCACGTAGGACGCCGCGCGATGGTCCGGCACCGGCAGACCGAGGTCGCGCGCGGCGGCCTGGATGCACTTGACGATGGTGCCGGTGCTGTCCATCAAAGTGCCGTCCCAGTCAAATACGATCAGATCAAATTGTTTTCTTGGCATGATGTGGCCGTCCAGGCCCTTTCGCTTTCTGATAACGATATTCTAGATAGTTGCAGATTGTGCGTCATCCCGCGGCTTGCTGCTCCAGCGCCTTGAGCAGGCGCTGGCATTCCGGCGGCAATCCCGCCTTCAGAGTGACCGGCTTGCCACTGTCGGGATGGACGAAGGTCAGCTGGTGCGCGTGCAGGAACATGCGCTTGAAGGCCGCCCTCTGGCCTTCCGACCGCTGCATTTCGCGATTCAGCGCGAAGTCGCCGTATTTGTCATCGCCGACGATCGGAAATCCACTGGATGCCAGATGCACCCTGATCTGGTGGGTACGGCCGGTTTTCAGTTCCGCCTCGAGCAAGGCGTAAGGTCCATATTTTTTCACAAGGTTGAAAATCGTGTGCGACGCCATGCCGTCCGATTGCACCCTGACCCGCCGCTCGCCGTCCGGCGTGCTGTACTTGTGCAGCGCCAGCCGGATGTGCTGGCGCGGATTGGTCCAGTCGCCCTTCACCAGCGTGAAGTAGCGCTTGTCGAGGCTGCCTTCCCGGATCTGCTCGTGCAGATTGGTCAGCGCGGAGCGCTTCTTGGCCAGCATCAGGATGCCCGATGTGTCGCGGTCCAGCCGGTGCACCAGTTCGAGGAACTTGGCATCCGGACGGGAGGAACGCAATTGCTCGATCACGCCATAACTGACGCCCGAGCCCCCATGAACCGCCACTCCCGCCGGCTTGTCGATGACCAGCAGGTGGCTGTCTTCCAGCAGTATGGTGAACTCGGCGCCCGGCGCGCCGGACGGCGCGCGTTCGCTGGTGCGCACCGGCGGCAGGCGCAGCACATCGCCCTCGCATAGCCGGTAGGTCTGGTCGACGCGGCCCTTGTTGACGCGCACCTCGCCCGAGCGCAGCACCCGGTAGACATGGCTTTTTGGCACGCCCTTGAAGATGCGCAGCAGAAAATTGTCGATACGCTGACCGGCTTCTTCTTCCGAAATCGTGACCAGTTGGACTTGGCTGAGGACTTGTGGTTGCGCTGTTGCGGCCGGGATTCTTTCGCTGTTCCCTGAAAAGCTCGCTAAGTCCTTCATTTTGAATATATAATCGACCGGCCGTAGCCAGGAGGCTGCGGCGTAAGTGTAAGAATAAAAAGCACATTCTACACAGGGGCGTCTCCATCGGCCTCGCCTTATTGCAAATTCGATGGAAAAGATGTGTATGCAGCATTTGTTGCGCGAGCCAGGGTTGCCACCGTTGTTGCAATCGGGCGGCGCGCGGGAATGTTGGATCGGATGTCTGGATGTTCAGGATTTTTCCGGCGAGAGCGCCTGTTGTGCGGGCTCGCTGGTGGATGTGGTAGTACCCGGGTTGCCGAAACTGTTGAACCATGACGTTCCGTTTGGCTTGACCGAGCTGTCTCGTATCGATGTTGCCGTGTTTCGCGCGCCTGCCCCCTGCATGTGCGTCCGGCATGCTTTCAGTACGCACTCGGCACCCGGATAAAACCGCGTCAGCGCCCGTACGGCTTCAGCGCATGCGCTGCGACGCCGCACATCAAGGCAATTCCCTTCGGACACTCCGCCCTGCAGCGTGTTTGGATTGAATGGACTCAACGAGGCCGAGGTCGATTTCCCTCGGACCAAGGCGTGCCAACGCGCCGTACCGGAAGTACGGCGAGGATGCATGATGCAGTGCCGACGGCAATGCAGCCGGCTTCGTGAGGCCAGTCAGACCAGAGACGCTCCAGCATGCGCCCCATAAATGCCAGCCGCATACGGCGACACGGGTTGCCAGCGGCATTGAAGATGACCTGAAGGTCACGGAGTGAATCATGAAACGCATGCTATTTAACGCCACGCAGCAGGAAGAACTGCGCGTGGCGATTGTCGATGGGCAAAAGCTCATCGACATCGACATCGAAACCAGCGGACGCGAGCAACGCAAGTCCAACATCTACAAAGGCGTCATCACCCGCATCGAACCCTCCCTCGAAGCCTGTTTCGTCAACTACGGCGAAGAGCGTCATGGCTTCCTTCCCTTCAAGGAAGTTGCCCGCAGTTATTTCAAGGAAGGCGTGGACGTGCGCACCGCCAGCATTCGCGATGCCTTGCGCGAGGGCCAGGAAATCGTGGTGCAGGTGGAAAAGGAAGAGCGCGGCAACAAGGGCGCGGCGCTGACCTCCTTCATTTCGCTGGCTGGCCGCTATCTGGTGCTGATGCCCAACAATCCGCGCGGCGGCGGCGTGTCGCGCCGGGTGGAAGGCGAAGACCGCCAGGAACTGCGCGAGACCATGGACAAGCTGGACCTGCCCAGCGGCATGTCGGTCATTGCCCGCACCGCCGGCATCGGCCGCAACGTCGATGAACTGCAGTGGGACCTGAACTACCTGATGCAACTCTGGCGAGCCATCGAGGGCGCCGGACAGTCCGCTTCCGGCGCTTTCCTGATCTACCAGGAATCCTCGCTGGTGATCCGCGCGATCCGCGACTACTTCCAGCCCGACATCGGTGAAATCCTGATCGACACCGACGACATCTACGACCAGGCCCAGCAGTTCATGAGCCATGTGATGCCGGACATGGTGCACCGGGTCAAGCGCTACCGCGACGATGTGCCGCTGTTCTCGCGCTTCCAGATCGAACACCAGATCGAAACCGCCTATTCCCGCACCGTGCCGCTGCCATCGGGCGGCGCCATCGTGATCGACCATACCGAAGCGCTGGTATCGGTCGACGTCAACTCCGCCCGCGCCACCCGCGGCAGCGACATCGAGACCACCGCGCTCAATACCAACCTCGAAGCGGCCGATGAAGTGGCCCGCCAGTTGCGCCTGCGCGACCTCGGCGGCCTGATCGTGATCGACTTCATCGACATGGAAAACTCGAAGAACCAGCGTGAAGTCGAGACCCGGCTGAAGGATGCGCTGCACTTCGACCGCGCCCGCGTGCAGATGGGCAAGATTTCCCGTTTCGGCCTGATGGAGCTGTCGCGCCAGCGCCTGCGTCCCTCGCTGTCCGAAGGCAGCCATGTGACCTGCCCGCGCTGCAACGGCACCGGCCATATCCGCGATACCGAGTCGTCCGCCCTGCAGGTGCTGCGCATCATCCAGGAAGAGGCGATGAAGGAAAACTCGGCCGCGATCCATGTGCAGGCGCCGGTCGATGTCGCCGCTTTCCTGTTGAATGAAAAGCGCGGCGAGATCCTGAAGATCGAGACCCGGCACCGCGTCAGCGTGATCCTGATCCCGAACAAGCATCTGGAAACGCCGCACTACAAGCTGGAACGCCTGAAGCATGACGATCCGCGCCTGGAAGACATGCAGGCCAGCTACAGCATGGCCGACGCGGCGGAAACCGACATCGGCTACGACAAGCGGCAGAAGGAAGAAGCAAAGCCGCGCCAGGAGGCGATGGTCAAGAGCATCACGCCGGACCAGCCGGCGCCTATCGTCGAACGCAAGGCGCCCGAACCGGCGCCGGTTCCAGTGGCGCCTGCGCCCCAGGTCGAGGAAGGCTTCCTGAGCCGACTTTTCGGCCTGTTCCGCAAGAAGCCAGTGGCCCCGGCCCCGGTCCCGGCGCCAGTCGCCGCGGCCAAGCCGGAAGTGGCGCGCGAGCGTGCCGAGCGCAACCAGCGCGGCAATGGCCAGCGTGGCCGTGCCCGTGGCGGACGCGGTGGCCGTGATCGCGATGAGCGCGACACCGGCAAGGTCGAAGGCCGTGAAGACGTGCTGGCCAAGCCAGCCGCCGGCGCCACGCCGGCAGCGGCGCCGGCCGGCCAGTCCGTGCGCCCGCCGCGTCCTCCGCGCGAGGCCAGGGAACCGCGTGAAAACGCCGAGGGTCGTCGCGAGCCGCGTGAGGCCCGCGAGCCCAGGGAACCGCGCGAGGCTGGCGAAGGCAAGCGGGAGCGCGCACCGCGCGCACCGCGCGAGGAGCGCAAGCCAGTCGCACCCGTGGCGGCAGCCAGCGAGGAAGCATTGCCACTGACCGCGGCGGCAGTCGCGCCGGAGATTCCGCCGGCTGCGATTGCGGCGCTGGCGGCCGAGACCGGCGCCGAGCAGGAAGGCCTGGAAAACCAGATGACCGAGAGCGGCGAGGAAGGCGATGACCAGCCGCGTCGCCGTCGCCGTCGTGGCGGCCGCAACCGCAATCGCCGTGAACGTGAAAATGGCGAGATCGGCGAAAACGGCGAGGAACTGGAAGCAGGCGCCGCCATCGCCGGCGAAGCCGCCGCGATTGCTGAAGAGCAGGCTGCCAGCCAGGCAGCCCCGGACGACGCCGTGCTCGCGGTAAGCACGGTGGACGAGACTGTCAGCCATACCACGGTGGAAGTGGTGCCCGCTGAAGCGAGCGCCCAGCCGGAGCAGGCAGCGCCTGTCGCCGCCGAAACGGCGCCGGCCACGCCGGCGGAGACCAGCGAAGCCGTGGCCGAAACCGAGGCGAACGCAATCGCGCCCGCAGCGGTGGATGCCGAGGCGGCCACGCTGGCCGAAGCGGCGCCAGCGCAGCCGGAAGCGCCTGCGGCCATCGAGCCGGCAGCGCACGGCGCGGTGGAAACCGAAGCTGCGCCGGCAACGGCCGAACAGCAGTCCCCGCTTGCGCAGCAAGCCGAGACGGTTGAAGCCCATCCGGTCGAACAGGCAGAAAGCGCACCGGTCGCCGATGTGCAGCCGGCAGCAGCGCCGGTCGCAGCGGAAGCGGCGGAAGCTCCGCCTGCGCCTGTTGCCGCCCAGCCGCAGCCGGTCGCCAGCGTGGCTCCCGCCAAGGCGGGCGCAGGCATGCCGCTGCAGGAGCTCGATGCCATGCTCAGCGCCGCTGGCCTGACCCTGGCAAGCACCGACCCGGACAAGCTGCGTGCGGCCCAGGAAGCGGCAGCCCGCGTCCAGCCGGCGCCGCGCGTGCCGCGCGAACGCAAGCCGCTGCCTCCGGTGTCGAACGAGCCGCTGATCCAGGTAGAAACCAATCGCTGACCCCCTTGCCTGCCGCGCCCGACGGGCGCGGCAGGCAGCCGGTGCAGCGTACGGCCCGGACTGGAAAACGCTGCGGGTCATGCGCACCAAACCGGTCCGGGCTGGCATTCGACAGCGGTGGAACACAACCCAAGGGAGCTTTTGCTCCCTTTTTTCTGCGCCGTGAAAGGCAAGGACAGATGGACAAGACAACTGCGCCGCCTCCGGTGGGCTTCGCTGAAGCATTCGCCTACTGGCTCAAGCTGGGCTTCATCAGCTTTGGCGGCCCGGCCGGGCAGATTGCACTGATGCACACCGAACTGGTGGAACGACGGCGCTGGATTTCCGAGCAGCGCTTCCTGCATGCGCTCAACTACTGCATGCTGCTGCCGGGACCGGAAGCCACCCAGCTGGCGATCTACATCGGCTGGCTGATGCATCGCACCTGGGGCGGCATCATCGCCGGGGTGCTGTTCGTGCTGCCTTCGCTGTTGATCCTGATTCTGCTGTCATGGATTTACCTGGCCTTTGGCAATCTGCCGGTGGTGGCCGGCGTGCTGTATGGCATCAAGCCGGCGGTGGTGGCGATCGTGCTCGCCGCCGCGTGGCGCATCGGCAGCCGGTCCCTGAAGAATGGCTGGCTGGTCGGCATCGCAGTGGCTGCCCTGGTGGCCATCGCGGTGCTGCGCCTGCCCTTTCCGGTCATCGTGCTTTCGGCGGCGCTGGCAGGCATGGTCGGCGGCCGGGTGCTGCCGGCAAAGTTCCAGCCTGGCGGCGGGCATGGCTCGGGTGCTCAGGCCAGCTACGGGCCGGCAATCATCGACGATACGACGCCGCCGCCGGCACATGCGCGCTACAGCGGCCCGCATCTGGCAAAGCTGCTTGCGGCCGGCATCGGCATCGGCATCCTGGCCTGGCTTGCGCTGGCGCTGCTGTACGGCCGCCAGGCGCCGCTGGCCCAGATGGGCTGGTTCTTCACCAAGGCCGCGATGCTGACCTTCGGCGGCGCCTATGCGGTGCTGCCTTATGTCTACCAGGGCGGCGTGGAAACCTATCACTGGCTGACCGCGACGCAAATGATCGATGGCCTGGCGCTGGGTGAGACCACGCCCGGTCCGCTGATCATGATCGTTGCCTTCGTCGGCTTCGTCGGTGGCTGGACCAAGGCGCTGTTCGGCCCGGAACACCTGCTGCTGGCCGGCGCCGCGGCGGCCTGCGTGACGACCTTCTTCACCTTCCTGCCTTCCTTCATCTTCATCCTGGCCGGCGGGCCGCTGGTGGAATCGACGCGCGGCGACATCCGCCTCACCGCGCCGCTGACCGCAATTTCTGCCGCCGTGGTCGGCGTGGTGATCAGCCTGGCGCTGTTCTTCGCCTGGCATGTATTCCGGCTCGACCTGCCGCCGCTGCGCTGGGACTGGGCGGCAATCGCAATCAGCGCGCTTGCCCTGCTGGCGCTGGTGCGGTACAAGGCCGATACCATCAAGCTGATCCTTGCATGTGCGGTAGCAGGCCTCGTGGTATCGTACCTGCGTTAAGGGTCGGGCCATACGACCGGCCGCCCATGTCAATAGAGTGCAACCGAGCTGAACCTGAACCGCCTGCCATGTCATCCAGAATCATTCCCGTCGCCGACTACCGCAGCCTGCCATCGGCGCCGCGCATCCCCGCCAGCCTGGAGCAGCCCAGCGGCCTGCTGAGCGACAGCCTGGCGCGTCCGCTGCGCGACCTGCGCATCTCGGTCACCGATCGCTGCAACTTCCGCTGCGTCTACTGCATGCCCAAGGAAGTGTTCGACAAGGACTACGCCTTCCTGCCGCACAGCGCGCTGCTGTCCTTCGAGGAGATCACCCGGGTGGCCAGCCTGTTCGTCGCCCACGGCGTGGAAAAGATCAGGCTGACCGGCGGCGAACCGCTGCTGCGCAAGAACCTGGAAAACCTGGTGGCCATGCTGCGCGCGCTGAAGACGCCTGACGGCCGCGAACTCGACCTGACCCTGACCACCAACGGCTCGCTGCTGGCGCGCAAGGCGCAGGCACTGAAGGATGCCGGGCTGAACCGGGTCACGGTATCGCTCGACGCGCTCGACGATGCCGTGTTCCGGCGCATGAACGATGTCGATTTCTCGGTCTCGGACGTGCTGCACGGCATCGAGGCGGCCCATCGTGTCGGGCTTGGCCCGGTCAAGGTCAACATGGTGGTCAAGGGCGGCATGAACGACCAGGAAATCGTGCCGATGGCGCGCCACTTCAAGGGCAGTCCGACCATACTGCGCTTCATCGAATACATGGACGTGGGCGCCTCCAACGGCTGGAAGATGGACGAAGTGATTCCCTCGGCCGAGGTGGTGCGCCGCATTTCCGAAGTGATGCCGCTGCAGCCGGTCGACCCGAACTACAGCGGCGAGACGGCGGCGCGCTGGCGCTATGCGGACGGCGGCGGCGAGGTGGGCATGATCTCCAGCGTGACCCAGGCCTTCTGCCATGACTGCACGCGGGCCCGGCTGTCGACCGAGGGCAAGCTCTATACCTGCCTGTTCGCCACCAGCGGCCACGACCTGCGCGCCCTGCTGCGCGCCGGGCACAGCGACCAGGAGATCTCCAGCGCGGTGGCGCAGGTCTGGCGCGCCCGCGGCGACCGTTACTCCGAGCTGCGCACCGGCAGCACCGAAGGGCTGGCGCAAGGCCAGCGCAAGAAAGTTGAAATGTCCTATATAGGCGGATAAAAAGTGTCGATCAACCAAACACCACCCCCTGATCACTCTACCCACCCTACCCTCGACCAGGTCGTCAGCTGCCTGTCCGGCTATGATCCCGATGCCCTGCCGGTGGCGCAGGCCCAGCAGATCATCCGCAGTTTCGTGCTGCCGCTGCATGCGGTCGAGAAGGTCGCCATCCGCAGCGCCCTCGACCGGGTGCTGGCGGCCGACATCGTCTCGCCGATCAATGTGCCGGCCCATGACAATTCCGCGATGGATGGCTATGCCTTCGCCAGCGCCGAGCTGGCGGGCGACGCGCCGCTGTCGCTCAGGGTGGTGGGCACCTCCTATGCCGGCCGCGCCCACGACGGCCCGGTCGGTCCGGGCGAATGCGTGCGCATCATGACCGGCGCGGTGATGCCCGAGGGTTGCGACACCGTGGTGCCGCAGGAATTCACCAGCCAGTCCGACACCGCCAGCGTGATGCTGCCGCCCAATGTGGTGCGCGCGGGGGACAACCGCCGGCTGGCCGGGGAAGATTTGACGGCCGGCCAGCCCGCGCTGGCAAAAGGCAAGATCCTGCGGCCGGCCGACCTAGGCCTGCTGGCCTCGCTCGGCGTGGCCGAGGTGCCGGTGCAGCGCCGGCTGCGGGTCGCCTTCTTTTCCACCGGCGATGAATTGCGCTCGATCGGCGAGCCGCTCGACGAAGGCTGCGTCTACGACAGCAACCGCTATACGCTCTACGGCATGCTCAAGCGCCTGGGCTGCGACATCATCGACATGGGCGTGGTGGCCGACGATCCGGCCGCGCTGGAAGCCGCATTCCGCTCGGCCTGCGAGAATGCCGACGCCATCATCACCTCCGGCGGCGTGTCGGTCGGCGCGGCCGACTACACCAAGCAGATGATGGCCCAGCTGGGCGATGTGACCTTCTGGAAGATCGGCATGCGTCCCGGCCGGCCGATGGCCTTCGGGAAGATCCATTCCGCCGGGCACAGCGCCTATCTGTTCGGCCTGCCCGGCAATCCGGTGGCGGTGATGGTGACCTTCTACTTCTTTGCGCGCGAGGCGCTGCTCCACATGATGGGCGCGCAGGTGCCGCCGCTGCCGCTGTTCGCGGTCCGCTCGCAGGGTGCGATCCGCAAGAAGCCGGGCCGTACCGAATACCAGCGCGGCATCCTGTCGGTGGCTGCCGATGGCAGCCGCGAGGTGCGCATCACCGGCGCCCAGGGCTCCGGCATCCTGCGTTCGATGTCCGAGGCCAACTGCATGGTGGTGCTGGGCCATGAACAGGGCAATGTGCAGGCGGGCGACATGGTCGAGGTGCTGCCGTTCGAGGGACTGCTGTAGGCGGCCGGAACCTTATGCCGGTTGGCGGCTCAGAATTGGCATGATGAAAAAAATCCTGCCGGCCCTGCTGTGGGCAGGCTTCTGCACCGCCGCATTGGCACAGGCCGATGCGTCTGCTCAGCCGGATCAGTCCAGTCAGTTGAATCAGCCTGATGCCGAGCGGGCCGTCCCCGCGCCGCAAAACCGGCACCAGGCCGACGAACGTGAACGGCAAGGCAGCTTCCCAAGGTTGCCGCCACCGTCGCCTGAACGGGCTGAAACAGGCGCAATCAATCCCGCCACCGGGCAATACTATCCCCCTGCCGGCAATGGCGACGTGATCAACCCGGCAACCGGCGAACGCTACCTCGGCATTCCGGGCGGCTATGTCAACCCCAACACCGGCGAACTGATGCCGCGTATCAGGTAATCGTCCTCCGGGGCAAAACCCGCTTGCCCTTATACGATAAACCTCATACTTTCCAGCTGACTTATTTGTGCGATATCAAGACATTCGTTCGTCAATAATTCGCCATTCAGGCGTATATTGAAGGCGTCGATTGAAATCGACATCCGTTTTTAGGCATCGTGCCTAAATCCCCTGCGACCCGCTCCAGCCTTGGCTGCGCGGGTCGCATCACATTGGGCAACTGGAATCAGGCTGGCTTGTAGAACACGTAATCCGCCTGGTACTTCACGGTTTTCTTCATGCCGGCCATGGCTTCGCCGCAGGCATCCATGGGCGCGACGCCCCCCATGGTGTTAAGGCGCTGGATATAGCTCACGCCGCTCATGGCGCCATTGCCGGTTGCGGGGCCGGCCTGCACCAGTTGCAGCGGGATCGCGCCGGCATTCGGCGACGGCGCCACCGCCAGCTGCTTTCCGCCGACCTTGCTGCCGTCGGCCGCTTCCCAGGTCGGGCCGCCGTAGTACTTGCCGACCATCTTCCGGTTCATGTCGTAGAGCATCGCATCCGGGCCGGTGAAGACCCATTCCCACTGGCCGGGCATGCCAGCCCTGGCCCGGCATTCATAGGTCAGCTCGCCCATGCCGGTCGTCATCATCGCCACCTTGTGGCCGGCCGGAACGGTGACCGCTGCGGGCGCGACAGGCGTTTTCATGTCGCTCATCATTGCCGGGGTGGAACAGGCGGCAAGCGTCCATGCCGCCATGCCTGCCGCTGCCGCTTTCAATGCGTGTTTCATTCATGCCTCCGTGGAAAAAAGGGAAATTGCGCAACTGCCCTCTTTCTACGGCGCGCCGGGCGAAACGGATTCAAACCGTCATCAATCTTTCATGCCAGACGGAAGGCGGCCACCGCCTGGCCCAGCAGTTGCACCTGCTGCTGCATGCTGGCCGCGGCCGCCTCGGCCTGCTGCACCAGTGCGGCATTGTCGCGGGTGCCGCGGTCCATCTCGGCGATGGCGTCATTGACGCCGGCAATACCGGTGGCCTGTCCATGGCTGGCGGCCACGATGCGGGCCATGATGGCGGCCACTTCCTGCACCGCCCTGACGATGTCCTCCATGGTGCGCCCGGCCTGCCCGGCGAGGGTGTCGCCGGCATCGACCGCGGCGACCGAATCGTGAATCAGGGTTGCGATTTCGCGGGCGGCGGCGGCCGAGCGCTGCGCCAGGCCGCGCACTTCCGAGGCCACCACCGCGAAGCCGCGGCCCTGCTCTCCGGCTCGGGCTGCTTCCACCGCCGCGTTCAGCGCCAGGATGTTGGTCTGGAAGGCAATGCCGTCGATTACGGCGATGATGTCGACGATGCGCCGCGAACGGGCGCGGATTGCTTCCATCGAATCGATCATCTGCTCCACCACCCGGCCGCCACGCTCTGCCACATCGGCGGCGCCGGCGGCCAGGTTGCTGGCCTGGCGGGCGTCGGCATCGTTGTCCTTCACGGCCACGGTCAGCTGCGCCATCGCCTCCGCTGTCTGGCGCAGCCCGTCGGACTGGCTGCCAGTGCGGCGCGACAGGTCGGCATTGCCATTGGCAATCGCATGCGAGGCTTGGGCAATCGCCTCGGTGCCGGCATGCACGACCGCCACGGCATCGCGCAGCGTGGTCATCATGCCTTCCAGCACCCGTCCGCCGTCGCTCAGCGCGGCGGTGGGTGTCGCCGCCAGGGTGATACGGCCGTCGCCGGAGGCATTGACCTGATCCAGCCGCGCGTTCAATTCCACCGCCTGTACCGCTTCACGATTGAGCAGCAGCGACAGATAGGACAGCACCACCGTCTCGGCCACGACATAGGCGGCATGCGCAAGCACCCGACCCAGGCCGGTTTCGGTAAAGCAAAGCACGCCAAAGCCCCACTCCTGCAGGTAGTTGAAGCTCAGGTGATGCACGGCAATGACCGCGGCGCCGACCACGATCACCGACCAGTCGCGGTAGCAGAGGAGAAAGGCCAGCAGCACGAAGATGCCGAAATGGAGCTCGGCCGTGCCGGCGGACTGGTGGATATGCAGGGCTGAAAATACCATCAGCGCCGTCGCCACCGCATACCGGCTGGCGCGGGAGCCGGGCACCAGAAGGATGGCGGCGGTGGGGCCGATCGCGGCCGGCAGTCCGATCGCCAGCGCCCAGCCCAGCGTATCGTGCCAGGCTGCCAGTGCCAGCGCCATGACGAACATGGCCCAGATCACGGGCAGCATCAGACGGTCAGCCTGGCTGTATATCTTGCGCATCCGTAATGCCTGTTCATTCATGAATGAAATGTCCTTCAGATAGATTAAATTTCCTTGAAGAAATGCCGAAAACAGGGTTGGAGGATAGCGGACAAGTCTCGACGCGCCATATCCTCCCATCCCGAATTCATACTCTTTCGTCTCAGCACACAGCCATCATGGACAGACTTTCCGAATTCCTGGACAGAAATGTGTTCAACGCAACCGTTTTCTTCGACGGCCAGTTCTGCGGCGACAATCATTTCTCCGGCGCCAGCGCTCTGGGGCAGTTGCACGTGGTGCGCAGCGGCAAGGTGGTGGTGCATCATCGGGACCGGCCATCTCTCCATATCGATGAACCGGCCGTGCTGTTCTATCCGCGCGGACTGCAACATCATCTGGTGGTGCCGCCGGGGAGCGAGGTCAACCTGGTTTGCGCCAACCTGGCCCTTGAAAGCGAGGAGGCCCATGCGCCAACGCTGATGCTTCCGGACTGCCTGCATGTCCGCCTGGCCGACGCGCCCCTGCTGCACTGCACCCTGGAGCTGCTGGACAGTGAGGCGCGGGGCCAGCTCGGCGGCCGCCGGCTGATGCTGAACCGGCTGTGCGAAGTGCTGGTGGTGCAGCTGCTGCGGCATGCCCATTCGACAGGACAGCTCGAGCAGGATGCGCTGGCTGGCCTGTCCGACCCCGGCCTGGCGCGCGTGCTGGAAGCAGTGCAGCGCCAGCCGGCGCAGCCATGGCCTCTGGATGCGCTGGCGCGGATGGCTGGCATGTCGCGCAGCAAGTTCGCCAGCCATTTCCACAAGCAGGTCGGCATGCCGCCGGCGGAATACATCGCGCAACGCCGCATGAAACTGGCGCGGCAGCTGCTGCGCCAGCGCCTGCCGGTGGAGCAGGTGGCGATCCGGGTCGGCTACCAGACCCAGCCGGCCTTTTCCCGCGCTTTCATTACCCGGTTCGGCGTCTCGCCTTCGGCATGGATGCGTTCCAGACCGGATCAGCCAGGCATCGCGGCATAGGAGAATCGCCGGGACCGGAACCCAATCGCATGCAGCCGGTCAGTACTGTTCCCCCCTTGAGGAGCAATGCATGCCCTATCAGACCGAGCAGCCTGGAACCGGCCAGACAGCATTGAACTGGCTGACGCATCCGCCGGGACTGCGAACGCTCGCGGCGCTGCTGGAAACCACCTGCGGCGAGACGCTGCGGCAGCCACGGCCGCAATTCGGCCTGGCCGGCCTCAGCCTGGAAACGCCAGGCGGCAGCGTCACGGTGCAGGAAGAACTGGTGCTCGAGGCACCGTTCGGGCGGCTGCTGCGCTTTGGCGCCGGCACGCCGGACGCACCGCCGCTGCTGCTGGTGGCGCCGATGTCAGGGCATGCCGCCGCGCAGTTGCGCGACACCGTGCTGGGCCTGCTGCCGGACTATCAGGTGCATGTGACCGACTGGGCCGACGCCCGCGACGTGCCGCTGTCGGCCGGCGGCTTCGGCCTGGACGACTACATCGACTATGTGCTGCGCTTCATGCGCGCCATCGGGCCTGGCGCGCACATGGTGGCGATCTGCCAGTCCTGCGTGCCGGCGCTGGCGGCGGCGGCCCTGCTGGCCGAAGACAGCGATCCGGGCCAGCCGCGCAGTCTGACGCTGATGGCAGGCCCGGTCGACGCCAGCATCCATCCCAGTCCGGTGAACCGCTTCGCCACCGGAGCGCCGCTGGCCTGGTTCGAGGAAGAGCTGATCAGCGTCGTACCGGCGTCGCTGCCGGGCGCCGGCCGCCGCGTCTATGGCGGCGCCATGCAACTGGTGGCATCGGTCGGCATGGAACAGCGGCGGCGCCTGGCATCGGTCGCCGCCGGTCTTGGCGATCCGCTGGTCTTCTGGCGGGCGATGCTGGACCTGGGCAGCGCCATGCCGCCGCAACAGCCGGTGCTGGACCTGGCCGCCGAATTCTATCTGGACAATCTCCACGAGGTTTTCCAACGCTGCGCGCTGGCCCGAGGCATGTTGCGGCATCGCGGCCGCCCGGTGCGACCGGAAAGCATACGCCACGGCACGCTGCTGACGGTGGAAGCGGCTTCGGACGAGATCTGCGGCGCCGGCCAGACCCGGGCCGCGCATGCGCTGTGCACCGGCCTGCCGGCGGCGGCCAGGCGGCATCTCGACGTCGAGGGCGCCACCCACCGGGATGTTTTTTCCGGGCCGCACTGGCGCGAGCAGGTACTGCCCGAGCTGCGCCGCATGCTGGCCTGCCCTCCCGAAGCGCGCCGGATGGCCGTGTAGCGCCGGCGGCGCGCCCGCTCAGGAAACCATGCCGCGCCGCGGGAAGGGCCATTGCAGCGCGCCCTGCCAGGCGCCGGCCGCAACCGTCGCCGCATTCAGCACGCCATACACCACCAGCGCCAGCGCCTGCGCCGCGAACACCAGCGCCAGGCCGCCCCAGCGCAGCGCCAGCCAGCCGCCGACGGCGCCCACCGCCAGCCGCGCCAGGTTGGACAGCACGGGCCACTTGAGCCGGCCCGCGCCCTGGGAAGCGAAATACAGCGTCAGCCCCAGGCCGAAGAAACCGTAGAACGGTCCAACGGTGCGAAGGTAAAGGCTGCCGGCTTCCAGCATTGCGGGATCGGTATCGAACAGCCGCAGCCATGCCAGTGGAAAGGCTGCGGCCAGCAGACCGATCGCCTCGGTCAGGCCAAAGGCAATTGCCGCGCCCAGCCATGCCGCCTGCAGCGCGCGCTGGCGCTGGCCGCCGCCGATGCAGGTGCCGACCATGGCCACCAGCGGTCCGCCGAGGCCGAACACGAGCGGCACCAGCAGGTATTCCAGCCGGGACGCGGTGCCGTAGCCGGCGATCGATGCGCTGCCGAAGCCGCCGACCAGCGATGTCGTCACCGCGATGGCGACATTGGTCGCCACGGTCGACACCGCGCCGGCCAGCCCGACGCGCAGGATGTCCCAGAACAGGGCGCGCCGGAAACGCAGGCCGCGCAGCCGTGGCCGCAGCAGGCTGCGCGACGACATCAGGTAAGCCACCAGCGCGATGGTGCCCAGCAGGTAATACAGCAGCAGCGCAATGGCGCCGCCGGCAATGCCCAGCGCCGGCACCGGCCCCCAGCCGAAGATCAGCAGCGGCGACAGCGGCACCAGCAGCACCGTGCCGGCACAGGTCACGAGCGCCGGCACGGCCATGTTGCCGGTGCCGCGCACCACGGCCGCCAGCGCGTTGAACAGCCAGATCAGGGTGGCGCCGGCAAACACGCAGGAAGAATAGGTCAGCGCAGCGTCCAGCGCCGCGCCGCTGCCGCCCATTGCGCCATACAGCCAGCGCCCGCCCAAGAGCACCGCCAGCGTGAAGGTCAGGCCGAATCCGACAGCGATGGCGGCGCCATGCAGCACCAGCGCATTGGCGTCATCGTGCCGACGCCCGCCGATGGCGCGCGCAATGGACGACGCAATGCCGCCGCCCATGGCGCCGCCGGACATCATCTGCATCAGCATCACGGCGGGAAACACCAGGGCCATGCCGGCCAGCGCGTCGGTGCCGAGCTTGCCGACGAACCAGGTTTCGATCAGCCCGGCCGCCGCCTGCGCGGCCATCACCGCGACATTCGGCGCGCCCAGGCGCAGCAGGGTCGGCACGATGGGCGCTTCCAGCAGCATGCGGGTGCGCGGATCGACGGCAGCCGACGCGGGTGGCGACGCAGCGGTTGCAATAGGGTCGGGCGATGGATTCATGACGGCTCCAATGCGATGTCAGGGTGCCGCCACTATACTCTTTTTTATGATACCCATCATGTAAAAAAGCTGAAAGCATGCCTTGATGGATTATCGATAACGCAAGCAGCAAGACAGGTAAAGGACCAGGAGAATCAGGAGGATCAGGACTCGCTTGCCGACTGTCGGGCAACCTGCAAAATGGTGCGCACCCTGCGGGTGATGGTCCAGCAGACAATGCCGGTCACCGCCAGCCCGAGGGCAAACAGCAGCAGCTTGAGCGGATGCCAGAGATCGGCGATGCCGTCCATGCTGATCGCATAGCCGGCGGTGGCCAGCGAGACATTGACCGTGGTGCCCGGGACGATGCCCAGCAGCGTGGCTGGCAGGTAATGCCGGAACGGGATGCTGGTGATGCCGAAGAAATAATTTTGCAGATTGAATGGCAGCACCGGACTGAGCCTGACCAGGGCGACGATGCGCCAGCCGCCCTCGCTGACGGCACGCTCGAAGGCGCGCCATATCAGGCGGCGCCGGGTAATGGCCTGCACCTGGCTACGCAGCAGATGCCGCGCGATCAGGAAGGAAATCGACGCGCCGGTGGCGGCGGCAACCAGTGCCAGCGGCAATCCCCACATGCCGTAGGCAAGGCCGGCCAAGAGCGCCAGCATGGAGCCCGGCACCAGCACCACCACCGCCACGATGTAGAAGAGAAGGAATACTGCCGGCCCCCAGAGGCCCAGGCTGTCTATCCATTCCTGGACGCGCCTGAGCGCAGCGACGGGGGAAGCAAACAGCAGCCAGAAGATGAGTGCCGCACAAAGCAGCAGCAACAGGATCGCGCGTCCTATGGTGCGTGGTCGTCGCCCGTCCATGATGCTTCATCCTGCTGCCTTTGTTCGATGAACGACTGATTGTCGCTCAAACGCCGGCACGTGGATGATTTAGTCCGTGAATTTTTATGCATCGCTTACCAGGCGACAAGGCCGGCAACCATGCCGCATGCCTATCTTGCCGCCGTCATTGCGACGGTCCCTTACCGCTGCGACAGCGCAATGCGCAGATGGGCCAGTGCGTCCTCATTGGTGCGTTCGAAGCGCAGCGGCGTGACCGCAATGCCGCCGGCCCGCACCACCGCGGTTTCGGTGTCGGGCGCGTTCTCCACGGCTTCGCGGTGGAACTGCAGCCAGTGATAGGTCAGGCCGCGCGGATCGGTGCGCGGCACTACATTGATGCCCTTGACCAGTCCCACGCCCTGCCGCGTCAGCGTCAGCGGCCCAACCTCGGCCGGCGCCACATTCGGGAAGTTCACGTTCAGGCAGGCATGAATGTCCCAGCCGGCCGCGTACAGGCGGCGGATCACGTCCGGCGCCACCTGGCGCGCCGTGTCCCAGCGCACGGCGGCCGGGTCGCTGAAGATCTGGCTCAGGGCAATCGACGCAATGCCGAACAGCATGCCCGTCATCGCCGCTCCCACCGTGCCTGAAAACACGGTTTCCACACCGAGGTTGGCGCCACGGTTGACGCCCGACAGGATCAGCTCGGGCGGACTGTCCTGCATCAGGTGCCGCACCGCCATGACGACGCAGTCGCCGGGCGTGCCGGAAATGCCGAAGCGGCGTTCCCCGCGCCGGCTGTAGCGCAGCGGCTGGTGCAGGCTGATCGAATGGGAGGTGCCGCTCTGGTCATGCTCAGGCGCCACCACCCAGACTTCGGACGCCAGCGTGGCAGCCACCTGTTCGAGCACGGCCAGGCCGGGCGCGTCGATGCCGTCATCATTGGTCAGCAGGATACGGTTGACAATGTGGCCATCGGTTCGGGACGCCCCGGGAGAAAATTCGGGAAGGGAAGACAAGATGAGTGCCTCGCGGAAAATGACCATGCATGGACAAGGGCGGCGCCAGCCAGGAGCCTGCGCCCATGTCCAAGTCTAGCGCTCCTGCTCTGCTGCAACTTGCGCATTCCGTGCCCGAACCGGCAAAATCCGCCCTCTGCGGACATTGTCCGCCCTTCCCATCCGCCTGAACTGCCGACTATGGATCTCTACACCCTGCTCAGACGCCTGCCGCGCGCCTGCTATGCCGTCACCGCGCTGACGCTCTACCTGCTGCTGCTCTGGATGGGTGGCCAGGAAACCACCGTCGCCCATCTGCCCGGCCGCGATGACTTCAGCAAGGTCTACCATGTGGTGTTCTACGGCGGCTGGTGCGCGCTGGTGTGGCTGTCGATGCGGCGTCCCAGCCTGCTCGTGGCGGTGGGCCTGACCATGCTGGCCGGCGCCGGCGATGAATTCCATCAGTATTTTCTGCCGTTCCGCGAAGCCCGGCTGACCGACATCCTGCTCGACACGGTCGCAGCGACCTTCAGCGCGCTGCTGATGTCTGCCCTGGCGCGGCGCACAGCCTCCTCATAGGAACGGGTAGGCCGCAGCGCCAGCAGCAATGCGGGCGCGCCGAAAGTGCACAGCGCATCAGCGCAGCCGTGACAGGCCCCAACCGGTCTTCTTCCTGACCACTTCATGCATGCCGTTCTCGCGCCGCCATTCGGCGCCGCACAGCCTGCATACAAAATATTCGCCGCCGCTGGTGCGGGCCTTCGCCGACTGCATATAGCCACGACGGCCCAGACTCATCAGGGCGGCATGCTCGTGTCCGCCTTGCTGCAGCGCGCTGCATGCAGTACACATCGTCATGTCGTCATTCTCCCAATACAATCACGGTCCGATTGCCGCAACGCACAAGAGTTCACGCAAACAGCGCCATCCTTGTGACGGATTCAGCCGGGCGAAGCGCGGTGATGGCCTTGCTCCAGCATGTCGATGGCGATCCGGCGCGCTGCCTGCTCGGCTTCCTGCTCGGTGGAAAAACTGGTCTCGACCGCCACCCGCTGGGAAGGCACCACTGGCTGGCGGTGCATCGGATTGTGGGATGGGCCATAGATTTCCACCCACGCGGTCCAGCCCTCGCTTTCCGCGAGATGCACGCCGGAGTACTCAATCTCATAATCGCCAATCTGCTCGGTCGGCATCACGGCTCCCATTGCATCCGTCAGGAAGGTTCATGTTAAGACGCCTTGGGGTTTTTGCATCCCCAGAATGCAGGGCAGGCGACCAATATCAAAGGTGCAGCGGCTAACGCCTCGCCATCCATCGACGGGACGAACCGGCATGGGCTGGCCTTCAGCCGCGCAAACGCGGGTGCTATCATCCCGTCTCTTCATTCTCATGCCGCCACTGCGATGCAAGATCCCTCCGCCTATTACAACGCCCAGTTCAACGCCCGCGCCGCCGTGCCGGACCATGCCCGCATCTTTACCCGCTGGCAAAAGGACTCGGCCCATGTGCGCCGCAGCCATGCCGGCCTGCTCGACCTTGCCTATAGCGAAAGCGCCGGCGAACGCCTGGACCTGTTCCCGGCAAGCAAGCGCGGTGCGCCGCTGCTGGTGTTCATCCATGGCGGCTGGTGGCGCTCGCTGGACAAGTCCGACTTCTCCTTCATCGTCCCTGGCTATGTACGGGCCGGCTTCAATGTCGCGCTGACCAACTACACCCTGGCGCCGGCGGCCTCGCTGGAGGAAATCACCCGTCAGCAGTTGGGGGCGCTGGCCTGGCTGTACCGCAATGCCGAGCAGTACGACATCGACCCCGGCCGCATCGTGGTGGCCGGGCACTCCGCCGGCGGCCACCTGGCGGCGATGATGCTGGCGGCCCAATGGCCGCGCTTCGCCGACGACCTGCCGGCCAACCTGGTGCGCGGCGGCGTGCTGCTGTCGGGCCTGTACGACCTGACCCCGGTGCAGCATGCCGATTATGTGAACGTGGATCTGAAACTGAAGACGGAACACATCGGCCCGCTGTCGCCGGCCTTCATGCCGCAGGCGGCCGACGCCCCTTTCGTGACCGCCGTGGGCGGGCTGGAATCGGAGGAATTCAAGCGCCAGAACGCGCTGATCGGGTCTGCCTGGAAGGACAGCCTGATGGCGGATGTGGCGCTGCCCGATCGCAATCACCTGACCATTTGCGACGCCCTTGCCGCGCCGGACGACCCGCTGTTCGACGCCACGGTGAAGCTGCTGGAAAGCCTGCGCGCCGCCTGATCCCGTTGACGACCGGAGGCGGCAGGCCCTGCGTGCTCAGCCGCCGTAAGCGTAGGTGAAGCGTCCGCCCTGGATGCGGCCCATCACCCGCGAGCGCTGGTCCAGGCCCACATGGTCGCGGGCATTCATGTTGATCACGCCCTGCGGCACGGTCAGCTCGCGGGTGTTTTCCAGCGCGGCGCGCAGCGCGGCGCGGAATTCGGAGGTGCCCGGTTTGGCGCTCTTGAGGGCCTGGGGCACGGCATTGGCGATGAGCATCCAGGCGCCCCAGGCGTCCGCCGCGAACTGGGTCACGGTGCCTTCGCCATAGGCGGCTTCATAACGGCGGGTGAAATCCATCGCCACCTTTTTCACCGGATTGTTTTCCGGCAGCTGCTTGGCCACCACCGCCGGGCCGGTCGGGAAGAAGGTGCCTTCCACGTCCTTGCCGCCCACCTTCAAAAATTCCAGCGTCGCGATGCCATGGGTCTGGTAGATGCGGCCCTTGTAGCCGCGCTCCACCAGCGTCTTCTGCGGCAGCACCGCCGGTGTCGCCGATCCGGCCACCAGCACGGCATCCGGCTTCGCAGCCATGATCTTCAACACCTGGCCGGTGACGCTGGTATCGGTGCGGGCGAAACGCTCGTTGGCCACGATCTGCAGCTTGCGCAGCTCGGCCAGCTTGGAGAACTCGCGCCACCAGCCTTCGCCATAGGCATCGGCGAAGCCGATGAAGGCCACCGTCTTCACGCCGTTGTCAGCCATGTGCTGGGTCAGGATGGTGGTCATGTGGGTATCGTTCTGCGGCATCTTGAAGGCCCAGGCGCGGCGCGCGTCCTGCGGCTCCACGATCGAGGCCGACGCCGCCAGCGCCACCATCGGCGTCTGCGACTCGGCCAGCGCGTCCAGCATCGCCAGCGCATTCGGCGTTGTGTTGGGGCCGACCACGATGTCGACCTTTTCCTCGGTGGTCAGCTTGCGAAGGTTGCGCACCGCGTTGGTGGTGTCGGATGCATCGTCCAGGATGATGTATTCCACCTTCTGGCCCGCCACTTCCTTGGGCCACAGCAGCATCGCATTGCGGGTCGGCGCGCCGATGGCGGCCGCCGGGCCGGTGGTGGAAATCGTGACGCCCACCTTGATCTGCGCATGGGCGGATTGCGCCGCCAGCATGGACAGCGACATGCAGGACATGCCGGCGAACCAGCGGAAGAGTTTGGATTGCATGGTTGTTCCTGTTGTTGTTGTGTCGAATGAGTATTCAGCGGCTGACCGGCGGCTCGCCCTGCACCACCTTCTGGTCGATGGCGCCGAAGAGGGACCTGCCGTCGGCATCGCGCATGTCGAGGCGGATGTTGTCGCCGAAGCGCATGAAGGGCGTGGTCGGCTCGCCGCCCTCGATCATTTCAAGCGCACGCTTTTCGGCGATGCAGGTATAGCCGCGCCGCGCATCCTTGTTCGACACGGTGCCGGAGCCGATGATGCTGCCGGCGCGGACATTGCGCGTTTTAGCCAGGTGGGCGACGAGCTGCGGGAAGCCAAACACCATGTCGTCGCCGGCATTGGGCTGGCCGACCAGGTTGTTGTTCCAGGTCGCCCGCAGCGGCAGGTGGACGCGGCCATCGCGCCAGGCCGTGCCGAGTTCATCGGGCGTGACAGCCACCGGCGAGAACGCAGTGGCCGGCTTGGACTGCAGGAAGCCAAAACCCTTGGCCAGTTCGGCCGGGATCAGGTTGCGCAGCGACACATCGTTGACCAGCATCAGCAGCCGGATATGGCCGGCGGCCTGCTCGGGCGTGGCGCCCATGGCCACGTCGTCGGTGACCACCGCCACCTCGCCCTCGAAGTCGATGCCCCAGTCTTCCGACATGACCACGATGTCGTCGGTCGGGCCGATGAAGTCGTCCGAGCCGCCCTGGTACATCAGCGGGTCATGCCAGAAGGATTCGGGCATCTGCGCCGCGCGCGCCCGGCGCACCAGTTCCACATGGTTCACATAGGACGAGCCATCGGCCCACTGGTAAGCCCGCGGCAGCGGCGCCATGCAGTTGCGGGCATCGAAATCGAAGGCGCGCGGCGCGCGGCCGGCATTGAGCTGCTCGTACAGTTCGATCAGCTGCGGCGCCATGAACTGCCAGTCGTCGAGCGCGCGCTGCAGCGTGGGCGCAATGGCGTCGGCAATGGCAACGGTCTTGAGGTCGCGCGAAACGACCGCCAGCTGGCCGTCGCGGGTGCCGTCCTTCAGGGTGGCTAGCTTCATGTAAAAGGGTGTTGAATGGGGTTCAAAAGAAGCCCGGCATTATAACGGCAAGCCTCCAGCCGGCAGGCCTTGCCGCAAGGCCGCCGGCAACGCCGGGCCGCATCACAATTCATACATCGCGTGCTCGCCGCTGATCACCTGGTCGATCAGCTTGCGGTTGACCGTCGGCGTCATCAGCTCGATGAAGGTATAGACATAGCTGCGCAGGTAGGCGCCCTGCTTCATCGCCACCCGCGACACATTGCTGCCGAACAGGTGCCCGGCCGAGATTGCGCGCAGGTTGCGGTCGCGCTCGGGGTCGAAGGCCATGCCGGCGATGATGCCCACGCCCATGCCCAGCTCGACATAGGTCTTGATCACGTCGGCATCGATCGCTTCCAGCAGGATGTCGGGCTTCAGCGAGCGCAGCGCGAAGGCATGGTCGATCTTGTTGCGGCCGGCGAACGCGGCATCATAGGTGATCAGCGGATAGCTGGCGATTTCCTCCAGCGTCAGCGGCTTGGCGCGCAGCAGCGGATGCTCGGGAGGCACCACCACCAGGTGCTCCCACTGGTAGCACGGCAGCGAAATCAGGCCGTCGACGTCGGCGATCGCCTCGGTGGCAATCGCCAGGTCGGCCTGGTCGTTCAACACCATCTCGGCAACCTGGCGCGGGTTGCCCTGCAGCAGTGACAGCCTGACCTTGGGATACTTCAGGGCGAACTGCTGCACCACCCGCGGCAGTGAATAGCGGGCCTGGGTATGGGTGGTGGCGATGGTGAAGCTGCCGCTGTCCTGCGCCGCGAACTCCTTGCCGATGCGCTTCAGGCTTTCAATCTCCTGCATGATCATTTCCACCGACTTCAGCACCGCCCTGCCCGGCTCGGTAAGCCCGCGGATGCGCTTGCCATGCCGCGTGAAGATGTCCACGCCCAGTTCTTCCTCCAGTTCGATGATGGCCTTGGAGACGCCGGGCTGGGAAGTAAACAGGGCCTTGGCCGCCTCGGTCAGGTTGAAATTCTGGCGGACCGCCTCGCGTACGAAGCGCAATTGATGAAGATTCATGGGAGCTGGAAGTCAGGGTGGATGCCGGAATGCATATTACGCATATGCATATAAGCAAATAAATACTATGTCGTTGTGCATAAGCGCGAAGTTTATTACGATTCCGACTCGTTTGTGCGGGGGCTTATGACTTTAACGTATGTAGGATCGGGATTCGCGGTGGGACTGCTGGTCGGCCTGACAGGCGTCGGCGGCGGCTCGCTGATGACGCCCCTGCTGACCTTGCTGTTCGGCATCAACCCGGCGGTCGCCGTCGGCACCGACCTGGCCTTCGCATCCGCCACCAAGACCGCCGGCACGTTCGCCCATCGCTACCACGGCAATATCCACTGGGACATCGTCAAGCGCCTGTGCCTGGGCGCGCTGCCGGCCGCGCTGCTGGCCACCCTGGCGCTGAAACATTTCGGCACGCTGAATGAGGAAATTGGCCAGTTCATCCGTTATTCCATTGCCGTGTCGGTATTACTGACCGTAGTGGCGATATTGTTCCGTAGCCGCATGCAGAACTGGATGAACGCGCATCCGGGCCGGCAATTGCAGGGCAATGCGCTGGTGGCGGCAACCATTGTGTCAGGTGCGGTACTCGGTACATTGGTTACAATATCGTCCATTGGCGCCGGAGCTGTCGGCGCCACTCTGCTGGTTCTGCTGTATCCGCGCTTGAAGCCCGCCGAAATCGCCGGCACCGATATCGCCTACGCCGTACCACTGACCGCCATCGCCGCCATCGGCCACTGGTGGCTCGGGTCCATCAACTGGGAACTGCTCGTCATGCTGCTCTTGGGTTCGGTGCCCGGGATCACCCTGGGTTCGCTGGCTGCGCGGGCGGTGCCTGAACGTGCGCTGCGCGGCCTGCTGGCCGTGACGCTGACCGGGGTAGCAGCCAAACTGGTGCTCTGAACGACGCCCTCATTAAGGATAGACCATGTATCGCTACGACCAATACGACTTCCAGATCGTCAAGGAACGCATCGCGCAATACCGTGACCAGGTGCGGCGTCGCCTGTCCGGCGAGCTGGCCGAAGAGGAATTCCGCCCGCTGCGCCTGCAGAACGGCCTCTACCTGCAACGCCACGCCTACATGCTGCGCGTGGCCGTGCCCTACGGCCTGCTGGCCTCGAAGCAGATGCGCATGTTTGCCGAGATCGCCAGGAAGCATGACCGCAACTACGGCCATTTCACCACCCGCCAGAACATCCAGTACAACTGGATCAACCTGGAGGAAACCCCGGAAATCCTGGAAAAGCTGGCATCGGTCGAGATGCATGCGATCCAGACCTCGGGCAACTGCATCCGCAACATCACCACCGACGAATACTGCGGCGTGGCCGCCGACGAGATCGTCGACCCGCGCCCCTATGCGGAAATCATGCGCCAGTGGAGCACCTTCCATCCGGAATTCGCCTACCTGCCGCGCAAGTTCAAGATCGCCTTCAACGGCTCCGTCGAGGACCGCGCCGCCACCGCCGTGCATGACCTGGCCTTCACCGTGGTGAAGAACGAGGCCGGCGAAGTGGGCTTTCGGGTGATGGTCGGCGGCGGCATGGGCCGCACGCCCATCCTGGGCAGCGTGATCCGCGAATTCCTGCCGCGCGACCACCTGCTGACCTATACCGAAGCCATCATGCGGGTCTACAACCAGTACGGCCGCCGCGACAACATTTACAAGGCCCGCATCAAGATCCTGGTCAAGGCCATCGGCGCCGAGGAATTCGCGCGCCAGGTCGAACAGGAATGGACCGACATCAAGGATGGCCCGAGCACCCTGACCGACCAGGAATTCAACCGCGTGGCGACCTACTTTGCGCCGCCCGCCTATGAATCGCTGGAAGACGGCGGCGCCGCGCTGGCCGCGCAGCAGGAAGAGAACAAGGCCTTCGCCAGCTGGGTCAACCGCAACGTCAAGCCGCACCGGGTGCCGGGCTATGCGATCGTCACCCTGTCGCTGAAGAAGACCGGCATTCCGCCGGGCGACATCTCGGCCGAGCAGATGGACTTCGTGGCCGACCTGGCCGACCGCTACAGCTTCGGCGAACTTCGCGCAACGCACGAGCAGAACCTGGTGCTGGCCGACGTGAAGCAGGGCGAGCTGTTCGCGCTGTGGCAGGAAGCCAAGGCGCATGGCCTGGCCACGCCCAACCTGGGCCTCCTGACCGACATCATCTGCTGCCCGGGCGGCGACTTCTGCGCGCTGGCCAACGCGAAGTCGATCCCGATCGCGCAGGCCATCGCCGAGCGCTTCGACAACCTCGACTTCCAGCATGACATCGGCGACATCGAGCTCAACATCTCGGGCTGCATCAATGCCTGCGGCCACCACCATGTCGGCAACATCGGCATCCTGGGCGTGGACAAGGACGGCGCCGAGT
Source organism: Noviherbaspirillum soli (assembly GCF_015352955.1). GTDB lineage: Bacteria > Pseudomonadota > Gammaproteobacteria > Burkholderiales > Burkholderiaceae_D > Noviherbaspirillum_A > Noviherbaspirillum_A soli. The sequence continues at coordinate 102,438 of NZ_JACYOX010000018.1, forward strand.
GGTACCAGGTGTCGCTCGGCGGCGCCCAGGGCAACGAGAGCGCGATCGGCAAGATCATCGGGCCGTCGTTCTCGGCGCACCAGATGCCGATCGTGATCGAGCGCATCCTCGAGGTCTATGTGCGTGAGCGCACCGAGGACGAGCGCTTCATCGACACCGTGCGCCGCATCGGCGTGGCCCCATTCAAGGAATACGTGTACGCGACCCCGATCAAGGCGCAGCACAATGCAGGAGAAGACGCATATGCGTGACATCATCAAGGACCGCCAGATCGTTGCCGACGACTGGCAGGTCGTCAAGCTCGCCGAAGGCGAGACCGCTGAATCGGTCGCGATTCCCGAAGGCCGCGTGATCGTGCCGCTGGCCGTCTGGCAGGCGCGCCGCGATGCGCTCAAGGCGCGCGGCGACGTGGCCGTCTGGCTGGCCAGCGACGAGCGGCCGGAAGCGCTGAAGGATGACGTGGCAACGCTGCCGCTGATCGCGGTGGACTTTCCCAAGTTCGCCGATGGTCGCGGCTATTCCATTGCCTACAACCTGCGCGCCCGCCTTGGCTTTGCCGGCGAGCTGCGCGCCATCGGCGATGTGCTGCGCGACCAGCTTTTCTACATGCAGCGCGTGGGCTTCAATGCCTTCGCCACGCGGCCTGACCGCAGCATCGAGGATGCATTGAAGGGCCTGACCGATTTCTCCGAAGCCTACCAGGCGTCGTGGGACCAGAAGATGCCCCTGTTCCGCCGCGCCGACCGCACAGCCGAGGCAGCGCAGAAATGATCTCCGCCGACTACGACGGCCTGGTCGCGGCCACCCGTGCGACCCTGGCGCGCATCGCCGCCGACTTCACGCCCGCGGTGTTCGCGTCCAGCCTCGCGGCGGAAGACATGGTGCTGACCGACCTGATCCTGCGCGCCAAGCTGCCGATCGGCATCTTCACGCTGGAGACCGGCCGGCTGCATGCCGAAACCCTGGGCATGCTGGACCGCATCCGCGAAGCCTATGGCTATGAAGTCGCGGCCTACAGGCCGGACACGGCGGCGGTCGAGGCCTATGTGCAGCAAAACGGCCTGAACGCCTTCTACGACAGCGTGGACATGCGCAAGGAATGCTGCCGCATCCGCAAGGTCGATCCGCTGAACCGGGCCCTGGCCGGCAACAAGGCCTGGATCACCGGCCAGCGCCGCGCGCAGTCGGCCACCCGTTCCGACCTGCATGTGCAGGAAGAGGACGTGGCGCACGGCATGGTGAAATTCAATCCGCTGGCCGACTGGTCGGAAGAGGATGTATGGCACTACATCCGCAGCAACGACGTGCCGTACAACCCGCTGCATGACCGCGGCTATCCGTCGATCGGCTGCGAGCCCTGCACCCGCGCCATCGCGCCCGGCGAGGATGTGCGCGCCGGCCGCTGGTGGTGGGAAAACCCGGAGTCCAAGGAGTGCGGACTGCACGTGGTCGACGGCAAGCTCATCCGCATCAAGCAAATCGCATAACACCGCACAACGTTACACAACCGTAGGACCACCATCATGAACACAGCAGTCGAACATTTCCTGACCGACGCCGCGGCCAACCGCCACCTGGACTGGCTGGAGTCCGAAGCCATCCACATCATGCGCGAAGTCGCGGCAGAGTGCAGCAACCCGGCGCTGCTGTTCTCGGGCGGCAAGGACTCGGTCGTGCTGCTGCGCATCGCCGAGAAGGCGTTCCGCCCCGGCCGCTTCCCGTTCCCGCTGGTGCATATCGACACCGGCCACAACTTCGAGGAAGTCATCACCTTCCGCGACAAGCGGGTGGCCGAACTGGGCGAGCGCCTGATCGTCGGCTCCGTGGAAGACTCGATCAAGCGCGGCACCGTGCGCCTGCGCAACCCGCAGACCGACTCGCGCAATGCGGCGCAGGCGGTGACGCTGCTGGAAACCATCGAGAAATACAAGTTCGACGCCTGCATCGGCGGCGCCCGCCGCGACGAGGAAAAGGCGCGCGCCAAGGAGCGCATCTTTTCCTTCCGCGACGAGTTCGGCCAGTGGAATCCCAAGGCCCAGCGGCCGGAGCTGTGGGACCTGTATAACACCCGCGTCCATCCCGGCGAGAACATGCGGGTGTTTCCGATCTCGAACTGGACCGAGCTCGACGTCTGGCAATACATCGCCCGCGAGAAGCTGGAGCTGCCGCCGATCTACTTCGCGCACGAGCGCCAGGTGATCCCGCGCAACGGCCTGCTGGTGCCGCTGACCGACCTGACCCCGCCGCGTGAAGGCGAGCAGGTGGAGAGCCGCATCGTGCGCTTCCGCACCGTGGGCGACATCTCCTGCACCTGCCCGGTCGCCTCCGACGCCGCCACGGTGGACGCGATCATCGCCGAGACCGCCGTGACCCAGGTCACCGAGCGCGGCGCCACCCGCATGGACGACCAGACCTCGGAAGCCTCGATGGAAAAACGCAAGAAAGAAGGATATTTCTGATGAACGCCCCGGCAGCACAAACAGCACAATCAGCGCAAGCCGCGCAAAGCCCATCGCAGCAGACCGAGCGCGGCCTGTTGCGCTTCATTACCGCCGGCTCGGTGGACGATGGCAAGAGCACCCTGATCGGCCGCCTGCTGTTCGACAGCAAGGGCATCTTCGCCGACCAGCTCGACGCGGTATCGCGCTCGCGCCACAAGCGCACCGTGGGCGACACCATCGACCTGTCCCTCTTGACCGACGGCCTGGAAGCCGAGCGCGAACAGGGCATCACGATCGACGTGGCCTACCGCTACTTCGCCACGCCCAAGCGCAAGTTCATCATCGCCGACACCCCGGGCCACGAGCAGTACACCCGCAACATGGTGACCGGCGCTTCCACCGCGGACGCGGTGATCATCCTGATCGACGTCTCCAAGGTGAAGCTCAATGACGACGGCAGCGTCGACCTGCTGATCCAGACCAAGCGCCATTCCACCATTGCCCACCTGCTGCAGATCGAGCATGTGGTGGTGGCGGTCAACAAGATGGACCTGGTGGACTATGACCAGACCGTGTACGACCGCATCGTCGCCGCCTACCAGGCCTTTGCGCAGCAGTTGGGCCTGAAGGACATCCGTCCGATCCCGCTGTCGGCGCTGGCCGGCGACAACGTGGTGACCCGCGGCGAGAAGCTGTCCTGGTACCAGGGCCCGACCCTGATCGAGCTGCTGGAATCGCTGACCGTGTATGACGAGTCGCATGACGATCCGCTGCGCTTCCCGGTGCAGCTGGTGGCGCGGCATGACGGCCACCAGGCCAACGACTTCCGCGGCTACATGGGCCGCATCGAGGCCGGCAAGGTCAGCGTCGGCGACAAGCTGGTGGTGCAGCCGGGCGGCCAGAGCGCGACCGTGAAGGACATCGTCACGCTGGACGGCTCGCTCAAGAGCGCGGCCGTGGGCCAGTCGGTCACGCTGCTGCTGAACGAGTACCTCGACATCAGCCGCGGCGACATGCTGGCATCGGCCGAGCGGCCGCCCGCGCTGCTCAAGACCGTGGAAGCGGACATCTGCTGGCTGTCCGAGGAACCGCTGGACCTGCGCCGCAAGTACTGGCTCAAGCACACCACCCGCCAGGTGCCGGCGCGGGTGACGAAGATCGACAGCCTGCTCGACATCAACACCCAGGAGCGCCATGCCGGCGACGCGGTTGGCCTGAATGGTATCGCCCGGGTATCGCTGAACGTGGCGCAGCCGCTGGCGGCAGACAGCTACGACCATATCCGCGCCACCGGCGCCTTCATCCTGATCGATGAAGTGAGCCACCAGACCGTGGCGGCCGGCATGATACGGCTGGCCTGACTTCAAGCGACTGCATGGCCGACAGCAAGGGCAAGGTCTACCTGATCGGCGCCGGCCCCGGCGCCGCCGACCTGATCACGGTGCGCGGCGCGCGTATCCTGGCCCAGGCCGACGCCGTGCTGCATGATGCGCTGGTGACAGCCGACATGCTGGCGCTGTGCCCGCAGGCCGAGCTGATCCCGGTCGGCAAACGCTCCGGCCAGCGCTCCACTGCGCAGGCCCTGATCAATCAACTGCTGGTGGATGCCGCCGGCCGGCACAGGCTGGTGGTGCGCCTCAAGGGCGGCGACCCGATGCTGTTCGGCCGAGCCGACGAGGAATTGCGGGCGCTGGAAGACGCCGGCATCGCCTACGAAATCATCCCCGGCATCACTGCCGCGCTGGCGGCGGCGGCATCCGCCCGCCGCCCCCTGACCCGCCGCGGCATCGCCCGCAGCGTCGCCCTGTTCACCTCGGCCACCGCGCCCGGCGAACCCGACATCGTCACCCTTCCCCACTGCGACACCCTGGTCCAATACATGGGCGGCCGCGAAGCCATGGTCACCGCCCGCAAGCTGCTGGAACGCGGCCAGTCGCCGGATACGCCGGTGGTGGTGGTGGAGAATTGCAGCCTGGCTGACGAGCATGTGTTCCAGCTGCGGCTGGCGGAACTGGAAGCCGGGCTGGCGGTGTGCAGCGGGCCGGTGCTGGTGCTGATTGGCGAGGCGCTGGCGGCGCGCTGACGGGTTGTGAGCGCAAATCTGACGTCTTCGCTCAGATTTCATCGGCAACGCAGTATTTTCCTCATTACCTTCCATTTCCGCCGAAGATCCTGGGTTGATATCCCGGAAGCGCGTCAGTTTGAACGTCCGGTTCTGGAACCCATCTATGTAAAATCGTTTCCCAGCAGAGGAGTTTCTTAATAAAAAATTAACGAATACGAAGAAGCGCCATGAAAAAAGTATCCGGCTCCAATTTTTACCAAATCAATTCTGCATCTTTGGAAAAAATAAAAATTGCCGCGACGGGCGCAGGTACGGCAAACGCTACCAGAAATCCCTTTGACTCGGCCCGAAGGGTAGATCACCAGATTCTCAAGCCCGGCGAAGCGGAATTATGGCAGATCAAGGAATTCCTCCAGCATGAACAAGGCATTGCGACTAACGCATTCGGCATACTTCATGCCGAAGAAATAAAAGAAAAAGGCCATGACGGATCGATAAGCAAAAAGATCAGGCTATACGTCCGTTCAAGCCCAGATGGCCGAGACGATGGTTTTTTTGCCAAATTCAAGTATGAAAACCAACAGCGGCGGGCAGCTGAAGTGCTTGCTTCGTTAGCCAAAGCCTATCAATCCGCTGCCACTTCGCCACAAGCCGGCCATCCTAAAGATGATGCATTGCAAAGACTCATTACCCAATCTGCATCGTTGGATATAGAAACCATAGCAAGCTGCATACAGGATGTCGCATTCGGGATCGAGGCAGAAAAGCTGAAGCAAAGTACCGCTGCAACGGAAGAGCACAACCGTATGCGAGAGCACTTGAAAGGCAAGCTACCGGGAAGGGCTAATGATGAGGGAAGGATTAATGCAAACGAAGCAGCGCAAAATCTAAAGGAATTTGGGTTTAAGGCCGCCGAGGTCCGGGCTTTCCATAAGCTTGTCAACAACATCATGGATGGAAAAGGCAGGACCGACGATGAGGATGAATATGCAATCCGAAAATTCCAGGACCACTGGCTCAGAGGATGTGAACGGCGCACCGATACCGGGAAAAGTTTCAGAGCGCTTATATGCAGCAATCCGGAATATCAACGATGGAATACGATTGTCCATTGTCTTGCAAGATGCGCAAAGTCAAAATTTGACTTCGACGCTTATTATCATAAAGATTACATCATGTTGCCCAGCATTAAGGACATGGACTGGTCGAAAGCGCGGCGCGACGAAGGCATCACGTATGATCTGATGAAAATAATGCATGAGGAAGCCGGCAAGAACAATACATTCGAATGCGAAAATTCCGCACGTTCCGGCCAGAAGCTTTTTGCTGCAAAGAGATGTCGTATAAGTCCCCAACAAAACACATTGGAACTCCAGCAGAAGGCCTATCTAGCCAGGATGTACAAAAGCATCACCGACGGCCATGTGGAGTCCGGCAGTGCCTGGGTTCTGACGCCTTTGTTCAACTACACGGAAAACACGATAGACCAATGCATTGCCATCATGCTCCGGCCGTTCAAGAGTGCATTCGAAGCAGGGAAGACTTCCCTCGAAGTCGACATTTTTTCAGCAGATCATAGAATTACCGATAAGTTTGACAAGGCATGGGAAAAACTAAGAGCATCTAACAAAATGGAATTTTCGTTGTCATAGCAACTCGTCGATAATTATCGTGGCGAGGCAATATGGCACGCGAACTGGTTGATGATGAATTGTGGCAAACAGTCCGACCCCTACTGCCAGT
>NZ_JACYOX010000019.1 GCF_015352955.1 Noviherbaspirillum soli
TGACGCCGGATCAGCGTCATCGTGGCCAGGCGGACCAGCTGCTGGCCCATCGCAAGGCGGTCTATCAAGCCGCCCGGGCCGCCAAGCCGCAGCGCTGGGCAGGCGCCGTGCGCCATTGGGATCTTGACGAGGTGGTGTATCTGAACCCCGAGCGAAAGGAGGCTTTGCCGGCCGCGATGCCACGTGCTGCATGACTAATTTGGCGACAACTACCTTGACACATACCGCTTCGCCAAAAAAAGTAACCAAAAAAAGGCGACCCGGTGATCGCGCCCCGCTGCGCGGGGTGCCCGTGTCAGCGGTACCCGGAGCGGGGCGCGGCTAAACTCGCCAAGCAAAGCTTGGCTCAGACAGACGCCGCACCTTATCCGCTCCGGGCACCGCTGACACGGCGCGCTCAACGGGACTTCACTGCAACTGCAACGGCCACTTCAAAAGCAACTGCAACTGCAACTGCAACTGCAACTGCAACTGTCGCTGCGCGTACGGCAACGGCAGCGCCAACTACCCCATTACCAGCCGTCAGGCAAACTTCCCTATCTTCCCCTCCACCGCCGCCCGCACCGACCCGCTCGCCACGAACGAATGCGCAACCTCGATATCGTGATGGAACCAGCGGTCGCCTTCCAGGCAGGCCGGGATCTGGCGGCGCACCTCGTCGTAGGCGGCCTGGGTGCCGGCGCCCAGCACGAAGCCCGGCAGCAGCGCTTCGGTCATGGTCAGCGCCTGCGCGGCCAGCAGCATTTCCACGCCGACGATGTAGCGGGTATTGGCCACCACGGTTGCGGCCTTGCGGGCGCACCAGGTGGAGTTGGAGATGTGGTCTTCGCTGTTGCCCTTGGACGGGATGCTGTCGACGCTGCCGGGCATGCACAGGGTGCGGTTTTCCATCACCAGCGAACTCATCGAGCATTGCACCACCGGATAGCCGGTGTTGACGCCGCGGATGCCGGTCATCAGGTTGCGCGGCAAGCCCCAGGACAGGGTCGGGTCGATCAGGCGCGCAATGCGGCGCTCGCAGATGCTGCCGAGGTCGGTCACTGCCATCGCCAGCAGGTCCATCGCCTGCGCCAGGTACTGGCCGTGGAAGTTGCCGCCGGAGATGATCTCGAAGCCGCCGCCATCCTTGCCAAAGATCAGCGGATTGTCGGTGGCGGCATTGATCTCGTTGCCGACGATGGTGTCGATGTAGTCCAGCGCATCGAACACGGGGCCATACACCTGCGGCGCGCAGCGCAGCGAGTACACGTCCTGGATGCGCGGCGTGTAGGCGATGTCGGTGCGGCGCAGTTCATCCGGGAACTGCACGGCGCGCGCCGCATGGCTGGCGCGGGTGGAGCCGGCCAGCAGCTTCCTGACGATGGCGGCGGTCTTGATCTGGCCCGGATGCGGGCGCGCCTTGTGGATGCGCTCGTCGAAGCCCGCCATCTCGGCGCGCATCGCCTCCAGCGTCAGGCCCAGCGACAGGCAGGCATCCGACAGCAGGTTGCGGGCGTCGTCGGCGGCCAGCACGGCCACGGCCAGCGACACGGTGCAGCCATTGATCAGCGCCGATGCATCCTTGGCCTTCAGGTCGAACTTCACCGGCGACAGTCCGGCTTCGGCGATGGCCTGCGGCGCGCGCATGCGCTGGCCGCGGTACATCACCTCGGCTTCGTCGAAGCCGGCGATCGCGGCGGCCAGGTAGGCCAGCGGCGCCAGGTCGCCGGATGCGCCGACCGAGCCCTTCTGCGGCATCACCGGATGGATGCCGGCATTGACGAAGTCCAGCAGGCGGTCCACCACTTCCACCCGCGGCGCGGAATAGTTGCTGGCGAAGGCGTTGGCGCGCAGCAGCATGGTGGCGCGGCTGACTTCCTCGGAAAACGGCTCGCCCATGCCGGCCGCGTGGGCGCGGATCATCTGGGTCTGGAACAGCTCGATATGGTCGACGCTGATGCGGGTGTCCTTCAGCAGGCCGACGCCGGTGTTGAAGCTGTACATCATCGGCGCTTCGTCATGCATCCAGTTGGCTTCGATATAGTCGCGGCTTTCCTTCAATGCAGCGCGCGACGAATCCGCCAGGCCCACCTTGATGGAGGCGTCGCGCGCCACGGCCAGCACCTGTTGCGCGGAAAGGGTGAAGCCATCGATCAGTAATTCAGTCATGCCAGTCTTTCTGTGAGAGGTAACGGATCAGGCCGCAGCCTGCTGCGGAACAAAGCTTTCAACGAAGCGGGTGAATACATCGGCCGCCGCCTGCGCATCGGCGGCGGTCATGGTCTCGTCGGGATGGTGGCTGATGCCGCCATTGCCGCAACGGACGAACAGCATCGCCACATCGGTCAGCGCGGCCACCGCCATGGCGTCATGGCCGGCGCCGGAAGGCAGGTGGCGCAGCGGCAGGCCAAGGCCGGCGATCGCCTGTTCCAGCTGCGCCTGCAGCCAGGGCGCGCAGGGCACGCTGGCGGCATCGTGGGTCTGGTTGATGTCGAGGCTGACGTTGCGGCGCGCGGCGATGGCCTGCATCTCGCGCAGCACATCGGCCACGGCAGCCTGCCGCACCGCGTCCTGCTCGGCGCGGATGTCGATGGTGAAGACGGCGCGGCCCGGCACCACGTTGGCCGCGCCGTTGGGCACTTCCAGCACGCCCACGGTGCCCACCAGGCCCGGCGTGCCGGAACAGCGCCGCTCGATGTAGAGGCCAATCTCGGCGGCGGCCATCGCGGCGTCGCGGCGCAGGCCCATCGGCACCGTGCCGGCATGGCCGGCCAGGCCGCTCGCCTGCACCATGAAGCGGGAAGCCCCGGAAATCGCGGTGACCACGCCCACCGGCAAGCCCTCGTCCAGCAGCACCGGGCCCTGCTCGATATGCACTTCGACAAAGGCCAGCACGTCCTGGCGGTGATAGGCGGCGGCGGGCAGGGCGGCGGCATCGAAGCCGGCCGCGGCGATGGCCTCGCGCATGCTGGTGCCGGTGTCGTCGCGCCGCTCCAGCACGCTGTGATCGAAGGTGCCGGCAATGGCGCGGCTCCCCAGCAGCGTGGCCTTGAAGCGCACGCCTTCTTCCTCGGCGAACCCGATCACCTCGATGGCGAACGGGAAACGCCGGCCCTGGCGATGCCAGGCGGCGATGCAGGCGATCGGCAGGATGATGCCGAGGTTGCCGTCATAGCTGCCGGCATTGCGCACGGTGTCGAAATGCGAGCCGGTCAGGAGCGCCGGCGCATCGGGCGTTGCGCCTTCATAGCGGCCGATCACATTGCCGGCGGCGTCGCGCCGCACGCGCATGCCGGCATCAAGCATCCACTGCGCCAGCAGCGCGCTGGCGGCATGGTGCGCCGGCGTCAGGTAGGTGCGGGTCAGCATGCCCGGCGTCTCGGTGTGCTGCGCCAGTTGGTCGGCGTGGCGCATCACAAGCGCGCCGGTGTCGGTGGTTTCTGCTGCCGCAGTCATGATCGCTCCTTGGTCAAGTCGGTGGAAGTATAGTATCGGATGCAAAGATTGTATACAAAAAAAGTGTACATGCCGGCTGCGCCGGGTCCGGCCGGCTGGTATAGTGACGGCCATTGCGGCATGCACGAAACAGGCCGCCACACGCGTTCACCATGACCACCACCGACACCGAAGAAAAGACCAGCACCCGCAGTTCGGCCGCGATCGCGGACGATATCGCCGCCGCGATCGCGGCGCGCAAGCTGCCGCCCGGCACCAAGCTGCGCGAAGAGGCGCTGTCGCGGGTGTACTCGGTCAGCCGCACCAAGATCCGGGCCGCGCTGCTGATTCTGTCCAAGGACAAGCTGATCAACATCGTGCCCGACAAGGGCGCTTTCGTCAGCCAGCCGACCGAGACCGAGGCGCGCGACGTGTTCGCCGCGCGCCGCATCATCGAGGCGGCGCTGGTGGCGCAGTTCGTGGAAAAGGCAAGGCCCGCGGATTATGTGCGGCTGGAAAAGCACATCAGGAACGAGCGGGCAGCGGTGGCCCGGCCCGATTCCAAGGCCCGCTCGCAGCTGCTGGGCGACTTCCATGTGCTGCTGGCGCAGGTGGTGGGCAACCCGGTGCTGACGGAAATCGTGCAGGAACTGGTGGCGCGCAGCTCGCTCATCACCATGCTGTACCAGTCGGTGCGCGATGCCGCCTGCTCATCCGACGAGCATGTGGCCTTTCTGCAGGCCGCAAGGGCCGGCGATGCGGCGCAGGCGGCGGCCTTGATGCTGGAACATCTCAATCATGTGGAAGCGGCGCTGCGCTTCGATGGCGCCGGGCCTGGGCCGGTCGACCTGGTAGCCGGCCTGCTGGCCTGAGGCAGCCGTCAATCGTGAATGGCCCGCAGCGGCCATGGCGCACGGCCGCGCTCAGTGCAGCTGCGGAAGTTCCCAGCAGAGCAGCGCCAGCACCAGCATGAAGAAGAACAGAATGCTGCCGCTCATGCCCGCCGCGCTTGCCAGCGCCATGGTGGCGCGGCGGCGGCGTCCCTGCCGCTTGTGCATCCATGCCGCCAGCGGCAACGGCCGCGGCTCGCGATATGCGGGCGCGCCTCCCTGCTCAGGCGCGGTCCATACCGGTTCCAGCCTCGCGTCAGGGGCGGCAGGCGCCGTCGGCTCGTCCGCCGTCCTTGTGTCATCCGCGTCGAATGACAGATCCGGCGCCGCCTGTTCCAGCAGAGAGGGAAAGGGGCGGCGCCGGCGTGGCGCTTGCGGGCCGGCAGGCGCATCGGCCGTGGCTGGCGCGCTGTCGTCGTCCTGGTCGGATGCCGGCTCGGGCCAGAAGGGCGCGGCGAACGGTGCCAGGGTCGGCTCCTGGCGCTGCAGCCAGTCGGGTGTGGACGGCGCCGGTTCGGGCGGCATGTCCGCCATCGGTTCGTCCCGCAGTGGCGTCAGGGGCGATGCAAACAGCGACGCCGGCAGGATCGGTTCGGGTTCAGCCATCAGCGCGCTGCCGCGCAGCGCAGCCGCCGCGGCCGGTTCCGGCAGGCGCAGATAATCCTCTCCCAGGTCGGGAAGTTCGGCGCGCAGGCGCTCCAGCAGCGGCGCGGCTGCCTCATCCATCAGCAGCAGCAGGCTGAGGTCCAGCGCCGGATCGCGCACCAGGCGCAGCAACTCCGCCTCGAATGCGGCGTCGGGCCGGGCGAGCGCCGCATCGAAGCGATAGAAGACCAGCAGGAAGCGCAAGTCCAGCGCCTGCTGCCAGGCCAGCAGTGCCTCCACCGGACCGGCCATCGGCGGCGCCAGCGGCGCCTGCGGCTTGGCTTCCAGCACCGCTTCCTCGATGGCGCTGAGCAAATCCGGCAGCGGCATGTCGCTGCCGGCGTCGAACAGCACGGCAATGTCGCCGCTGCTGGCGCGGGCCAGCGCGGCAGCCTGTTCACGACCGCCGTCACTGCCGACCGGGCCGTGGTAGAGCAGGGTCAGGCGTGAGAGACGGGCCAGGCCGACGAGGCCGGACAGGGCGGCATCGCTGGCCGCGCCGGCGTTGTCCTGCGGGGCTTGGTCGGTATCCAGGGTAATCATTGCCGGTTCATGCAATCGCTGTGGTTTCCGTTTTTGGGTGGCTGCATCATGACGCCTTTGAAGGGAGGCGCGACACTGCCCGACGAACGACAATGTTGCGCTGCGTATCCAGTGTTGACCATATTGCACGGTTTGGGTTCAATTGCCGTGCGGGCAGATTGGCTGGAAACGGATGCTTAAAATATTTCCTCCAATAATTCATGCCTTTATGCATGCCTATTTTTGATTGAAATCGGCGAACTGCTCCAATAGTCGGCTAGAATTCGGTTTGCTGCATAGCAGCAATCGTAATCATTACGATGTTCTTTTCATGAGGAATCCATGTATCCACTACAAGAACAGTTCAAGAGCGATGCGCTTGCACAGCTGAACTCCCAAGTCCTTCAGGCGGGGCGGATCGCCGGCAACCTGCTTGAGATCGGCCACCAGATCGGCGTGCTCAATGTACGCACCGGCAAGGCTTCCGCCGAAGCCCTGGCTGGCGCAGTGCAGAAACTGCTTGCGGCGAATAATCCGGTCGAATTCATTCAATTGGCCGCCAACGTGATGCGTCCGGTGCCGCAGGTCTGGACCAATTATGCGGAACAATTGCGCGGCATTGCCGGCAAGATGGTTGCACCCGTGACACAAGACCTGGTGGAAGCCGCCACGGGAGAAACGCCTTCTGCGCCTTCTGCCGCGCTGGACTTGCAGGGCGTGGTGCCGCCGGCGGCGCTGGACGCAGCCTTACCGGAACCCGTGCTGCCTGTCGAAGCGCTCGTTCCGCCTAAAACCGAGATGGAAGCTGAAGTTCAGGCCCAGCCACAGCCCGCCGCCGCTGCCCCATCCGGGGCGGAAGCTGCGACAGAAGTGCTGCAGGCAGTGCAGGAAGTGACGGAAGCCATCAACAATGTGGCCAAGGCTACGCCGGTAATCCCTGCTGCTGCTACTCCGGACACAAAAACCCTGGCCAGGTCTACGGTGGTACCGAAGGCTGCCGTCAAGGCCAGCCGCGCTCAGCCAATGCAGAAAACTGCGCCATCAGGCAAGCAGGCCGGCCGTGCAAGGAAATCCTGAACAAGGGTTGAGTTGCTTTTTTGAAACCATGGCGATTTTGCCAGCTGTGCGGATTTCGGTTCGATCAAAGAATTTGCTGCCTAAAACCTCGGATTTTCGCGTAAAATCAATTATGTTGCACTGCAATATAGGTAGTGCATGTATGTCAACTCATCAATCGCAACCCTGAATCATTTCGGAGAACCGCATGTTTCCCAATGTCGAGCAGTACCTCAATTCGAGCAAGGCGCTGATGCAATCGCAGGCAAGCGCATTTCAGACCCTGGCTGGCAGCGCGCTGGAAAGCGCCGAGAAAGTGGCTACGCTGAACCTGGCGGCCATGAAGGCGTCGGCCCAGGACTTCGGCAATGTGCTGACCCAGGCGAGCACCGCGCGTGATCCGCAGGCATTTCTGGCACTGGTGACGGCTCAGTTCCAGCCCAACACCGAGAAGGCCGCTTCCTATGCCCGTTATCTGGGCGAGATCTTTAGCGAGACGCAGCAGATTTTTTCCAAGACCGCGGAAGCCCAGGTCGCCGAAGTCAGCCGCGCAGCCACTGCCATCGTCGATCAGTTCGCAGCAGCCACTCCCGCCGGTTCGTCCGATGCCATGGCGCTGGTCAAGTCCATGATGGGCACGGCCAACGCGGTGTATGAGCAGGTCAACAAGGTTGCCAAGCAGACTGGCGAAGCGATGCAGGCACAGGCAGCCAGCCTGTCGGGCCAGTTCGTCAAGCCGGTCCAGGCAGCGACCAATCAGACCGTGTCCGCCGTCACCGATAGCGCAGCAGCCTGAATCCAGCGCCGCTGAAAAAATCGCCCGCCTTGCGGGCGATTTTTTTTGGTGCGTGCTGACGGCGTGGCCGGGAAGCCGCCTTTGCCTTCGATGCTGCCCGCTCAGGAATGCAGGTCGTTGACGCCCACCAGCGCCACGGAGATATTGTCAGCGCCGCCAGCCGCATTGGCTGCATCGATCAGCGCCGCGCCGGCGTCGGCCAGCGTGCCAGGAGCCTGCAGCAGCACTTGTGCAATCTCTTCGTCGTCAATCATGTCGTTCAGGCCATCCGAGCAAAACAGATAGACGTCGCCGCGCTCCACCGCATGCTCATGCACTTCCACCGCGAGTTCGGCCTCGACGCCCAATGCTCTTGTGACCAGATTGCGTATCGATGAGCCCCGCGCCTCTTCCACCGTCAGCAGCCCGCCGTCGATGCGTTCCTGCAGCACCGAATGGTCGCGCGTGATCAGGCTCAGCAGGCCATCGCGCAGCCGGTAGGCACGCGAGTCGCCCGCGTGCGCCACGATCAGCCTGTCCTGGTGAAACAAGCCGGCGACCAGCGTGGCGCCCATGCCGCGGTAAGCCGGCTCGTCGAGCGCCGCGGCAATGATGGCGGTATTGGCCTCCAGCACCGCGTCGACCAGCACTTGCCACAGATCGTCGGGAACGATGGGCCGGTGCAGGAAGTGCTGCTCGACCACATCCGTGATCACCGACACGGCGATATCGCTCGCCACTTCCCCCGCCGCGTAGCCACCCATGCCATCGGCCAGCACCACCAGTCCGCAAGCCGGCAGCACCGTAACCGCATCTTCATTGTGGTCGCGCACCCGGCCGGCGTCGGTCAAGGCGGCATAGTCGAATCCGGCATGGGTGGACATGAGGGCGCGGGAGTTGTCAGGATTCAAACAATATAGCGCAGTGCATTGGTGAGGGGCAATGGCGGCCTGCGGGGCAGCTCCGTATCACGCGCAGAGGGCTGCACTTTTGAAAGTGATGGGGCAGGTGCCGCGTTGTTGCCGTTGCTTTTGAGGTTTCGTCGATAACGCCGTCTTGTTATCTCCAGCCAGTTTCCACCTTCCCTGGCGGTCTGCGCAAGGCCGCTTCCAGTCGCCCGAACTTTTTGCTGCCCGCTGACTCCCTCCGGGTAGTCATCTGTTTCAGCAAAAGGAGAAGCACATGGATCCGGCACTCAACGGGCTGCACATCGCCATCCTCGTTACCGATGGCTTCGAGCAGGCTGAACTGACGCAACCCAAGGATGCGCTGGAAGGCGAGGGGGCGATTACCAAGATCATTTCCGACAAGCGCGGCATGGTGCAGGGCATGAACCATGACCAGCCGGCCGACCAGTTTCCGGTGGACCTGACTTTCGACGAAGCCTATTCGCAAGACTTCGATGCGGTGCTGCTGCCCGGCGGCGAGGTCAATTCGGCGCGGATACGCGATATCGAGCCGGCGCAAAAGATCGTGAAAGGCATCACGGCGCAGGGCAAGCCGATCGCAGTGATCTGCCACGGCGCATGGCTGCTGGCATCGGCCGGGCTGGTGCAGGGAAAGACCATGACCAGCCACCAGGACCTGGAACAGGACCTGAAAAAGGCCGGTGTCAACTGGGTGGATCAGGAAGTGGTGGTGGACGGCAACTGGGTCAGCAGCCGCAAGCCGGAGGACATACCGGCATTCAATGCGCGCATGGTCGAGGTCTTCGGACAACGCATGCGCGACAGGGTGGCGGGGACGCCGGATGAGGGCGCGGTAGGCATCGCGTCGAGCTGATGCCGGGACCGCATGCCGCCGCGATGCGGGCTGGCGGCATAGGACGCAGGCGTCAGGACTTCGGCTTGGCTTCCTCGCGCCGGTTGAAACCGGCGACCATGTCGAAGCGGAACAGCCTGCATTCGATCGCGCCGTTGAAGAACGGCGTCTTGCGTGCTTCCTTCAGGCGCAGCAGCTTGGGCAGGCCGAGGTCGGCGGTGAACAGGAACACCTTCCAGCCGGCGAAGCGCTGCTTGAGCGTGGTGCCGAATGCGCTGAAGAAGGCAATCGCCATGTCGTCTTCGGGCATGGTGCTGTCGCCGCGCACGCCGATCCGCTCGCCATAGGGCGGGTTGGTGACGATAAAGCCCGGCGCATCGCTGGGCGGCTTCACCTCCTGCGCCTCGATCTGCTTCAGCGGCACCTCGAACGGAATGCCGGCGCGCTGCAGGTTGGCGCGCGCCATGGCCACCATGTCGCCGGAAATGTCGCTGCCGAAAATCGTCGGTTCGGCCGGCAGGGGCCGCGGCTTGACGCTGCCCTTGACCTGCCGCCATTCATCGGCGCTGAAGGGCGTGAACTTCTCGAATGCAAAGGCGCGGCGGGCGCCGGGCGGAATGCCGGCCAGCATCTGCGCCGCCTCGGCCAGGATGGTGCCCGAGCCGCACATCGGATCGAACAGCACCTCGCCGGGTTTCCAGCCCGATACCCGCAGCAAACCGGCCGCCAGGTTCTCGCGCAGCGGCGCGTCGCCGGTGTCGAGCCGCCAGCCGCGCTTGAACAGCGCCTCGCCCGAGGTATCGAGATAGAGCGTGACGGTGCGCGCGTCGATGAAGGCAAACACCCGCATGTCGGGCGTGCGGGTGTTGACCGACGGCCGCTTGCCGCAGAGGTCGCGGAAACGGTCGCAGACGGCATCCTTGATCTTCAGCGTGGTGAATTCCAGGCTCTTCAGCGGCGACTTGATGGCGGTGACATCGATGCGGATCGTATGGTGCACGTCGAACCAGTCTTCCCAGGGCTGGGCCAGCGCCAGGTCGTAGACGTCGTTTTCATTGAGATAGCTGGCATGCGCCACCCGCATCAGCACCCTGGAGGCGATGCGCGAGTGCAGGTTGACCCGCATTGCGTCGGCCATCGTGCCCGAGCAATGCACGCCGCCCGGCACCTGGGTGTGGACCTTGAGCGTGGGCGAATAGCCTTGCGCGATCTCGTTGAGTTCTTCCGCCAGCGCGGCTTCCATGCCGCGCGGGCAGGGGCAAAAATAGGAATGGTTCATGGGGTACCCTTTGTCCGTTGTGTCGCTGTTGCTGTTGCTGTTGCTGTTGCTGTTGCTGTTGTGCTGCTATGTCTGTTGTGGCTGTGAATGACGTGAAGTCATTCTCTGCGGAAGGCGCGTTCGACGAAGTCGAGCCGGTCCTGGCCCCAGTACGGTTCGCCGTCGACGACGTACCATGGCGCGCCGAATACATTGGCGGCAATGGCGTCATCGGTATAGCGCTGATACTCGGCCTGCACTGCGGCCGTGGCGGCTGCCTTCATCAGGGCCGCGCCGTCGAGTCCGGCCTCGCCGGCGATCGCGGCCAGCGTGGCGTCGTCGGCGATATTGCGCTGCTCGGCCCATACCGCGCTGCCGATGCGGCCGGTCAGGTCCATGGCGGCCTCATTGCCGTGCGCCAGCTTGGCGGCGATGATCAGGAACGCCGCCGGGTCGCCGGCGACCGGGAAGAACTGCGGCTGCAGGTTCAGCGGCTTGCCCAGATAACGGCTCCAGCGTTCCAGTTCCACCAGCCGGTAGGCTTGGCGCTGCGGCGCCCGCTTGCCCAGCGGCAAGCCACCCGAAAGTCCGAAGACCCGGCCAAGGTCGAATGGACGCACATCCACCTGCACCTGGTATTGACGCACCAGGTCGGCGAAGCGCTGGTGTCCCAGGTAGACGTAAGGCGAGGGCGGAGCGAGATAGTAGGTGCAGGTTTGGGTCATGGATGGCTCGGTTTCTTAAAAGGGTTTGACCACGACCAGGATGGTCACGGCAAGCAGGCCGATCACGGGGACTTCATTGAACCAGCGGTACCAGGTATGGCTGCGCGCATTGCGGCCGCCTTCGAACTTGCGCAGCAGCGAGCCGCAGGCATGGTGATAGCCGATCAGCAGCACCACCAGCGCCAGCTTGGCATGCAGCCAGCCGTTACCCGGCCCGCGGCCGATGCCGTAGCCCAGCCACAGCCACAGGCCGAAGGCCAGCGCCGCCACCATCAGGATGCCGGAGAAGCGGTACAGCTTCCTCGCCATCAGCAGCAGGCGATCGGTCGTGGTTTTGTCTTCCGGCGCCACCATGGCCAGGTTGACGAAAATCCGCGGCAGGTAGAACAGGCCGGCGAACCAGGAGGCGACGAAGACGATGTGCAGCGATTTGACCCAGAGCATGCGGTATGTGTTCCTTCAGTTGATCGGGCGCCTACTTGCGCACTTCGCCGTGGCCGAACACCACGTATTTCAGCGAGGTGAGGCCTTCCAGGCCGACCGGGCCGCGGGCATGCAGCTTGTCGTTGGAGATGCCGATCTCCGCGCCCAGGCCGTATTCGAAGCCGTCGGCGAAGCGGGTGGATGCGTTCACCATTACCGAGGCGGAATCGACCTCGCGCAGGAAACGCATCGCCCGGCTGTAGTTCTCGGTGACGATGGCGTCGGTATGCCTGGAAGAATAGGTGTTGATGTGGTCGATGGCCTCGTCCATGTCGTCGACGATCTTCACCGCGAGAATCGGCGCCAGGTATTCGGTCTGCCAGTCGGCTTCGGTGGCGTGCGCCAGGTGCGGATAGCCGGCCAGCAGCGTATGCGCGGTTTCATCGGCACGCAATTCCACTTCGCGGGTGCGGTACAGCGCGGCCAGGCGCAGCAGGGCCTCGGGCGCGATCTCGCGCGCCACCAGCAGGGTTTCCATGGTGTTGCAGGTGCCGTAGCGGTGGCACTTGGCATTGAAGGCGATCGCCAGCGCCTTTTCAATGTCGGCCTGGTCGTCGATGTAGACATGGCAGATGCCATCCAGGTGCTTGATCATCGGCACCGTGGATTCGCGCATCAGCCGTTCGATCAGGCCCTTGCCGCCGCGCGGCACGATCACGTCCACATACTGCGGCATCGTGATCAGCGCGCCGACCGCAGCGCGGTCGGTGGTCTCGACGATCTGCACGCCGTCGGCCGGCAGGCCGGCGCCGGCCATGCCTTCCTTGACCAGCTTTGCCAGCGCCTGGTTGCAATGGATCGCTTCCGAGCCGCCGCGCAGGATGGTGGCGTTGCCGCTCTTGATGCACAGGCCGGCGGCGTCCACCGTCACGTTGGGACGGGCTTCATAGATGATGCCTATCACGCCCAGCGGCACCCGCATCTGGCCGACCTGGATGCCGGTCGGGCGGAATTTCATGTTGGAGATTTCGCCGATCGGGTCGGGCAGGGCGACGATCTGCTCCAGGCCTTCGGCCATGGTGGCAATCGCCTGGTCCGACAGCGTCAGGCGGTCCAGCATGGCTGGCGCCAGGCCGGCGGCGCGGGCGGCTTCCAGGTCGCGCTGGTTGGCTGCCTTCAACTCCTCGGCGTCGCGCCTGATTGCGGCCGCGATCAGCGACAGCGCCTGGTTCTTGGCGGCGGTGTCGGCGCGCGCCATGGCGCGCGATGCGGCGCGGGCGCGCTGGCCGACTTCACTCATGTACTGTTGGATATCCATTTCTTTCCTCTTCAAATGCGTGCGACCGCTTCAGTGGGCGCGTCCGCGGGCCAGTTTCAGCGCCAGTTGCAGGAGTGCATCCCAGGGATCGCCGGAAAACGCCTTGGCGCGCAGGCCCTTGACCATGCGGTCGATCTGCGCCGCATCCTGCAATGCTTCCCGCAGCAGCGACAGCGGCAGGCGCCGCAGCGCGCCTTCGGCCAGCCGCTCGCGCGGCCCCCAGATGCGGTATTCCTTCAACAGCGCCGGCAGGGGCCTGCCCTGCGACAGGCCGGTCTGCAACTTGAGCAGGGTGCGGATTTCCTCGGCCACCGCCCACAGCACCAGCGGCAGCGCCTCGCCTTCGCCTTTCAAACCTTCCAGCATGCGCACCAGGCGCGCCGCATCGCCGGCCAGCATCGCCTCGCTGAGCTTGAACACATCATAGCGCGCCACGTTCAGCACCGCGTCGTGGATGGCCTCGAAGCTGAGCTTGCCGGGCGGATGCAGCAGCGCCAGCTTCTGCAGTTCCTGATGCGCTGCCAGCAGATTGCCTTCGACCCGTTCGACGATGAAGGCGATGCCGTCACGGTCGGCGCTCTGCTGCTGCGCCGCCAGGCGCTGGCCTATCCAGTTGGGCAACTGGGCCCGGTCCACCAGCGGGATGTCGATGAAGACGCCGGCCTGCTGCAGGGTCGTCACCCAGGCTGCCTTCTGGCTGGCCCAGTCCAGCTTGGGCAGGGTGATCAGCGTCACATTGTCCGGGTTGAGCGCTGCCGCATAGGCCTGCAGCGCCTGGCCGCCGTCCTTGCCCGGCTTGCCGGTGGGGATGCGCAGCTCGATCAGCTTGCGCTCGCCGAACAGGGATTGCGACTGGCTGGCGGCCAGCAGTTCGCCCCACTTGAAGCTGCGCTCCACGCTCAGCACCTCGCGCTCGGCATAACCCTGGGCGCGGGCGCACTTGCGTATCTTGTCGGCCGCCTCCAGCGCCAGCAAGTGCTCGTCGCTGGCGATCACGTACAGCGGCGCCAGGCTCTTGGCCAGGTGCGCGTCCAGCGCGTCGATGCGCAGTTGCATGGTATCGGCCTACTTTGAAGCCGGCGCCGGCGTCGGTGCCGCTTCCGGCGCCGGCGCCAGCGGCTTGATGGCGGAAATGCGGCGCAGCACCTGCTGCACCAGGTCGGTCTGCATTTCCTGGTACATCTGGGCTTCCTCGACTTCCTTGGCCAGCGCCTGGGCTTCGTTATAGCTCTGCACGCGCCGGATCAGCACCTCGTTCGGCGCCAGCAGCTGCCGGCCCTCTTTGTCGATCACGCGGAAATTGAGCCGGTAGAACAGGTTGTATTCCCGCACCCGGCCCTGGCTGTTCAGGGACAGGATCTGCTTTTCCCGGCCTTCGCGGAGCACTTCCAGTATCGCGTCGGCTTCCTCGCGCGTCTTCACCACCCGCACATTGCCCATCGCGTTGAGGTTGCGCCGCAGCTGCACGCCCACCGGCGAGGTTTCGCCAAAGCCCAGGAAGATGGTGGAAAAGGGCAGCGGATCCTGCGGCCCGGTGCCGCGCAGCGTGAAGCCGCAGGCGCTCAGCGCCAGCATCGCTGCCAGCGCCAGCAGGGTCGTGCTCAACAATTTACGCATGGCGTTCCGTTTCCTCGTTGGCTCAGGCGACGATGTTGACCAGCTTGCCCGGCACCACGATCACCTTCTTCGGCGCGCCGGTCAGGAATTTCTGCACGCTCTCGGTCGCCAGCGCCGCCGCCTCGATGCTGGCCTTGTCGGCATCCTTGGGCACCCGCACGCTGCCGCGCAGCTTGCCGTTGACCTGGATCATCAGCTCGATGTCGGCCTGCTCCAGCGCCGCCGGATCGACCTGCGGCCAGGGTGCGTCGAGGATGTCGCCGAAGCTGGCCGCATAGCCCAGTTCCTGCCACAGCACATGGGTGACGTGCGGCGCGACCGGATAGAGCACGCGCAGGAAGATCGACAGGCATTCGAACATCACCGCATTGCTGGCGCCGGAGTCGTCCAGGCGCGCGCCTTCCAGCGTATTGAGCAGCTTCATCGCCGCAGACACCACGGTGTTGTACTGGGTGCGGCGATAGTCGTGGTCGGCCTGCTGCAGGATCCTGTGGACTTCGCGGCGCAGCGCCTTGTGGCTTTCGGGCAGTGCCACCGGCTCGATCGCGGCGGTGGCCGCCAGGCGCGGCGCCTGCGCATGGGCGAAGGCCCAGACCCGCTTCAGGAAGCGGTTCGCGCCTTCCACGCCCGCGCCCGACCACTCCAGCGTCTGCTCCGGCGGCGAGGCGAACATGGTGAACAGGCGCGCGGTGTCGGCGCCGTACTGGTCGATCTGCGCCTGCGGGTCGATGCCGTTGTTCTTGGACTTGGACATCTTCTCGATGCCGCCGATCTGCACCGGCTGGCCGTCGGACTTCAGCGTGGCCGACACCGGCCGGCCGCGCTCGTCGGTGGTCAGCGACACATCCGCCGGGTTGAACCAGACTTTCTTGCCGGACTCGTCCTCGCGGTAGTAGGTTTCGTTCAGCACCATGCCCTGCGTGAGCAGCTTGGTGAAGGGCTCGTCGAACTTCACCAGGCCGAAGTCGCGCATCACCTTGGTCCAGAAGCGGGCATACAGCAGGTGCAGCACCGCATGCTCGATGCCGCCGATGTACTGGTCCATCGGCATCCAGTAGTCGTTGCGCGCATCCACCATCGCCTCGCTGCTGCCCGGCGAGCAGTAGCGCATGTAATACCAGGACGAATCGACGAAGGTGTCCATGGTGTCGGTCTCGCGCCGCGCCGGCTTGCCGCACTGCGGGCAGTCCACGTGCAGGAAGGCTTCATGCTTGTTGAGCGGATTGCCGCTGCCGTCCGGCACGCAGTCTTCCGGCAGCACGACCGGCAGGTCCTTTTCCGGCACCGGCACGTCGCCGCAGCTTGCGCAGTGGATGATGGGAATCGGCGTGCCCCAGTAGCGCTGGCGCGAAATGCCCCAGTCGCGCAGGCGGTAGGTCACCTTCTTCTCGCCCAGGCCGCGCTCGGCCAGGTCGGCGGCGATGGCGTCCACCGCTTCCTGGTAGGCCATGCCGTCATACTTGCCGGAATTGATGCAGCGGCCGTTTTCCTTGTCGGCATACCAGTCATGCCAGGTCTCGGTGGAGAAGGTCTTGCCTTCGATGGCGATCACCTGCTCGATCGGCAGCACGTACTTCTTGGCGAAGGCGAAGTCGCGCTCGTCATGCGCCGGCACGCCCATCACGGCGCCGTCGCCGTAGGTGACGAGCACATAGTTGCCGACCCAGACCTCGACCAGCTTGCCGGTCAATGGGTGGGTGACGTACAGGCCGGTGGGCATGCCCTTCTTTTCCATCGTCGCCATGTCGGCTTCGATCACGCTGCCCTGCTTGCATTCGGCGATGAACTCGGCCAGTTCGCGGTTCTCGCGGGCGGCGAAGGTTGCCATCGGATGCTCGGGCGCGATGGCGCAAAAGGTCACGCCCTTGATGGTGTCGGCGCGGGTGGTGAACACCCACAGCTTGCCCTGCAGCGGGAAGCCGCCGCTGTCCTGCGGCAGCGGATGGGTGCTGCTGCCGGGCTCGGTCAGGTCATAGGGGAAGGCGAAGCGCACGCCGGTGGACTTGCCGATCCAGTTCGACTGCATGATGCGCACCCGCTCCGGCCAGCCGGGCAGGCCTGTTTCCACCTGCTGCAGCAGTTCCTCGGCATAGTCGGTGATGCGGGCGTAGTACATCGGGATCTCGCGCTTCTCGATCAGCGCGCCCGAGCGCCAGCCGCGGCCGTCGATCACCTGCTCGTTGGCCAGCACGGTCTGGTCGACCGGGTCCCAGTTCACGGTGCCGGTCTTCTTGTAGATGATGCCTTTCTCAAGCATCTTCAGGAACATCCACTGGTTCCACTTGTAGTAGTCGGGCTTGCAGGCCGTCATCTCGCGCGACCAGTCGATCGCCAGGCCCATCGCTTCCATCTGCTGCTTCATGTGGGCGATGTTGGAATAGGTCCATTGCGCCGGCGGCACCTTGTTGGCCATCGCCGCGTTTTCCGCCGGCATGCCGAACGCGTCCCAGCCCATCGGCATCAGGACGTTGTAGCCGTTCATGCGCAGATAGCGGTACATCACGTCGTTGATGGTGTAGTTGCGCACATGGCCCATGTGCAGCTTGCCGGACGGGTAGGGCAGCATCGAGCAGGCGTAGAACTTCTTCTTTTCCTGGCCGTTGCGGTCGGTCGCGTTTTCAACGGCGCGGTAGGCATCGATGGCTTGCCAGTGGTCGCGTGCGGATTGTTCGACCTCGGCGTGACTGTATTTTTCTTGCATGGCGGCTGCGATTCGGTGGTGGGACTGGTTGAATTGAACCGAGCATTATACTGGCTGCCCACCGCAAGTGGCGCCGCCGCCGCTTGCGCCCGGGCGGGCGTCAGCGCAGCAGCAGCCGCAATGCCGGCGCCGCGCCGGTCTCGGCATGGCGCAGGTTGACTTCCTCCACCACGTCTTCCAGCGCGGCCAGCACCTCGGGCGCCTGTCGCCTGACCAGGCCGGCATCGGTGACGGTGATGTCGAGCAGTTCGCCCGGCGCCAGCGCGAAGCGGCTCATGCCGTCGTTATCGCGCACGCCGGACAGGCAGTCGATCAGGGCGCTGATGTTGTTGCCGTAAAAATCGGGCAGGCCGAATTCGCGCCGGCATTCGCGGTGCAGCGCCGGCATGCCGGTCAGCCGGCGGCCATCCAGGCGGGCGCTGGCCGTCATGCTATTTACGCGCCGGCGCAGCTGCGGCGGCCGCAGCCGTGGGTTCGGTGACGAATCCCAGCTTGCTCAGCCCGTTGTTCTGGGCAGCCGCCATCACCTGGGCGATCACTTCATAGCGGGTCGACTTGTCGGCGCGCAGCTGCAGTTCCGGCTGCGGCTGTTTCTGCGCCGCTTGCGCCATCCGCGCCGGCAGGTCGGCCTGGGCGACCGGCGCATCGTTCCAGAATACCTCGCCGGCCGCATTGATCGACAGCGTCACGGTTTCCGGCTTTTCCGGCGCCGGCGCCGACTGCGCGCTCGGCAGGTCGAGCTTGACCGCGTGGGTGAACAGCGGCGCGGTGATGATGAAGATCACCAGCAGCACCAGCATCACGTCCACCATCGGTGTGACGTTGATGTCAGCCATCGGCGCGCCCTGCCGGTTATTGTCGAATCCGCCAAATGCCATGATGTTCCTCCTGCTTATTTGCCGACGCGGCTGCCGGTGGTCAGGTACGCATGCAGATCGTGCGCGAAGGCATCGAGTTCCGCCAGCGTGACCCGGTTGACGCGGGTGAAGGCGTTATAGGCCAGCACCGCCGGAATGGCCACCACCAGGCCCAGCGCGGTCATGATCAGCGCCTCGCCGACCGGCCCGGCCACCTTGTCGATCTGCACCGTGCCCGACGCCGAGACCGCGATCAGCGCATGATAGATGCCCCATACCGTGCCGAACAGGCCGACGAAGGGGGCGGTTGATCCGACCGATGCCAGCAGTGTCAGGCCGTTTTCCAGCCGCGAGGAAACCCGGTTGATTTCCTGGCGCAGCGTGCGGGTGATCAGCTCGCCCGGATCGACCGCCGCATTCAGCGAGTTGTCCTGGGCGCGCAGGTTGGCCGCTTCCATGCTCTGCGCCGCCAGCGGCGTGTAGACCCGCTCGCTGTCGGCGCTCTTCATCACCGCGACGGCGTCGGCCAGCGTCGGCGCCTTCCAAAAAGCTTCCAGCGCGCCGGCGCTGCGCCGGATGCGCCAGGAACTCCAGGCCTTGGCCAGGATGTAGTACCAGCTGACGATGGACATGGCCAGCAGCACATAGGCGACTGCGTGCGATACCGCGTCGCCTTGCGCCCAGTAGTGGGCCAGTCCCATGCTTTGATTTGCGATTGTCGGGTTCATCTGCGTTTGTTCTAGTTGGAAAGTTTGAAAACGATGGGTACCAGGTACCACTCGGCCACCGGCTTGCCGTTGCTGGTGGCGGGATTGAAACGCCAGGACTGGACCGCGCTGCGCGCCGCCTCGTCCAGCATCGGAAAGCCGCTGGAAGTGCGTACCTGGACCTCGCCGGCGCTGCCGTCGGCCTGCACCAGCACCCGCAGCATCACCCGTCCCTCCTCGCCGTTGCGCAGCGAGCGCGCCGGCTGCACCGGCGGCCGGTTGGCGGCGGCATAGCTGGCGGGTATGGAGACGCCGGTGCGCACCGGCTCGGCTGGCGGCGCTGGCGGGGCAGGGGGCGAGGGAAGCGCGGTCGGCGCCGGGGTTGGCGCGGTTGTCGGGGGTGTCGCTTCCGCGACAGGCGGCGCTGCCGGTGCGGGTTCCGTCCTCGCTGGCGCGGCGCGGCGCGGCGCCGGTGCGGGTCGTGGCGCCGGCTTCGCCACCGGCGCAGGCCGTGGCGGCGATGCTGGTTTCGGCGGCGGGGATGGTTTGGCAGGAGGTGGCGGCTCGGGCTGCGGTTGCGGCGCCGGCATGGCAACGGGCGCTGGCACTGGCTGCGGCGGTGGCAACAGCGCCACCGTGATCGGCTTGGGTTCCGGCGATGGATGCACGTGGGTTTTCACGCCGGAAAGCACGGCGACGAGCGCGCCGGCATGCACGGCCACCGAAATGGCAATCGCTGCCAGCGAACGGCGGGCCGGCGCGCTCATCGCGTCCTCACACGGCGTATCGTGCGTCAGCGCAGGCCAAGTACGTCCTGCATGTCGTAGAGTCCGCTGTCGCGGCCGGCCAGGAAGCGGGCGGCGCGCAGGCTGCCGTGGGCATAGGTGACCCGGCTCGACGACTTGTGGCTGATCTCGATGCGCTCGCCGATGCCGGCAAACAGCACGGTGTGGTCGCCGACGATGTCGCCGCCGCGTATCGTGGCAAAGCCGATCGAGGAAGGGTCGCGCTCGCCGGTCACGCCTTCGCGCGCGAACACGCCGACTTCCTTCAGGTCGCGGCCCAGCGCGCGCGCCACCACTTCGCCCATCTGCAGCGCGGTGCCGGACGGCGCGTCGACCTTGTGGCGGTGATGCGCCTCGATGATCTCGATGTCATAGCCTTCGGCAAAACTCTTTGCCGCAAGCTCCAGCAGCTTCATCGTCACGTTCACGCCCACGCTCATGTTGGGCGCGAACACGATGGCGGTCTTTTCGGCGGCGGCGGCGATCGCGGCCTTGCCGGCTTCGTCGAAGCCGGTGGTGCCGACGATCATCTTGATGCCATGCGCGGCGCAGTATTCCATGTGCTTCAACGTGCCTTCCGGCCGGGTGAAGTCGATCAGGTAGTCGGCGTTGGCCAGTCCCTGCTCCAGCTTGTCGGTGATCAGGACGCCGGAATCCTGGCCGAGGAAACCGGATGCGTCGGCGCCCAGGCCGGGAGCGCCGGCAACGTCGAGCGCGCCGGCGAGTTCTGCGTCGGACGCATTGCGGATGGCTTCAATCAGCATGCGGCCCATGCGGCCGGATGCGCCGGCAACGGCAATTTTCATTTGAGTCATGGCTTGGTGGCGGGAGTTTGCGGGTCGGCGGCGGAAGAAGGCACCGGCTGCGGGCCGGGGGTCATGGTGTTGGCCTTGCGAACCTTCTCCCCGGCGATGCGCGACAGGTAATCGGCTTCGGTCGGCAGGTCGCCGCCCTCGATGCGCGCCAGGCGGTTGTCGACGAAGGTCAGCGTCACGCGGCTGGTGGTGACTTCGCCATTGCCCTTCTTCATGCGGAACGGATAGTCCCAGCGGTTGTTGTGGAACACGTCGGTCAGGAGCGGCGTGCCGAGCACGAAGCGGACCTGGTCCTGGGTCATGCCTTCCTTCAGTTGCGCGACCATTTCGCGGGAGACGAAGTTGCCCTGCTGAATGTCGGGCCGGTAAGGGCGCAGAAAGCCGAGAAACGGCTTTTCGCGCGTGACCTGCACGTCGCTGCCGCCCTGCTCGCTGGCCTGTTGCGCCTGCACTGCCGGCTCGCTGCGGCGTACGCTCGCAGGCTCGTCAATCAGCGGGTTCTTCGACGCGCAGCCGGCTAGGGCGGCGGCGAACAGCACGCACAGCGCACCGGAATGGGAAAACAGCATACGCATAAGGGGAGATCTCAGTCGATTGAGCTAGGTGGTCAAACGCTATATGATAAAGCAGATCATCTCCATCCGACCAAATCCATGCCTAACAACCCCACCGACCTGAAGGCCAGCGGCCTCAAGGCCACGCTGCCGCGGCTCAAGATCCTCGAAATTTTCCAGGGCAGCACCGTGCGCCACCTTAGCGCCGAAGATGTCTACAAGATACTGCTGGCCGATAACATGGATGTCGGCCTGGCCACCGTCTATCGCGTGCTGACCCAGTTCGAGCAGGCCGGCCTGCTGAGCCGGAATCACTTCGAGTCCGGCAAGGCCGTGTTCGAGCTGAACGAAGGCTCGCATCATGACCATCTGGTGTGCCTGGACTGCAGCCGGGTGGAAGAATTTTTCGATGAGGAAATCGAGCGCCGCCAGCAGGTCATCGCGCAGCAGCGCGGCTTTGCCATCGCCGAGCATGCGCTGGCGCTGTATGCGCATTGCACCAAGCAGGATTGCCCGCATCGCGGCCGCTAGAGCGAATTTGGCCAGACTAGCCTCATGCCGCAGGTTTAGGCGCGGCGCAACCTGCATCCTGCACATACCCCTGATGCTGTAGGGTGGAATACCCTGAAGGGGCATTCCCCATGCGTGGACCAGCGAAGGTCATTGAGATGGTCTTTGCGGTATGCGGCCGCGGTGCAATGCCCTTCGGGTATTGCACCCTACTCACCCTCGGGCGACTCTTCCAAAGGCAATCCTGCTTGGCCGGTGGATGCCAGTCAGGCTGGAAACGCTCTAGCTGCCGCGCAGGCTTCTAGAGCGGCTCGCCCCCACTGTCATTCATATGCCCGGAACGCCTCTGCAAGGGTTCCGGCCAGTTCTTCCGGCGCGCTGATGGAAACGCCCAGGTCGCGCAGCAAACCGTCCTGGATGCCGTAGATCAGGCTGTGGATGGTGAGATCCTGGCCGCGCTCCCAGGCATCCTGAACGATGGTGGTCTGGCACAGGTTGGTCACCTGCTCCATCACGTTGAGCTCGCACAGGCGGTCCAGCCGCTGCTTGTCGGGCAGGACCTCGCCCAGATAGCGCTCATGCTTCATGTGCACGTCCTGCACATGGCGCAGCCAGTTGTCCGCCAGGCCGACCCGCCGGCCCACCAGCGCCGCATGCACGCCGGAGCAGCCGTAGTGGCCGCAGACGATCACATGCTTGACCTTCAACACGTCGACGGCGAACTGCAATACCGACAGGCAGTTCAGGTCGGTGTGCACGACCACATTGGCAATATTCCTGTGGACGAACAGCTCGCCCGGCAGCAGGCCCAGCAGTTCGTTGGCCGGCACCCGGCTGTCGGAGCAGCCTATCCACAGGTATTCGGGCGTCTGCTGGGCGGCCAGCTTCTTGAAGAAGTCGGCGTCCTCGGCGGAAATGGCGGCCGCCCACTGGCGGTTGTTTTCAAACAGCTGTTGGAAGGTGATGTCGCGTGCTTGCTTGCGTTGCATTTTGTTTGTTCCTATTAACTATTGAACTGGGTAGGTACATCCCAATCCGAAAAACGGTGCATGAATCTGCGGTCGATCGCATCCTTCCAGCGCCATACCCAGGCGCCTTCCCAACTCAGGCCCTGCCATACCGCCACCGCATGGCGCGGGCCGGTGCCGAGCAGCGACAGGTGGCCGCGCTGCGCCAAGTAGGCCGCCAGCGGCTGGCCGGCGACCGTGCGCAGCAGGTTGTCGGCCAGCACCGGCCCTTGCCTCACTGCATAGACGCCAGCCTTGGCGCGCGGTTGGAGCGGATCGGTGGCAATGTCGCCGGCGGCAAACACATGGCCATGGCTGACCGAGCGCAGATGGCTGTCGATATGGACGAAACCGTCCAGGCAGGCCAGGCCAGATTGCGCCACCCAGGGCTGCGCGCCGGCGCCAGTGGCCCATAGCAGCGCATCGTAGGCCGCCGTGCTGCCATCGGCAAAGTGCAGCATGTCCGGTTCCACCCGCAGCACGTCGGTCCGGGTAAGCACCGCAATGCCTTGCCTTGCCAGGTGGCGCGCCATGCGCCGGGCCGCGCCGCGCGGATAGCCGGCAAGCAGTTCGCCGCGCGTCACCAGCGACCACTTGACGCGGTCGCGCCGGCCCGCCATCCGGTGCGCCATCGCCAGCACCAGTTCGACGCCGCCGGCGCCGCCGCCCACCACCACCATGTGCACCGGCCGCGCCAGGCTGTCGGCCTGGGCCTGGAAGGCGCGCCATTGCTGCAGGAAGACGTCGACCGGCTTGATCGGCAGCGCATGGTCCTGCGCGCCGGGCACCCGGTCCAGCGGCGGCGCCGAGCCGATGTCGAGCGAGGCGAGGTCGAAATCCCATTGCCGGCCGCAATCGTCCAGCGCCACGCGCGCTGCCGGGTCGAAGGAGACGATGCTGGCCTGCGCCAGTTCCACCTGCGCCGCCGCGGCCAGCGGCGCCAGGTGCACATGGGCTTCATTGTGCCGGTAATGGCCGGCGATCAGGCCAGGCAGCATGCCGGAATAGGGCGTGTGGAGGTCGCGGCTGACCATGGCCACCTGCAGCCGGTCGCGCCATTCGGGCAGGCGCCTGCGCAGCGCCTCCAGCACGAACAGGTGGGCATGGCCGCCGCCAACGAGGAGCAGGCGCTGTGTCGTCACGGCGGCTACTCGCTGGAAAAGCTGATGTCGCCGTACCAGGCGCGGGCCTGGCGGGCGCCGTTGTCGCCGTCGGTCATCACGGCGACCGCGTCGATTTCAGTGAAGTCTTCACCAAAGGCGGCGCGCAGGTCATCGCGCACATTGCGCTGGTGGCTGACCCAGGTGCCGGCCCTGGCATCGCCGCTGTCGACCGCCTGCATCATCGCCTGGCTGGTGAAGGGATTCGGCCAGCGCGCGCCAACCGGCTTGCCCGATGCCCACACATAGTTCAGCGCGCGGCTGCGCAGGCCAAGCGGACCGCGTTCCACAACGACATAGATGCGCACCGGGAAGTCGTCGCCGGCCCTGGACTCTTCATCGTTGCCGCGATACGGCGCGTCGATCTTCCAGCGCCAGCGCAGCACCGGCGTTCTGGCCAGGTCGACCCGTATCTTGCGAAATCGGCCCGAGGCCATGCCGTCCGTGCTGGCCTGCAGCACGGTCACGCCGCCATCGCGCACCAGTTCGTAGCGGGTCTCGCCCTTGAAGGACTTGACGTCCCAGCCGGCCAGGTCGCCGCTGGAAAAGCTGCCGACCCGCAGGGTTTCCGCCGCGGCGGGGCCGGCGGAAAACAGCATAAGCGCAGTGAGAAAGGGGAAGGCGACTCGCATGCGGACTTTCGGAAACGGTGCGGACAAGAAAAAGCCGCTGGGCATTGCTGCCAGCGGCCATTGCGGGGTGATGCTGCTTATTCGAAGAACTCCTTGACCTTGTCTTTCCAGGACTTGCTCTGCGGACTGTGCTTGGCGCCGCCCTCGGTCATCGAACGCTCGAACTCGCGCAGCATGTCCTTCTGGCGATCGGTCAGGCGCACCGGGGTTTCCACCACGACGTGGCAGAACAGGTCGCCGGACAGGCCGGAGCGCACGCCCTTGACGCCCTTGCCGCGCAGCCGGAACACCTTGCCGCTCTGGGTGCCTTCCGGCACCGAAAACGACACCTTGCCGCCCAGCGTCGGCACTTCGATGTCGCCGCCCAGCGCCGCGGTGGCGTAGGAAATCGGCATCTCGCAATGCAGGTCGTCGCCTTCGCGCTGGAACACCGGATGCGGCTTGATGTGGATTTCCACATACAGGTCGCCCGGCGGGCCGCCGTTCATGCCCGGCTCGCCGTTGCCGGAAGAGCGGATGCGCATGCCGTCGTCGATGCCGGCCGGGATCTTCACTTCCAGCGTCTTGTTGCGCTTGATGCGGCCGGCGCCGGCGCAGGTGGGGCAGGGTTCCGGAATGATCTTGCCGGTGCCGTGGCATTTCGGGCAGGTCTGCTGGATGCTGAAGAAGCCCTGCTGCATGCGCACCTGGCCGTGGCCGGCGCAGGTGGGGCAGGTGGTGGGCGACGTGCCCGGCTTGGCGCCGCTGCCGTGGCAGGTGTCGCAGCTGTCCCAGGACGGCACGCGGATCGTAGTGTCGAAGCCGTTGGCAGCCTGTTCCAGCGTGATTTCCAGGTTGTAGCGCAGGTCGGCGCCGCGGTAGACCTGCGGGCCGCCGCCGCGGCCGCCGCGGCCGCCGGCCGCGTTGCCGAAGATGTCGCCGAAGATGTCGCCAAACGCATCGGCGAAGCCGCCGGCGTTGCCGCCGAAGCCGCCGCCGCCCATGTTGGGATCGACGCCAGCATGGCCGTAGCGGTCATAGGCATCCCGCTTCTGCGGGTCCGACAGCATCTCGTAGGCCTCCTTGGCCTCCTTGAATTTCTCTTCCGCGCCCTTGCTGTCCGGATTGCGGTCCGGATGGTATTTCATTGCGAGCTTGCGATACGCCTTCTTGATGTCATCATCGGAAGCGTTTTTCGCCACGCCCAGTATTTCGTAAAAATCGCGCTTTGCCGCCATGTTATAGGCACCTCTCTGGTAAGCAAAAAGCCGAGCCGCAGTCGCGCGACCACTGGCTCGGCAAACTCTGCGGCCTCGGCCGCAAAATTGTTATTACTTGTCTTTGACTTCCTTGAAGTCGGCGTCCACAACGTCGTCGTCCTTGGCACGCGACTCCGCACCCGCCTGGCCGGCGCCGGCGCCTGCACCCGCGCCAGCTTCGGCGCCGCCGGCCGCAGCCTGCTGCGCCTGCATGTCGGCATACATCTTCTCGCCCAGCTTCTGCGCAGCGGTGGTCAGCGCGGTCATCTTGGCGTCGATGTCGGCCTTGTCGCTGCCCTTCAGGGAAGTTTCGAGGTCGCGGATCGCGGCTTCGATCTTTTCCTTCTCGCCGGCGTCGAGCTTGTCGCCATATTCCGTCAGCGACTTGCGGGTCGAGTGCACCAGCGCGTCGCCCTGGTTGTGGGCTTCGGCCAGTTCCTTCAGCCGCTTGTCCTCTTCGGCGTTGGCTTCGGCGTCGCGCACCATCTTCTGGATTTCCTCCTCGGTCAGACCCGAGTTGGCCTTGATGGTGATCTTGTTTTCCTTGCCGCTGGCCTTGTCCTTGGCGCCGACGTGCAGGATGCCGTTGGCGTCGATGTCGAAGGTGACTTCAATCTGCGGCGTGCCGCGCGATGCCGGCGGGATGCCTTCCAGGTTGAATTCGCCCAGCGCCTTGTTGCCCACTGCCATTTCACGCTCGCCCTGGTAGACCTTGATGGTCACCGCCGGCTGGTTGTCTTCCGCGGTGGAGAACACCTGGCTGAACTTGGTCGGGATCGTGGTGTTCTTCTGGATCATCTTGGTCATCACGCCGCCCAGGGTCTCGATGCCCAGCGACAGCGGCGTCACGTCCAGCAGCAGCAGGTCCTTGCGGTCGCCCGACAGCACCGAACCCTGGATGGCCGCGCCAACTGCCACTGCCTCGTCCGGGTTGACGTCCTTGCGCGGATCCTTGCCAAAGAATTCCTTGACCTTTTCCTGCACCTTCGGCATGCGGGTCATGCCGCCGACCAGGATCACGTCATTGATGTCGCTGATCTTCACGCCGGCATCCTTGATGGCGATGCGGCATGGCTCGATGGTCCTGGCGATCAGTTCCTCGACCAGCGATTCCAGCTTGGCGCGGGTGATCTTCAGGTTCAGGTGGACCGGCGCGCCATTGGCCATGGCGATGTACGGCTCGTTGATCTCGGTCTGCTGCGACGACGACAGCTCGATCTTGGCGCGCTCGGCCGATGCTTTGATCCGCTGCAGCGCGATCGCGTCCTTGGACAGGTCCAGGCCGTTGATCTTGCGGAATTCGTCGATGATGTAGTCGATGATGCGCTGGTCGAAGTCTTCGCCGCCGAGGAAGGTGTCGCCATTGGTCGACAGCACTTCGAACTGCATTTCGCCTTCGACGTCGGCGATCTCGATGATGGAGATGTCGAAGGTGCCGCCGCCCAGGTCATAGACGGCGATCTTGCGGTCGCCCTTGCCGGACTTGTCCAGGCCAAAGGCCAGCGCAGCCGCGGTCGGCTCGTTGATGATGCGCTTGACATCCAGGCCCGCGATGCGGCCGGCGTCCTTGGTCGCCTGGCGCTGCGAGTCGTTGAAGTAGGCCGGCACGGTGATCACGGCTTCGGTGACTTCCTCGCCCAGGTAGTCTTCGGCGGTTTTCTTCATCTTGCGCAGCACTTCGGCCGACACCTGCTGTGCCGCCAGCTTCTTGTCGCGCACCTGCACCCAGGCATCGCCGTTGTCGGCCTTGACGATCTGGTAAGGCATCAGGCTGATGTCCTTCTGCACTTCCTTCTCGTCGAAGCGGCGGCCGATCAGGCGCTTGACCGCGTAGAGGGTGTTCTTCGGGTTGGTGACCGCCTGGCGCTTGGCCGGCGCGCCAACCAGGATTTCGCCGTCTTCCTGATAAGCGACGATGGAAGGCGTGGTCCGCGCGCCCTCGGAGTTTTCGATGACCTTCGGCTGACCGCCTTCCATGACGGCGACGCAGGAGTTGGTCGTGCCCAGGTCAATGCCAATGATTTTGCCCATGATTGTTATCCCTTAAAAATACGGTGAGACAGAATTTCGCTTGCTGCCTATATGTGGAGAAAGGTGGACCTTTCAAGAACCCTGATGAGTCGTATCGTTTATTTTTGTTGCGAGACGGTAACCAGGGCAGGGCGCAGCAGGCGGTCGGCGATGGTATAGCCCTTCTGCAGCACGCTGACGATGGTGTTGGCTTCCTGGTCGGACGGCACCATCGAGATGGCCTGGTGCTTCATCGGGTCCAGCTTCTCGCCGGCTTGCGGATTGACTTCCAGCAGGCGGTTTTTCTCGAAGGCGGAGACCAGCTGCTTCAGGGTCATGTCAACGCCTTCCTTCAGGGATTCGACCGACGGCGTCTCCACCTTCAGCGCCATTTCCAGGCTGTCCTTCACCGGCACCAGCGCCTCGGCGAAGCTTTCGATCGCAAATTTGTGGGCCTTGGCAATGTCTTCCTGCGCCCGGCGCCGCATGTTCTCCGCCTCGGCCTTGGCGCGCAGGAAGGAATCCTGCAGTTCGGCCAGGCGGGCTTCCGCCTCGGCCAGCTTCTGCTCGGCGGTGGATGCGGCCGGCTGGGCCGCTTCGGGCGCGGCGTCAGCGGACGGGACGCCCTGTGTCGCTTCCTGGGAATTCTTGTTTTCTTCGTCGTGCATCGTGAGACTCCAGCAATATCAAGGACTTATGCGAACTGGCGCCGAGGAGTCGGCGCCAGCGCATTGCTATTGAATTAACCACTCGCCGCAAATGGGGATAGCGGCAGGCATTTCAAGGGCGGGTTTTGGGCGGGATGGAAAATCCGGCCCGTGTCAGTCGGCGGCTCCCAGGGCCAGCGCCCGTTCGCGGCCGGTGGCGGCATCCTGCCGGCGTGCCGCCTGCAGCGCGCCGTCGCGCGCGGTGGGCCAGCCCTGCATGTGGCGCTCGGCGAGGGTGGCCATCGCGGCCACCCAGGCCGGCGCTTCGTTCAGGCAGGGGATGTAGTGATAGGCGCTGCCGCCGGCGGTGAGGAAGTCGGTGCGCACTTCCATGTCGATTTCCTCCAGCGTCTCCAGGCAGTCGCTGGTGAAGCCGGGACAGATCACGTCGACGCGCTTGACGCCTTCCTTCGCCAGCTTCTGCATGGTCGGCGCGGTGTAGGGCTGCAGCCATTCGGCCTTGCCGAAGCGCGACTGGAAGGTCACCAGATACTGCTCCTGCGTCAGGCCCAGGGCGGCGGCCAGGAGGCGCGCGGTCTTGTGGCATTCGCAGTGATACGGGTCGCCCAGCAGCAGGGTGCGCTTGGGCACGCCGTGAAAGCTCATCACCAGCTTGTCCGGCCGGCCATGGCTTTCCCAGTGCTTCTGCACCGACTGCCGCAGCGCCTCGATATAGCCGGGGTCGTCATGGTAGTTGCGCACCAGGCGCAGCTCGGGAATATTGCGCGCCTTCTTGTAATAACTGAAGACGGCGTCGTAGATCGAGGCCGTGGTGGTGCCGGAATACTGCGGATAGGCCGGCAGCACCAGCACCCGCTGGCAGCCATCGGCCTTGAGCTTTTCCAGCACCGAGGGCAGCGACGGATTCCCGTAGCGCATCGCGGCGACCACCTCGACATCATGGCCGCGCTCGCCGAGCGCGCCGCGCAGCAGCATGGCCTGCTTGACCGTATGCGTGAGCAGCGGCGAGCCTTCCTTGGTCCAGATTGCCGCGTACTTGTGCGCCGACTGCTTGGAACGGAAGGGCAGGATGATGCCGTTCAGGATGAACCACCAGACCGCCTTCGGGATTTCCACCACTCGCGGATCGGACAGGAATTCCTTCAGGTAGGGCCGTACCGCGGCGGCGGTCGGCGCGTCCGGCGTGCCGAGGTTGACCAGCACGATGGCGCTGCGGCTGATGCTGCCGTGGTGATGCGGTGGTTCTGGCTGGAAGCGCATGAGCGGGTAACTCTTTCTTTGTTTTTTGTGGAAACCGGAGTTTACAGCGCCAGCAGTTCGCGCGCGTGCTTGCGGGTGGTGGCGGTGATCTCGATGCCGCCCAGCATGCGCGCCACTTCCTCCACCCGTGCCTTGGCGTCCAGCGGCTCGATGCGCGAGACGGTCTTGCCGTCCGGCGCGCCGGCCTTGCTGACCTGGAAGTGCTGGTTGGCCTGGCTCGCCACCTGCGGCAGGTGGGTCACGCACAAGACCTGGTGGTCCTGTCCCAGGCGCTTGAGCAGGCGTCCGACCACCTCGGCCACGCCGCCGCCGATGCCGGTGTCGACCTCGTCGAAGATCAGCGTTGGCGTTGCCGTGGCGCTGGACGTGATCACGGCAATCGCCAGCGAAATGCGCGCCAGTTCGCCGCCGGAAGCCACCTTGGCCAGCGGACGCGGCACGGTGCCGGCATGTCCCGCCACCAGGAATTCCACCTGTTCCAGGCCGTAGGCGGCCGGCTCGCAGGCATTCAGGCCGACCGCGAAGCGCCCGCCCGCCATGCTCAGTTCCTGCATGGCGGTTGTGACCGACTGGCCGAGTTGGGCGGCGGCGGCGGCGCGGGCGCGGGACAGCTTCTGCGCCAGCGCCAGGTAGGCAGCCTTCAGCTTTTCTTCCTGGGCCCGCAGCGCATCGACGTCGGACGCATCGGCCAGCTGCTGCAACTGGGCCGACAGGGTTTCCAGTTCGCGCGGCAGCTCGTCCGGGGCGACATGGAATTTGCGGGAGGTGGAATGGATCGCTTCCAGCCTGTCCTCCACCACGCGCAGGCGGGCCGGATCGAGTTCGACCCGGCTCAGGTAGTCGTTCAACGCATAGACCGCTTCCTGCAGCTGGATCTGCGCCGGCTCCAGCGCTTCCATCACCGGCTTCAGGCCATCGTCGATGTCGACCAGCTTGCCTATCCTGGTGTTGATCGACGACAGCAGCGACAGGATGGGATTCTCGTCGGACTCGGAAATCGCCGTCAGCGCTTCCTGCGCGCCCTCGATCAGGCTGGCCGCATGCGACAGCCGGCTGTGCTCGTTGCTGATCTCGTCCCATTCGCCCGGCTTGACCGCCAGCTTTTCCAGCTCGGCCACCTGCCATTCCAGGCGCTCGCGCTCCAGCAGCACGTTGCGGGCATTGGTTTCGAATTCCTCGCGCTGGCGCGCCGTCGTGCGCCAGGCGCGGTAGGCCGCGCCGACCGCCTTGGCGTCTTCCGCCAGGCCGCCCTGGCTGTCGAGCAGCGCGCGCTGGGCATCGGCCTTGAGCAGCGACTGGTGCGC
This sequence comes from Noviherbaspirillum soli, assembly GCF_015352955.1. Classification (GTDB taxonomy): domain Bacteria; phylum Pseudomonadota; class Gammaproteobacteria; order Burkholderiales; family Burkholderiaceae_D; genus Noviherbaspirillum_A; species Noviherbaspirillum_A soli. Next base: position 30,613 of record NZ_JACYOX010000019.1, read on the forward strand.
ATGCTGGCCGTGGATGTCGACCAGCAGTTCGCCCAGGTCGCGCAGCTGGGTGGCGGTGGCGGCGACGCCGTTGATATAGGCCTTGGAGCGGCCGGCATTGTCGATCACCCGGCGCAGCAGCACGCAGCCGTCTTCCGGCGAGAATTCATTGACCGCCAGCCAGGCGTCGGCTTCGCTGCCGGTGGCGAACTGGGCGCTGATGTCGGCCTTGGCGGCGCCTTCGCGCACCACGCTGGCGTCGCCGCGGCCGCCCAGCGCCAGCGCCAGCGCATCGATCAGGATGGATTTGCCGGCGCCGGTTTCGCCGGTGAAGACAGTGAAGCCGGAGCCCAGCTCAAGTTCGATCGCATCAACAATGACAAAGTCGTGTATGGAGAGTGTGCGCAGCATCTGGAGAGGGAGAGTTCGGATGTTGCCCGCAGGCAGGCGAATTTTTGGATTTGCGGAATTCCGCGCCGCGGCGTCGCGGCGGGGAAATTATTTTAACTGACCTTCGACGGAAGGATATTCATTCCAGTGCAACTTCTCGCGCAGCGTGTCGTAGTAGCTCCAGCCGCGCGGATGCAGGAAGGTGGCCGAATGCGCCGAGCGCCGCACCAGGATGCAGTCGTGATAGGCCAGGCTGGCCAGCGACTGCATGTCGAAATTGATGCTGCAGTCGCGCCCGGCGATGACCTCGATCCTGATCTCGCAGGAGTCGGGCAGCACGATCGGACGGTTCGACAGCGCATGCGGTGCGATCGGCACCAGCACGATCCCGCCCAGGGTAGGGTGCAGCAGCGGTCCGCCGGCCGACAGCGCATAGGCGGTCGAGCCGGTGGGCGTGGAGGCGATCAGGCCGTCCGAGCGCTGGTTGTACATGAAGTGGCCATCGACCGTCACCCGCAGCTCGACCATGCCGGAGCCGGCGCCGCGCGCCACCACCACGTCGTTGAAGGCCAGGCCGCGGAAGATGATCCGGCCGTCGCGCAGCACCGCGCCTTCCAGCAGGCTGCGCTGTTCCGATTCCATCTCGCCGGCCAGCATGTCCGACAGGATCGGCAGCATGCCCTCGGCCGGGATGTCGGTCATGAAGCCCAGCCGGCCCTGGTTGATGCCGATCAGCGGCACATTGTAGGGCGCCAGCTGGCGGGCGATGCCCAGCATGGTGCCGTCGCCGCCGACCACGATGGCGGCGTCCGCCTGTTCGCCGATCTGCTGCGCGTTCAGGCCGATGCCCTGATGGTTGATGTTCTGCGCCGTCTCGGTCTCGAACAGCACCTCGATGCCGGCATCCTGCAGGAAGGCGGCGAGCTGCGTCAGCGACTCGGCGATACCCGTGGCGCCCGGCTTGCCGATAATCGCAATTTTCTGAAAATTCATCTGTGTGGGAGGCATGAACGACGGCATGCGGCAGATTAGACCATAATTCCCGTGCAAACCAGTTTATGCGCCGACAAACTGTTAAAACTCTGGAAACTTCAGTCTCATGCCTGCCATCAAAGCCGTACTGTTCGACCTGGACGATACCCTGTGGCCCATCGTGCCCGTCATTTTGCGCGCCGAGCGCCTGCTGTTCGACTGGATCAGGGAGCATGCGCCAGCCGTCGCGGCCGGCTACAGCATCGAGGAAATGCGGGCGCGGCGGGTGGCGCTGATGAAGTCCGAACCGCGCTACGCGATCAACCTGGCGGCGCTGCGCCACGCGGTGCTGACCGAGGTGTTCGTTGCCTGCGGGGAAAATATGGCGGCGGTGGATACGGCGATGGCCATCTTCAACGCCGCCCGCAACCAGGTCGAGCCGTATCCGGACGTGCATCCGGTGCTGGACGCCCTGCGGCGCAAGGTGGCGCTGGGCTCGGTCTCCAACGGCGTGGCCGACCTGGGCGCGATAGGCATGGATCATTATTTCGACGTGTCCATCGCCGCCCACCAGTTCGGCAGCGCCAAACCGGACCCGGCGATCTTCCGCCATGCCTGCGAGGCGCTGCAGGTCGAGCCGGCCGAGGCGGTCTATGTCGGCGACGATCCGCTGCTCGACGTGGAAGGCGCGCAAAAGGCCGGCCTGCGCGGCGTCTGGCTGCGGCGGCAGGACTTGCCGCTGCGTACCATGCCTGACCATGTGGCGCCGGATGCGGTCTGTGCGTCGCTGCACGACCTGGAAGTCTGGCTGGAAACACGGATAAATCATGGCGCCTGATGCGCCACGACATTAGACTACGGACATGCAACTCGATCATCGCGCACAAACCCTGCTCAAAGCCCTGGTGGAACGGTATATCGCCGATGGCCAGCCGGTCGGTTCCCGCGCACTGTCCAAGATATCCGGACTCGACCTGTCGCCCGCCACCATCCGCAACATCATGGCCGACCTGGAGGAAATGGGGCTGGTCGCCAGCCCGCACACCTCGGCCGGCCGCATTCCCACGCCACGCGGCTACCGGATGTTCGTCGACACCCTGCTGACGGTGCAGCCGCTGGACGAAAAGGCGGTGGAGTTCCGGCTGCAGCCGAAGAACCAGATCGGCTCGCCGCAGCGCATCATTTCCAGCGCCGCGCAGGTGCTGTCATCGCTGTCGCAATTCGCCGGCGTGGTGCTGACGCCGCGCCGCGAATCGGTCTTCCAGCAGGTTGAATTCCTGCGGTTGTCGGAAAAACGCATCCTGCTGGTGATCGTCGCGCCCAATGGCGAAGTCCAGAACCGGCTGCTGCTGACCGACGTCGACTACACCCGCTCGCAACTGGTGGAAGCGGCCAACTACATCAACCTGCACTATGGCGGCCTGAGTTTCGACGATGTGCGCAACCGGCTGCAGGCCGAGCTGCGCCAGCTGCGCGACGACATGACGCGGCTGATGCAGGCGGCGGTCGAGGCGGGCAGCGACGCGATGACGGAGAACAATGACGAGGTCGTCATTTCCGGCGAGCGCAACCTGCTGTCGGTGAGCGACCTGTCCTCCAACATGAGCTCGCTGCGCAAGCTGTTCGACATGTTCGAGCAGAAGACCAGCCTGATGCAGCTGCTGGATGTGTCGAGCAAGGCCACGGGCGTGCAGATCTTCATCGGCGGCGAGTCGCAGCTGATGCCGGTCGATGAAATGAGCGTGGTCACCGCGCCCTACGGCGTCAATGGCAAGGTGGTCGGCACGCTGGGCGTGATCGGCCCGACCCGGATGGCTTATGAACGGGTGATTCCGATCGTGGACATCACGGCCAAGCTGCTGTCCAACGCGCTGAGCCACGGCAGCTGACCGGACGGCGATGCGCATCGGCCTGATCTCCGACACCCACGGCCTGCTGCGGCAGGAAGCCGTGGCCGCGCTGGCCGGCGTGGACCGCATCATCCATGCCGGCGACATCGGCAATGCGCAGATCCTGGAGGCGCTGGCGGCGATCGCGCCGGTCGATGCTGTGCGCGGCAACAACGACACGGGCCCGTGGGCAAAGGCGGTGCCGCACAGCCTGACGCTGAACGTCGATGGCGTCGCGATTCACCTGCTGCATGATTTGAAGGAATTGAAGAATGCGCTGCCGCCGGTGCAGGTGGTCATCGCCGGCCATTCCCACAAGCCCATGGTGCGCGAGGAGGGCGGCGTGCTGCTGGTCAACCCAGGCAGCGCCGGACCGCGCCGCTTCAAGCTGCCGGTCACGGTCGGCTTTCTGTCGATCGACGCAGGCCTGGCCACGGCGTCGATCACGCAACTGACGGTCTGACGCCGCACTGTGCTGCCACAAGCTGGCAGCACAGTGCGGCGGGTCGGCAACTCAGAAGCAGTGCTCGGCCGCCGGGAAGCTGCCGTCCTTCACCGCCGCCACATAGGCCTTGACCGCGGCGTCGATGCTGGTCTGGCCATCCATGAAGTTCTTCACGAAGCGCGCCTTGTGGCCGGGAAAGACGCCCAGCATGTCATGCATCACCAGCACCTGGCCCGAGCAGTCGGGGCCGGCGCCGATGCCGATGGTGGGGATCGCCAATGCCTCCGTCACCTCGCGGCCGAGCGCCGCGGGGATTGCTTCCAGCACCAGCACCGATGCGCCCGCCGCTTGCAAGGCCAGCGCGTCATCCTTCATCTGCTCGGCGCCGGCAACCGACTTGCCCTGCACCTTGAAGCCGCCCAGCACATGCACCGATTGCGGCGTCAGGCCGACATGGGCGCAGACCGGGATCGCGCGCTCGGTCAGGAAGCGCACGGTCGACGCCAGCCAGGCGCCGCCTTCGAGCTTGACCATGTGGGCGCCGGCGCGCATCAGTTCGGCGGCGTTGTTGAAGGCCGCCTCGGGCGTGGCATAGGTGCCGAACGGCATGTCGGCCACCAGCAGCGCGGTACGGTTGCCACGCGCCACGCTGGCGGTGTGATACGCCATGTCGGCCAGCGTGACCGGCAGGGTGGACTGGTGTCCCTGCGACACCATGCCCAGCGAGTCGCCCACCAGCAGCATCTCGACGCCGCAGCGGTCCATCAGCGCGGCGAAGCTGGCGTCGTAGCAGGTGAGCATGGTGATCTTTTCGCCTGCCGCGCGCATTGCCATCAGCGCCGGCGCGGTGACTGCCTTGCTGCGTCCCGCAGCCTGGTTTTCCTGCAGATAGCCTGCCATTTGTTGTCCTCCGGTTGCAGTGTCTGGGATGGGCGCGCACGGCGCCTGTTCTTGTTTTAAATCGGCTGGTCGCAAACCGCTACGCATTTCCGCCGGCGCTTTCAGGATTGGCTTCAGTCCCTGATCACCGAAATCGCCTGGTCCGCCACATCGGGCACGAAGCCATGCGCCGGCCCCTTGCCGGGAATCTCGATCAGGGGCGCGATCTGCAGCAGCGGAATCAGCACGAAGGCGCGCTGCGTCATGCGCGGATGCGGCACCGTCAGCGCCGCCGTGGCGATCCTTTCGCTGCCATACAGCAGCAGGTCCATGTCCAGCGTGCGCGGTGCATTGTAGCCCGGCCGGGTGCGGCCATGCGCCTGCTCGATCTCCAGCAGCCGCTCCAGCAGTTGCTGCGGCTGCAGCCGGGTTTCGATCCGGGCCACGGCATTGACGTAATCGTCGCCGCCGGCATCGACCGGCGCGGTCCTGAACAGGCTGGACTTGGCCAGCAGCCTGGTCTCGGGCAGTTCGCCCAGGGCCTGCAGCGCCGCCTGGACGGCGCCGCGGGCGTCGCCCAGATTGGCCCCCAGGCCGATGTAGGCGGCCACCGGCTTCATTCGCCGTGCTCTCCCGCCATGGTCGGGTTGTCGCCAGCCATGTCGGTGGCCGATTCCTTCTTCGGACGGCGGCGCCGGGCGCGTTTCTTCGGCGCGGCGGCTTCGCCATCGGCTTTCGGCTTCCTGGTCAGCAGTTCCTCGCGGCCGGGGCCGTCGGCTTCCATGAAGGCGGTCCACCATTCGCCGGCCTCGGTGTCGAGTTCGCCGGACTCGCAGCGCAGCAGCAGGAAGTCGTAGCCGGCGCGCAGGCGCGGATGCTCCAGCAGCTTGTACGGCGACTTGCCGCTGCGGCGCTCGAAGCGCGGCTGCATCGCCCAGATGTCGCGCATGTCGGTGGCGATGCGGCGCTGCAGGGCCAGCTTCTCGGTCTGGCCGTTGAGCACGTCGTCGGCCGCCTGGTGCAGGGCCGGGATCGGATATTCGCCGGCGGCCTGGTAGGCGCGCCATTTTTCCAGCACCTGGTGCCACAGCAGCGAGGCGAACAGGAAGCCCGGCGACACCGGCTTGCCCTGCCTGATGCGCAGGTCGGTATTGTCCAGCGCCAGGCGCACGAAGCGCTCGCCCAGGGGCTGCTCCATCACCACGTCCAGGAGCGGCAGCAGGCCATGGTGCAGGCCCTCGCTGCGCAGCCGCTCCAGGCAGGCCATCGCCTGGCCGCTCATCAGGAGCTTCAGCATTTCATCGAATACCCGCGCCGCCGGCACGTTGTTGATCAGCGGCGCCATCACCGGGATCGGCGCCTGCGCCGACGGATCGATCTCGAAACCGAGCTTGGCGGCAAAGCGCACCACCCGCAGCATGCGCACCGGGTCTTCGCGGTAGCGCTCCTCGGGCACGCCTATCATGCGCAGCGTGCGGTTGCGGATGTCGGCCATGCCGCCATGGTAGTCCAGCACCTGCTGGGTGGCCGGGTCGTAGTACATCGCATTGATGGTGAAGTCGCGCCGCAGGGCGTCTTCATGCTGCTCGCCGAAGGTATTGTCGCGCAGCACCCGGCCATGCTCGTCCTTGGGCGCGGCTTCCTTGGCCGCGCCGCGGAAGGTGGTGACTTCCAGCAGGTCCTGACCGAACATCACATGCACGATCTGGAAGCGCCGGCCGATGATGAAGGCGCGCCGGAACAGCGCCTTGACCTGCTCGGGCGTGGCATTGGTGGCGATGTCGAAGTCCTTGGGCTTGACGCCCAGCAGCAGGTCCCGCACCGCGCCGCCGACCAGGAAGGCCTTGAAGCCGGCCTGCTGCAGCGTCTGCGTCACCCGGATCGCATTGTTCGATACCAGTTCGGGATTGATGCCATGTTCCTGCGGTCCGAGGACCACGGGCTGGGTCGGGTCGGCTGCCTGCTGCGGCTTGCCGAGGATGCGCCGTATGAGCTTTTTAATCATTGAACAGATTCAGGATGGGCCAGCCGCGCTCTTTCGCATGCGCGCCCAGCAGGGCATTGGGATTGGTCGCAACCGGATGGGTGACGGCTTCCAGTAGCGGTATGTCGTTCTGTGAATCGCTGTAAAACGTGCTGCGGGCGAAGCCTTCCAGCGACTGGCCGCGCGCATCCAGCCACTTGCGGATGTTGACCACCTTGCCGGCGCCGTAGGGCGGCGTGCCGACGAAGGCGCCGGTGATGTCGCCGTTGGCATCGACTTCCGGCTCGGCGGCGATCAGGTGCTCGACGCCGAATTCCCGGGCGATCGGCGCGGTCACGAAGCGGTTGGTGGCGGTGATGATGGCCACCAGGTCGCCCGCGTCCAGGTGTTTCTGCACCAGCGCCAGCGCGCCGGGCTTGAGGGCCGGGCGGATCACTTCGTCCATGAACTGGCGGTGCCAGGCGTCGAGCTGGGCGCGGGGAAACTGCGCCAGCGTGCCGAAGGCGAATTCGAGGTAGGCCACCGGGTCCAGCGTGCCGGCCTGGTACTGGGCATAGAACTCGGCATTGCGGCGCGCGAACTCCACCGGGTCCACCGCGCCGATGCGGGACATGAACTGGCCCCACTCATAGTCGGAGTCGAGCGGCAGCAGCGTGTGGTCAAGGTCAAACAGGGTCAGGTTGTTCATGGCTTGGTGTCGTCTTCGAGCTGCAGCAGGTCGCGCAGCAGGGGCAGGGTGATGGGCCGCTGGGTTTCGAGCGAATAGCGGTCCAGCGCGTCGAGCATCGCGGACAGGGATCGCATGTCGCGCTCGAAGTGGGTGATCAGGTAGGGCAGCACGCCGGGCGAGACCGCCAGCCCGCGGGTGGCCGCGGCCTGGCTCAGCGCAGCGATTTTCTCCTCGTCGCTCAGTTCATGCACCTGGTAGATCAGGCCCCAGCCCAGGCGGGTGCGCAAGTCTTCCCGCACCGGCAGCACCGCCGGCGGCACCGCGCCGCCGGTAATCATCAGCGCGCCGTGCTCGCGCACTTCATTGAACAGGTTAAAGGCCGCGATCTGCGCCTGCGGCGACAACTGCTCGCAGTCGTCCAGCAGGTAGATGCGGATGGCAGGGTCGTAGCAGCAGGCCTCTGCCGCGCTGGCGGCGTCGATATAGCGGGCATGCGGCAGCACCGCCAGCGAGCGCAGCAGATGCGTCTTGCCGGCGCCGGCGCGGCCCCACAGATAGACGAAGCGTTCGCGGCTGTCTTCGGGATGCGCAGCCAGCCGGCACAGCAGCTGATAAAGCTCGGCATTTTTCCCGGCCTCGAAATTGGCCAGGGTTTGCGGCTTTTCCGCGATCAAATCCAGCAGCAGCTGTCTCATGCGTGAAGTGGTGGGGCTGTTCGGTGGCGCTGCATGCGCCCGAGGTCGTATGAAATAGGCAATGTTGTCAGAGAGCAGCCTGCATCATCGCCGAGCACGACCTTGCAGGCAAGTCCCAGGCAAGCGTGCCCGATGCGCCGCCGGCATCGTTCCGTGATCAAAGAAAATGGCATGAATTCGGCGGCTGGATTGTCCGGTTTGATAAAATACGCGTTTTTCCGGAAGAAAGTTCCGGCGCCAACCGTCTATTTTACCGCCTCCGCCGCCAATCACATCATGAGTTCCCAATCCAACGTTTCCCTTTCCTACCGCGACGCCGGTGTTGATATCGATGCGGGCGATGCCCTGGTGGAAGCGATCAAGCCCTTCGCCAAACGCACCATGCGCGAAGGCGTGCTGGGCGGCATCGGCGGTTTTGGCGCGCTGTTCGAGATCAGCAAGAAATACAAGGAGCCGGTGCTGGTGTCCGGCACCGACGGCGTCGGTACCAAGCTGAAGCTGGCCTTCCACCTGAACCGGCATGACACGGTCGGCATCGACCTGGTGGCGATGAGCGTCAACGATATCCTGGTGCAGGGCGCCGAGCCGCTGTTCTTCCTCGACTACTTCGCCTGCGGCAAGCTCGACGTGCCGACCGCCACCGACGTGGTCAAGGGCATCGCCCGCGGCTGCGAACTGGCCGGCTGCGCACTGATCGGCGGCGAAACCGCCGAAATGCCCAGCATGTACCCGGACGGCGAATACGACCTGGCGGGCTTCGCCGTCGGCGCGGTGGAAAAGTCGGCCATCATCGACGGCACGAAAATCACGCCGGGCGACGTGGTGCTGGGCCTGGCTTCCTCCGGCGCCCATTCCAACGGTTATTCGCTGGTGCGCAAGATCATCTCGGTGGCTCAGCCCGACCTGAACGCCGACTTCCACGGCCGTCCGCTGGCCGACGCGCTGCTGGAACCGACCCGCATCTATGTGAAGCCGCTGCTGGCGCTGATGCAGAGCATGGAAGTGCGCGGCATGGTGCACATCACCGGCGGCGGCCTGGTGGAAAACATCCCGCGCGTGCTGCAGCCCAACCTGACTGCAGTGCTGCACCGCGACAGCTGGACCATGCCGCCGCTGTTTTCCTGGCTGCAGCAGCATGGCGGCGTGGCCGACGCCGAGATGCACCGGGTGTTCAACTGCGGCATCGGCATGGCGGTCATCGTGTCGGCGGCGAATGCCGACGCGGCGATGGCGCAGCTGAAGGCGGCGGGCGAGACGGTGTTCCGGATTGGCGAGATTCGCGAGCGCCAGGGCGAGGAAGCGCAGACCATCGTTCTTTAGAGTGCAGGCGGATGAACCGCCATGGCTTCTGCCGCCAAGCATGGCAGATATAGGACTGCCGGTCCGTATCTGCTGCGCCAGCCAGGGTATGCGGGCGGCTGCTTATTTACTAATAACGACCCCGAAAAGCGCTGCCTGGCGCGAGAAAAAACTGTCCTGGTTTCTTTCATTCATCCTGGTTCGTGATCCGTTGGCGATCAACTGCGACTGGCATCGCCGCGCAACGCATGCTGCCCTTATACCGATTCCTGCTCATAACATGCCATGAAACCGCGTTTCTTTGCGTGTGGCTGCGTTGGAAGCGTCATCAATCGCTTGCCATTTAAAGCCTCGCCCAATTGCAGGCTGGTGCCGGAAAGCCGGCGAGCGGTATTGCCGCTCCAATTCCCGGCTTCGCCCTTGCCGGAACAAATCCATCAGTTTCATCCGGCACATGACCAATCGGATTTGGCATTGCTTGCCCTTGCCGGGCATTGAACCCTTTTTAAACCAGCGGGTAACCTAGCCGTGGTTCGCACAGAACCGCTGCGCGACTCAACTATTAAGGGAAGATTTATGCTGGAAAAAAATGAAATGTCACATGACGAAACCGCCGGCGAGCGTTATGGACTTTTAACTGATGCCGCTCTGGACAGCATTGCCGCCGGCTTCGATGACGAATTGGCACACCTGTTTGCGAAAAAAATGCTCGCGGATATGGAGAAAGCTGGTTTCGGTCCGACGCCCGAAAAAAAGGCAGCAGCGGAAGAATATTTTTTTCAGGCCTACAAGCTTGTTGAGGAAATCAAGCATCCAGCCTGATTGTTCCTGAGCTCGTGCCTGCCTTGCCGTTGGCACCAGGAATGAACGGCAGCATGCGCTGACCCGATTGCGCGCCGCTCATGCAAACCAGCGGCGCGCATCATTTCTTCATATCCCAGCGGTGCGTCATGGACGCTTGAAGCAAAGGTGACTTGGCGACACTGCCATCTCAATGCTGCCCGCCACCATTCTCCTGCGCCACGCTCTGCAGCGGCGCAGCCTCATTCCCCGCCACCCGCAACTCCTCCGGAGGCTGTATCCGCACCGGATAGCTGCGGTCGCCCGCCAGTGACAGCGCCACCGGCTGCGCCGGGTCCGGCGCATTCCAGACCGGGTCCTCGATGCCTTCGAAGATGTGCTTCAGCTGTTCGCCCCAGATGCCGCGGATCATCTGGAAGTATTTATTCTTCTCGGTGATCTTGACGAAGCGCCGGATCGCCAGCGAGCCGGATTCATAGACCAAGAGGTCCAGCGGCAGGCCGACCGACACGTTCGAACGCAGCGTGGAATCCATCGAGATCAGCGCGCACTTGGCGGCTTCGTCCAGGCTGCTGGCCGGCGTGATCACGCGGTCGATGATGGGCTTGCCGTATTTCGACTCGCCGATCTGGAAGTAGGGGTTCTCATCATGAGATTCGATGAAGTTGCCGGCGGAGTAGACCTGGAACAGCCGGCAGTTCTCGTTGCCGATCTGGCCGCCGAAGATCATGCGCACGTTGAAGTCGATGCCGAACTGCTCCAGCGCCTTGGCGTCGCGGGCATAGACGATGCGGATCGCCTCGCCGACGATCTGCGCTGCCTCGTACATGTTGCCCACGGTCCAGATGGTCTTGCCGTCCGGCGTCACATGGTCGCTGATCACCTGGCGTATCGCCTGCGACAGCGACAGGTTGCCCGAGGTCATCAGCACCATCACCCGGTCGCCCGGGTTCTCGAAGGCGTACATCTTGCGGAAGGTGCCGACATTGTCGATGCCGGCATTGGTGCGGGAGTCGGACAGGAAAACCAGTCCCTCGTGGAGACGCATGGCGACGCAGTAAGTCATGATCGCAGTAAGAGATCCAAAAAAAAAGATTGTACCGCAGCAACCTTTGGGCCCGTCCAGCTCCTAGCGCCGCACCACACTGACGCGTACCTCCAGCGATTCCATGCCGCCGCCCTGCCTGACGCCCCGCACCGGCGCCGCCGAATCGTAGTCGCGGCCGATGGCGAGCCGGCAGTAGTGGGTATTCTGGTAGCAGGCATGCGTGACGTCGAAGCTGGCCCATCCCTGGAAGCTGCCGTCATCCACCCACATGTCCACCCATGCATGGCTCTCTGCATGGTCGCTGGTGCCGGGGTCAATATACCCTGATACGTAACGCGCCGGGATGCCTTGCACATGGCAGCAGGCCAGAAAAAGATGCGCATGGTCCTGGCATACGCCCTCGCCCAGCTTCAGTGCGTCGGCGGCGGTGGTGGTGACTTCGGTTGCACCGCTGCGGTACGAAACTGCACCATTGATGGCCTCGGCCAGCGCCAGCGCGGCGCGGCTGTCCTTGCCCTGCAGATGGCGGCGGGCAAAGTCGGCAACGTCTTCCGGCGCCTCGGTGAGCCGGGTAGTGACGGTGTAGACCAGCGGCGACAGCCTGTCCTGGTCGTCCAGCCGGCCGCGGTCGAGTTCCTCCACTTCCAGCGTGCCATTGGCGACGATGCGGATTTCATCATGCATGCCGGTGACGGTCAGGATATGCGCCCGGTTGCCGTAGGCGTCGAGGTAGTCGTGGCAGCTGCCCGGCGCGTTGACCCGCCAGTCGCGCACCTTCTGGTGCGGCTCGGAACGGGGCGTCAGGCGCAGCTGCTGGATGGTGTAGGACATCGGCGCCGTATACCGGTAGATGGTTTCGTGCTTGATGGAGAGGATCATGGCGTCATGCGCTTATCGGAAGGAGGAAGTCGCGGCTGACCCGGTTGCCCAGTTCATTGATGTCGGCCAGGAAGCGTTCGAGGTAGTCATGCAGGCCCTGCTCGAGAATGTCGTCGATGTTGGCGAATTTCAGCTGCGCATGCAGGCGCCCGGCAAAGCGCTCGGTCCGGGCCGAGTTGTCGTTGGCGACATTCCCCAGGTTGGCCACCACTTCCTCCAGGCAGCCCAGCAGCGAGCGCGGCATGTCCGCGCGCAGCATCAGCAGTTCGGCCACCCGCGCCGGCGTGATCACGTCGCGGTAGACCTTGCGGTAGATCTCGAACGCCGACACCGAGCGCAGGATCGCCGCCCAGTAATAGAAATCGCGCTGCGCATCCTGGACAGTGGGTTCGCCCAGGTCGCCGGATGGGCTGCCCTGCTTGGCGCCGTGGAACTTCACGTCGAGTATCCGGGCGGTGTTGTCGGCGCGCTCCAGATGGGTGCCGAGCCGGATGAAGTAGAAGGCCTCGTCCTTCAGCATGGTGCCGATGGTGACGCCGCGCGACAGGTGGGAGCGGTACTTCACCCATTCGAAGAAGGGGCTGGGGTCGTCGCGCAGGCTGCGGTTCCTGAGCTGGTTCTGCAGTTCCAGCCAGGTGGTGTTGTGGGTTTCCCAGACCTCGGTGGTGAGCGTGCCGCGCACGGCGCGCGCATTCTCGCGGGCGCTGGCCAGGCAGGACACGATGGAGGACGGATTGGCCGGGTCGCGTGTCATGAAGTCGATCACGTCGGGCGCGCTGATGCGCGGGTACTTGGCGTGGAAGTCTTCTTCCAGCTCGGAGATGCCGAGCATGGCGCGCCAGCCGCGCTCGGTGGCGTCGGCCGACTGCGGCAGCAGGGCGGTCTGGACGTTCACGTCCAGCATGCGGGCGGTGTTCTCGGCGCGTTCGGTATAGCGCGCCATCCAGAACAGATGGTCTGCGGTGCGGCTCAGCATGTCATTCCTCCAGTATCCAGGTGTCCTTGGTGCCGCCGCCCTGCGACGAATTCACCACCAGCGAGCCTTCCTTCAGCGCCACCCGCGTGAGGCCGCCCGGCACCATGGACACGGTCTTGCCGGACAACACGAAGGGACGCAGGTCTATATGGCGCGGCGCGATGCCGGCATTGACGAAGGTCGGGCAGGCCGACAGCGCCAGCGTAGGCTGCGCGATGTAGCCTTCGGGCCGGGCGATGATGCGCTGGCGGAATGCCTCGATCTCCGCTTTGGTGGAGGCCGGCCCGACCAGCATGCCGTAGCCGCCGGCGCCGTGCACTTCCTTGACTACCAGCTCCTGCAGGTTCGCCAGCGTATAGGCAAGATCGTCCTTCTTGCGGCATTGCCAGGTCGGCACGTTGTTCAGTATCGGCTCTTCCGACAGGTAGAAGCGGATCATGTCGGGCACATACGGATAGATCGACTTGTCGTCGGCCACGCCGGTGCCGATCGCATTGGCCAGCGTGACGCGGCCGGCGCGGTACACCGACAGCAGGCCCGGCACGCCCAGCGTGGAGTCGGCCTTGAAGGACAGCGGGTCGAGGTAGTCGTCGTCGATGCGGCGATAGATCACGTCGACCCGGCGCGGGCCGCGCGTGGTGCGCATGTACACCGCGTTGTCGTTGACGAACAGGTCCTTTCCCTCCACCAGCTCCACGCCCATCTGCTGCGCCAGGAAGGCATGCTCGAAGTAGGCCGAGTTGTACATGCCGGGCGTCATCACCACCACGGTCGGGTCGGTCACGCCCAGCGGCGCCACCGAGCGCAGGTTGTCCAGCAGCAGGTCGGGATAATGCTCGACCGGCGCCACCTTGTAGCGGGCGAAGAGTTCGGGGAACAGCCGCATCATCATCTTGCGGTCTTCCAGCATGTAGGACACGCCTGACGGCACCCGAAGGTTATCTTCCAGCACATAGAACTCGCCTTCGCCGGCGCGCACCAGGTCGATGCCGGCGATATGGGCGTAGATGTCGGAAGCGACCGAAATGCCCTGCACCTCGGGCCGGTACTGCGCATTGCGGAACACCTGCTCGGCCGGCATGATGCCGGCGCGGACGATGTTCTGGTCGTGGTAGATGTCGTGGATGAACATGTTGAGCGCGGTCACGCGCTGCACCAGGCCGGCTTCCATGCCTTTCCATTCCTGCGCGGTGATGATGCGCGAAATGATGTCGAACGGGATCAGCCGCTCGGTGCCGGCGTCGTCGCCATAGACCGCGAAGGTGATGCCAACCCGGCGAAAGATCAGGTCAGCCTCGGCCCGCTTGCGGGCCAGGGTCTCCGGCGACTGCTCGGATAGCCAGGCGGCGAATTCGCGATAGTGCGCGCGCACATCGCCTGAGCCGCCGGCATACATCTCATCAAAAAACGTTGGCATGATTGCTCCGCTGTGTTTGCCATCTGGCTTTGGGTACGACCTAACAAGAAACATGCCAGCAGGAAGCGCTAAGGCATTCTTAGTTGGTCAATAAAGGCTTGGGTGCGTTGATCGGGCGGATCGGTCAGCAAGCTCACCAGCGCCAGCGCGATACAGCCGGCCGGCACGCCGAACACGCCCGCCGAGATCGGCGCGATATGGAACCATTGCGCGGCTGACGTGCCGCCCAGTGAAGGATTGGTATGCAGCATGTAAAAAACACATACGCCAAAGCCGGTCAGCATGCCGGCGATGGCACCCGGTTGATTGGCGCGGCGCCAGAAAACGCCCGCCACCAGCGCCGGGAACAGCGTCGAGGCCGCCAGCGAGAACGCGGCGCCCACCAGCGACAGGATGTCGCCCGGCTTCAGCGATGCCGCATAGGCGGCGATCAGCGCCACCACCAGCAGCAGCAGCTTGGAGATGGTGACGCGCTTCTGGGTCGAGGCTTTCGGGTCCAGCGTCTTGAAATACACATCATGCGACAGCGCATTGGAGATGGTCAGCAGCAGGCCGTCGGCGGTGGACAGCGCGGCGGCCAGGCCGCCGGCGGCGATCAGGCCCGAGATCACATAGGGCAGGCCGGCGATCTCGGGCGTTGCCAGCACCACCATGTCGCCGTCGATTGCGATCTCGGCCAGCTGCACGATGCCGTCGCCGTTGATGTCGGCAATCTGCACCAGCGGCCGCAGCTTGTCGATGCTGGCCCAGTACGACACCCAGGCCGGCAGTTTTGAAAATTCTGAACCGACCAGCGAGCTGTAGATGTCGTATTTCACCAGCACCGCCAGGGCCGGCACCGCGGTATAGATCAGCATGATGAACAGCAGCGTCCAGAACACCGAATGGCGGGTGGACGACACCGATGGCGTCGTGTAATAGCGCACCAGCACATGGGGCAGGGCGGCGGTGCCCATCATCAGGCACAGCACCAGGGCCAGGAAATTGTTGCGCCGGATGTCCGAGCTTTCCCTGTCCGGGCCGGGGAATGGCTGCACATGCGAGGTCACTGGCGCAGCGCGCGCCAGGTCGGCGGCCCGTTCCTCGGTCCAGACGCGCTGCGCTTCGATGCTGTCCTTCGGATAGTTGGCCAGCGCGCGCGAGGCGGCGCGGATTTCCAGCAGCGAGGCATTGCCGGTCTTGAGCTGCTCCACCCGGCGCTGCGCCTGCAGCCTGCCGTCTTCCCAGGAATGCGGCAGGCCGGCCAGCCTGACCGTGTAGTCGTCGGCGCGCTTTCTGAACACGGCCCGCACTTCCTCCTCGGTCGGGTCGGCGGCCAGCAGCGCCTCGCGCTCGGACAGCTTGGCCAGCGCCGAGCCGTAGGCGATCTGCGGCACCGGCACCGCGGTGTGCTTGGCCGACAGCCATACCACCGGAATCATGTAGGCGACCAGGATGATGATGTACTGCGCGATCTGGGTCCAGGTGATGGCGCGCATGCCGCCGAGGAAGGAGCAGACCAGGATGCTGGCCAGGCCGAGGAAGATGCCGATCGAGAAATCGATGCCGGTGAAGCGCGAGGTGATCAGGCCCACGCCGTAGATCTGCGCCACCACGTAGGTGAAGGAAATCAGGATGGTGGCCAGCACCGCGAGCATGCGGATCAGGTTGCCGTTGTAGCGGCCCGGATAGCGCGCCGCCAGGAAGTCCGGGATGGTGTACTGGCCGAAGCGGCGCAGAAAGGGCGCGATCAGCAGCGCCACCAGCACGTAGCCGCCGGTCCAGCCCATGATGTAGGCCAGGCCGTCGAAACCCTGCAGGTAGAGGCCGCCGGCCAGGCTGATGAAGCTGGCCGCCGAGATCCAGTCGGCGGCGGTGGCCATGCCGTTGAAGACGGCCGGCACGCGGCGTCCGGCGACGTAGTATTCGGAGACGTCGGAGGTGCGGCTGATCACGCCGATGCCGGCATACAGCACGATGGTGGAGAAAATGAAAAGGTAGCCGATCCAGGTGCGCGGGAAGCCTTCCTTTTCCAGGATGGCCAGGGCCACCAGGAACAGGATGAAGCCGGCGGTGTAGAGCAGGTAGTAGCGGCTGAGCTGGCGGGCGTAGCTGCGTGGCTTATCCGCCATGGCTGTCCTCGCCGAAGCGCGCGTCGAGCCGGCGCATGCGCAGCGCATAGAAGCCGACGATGGCCAGGTAGATCAGGATGGCGCCCTGGGCTGCCAGGTAGAAGGACACCGACCAGCCGAACAGGGTCAGGCCGGCCAGTTCACGCGCAAAGAAGATCACGGCAAAGGTCACGCCCAGCCACAGGGCCAGCAGCATGCCGGTCAGGCGGCGGACATGGCGCCAGTAGGCGGCGCGGCGGTTGGCATCTCTATGCACCATCTGAAACGGACTCCTCGGCCGCGGCCGGCTTTTCCTGCAGCGCCAGCGATACCCGGAACAGCGAACCGGGATGCGCCTTGTCATTGCTGTGCGGGTTGTTATAGATCTCGACCTCGGCGCCGTGCTGCTGCGCGATCTCGCGCACGATGGCCAGCCCCAGGCCGCTGCCCTCGGTATGGCTGCCCAGTATGCGGTAGAAGCGCTCGAACACATGGGCGCGTTCGGCCGGCGCGATGCCGGGGCCGGTATCCTCCACTTCCATGATCGCCAGCCTCCGTTCGCGGTCGGCGCGCACCCGCACGGTGACGGCGCCGCCGGCCGGCGTGTAATGCAGCGCATTGTCGATCAGGTTGCCCAGCAGTTCGCGCAGCATGGTCGGATTGCCGCTGACCATCAGCGGATGGCCGGGCTGCTCGAAGCCCAGGTCGATGCGCCGCGCAAAGGAGAGCTGCACCCAGTCATGCACCACGTTGCGCGCCAGTTCGGACAGTTCGATCGGCATGAATGGGTAAGCCTGCGGCGACTGGTTCTCGGCCCGGGCCAGCGCCAGCAGCTGGTTGACCAGGCGGGTGGCCGACTCCGAACTCTTGGCCAGCTGCTCCAGCGAGCGGTGTATCTCGTCGGCGCTGGTCTGGCGCAGCGCCAGTTCGGACTGCATGCGCATGCCGGCCAGCGGCGTCTTCATCTGGTGCGCGGCATCGGCGATGAAGCGCTTCTGCATCTGCAGGCTTTGCGACAGTTGCTCCAGCATGTAGTTGAGCGAGCCGACCAGCGGCGTGATCTCTTCCGGCACATGGCTCGAATCGATGGGGGAGAGGTCGTCGGTGCGGCGGGCGCGGATGTGCTGCTGCAGCTCGGCCAGCGGTTTCAGGCCGCGCGACAGCGCGAACCACACCAGTGCCAGCGCAATCGGCAGGATGATGAATTCCGGCAGGATCACGCCCTTGATGATCTGATTGGCCAGTTCGGCGCGCTTGTCCAGGGTTTCGCCGACCTGCACCAGCGCCAGCCGGCGCTCCGCATCGGGCGCGCTCGGCGGCAGGGTCACATAGACATAGGCAATGCGGATGTCGGTGTTGCGCACGGTCGCATGGCGCAACTGCACTGACCACGGCGACACCTCTTCCTCTTCCCTGGGCGCAGGCAGCTCGAAGTCGCCGTCGATCACCGCGCCGTCCGGCGAGCGCACCTGGTAATAGACATTGTCGACATCATCGGCGCGCAGCAGGTCGCGCGCGGCCGCCGGCAGCGGCACCGTCAGCCGGCCATTGATCTCCTTGACCTGCTGCGCCAGCACGGTCACCCGGTCGTCCAGCGCGCGGTCGAACGGCTGGTTGGCGATGTTCTTGGCCACCACATAGGTGATGGCGATGCTGATGGGCCACAGCAGCAGCAGCGGCACCAGCATCCAGTCCAGGATCTCGCCAAACAGCGAGCGCTGCATGGTCTCTTCCGCTTCGTCGAACCCGGTGGTCGCGGAGGCGGGCGGCGGCGCCGGTTTCATCCCTGTCAACTGGCGGGGGCAGGCGGATGGGCGGCTTCGCTGTACTTCTCCAGGCAGTAGCCCAGCCCGCGCACGGTGGCGATGCGCACGCCGCCGGTCTCGATCTTCTTCCTCAGCCGGTGCACATAGACCTCGATCGCATTGTTGCTGACTTCCTCGCCCCATTCGCACATGTGGTCCACCAGCTGTTCCTTGGACACCAGGCGGCCGGTGCGCTGCAGCAGCACTTCCAGCAGGCCCAGCTCGCGCGCCGACAGGTCCAGCATCTGGTCATTGATGTAGGCGATGCGGCCGACCTGGTCGTAGCACAGCGGCCCATGCCGGATCACGGTCGGCCCGCCGCCGACGCCGCGCCGCACCAGTGCCCGCACCCGCGCCTCCAGCTCGGACAGGGCAAACGGCTTGGCCATGAAGTCGTCGGCGCCGAGGTCCAGGCCCTTGACCCGCTGGTCTACGGAGTCGTTGGCGGTCAGGATCAGCACCGGCAGCCGGGAGTTGCGCGCCCGTAGCCGCCGCAGCACTTCCAGGCCGCTCATCCTTGGCAGGCCAAGGTCGAGGATCAGCAGGTCGAAATCCTGGGTGGAAAGTGCGGAATCGGCTTCCTGGCCGGACTTGACGCAGTCGGTCGCATAGCCCGACTGGCGCAGGGAACGGGTCAGGCCATCGGCCAGTACGCCGTCATCTTCAGCTAACAGAATACGCATGGTGAAACGGTGTCCCCTCTAGTTGGCGCCAGTCTATTGTCTTTTTGTCTACCCGGCAATAAATCAGGCGAACATCGAACAACTATCAATGATTCGGCAGATTTTCAGCGAACATTTAGTGTACTGTCTCGGTCCATAAAAAACCCAGGTTTAGCTTGCATAAAGTACTGGATTTTTGTACAGTACTGGCTGTGAAATAAATTCGTTGAATCAGACTATCCATCGTTGATCTCACGCTGAAAGAAATTTATGGACGACAAGAAAGCAGCAATCTCCGGCTCGGACAAATCCAAGGCACTTGCTGCCGCGCTGGCCCAGATCGAAAAGCAGTTTGGCAAGGGCTCCGTCATGCGCATGGCTGACGGCGCGGTGGTCGAGGAAGTGCAGACCGTTTCCACCGGTTCGCTGGGACTGGACATTGCGCTGGGCGTAGGCGGCCTGCCGCGCGGCCGGGTAGTGGAAATCTACGGTCCGGAATCCTCGGGCAAGACCACGCTGACGCTGCAGACCATTGCGCAGATGCAGAAAATGGGCGGCACCTGCGCCTTCATCGACGCCGAGCATGCGCTGGACGTGGTGTATGCGCAGAAGCTGGGCATCAACCTGCAGGACCTGCTGATTTCCCAGCCGGACACCGGCGAGCAGGCACTGGAAATTTGCGATGCGCTGGTGCGTTCCGGCGGCGTTGACCTGATCGTTGTCGACTCGGTGGCGGCACTGACGCCGCGCGCCGAAATCGAAGGCGACATGGGTGACTCCCTGCCTGGCCTGCAGGCCCGCCTGATGTCGCAAGCGCTGCGCAAGCTGACCGGCTCGATCAACCGCACCAACACCCTGGTGATCTTCATCAACCAGATCCGCATGAAGATCGGCGTGATGTTCGGCAACCCGGAAACCACCACCGGCGGCAATGCGCTGAAGTTCTATGCGTCGGTGCGCCTGGACATTCGCCGTACCGGCTCGATCAAATCGGGCGATGAAGTGATCGGCAATGAAACCAAGGTCAAGGTCGTGAAGAACAAGATTGCGCCGCCGTTCAAGGAAGCGCACTTCGACATCCTGTACGGAGAAGGCACCTCGCGCGAAGGCGAGATCCTGGACCTGGGCGCGGATGCAAAGATCATCGAGAAGTCGGGCGCCTGGTACAGCTACAACGGCGAGCGCATCGGCCAGGGCAAGGACAATGCACGCAACTTCCTGAAAGAGCGTCCGGAACTGGCGCTGGAAATCGAAAACAAGGTGCGTGCTTCGCTGGGCGTACCGCTGTTGCCGGTGCCGAAGGGTGCGGAAGCAGGCAAGGCTGCGCGTGAAGTGAAGGAAGCCGGCGCTGCCGAGTAAGGTGGAAAAGGGTGGCGATCTGTGATCGCTGCATTTCTTTACAAGCCAGTTGCTTGGGATAGAGAAGCCTGCTGGAGACAGCGGGCTTCTTTCATTTCTGGAAGGCTTAGAGAAATGGCGATGAACGAAAGCGGCACTTGCGGTCGCGGTTTAGGTTTCGGTTGCTTTTGAAGTCCGCGCAGCGACCGTTGCCATTGCTTTTGAAGTGGTATCTGCAGTTGTAGTAGCCGTTGCCGTGAAGTCCCGTTGATCGAAGGCGGGAAGCCCACACGACAAGACTGACAAGCGGCAATTCTTCTGCAATCAGTATGTCGGCTTGTTGCTTCTGTATTTCTTCAACCCGACCCTAAGAACACTGCGCTGCATGCGCAAGCTCACCGACCTGGAGTGCGTGCAGCGCCGGCTGAAATGTCATCGCGTTTCGCTCAGCTCGCTGTCGGAAGCGGGATCAGCCTTCGATGCCGAGCCAGTGCGCGAGATTTTCAGGGAATTGAGCGCGCAAATGCCGGCAGCGCCCATGTCCAACCAGCACAACGCCTTGCGCACGCTGACTGCCGTCGAAGGCAGCTTGTTGCCGGCCTTGCCGCGCATGATGTGGGGATTGTGGCTCAACGAGCATCACCATGCGGCGAGGCTGCATTTGCATTTCGAAGTGGCACGCGGCATCCCGGCCGATGCCAGCATCACCACCGGACAAGGTTCGGAAGTGCGTCAACTGCGTCAGCATTTCCAGGCCGGGCGCCTAGTGGCCGAAATGCCCATACAGCGACACCACCAGCTCCATCACGATCAGCGCCACGATGTACCACTCGACCCGGTGCGAACTCTTGTAGCGGACCGTCTCCAGCAGCGTTTCGGCAGTGCGCACCAGCGTGGCCAGCTTGCGCTCCAGCGCCTTGGCGCGGTCGATGATTTCATAGTCGCCTTCGAGCCGCGCATGCAGTCCTTCAAGGTGGCTGTTGCTCCATAACAGCTCGGGCTTGTCCATCACCTCGGCTCGGCTGGTCAGCCTGTGTTCCGACAGCAGCATGTTGCCCACTGCCCGCATCAGTTCCTGGGAGCGCACCGAGAAGCGGCCGTCGTCGGCCAGGTCCTGCGCCAAGGGTTCGATGCGGTCGAATTCGCCGGCCGAGCGGCGTTCCTGGAAGGACAGCATGGCCGCCTTGGACATCACTTCGGCCAGCAGCTGCAGCCGGTCGCGGTCGGCCGCATGGATGTGGATGGCATTGCCAACCGGGCCTTCATGGGTTTCCGGGTCGACGATGACAGTCGCCTTTTCCTCGGCCAGCGCGTCGCCCTTGCCCGAACTGGCGGGACCGATGCTGGCCATCAGCCATTCGCGGTCGCCGGCTTCCTCGGCGAAGAAGGCCACCGCGCCATAGCGGAAGATGGCCGCCACGCCGGCGCCGGGCAGGCGCACCATCAGCGGCGACTGCGCCACCATCGGCAGGTGGGCCAGCGCCTTGATGTCGATGCGCTCGGCGACGATGGCCACGGCGGCGGTGAATTCGGTGGCGGCAATCAGCGGCTTGCCCTCGCGGCGCACGATGCGCTGGGTGCGGGACCGGCGACGGCCAGCGCGCGGCGTCCAGTTGATCGCGGGCCGGTGCGGGATGGATGGCTGGGTCATTGTTCTTCTCCCGTAAATGAAAACGCGTTCCTGCTCAGTAACGTGGCGTGCCGGCAGGTATGCAGCCCTGTTGCGCTGCCTTTCTACTGTAGCGCATGCCTGATGAAAGCTTTACCCTCCGGCGCAAGCCTTGCCGGTGCCGCGCGCCCATTTTTCCTTTATGCTGGCGGCCATGCCGATTCCCTCGATTTTCTCCGCCGTCGTGCCGGCCCCGTTTGGCGCGATGGGCGTGCGCACCGACCATGGCCTGGTGCGTGAACTGGTGTACCTGCCGCCATCCCATGCGCTGCTGGACCCGGTCGATGACCTGGCCGGACAGGTCGCGCGCCAGCTGCAACGCTATTTCGCCGACCCTGAATTCCGCTTCGACCTGCCGCTGCAGGCAGCCGGCACGCCATTCCAGCAAAAGGTCTGGTCCGCGATCTCCGCCATTCCGCCCGGCCGGGTGCGCACCTATGGCGACATCGCCCGCCTGCTCGGCTCGGCGCCGCGCGCGGTGGGCCAGGCCTGCGGCGCCAACTGGTTTCCGCTGGCGGTGCCGTGCCACCGCGTCACCGCGGCCGGCGGGCTGGGCGGCTTTGCCAACAGCGCCGACGCCGATGGCTTTCACCTGCGGGTCAAGCGCTGGCTGCTGGCCCATGAAGGCGTGGAGGGCTACTGATGGAGCAGGCAGCAAAGGCGCTCGCAAGCCAGCCGCAGATCGATGCCTTCTGCGACACCCTGTGGCTGGAAGACGGCCTGGCGAAGAACACCCTGGAAGCCTACCGGCGCGACCTCACCCTGTTTGCGGTTTGGCTGGAAGCCGAGCACGGCAAGCCGCTGGACGCGGCGGGCGCGCCGGAACTCAACGGCTATTTCGCCGCCCGCCATGCCGACAGCCGCGCCACCTCGTCGAACCGCCGGCTGGCGGTGCTGCGGCGCTATTACCAGATGGCGCTGCGGCAGAACCGCATTGCCATCGACCCCTGCCTGCGCATGCGTTCGGCGCGCCAGCCGCAGCGTTTCCCCAAGACATTGTCGGAGGCCCAGGTCGAGGCGCTGCTGGCCGCGCCCGACACCGGCACGCCGCTGGGCCTGCGCGACCGCACCATGCTGGAACTGATGTATGCCAGTGGCCTGCGGGTATCGGAACTGGTGCTGCTCAAATCCATGGAAGTCGGCATGAACGAAGGCGTGCTGCGCATCACCGGCAAGGGCGACAAGACGCGGCTGGTGCCGTTCGGCGACGAGGCGCGCGGCTGGATCGAGCGTTACCTGAAGGAAGCGCGCGGCGCCATCCTGAACGGGCAGACCGATGACGCCCTGTTCGTCACTGCCCGCGGCGGCGCGATGACCCGGCAGATGTTCTGGATACTGATCAAGAAACATGCGTTGAAGGCCGGCATCAATGCGCCGCTGTCGCCGCATACCCTGCGCCATGCCTTCGCCACCCATCTGCTCAACCATGGCGCCGACCTGCGGGTGGTGCAGTTGCTGCTGGGCCATGCCGACATTTCCACCACCCAGATCTATACCCACGTCGCCCGCGAGCGTCTGAAGCTGCTGCATGCGCAGCATCATCCCCGCGGCTGACGAAATGATTGGCGCCATGGCGATCCGCATCGTCCGTCTCGGCAGCCCGCGCGTGCAAGGCGAGGGCTTGCGGCTGGGCACCGTGCGGCGTCCGCCGCGCGGCGTGCCCAAGGCCGACTTCGCCCGGCGCGACTTCTACGACGTCTGGCTGCCGCTGCTCTCGCCTGAACCGGAACTGGTGAAAACCTGGCTGCAGGCGGAGGATGACGCCTCTCTATCCCGCTGCCGCAGGCACTTCATCGCCCAGATGAACAAGCCCGACGCCGCCCGCCTGCTCGACCTGCTGGCGGCGCTGTCGCACCAGACCGCCTTGTCCCTGGGCTGCTACTGCGTCGACCCGGCCCGCTGCCACCGCACCGTATTGCGCGATCTCCTTATTGAGCGTGGAGCGATTATCGAATAAAAGTTCGGCATGCTACGATGCTGGGACAGCCCACCCAGTAGTCCTTCATCGGAGAGAACGTCGTGGCGAAAACCAATTTTCAGTATGAGAAGCGGCAGAAAGAGCTTGAAAAGAAGCGCAAGAAGGAAGAGAAGCTGAAGCGCAAGCAGGAGCGCGGAAGCGAAAGCGGCGAGAGTGGCGAGAGTGGCGATACCCAGGCCAGCGGCACGGAAGCGCTGCCCGAGCCGGTGGAACACGATTCCCAGACCGAAACGCCCTGATCCGGTTACCGCTGGAACAGGCGCAGCCTGACCAGCACCGCGCCGTGGTCGGAGGTTTCGGGGGCGCGGAAAATGACATGGTCATTCAGGTAGGCCACGTCGAGCACTTCACCCAGCGCATGCTTTGATGCCGGATTGAACTCCTCCGAGACCAGCACATGGTCGATGGTCTCAAAGTTGCCGTCATGCACATGGGTATAGCCGACATCGCGCAGCGGGTCGCGCCGTGACTGCAGCCGGTAGCATTCAAACATCCGTTCGTCATGGCCATTCAAACCACGGCCGCCGCCCAGCGCCATCTGGGTCGGCACCGCGTCGGCCACATCATTGAAGTCGCCCATCACCATCATCGGCAGGCGCCGGCCGGCGGCGAAGTCGGTCAGCAGGTAGCGCAGGCCCAGCGCTTCGGCGCCGCGCCGCACCATGGATCGCAATACCGCCGCGCCGACGCTGGCGGGATCGGTTTCATTGTCATCGGTCCGGTAGTCAGGTCGCTTGGATTTGAGGTGGACCACAAAAATCGTCAGCGCCAGTCCAGGCGCCAGCAGGACCGGCACCTGCAGCACCGGCCGGGTGAAGCGGGTCATGGCTTCCTTCAGGTCCAGCAGCGGCACCGCCAAGCCACGCGGCAGGTCCACATGCTTGACGGGCTCGCCGGCCAGCGGCAGCCGGGTGACCAGCGCAACGCTGGGTGTAAGCTTGCCCGGCTCGGGCTCGAAGCCGATATGGACGGCATCGCGGTAGCGTTCGCTGCGGGCCATCACGTCCCTGACCGCGTCCTGCGAAAACACTTCCTGCAGGGCAATGACATCGGCGTCGAGCCGGTCGAACTGGCGCGCCAGCCAGTCGATCTTGGCGCCGTACTGCGCTTCGGTATAGGGTTCGATGCCGTCGTAGAAGCGCAGGCCGGGACGGGCGAGGTTCAGGACGTTAAAGGTCGCCAGGCGAATTTCCTGTTGCATAATACCTCACCAAAATTTCGAATGAGCGTATCACGCATGAGCAGGAAAGAGCATATCTCCGAGACCCCGGCCACCCAGTATCTGCGGCGCCAGCGCATTGTGTTCTCGGAACATCCCTATCAGTACGAGGAACATGGCGGCACCACGGTGTCGGCGCGCGAGCTGGGCGTGAATGAACACCAGGTGGTCAAGACCCTGGTGATGCAGGACGAGGCCGGCAAGCCGCTGATCGTGCTGATGCACGGCGACTGCAAGGTGTCGACCAAGAACCTGGCGCGCCAGATCGGCTGCAAGTCGGTCGAACCCTGCGCGCCCGAGGTTGCGCAGCGGCATTCCGGCTACCAGGTCGGCGGCACCTCGCCGTTCGGCACCCGCAAGGCCATGCCGGTATATGTCGAACAGGGCATCCTCGGGCTGGAGCGGATCTACATCAACGGCGGCCGGCGCGGCTACCTGGTCGGCCTCGATCCGGCCGTTCTCCCTGCGATACTCCCGGTGACCGCTGTATCATGCGCGCTGGCCGGGCAATAGCCGGCTCCGACACCATCAATAAGACCCAGGGAGTCTATGTATACCGTTTTGTTCGCCGTTGCCGCCTATCTGATCGGCTCCATTTCCTTTGCCGTGGTTTGCAGCCGGCTGTTCGGCATCGCCGACCCGCGCACCTACGGCTCGAAAAATCCGGGCGCCACCAATGTGCTGCGCAGCGGCAACAAGAAGGCGGCAATCGCCACGCTGATCGGCGACTGCGCAAAGGGCTGGTTCGCGGTCTGGCTGGCCATCCGCCTCGCGCCGCAGTTCGGCGTGGAAGAGGGCGGCATTGCGCTGGTGGCGATCGCGGTCTTTCTCGGCCATCTGTGGCCGGTGTTTTTCCGTTTCGTCGGCGGCAAGGGCGTGGCCACCGCGCTCGGCGTGTTGCTGGGCCTGAATGTCTGGCTGGGACTGGGAACGCTGGCCACCTGGCTGATCATCGCCTATGCCTTCCGCTATTCTTCGCTGGCGGCGCTGGTGGCCAGCCTGTTTGCGCCGTTCTTCTATGTGCTGCTGTTCGGCGTCGATGTGCAATTGCTGGCGGTGGTGGCGATGAGCGTGCTGCTGGTTTATCGCCATGGCAAGAATATTGCCAACCTGATCAGCGGCAAGGAAAGCCGCATCGGCAGCAAGAAGTCGTAGCGGCTGTTCTGGCAGCCGTGCTGGATCACGGTCCATCGCAGGCGCCGGCAGGCGGCATCTGCGCCGGCCCTGGCCTCAGATCCTCAGTTCATCCAGCGGCCAGCGCGGCCGCACATTGAAGGCATAGTCCTTCTGCGCCGCTTCCGGCTGCAATTGCAGCCGCATCGCGCCGGCAAAGGCGATCATCGCCCCGTTGTCGGTGCAGAACTCCAGTTCCGGGTAAAACACCCGGAAGCGTTTTTTCGCCGCCGCCGCATTCAGTGCTTCCCGCAACTGCCGGTTGGCGCCGACGCCGCCGGCGATCACCAGTCGCTTCAGCCCGGTCTGCTTCAGCGCCGCCAGGCACTTCGCCACCAGCACTTCCACGATCGCATCGACGAAGGCGCGCGCCACATTGGCCTTGTCCTGCTCGCAGATATTGGTGATGTTGTTCTTCACCAGCGTCAGCACCGCGGTCTTGAGCCCGGAAAAGCTGAAATTGAGGTTCTTCGAATGCAGCATCGGCCGCGGCAGGGTATAGACGCCCGGATCGCCGAATTCCGCCAGCCGCGAAATCGCCGGACCGCCCGGATAACCCAGGCCCAGCAGCTTGGCCGACTTGTCGAACGCCTCGCCGGCCGCATCGTCCACCGTCTCGCCCAGGAGCGTGTAGCGGCCAACGCCATCGACCCGCATCAGCTGGGTATGGCCGCCCGATACCAGCAATGCGACGAAGGGAAATTCCGGCGGCTCGCTGGCCAGCAGCGGCGACAGCAGGTGGCCTTCCAGGTGATGCACGCCCAGCACCGGCTTGTCCAGCGCCAGGCCCAGCCCGCAGGCGACGGAAGCGCCGACCAGCAGCGCGCCGGCCAGGCCGGGGCCCTGGGTATAGGCGATCGCATCGATCGCATGGCGGTCGGTGCCGCCCTGGGCCAGCACCTGTTCCAGCAGCGGCAGCGCGCGCCGGATATGGTCGCGCGACGCCAGTTCCGGCACCACGCCGCCGTATTGTTCATGCATGGCCACCTGCGAATGCAAGGCATGGGACAGCAGGCCGCGCTGCGTGTCGTACAGGGCCAGGCCGGTTTCATCGCAGGAGGATTCGACGCCGAGGACTATCATTCAGAAGGACCGGAAGAGGGTGGCAAGCTTTTTGCAAAGCGGTATTGTAAAGGAAAGCGCCCCTGCGCTTATCAGACCCATGACCTCCATGACCGATTCGAAACTGCTGCGCATTGTCGTCGTCAATTCCCTGGTTCCCGCCGACGGCGCGGATGCCGCCGCCATCGAGCGGGCCGAGCGCGCCCGCACGCTGCGCATCAGCCTGCTCGAAGCCGGCTACAACATCCTGGCCGCGCTGCCGCCGGACGCCAGGCTGCAGGAGCAGATCGCCCACCTGCAGCCGGATGTGATCATCGTCGACGCCCAGTCCGACGCCGCGCTGAAGGAAGTGGTGTCGGCCACCACCAACGCGCCGCGGCCCATCATCTGCTTTTCCGAGGACGGCGACCGCGACCGCATGCATGCGGCGCTGGAGGCCGGCGTCTCGGCCTATGTCGCCGCCGGGCTGTCGGCGGACTGGGTCAAGGCCGTGCTGGACGTGGCGGTGGCGCGGTTCGAGGTCGACCGCAAGCTGCGCGACGAGCTCTCCGAAACCCGCATGAAGCTGGCCGAGCGCAAGGTGATCGAGCGCGCCAAGGGCCTGCTGATGGAGCGCCACCGCTGCAGCGAGGACGAGGCCTACCGCAAGCTGCGCCGCCTGGCCATGGACAAGAACCTGAAGCTGTCCGATGTGGCGCAGCGCATGATCGACGTGGCTGATCTACTCATTTAACCGCACCACCGCCGGGCCATGTTCCGGGCATGGCCTGCACTTTTCCCGCCGCCTTCCTCTTCTTCTCCTTTGAAAACCCGCGCTGTCCTGGTGCGTCGCACAGGCGCAGGGCAAATCACGCCTCGCGGTGAGGCAAACCGGTTTTCTACTGTGCTGGCATACCAATTGCTGTATGGCAGTGAGCGCCAAGGGAGGCGCACAACACGGTAGTGGGTCGCGGCCAATGGTGGCCGCGATCTTATGGGATCGCTCCCGTTTCTCGACGCAAGGAAGCCATGACAGCCAAAGCAGACAAATCATCATTGACCCGCCGCAGCATGCTCAAGGCGGGCGCCGCGGCCGGCCTCGCCGGCGCCTTTTCCGCGCTGTCCACCCGGGGCGCCTGGGCAGCCGGCTCGGACAAGCCGGAAAAGGAAGAGGTCAAGGTCGGCTTCATTCCGCTGACCGACTGCGCGTCGGTGGTGATGGCATCGGTGCTGGGCATCGACAAGAAGTACGGCATCAGGATCACGCCGTCCAAGGAGGCGTCCTGGCCGGGCGTGCGCGACAAGCTGGTCAACGGCGAACTCGATGCCGCCCATGTGCTGTATGGCCTCATCTATGGCGTGCACCTGGGCGTGTCGGGCCCGAAGAAGGACATGGCGGTGCTGATGACCCTCAATAACAATGGCCAGGCGATCACGCTGTCGAAGAAGCTGGCCGACAAGGGCGCAGTCGACGGCGCATCGCTGGCCAGGCTGATGAAAGCAGAGAAGCGCGAATACACCTTCGCCCAGACCTTCCCGACCGGCACCCATGCGATGTGGCTCTACTACTGGCTGGCGGCCAACGGCATCGATCCGATGAAGGATGCCAAGATCATCACCGTGCCGCCGCCGCAGATGGTGGCCAATATGCGGGTCGGCAACATGGACGGCTACTGCGTCGGCGAGCCCTGGGGCCATCGCGCCATCGCCGACGGCATTGGCATTACCGCCATCACCACGCAGGACATCTGGCGCGACCATCCCGAGAAGGTGCTGGGCACCAGCGCCGAGTGGGTGAAGAAATATCCGAACACGGCGCGCGCGCTGACCGCGGCGGTGCTGGAAGCAGGCAAGTGGATCGATGCATCGCTGTCGAACAAGAACAAGATGGCCGAAACAATCGCCGACAAGTCTTATGTGAACACCTCGGTGGACGTGATCAACCAGCGCATTCTCGGCCGCTACCAGAACGGCCTGGGCAAGACCTGGGACGACCCGAATCACATGAAGTTCTTCAACGACGGCGCGGTGAACTTCCCCTACCTGTCCGACGGCATGTGGTTCCTGACCCAGCAGAAGCGCTGGGGCCTGCTGAAGAACGATGTGGACTATCTGGCCGTGGCGAAGCAGATCAACCAGATCGACCTGTACAAGGACGCCGCCGGCATGGCCAAGGTCAGCGTGCCGAAGGACGCCATGCGCAGCAGCAAGCTGGTCGACGGCGCGGTATGGGACGGCAAGAATCCGCAGGCCTATGCGGCCTCCTTCAACATCAAGGTCTGATCGACCAACCGCCAGAACAGGAAACGCCATGAGCGCTGTGATGAAATCCCTCGACCCTGCCAATCCTCTCGCCTCGCCGGACGCGGCGAGCCCGGCCCCCCAGATCGCCGCAGCAGCCCCGGCGCAGAAGCCCGTGGCCCGCGCCAGGCCGGCCGGCATGTCCCTGCGGCTGCGGCTGCGCGCACTGGCCGGCGTGGTGCTGCCGCCCATGCTGGGCATGGGCTTCCTGGTGCTGATCTGGCAGATCGTCTCGGTCAGCAGCAGCGGCATCCCGTCGCCCTTGGCCACGCTGGAAGAGGCGGTGAAGATATTTTCCGACCCCTTCTACCGCAAGAGCCCGAATGACCAGGGCATAGGCTGGAACCTGCTGGCCTCGCTGCAGCGGGTGGCGGTGGGCTTCGGCCTGGCGGCCGCGGTGGGCATCCCGGCCGGCTTCCTGATCGGCCGCTTCCGCATCCTGGCCGCAATGTTCAATCCCCTCATCTCGATCCTGAAGCCGGTATCGCCGCTGGCCTGGCTGCCGATCGGCCTGCTGGTGTTCAAGGCCGCCAACCCGGCATCGATCTGGGCCATCTTCATCTGCTCGATCTGGCCCATGATCATCAACACCGCGGTCGGCGTGCAGCGGGTGCCGCAGGACTACATGAACGTGGCGCGGGTGCTGAACCTGTCGGAATGGAAGATCCTGACCCGCATCCTGTTCCCCTCGGTGCTGCCCTACATGCTGACCGGCGTGCGCCTGTCCATCGGCACCGCCTGGCTGGTGATCGTGGCGGCGGAAATGCTGACCGGCGGCGTTGGCATCGGCTTCTGGGTGTGGGACGAATGGAACAACCTCAATGTGCCGCACATCATCATCGCCATCTTTGCCATCGGCCTGGTCGGCCTGGTGCTGGAGCAGGCGCTGGTCATGTTGGCCCGCGCATTCACCTATGAAGATGTCAAGAACTGAGGACAGCACCATGGACAACCGTAAATTCATCGATATCCAGGACGCGCAGATGTCCTTCAACACCCGCAACGGCGTGTTCCAGGCGCTGCAGGACATCAACCTGACCGTGGCCAAGGGCGAATTCATCACACTGATCGGCCACTCGGGCTGCGGCAAGTCCACGCTGCTGAACCTGATCGCCGGCCTGCTCAAGGCCAGCGGCGGCGCGCTGCTGTGCGCCAACCGCGAGATCGCCGGCCCGGCGCCGGAACGGGCGGTGGTGTTCCAGAACCATTCGCTGCTGCCCTGGCTGACCTGCTTCGAAAACGTCTATCTGGCGGTGGAGCGGGTGTTCGGCGCCAGCGAGAGCCGCGCGCAGTTGAAGGAACGCGCCAATGCCGCGCTGGCGATGGTGGGCCTGGCCCATGCGGCGCAGAAGCGCCCGAATGAAATCTCCGGCGGGATGAAGCAGCGCGTCGGGATTGCCCGCGCGCTGTCCATGGAGCCCAAGGTGCTGCTGATGGACGAGCCCTTCGGCGCGCTCGATGCGCTGACCCGGGCCCATCTGCAGGACGAGCTGCTGAAGATCGTCGCCCGCACCAGCTCCACCGTGGTGATGGTGACCCATGATGTCGACGAGGCAGTGCTGCTGTCGGACCGTATCGTGATGATGACCAATGGCCCCGCGGCCACCATCGGCGAGATCTTGCAGGTGGAACTGGAGCGGCCGCGCGAACGGGTGGCGCTGGCGCAGGATGCGCGCTATTCGCAGTACCGCACCGCGGTGCTGGAATTCCTGTACCACCGGCAGGCGCATCCGGCACGGGAAGCGGCCTGATTGGCTGCGATTGCCCGGCTCAGTTGGTCGGCTCGACCTTCAGCTCCAGCACCCGCGGCACGCCGCTCGGTCCGGGAAAGTCGGCGAAGGCGCTCTTTACCATGGCCGGCATCACGGTCGCCAGCGTTGGCGTCTGGCCCTGGCTGTCGACCGTGACCTGATACAGGTTGCGGCCATCGGCGGCGCGGCTGATCGTGATCTTCAGTTGCCGGCTGTAGACCACGAAGCGCCGCTCGACCGGCTGCACCACCGGCGGGCCAAACCAGAACGGATCGGCGAACGGGCTGTAGAAGCCATAAGGATAGCGATACCGGCCGAAGAAGCCCGGACCGTACCAGGGATCGACAATCACCGGCTCCACCACCCGCAGGTCGCGCGCATCGACGTGGTAATCGAGGCTGACGTTCAGGCGGCCGCGGTCCGACTCGGAAAAGCCCAGGCGCTGCAATTCGGCGCGCACCAGGTTTTCGTAATTGCGGTATTCCAGGTCGTTGGCCTGCGCGGCGTCCCGCCGGAAGGTATAGCTTTTCTCGCCCGCTTCGGCCGGCCATTCATGAAACGCCGTAACCTCGCTGCGCACGATGGTGCCGGCGCAGCCGGAGAGCAGCAGCGCAAACAGAATGGACAGCCAGGGCAGAAGCCGCCGCGCCAGTTGGCCAGGAAGAGACATATCGGACTCCCTCATGCAGATGGATTATTCTGCGCCGCCCTCATGCCGCCTGCACAGCCATGGCCATGGCGGCATGAGGGCAAACAATGCCGCGCCGCGTCAGGCGATGGCGGCAAAGGCGGCGCGGGCCGCATCCAGGGTGGCATCCACCACCGCGTCGTCATGCTGCGCGGAGAGGAAGCCGGCCTCGAACGCCGATGGCGCCAGGTAGACGCCGGCATCGAGCATCGCATGGAAGAAGGCGTTGAAGGCGCTCTTGTCGCACTTCATCATCTCGGCATAGGAGCGCGGCACCGTCTGCGCAAAATAGATGCCGAACATGCCGCCCACCGAATCGCCGCAGAAGGCCACGCCGGCCGCACGCGCTGCTTCCGTCATGCCTGCCACCATGCGCGCGGTCTGCGCCGACAGTGCCTCGTGGAAGCCGGGCGCCTGGATCAGTTTCAGCGTCGTCATGCCGGCCGCCACCGCCACCGGATTGCCCGACAGGGTGCCGGCCTGGTACACGCCGCCCAGCGGAGCCAGGTGCTTCATGATGTCGGCGCGTCCGCCGAAGGCCGCCACCGGCAGTCCGCCGCCGATCACCTTGCCCAGTACCGTCATGTCCGGCGTGATCTTGTAGATCGACTGCGCGCCGCCCAGCGCCACGCGGAAGCCCGACATCACCTCGTCGAACACCAGCAGCGCGCCATGCTTGCTGCACAGGCGGCGCATGGTCTGCAGGAATTCCGGCGTGGCCGGCAGCAGGTTCATGTTGCCGGCCACCGGTTCGACGATCACGCAGGCAATGCGGTCGCCGACCTTGGCGAAGGTGTCCTCGAGCTGTTGCGGATCGTTGAAGTCGAGCACCATGGTGTGGCGGGCAAAGTCTTCCGGCACGCCCGACGAGGTCGGATTGCCGAAGGTCAGCAGGCCGCTGCCCGCCTTCACCAGCAGGGAATCGGCATGGCCGTGGTAGCAGCCTTCGAACTTCACCACCAGGTCGCGGCCGGTGGCGCCGCGCGCCAGGCGCAGCGCGCTCATTGCCGCCTCGGTGCCCGAGGACACCAGACGCACCTGCTCCAGCGACGGCACCAGCCGGCAAATTTCCTCGGCCATCTGCACCTCGCCCTCGGTCGGCGCGCCGAACGACAGGCCGCGCTCGGCCGCTTCCTGCACGGCCTTGATCACGGTCGGATGGGCATGGCCGACGATGGCCGGTCCCCAGGAGCCGATGTAGTCGATATAGCGGCGATCGTCGGCATCCCAGAAATAGGGGCCGGCGGCGCGGGTGATGAAGCGCGGCGTGCCGCCCACGGAACGGAAGGCGCGCACCGGGGAATTGACGCCGCCAGGCGTGGTGCGCTGGGCGCGTTCAAACAGGATGTCGTTGTTCGAAGTCATGGTAATCGCTTTATAAAGGTTGGCGGGACGGCTGCGGAGAAAGGGCAGAGGCGCGGTCAGGCCATTTCGTCCGTATCGCGGGCCCAGAACAGGCGGTCCGGTATCAGCTTGCCCATGCCCATCCGGCCGGCATGGGCCAGGGCGGCCACGATGAATTCCTGCGCTTCCAGCACGGCTTCCGGCACATCCAGGCCATTGGCCAGCATCGCGGCGATGGTAGCCGACAGCGTGCTGCCGGCGCCGCTGAAGGCGCCGGGCTGGCGCGCCCAGCTGTCGTGCCGCACGCGGCCGGACTCGTTGAACAGGCTGTTGGCCACCTTCTGCACCTCGTCCGGCGCATTGGTGACGAACACGTATTCGCAGCCCAGGTCCACCAGGTGCATCGCGTCGTCGGCCAGCATGTCGCGGTTGCTGGGTTCGCGCCAGGTTTCGGCCAGCCGCGACAATTCCACCGCCGACAGCAGCAGCAGGGTGGTCTGTGGCACCAGCAATTCGCGCACGGCCACCAGCAGGTCCTCGCCGTCGCTGCCGAGGTCGGGCATGCGGCTGGAGAAGGGGTCCAGCACCAGCGCAATGTCGGGGTAGTCGGAGACGATCTCGGCGATCACCGAGACATTCTCGATGCCGCCCAGGTAGCCGACCTTGAAGGCCGACACCGGCATGTCCTCCAGCATGACCCGCGCCTGGTCAGACACCCAGTCGGCCTCGATGGTCTGCGCATCCTCGACGCGGGCGGTATCGCCGACGGCAATCGCGGTAACGACGGAAAGGCCATGGCAGCCCATCGCGGCGAATGAAGCCAGGTCGGCCTGTATGCCGGTGGCGCCGACCGGATCGGCGACATTGAAGCTCATCACGAGCGGAGAAGTTTGGTTTTGCACAGGGACTAGATTAAGATATCCGACTTTGCATTTTACTTGAAGGGCAGTACACCGTGAGCAATGACACAACAGCCGCAACCGACTACAAAACCTGGATGTGCCTGATCTGTGGCTGGATCTATGACGAGGCCGAAGGCCTGCCGGAAGAGGGCATCGCCGCCGGCACACGCTGGGACCAGGTCCCGATGAACTGGACCTGCCCGGAATGCGGCGCCCGCAAGGAAGACTTTGAAATGGTCGCCGTTTAACAATGTGACATTGGCATATCGCGCATTCGTGCGATTGCCAGTAGCAATTTCCCAAGCATTCGCATAAATACCACGTCAGGGAATGATGGCCCCGTGATGCCGATTTAACGATCTTGCTTTTAGTCATGAATGCGCCGTATATTACGAAGCTTCAACAGGATGGCGCCATGACAACACCTACTGAAAACGTCGCCCTGAAAATCATGGTGATCGACGACAGCAGCACGATCCGACGGTCGGCAGAGATTTTCCTGGGGCAGGCAGGGTACCAGACCGTTCTGGCGGAAGACGGTTTCGACGCGCTGGCAAAAATGAATGACCACAATCCAGCCCTGATCTTCTGCGACATCCTGATGCCACGCCTGGACGGCTACCAGACATGCTCGCTGATCAGAAAAAGCGTGCGGTTCCATTCAACGCCCGTCGTGATGCTGTCCTCCAAGGACGGCCTGTTCGACCGTGCGCGCGGCGCCATGGTCGGCTCCAACGCCTATCTCACCAAGCCGTTCACCAAAGACAGCCTGCTGCGCACGGTGCGCGAATACACGGCAGCCGCGGTCTCCCGGTAGTGCACTCATTCCAAGGTTAATGCGATGGCCATACAAAAAATTCTGGTAGTCGATGATTCGCCGACAGAGCGTTACTTTC
This sequence comes from Noviherbaspirillum soli, assembly GCF_015352955.1. Lineage (GTDB taxonomy): Bacteria > Pseudomonadota > Gammaproteobacteria > Burkholderiales > Burkholderiaceae_D > Noviherbaspirillum_A > Noviherbaspirillum_A soli. The sequence goes on from NZ_JACYOX010000019.1 coordinate 65,793, forward strand.
TGTCCGACATCCTGATCAAGCACGGCTTTTCCGTTTCCACCGCCGAAAACGGCGAGGAAGCGCTGCTGAAGGTCAAGGCCGACCGGCCGCAGCTCATTCTGATGGACGTGGTGATGCCGGGCCAGAACGGTTTCCAGGTCACGCGCGCCATCAGCCGCAACCCCGAAACCCAGGACGTGCCCATCATCATGTGCACCAGCAAGGGCCAGGAAACCGATCGCATCTGGGGCCTGCGCCAGGGCGCCCGCGACTACATCGTCAAGCCGGTCGATCCGCAGGAACTGCTGGCGAAAATAGCGGCGCTTGGCTAAGCCATGGCCAGCCTCCAGCCCGCGCAGCAACACGCTTCCCCAACGACGCAGAACATTGCCGACCGGGCCGGCCGGCGGGCTCGGCTGCGTGATTACCAGACACACCTGGTCGATCGCATGCAGGCCGCGCGCAGCGGCGCCGAGCTCCATCGCAACCAGCTTGGCGTGATGGTCGGCGCAAGCCGTCTGCTGCTGGACCTGAAGCAGGCCGGTGAAATCATGACCATCGCCGGCATCACGCCGGTGCCGCTCACGCAGGACTGGTATCGCGGCCTGGTGAATGTCCGCGGCAACCTGATCGGCGTGGTCGATCTCGCCCGTTTCCAGGGCGGAGAAACCACCGTCATCACCAAGGAAAGCCGTATCGTGGCCTTCGCGCCGTTGCTTGGTTTCAACTGCGGACTGCTGGTGTCGCGGGTGCTGGGCCTGCGCAGCAGCAATGACATGACGTTAAAGAATCCGGCCGCGGCTGCCGATAATGCGTCATGGCTGGGCCGGCAGCATCTGGACCAGGAGGCGCAGGAATGGACTGAACTGGATCTTTCCCTGATCACGCGGGATTCCCGATTTTTGCATGTAGGTTCATGACCGCCAGGCGGTCGCGCCTGGAATTACCGTAATCGGCATCAGGAGACTATGCATGGCGTTCAATCTGGATTTCCTCAACAAGCTCAAGAAACAGCGCGCACTGCCTGAACTCGAGCCTGCGCTTGCCAATACCGCTTCCGCGTCGGCTGCAGTGCCTTCCGCCGGCGCTGGCCGCAAGGCCGGGGAAAAGGACAAGGCAAGGAATGCCGACAGGCCGGCTGCGTCCGCCGCGGCTGTGAGCGCCAGGTTTTCCCCGTCGATGTTCCGGCGTTTTCCGCTGCAATACCAGATGCGCATCCTGCTCGGCCTGCTGGGCGGCTCGCTGCTGCTCGGCTCCGGCGCGGTCTGGCTCAATTCGTCCACCTCCAGCATCAACTCGCTGCAGTCGCAGATCGCCGGCAATGCGCTGATGCACTCGCAGCGTATCGGCAAGGCGGCGCCGAACGCGATCCAGGGTAATGCGTCGGCGTTCTCGCAGCTGGTCGACAGCCGGCGCGAGCTCAACACCGATCTCGATGTGCTGGCCAACGGCGGCGCCTACCAGGGCCGCTCCATCCCTGGCGCGCGCGGCGAAATCAGCGATATCCTCGCCGAGACGCGCAAGGCCTGGGCCAGTTCCGACAAGGCCGCGGGCACGGTGCTGAAGCTGCAGAAGGAATTGTCCGGCTTCGGCGCCACGCTGCAGAAGCTCAATGCGCTGTCACCGACGCTGCTGGAACTGACCGAGCAGATCTCCACGCTCAAGGCCCAGGGCGGCGCTTCGCCGCGTGAAATTGCCGCGGCCGGCCAGCTGGTGATGCTGACCCAGCGTCTGGGCCGCAGCGCCAACGAATTCCTGACCTCCGAAGGCGTGAATCCGGAAACCGCTTTCCTGCTCGGCAAGGATACCAATACCTTCCGCGACATTACCGATGGCTTCCTGAGCGGCAGCGACATCATGCGCCTGTCCGTGACCCGTGATCCGGACACCCGCGAAAAGCTGATGGAGCTGCAAAAGACCTTTGCCGACTATCAGAAATCGGTTTCCAGCATTCTCGGCAACCTGCAGAACTTCATCGCCGCCAAGCAGGCGGAGCAGTTGATCTTTACGGAAAACGAAGCGCTCCGCGAGCGTTTGACCAAGCTGCAGCGCGCCTACCGCGCCCATGAAGAATCGATAGGCTGGACCTTCTGGCCCATGCTGGTCTTCGCGCTGACGGCGCTGCTTTCCGCTGCCGGCATTGCCCGCGTGCTGCTGCTCGACAGCCGGAACCGTGCGCAGGAAGCGGAAGCGCGGCGTGAATCGGCGGAAGCCCAGCGTCTGGAGGCGCAGCGCGAAGAAGAGCAGGCCAAGGCCGCCAATGACCAGAACCAGGCGGCGATTCTGCGGCTGATGAATGAACTGCAGGAGGTGGCTGACGGCGACCTGACCGTGCAGGCCACGGTGTCGGAAGACATTACCGGCGCGATCGCCGATTCGCTGAACTACACGGTCGAGGAATTGCGCGGCCTGGTCGGACGTGTCACCAAGACCGCCGAGCAGGTTCGCTCGGCATCGAACGAAGCGCAGAATATTTCCGCCGAACTGCTGGATGCATCCCAAAAGCAGTCCAGGGAAATTCAGGAAACCGGCCAGGCGGTATTGCAGATGGCGAGCCAGATTACCGAAGTCTCGCGTTCGGCCAGCGAATCCGCTGAGGTGGCCCGCCACTCGGTGACTGCCGCGGAGCAGGGATCGCGCGCGGTGGAAAACGCGATCAAGGGCATGACGGAGATTCGCGAGCAGATCCAGGAAACATCGAAGCGCATCAAGCGGCTGGGCGAATCCTCGCAGGAAATCGGCGAGATCACCGAGCTGATTTCCGACATTACCGAACAGACCAACGTGCTGGCGCTCAATGCCGCGATCCAGGCCGCTTCCGCCGGCGAGGCGGGACGCGGCTTCTCGGTGGTGGCGGAAGAAGTGCAGCGGCTGGCGGAACGTTCCGCCGAAGCGACCAAGCAGATCGGCGCGCTGGTGCGCACCATTCAGACCGATACCCACGATGCCGTGGCGGCAATGGAAAAGTCCACCCAGGGCGTGGTCGAGGGGGCTCGCCTGTCGGACGCCGCCGGTGCCGCGCTGCTGGATATCCGCCGGGTTTCCAATCAGCTGGCGGAACTGATTCAGGAGATTTCCGCGGCCACGGGGCGCCAGGCGCAGTCGGCCAGCAGCGTCGCCGGCAACATCCAGAATATTCTGACAGTGACCGAACATACGCAGCAGGGCACGCAACAGACCGCGCAATCCATTCATACGCTTTCCCAGCTGGCGGAGGAACTGAAGAATTCCGTATCCCGCTTCCGTGTTGCGTAGCGCCAGCCCAACGATGTCGCGGCCGGGCACTGCACCCTGACCAGGCGCATCCGATGCAGGGGCGCGCATCGTACCCATTTGAAACCATGAGGCATTCATGAGCAGCCATTCTTCCAATCCGGGTGCCCTGGATCAATTCGATACCGGACCCTTGTCCTGGGTGATGGAAGAGATCCGCGCCAGCCTGACGCGTGCCAGCGCCCTTGGCCTTTCGGCCAGCGGTGAGGAGTCCGATGCCCGGGCCACGTCGCTGCGCCAGGCCGGCGCGCTACTGCACCAGGCGCGCGGCGCATTGCAGATCGTTGACATAGCGGGCGCACCGCAGCTAATCGAAGCAATGGAAGAGCTTCTGACACGTGCCGCCGATGCCGAAGCAGCGTCGGAAGGAGAAAGCCTTGCAGCAGTGGCTGCCGGCTGTCGTGCCCTGATCGAATACCTGGATGAACTGCTGGCCGGCGTTGCGCCGCAGGCGCTCAGGCTGTATCCCTATTTCCGCGACCTGCAGCAGGCACGCGGGATAAGCCGGGTACATCCTTCCGATCTCTATTTTCCCGACCTGACGATCAGGCCCAGGCTGGCCACGCCGGCAGTGGCCGCCAGTGCAGCAGACGTGGCGCAGTTGCGTCAGCGGTTCGAGAAGGCATTGCTGCCCCTGCTCAAGAGCACCGATGCGCAAGCCGAGAAAAGCAGCGCCGCGGTGCTGGCCGACGTGCTGGCCGATTTCGTGCGGCGTGCGCCAGGAAGGCTGGGGCAGGCCTACTGGTGGGTGCTGCATGGTTTCGCCGCCGGCGTGGCAACCGGAGAAATCAGTCCCGCGGTCCATGTCAAGCAGCTGTTCGGGCGCATCAACATGCAGTTGCGCAAGCTCGACGATGCGCCTTCCGAAACCAGCGAGCGCCTGCTCAGGGATGCGTTGTTCTTTATCGCGACAGCCGCAGACCCGTCGCCGAAACTGCAGCAGATCCGCCAGGTGTATGGCCTTTCCGCGATCAATCCTGATGAGGTGGAAATCGCTCGCTACGGTCTGGTTGACAGCGCCATCCTGCACAACGCAAGAGAGCGCCTGCAGGCCGCCAAGGCAGCATGGGACCGTGTCGCTGCCGGAGATATGCAGGCCGGCGCAAGCTTTGCGCAGGAGATTGCCGTCCTTGCCGAACTGGTAGCTGGCCTGCGGTTGCTTTCATTGGACGACTTGACACAGCAGTTGCGTCGCAGCGCCGATCAGCACCGCGCAACGCAGGACGAAGCCCTGGCGCTGGATGTCGCCGCCAGCCTGCTTTTCCTGGAAAACGCATTGCGCCATGGCGCGCGCTCCAGCGCCAGCATGCATGCCACTGCGGCCAGCCTGGCTGCGCGCCTGGCAGCACGGCTGGATGGCGTCGCGCCGGCCGGCCAGGCGCGATGGCTGGACCAGTTTTCCCGCGATGCCCAGCAGCGCGATACGGTCGCCGCGCTTGCAGATGAAATGCGCGGCAACCTGGCGCAGGTTGAAAAGCTGCTAGATGAATTTTTCAGCAATTCCGCCAAGCGTACCGCGCTGGCGCCGATCGACGGCATCCTGCACCAGATCGAGGGCGGGTTGTCCATCCTCGATCTCGATCAGGCCGTGCTTGCAGTACGCAATGTGCGCGCGCAGGTTGCGGAATTTGCCCTGCCGGAATTCGAGGGCGAGCCTGGCCGGCCCGAATTCCAGCAGGTGGCGCGTAACCTGGGGCTGCTCAGTTTCTTTCTGGAGAGCTTGCGGGTGGATAGTGAGGCGGCGAAAGGCCGTTTCGTATTCGATATCCATAGCGGCTTGTTCAGAAACGTCAATGTGCCGCGAGGCCAGGGCAGGGAGGTTGATGTCGCTGTCGTAGCGGAGTCACAAGGCGCTGCCATGCCGGGGGCCGACGCTGTGCTGGCTGAACCAGCAACTGCGGATGCCGCCAAGCCAGCTGCGCCTCTGGAAACGGAGGCCGCCAAACCGGCGACGGACTTGTCTCAGCCACTGCATGCTGAAACGGTGACAGCGTCGTCCCCAATCGCGGCGGAAGCCGACGCCGCCGACACGGCAATGCCAGCCCCGGCGGTGCCGATGGCAGCCGCCATGATTGCCGACGGCCCGGACTGGCAACGCACTGCCGCCAGCCACCCGTCAGCAGAAGGCCCTGTACCGGCAGAGCAGGCGCACGGGTTCGTGGCTGCACCAGACCCGGTACCGACGCCGATAGCCGAAAGCACGTCGGACGAAGCGGTCGACGCCGAATTGCTGGAAATCTTCCTGGGCGAAGCCGAAGAGGTGCTGGAAAATGTCGCGACTAACCTGCCGCTGCTGCGCATGGCGCCACATGATCAGGCCAGCCTGACCACGTTGCGGCGGGCTTTCCATACGCTCAAGGGCAGCGGCCGCATGGTTGGGCTCAATGCATTCGGCGAAGCCGCATGGGGACTGGAAAAGACCTTGAACCTGGCCCTGTCGGATGGCACGCCCGCCAGCACCGATCTGTGCGACCTGATCGAGCGGGCGCATCGCGAATTGAGCGCCTGGGTGACCGACCTGAAGCAGGAAGGCTCGTCTGCACGCCGCCCCGACGCATTGGTATTCGCCGCTGAGGCAGTGCGCGATGGCGGCAAGTTGCCTGCCGAGGAAGCTGCGCCATTGGCCGCGCCCGCCAAGGCGGTGTCGGTATTGCCTGATCAGTCCGGAGCCGCTGGCGAAGCACCGTACCATTCTGAAACGCTGGAAAACGTCGAAGCGGTCGCGTTGATGCTTGAAATCGGGCAGGCGCCTGCCGCCGGGATCGAGCACGCCGGACTGGACGCATTCGCCACTGCCGGTCATGCGGATCATGTCGCGCTCCCACAGAGGGAACTGGCGGACCTGCTGTCCCCTGAGCATCTGCAGGCACACCCGATGGAAGCGATTCCAGCGCAAGAGGATCTGTTGCCTGCCGTCGGGGAAGTCCAGTTGCCCGAACTGCCGGCACTGGAAGAAGCCGGCGTTTCGGACACCGAAGCGCTGCTGGATGACATCCAGGAACCGACGATTCCCGACCAGACGACCGATGCGACGCAGCTGGTGGAAATGGAAATGCGGGACGACACGGTGCAAGCGCATGCAGACGATGCCAGCATCGACGACATGACGCCGGCGCATCCGGCCGAAACCGTGCCCATGGCGCAGGTAATCAGTTTCCCCGAAGTGCATCCGGTGGAAACCCGGCTGGACGACAGCATCAAGCGCATCGGTAATCTCGAAATCAGTGTGCCGCTGCACAATATCTACCTGGCCGAGACCGACGACCTGGTACGGGTGCTGGCTCAGGATCTGTCCGAATGGCGGCATGAGGCCGGCCGCACCGTCAACACGGTTGCCGTACACGCGGCGCATTCTCTGGCCGGCAGTTCAGCCACGGTAGGCTTCGTTCCCCTGCAGGAAGTCGCCTACGCGCTGGAGCGGGTGCTGCAGGCACTGGCGCGCAAGCCAGTTCCCTTGAGCGTTCAGGAATTCGATGCCCTCGACGCTGCAGTCGGCGAGCTCAAGCAGATGCTGCGGCAGTTTGCATTGGGCGACATGCCGCCAGCCGCGCCGTACCAGGTCCGCATCCTGGAAGAGATGCGCCAGCAGGTCATGGCGCGCGCCGCCACGGTGGTTGTGGAAGTGCAATCCGCCTTGCCTGCCTTCATTGCCGAGGAAGCCAGGCAATCAGGCGATGCCGCTGCGGACATGAGCGGGCTTGCCGAACCCGATCAGGTCGAGGCGGCAGACCCAGGCATTCCCGGCGCCAGGACGCGGCCGCTGGCAGGTTTTGGCAGCCAGGCATCAGCCGGCGCCGACCTCGCCCCGACGCCGGAAACCGGTGCGGCCATAGAGCCGTCAGCGGACGCCGGCCGCATGCCGTACGATGAACTCGATCCGGATCTCCTGCCGGTCTTCCTGGAGGAGGCCAGCGACCTGCTGCCCCAGATCCAGTTGCTGCTGCGCGCCTGGCAGGCTGAACCGGCGTCCCGGGAGCCGGTGCAGGGCTTGCTACGCCTGCTGCATACCGTCAAGGGCAGCGCCAGGATGGCCGGCGCAATGCGCCTGGGCCAGCAGATGCACGATATGGAAAGCCGGATCGAGCAGGTCAGCGCGGTCGGAACGCCGACGCCCGCCGTGTTCGAAGATCTGCTGGGCCGCTTCGATGTCGGCCTGTATCTGCATGACCAGTTGCAGAACCCGGAAGCCGGCAAGCTGGCGCCCGCGGTGGTCCACGGCGCGGTATCGAGCGCCGTTGTCGCCGAAGCTCCCGCCGAAAAAAACCATGCTTCCGCCAGCGCGCCGCTGCTGCGGGTGCGCGTGGATATCGTCGACCGGCTCGTCAATCAGGCCGGCGAAGTATCGATTTCCCGCTCGCGGGTGGAGAATGGCGTCTCAGGCCTCAACCAGTCGCTGTCCGAACTGACGGACAACGTGACGCGTCTGCGTTCCCAATTGCGGGAACTGGAAATCCAGGCCGAAAGCCAGATGGCCTCCCAGATGGCGCATTCGGCCGAGCGAGGATTCGATCCGCTTGAATTCGACCGTTTCACCCGGCTGCAGGAATTGACCCGGATGATTACCGAAACCGTGAGCGACGTCTCCTCGGTGCAGCAGAACCTGGTGCGTGGCGTGGAACAGGCCAGTGCCGACCTGCAGCAGCAATCGCGCCTGACGCGCGACCTGCAGCAGGATCTGATGCGGGTGCGCATGGTGCAGTTCGGCAGCGTGGCCGAGCGGCTGTACCGGGTCACACGCCAGGCAGCCAAGGAACTCGACAAGCGGGTCAACCTCGACATTCGCGGCGGCGCCGTGGAAATCGACCGTGGCGTGCTGGAAAAGATGGCCGGCCCGTTCGAACACCTGCTGCGCAATGCCATCGTGCACGGCATCGAGAGCAGGGAAGAGCGGCTGGCGGCGGGCAAGAAGGACATCGGCGAACTGAAGGTTGAAATCCGCCAGGAAGGCAATGAAGTCGTCATCCAGTTTTCCGACGATGGCCGTGGCCTCGACCTTGCGCGCATCCGTGCCAGGGCCGAGGCCGCGGGCTTTCTGGAACCGCATGCCTCGCCCAGCGACGCCGAACTGCGGGAACTGGTCTTCCATCCCGGTTTTTCCACCGCGCAGGATGTAACCGAGCTGGCCGGACGCGGCATCGGCATGGACGTGGTGCGCTCCGAAGCCGCCGGGCTGGGCGGCCGCGTGGCCATCGACAGCCAGCCCGGCCACGGCGCCACCTTCATGGTCAGGCTGCCGCTGACGCTGGCGGTGACGCAGGTGGTGGTGCTGACCACCGGCGGCAATACCTATGCGGTGCCCTCGGTGCTGGTGGAGCAGGTGCAGCAGCTGAAGGCCGGCGCGCTGGCCGATGCCTATGCCGAAGGCGCGGTAACCTGGCGCGGCGAGCAGGTGCCGCTTTACTACCTGTCCGAACTGCTGGGTGACGGCAAGGCATCGCCGGTGACGCAGCAATACTCGCCATTGCTGATTCTGAAAAGCGGCGAAAGCCGGGTGGCGGTGCATGTGGACGATGTGCTGGGCAACCGCGAGGTCGTGGTCAAGAACGTCGGGCCGCAACTGGCGCGGATGGCGGGCGTGGCCGGCGCCACGGTGCTGGGCTCCGGCGATATCGTGCTGATTCTTGACCCGGTGCCGCTGGCGCAGCGTCTGCTGGAAACAGCGCCACGTTCCCGGCAGGGCGCCAGGCCGGCGTCCGGGCAGGCGTCACACGCGCCGCACAGCCAGCCGATCGTGATGGTGGTGGACGACTCATTGACGGTGCGCCGCGTGACCCAGCGTTTCCTGACGCGCGAAGGCTACCAGGTAATGCTGGCCAAGGATGGCGTGGATGCGCTGGAACAGCTGCAGACGGTCACGCCGGACCTGATGCTGGTGGATATCGAAATGCCGCGCATGGACGGTTTCGACCTGACCCGCAACGTGCGCGGCGACAGCCGCACCCGGCACATTCCCATCATCATGATCACCTCGCGCACCGCCACCAAGCATCGCAACTATGCAATGGACCTGGGCGTGAACGAGTATCTGGGCAAACCCTATCAGGAAGCCGACCTGCTGAAGTTCGTCCTTGCGTTCACCGGGCGCGAGATGCCGGCGGCGGCGGGGCAATAAATCGGGGTGCGTCCTGTTGTCCGCTTTTCTTGATCAACCAATGGCGGAATGCTCCCGCGGGGTATTCCGCCATTGCTGTCCGGCACACTGTCTGCTACGGCCCTGAAGGTTGCCTTGAGGTGTACTGTCAATAGCGGACACCCTCGTGTCAGGCGGCCTGCCGATGTTTGAAAGTTTCAGCAAACACTGTAGGGGACAGGTAGCCAAGGCGTGAATGGCGCCGCTGGCGGCTGTAAAAAATCTCGATGTATTTCTGGACCGCTGCCTTGGCATGGGCACGCGTTTCATAATGCTGGTGATGTGTCAGTTCATTTTTCAGGCTGCCCCAGAAGCTGTCCATCGGTGCGTTATCGAAGCAATTTCCTTTGCGCGACATGGATGCTTGCATGCCAAACTGGTCCAGTAACTTGCGATAGGCATGCGCACAGATAGGCATGCGCACAGATAGGCATGCGCACAATATTGACTTCCCCTATCCGAATGATGGATCAGTCCCGCTGGTGGTCGCTTGTTGCGCACAGCTTGCCAGAGTGCCCTGGCCGTCAACTCCTGCGTCATGCGCTCGTCCATCGCATAGCCGACGATTTCACATGTGAAGACATCCTTCACGCCAGCCAGGTAAAGCCAGCCTTCCCGAGTGGGCAGATAAGTGATATCGGTCAGCCACATTTCATTTGGGCGGGTCGGCATAAATACTTGGGCCAGCAGGTTGGGCGCCACCGGCAGGTCATGCCGGGAATTGGTCGTGGCTGTGAACTTGCGTTTTTGCTTGCAGCGCAAGCCCAATTCCTGTCGTAGCCGTCCAATACGATCCCGCCCAGCCGGGAACCCTTGTGCCGCCAGCTCTGGCTGCAGCCGGCGTACGCCGTAGGTTTCACGGCTCTGCCGGTGTGCTGCCTTGATGGCCACCTTCAGTCGTTCGTCAGCTTGCTGGCGTTGTGACGGCTTGCGGGCAAGCCAGGCATAGAAGCCGCTGCGCGAGACGTCAAACACACGGCACAGCAATGCAATCGGGTAGTCGAGCCGCATCGTCTTCAATTGCGCGTACCGGGCAGCGACTCCCGAGCAAAGTACGCGGTGGCCTTTTTTAAGACTTCCTTCTCCATGCGCTCCACCGCGAGCTCACGGCGCAACCTGGCGTTCTCCGCTTCCAAGTCAGCAACGCTACGACTACCGGGGGCTGAGGTTGATGCTGTTGATCCCCGGTTGGCAGCCGCGACCCAGTTCGCCAGCGTCCCTTTGGGCACTGACAGCCGCTGCGCCGCCACTTCCAGCGATAGTCCCTGTTCCAATACCAGCTTGACCGCTTCCGCGCGAAACTCGGGCGTATAGGTCCTCAAATCTGTTCTCGTCATGCTTTCTCCCATTGACTCAGTTTATCAAACGGGAGCGTCCACAAAAGTCAGGCTACCTCAGTATCGGCAGCGCTGGAAGATCGAGACGCATTACCAGCGGCTCACCGAACAACTGCATTGCGAGCCACAAGGCCTGACACACCCGCGTGCGGCGCTATTTGCCTTTGCCATGGCCATTGTGGCGAGCAATGCGCTGGCCCTGGTACAGGCGGCATTACGCCAGCAGCATGGGCGCGAAGCGGTGGAAGAACTGTCTTATTACTATCTCGTGATATTCGTCACCAGTGTGTGGGAAGGCATGCACATTGTGGTGCCCACGCCAAGCTGGCGTTTCGTGCGCCGGTTCTGCGCAGCGCAGTTGGCATAGTGGTTAAGCCAGCTGGCGCAAGGCGTGGACATGGGCCAGCTACGTCGAAGTCGGCGCGGCCCGAAAGAACCCTGGACCAAGCGCGCTTCCGGCGACACGTATCACCATGTCTCCATCAAGCGCTTGCTGGATGCGCAATCTTGAATTTCAGCATGTTGACAGGGGTGCCCCCCATTACCCCACCCATTTGCCGAAGCAACAAACAGCTGTGCTACACTCTCGGGGTTTTTTTGCAGCGCCGCAGGAGCGGCTGTTGCCGTAGAAACTGCGGCAGCGACACGCAAATGCGGCTTTTTTGTTGCCGCTTCAACCGGCATTTCTCCATGCCCCTGTCATCACCTACATCCCGCCGCGTGCTCAGGCACCGCCGCGCCATCGAGATCGACGCCTATGCGCGGGAGGACGGCCTGTGGGACCTCGACGCCCATATCACCGATATCAAGACCCGCGACATCAGCACCGCTTCCGGCATCCGTCCGGCTGGCGTGCCGGTGCATGACCTCTGGCTGCGCGTCACGATAGACCGTGCAATGAACATCGTCGATGTCGAGGCGGTATCGGACAATGTGCCGTATCCCGGCTTCTGCAATACCATCGGTCCTGCCTATCGCGCCATGATAGGCCTGAACCTGATGAAAGGGCTGCGCCACGAGCTCAAGCAACGCCTCGGCGGCATTGCCGGCTGCACTCACCTGACCGAACTGGCGCAGATCCTGCCAACGGCCGCGGTGCAGGCGTATGCCGGCGAAGTCATCCCAGTGCAGGGCGATGCTGATGTCAAGCCTTTTCAGCTCGACCATTGCCATGCGCTGCGTACCGATGGCGGCGCGGTCGCCAAGTTCTACCCGCGCTGGGCGGTCGCCCAGGCGGATGATTCCACCACTTAATCCAGTCATTATTCAATCAGCGTCTGAAGGGAAGCTCGCATGAAAATCCATGAGTACCAGGGTAAAGAAATCCTCCGTAAGTTCGGAGTGACCGTTCCACGCGGCATCCCGTGCATGAGCGTCGAGGAAGCCGTCAAGGCAGCCGAAGAGCTCGGCGGCCCGGTGTGGGTCGTCAAGGCCCAGATCCATGCCGGCGGCCGCGGCAAGGGCGGCGGCGTCAAGGTTGCCAAGTCGATCGACCAGGTACGTGAATACGCCAACGCCATCATGGGCATGCAGCTGGTCACGCACCAGACCGGCCCGGAAGGCCAGAAAGTGCGTCGCCTGCTGATCGAGGAAGGCGCCGACATCAAGAAGGAACTGTACGTTTCGATGGTCACCGACCGCGTCTCGCAGCGCGTGGTGCTGATGGCATCCAGCGAAGGCGGCATGGACATCGAGGAAGTGGCCGAAAGCCATCCTGAAAAGATCCACAAGGTGGCGATCGATCCGTCGGTTGGCCTGACCGACAAGGATGCCGACGACATCGCCGCCAAGATCGGCGTGCCGGCGGAATCCATCGCCGATGCGCGCGCCCAGCTGCAGGGCCTGTACAAGGCTTACTGGGAAACCGATGCATCGCTGGCTGAAATCAACCCGCTGATCCTGACCGGTTCCGGCAAGGTCATCGCGCTCGACGCCAAGTTCAACTTCGACTCCAACGCCCTGTTCCGCCATCCGGAAATCGTCGCCTACCGCGACCTGGACGAAGAGGATCCGGCCGAAGTCGAAGCCTCCAAGTTCGACCTCGCCTACATCTCGCTGGACGGCAACATCGGCTGCCTGGTCAACGGCGCCGGCCTGGCCATGGCCACCATGGACACCATCAAGCTGTTCGGCGGCGAACCGGCCAACTTCCTCGACGTGGGCGGCGGCGCAACGGCAGAGAAGGTCACCGAAGCCTTCAAGATCATGCTGAAGAACCCCGGCCTGAAAGCCATCCTGGTCAACATCTTCGGCGGCATCATGCGCTGCGACGTGATCGCCGAAGGCGTGATCACCGCTTCCAAGGCCGTGTCGCTGTCGGTGCCGCTGGTGGTGCGCATGAAGGGCACCAACGAAGACCTGGGCAAGAAGATGCTGGCCGACTCCGGCCTGCCCATCATCGCCGCAGACACCATGGAAGAAGCCGCGCAGAAGGTTGTCGCTGCGGCCAACGGTCAATAACGAATACGCGCAGAAGGAAACACAATGTCCATCCTCATCAATAAAGACACCAAGGTCATCACCCAGGGCATCACCGGCAAGACCGGTCAGTTCCACACCCGGATGTGCCGTGAATATGCCAATGGCAAGAACTGCTTCGTTGCCGGCGTGAACCCGAAGAAAGCCGGCGAAGACTTCGAAGGCATTCCCATCTTCGCGAACGTGAAGGAAGCCAAGGCGCAGACCGGCGCGACCGTGTCGGTGATCTATGTGCCGCCGGCTGGCGCTGCCGCCGCGATCTGGGAAGCCGTTGAAGCTGACCTCGACCTGGCGATCTGCATCACCGAAGGCATCCCCGTGCGCGACATGATGGAAATCAAGGACCGCATGGCAAAGTCCGGCAGCAAGACCCTGCTGCTCGGACCGAACTGCCCGGGCCTGATCACGCCGGATGAAATCAAGATCGGCATCATGCCGGGCCATATCCACAAGAAGGGCCGCATCGGCGTGGTCTCGCGTTCCGGCACGCTGACTTATGAAGCAGTCGGCCAGCTGACCGCACTGGGCCTGGGCCAGTCGTCGGCCGTGGGCATCGGCGGCGACCCGATCAATGGTTTGAAGCACATCGACGTGATGAAGATGTTCAACGACGATCCGGATACCGACGCCGTCATCATGATCGGCGAGATCGGCGGACCCGACGAAGCCAATGCGGCCGAATGGGTACGCGACAACATGAAGAAGCCGGTGGTTGGCTTCATCGCTGGCGTGACCGCGCCTCCGGGCAAGCGCATGGGCCATGCCGGCGCGCTGATCTCCGGCGGCGCCGACACCGCTGAAGCCAAGCTGGCCATCATGGAAGCCTGCGGCATCAAGGTCACCCGCAACCCGTCGGAAATGGCGCGTCTGCTGAAGTCCATCATGTAAGCAGTCAGCTTGAGCGGGCCCGCTTGCGGGCCGCAATAAAAAAAGGCAGCGTTATCGCTGCCTTTTTGTTGCCTGAATCGGATCGGATGCGACGGTCAGTAGGGTGCAATACCCGAAGGGCATTGCACCGCCGATCGCCAACCGGGATGGCATTGTCGGACCATTCCCTCGATCGACCATCGGCGCAATGCCCCTGCGGGGTATTGCGCCCTACGAGTGCTACGAGTGCTCAAGCGGATCGGATGCGACGGTCAGTAGGGTGCAATACCCGAAGGGCATTGCACCGCCGTTCGCCGACCGGGATGGTGTTGTCGGACCATTCCCTCGATCGACCATCGGCGCAATGCCCCTGCGGGGTATTGCGCCCTACGAGTGCCGAACCTTCTGCGCTTGGGCAATTGCAGCGCCGCCGCGATTCCGGCCTTACCCCTGCGCCTCTTCCGTCACCGCGTCACCCAACCGGAATCTCCCGATCCTGATGATCTGCTCGATGCACTCCGCCGCCTCGACATCCCGGGCATTCTCCAGCCGTTGCGCGAAGTGCTTCAGGATGCTGTGCCGGTCATGCCCCTTCACCGCGATCACGAAGGGAAATCCGAATTTCTCGTTGTAGCGCCGGTTCAGGTCCTGCATGCGCTCGAACTCTTCCGGGCTGCACTGGTCCAGCCCGGCGCCCTTTTGCTCGCGGGTGGATTCGTCGGTCAGCTCGCCGCGCACCGCCGCCTTGCCGGCCAGCTCGGGGTGGGCGCGGATCAGGCGCAGGCGTTCCTCCTCGGTGGCGCCGCGCACTGCATCGGCCATGGCGCGATGCAGCGCATCGACGCTGGCAAACGGCCGCTTCGCCGCGGCGCGTTCGGCGACCCAGGGCGAGTGTTCAAAGATCGCGCCCAGGCGGGCGGTGAAGTCGGCTGCCGACATCGCGTTCAATGCATTCAGGCTGATGGTGCTGCTCATGCTTTTACCTCGTAGGGATGGGTCTCTATCCAGTGCTGGGCGATGTCGATGCGGCGGCAGATCCATACCCGCTCGTGCGACTGAACATAGTCAAGGAAGCGCTGCAGCGCGCGGAAGCGGCCGGGGCGGCCGAGCAGGCGGCAGTGCATGCCGACCGACAGCATCTTGGGCCGGTCCTGCCCTTCCGGGTCGCCTTCCGCATACAGCACGTCGAAGCTGTCCTTCAGGTACTGGAAGAACTGCTCGCCGGTGTTGAAGCCCTGCGGCGTGGCAAAGCGCATGTCGTTGCTGTCCAGGGTATAGGGCACCACCAGGTGCGGCTTGCTGGCGCCGCCGGCGAGGTCGACATCGGTCCAGAACGGCAGGTCGTCGCCGTAGTAGTCGGAGTCGTAGACAAAGCCGCCATGCTCGACCACCAGCCTGCGGGTGTTGGGCGAGTCGCGGCCGGTGTACCAGCCCTGCGGCGCAAAGCCGGTCATCTCGCGGAAGATGGCCACCGCCTCGCGCATGTGGCGCCGCTCGGTGTCCTCGTCCATGCCCTGGTAGTGAATCCAGCGCAGGCCGTGGCAGGCGATCTCATGGCCCAGTTCCTCGAAGGCGCCGGTCAGTTCCGGATGGCGCTGCATCGCCATCGCCACGCCGAACACGGTCAGAGGCAGCTTGCGCTGCTCGAACTCGCGCAGGATGCGCCAGACGCCTGCCCGCGAGCCGTATTCATAGATCGATTCCATCGACATATGGCGCGCCGGATAGGCGGCGGCGCCGACGATCTCCGACAGGAACTGCTCGGACGCCGGGTCGCCATGCAGCACATTGTTCTCGCCGCCTTCTTCGTAATTGAGCACGAACTGGACGGCGATGCGCGCGCCGCCGGGCCAGCGGGCGTGGGGAACGTCGCGGCCATAACCGATCAGGTCGCGCGGATAAGCTTCATGTCTGGACATAGGGTTAAGGATAGTCAGGTTATTCGGCGCCGTGCGTGTTGTCGCGCGCAGCCTGCCGCGCTTGCTCGCTCGACGCCAGTCCGTTGAAGAACAGGTTCAGCAGCACCGCCGAGATCGCCGCCAGCAGGATGCCGCTGTGCAGCAGCGAGGACAGCGACTTGGGCATGTGCTGCGCATAGTTTTCCGCCACCAGCGGCAGCATGCCGAAACCGATCGACACCGCGACGATGAACTGGTTGTGGCGGTTGGTCTTGTAATCGACGCCGGAGAGAATGCGGATGCCGGTGGCGGCCACCATGCCGAACATCACCAGGCCGGCGCCGCCGAGCACGAACTGCGGCACCGCTTCGGCAGCCTGGGCAATCTTCGGCAGCACGCCCATCACGATCAGGATCACGCCCGCGGCGACGCAGACCCAGCGGCTCTTGACGCCGGTCACGCCGACCAGGCCGACGTTCTGCGAGAACGAGGTGTAGGGAAAGGTATTGAAGACGCCGCCGATGATGGTGCCCAGGCCGTCGACCCGCAGGCCGCGGCTGATGTCGTCCTCGCGGATCGGCTTGCCCACCAGGTCGCCCAGCGCCAGGAACATGCCGGTGGACTCGATCATCACCACCAGCATCACCATGGTCATGGTCAGGATGGCGACCGCATCGAAGGTCGGCATGCCGAACTGGAATGGCGTCACCAGCGCAAAGCCCTTGGCTGCGGCCACCTTCTCGAAGCTGACCTTGCCCATGGCCCAGGCCAGCACGGTGCCGGCGAGAATGCCGGTCAGCACCGCGATATTGGCCAGGAAGCCCTTGCCGTACTTGGCCATGGCCAGGATCACCAGCAGCACGAACAGCGCGATGCCCAGGTTGTCCAGCGCCGCATAGGCGGGGTTGGGAATCATCGGCGCGGGTCCGGCCGGCAGTGCGGCGCCGGCCGCCTTGGCCGCTTCCACCAGGCCGGCAAAGGCCGGGTCGGGAATCTTGGCCAGGTTGGGCGGGCCGCCGACGGCCCAGTTGACGCCGACCCGCATCAGCGTGATGCCGATCACGGCGATCACGGTGCCGGTGACCACCGGCGGAAACAGCTTGAGCACGCGGCTCACGAACGGCGCAATCAGCAGCGATATCACGCCGGCGCCAATCACCGAGCCGAAGATGCCGGTGACGCCCAGCGCGGGATTGTTGGCCATGGCCAGCATCGGGCTGACCGAGGCGAAGGTCACGCCCATCATCACCGGCATCCTGATGCCGAACAGCTTGCCGAAGCCGAGCGATTGAATCACGGTGACCAGGCCGCAGCAGAACAGGTCGGCGCTGATCAGCGCCGCCACCTGCTCCGGCGGCAGCTTGAGCGCCCGGCCTATGATCAGCGGCACCGCGATCGCGCCGGCATACATCACCAGCACATGCTGCAGGCCGAGCGTAAGCAGCTTGCCGGCCGGCAGGCGTTCGTCGACGGCGGAGGGCAGGCTGGCGTCGGCAAGCGCCGCGTCGGCGTCCGGCGAGGCCGGTATGGTGGCGGGCCGGTCCGGGCGCGCTGGGAAAGGTGTATGGGCTAAGGACATGCTTGTCTCCGGTTTCCGGGAAGGTGGATGGGTATTTTTATTATTGGGCTGGGGTGGGGCAGGGTTAGCTTTGCCGGTTCGTCAGGGAAGAGGCATGCCGGCGCTCAGGCCTGCTCGGCCTTGCCCAGCGCGGCACGCAGGTCGAAGCGCCGCTCGGGGCGGTTCAGCATGCGGCATGCGCATTGATCGAGATGGCGCGCCATTTCCTGCTGGGCGCGGGCGCAATCCTTGCGCTCCAGGGCGTCGACCACGGCCAGATGCTCGTCGAACGAGCATGGCTGCTGGCCGGCCAGCGCGTCGGCGGTGGAAATGAGCAGCGTCGTGCGCGACACCAGCCGCCGCAGGATGTCCACCACCAGCGCATTGCCCGACAGCCGCGCCAGCGCGATATGGAAGTCGGCCGACAGCCTCACCCACAGCGGGCGGTTGCCCTGCATGTAGGCATCGCGCTCGTCGGCGATCATCTGGCGCAGCCGGGCAAAGTCTTCCGGCCCGGCCTGCTGCGCCAGCTTCTGCACCACGCTCTGCTCCAGCGTCTGGCGCAGGTCGAACATGTCATGGGCTTCCTGCGCATCGGGGCTGGCGATGAAGGCGCCGCGGTTGGGTTCGAGGTCGACCAGGCCGTCCGCTGCCAGCCGCCCCAGCACCTTGCGCACGTGGTGCCGCGCCAGGCCATAGATCTCGCCCAGCGTCTGCTCGGCCATCTTGGTGCCGGCCGGCAGCCGGTGCTCCATGATGGCGTCGTAGATTTCCAGGTACATGCGCTCTTCGGCCGATATGTTGAGATCCGACGGCGCGGACTCGGACGGCGGCGAATTGGCGGCAACCAGTCTTGGGCGTGTGCTCATGCTAGGAAGGGGAGAAGGATAGCGATTTCACTGGTTGACGAGGATGCCAACCGAGGCTAGGATTGTCAACAATTTATTTCCGATTTTGTTTAACCCCCTCCGGGTGAATGCAGTCTCCAGCAGAGATACGTCCCGCCCACTCGTGATACCGCCCAGGTATCAGTCCAAACCCCAATGATGGAGCATCAATGAGCCGCTTGACGACGCACGTCCTGGATACCGCCCATGGCAGGCCGGGACAAAACATTCAACTTTCGCTGTACTGGATTGTCGACAATCAGAGGCAGCATCTGTTATCAACAAAAACCAACGACGATGGCCGCTGCGATGCGCCGCTGCTGGAAGGCGACGCATTCCAGGCCGGCATCTATGAACTCGACTTTGCCCTCGGCGCCTATTTCGCCGGCCTCGGCATCGACCTGCCGCAGCCGCCCTTCCTGGACATGGTGACGCTGCGCTTCGGCGTGGCCGACGCCAGCCGCCATTACCACGTGCCGCTGGTGGCCAGCCCGTGGAGCTATTCAACCTATCGCGGCAGCTAAGGCCGGCGGCACAAGGAGACAAGAGCATGGAAGGTTATCTGCTGGACTGGGCCAATCTGCTGCTGCGCTGGCTGCATGTGATCGTGGCGATTGCGTGGATCGGTTCGTCGTTCTATTTCGTCTGGCTCGACAACAGCCTGCGCGCGCCGATCGACGCGGCGCTCAAGGAAAAGGGCGTCGGCGGCGAGCTGTGGGCCGTGCATGGCGGCGGCTTCTATAATCCGCAGAAATACCTGGGCGCGCCGCCTGCGCTGCCGCAGGACCTGCACTGGTTCTACTGGGAGTCGTACAGCACCTGGCTGTCCGGCTTCGGGCTGTTCTCGGTGCTCTACCTGTTCAACCCCAGGGTCTTCCTGATCGACCCGAACGTGGCCAATATCAGCCCGACGGTCGCGGTGGTCGCCGCCCTGGCTTTCCTGGTGCTGGGCTGGCTGGTCTATGACATCGCCTGCAAGGCATTGCAGAAGCAGGAAAAGCTGCTGGCGGTGCTGGTGGTGCTGTACGTGGTGGCTGCCGCCTGGGCTGCCTGCCATCTGTTCTCGGGCCGTGCCGCTTTCCTGATCATCGGCGCCATGATCGCCACCATCATGAGCGCCAATGTATTCTTCGTGATCATCCCCGGCCAGCGCAAGGTGATTGCCTCGATGAAGGCCGGCGAGCCGGTCAACCCGATCCACGGCCAGCGCGGCAAGCAGCGCAGCGTGCACAACACCTACTTCACGCTGCCGGTGCTGTTTGCGATGCTGTCAAACCACTACAGCATGACCTACAGCCACAAGCACAACTGGCTGGTGCTGGTGCTGATCATGCTGGCCGGCGTGCTGATCCGCCAGTTCTTCATCCTGCGCCACAAGGGCAAGCTCAACCTGGCTTATCCGACGGTGGCGGTGGCGGTGCTGGCCGGCGTCGTGGCCTGGCTGTCGCCATCGGCCCTTCCGTCCGCGCCCGTCCAGGCCGGCGCCGGCGGCGCGGCGGCCACCGACGTGGTGGAACTGGCCCAGGTGCAGAAAATCATGCAGGAGCGCTGCGTGCAGTGCCATGCGGCGCAGCCGAGCATGATGCCGACGCCAGCCAAGGGCATCATGCTCGACACCCCGGAATCGGTGCGCAGCCATGCCCAGCAGATCTATCAGCAGGTCGTGGTGCAAAAGGCCATGCCGCTGGGGAACGCGACCAAGATCACCGACCAGGAACGCGGCACCATCGCCAAGTGGTTCGAGACAGGCGCAAAGTAGGCCTGCAGCCAGGCTGCAGGCCCGGCTGGAGGGGCCGGCGGTGAATGGTACGGAACGGCATCGCGCAAGCGGTGCCGTTTTACTTGGTGCGCCCGGCATGGGCGCTATGCCGCGGATGCAAGGGCGGGCGCGGCAATGCGTCGTGGCATACCTACGGGGAAGAACCGCAACGCAGTGCCGGGGGGCAGTCCAGCCGGTATCGGCAAGTAAGCCCTTTCATGCTCGGCTAGCTGATTTCCGACACCAGCGTGGTCACGCCGCCATTGGCGAAATTCGGCAGGTCTGCCACCGCCACCTTGGCCTCGGCGGAACCCATGACCTGCTGCATGTGGTCCATGTCGTCGAAATAAAGTTCGGCGATCCGGTAGTAGGCCGGCTTGCTGCCGTCAGCGGTCCCCCTGACCAGCGAGAACTCGGTGCGCCGCAAGCCTTGTATCCTGGCCGCCAGCGGCAGGTGGGTGTTGGCGTAATAGGATTCGAACGCCGCCGAATCGGCCGGGTGGCCATACAGCAAAGTCAACTTCACCATCGCAGTCTCCTTTATGTCGCCTTGTCAAATGCATGGCGATGGCCAGGGCGCCGTGCCTTGCCTATTCCATGCTTTCCGGGTGGAACAGATTGCGTCTTACATGCGTCAGGTGTTCGATGATCGCTTTCCGGGCCAGCGCCCCATCCCGTTCGCGCAGTGCATCGACCAGCATGCGGTGCTCCTGCTGATAGGCGCGCCGCCGCTCCGGCGTCAGGCTCTTTCGCTTGAGTTGCCCCCATTCGGCCCGCTCCCGCACTTCATGCATCAGCCGGAACACGGTCAGCACGAAACTGTTATGGGTCGCCTCCGCGATCGCCTGGTGCAGCGCGCCATCCCAGTGTTCGAACTCCTCGAAGCTGATCGCATCCTCGGCCTTGTTCAGGCACTGCTCCATGATGGAGAAGTCGGTGCTGTTGGCATTGCGGATCGTCATCTCCACCAGCGCCGGCTCGAAGGCGATGCGCGCGTCCATCAGCTCGGCCGGGCTGGTGCCCAGGGTGGGAAGCACCGCATCGGCCGCCGGCGCGGCCTGCGCCAGACGCTCCAGAGCGTCGGCCGCCAGATAGGTGCCGCTGCCGACGCTCTGGGTAATCAGGCCCATTTCCTTCATCTGGGTCAGCACCCGCCGCACCGTCGAGCGTCCGACCTGGAAGTCTTCCATCATCCGGCGCTCGGCCGGCAGCCGTTCGCCCGGCTGCCAGCGGCCGCGGCGCAGGTCGGCAAGCAGCATTTCCTTCAGGCGAAAAGCGGTATCGGTAGACAAGGGCGGCCAGGGTCGGGAGGGGAATGCAGATAATAATGGATGTCGGCCAGGCTGACCACATACGTAATTGTTGATTGACAACCGCACGAAGGCGCTGCTAAATTGGTTCAATATTCAAACCTCATAAAACCAATTAAAACCAATTAAGCAAGGCCTGCATCCAGCCGCCCTGGGCAGGCGCATCAAGATAAAACGAAGGCGGAGGAGACACCATCATGCGCAACAGATTCGCTGTACCTTTCCAGCGGGCGGCGACAGCCGTGCTCGCTTCCTTGCTGCTGGCTGGCGCCGGCCACGCGCTGGCGCAGGAATACCCGACCCGGCCGGTGAAGCTGATCGTGCCGTTCGCCGCCGGCGGGCCGGCCGATGTCTACGGCCGGGCGGTGGCGCAGCGGCTGCAGGATGTGCTGAAGCAATCCTTCGTCGTGGAGAACCGGCCCGGCGCCGGGTCGCTGATCGGCACCGAGGCAGTGGCCAAGAGCGCGCCGGACGGTTACACCCTGCTGCTGATGTCCAACACCCATACCGTCAACGAGTCGCTGTTCGCCAGCAAGCCGTACGAGCTGATGCGCGACTTCGCGCCGGTGGCGCCGATCAATTATTCCGACCTGGTGCTGGTGACCCGGCCGACGCTGGAAGCCGGCACCACGGCCGAACTGCTGAAGATGGCCAAGGCCAGGCCGGGCGACCTGTCCTATGCTTCCTCCGGCCCCGGCACGCCGTACCACATGGCGGGCGAACTGTTCAAGGCCATGGCCGGCGTCAACATTCTGCACATTCCCTACAAGGGCAGTTCCGGCGCCCGCACCGACGTGCTCAGCGGCCAGGTCGACATGATGTTCGACGCGGTGCCGACCATGGTCGAATTCGTCAGGAGCGGCCGGGTCAAGGCGCTGGCCACCACCGGCAAGACCCGTTCCCAGGTGCTGCCCAATGTGCCGACCATGGCCGAGTCCGGCGTGCCGGACTACGAGGCGGTGATCTGGCTGGGTCTCCTGGCGCCCAAGGGCACGCCGGCGGCCATCGTCAACCGCCTCAACGAGGAAGTGGGCAAGATGGCGTCCGACCCGCAGGTGGTGCAGGCCTGGGCCAGGCAGGGCGCCACGCCGATGAAGATGAGCCCTGACGCGTTTTCGAAGTACATGCAGGACGACATCGCCAAATGGGCCCGCATCGTGAAACTTTCCGGAGCGAAGGCGGATCGGTGAGCCAGCCTGGCACCGTCACGCTGCTGGTCAATCGCCGCGAGTGCGAGATCGAGGCAGACCCCGACCTGTCGCTGCTGGAAGCGCTGCGCGACCTGCTGGGCCTGAAGGGCAGCCGATATGGCTGCGGCGCCGGCCAGTGCGGCGCCTGTTTCGTGCTGGTCGGCGGCCATCCGGTGCCGGCCTGCGATACGCCGCTGTGGGCCGTGGCCGGCAAGGCCGTCACCACGGTGGAAGGGCTGGGCAGCCCGGACGCGCCGCATCCGCTGCAGCAGGCCTTCATCGCCGAGCAGGCGGCACAATGCGGCTACTGCACTTCCGGCATGCTCATCTCCGCCGCCGCGCTGCTGCGCCGTCATCCTGCCCCCAGCGAGGCGCAGGTGCGCGAAGCGCTGGAACGAAACCTGTGCCGCTGCGGCGCGCATAACCGCATCGTGCGCGCGGTGCTGCGCGCCGCCGCCGCAATCGGTGGCCAGCCATGAACATGGCCTATGTCAGCGCCACCGAGGGCCAGAGCCTGGGGCCGCCGCTGCCGGGCAGCATGCAGCGCAACCGCCGGCTGTGCCAGTGGCTGCGCTTTTCCGTGCAGGGGCACGTTGACGTCCTGTCCGGCAAGGTGGAACTGGGGCAGGGCATCCTGACCGCGCTGGCGCAGATCGTTGCCGAAGAGCTGGACCTGCGGCTGGACCAGGTGCGCATGATCCCCGCCAGCACCGCAACCAGTCCGGACGAGGCGGTGACCTCGGGCAGCCTGTCGGTGCAGGAATCGGGCGCTGCGCTGTGCTGCGCCGGCGCCGAAGCCCGTCATCTTTTCATCGAGGCAGCCGCTGCGCTGCTCGATTGCGCGCCGGCGGACCTGTGCACGGTCGACGGCGACATCGTCCATGCCGACGGCCGTCGCACCAGCTACTGGGCGCTGGCGGAAAAGGTCGACCTGGACCGCGAGGCCAGCGGGCTGGTCGCACCCAAGGACGGCAGCGCCTACCGCCTGGTCGGCCGGGCCGCCGCCCGGCTGGACCTGCCGGCCAAGGTGTTCGGCCTGCCGCACTTCATCCATGACATCGTTCTGCCCGGCATGCGCCATGGCCGCATGCTGCGTCCGCCCGGTCCCGCCGCGCGTTTGGTCTCCAGCGACGCTGCCGCCGCCGCGCTGGAGAGCAGCCAAGCGCAACTGCTGTGCGACGGCTCGCTGGTGGCGGTGGTCGCCGCCAGCCAGCACCTGGCAGAGCGCGCCGCCGCGCTGGCGGCGCCGCTGCTGGCCTGGCAACTGTCGCCCGCGGCGGCGCCGCTGCCCGACCGGCACGACCTGGCCGGCTGGATGCGGCGGCAGCCCGCGCAGTCGGCGCCGATTGCCGCCAGCGAAGGCGGCACGGCAGCCGCGCCGGCCGCGGCCACTCTGTCGGCCAGCTACGGCAAGCCTTATATCGCCCATGCATCGATTGCCCCTTCCTGCGCGCTGGCGCTGTGGGATGGCGCCCATCTGACGGTCTGGACCCACAGCCAGGGCATCTACAACCTGAGGAAAGACCTGGCGCTGGCCTTTGCGCTGCGGCCGGACGACGTCACGGTGCAGCATGCGCAGGGCGCCGGCTGCTATGGCCATAACGGCGCCGACGATGTCGCCTATGACGCCGCCTGGCTGGCGCGCGCCATGCCGGGCGTGCCGGTGCGGGTCCAGTGGTCGCGCGCCGACGAGCTGGCCTGGTCGCCGTTCGGCCCGGCCATGCTGGTCGATCTGGAAGCCGATGTCGATGCCAGCGGCGCCGTGCTGGACTGGCGCCACGTCGTGCGCGGCAATGGCCACAGCAATCGCCCCGGCCGCGCCGCCACGCCGGCGCTCCTGGGAAGCTTTCATGCGGCCGAACCGTTTCCGCCGCTGCTGGCGGTGAATGCGCCGCTGGTGGCCGGCGGCGGCGCCGAGCGCAATGCCCAGCCCTGCTATGACTTCCCGTCCTGGCGCGCCACTGGCCAGCGCCTGCTGACCATGCCGCTGCGCACCTCGGCGCTGCGGGCGCTGGGCGCGCTGGCCAATGTGTTTGCCATCGAGTCCTTCATGGATGAACTGGCGCTGGCGGCCGGCCGCGATGCGCTGGAATACCGCCTCGCCCATTGCAGCGACGCCCGCGCCCGCGCGGTGCTGCAGGATGCCGCGCGCCGGGCCGGGTGGCCGGGCACGCAACTGCCGCCGGAGCGCGGGCTGGGCATCGGCTTTGCCCGCTACAAGAACACTGGCGCCTGGTGCGCGGTGGTGGCCGAGATCGAGGCGGGGCAGGAGATCCGGGCGGTCCGGCTGACCATCTCGGTCGATGTCGGCACCGTGATCAACCCGGACGGCGTGGTCAACCAGATCGAGGGCGGCGCGATCCAGGCATGCAGCTGGGCGCTGAAGGAAGAAGTCGCCTTCGACGACGAGCGGGTCACCAGCGACAGCTGGGAGACTTACCCCATCCTGCGCTTTTCGGAGGTGCCGGCGGTGGACGTGGCGATCATGCCGTCGGACGCGCCTTCGCTAGGCGCCGGCGAGGCCGCGCTCGGGCCGACTGCCGCGGCCCTGGCCAACGCGGTGGCCCGCACGCTGGGCGTACGGGTGCGGGAGCTGCCGCTGACGGCGCAGCGCATTACCCCGTTGCTGCTCTGAATGCCGGCAGCGGGAACAGACAATCAAAGGAGAAGAAATGGATGTACAGATTCTGAGCGGCGGCGCCGCCCAAGGCGTGGTCAAGGCATTGCAGGAGGCGTTCCGCAGCGAGACCGGCGCCGGCATCGCCGGCACCTTCGGCGCGGTCGGCGCGATGAAGGAAAAGCTGCTGGCAGGCGCGTCCTGCGACGTGCTTATCCTGACCCAGGCGCTGATCGCCGAACTGGAAGCCTCGGGCCGGGTAATGCCCGGCAGCGCCGCGCCGCTGGGTCGTGTGAAAACCGGCGTCGCGGTCAAGCGCGGCCAGCCACGCCCGGATGTTTCCAGCGCCGACGGCCTGCGCGCTGCGCTGCTGGCGGCCAGGGCCATTTACTTCCCCGACCCGCAGAAGGCCACCGCCGGCATCCATTTCATCAATGTGGTGAAGCAGCTGGGCATCCTGGCCGACGTGGAAAAGGCGCTGCGGCCCTTCCCGAACGGCGCCACCGCCATGGCCCAGATGGCCGCCTGCGACGAGCCGGGCCTCCTGGGATGCACCCAGGTGACGGAAATCCTCTACACCGACGGCGTGCAGCTGGTGGCCGCGCTGCCGCCGGAATTCGAGCTGGCAACGGTGTACACGGCGGCGGTATGCAGCAGGGCGGCGGAACCGGAACTGGCGAAGAAGCTGGTGGCGATGCTGGGCGGGGAGGTATCGAGGGAGGTGAGGCAGAGCGGCGGGTTCGAGTTTTAAAGCTTGTTATTGCCGGCGCGACCTTGCCTGTCGGTGGCAGGTAATGTCGCGGGAAGCATGCGCCTGGCCAGGGACTTGGTGCAAGGCGGCCGCACTTGGGCTGCTTTGCGCCAAAGCGCTGAGATGGGTTTTTCGGCTGCCGGCGCGGTGCACTTCATGGGCCGCAAACCGGAGCTGCATGAACGACTGGCTTCCCTGCTTGGAACTATCGGTGGAATGCCCCTTCGGGGTATTCCACCCTACGAATGATCAGCGGATGGCTGCGCTCAGGGGACTGACGCTGCGCTCTTCAGGCTCCGGCCACCCAGTCGCCCGACTTCCCCCCATGCTTCTCCAGCACCTTCACGTCCGTCATCACCATCCCCCGGTCCACCGCCTTGCACATGTGGCTTTCAATCGCTAAGTGGCTGATAGTTCAAGATCGGCTGTTACATTTGTTCTGCTTCTTGCGCAGGATTTGGGCCATGATTGGGACATAAACGAAGCCCACACCAAGCGTAGGGTAAAGGGCGTCTCAGTGCAAGCTATCTAGCAAAAGGAATGAGAAGGCAGGTTAGCGGAAGTCGGCTTAAAAATTTAACTTATACAGCATCCGAGTATCGTTCTAATGTAGGCTTTAAATGTGAAAGGAATAAAGCTCGTTAGACTAGAGACCTAAAACTAAATGTTCAAGAGGCTGATAATCGTGCTGAGCAGCAAAGTTCCTTATTTCGCGAATTACTTCTGGGGATAATTCTTTTTTACGGGCTTGCCAAGTCTTATTGGCGACCCAAGACTGTCCAGGTCCATCGCCCACGTAATACGCTGTGCGATACAATCCGTAGGCAGCTGTTTGAAATAAAGCTGGCGGGAACTGCGCCATCGAAAAGGAAGTTAGTATGTCAAGGATAATCTTTAAGTAATTATTATACTCATGAAAAGCCCCCCAAACGTTTGTACGAGCCCACGTCGTATCAATGCATTTGTTTAAGAAGAATACGAAACCTGAGATAAGATAAATTGAGGATTTGCCTAAAGTGTTTAACATGTCTGCCCTAAAGGCTTGATCGTCAATAAATTGGTCAATCATCTTAACGTCTGCCGCGTCAAGTCGTTGAGCCAGTTCCGTTAGATTCTCACGTTCTAACTTTTCTTCGGCGATAACCCTGCTTCGCACTTCCAGATACTGTTGGAAGAACTCTGAAAGATCCTCTACTTCGATAATCACAATTCCATTCTTGTCTCGATAGGGAGCTTCATTTGGGTTCGTTTTGCGAAGGACTTGAACAACGTCATTAGGATAGTTCGCTTGGTTGCCTTTGAACACATTCCGCGACCAGTCTAGAGCCGTTAAGACGTTTACATCTCCAACGCCATAGCCAAGCAAAAGGGTTGTTGATTCTTTTATGGTTAACGCCAACTTAATCTGCCTGTATTCACTAGGCCTAAAGAGGGCCACGTAATCTTCCTGTGCAATTATTATTTCTTCCGGGTTTGTCCGGATCCCATGCAAATGAAAGACTGGTATTACCCCGTTTTGCGACGAAAGAGAATCGTTCGGTCCGAGTGGTATCGATTTCCCTGTGAGCAAACTTTCAATGATTAGATCGTAATTTGTTGTAATAACCCATGCTGGTGATAAGCTTTCTAAGTACTTTGAAAACTTTTCGCGTTTGTCTTTGTCCGGATACCAGCTAGTCAAATTAGCGATCATTCGCTTTAACTCATTGAGAGACTTTTCGTGATCGTTTCCGTTTGCCAATGCATGCAATTTACAAATCTCTGAAGCAACCTCCGGGTAACCGACACCTTCCTTCCAAATTTTGTCGTAATCAATGCCCATTTCAGATGATGCCCGATTGAGCAGTTCTCCCCAAGAAAGAGCGATCTCGCTGCCAGTGTCATTCAAAACTGCTTTTGAGAAGCCAGCACCTATAAATGCACCTAAATTTCCATAACTTGCTGATTTCGATAGAAAAGTTAAGACTTCTTCTCGT
Organism: Noviherbaspirillum soli; assembly: GCF_015352955.1. GTDB lineage: Bacteria > Pseudomonadota > Gammaproteobacteria > Burkholderiales > Burkholderiaceae_D > Noviherbaspirillum_A > Noviherbaspirillum_A soli. The sequence continues at coordinate 93,803 of NZ_JACYOX010000019.1, forward strand.
GATGGGGATTCCGAAATGTTGTACATTAATTCATTAACCTTCTATAGCTTCAAAATTGAAAGGAAATTCTATAACATTATTGTTTTAGCAGGTGTTTAAATGGCGAGAGTCTGCGGCAGAAAGTTCAGCTCTCGTCGCGAGTTTCGGGAATAAAAATCGAGTTTAATGGCTACAATAAACTTGCCCATTGCAGCCTCTTTGGCCCGATCTGTGCTAAACCCATAATAAAACTGTCCCTATCACAGTGAGATTTTACAGAAATTAGCACGCTTGAAACTTTAGTCATTTACATTTCTAAATACAAATGCATTTCCGAGGTGCTAAACGTTCTCACCTTCGAAATAGTCTGAGTCAATCCTTTTTAGCGCGAAAATGCTCACAGGGGACACACCGACATTGTGATCTACCATCAATGCTGTAAGTTGTTCACCCGAAATCAGAATAATTTTTGATGAGATTAGGCTTACATAATCTTCAGCATCTTTTGAGAATCCCGAAGTAGTAATGAAAACTCCCTTATTAGCACGCTGCCCTTGAAGTGCCCCGGCAAACTTTTGTATTTCAGGACGCCCAACAGTTCCTTCCCAGCGTTTGGCTTGGATGTAAATCACATCTAGGCCTAGCTTATCTTCTTTAATGATTCCGTCAATTCCCCCATCGCCGCTTTTCCCGACCGCTCTTCCAGCATCTTGGCGAGAACCGCCGTAACCCATAGCAACCAGTAGATCAATCACAAGACGTTCAAAGAATGCGGGGGACGAAGATTTGATCTGTTCTAGCAACTCAACTTCAAGATTACTTCGAAGTCGCTGATACGCTTGCGAAAAGGCCTCCTCAGGGGTCGAATCAGATACTCCGCCATTAATTTTAGCTATGTAACTTGGCTGCACTAACGCTGGAAGCTGAATTGACTGTTTATCTTCATTGCGACGATTCTTGAATTCAAGGTATTCAGGAAACCGTTCTAGGACAGAATTATCGATGCGTGGCAGATTTTGTGAAAGGAGGTCTTTCCCTCTTGGGGTAATCTTAAACACACCGCGCTTCCTGGATTCGAGGAGTGCCGCTTGCTTTAAATAAGTCCTCGCCCAGCCAACCCGATTGTCGAAAAGAGGCGCTGTTCCACTAGGTAGCATTGTGTTACGCTCGTCGTCTGTGACATTAGCTTCAACCGCTAACTTCTCAACAGCATCACGGAAACGATGTTCTTCACCATCTCCCGCCAGTCGTAATAATGGTAGCATTAAGCTTTGATAATCTGGTATGGGCATGATAGCAATTATTGAATGGAGCAACGACTGAGAAAGTGAAATAGAATTGGTCAACCGATTTTAGCTGTGCTAACAATCCCCTTGTCGCCAAATACTTGTACCATAGCAGATCGTAAATCTGTAATTGCGCTAGTATAAGAGGACTCATCTTCATCAAATCTTTGAAATAGGCCGGATACAGTATCTTGTAATTTGCACAGTAGGTCAGGTCCAATTGCAAATTCGACATCTGAAAGATTGTATTCTTTATCGCTAGAAAAATCCGTCGAAGCTAATCTTGATTGCATCGTCTCAGCTGCTGCTGTGTACAATTTAATGACGCTTGCTAAATCGTAGTACCGCTGCTCTGCTAAAGCAAGCGTGGTAAATAACTCTGCTCTCCCATGTTCAAACAGAAATGCTAATGAGGCATAATCAAACTTTAGATTCTCGCTAAAGTAATAATGAGTTGGCTTTGCCTGTAGGTAAATCGGGACACTAGCATTTTGCTCAGTAATGGCTTGCTTTGTTTGCATAAAGCCCTTCCGAATTACAAGAAAATCATTCCACTGACGAATGGCTGTTGCAAGTGCAAGGTTCCCTGCTGCTTTATGCTTGCGTTTTCTGTCTTTATGGTGAAACCATAGATTTGAACTGAATGCAAGGCTAGCGCCAACAAATGAACCTACAAGAGTCTTGGTTAAATCAGGCCAAAAATTTTCTGGCAGGATAAAGAGTTCAAACACGTTTCGAGTCCATTCACAATTGAACGTTTATTAAGTTCGCTAATGTAATGGAATTAGGAGCGAGGTAACGCTATCCCAAACAATGCATTCAGTTGTCCAAGTTGACCAGCAATAGGAGGTCGAGTTTTATCAGCTTCGTCTGCTGCCTCACTCATCTCTCTTACAAGGGATTGAAACTCTTCTACCAATTGCTGTTCAGATTCATCTACTTTAGCGTATGCACTTCGCAATACATTTGCTCGAATACTGGCTTCTCCTTGAGTGCGAATTAGGGCATCTTCCATAGTCTTGAGTCCCGTAATCCTGTAGCCATGCAACGCGTCAAGCGCTGTTAAAAGATTGTTTGTGATAAATGCACGAATTTCATTAGGCAAAAGACTGGATTGAATTTTTTCGATTAGTTTCTCAACGGAGACTATCCATTCTTCAATTTGTGGCCCTTCAAGTACTTCTTCTTCGTGAATTAAAACTTCAGAGCACCATTGAAGTGAAAGGAGAAGTTCCGGACTAATTGATCCAAAGTATGCTCGCCAGTGTTGATCACTGTTCAGTGAAGCCATTAGATTGCGAAGCTGTTCCAAATGTGGAAGATAAAGCTCCTGACTGAACTCTAATTTCTTCATCTGAACTTTGATGGTTTGAATCTGATCAATTAACAAGGATCGACGTTTGTCAACAGCGACCCGACGATCGATAGGGCTATCAGCGATAACTCCGAGGACTGCGGCCCAAGCCTCGAAAGTTGGCTGATCCGGTTGGGCTTGAGACAACGCGTTAGCAATGCTAAAGACTCGGTAAGCTGCGTTGATGTGCTTTGCCATTTCCTCTTCCGTGAATTTTTTGTTTTATTAAATCTGCTTAATAGATTTCTTGAAATTTATAGACCATACGTTTTCAAGCTGCAATGATACCTTAGCGACATGGCTAGACTTGATGATTCCATGCTTCACTAGCATCAAATTTGTCAATCGAATTTTGATTAGGTATGCGAGACTGCCTCTCAATAAATACAAGCGATTCTGCCCCCCTCGTGCCCTAGCTGGTGTTCCAGCGTTTGCGAACATTGCGAAGCCGGGTGTGCCATGTCGCTTGCAAGCCCTGCGCCTTTACCCTGTACTCGCAACAAAGCTGTGACAGCGGCGGGTATAGATCTTAGAGTCTCAGGATAACGAACAAGGAGAGGAGCGCATAGACTAGCAGCGAGAGTGCAGCAGGTATAACCCTCCAGCTTTAAAGCCGCAAACTCAGGCTTCTATGCCGCGCTGTAAGGAACATGCCGCATTACCACCGCACTGCCGTAGCACAGCAGCGCCATGTCATACGGGGCCGCATCGTATCTGAAACCTTGTACTTTCTGACCACACGATCGAAACCCAGCAGTAGAGCCCGCCAGTGCTAGCAAGCAGGGTAATTCAGTGGACGCCCATCAAACCACATTGCAAGTGAAAACGGACCAGAAGCGAAACCTTCCAAGATGGACCGGATTCATTCCCTCTCTCGTCTATTACAAAATTGGAATGGATTTCCAAACTCGTAGATTTCGGCCCTAGTCAGGAGTATTCTGACGTTTAGTTTCCTATTGGACACGGTTAGTTGTGTCTAAGGAGGTAGAAGGTGAATTAACAGGACGCGTTATGACACAGTACAGCTTTAAGGTCGGACAGAAATACAAGCGAGAGCAAGTTAGCCAACAAGCAGGTGATGGAGGCAACATTGGTGGCAATTGGGCTACTGGCTATCCCCAGAAAGACGGGGTGACGTTTATCTTTAGCAACGTTGGCAATCCTGGCCAAACTGGTCACGATTACGACAACTACTTCGACGGGCCTGACTTAGTGTGGCGCGGAAGAACAGGAAGCCATAGAAATCAGCCTTCTATACAGCGCATGACGACTTCTGGCTCAGAAGTGCACGTGTTCTGGCGGACCGGCGGCCGTGATCCGTTCACCTATGGCGGCATAGGTAAAGCCGTGGACATTACCGACGAAATTCCTGTCCGCATTCGCTGGCAGTTAAGCGATCCTAGCAATCCCCAGCCGGTGTCTGCGAAAACCCAACGGTTGCCTGCATCGGAACTGAATAAAGTCAGGCCAGAGAACGTATGGGAAGCAGTTCAGCTGTTGATTGGTGGCTACGCCGATCATCCGTTTGCCCCGTCTACTGATTACGACGTTGTTACTGATGACGGAAACAGGCTTCCCCCAAAAGCTGTCTTCGGAATTGCGGCTAAGCTTGCCCTTGGTTTCGAAGTAGGCCCAGCCCATTTCACAGCAGGACTCTTATCCCCGTGTTTCAGAAGCATTGAAGATGCAGGATTCAAGATTGTCGCGAAGAATGAACAGCCTCCTGAGTCTCCGACACTCATTCCTGAAGACCAGTATTGGACAGAAGGAAACAAGAAGTTGACTTCCCACATGAAGCGTGAGCGCTCACCTGCAGCTAGTAGAGCAAAAAAAAGTCAATTCAAAGCGGCGCATGGGAATCTCTTTTGCGAGAAATGTGGGTTAGTTCCAGTTGATCATTACGGCACAACACACGCAGAATCTTGTATTGAAGTCCACCACCGATACGTTCAGGTACAAGACATGCCAGAAAACCATCGCACAACCCTCGACTCGCTCCAATGCTTATGTGCGAACTGTCACCGTCTTGAGCACAAAATCCTTAAGGCAGAGGCAGGCGAGTTGCCTTAACCCAATCTATAGACGGTGCTGATTACGCTGTAGCGTTAGTCCGCTTGCGGATTGAAAGCACCTCGACCAACCCCACTTCGATCCGCAAATGAAGATGCCTAGCGAAATCGGGCATGCCCTCAAAATTCACTCAGCACAAAAAGCATCCCCGCCGATCTCCTTCAAGTTTTTTTCGGCTCAATAAGAACGCCAAATCTTGCAAAGGATACTGAGACAGGATTAGTCCCACGTTTTCCCTATAACATTACCTAGGTCACAACTTGTACCTTGTGACCCAGCAGCAATGATGGGCTCTCGCGTGGCTCATAAGATACTTGACGGCAATTGTGCGCCAGTTCATAATGTGCACTCTATCTTCTGAGCCTCACGCCGCTCATCATGGCACACATCGCGTACTACCGAGTAAGCACCTCCGACCAATCCGTATCAGCGCAGAAGGCTGCACTGGCCCAGGGATGCAGCATTGACCGTGAGTTCATGGACGAGGGCATCAGCGGCGCTGTGCTGGCTGCGAACAGGCCCGCCTTCAGCGCCCTGCTGAACTACATCCGAGAGGGCGATACGCTGCATGTGTACGCCGTGGATAGGCTGGGTCGGGATGCCATTGACGTGCAGAGCACCATCAGGACGTTGCTTGCCAAGGGTGTGCAGGTTCATGTCCGTGGCCTTGGTGTCATCGGCAAGGGCGTAGGAGAGTTGATTATTGCCGTGCTGGCTCAGGTTGCCGAGATGGAGCGGGAGCGCATCAGGGAGCGTACAGCCACCGGGCGAGAGGCCGCGAAGGCTGCGCTTGCAGCCACTGGCAAGACTCACCGTGGCAAAAACAGCCTTGGCAGACCGCCAGCACAGGATGCCGCAGCAGTCCGTGCATGGCGTGCCGAGCATTGCGCCACCATCCGGGCGACCGCCAACCACTTCAATCTCTCACATTCAACCGTGAAGCGATACACAGCCGCCGCACCTGCTTGAATACAGCCCCGTGGCAGGGTTTCCAGAATGCAAGCAAGGGCAGCGTACCTGCCCGCCTTTCGGATGCCCCTGAGGCCCGCTGAGCCAGCCTTGTTTTCTGCCTCCAGCTCTTGCATCCTGCTCCGCACTCCCTGAACAGTCTCCCGCCGATCATCCTCCGCGAGCAATGCCCGCCCGGCTGCAGCAGCGGCCCTGCATGGCGCTGGACCGTGCCAGCCCTGCCCAGCTGTACCCACCGTGAACAGGACCGCCTGTGCAGCCTATGGCCCCTTTGAATAGAGGCACATAGATTGAGTACATAGGATGCCCCTCTGACTTAGAGCCTCATACCTTGGATAGAGAAGATCGCCTGTGTCGGTGTAAGGCATTCTGATAGAGCACCCGTCCTGGGCATAGGATGCCCCTCTAACTTAGAGCGACCTAGTATGGACAGAAGAACATCTGCGGTTATGCAAGGAAGGAATTCATTAGAGTCGCGCAGACTGGATACATAGGCTTCCGCTCTGATAGAGCCACATGTCTCTGAACAGGGTAACGCCTGCTCCTATTCAACGTAGCAGCGTACTTCCTAGCCCAGCAATGTCCCACCGAGCATTCCGCTTGAACCCTTCTGTATAGCCTACAAAGCTTGCAGCGTTCCAGCGCTAGCAAGCACAGCGCTATCCCCCTGAGCAGTACAGATCACCTCCACTATTCCTAAGGATCAACATGACTAGCCTCGACCGCATTATCTCGCTAGGATTCAACAGTACCAGCATCCGTATTGTTAGCATTGAGGATCAGCCCTGGTTCATCGCTGCCGATGTTTTCCGAGCACTTGGTATCCTGAACTGCACCACTGCTGTGAAGTCTCTCCGCAAGGATGAAGTACGCCTTACCGAAACCCTTGCACAGCGCACGGTTCAAGCCCTCTCTGAGAAGGGACTCCGTAAGAAGTGCATGCGCTCCTCGAAACCTGAGGCTCAAGCCCTACTGCATTGGGCAGAGCAAGAGGCCCTCCCGGCTTTCAAGGAAGCAGCCAAGGCTGCACAGGCTGGACAGCGCAGCGCTCCTGATGCCGTATTCCGCTTAGCAGCTAGGGTTGCCGAGCTTGAACAGCAAATCAGTACTCTTAGGGCCGCTACCTTGCATGCCATGCAGACCCCGAGCCAGCGGCAGAGCCGGATGCTGTAACCCGATTCGCCATCACTAACAACCCAACAAGGCCCGCCACTGTGCGGGCCTCTTCACATCTAAAAGCCATGTCTATGAATTTCGCACAGCAAGAACAACTCCGCATGCTAGAGCGGCTCACTGAGTCTGTAATTGCACGCAGGGATACCCTCAGTAACATCGCTAACACCTTTGGCCCGAGATACGCCGAGATAATCCAAGAACGACTATCCGCATCAGGGCATACCGGGAACGGCACAGCCGAGAAGCGCAGCGTCATCATGCGCCAGCAGCGAGAACGGAATGAACTCGCCGCCAAACAAGCGCAGGAACGGACAAGTGTTGGGATGCTGGCGTACAACCCGAAGCAGGAAATCTTTACCGCTGTACTGCGCAAGCACCTAGACGGCTGTGAGTCCGGGGAGTACCCAACAGCGACCAAGACGGCACAAGCTATAGTCGGTGACAAAGCTACCAAGCTGCTTGCTAAGACTGCTAAGACACGCCTTCGTACTGCCTTCAACGACAACAAGGAGCATCCCGGTATGCAGCGTATTAGCGCCCTAGTGAGTCACTCGTCTATCACCGCAGCGTCATCAGGCACTGTGTCTAGTTGCCTTGGCGCGCTTGCGGATACACATAAGATTGCCCGCCTCATAAATCAGGAACGGGCAGAGCGGATGCAAGAGCAGGAGCAACAGCGCCAGCGTGATGCCGCGATGCAAGCTGAACTTGTTACTGTACGGGCAGAAGCAGCAGAAGCTAAAGCGGAAGCCGCACGAGCCAATTCCAGGCTCGATGAAACGGACCGGTGGAAAGCAGATGCTGTGAAGCTGTACCTCGCTGGGAAATCGTATGGCAGCATCGCCGTCAGCGTAGTCAAAGGAAAGTCCACGGTGAATGACTACATCCGAACCCTGATTAGTGCAGGCACGCTCGAAGCTAGATCCTGAAGGCTCCAGAACGGTACGGCCACAGCCTATACATCGGCGTGACCGTCCGGCGCCGGACGATTTCCGGAGGATTTCGAGGGCACTTTCTATAAGCTCTAAAGAGCTATTACAAACCCACTCCACTGCCGCTGCCTTCCCAGAACACCGAGTCGATACCCCAACGATTCGCGCGAAAGCACACTGACTCAATAAGCCTATTCTGGGTGACTCTGCATTCAGAGCAGCGTTGGGATCACCCTGCTGTGTCATCAGGAACGCACAGGAGTAGCGTGCTTTCCATCAGGCACTCGACATACCACCCATCATCTTGCGCTTCCCCTGAGCAATCCTGAGCAGCTCCGGAGGCATTCCGAGCACAAAGCCAGCGCCAACATCAGCGCCGTGTGCGAGCGATACCTGCTTCTTCGTTCTTGCGTAGCTATCCCTCTGTGCACCCTAGCACCGCCCTGATTGCCTAGGGCTTTCCGTGATCTAGCACCGAAGCCAGTAAGCCTGAGTAGTACCGCTAGAACTGTCAAGGCAGCACCGAGTACAGGCAGTGCCAAGCAGCATCTCCGCAGCACCCGCCCACCCGTAGCAGCCTAGCGCTGCATCCTACGAATTGGAATCGAAATGACCACCACGCAGTTACCAAGCCTTGAAGTCCTAAACAATCTATTCATTCTAGACGCCGATACCGGAGAGCTTGTACGGCGGTGCAAGGCTCGAGGCCGGGAAAGGAAGCAAAGCACCAAGGAACGTTATCGTCGCATTAGGATCGGCAATACCCAGTACGCTGTCCACGTGATCGCATGGATGCTCGCGAATCAACAAAGTATCGATGCAGGGCTTGTAGTCGATCACATCAATAGCGATACGCACGACAACAGGCCATGTAATCTCCGTCTCGCCACGCCCATACAAAATCACTGCAACCGCAACCTCTATAGCAATAATCGCAGCGGATACAAAGGTGTGCGTTACCACAGCAAGCACGGCAAGTTCCTAGCTTGTGTCGCAATGAACGGAATGTCCTACCACGTAGGAATCTTCGGCACTGCCGAGGAAGCAGCAGAAGCGTATGACCGGGCAGCGATTGATCTGCACGGCGAGTTCGCCAGGACGAATGCACAGCTTGGACTGCTGCCGACAGCGCCAGCGTCACCAGCCATGGACCGAACGCCTGTACCAACGCAAGCCTCCCGGAGCTATCCCGGCGTGCCAGACATGCCCTTGCCATTCCCGCGCTGTGTACCTGCATAGGGCCGCCCAGCACCTAGCCGGGCTGTACCTGTCCTGTATTAGCAGCTTGTTCTGAGCAAAGTATTCCCGACCTTCTTGCTAGCTAGCGCGTAGCGCATTGCCCAATACCCGCTACGGCATCGTCACACCGCTCAGCCTCCCAAGCTGCTTGGTCATCACCCTAGCCGGTGGCTATCACCTGCACCGTGCTTCGCAGCTTTACCAATCCTCTACCGCAGCATAAGCCGCACCAGTGGCCTAAATCCCGGCGCTATGCGCTTCCAATACTTAGAGCATCTAACAAAATGAGTTTTTCAAAATGCGCCAGCAAATAAGGGCGCAGCCCAAGTGAAGGAATGCTTCATGAATCGAGGGCAGTCGTTCGTAGCGTACGCGCAGTCGCCGGAATTGATGCAA